>NZ_LT594621.1:0-1249628 GCF_900091655.1 Culturomica massiliensis
TGTATTGACTTGTATTTAAATATCTATATTTGTTTTCATAAACAATAGATATATGTCAACCATCTTTAATCAGAAAATTGATTTGATTCAGCTATTGCGTCAGATTCCTGATGAACATATCCTAAAAATAGCCACTAAAAGTAAAGTTGATCATTATGCCAAAGTATTGAATGGCCGTTTGATGTTTTATTTGCTTTTATCAGGAATCCTTCGTACAGATAAATTGAGCCAGCGTGGTCTGGCTGATTCCTTTTCCTCTCCTCTTTTTCGTACTTTATTTAATTTTAAAGGTAAACCAACGATATCCCATAGTTCCATATCCGATCGTCTGTCCACCATGAATACTGATTTCTTCCGGGAGTGCTACGAAACGATCTATCATATTTTCAGTTCTTTATACAGTACGAAAGAGATCGAAAACTTATGTCTTCAGCGTGTGGACAGTACTCTTGTAAGTGAAGCCTGCAATCACCTCAAACAGGGAATGCCGTGCGGCAATCTTTACGGGAAAAAGAAAATGATGAAATATACCATCAATTTTGACGGAATGTTTGCTTCTTTTGCAACGACTCATTCGGGTGATAGTGAAGCCAGCGAATCCCATGTACTTCCTGAGAATGTGCTCAGCCATTTTCAAAAGATAAAGGATCACTCTTCTGTTTATATCCTTGACCGCGGTCAGAATTCTGCCGAAGCATTCAGGACAATGAAAAGTCAGGATGGACTCCTTTTTGTAGGCAGACTGACCGATAAACGGAAAATGCTGGTGGTGGAGGACCTGAAAAAGGGAAATGATGTTTTCACAGACGGAGACCTTCTTGAAGACAAATTGGTTAAACTTTATAAACGGGAAGAAAAACTCAATAAAGAAGGAAGAAAAGTAGTAACAACCAGACTCGTTGATGAAACTTTCCGGGTAGTGCGTTTTAAACCTCAGGGTAAAGGCGAAATTTTACTCATAACTAACTGTCTGGAACTTACAGCTCAGACTATTACTCAGATATACCGTCGACGGTGGGATATTGAAGTCTTTTTTCGTTTTATCAAACAGGAACTGAATTTCAGCCATTTTCTCTCCATGAATGAAAACGGAATACAGATTGTGATGTATATGACCCTGATTACGGCTATGCTGGTGATGATTTATAAACGGGAAAATAATATCGGATATACCACGGCTGTCAGAAGAATGGGCATTGAACTCGAAAATCTGATTATGGCCATTATCGTTATTGAAAGCGGGGGAGATCTGAATAAAACGCAACTCAGACCTCCTGTCTGAAAATTTAGGAGCACTTGAGAAGACCAGAAAAAAAGAATATATGGAAAAAGACAACCATGGACAATATTTTTTCTTCCGAACATGACTGAGTCCGTCCCATTGTGTATTTTTTTGATTTTTTCCGTCTGGCATTTTCTTTACGGCCTGACTTAATCCGGATGAGTAATCGCTTATTTCTGTCTGGGATTTCTCAGCGAAGTCTGCGTGATTCGCGTGATTTGATTTAAAACCGTAGACCAGAAATTACACAGTGAGTCCGTCCCACTGTGTAATTTTTTTTAATGAATTACCCCGCAGAGGTTACAGTTATTTATCGGTAGTAAATTGCTGTAGGATCTGAGGGGTAGTCTATATTAGACTTGGTATTATGAATTCGCCGGGTTGTTTTGCAATTGGGCTTTATCTATTTTTTTGACGATTTGGCCGTAAATGATCAGGGCTATTGCGGATACCAGGGCGATGGCTGCGAAGTAATACCAGATATAGTGAGCGTTAGCGCTGGCTGCCCGCCATTCTTCCTGTGTTGAGAAAAGAGTGGGTTCCGGGCAATATTTACTGAGTAAATAACCGGAGAGTCCGAATCCTACGATGGAGGACAGGAACGAGTGAAGATGGCTGAATCCGAGGTATAATCCTTCTTCCCCTTTGGGTGCTTGCAAGGAAAAATATTCCAGAAAACGGGGAGAGATGAACGTTTCTGCTAAGCCCTGGAATACAATGCCGACAACCATCATAAAAGCGACCGGATGCATGGTTAAGATGGTGGTGTCCGTATTGAACATATTTCCGGAGGCCATGCACAAGGCGGAGATCGGCATGATGAACATTCCGATCGTCATGGATGTCAGTGCTGTTTTCTTGCTCATCAACTGAGTTACTAAACTGACGGTCAATACAACGACCAAGGGGTTTACATTGGCGTACCAGGAGGGAGAAGCTCCTTCTCCGGCCAAACGCAAAACATATTTGGGCATTGTGGCATACAGTTGATGTTGTACCATCCAGAAGCCGGTAATAATGAGGATAAGCAGGATAAGTCTTCCGTTGGCACATACTTTCAGGAGAGCTTTCCATATCTGGCGGAATGTTTTTCCTTCTCCGCTGTGATTGCTGCTTTTGTAGAAAAACCAAATAGCAATTAAAGCCAGCAATGTCATGGATGCTGAAAAGTAGTTGAGCGTAATAAGTCCTTCATTGCCTAAAGCTTCACGTAACGGTTTTACGATTGTTTTTCCCGAAAAAGCCCCGATATTGACCATAGCATAAAAGATAGCAAAACCTTTTGCCCGGGTTGCTTCTGTTGTTTCCCGGGCGACCGTACCGGAGATGACACTTTTAATAAAAGCACCTCCGATGATGATGAGAGCCATGATGGGGATAATTCCATAACGTATACTGCTGTCCGTTAATCCTTTGAATGTGGTGGTCTGGCTATATTCCACCAAGCCGGCGCTTTCCAGATAAGTTGGAAAAAGTGCAAGGCCTCCGTAGCCTAAAGTCAAAAGCCCAAATGCTAAAAGCATGGAATTGCGGAAACCGATTTTATCGGCTAGAGCACCGGCGAAAGTCGGTAATAAATAAAGAAAAGCTGAAAATGTACCGGCTATTGTTGCAGCCTGAATATCATTAAAACCAAGGATCCGACTGAGATAAAGGGTGATTACAATAAAAACTCCGTAATAGGCAGCACGCTCAAGTAATTCAACTGTGTTGGCGACCCAGAATGCTTTGCTGAAGCGAATTTTTTCTTTGTTTTTTGCTGTCGTACTCATGTATTATTAATTTGTGTTATTGATGAATTGTGCAAAACTAATAAAAATCTTATATATACAAAATTAGATTTAAAATTGGTAAATTATAGATTTTATTTATGTGTACATAAATAATAAGAATGAATGATTTTATATATGATTATTATTCCTTTATAATTCTTTTATATTTTTGACAGTGTGAAATCAGGATTTTAAATTTTAGATTGACGATTTTAGATTATATCTATGATTCTTCGCTGCCAAAAAGAGGAATTATAAATAAATAAACATTTTAATTTTAGATTAAAAAATCTGATAATGAGTTAGATTGCCAAACAATTTAAAATTTACAATCTAAAATTTACAATTTATAGGAAGACTTAATTTTAAATTGATAAGTGTAGAAATTACACAATGAGTCCGTCTCAGTGTGTAATTTTAGATTGAACCCACAGTTCTCCCATACGGAGAAAAGAAAAACATAAATCAAAACTAAACCGATGTAATGGAAAATGTTTTTTATATAGACCGTTTGGCTTATTTTGCTTTTCCACTCAATTTAATTGCGGGCATTTTTCTGGTGGGCGTGATTATTTTTTTGTATGTCTATTACAGGGAAAACCGGTTTGTGAAATGGTTGGGGGGTATGCAGGGAACATTGTGGATTATCGGTAGCTTGATTTTTGTGTTGCTGGGAGAAGGGATATTGGCCGGACGATGGTTTTGTACCTGGCCTTTTGTGTGTTTGTTACTGCTGTTGTGGGTAAATCTCGGTTTGGTTGTCCTTAGACATATTCGTGCGTGTTCGTTGCGGAATGTTTTGTTTCTGTTGAATCATTTGGGATTGTGGTTGGCTTTGGGAGGAGCATTATGGGGGGCTCCTGACCGGAAATCGGTAAAATTGATTGCTTATCTCCGGCAGCCGGAATATACGGCTGTGGATGAGACGGGAAGATTGTATCCGCTTCCGTTTACCGTTACGCTGGAAAAGTTTCAGGTTGAATATTACGACCGGATGCAGCGGGTTCCCAAGAAATTTCGTTCGGAGTTGATTTTACAAAATAAAGAGTGCCGGCTGTATACAGCAATTGAGGTGAATGAACCGGTCGATTTTGGAGGCTATTCTATATATCAGGACAATTACGATCGGGAAAAAGGGTTGTATTCCGTCTTGTTATTGGTGCGTGATCCATGGCTGGGTATTGTATATACCGGGATTCTAATGATGATCATCGGAGCTGTCGGACTGGTGGTATGCGGCCCGTTGCGTAAACCGAATCAATAATGTAAAAAGAAAATGATGTTGACCTGGGATGATTTTATCATATTTGCTGCGGGTGCTGTTTTGTGCTGGAGTGTCGCAGCTTTGTTGGCCTACCGTAAGGGAAGGGGAAAGGCTGTGATTGCTTTGTCTCTGCTTGGGATCTTAATATTCGGAGGCTTTATCGGCGGTTTGTGGGTGTTTTTGGAACGTCCGCCGTTACGTACAATGGGAGAAACCCGTTTGTTTTATTCCTGGTTTGTGGCTGTTGTCGGGCTGATGGTGTATTTACGCTGGCGTTACCCTTGGATATTGTCTGTAAGTGCGGTTTTGTCTGTCGTTTTTATTGTTGTCAATCTATTGAAACCTGAAATTCACGATAAGGCATTGATGCCGGCTTTGCAGAGTGCTTGGTTTGTACCTCATGTAATTGTTTATATGTTCGCTTATGCTTTATTGGGATGTGCCATGCTGGTCGGAATATACGGTTGTTTACCGGCAGGACGTGTAAAACGTCCGGTTTTGTTCAGTGTTGCCGATAATTTGGTGTATACCGGACTGGCTTTATTGACTTTGGGGATGCTTTTCGGTGCTATCTGGGCGAAACAAGCCTGGGGACATTATTGGGGATGGGATCCGAAGGAGACCTGGGCGGCGATAACCTGGTTTACCTATTTGATGTATGTACATGTACGCTACCGTTATCCGCAGAAATATGCCTGTGCGTTATGGATTGTGGTGTTGGCATTTTTATTTTTACAGATATGTTGGTACGGAGTTAATTATTTGCCTTCGGCAGAAATGAGCATACATACGTATGCATAAGTTTTTACAGAAAGAGGGGCAGGGAACGAAATAGAATATGAATTAAAAAGGAATGGTTATGAACAAAAAACGAGCGTTTTTATTCACCTTATTGGTGTTGATTCTTGGATTGGGAGCGATTGCGATTTACAGATTTAATTTTCGTAAATCCATCCCCGAAGCTTCTTTGGCTTTACAGGTAAAAGCGGTATTGACGAATAACGGTTGCTTGGCCTGTCATGCTTCGGATGCAGAGAAACCGTTTTACTCTAATTTTCCGGTAGCTGGAAAATTGGTACAACAGGATATGCGTAACGGATTGCGTTATATCGATTTAGGAAAAGTATGCCAGGAATTGGAAGCCGGTAAGCCGGTTTCGGAAGTTAATTTGGCGAAGATCGAACAGAGTATGATAAATGAGTCGATGCCTTTGACAAAGTATAAAATGATACATTGGGGAACGTCTTATAATGATGCGGAAAAGGATGTTTTAACCCGTTGGGTGAAAGAAACCCGTGCGTTTTATTATCCGAATTCATTGGCTGCGCCTGAATTCGCCGGAGAACCGCTGCAACCGGTTCCTGATTCGATTCCTGTCGATCCCCGTAAGGTGGCTTTGGGATTTAAACTTTATCACGATACTCGTATTTCTGCGGACAATACGGTATCTTGTGCAACCTGTCACCCATTGCATAAGGCTGGTGTAGACGGTCTGAAAACGTCGAAGGGAATTTACGACCAAATCGGAGGTATTAATGCTCCGACTGTATATAATGCCGGTCTGAATATGAGTCAGTTTTGGGATGGAAGAGCTGCGGATTTACAGGCTCAGGCAGGCGGTCCTCCTTTGGATGTTTTGGAAATGGGATCGAACTGGGATGAAATTAACGGTAAGTTGAGGGCTGATAAAGAGATGGTAAAAGAGTTTGCTTCTATTTATCCCGAAGGAATTAGTGAGCATACGATTACGGATGCTATTGCTGAATTTGAAAAAACGTTGCTGACTCCGAACAGTCGTTTTGACCGATATCTGAAAGGAGATAAAAATGTATTGACAGCGGATGAGATTGCCGGTTATCATCTGTTTAAAAAATACAACTGTGCTACTTGTCATGCCGGAGAAAATATAGGTGGCCGGTCCTATGAATATATGGGGATTGTGGCGGATTATTTTGAACACCGGGGATTACCGCTTCACGATAATAAAGATTACGGTCATTTTAATGTCACTCAGGATTCTGTGGATTTCCAGCGTTTTAAAACCCCAACATTGCGAAATGTAGCTTTAACGGCTCCTTATCTGCATGACGGTTCGGCACAGACGTTGGAAGCGGCTACGGAAGCGATGTTTACTTTTCAGACCGGTAAGGAAGTTTCAAAGGAAGAAATCGATAAGTTGGTTTTGTTTATGAAGACATTGACCGGAGAAAATCCGATGATGAGTTATGTACACCCGGGTTTAGAGTAAGCGTATAAATTGAATTTACGATTTTAGATTTTGGATTGATTCATCTGGAAACGTTGATTTGCGGTTGGAATTCAGCGGGATCAGCTATTTTTTCAAGCTAAAATCGTAAATTTAACCGTTTTGTTCTAATTAAGAGCTTATTATGATTGATTTACCTACAGAATTGCATCCGCTTGAGCCGTTTTTTCCGGAGGGGACAAAACTTTTGATGCTGGGTAGTTTTCCTCCGGCCCGGAAAAGATGGAAGATGGAATTTTATTATCCTAATTTTCAGAATGACATGTGGCGTATTTTCGGTTGGGTCTTTTTTGAGAATAAGGAATATTTTCTGACGCAAGACCGAAAATCTTTTGACGAAGTTTCTATAAAAGATTTTTTAAACCGGAAAGGAATTGCTTTATCGGATACGGCCCGGGAGGTCATACGACAAAAAGGAAATGCTTCCGATAAGTTTTTGGAGATCGTTCAATCGATCGATTTACAAAAGGTGTTGGAGCAATTACCGGAGTGCCGCGCGTTGGTAACGACGGGGCAGAAAGCAACAGATACTTTGTTTGCTTTGTTGGATGCGCCGCAACCCTCGGTGGGGGGATATGTCGGGTGTAATTACAACGGACGCGATTTGCGGATTTATCGGATGCCCTCCTCTTCCAGGGCTTATCCAAAGCCTCTGGAAGAGAAAGCCCGTATATATAGGCAAATGTTTTGCGAGTTAGGTATGCTGTCCGTGTAAGGCCTGTTTTTTCCTCTTTTTTTCCATGGTCAGACTGATGATAATGGGGATACCCACAAAAATAACAGTACCTGTGATGACTAAACCCGTGTAAAATGCGGGGCTCCCGACAGGCAACTGGGACGGTGGGAAGAAGGTGACGATGAAAGAGAATAATACGGCCAGAAAACCTATTCCGGCAATGATCCACATGCCTGTATTTCCTCCGGGTACCCGGTAGCTTCTTTGCAGATCCGGTTGGGTGTATCTCAATTTGATGCCGGAGGCGTACATCAGCATGTACATAATCAGGTACAGACCGATTGTCAGGGCGCTTAACAGGAAGAAGGCGACACTGACATTACTCATTACAATATAAAGTGAAGAAAGTACGGTGACAAGGCATCCCTGGATAAGCAGAATGTGAATTTGTACACCGTTTTTGTTCGTTTTTTTCAGAAATTCAGGTAACTCACCGTCGTGTGCTGTCCAAAGGAGACCGCGACTGGGTCCTGAAATCCAGGACATGACGCCGGCCAGAGCTCCGAATGCAATGAGCAGGCTTATGATGTTGGTGAGCCAACCTATGTGGTAGTGATCGAACAATTGTGTAAAAGTGACCAATAGACCGTCCTGTAAATTAATCTGGTCGTAGGGAGTTACGATGGCTACGGCTAATGCTCCGAGCGTAAAAAGTCCGAAAGATATGAGGGCTGCCAGGAACATGGCTGCCGGGAATTGTTTTTGCGGATTTTTCAATTCGGGGGCGTGTACGGCATGTACTTCGACTCCTGCAAATAAGAGCAGGATACCGGCCAGAAATGCAATATCGCTCATTCCTGTCATGTGTGGAAAGAAGCGGGGATGTGCATGATTACCGGCAGTATTTACGATCTGGTTGACAGAGTCCGGTATATGTTCGAAAGCTATCGGGTTCTTTCCGGCCAGCCAGATAATCGCCATAACGATGATAACGATTCCCGGCAAGACCGTTCCCAGTAAAAATCCCTGACTGGTAATCCGGGAAATAACGGAAGTACCTTTTAAGGTTATCCAGGTAGCGAACCAATACATGACAATGGCAAATACCCCTACAAATACACCGTTTTGTGCCAGTTCCGGTTTCCCGATCATATAGGCAACGGCGGCAGCGGCAAATCCGAGTACTGTCGGATACCATACGACATTTTGTATCCATTGTAAAAATATGGCGGTGAATCCCATAGGCCGATTGAATGCTTCTTTTACCCAGGTGTATACACCGCCTCCCCGGTCGGCGAAAGCACTGCCGAGTTCTGCTCCGACAAGTGCTGCCGGAATCAGGAACAGGAATGTGGCAAAAAAGATGTAGAAGAACATGGTCAGTTCTTCCTGGGCCATCATGGGTAATCCCCGCAGGCTGATGATAGCTGCGGCTGTCATCAGGGCCAATTGAGTGGTAGAAATATTTTTTATTTTTTTCATCGTTTAGGAATAGGGGTGGTTTAGAAATTAAATTTTTATTTTTTTACTAACGGATGAACAGGAAATAGGTTTATGGGTTTCCGTTAAAAAATATTGACAAGAGTAAGAGAAGGTTGAAAGGGTTTTATTACTTTTGATTTGCGGTTGATACAAGTATTTCCGGTGTTTTAGCTGAAGCTTTTTTATCCGTAATTTAGTAACTTTTAAAGCTTCAGAAAGTATAAAAGGGGAAAACGGTATGAACCGTAAAAATATATAATCAGATTAAAATGCAGAATACAAATAAGAGAGTCACTTTTGAAGACGTGCGGGGCAATGAAGAGATCAAGTGTTATATATCACAGGCGGATAAAGCTTTATCTGCCATGGGGTATACGGAACATTCTTTTGCTCATGTGGTGAAGGCAGCAGATGCTGCTGAGAAAATATTGAAGACATTGGGATATCCGGAACGGGAGGCAGAGTTAGCGAAGATAGCCGGGTATATGCATGATATCGGTAATATCGTGAACCGTATCGATCATGCCCAGAGCGGAGCAATTCTGGCGTTTCGTTTATTGGAAAAAATGGGTATGGAGGCCAACGAAATCGCTCAGGTAATCAGTGCCATCGGAAATCACGATGAAAGTACTGCTGCTGCGATTAATCCCATTGCTGCCGCTTTGATTTTAGCAGATAAGACCGATGTACGACGGAGCCGTGTACGCAACCGAGACTTTGCCAATTTTGATATTCACGACCGGGTTAACTATGCCGTTGAAGAGTCTAAAATTTATTTTAATGAAGATAAAACGGCTATTGTATTGGAGTTGAAAATCGATACGACAATTTCGGCTGTCATGGATTATTTTGAGATATTCCTCGGCCGAATGATGCTTAGCCGGAAAGCTGCAGAATATTTGCAGATCAGATTTGAACTGGTGATAAACGGACAAAGGCTGTTGTAGGTAATCGTTTTTAATCAGCTTGTTATCGGGTTATTTCCAGAAATTTGAAATGAAAACGTTTGAATAATTTTGTTGAAAAACTTTTTTTATTCACGGAAAGTTTCTATTTTTGTATCGGAGGTGAGGATTCCAAGTTATAGGAATTCTTTTATAGATAAAAGGCACTTATTGGAGGATAAGTGTCATTTATTTTTTTTATGTATTAACGAGCTTAAATTATATATTATGGGAGTAAAAGTATCATATATAACCAAAGAAGGTTTGAAGAAGCTACAGGATGAGCTTGACAGACTACAGAATGTGGAAAGACCGAAAATTTCCAAGGCGATAGGGGAAGCCATTGAGAAAGGCGATATTTCGGAAAATGCGGAATATGATGCAGCAAAGGACGCACAAGGCTTATTGGAAGCGAAGATTGCTCAATTGCAGGATACGATTGCCAGTTGCCGCATTATTGACGAATCCCAGTTGGGAACTTCGAAAGTACAGATGCTTAATAAGGTGACAATTAAAAATGTAAAGACCGGAGCAACGATGGCTTATACGTTGGTGTCCGAAACCGAAGCTGATTTTAAAGCCGGAAAATTGTCGATTCATACGCCTATTGCTCAGGCTTTGGTCGGGAAAAAAGTCGGGGATGTCGTTAAAGTAAATGTACCGGCGGGAGAAGTTGAATTTGAAATTATGGATATCAGTCTGTAATTGCTTTGTTTTAAATGATCCGATTTTCAAATTTTGAAACTGTAAATTATGGCATCTGTTTTTTCAAGAATCATAAACGGTGAAATCCCTTCTTATAAGGTGGCAGAGAACGATAAGTATTATGCTTTTCTGGATATTGCTCCTTTACAAAAAGGACATACACTGGTTGTTCCTAAAAGGGAAGAAGATTATCTGTTCGATCTGAGTGATGAAGAATTGGCCGGAATGATGGTCTTTGCTAAAAAGGTCGCTAAGGCTATACAGAAAAGTGTGCCCTGTAAAAGGGTGGGAGTTGCCGTTATCGGTTTGGATGTACCCCACGCACATATTCATTTGGTGCCTCTTCAGGGAGGGAATGATCTTAATTTTGCTAATCCGAAAAAAGAATTTTCCAAGGAAGACATGCAGGCATGTGCCGGGTTAATAGCTTCTAATATGTAATAAAAGAGGGTTATACATAGAAAAATAGAGGAAATTTGAGAAGATTTCCTCTATTTTTTTTGTTTTTCCGAAAAAGTGTATACATTTGTAGTGTATTAGTGATGTAATACACTATTATTGATGTATACCTAAAAGTTAAGATTATGATAGAAATGAAAGAATTAGGGTTTGGATATCGCCGTAGACATGCTGTCTTTTCGGGTTTGAACCTGAATTTGAAAGCTGGTCATGTTTATGGCTTGCTTGGTAAGAACGGTGCCGGTAAGAGTACTTTGCTGAAGCTGATTACCGGTTTATTATTCCCGGATCGGGGCGAGTTGAAAGTTTTGGGTGATTGTCCGTCATTGCGTCATCCTTCTTTTTTATCGGATTTATTTTTTATTCCGGAGGAGTTTTATTTGCCGGATATGAGTATGCGGACTTATATCGGCTTAATGGCTCCGTTTTATCCTCGTTTTAATAAGGAGCAGTTGGAGGAATATATGAATGAATTGGAAGTTCCTATGGAAGAACGTTTTAGCCGGATGTCCTATGGACAAAAGAAAAAATCTTTAATAGCTTTGGGGGTGGCCTGTAATACGGCCTTGTTGGTAATGGACGAACCGACGAACGGTTTGGATATCCCTGCCAAAAGTTGTTTCCGGAAATTGATTTCTTCTGTATCCGGAGACAATCGTTGTATGATTATTTCAACTCATCAGGTAAGGGATTTGGAGAGTTTGATCGATGCAATTGTGATTATTGATGAAAGTCGTATTTTGATTAATGCGACGACGGATCAAATAACGGAGAAACTACTTTTTAAACAAGTTACAGAAGGAGATGACGTATTGTTTGAAGAAGTTTCCATAAGAGGACGTTGGGGGTGTGTGCCGAATGCCGGGAATCAGGATAGCCGTTTGGATATGGAATTGTTTTTCAATGCCGTGCTGCAAAATCCGGATCGGATCTGTCAAATGTTAAAATAAAGAAGAGATGAAAGAGATATTCAATATAAATAGATTCGGTGCTTTATGGATAAAGACGAATCGTGAGAATTTGAGAGCAAATCTGGTATTACTGGCTGTCATTGCTGTTGTGACTTTTTTGTGTCTTTGTCGTTTTAATCCTTTTACTCCGGAGTATACTGTCGTCAATTCAGATGGAACAAAAATTTCGTTTGTCAGGGAACAGGCTGAAAGGCAGTTTATCGTTTTTTGGAGTGTCCTGTTTTTCTTTTCTATTGTTGTTGCTGCCCGTTCGTTTAAGAATGTCATTTCACCTTATAAATCGGTAAGTACCTTGTTGTTGCCGGCCTCTTCTTTTGAGAAGTATTTATTGGCTTTTTTAAACTCGACTGTCGTTTTCTTTTTGGTTTATTTACTGTTGTTTTATGGACTGGACTGGCTTGTGAATACTTATAAATACAGTGGGATAAGTCAGGCAAGTTATACCACGGGATGGTTCGGCATGAAAATTCCGTTGATCGAGGAAGGACAACAAATGCTGCGTCCGTCGCTTGCTAATGTCCTGAATATATCTTCCGGGGACAGTGGATTTTTAACCGTTGTCAATCGGGATGATTTCAGTTGTTCTTATCATACTGCTTTCTCATTTTACCCGATATTGGGTTGCTGGTTGTATGTGATTGCCATATTTATGTGGGGATCGATAACTTTCCGGAAACGGGTGATTTTGTTGACGACATTATTACATTTATTACTCTTCCTGGTAGTGGGGTATTTTATGTATCTTATTGTACGTCATGTTATGGAAGCTTATTACCTATCTTCAATGGTGAATGTGGAACCGGATTTGCCTTCACCTTATTGGGGATTGGCTTTTTATCTTTTCCCGTTTATCTATTTGTGGGTGGTATGGATTAAATTAAAAAGAAAACAATTAAAGTAAGAAGCTATGAAAAAATACGATTTGATATTGATTGCCTTATATGTTGCTTTTTTGCTCATTTTATGGGGTGTATTGAAGAGTTATGTTTATACAAATATGGAAGACCGGCGGGAGGTGAATGAACTGGTTGATGCTATCCGCCGTACAGATCTGAAAGCCGTTGTTATTCGAAATACGGAAATGTATGTAAAAATCCGGCGTACAGATGAAGACCGGGTTCAGATTAGGGGAGGAAATCTCTGCCGGACAAATAAAGAAGCCATGCGTTTGGCGGGAGATACGCTGTATATCGGTTCCCCGATGGGAGCAGACCGCGATTATATCCGTATGACGATTCCGGATTCTATGCAGGTAATCCTGTCCGCAGCACCTAATGTTGATTTTCAAGAATAATAGTTATGGATTTTAAGGATACTCAGGCAATATATATGCAGATAGCCGATTTTGTCTGTGACAATATTGTTTCGGGCAAATGGAGCGGGGATGGAAGAATACCTTCTGTCCGGGAACTGGGCATGCAATTGGAGGTGAATCCCAATACTGTCATGCGGGCTTATGAATGGTTGGAAAACCGGCAAATCATATATAATAAAAGAGGAATCGGCTTTTTTGTATATGAAGATGCACGACAACATATTTTGGAGGATCAGCGGACAGCTTTTTTGGAGCAAGAGTTGCCGGAGCTTTTCAGGCGTATGAAATTACTTGGAATTACCGGAGAGGAAATTGCAAAAGGTTTTGAAGACTATCTTCATAAGTCTGCCTAGGAGGTAAAACCGTTTATCTACGAATGTCCTGCATGAGGTCCCGGTATGTTTAAATGTTTTTATAAAATAATAAAAACGGGCTTACTGCGTAAAGTTTAAGGAACCGATGAATTATTTTTCGGAAAATGAATTAATTTTACAGTTGGAAATCAAGTTGTGAATAACTTATGAAGAGACGTGAAATGTATAATGCTTATGCGGATTTGGAGGGGTACAACTGTTTCGGTTGTTCTCCGGCCAATCCCTACGGGTTGAAGTGTAAATTTTTTGATGAAGGTGAATATATTACTTGTGATTGGGAGCCTTCGGAAAATTATCAGGGTTTTTTTCACGTGTTGCACGGAGGTATTCAGGCGACCCTTATCGATGAGATTGCCAGTTGGGCTATCTTCTCTTATGCGAAGACTGCCGGAGTGACGACCGAGATGGCTGTAAAATACCGGAAACCGGTTTATACCAACCGGGGAGGAATTCATTTGCGTGCCAAGGTGACGAAGGCAGAAAAAAGGTTGGTTACTGCCCGTGTCGAACTTTTTAATGCGGCAGGAGAACTGGCAACGGAAGCCGATGTCGTTTATATGGTTTATCCGGAAGAGATTGCACGTAAAAAGCTGGATTGGCCGGGTGTAGAAGCATTTTATAAGGAGTGAGCTGCAGGATGTTGAATTTGGATAAATAGAATAATGAAGCAGTATAAGAACATTGTTTGGGATTGGAACGGAACGTTGTTAGACGATAAGAATACAGGTGTAAATACGCTGAACCGGATGTTGGAAAAAAGGAAGCTGAAGACGTTGTCTTTGGAAAATTACCGGGATGTTTTCGGGTTTCCGGTGGAGGATTTTTACAGGCGGGTAGGGTTTGATTTACAAAAGGAGACGCTACATGATATTTCGGTGGATTTTGTGGATACATACGATATTTTTGCGGAAGGAATCGGATTGAACCCGGGGGTACGGGAAACGCTGGATGCTTTGCAAAAAGCAGGAATACGACAATATATACTTTCTGCTTTGCGTGAGGATTTACTTTCTCAAATGGTGAAGGATTTCAATATCGGCCGTTATTTTTTTCAGGTTTGCGGTTCTGATAATATATATGCGGCCGGAAAAATCGAACGGGGAAAACGGATGGTTGAGAAGTATGGTATTTGTCCGGAGGAAACCCTTATGATCGGAGATACGACTCATGATGCCGAGGTAGCGGAAGCTTTAGGATTCGGGAAGTTGTTGTATACCGGAGGGCACAATAGTGAATGGCGTTTGCTGGAAAAAGGAGATGTTATACAAGGGATGGAATGTATCCCGGATTTGCTTTTGAATTAATAACGGTATTTTGCAAATAAACCGGATTTTGTAAAAAATACAAAATCCGGTTTTATTTTCGGGGGATATGGTTATAGCTTATACCGGTATAGTTGAGCGAGTGTGTTGTAGTACTCTTTTTCTACATTCAGGTAGTTTTGCCGGCTGTCGTAAAATGTGGTGAGTTCTACAAAATAATCGATCATTGAAATTTGTCCTGCCATCAGGGCTTTATTCAATAATTCTACACTGTGTTGTTTTGTCAATATCTCGGAATATTCTTTGCAGGAGGTTTGCAGGGCGGTGGCCTGCTCGTATAATTGTTGCAAATTGGATTTCAGGTTGCGCGTGTTATCCTCGATAACTGCATTTGAATATTCGAATTGGGCTTTTGCTTTTCGTACGGTGTTTTTATTTTCAAATAGCGGTATTGACAAGCCTACGACAAATCCGTTGAGGGTTTCATCGCTGCCTCCATTTCTCCGGTAACCGATATCAAATTTGGGTAAGCTTTGTGCGCGGCTCAAACGAATTTCACGTCCTGCAATTTCTGCCTGTGTCGACAGATTCTTTAGGTTGGGATCCAGAGCCATATACTCGCTTTCCAGTTGTTGGAAATCCGGCAGGTTTTCACTTACAGGGTATTGAGTACCGGTGAATTCAATGGGTATACCCCCGTTCAGGGTTTGTAACTGCTCTTGTTTTGCCTTTAGGGCTGCCGAGTTGAGCCGGGCTCCGTTTTGGGCATTGAGTAGTTCTAGTTGGATTTTATTCAACTCCAGTTGATTGGCATCTCCTTGTTCCAGGCGTTTGGCATATAGTTCGGAGAGATGACGGGCATTTTCCAGTCTTTCGTCCAGCAATGCCTGTTGTTTGCGTAGGTAAATAATTTCCAGACAGGTTTGTTGGGCCAGCAATAAAATTTGTTGACGGATACCAGCGAATTGGTAGTCGTATCCGGTTGATTTTAAACCCGCTAATTTGTTTTTATTGGTATAGACTGTCGGAAAGTCGAAAGATTGAACGACTGCCAGTTCATTGATATTTCCGCCGGTGGTTTTATCGCCCCACAATTGATTGAATTCGATTGTAGGGTTGGAGAGGTAGTTACCGGTGTGTGCTTCCAGCTTTTGAGTTTCTGTCAAATGACTGCTTGCCTGTAAAGTTTTGTTATTGACGGCAATGTTTGTCAATATGCTGCCGATGTCTGATTGGGCTTGCAATAAGAATGACAGGCCTGTAAAGAAGGTAGTGTATATAATTTTTTTCATGTGCTTATTGTATTATGCCGTTATTAATGGAGCGGTATTTCGTTTTGTACTGCAGAATTGCGTTGTTTGTGTTTCAATAAGAAATATACGATCGGAATGATAAATCCGTTCAGTAAAGTCGAGCTGAGTAATCCTCCTAATATGACCTGGGCCATCGGACTTTGAATTTCGTTTCCCGGCAGATCTCCGCCGACAGCCAATGGTATCAAAGCGAGGGCAGAGGTCAGGGCTGTCATCAATATCGGGTTCAGACGGTCTAATGAACCTTGTATGATACTGTCTTTCAGATTGTAACCTTCTGAGTATAATTGGTTATAATGTGATACCAATAGAATTCCGTTTCGGGTAGCGATACCGAAAAGGGATATGAAGCCGATGATAGCAGGAATGCTGATCACTCCGGAAGTTGTCCAAATACTGATGATTCCCCCGATGATAGCCAGCGGGAGGTTGAGCATAATAATTCCGGCCAGCGACAGATTTCTGAATTCGTGATACAAGATCAGAAAAATGATCAACAGGGAAATCAGAGAGGTAAGAAAGAGGATCCTGGAGGCAGCCTGTTCGCTTTCAAATTGTCCGCCGTATTCGATGTGGTATCCTTCCGGTAAAGAGATATTTGCTCCGATTTCTTTTTGGATATCGTTAACCACACCTTTTAAGTCACGTCCGGCTACATTGGCCGAAATCACGATTTTGCGCTGTACATTTTCCCGGCTGATCGTGTTCGGACCGCTTAACGGCAGAATTTCCGCTATATAGTGAAGCGGTATTTTCCGCCCGTTGGCATCGATACTGAGCTCTTCGATGGCTTCTGTATTATCTCTGGCAAAATCGTCGATTTTTACAGTCAGATCGAATACTTTACCGCTTTCGTTGATTTGAGAGACAATTTTACCCGACAAAGCGACATTGACAAATTCGGAAAATTCGGGTAAGGTGATACCGTATTTAGCCAACATGTCCCGTTTCGGTTTGATTTGTAGTTGCGGCCGTTCGATTTGCTGTTCTACATTCAAGTCGGCAATGCCTTCTATGTTACTGATGGCCGATTTGATTTGCGTACCTATATTGTATAGTTTATTCAAGTCGTTTCCGAAGAGTTTGATGGCGATATTGGCTTTTGTTCCGGAAAGCATTGCATCGATACGATGGGATATCGGTTGTCCGATTTCGATGTTTACTCCTTTGAGAATACCTAATTGCTGGCGTACATCTGCCAGAAATTCGTCCCTGTTGCGTTTATCCAGGATAAAGGGAGCTTCGATTTCAGAGACATTGACCCCCAAGGCATGTTCATCCAGTTCTGCACGACCTGTTTTGCGGGCAACGGTTTGTATTTCGGGAATATCCATCAGTATTTCTTCGGTCATTCGTCCGATTTTATCCGACTCATCCAGAGAAATGCCGGGCATTGTACTTACGTTGATGGTAAGTGAGCCTTCGTTAAACGGAGGCAGAAAGCTACGTCCCAGTCCGAACATGATAACCAGGGCAAAAATCAGCAAACCTCCGGTTATTCCGATAATCAGCTTTTTGTGTGACAATGCAGTGATCAACGCTTTTTTATATCCTTTTTTCAGAATGCGGGAGACGAAAGGTTCCTGTTCGCTTTTTTTCAATGCTTTCCGTGTCGTCAACATATAACTGCTCATGACCGGCGTGAGTGTCAGGGCGACGATTGTAGAAGCAAATAAGGCTACAATGAATGCAATTCCTAAAGGGATCAACATACGGCCTTCCATGCCGGAAAGGAAAAATAAAGGCAGGAAACAGGCGACGATGATCAATGTAGAGTTGAGGATCGGCATCCGGACTTCTTTGGAGGCATCGAAAACAACTTGTAAGGAGGACAATCGTTCTTCTGCCGCTTTCAGGTGGTTCTCCCGTAATCTTTTGTACACATTCTCTACATCGACTATCGCGTCGTCAACCAAAGAACCGATGGCAATGGCCAGACCTCCGAGACTCATGGTGTTAATCGTCAGTCCTAAAGCATGTAATACCAGAATTGCAACCAATAGAGACAAAGGCAGGGCAACGAGTGAAATGATTGTCGTACGTACATTCATTAAGAAGAAGAAAAGGACGATAATCACGAAAACAGATCCTTCGAATAAGGCTTTTTGGATATTGTTGATCGAACTTTCAATAAATCGGGATTGGCGGAATATGTCGGTTGAGACGTGTACGTCTGCCGGAAGGGTTTTTTGTAGCTCTTGTAAAGAAACATCCAATTTCTCCGTTAATTCAAGCGTATTTGTCGACGGTTGCTTGGTTACAGTAATCAAGACGGCCGGTTTGCCTTTCTCTGAAGCAAGTCCGAGTTTGGGCGCTTTAGCTCCGATACGGACATCTGCGACGTCTGAAATCAAGAGCGGAACATCATTAGTGGTTTTGATAACGGCCTTACCGATTTCTTCCGGCTGGGTGGTAGCCATAACACCTTGGACAATGTATTCGTTGCCGTATTCGTAGAGGATACCTCCGGTTGAATTTTGGGTCATGTTGTCGAGTACCGGGAGTATTTCGTCCAGGGTCACATTATAGTGTTTCATTCGTGACGGGTCCAGCAAGATTTGATATTCCTTGATATCGCCTCCGATGACAGCGACCTGTGCAACGCCTCCCGTAGAGAGAAGCCGGGGACGTATGGTCCAGTCGGCGATGGTTCGTAAATCTTGTAAAGAGGTCGTGTCTGCTGTCAGACCGATGATCATCATTTCTCCCAGGATGGAAGATTGAGGTCCCAAAGTAGGCTGACCGACAGTAGAGGGCAGGGCATCTCCTAGTGTAGCTAGTTTTTCGGATACAATTTGCCGGGCTGTATAGATGTTCGTGCCCCAATCGAATTCAACCCATACGACGGAAAATCCCGTCGTAGAAGAGGAACGGACACGTCTGACGTCGGTGGCTCCGTTTACGGCAGTTTCCACAGGGAAAGTAACCAAACGTTCCACTTCTTCAGGAGCCATCCCTTGTGCTTCGGTCATGACCACTACAGTAGGGGCATTTAGATCCGGGAAGACATCGACTTCCATTCTGGAGGCGGTGTAACTACCCCAGATCAATAGCATTGCGGCTGCCATTAGAATGAGTAGCCGGTTGCGCAAAGAATATTGTATAATTTTATTTAGCATATTACATGTTTTATTGAAGTTGGTAAAGTGTCCGGGAAATGATATTGATGTGTATCTCCCGTATCCGGCTTATTAATGTTCGTGGCTGTGACCGTGAGGTATAGCCCCTGAAAAAGAAGCCATTTTTACCTGGTAAGCACCTTGGGTTACGACCCGGTCTCCGGCTTTGAGCCCTTTTAATATTTGTACCTGACGGCCGTCATTCATGCCTGGTGTGACTTCCTGCTTCCGGTATCCTTCTTCATCCAATTGGACATATACATAAAATGTACCCATTTCATTCGTCAACGCCGTGACAGGGATGCTTAACGTATTGTCAATCGGGGCAGAAATCAGAAATACTTCTACAAAAGAGCCGGGGATGACATCACCTTTATTGTCGAATTCGAAAGAAACCGGCACATAGAAGGAGTTGGTGTTGGAGGCTTTTCCGAAAGAGAGTAGTTTACCGTCCAATTCTGACAAGACATATACTTTGTTGTCGTATGGAGTCTTGAAATTGGCACTTCGTATCAGGTTCAGGGATTTATAATGTTTTTCGGAAACCTCGGCACGCAATACCAGTTTTTTATTTTGTGATACAGTGGCCAGAGGTTGTCCTACAGTGATGTATTCACCTTCTTTTATCAGCAGGTTTTTCAAATATCCGGTCAAGGGAGAAGTTACACCGACGCCTTTTGCTGTCCGGTTACCGGATATGGCTTCAAATGCGATTTTAGCATTTTCATAATCCAGACGTATGGTTTCGAATTCCCGTTGGGAGATAATTTTGTCTTTTATAAGAATAACCGCCCGTTCATATTCCGCCCGGGCTTTTTCATAACCGGCTTTTACTTTGGAATAATGATCTCCTTCTGCGATATTCCGGGAAGCAATATTGAATAATACTTGTCCTTTTTGTACAGCACTCCCTTCCGTAAGTGTTTTGTTGTAAGATACGATACCGTTGCTTGTGGCTACGATAACCGATTCATCTCCCGGGGCCGGTAATATTTGTCCTGTTGTTTTGATAACACCGTGAAATGTCTCCGGCAGTATTTCTTCTACTTTAAAGTTTGTTTTAGCCGCTTGTGCTTTTGTAAAGATAATTTCGTCGCTGTGTTCGGAGGCTGAAACTGCTTTTTGTTCTGTTTTACCCCCGTGATCATGTCCTTCGTGATCATGTCCTTCGTGATTATGTCCTTCGTGGTTGTGCTCATCGTGTTTTTCTCCGGGTTTGTGCTCATGGTTATGTCCTTCATGATCGTGTTCTGCATGTCCCTCGGGAGTTTCGTGTGTGTGTGCGAGAGTCGGATTTTGATTTTTACAGCTGTAAAAAGCCAATGATATACTGATAAGTGTAATGATAATATTTCTCATGTTTTCAAATGTTAAGTATTTATTTTGAATTTACGGTTTGAGATGGCACCTATAGGGATTAAACCGTATGATTCAATTTTAGATTTCAGGTTGTAAATAGACTCTGCCAACGTAACCGTTATCAGGTTCATTTAATACCTAAGTTCTGCAATTAAAATCTGAATTGAAATAAATGCTGCAGATCCTTCTGAATCATTTGGAAGGATAAGTGCTGCTTAACAGATAGGAGGTGCACGGCTGGCTTTATCCGCTGTCAGAAGAAGTATTCGGAAATTTTCGTCAGGAGCCTTTGGGAAACAGGCGGATTCAACTTCGAAAATATAAAACCCGACGGTTTCTGTTAGTATGTAACAGGAAAATAAGAAATGGTGAAAAGGGATATGTTCGTGATTTTCACTGAATATATTTCTGGATGAATTTCCGTGTATTTGTGTTTGAAACAAATGAGAAATACATCCCGATTCTTCCCTGCCGGAATCGTGTTGATGATTGTGTTTCCCATCTGCTTTTTCACAATGGGAAACGTTAAAACAGATGTAGTTGTTGTGATGGTGATGAGGAAAAACGGTAAACGCCAACAGGATCATGCCGGCTAAATAAAGAGGTAATATGGCTGTCCGTTTTTTTCTCATATTTTTACAAAGATATGTAAAATATTGAATATTTTAAATTTAGATTAAATGCACAAGCTTGTCTTTATATTTTGACCTCAAACCTTACATGCAAAGGTTTGCGTTGTCTGGCAGAGTTACAGAGCCTGAAGGCTTTGTAACTTCAAATTTACTTGTCGTTTTCAGAATGACAGCACAGAAAACCGCGGATCATCATTTCGGCCGTAGCCGGATTGGTAGCGATAGGAACATTGTGTACGTCGCATACACGCATTAACATTTGTACATCCGGTTCGTGGGGATGTTTACCCAGCGGATCCCGAAAAAAGATAACCATTTGTACTTTATGTTCAGCTACCAGTGCTGCGATTTGAGCATCTCCCCCGAGTGGACCGGATAGTAATCTTTCCACTTCAAGGCCGGAGTCCTGAGCGTGTTTGCCCGTCGTGCCTGTTGCTACGATTTCTGTCCCTACCGATTTCAGAAAATCCATGTGTCTGTTCAAAAAAGCAACCATTTCTGCCTTTTTACCGTCATGTGCAATTACTGCAATTTTCATAATCGAATTATATTTAGTTATAAAATTATAAATTACAAACTCTGTTTATGCAGGTCATGAGGGACTTGCAGATTAAGAATCTGTGATTTTAATCGTGTACGAAAATACGGAAAAAAATAGAATAATAAAAATTTTGTCTTTATCTTGAATTTGTCTGTCATTTGAGTGTATTCCCCAATTTTCCGGCGGCTGCTTCATCGGTGAAAAATTCGATGTGATCTGCATGCCGGGCGATATATCCGGCTGGGTACTTTTCGGCTTCCGTATTCGGATTTAGTACTTGCGCAAGTATTTCGGCCTTTTCGCTTCCGATGACATAAAACGAAGTCAAACCGGCCCGGAGCATAGGCTGTCCGGTGAGGGCAATACGGCGTTGACCGTTGTAGGGATTGATGGAAGCGGCATAAGGTTGCGGAGACGTGAGCAGGTCATTTTGACCGGGAAATACGGAAGATGTATGCCCGTCTGTCCCCATACCCAGGATCAGCATATCGAATTGGGGATATCCGTCATTGTCCGGTAAGTTTTTTTTTACCAATTCCGAGTAGCGTTGTGCTTCATGCTGCGGATTCGCTTCTCCCATAATGCGATGGATTTGCATGTGTGGGATCTTTACTTTATCGAGAAACAGTTTTTTAGCCAGGCCGTAGTTACTGTCGCCGTCTGTCGGGGAGACACATCGTTCGTCGACCCAGTAAAGGTGTATACGGTACCAGGGAAGACTTTTATAATACATTTCCGCCCATAAGCGGAAAAGTAATTCTGCTGAATATCCGCCTGAAATGGCTAGACTGAAGGAATCTTTACGGATGGTGTCCAACTGTTTCAGAAGCTGATGTGTAACTACACGTGCGGCCTCTTGCGGGGTGTCGGAAATGTGTATTTTCATAGCTCACAGTATAAGTTTGTTTTTGTCAGATTTTTACAAGGGTTTGTCCATGTGCCTTCTTCCCGGATTATCCGGTCAGCCGCCCCCGGTCCCCAGCTTCCTGCCGGGTAACCGTATAACGGTATCTTAGGGTCTTGTGCCCACAATTGGAGAATCGGATCCAGGAAGCGCCAACTGGCTTCAACGGCGTCACTTCGGGTGAACAGTGTCGTTTCTCCTTGAATACAATCTTCCAGTAGGCGTGCATAAGCATCTCCGGTAGGGACACCCCCTAAACTGTCGTATGTGAATTCAACCGGAACTTCTCCCATATTGAAGCCCGATCCCGGAATTTTCATACTCAATGTGAATACGACTCCTTCATTGGGATTCAGGCGGATGATCATACGGTTAGGGTGCGGGCAGTGTGTCAAACTGCTGAACATGATGTGAGGGGTCTGTTTGAAATGAATGACGATTTCCGATACCTGTGTCGGCATTTGTTTACCTGTGCGGATATAGAACGGTACTCCGTCCCAACGCCAGTTAGAGATGTTTACTTGCATTGCGACATAAGTTTCGGTCCGGGAATGGGGATCGACTTTTTCTTCCTGCCGGTAGGCAGAAAAATGTTTTTTCCCGGCATCAGAAGCCGTGTATTGCCCACGGACAACCTGTGAGCGAATCTCTTTCGGGGTCATGGGTTTTAGGGATTGATAGACTTTTACGATTTCGTTGCGGAAGCTGTCTGCATCGAAGGAAACAGGTGGTTCCATGGCACATACGGCCAGCACCTGTAACAGATGACTTTGTACCATGTCTTTCAAGGCTCCGGTTTGGTCGTAAAAACCCCCTCTCTGTTCAACGCCCATATTTTCTACTGCCGTAATTTCTATATGATGGATGTAATTCCGGTTCCATAACGGTTCCAGTACGACATTGGCAAATCGAAGTGCCAGTATGTTTTGTACTGTTTCCTTGCCCAAAAAATGGTCTATCCGGAATATCTGATTTTCATCGAAGATTGAAGTATATATGTGATCTAGGTGTCGTGCTGACTCCAGGTCATGTCCGAAAGGTTTCTCGACGATGATACGTTTGAAACCGGGTTTCTTTTCGGTCGGACGGTTCAGTCCTGCTTTTTGTAATAAGAGGGGTATGGTTTCGTACAGAACGGGAGGTGTGGCTAAATAATAGAGGTAATTTCCCGGGTTGTCGATCGTATTGTCCAATTCGTCCAGTCGTTTTTTTAAAGCGGGGTAGGCGTCTTCGGATGATGGATCCAATGTTTCGTGATAAACGGATTTCAGAAAATTGTCAGCATATTCCGTATTAAACTCTTCTGTTTTGGTATATTTCCTGAGATGTTCCCGGATATGTTTGCGGTATTCTTCATTCGTAAATGAGGTACGGGCAATACTGAGTATTGCAAAGTGTTCAGGCAACTCTTCCCGTTTGAAAAGCATGTAGAGGGAAGGCATTAGTTTACGCTTTGTCAGATCGCCTGAACCGCCGAAAATAATCACTACCAAAGGTTGCATAGTTTGATGTTGTTAAAGTTGTGTGTATGGCATTGTTTTTTCAGGCATTGTAAATGCCGGCATGGGTGTCGTTCCCTTCACCCGTCCAGTCTTCGTGGAAGAATTCATTCCGGGGACGGTCTGTACGTTCGAAGGTGTGCGCTCCGAAGTAGTCACGTTGGGCTTGGATCAGATTGGCAGGAAGGGTCTGCGTTGTCAGTGAGTAGAAATAGTTCAAAGCGGCTGCAAAAGCAGGAACTGCTGTATTCTCCCGGGTTGTCTTTATCAATAAAGCTTTCCAGTTGGGAAGTACTTCTCTGATTTGTTCCCGGAACCAGGAGGAAAGAAGTAAATTTTCCAAATGAGGTGTTGAGTCGAAGATTTCTGCAATGGGGGTTAACAGGGCAGCCCGAATGATACAGCCTGCCCGCCATATACGTGCGATAGCCGCCAGATTGAGTTCCCAATGGAAATGTTCGGAAGCTTGTTGCATCAAAGCGAATCCCTGTGTGTAGGAAATGATTTTCGAAGCATAGAGAGAGTCATGTATTTCCTGATACATGATCTCCGGTTTGTGGGTAAAAACGGGAGCGTCCGTTTTATATTTCCGGGCGGCTGTGATGCGTAAGTCTTTATGAGAAGAAAGGTCTCTTTGAAATACAGCCGTTGCAATAAGGTTTAGGGGAATACCCAGTTCCATTGCCTGGATAACCGACCAGCGGCCGGTGCCTTTTTGACCTGCTACATCCAATATTTTGTCGATGAGAAAGTTACCTTCTGTGTCTTTGTGACGTAGAATATCTGCAGTGATTTCAATCAGATAACTTTTCAGTTTTCCTTTGTTCCATTCTTCAAACCAGGTGGCAATTCCCGGATTACCCGTATTAAGAGTTTGTTTCATAACAAAGTATGCTTCGGCAATGAGTTCCATGTCGGCATATTCGATTCCGTTGTGTACCATTTTTACGAAATGCCCGGCACCACCTCCACCGATCCATTCGCAGCAAGGGCTTCCGTCTTCTGCTTTGGCTGCGATACGTTGAAGTATTTCCCGCACTTGGGGCCAGGCTTTCCCGGAACCTCCCGGCATGATCGAGGCTCCGTGTAATGCTCCTTCCTGCCCGCCCGATACGCCTGCTCCGATATAATAGCAGCCTTTGGATTCGACGTATTGTACTCGTCTTTCAGTGTCTTCGAAATTGGAATTTCCTCCGTCAATGAGAATATCTCCGGATTCCAAAAGAGGCAATAGCTGCTCGATAACCTGATCGACAGCGGTACCTGCCTTAACCATCATCAGTATTTTACGTGGTCGTTCAAGTGACTGGACAAAAGCTTTGAGGTCCTCGAATCCTTCAAATCGGCGACCTTTTCCGTATTCTTGCATGAAATGCTGAACAACACTGTGGGAGGGGTGTGGACGGTTGTATACAGATACGTGATATCCTTTATCTTCCAGATTGAGGGCCAGCCCTTCTCCCATAACGGCCAGTCCTATAACTCCAATATCCGATTTTTTCATAATAGAATAGATTTGATTTCGGATATACGGAGAGAAAAGAAGTAAGGTTTAAAAATTGCAGTTTACTTCTGTTCCGGCTTTCAGGGTTTGGAAAGGAAGAAAAATGTTTTTTCCGAATAGACGACTTCGATCAGATCAAAGGCGATGAATTTGGCCAATGTATTTATGGCTCTGGGACGGGGGAGTCCTGATAGTTTACAATATTGAGATAAAGTGATTTTACCGTTGGTATTCAAATAATCCAATAATTGTTGTTCGTGGATGGAATAACGGACGAAAGCCCCTTTACGGGCGTGTTTATATTGCCAGAGGCGTAAATGGACCGGACTGGCTAAAATATTTTCGTCTTTTATGCGTATGTAAGCCCGGTAGTGATTGTCTTCATCTTTGGCGTAATAGGGTCCTTGTTCTCCCTTGGGGATGATGACTTCCAATACGGTCCGTCCTTCGATTTCGTGTGTATGCATTTCACAGTCGATGACTGGTTTGCTGTATAGTCTGGCGGCAGCTTCGATCATGTATATTTCTTCTTCAGAACGGACTCCGGCAATTTTCCCGTTGTCTTTTACCCCGACCAGTAACCGGCCTCCTTCCGTATTTGAGAAAGCAGACAGGCTTTTGGCAATTTTGCGTGCGTCTGAAATTTCAAATTTGAAGTCCTGTTGCTGGTGTTCTCCCTGGCAGATCAGATCGTATATGTAATGGTGTCCTTTGTGTAGCCTGTTCATGGTGCAAAGATAGTAATAAACCCGGAAACTTCCGGGACATGCTGTAACCAACCTTAGGAGGATACGTAATAACTACAACTGTTCAGTTCCTGTGATTTTTGATTTACGATCAATTGTCATTGGGAATTTCAGATTTTAAATTGAAAATGAGAACGGTGATAAAATTACACGCAGGGACGGACTCATTGTGTAATTTTTAATTTATGTTTTAGGTTGTATTTATCTGATATATAGTTATTTGTATGGTGATTTGCAGCCTGTGAATTATAATTTTATATCCGTGATTAAAATAAACCGTGCTTTGGAATGCACGCGTGAGTTAGTAATAATTTTACCCAATTTGTTATGAAAATGAAAATACAATTAATCGTAATTCTTGGCTTGTTTTTTACAGTCGGAATTCAGCAGAGCCGGGCTCAATCGGGGATGAAAAAAATCGATATGCCACATTTGCCTTATGCTATGAATGCATTGGAACCGATAATCAGCGAAGAAACTATGAATTATCATTATGGAAAGCATTTACAGGCTTATGTGGATAATGTGAGCCGATTGATTATCGGTACTCCTTTTGAAAACAGTGATTTGGAAACTATCGTGAAGTATGCTACCGGGCCGATATACAATAACGGTTCTCAAGCTTATAATCATACGATTTATTTTTTAACATTTTCTCCGGATGCCGTTCATCAACCTTCCGGTGATTTGTTGAAGGCGATCGAGAAAAAGTGGGGATCGTTTGAAAATTTCAAGAACGTTTTTTCACAGTCGGCAGCTTCGCTTTTCGGTTCCGGTTGGGTATGGCTGGCTAAAGATAACCAGGGAGAGCTTTTTATCTTTCAGGAGCCGAACGGCGGCAATCCTCTTTCCAGAGGATATATTCCTTTGATGGGGATGGATGTGTGGGAACATGCTTATTATCTGGATTACCAGAACCGGAGACCCGAACATATAGAAAAACTCTGGACAATTATCGATTGGAATACTGTCGGACAAAGATACGGAAGTTGATTTTCGATTGAAAAAGAGTAAATAAAAAATACAAGGCTACCTCGATAGCCTTGTATTTTTATGATGTTCAGAAATTTATTTCTGAATGATTGTTTTACCTCCCGGCAGTACGGCTTGTATATTGTTATCATACATGGCACTGCATTGAATGGCCGGCCGGGTATATTCTCCGGCGAATGCGGCATTGAACCGGAATTTGAAGATTTTCGTCAGGTCCTGACCGAGACTGAAATACACATAATAACGGTCATCCCGAATGTCGACATAGTCTGCATCCTTGAATGCCTGGGTATTTCCGGTAAGCCGGTCGTTGATGATTTCGAAGCCGGACGGAAGCAAATAACTTAAAGCCAGATTGTCGTATGTGCCGCTGACACCGGTATTGCGTATCGTGATTTCTGCCGTGATATCACTGCCTTGCTTGATGTCTGCGATGTTTATGACGTTCCCTTTATCGTTGTAATAGGTAATACTCATGGAGAGTCCCGACATAATCCGTTCCTTGACGACTTCATAGGGTGCGGAAGCTGTAATAAGACGTGTATAAAGCGTACTTTCTCCGTTGTTCTTAACTTGTACGTTGATTTGGGGTTGGTTTGTCGGCAGGTCTTGCTGCCAGATCGTTTTGCTGATTTTTACCGTTTCTGTGTGTCCTCCTGTCGTTACTTCACAGTTGAGTCCGTCGAGCTTACCGACAAATTTATCGATGTAAGCGGTAGCAGCAACCAGAGCGAATGCTGTCGTTTGAGTGCTCAACCATTCCTGGGAAGACAGGACGGCAGAGATTTGCTCCAACATTTGCCAGGCGTCCTGCTGCATATTTAAATACACCATCGCCTGGAGCATAATTGCTTTATCTCTTACATCGGAGCCAAATGTATAGCCTGTTTGACGATAGGGAGATACTGTTCGCGCCGCATTTTTGATCAAATTACCGGCAACATCGGGATGATTGGTAAGGGCATAGGCAGAAGCCAGCAACCATTCGGCCGTCGGATTATGCAGCTTACGCTCTTTCATGCGGTTCATTGCCGGCATATTCGGTTTACCTGCCAGAGCAAGTACGTATAGCCGGTAGCCTTGTTGCAGTTCTCCATAATAATCCAAAATTTTATAGCTGTTGGCCATGGATTGCAAAAATTTGAGGTCTTTTTGCAGTAGTTGTTTCGGTATGGTATATCCTTTTTGGGAAGCTACCCATAAGAAATTAGCCACGTAAGTACTTACCCATTCGGAGGTATAGGGCGACCCCGGCCAGTAGGCAAAACCGCCCTCTGAGGTTTGATAGCTGCTCAGACGGTTGATGACCGATTTGACATTAGCTTCGATTGTATTTTTTTGAGCGACGCTGAGTTCGGTCAGTTCTCCCAGTGACAATTGCGGAAAAGCCGTTGAAGTAATTTGTTCCGCGCATCCGTGCGGATAGCTGATCAGGTCTTCGAGACGTTCGCCCAGGTTAAGGGGAGGAATAGAAGATATTTCCAATATAGCCGTCGGATCAGCGCCGTTGATATCCGCCTGGAAATCAGCTTTCTCTCCTTTTTTTAACGTACGGGCTTCGACTTTGGTGATCCGGGGATTCGGAACCCGTATATCGACATCTTCTTTTACATAGGCTTTTTCATTTCCGGCCCGTGCTGTAAATGTGAGTGTGGAAATACCGGTGGTTTCCTTGATCCGTAGTTTGAACCAGACGATCTTTTCGCCTTTCTGATTGAAGGTAAGGGTGGAGGATGCATCTCCCAGAATTTCTATTTTATCGTCTGTGCTTACGGATACTTGGGTTTCACGTATGTTGTTGTTCATTGCAAATATCGTTACCGGAATTTCGATAATATCCCCCGGTGTAAACAGGCGCGGCATAGCTACCGATAACATCAGGGGTTTGTTTACCAAAGCCGAAGTATGTGCAGAACCGTATTTACCGTTCGAAGTTGCGGCAACCACCATTGCCCGTACTTCTCCGATGTATTCAGGCATACGGAATGTATGTCTGTGGGATTCTCCTTTTTTCAAGGAAACCGGGCCTTCAAACAGTACGACCGGTTTGAACCGGTTTGTTTTTTCATCCTGTACCGGTTTCAATGCTTCGTCGCCTCCCACTGCAAAGGCTTTTTCCAGGCGGGCACCATAGGCACCGAAAATGAAATCATAGAAGTCCCATGTTTTTACACCCAGTGCTTCCCGGGCATAAAATGCCGGGAACGGTTCCGGGGTACGGAACGAGGTTAGCGATAACAGGCCTTCGTCTACAATAGCCAGGGTATAATCCATAGCTTGTTGGTTTTTCTCGCTCACCGTCACTGTAAATTCCTCTCCGGGCCGTAATTCCTGAGGCATTTTGATTTCCGGATGAAGGTGGAGGGCTGCATCTTCTACATTGATATTTACAACTCCATAGAGGCGTACCGGGCGGTCGTTGTCTCTGTTTTTCTGGGGCTGAATCAGAGTTACAAATGCATATATGTTCGGACACATATCGGAAGTTGCTTCAAATTCGAACGTTGTTTGTCCTTCCGTTGTCTCGACGCGGTGAATGTCTTTGAAGCTTGTGCCGTTTTCAAGGCTGACAATAGCGACACTACCTTTTGAGGAAGGTATGTTGATACGGATTTTTTCTCCTGTTTTATACTCTTTTTTATCTGTATTGACTGTCAATAAGGTTGCCATTTCAGCCGAAGCATTTTCTGCCCAGGATCCGAAATAGGTGATCATGCCTGCCGTATGTCCGGATTGGACGTCTGTGGCTTGTATGTAATAACGTCCGTAATAATCGATATTCAGATCACAGGTAAAATTCCCGTCGGATGATGTTGTGTAGCGGTCAAAGACCGGATCGTTGTATGTGCGGTTGATGTATGAGCCCGAATTGTCCTGATCGGCTTCCCACCACCAGCTCCAATTGATTTTGTATACTTTGATGTGGATTTTGGATGAAGCTGTACTTTTCTTGCCTTCCGGCGTTAGAAGAATACCTTGCAGGCGTACATTTTCTTTTGTAGGATACCAGCCGTCGGAAGTTTTGGGAAGGCGGATACCGGCATAGCGGATGTAAGGGGAGTAGCGGGTGGTGTAGGTTGAAATACTGAAATCCCCGCTATTTTCGAAGACCCGGGTCGTAAAAGAAGCCGTGAGTATCCCGGGTGCATTTTCTGTATGTATTTTATCCAGGTTAAAAGAGAAGTTGCCTTCGCCGTCGGTGGTCCCGTCGAAAAGTGTTTCCGCATAAGATTGAAAATCTTCGGCAATATCATTGAAAGCGTAGTCGGGATATTCCCGGAAAGCCGTACGATTACGATTCAGGCGAACTTCTGTAATTGCTTTCAGGTTTGCCGTGGGAGCTCCGTTCAGCCAACGTGTTTTTACACGAACGGTTTTATTGGGAATACCTTCTCCGATTATGTCGTCGTTCGGAAATTCCATGTTGATACTGAGACGATTGGGTTTTATCGTTTCTATGCGCAGTGTTTTATTGAAGTTGCTGCCGCCTATTTTGACAATTGCTTTCCAGTAGCCTGTCGGTGCATCTTCTGCTGTTGAGAAACGGAATGTGTGAATCGGGCATTCACTTGTTGTGCTTTTCCGGGTTTCGGTGATATTTCCTTTCGGATCTGCCAATTGGGCGATAACCGGATGGCCTTGGGGGAGTACATTCAATTTATCTTCGAGTATGAAAGAGAGGTAGATGTCATCTCCGGGACGCCATACACCCCGTTCACCGTAGATGAATCCTTTCAGTCCGGATTGAACATTCGCTCCGCTGATGTCGAAGTTGCTTAATGATAGGGCATTGGCATCGGCAATACGTAGCCAAGCCTGATCGTTTCCTTTACGGGCATGGACAATAAACGTTTTTTCTTCCGTATGTAGGTATGCAAATCCGTTTTTGTCCGTTTCGACGGAATCCAGTTTTTGATTCTGGTAGTTGTAGAGGGTGATCATACAATCGGATACCGGCGTAGCTGTGGCAATGTCGTTGACTGCGACGAAATACCGGTTATCGGCCCCTCTTTTAGCGACGAGTCCCAATGAAGTGTTGATGATATTTTTTCCGATAAAACGTTGACTGTTGTAATAGGATACGGTATAAGGATTATCCCGGTCTTCCCAGCGGTAATCCGGGTTGTAATAATACATATCGTAGTAATATCCATCATCGTCGTCGTCCCAGTTTTTCTTATAATAGTTGATATCATCCTCGTTGTCCGAATTATTGGCAAATGTGGTATAGGAACGTTGGAAACGGATTTCCAGCCGGTAAATGACTCCTTTTTCCAGTTTTATCAGGTCGGAAAGATTGAGTGTAAAATCGTTCCAACGGTTGAGATCTATGTTTGTACCTTCTTGCTGTAAATCGATTTTTTGCCGGAAGACGGGACGTGCTGTACGCATCAGACTGCTTGTACCGTTGTATGAATTTTGTTGAAGAAAGAAATTCATGTTTTGCTGGAACACTTTGATGATTTGTACGTCAACGGCTTTCAGGGCTACTGCGGAGAAAGGAACCAATACCTTCCCGTTTGCAGGTGTGATGACGCCTTCTCCGATAAATTTTACGGCGGGGTTGGTAGAAGGTAAGGAGATTGTGTACGTCTGGGTTTCCGTGAGTATTTTCCCGTCGTTACCTCGGATGCCTTCGTGAATTGTTATATCGAGGTATTCCAGGTTTTTATTGAGGGTGTAATACAGGTAGATTGTATTACCTTCAGTTTTGTACCGTATATCGGATATACCCTCAATTGTAATAAGTCCTTCCAGGTTCTGGTCCGGATCGACGTTGTCCGACAAGTCTATGCGTAGAGATTGACGGTCGTTCTTATTGAGACGGACATCGAGTACGGAGAATTCACTTTTTCCCGGAATTTTAATTGTCGTTTCAGTACCGTTGACAATTTTTTTGCCGAAAGAGAGTTGTAACTCCTGCGGAGATTCAGTTTTGCCGATATCCGGAATTTTGAAATAATGGGTATTTCCGTTGTGTTCCCATATAATCGGTATTTCACGGTCACTTAGACGGGCTGATACCTGTTTTTCGATTTCTTCATTTTCCATAAAATCGGAAGTGATTAATGAAGCTTCGTAAGTCAATGTATCGTTGGCTTCTCCTGTGGTAAGGGTACCGGAGGAATAAGATGCTTTTAAATCTACGACTTTGACTTTGAATGTGTAATATTGGAATTTTTGAGGGACATCCATCAGACTGCCTAGATGTAATTTGAAGGTGTATTCTTCACCGTTTTTAAATCGTTCTTCCGGTGTAAATTCTAATGTACGTTCGTCTTTTAGGATCAGTTGTCCCTTTATGTCCGGAGATATTTTCAGTAGTTTAGCAGGCAATGTTTCTCCTGTTTTAACATCCGGATTTACACTTTTTTCCAGATAGATTTCAACGGGACTATCGGATACGATCGTTCCTGAAGTATGACCGTAAATGTATTTACTGAATGCTTCTTTGTCCGTTGTTTCCTGGGAACCGCAGGCGTTTAATAGTCCTATCAGCAGGAATAAGCTGTAATAAAGTAGATGCTGTTGCCTCATAATTAAGGATATTTAGTAGTTTACCATGTTACAAAGTTAGAACAATAATAAACTGTGCATATATTTTCTCCTGTTTTTATTTTTTATATTTTTGTTCGTTTTATATCTTGCTGTGGACGGTGAGATATCATAAAGAAGGGGATAGAGTATCCCCGGGAGGTAAATTAAAATAAATGAAGGTATGAGAATCGCTGTTGTCGGTACGGGGTATGTCGGTTTGGTATCAGGCACTTGTCTGGCGGAGACCGGGGTTACGGTTACCTGTGTGGATGTGGATGCAACGAAAATAGAGTTGTTGAATAAGGGAGGGATTCCTATTTATGAGCCCGGACTTGCTGAGTTGGTGGTAAAGAACCGTATGGATGAACGTTTATTTTTTACTGTTTCCCTACAGGAAGCTTTGATAGATGCCGATGCCGTATTCATTGCGGTCGGTACGCCTCCGGATGAAGACGGTAGTGCCGACCTGCGTTATGTTTTAGGGGTTGCCCGTGAAATCGGACAGTTGTTGGATCATTATGCCGTTATTGTTACAAAATCTACCGTTCCGGTCGGGACCAACCGGAAAGTTAAAGATACCATTACGGAAGAGTTGAGAAAACGGGGATCGGATGTGGAATTTGACGTTGCTTCCAATCCGGAATTTTTGAAAGAAGGAGATGCTGTAAATGACTTTATGTCTCCCGACCGTATCGTTATCGGCGTTGAATCGGATCAGGCCAAAAAGACGATGGAACGTTTGTATCATGCTTTTCTTTTGAACAATACCTCGATTTTTTTTATGGATATACCATCGGCAGAAATGACTAAATATGCTGCGAATTCCATGTTGGCGACCCGTATTTCTTTTATGAATGACATTGCTAATCTTTGTGAGATTGTCGGAGCGGATGTAAGTGCCGTAAAACGGGGGATAGGCAGCGATACCCGGATCGGCAAGAAATTTCTGAATGCCGGTTGCGGATATGGGGGGTCCTGTTTTCCGAAAGATGTGAAGGCTTTGATAAAAACGGGGAAGGAATATGGGTATAGTATGGAGGTGCTGGAAGCTGTAGAGCGGGTAAACGAAAGACAGAAAGAAGTGTTGTTTACTAAGATCATGAAGCACTATGGCGGTCATATACGGGGAAAACATTTCGGAATGTGGGGATTGTCTTTTAAACCCGCCACGGACGATATGCGCGAGGCTCCTTCTTTGGTCTTGATTGATAAATTGCTTGAAGCCGGAGCTACGGTTTGTGCGTTCGATCCGGTGGCAATGGATGAGGCGCGCCGTCGCATCGGTGACCGTATCGGATATGCCCGGAATATGTACGAGGCTTTGCAAGGAGCCGATGCTATGATTGTGGTGACGGAATGGCAGGAGTTTAAAGTTCCTAAGTTTACATATATAGAGAAGGCTTTGAGGGAAAAGATTATCTTTGACGGACGGAATATATACAGTCCCGATCAGATGAAAGAATTCGGGTATGTTTATTACGGAATCGGAAAGTAAAATTTGTGGGGACGGTCGAAAGCTTTGATTGGAAATTTTAATTTCGTCTGTTGACGAAATAGTATCGATATTTGGAGGATATAGACCGAATGCCGGTTATATAAAGAATTTTATTCAGGTTATTATTATGCGTCTGTTATTTGTGGTGAATCCTGTTTCCGGTTACGGGGCGGGTAAAAAATTACCGAAAAAGATTAAAGAATTGGCTGAATACCGGGATATCGATTACGATATAAAATTTACCGAATATGCCGGTCATGCCCGTGAAATTGTTGCCGATGTCCGGAAAAGCGGGCAATATACCCATGTCGTGGCTGTCGGGGGAGATGGAACTGTCAATGAGGTAGGAACTTCGTTAATGGGGAGTGATCTCATATTCGGTATCGTATCTATTGGTAGCGGCAATGGGTTTGCACGGCATCTGGGATATTCAACTTCATTAAAAAAAGCTTTGAGACAGGTGCTTTGCGGAACTTGTTCGCAGGTGGATGTTATGGAGATAAACGGAGAATATTCCTTGAATGTGAGTGGTGTCGGTTTTGATGCGGAAGTTGCACATGAATTCAATCGTCAGAAACTGCGGGGTGTTTTTTCATACATTTATGCCGGGTTGAAGATGTGGTTTAATTATTCTTCGAAAAAATACCGGATTACCTGTAATGGGCAAACGGTGGAAGAAACCTGTTTTATTCTCAGTTTTGCCAACAGTTCTCAGTTTGGAAATAATGCCTGTATTGCACCGCATGCTTCTTTGAGGGATGGGTTGATGAATGTATGCCTGTTGAAACGTCCCCAATGGTGGAATGTACTTTTGTTTTTGTTTTTCTTTATGAATGCCCGGGTGGATAAATTGAGTCTTTACAAAGAATTCCGTTGTGAAGAGGCTTTGATTGAAGGAGATATTCACAAAGTGCATATTGACGGGGAGGCGGCTTTTATGAATGCTCCGGTACAGTTGAAAATTCACAAAGGAGTACTGAAGTTGGTCGTTCCTAAATTTGCGAAGGGATAACCGTTCCGTTATTGTTCGGGTTTCTTTTCCAGGAATTGGGGTGCAATCCGGAACATATATTCGCGTGCTTCCTCGTAATTATTCGATATAACGCCATCGAGAATTGCTTCTTTGATGGCATTTTTTATATCGCCGATAGTCCGGCAGGGAGGAAGATTGAAGGTTGCTATAATTTCTTCTCCGCTGATCGGCGGTTGGAAATTCCGGACGGAATCTTTTTCTTCTACTTCTTTTAGTTTTTGCCGGACAATCCGGAAGTTTTGCAGAAAGCGTTTTACTTTTTCTTCATTTTTAGAAGTGATGTCGGCTTCTGCCAGAGTCATCAGATCGTCGATATCGTCACCCGCATCGAAAAGAAGCCGCCGAACTGCCGAGTCGGTAACGATATCTTCCGAAAGAACAATCGGGCGCATATGCAAATTAACCAGCTTTTGTACATATTTCATCTTTTCGTTCTGCGGCAATTTCAGGCGATTGAATATTTTGCCCACCATCCGTTCGCCGATGTAATTGTGGCCGTAAAATGTCCAGCCTTGTCCCTGAACAAACTTTTTGGTAACCGGTTTGGCAATGTCGTGTAAAAGGGCTGCCCAGCGCAACCACAGATTATCGGTATGGAGCGACAGGGTATCGAGTACTGTAAGTGTATGGTGGAAATTGTCTTTATGACCTATACCATTGACGGTATCTATGCCTTTCAAGGCCGACAATTCCGGGAAAAACTGCTCCAATAGGCCTGCTTCATCCAGTAAGTAGATACCTTTTGACGGGATCGGAGAGAGCATGATCTTATTGAATTCGTCAATAATCCTTTCCTTAGAGACGATGCGGAGACGTTCTTTATTTTGAGCGATTGCCTGAAATGTGCGGTCTTCGATCTTGAAGTGAAGTTGGGAGGCAAAGCGGATGGCTCGCATCATGCGTAGCGGATCGTCGGAAAATGTGATTCCCGGCTCTAGCGGTGTTTTGATCAGGCCTTCTTCCAGGTGTTGTAAACCACCGAACGGGTCTATAAGGCTGCCGTAATTTTCCCGGTTCAATGAAATGGCTAATGCATTGATCGTAAAATCCCGCCGTCGTTGATCATCTTCTATGGAACCTTCCTCGACAATCGGTTTCCGGGAATCGGCCCGGTAGGATTCTCTGCGGGCTCCGACAAATTCAATTTCCATTCCTTTGTAACGGAACATGGCCGTACCGAAATTTTTGAATACCGATACCGTTAGGTTTCCCAGTCGTTTGGCGGCAGCTTCGGCTAAGGCAATGCCGTTGCCGTGTACTACGATATCGATGTCCTTGGAAGGACGATGCAACAGAATATCTCTGACAAAACCTCCGATAACGTATGTTTCAATTCCTTTTTCTTCAGCAATTTCAGACAATAATTTAAAAACCGGGTGTTTCAGATATTCCTGCATCATTGTTTCTTTTCTTGATACCGGCTGCAAAAATACCACAATTTTACCATATCAAAGGCAAAAGAACGAAAAAATAGAGGTGGCAAAATGACATAAAGGAAAGGCTGATTTTAGATTATAGATTTTTGACTTACGGTTTTAACTTGAATGTACAATCTTTTCCGTAAAGAAAAAGAGCCGGAAATCAAAATAGCTGTCTGTTTTTGACCGGTTATGCCGCCTGCTCTTCCGGAACGGTTTTCCCGTTTTCGGACGCTATAAAACGTTCGCGTAGATTTTTAAGCCTTTAAAGCCCGAAAAGGCGGTGGGAAAAAGGATTTTTTGTAATTTCGAGGGACGAATGAAACAAGGGCATAAAAATGATGTCCGATAAATACAAGACTTGGTAATTAAAAATGAAGCTATGAAGAAGAAAGCCGGATTATTTGATTTGGATGGGGTGATTTTCGATACAGAAGGACAATATACTCAATTTTGGAGTGAAGAGGGAAAGTTATTGCAGGAAAGTTCTGATTTTAGTGCCCGTATAAAAGGACGCACTCTGAAAGAGATTTTGGATCGGTATTTTCCCGATCAAAAACAAGCAGATGAGGTAATAAAGAGGCTCAGCCGCTTTGAGCAAGAAATGGTGATCGAATATATACCCGGAGCCCGGGAGTTTATTCTCGGATTAAAAGAACAGGGTGTAAAGCTGGCCATTGTTACCAGTTCCAATGATTTGAAGATGCAGAATGTATATCGTTTGCATCCCGAGGTGAAAAAGGTTTTCGATGTTATTATCACTGCCGATAAAATCACCCGTTCCAAGCCGGATCCGGAATGTTATTTGCTGGCAGCCCGGGAATTGGGAATGAAGAAAGAGGAGTGTGTTGTGTTTGAGGATTCGTTTTCAGGTTTGGAAGCCGGACGAAGGGCTGAAATGAAAGTTGTCGGTTTGGCGACCTCGAATCCGGCAGAGAAAATTGCAGATAAGGCGGATGTTGTTGTTCCTGATTTTCGGGGTCTTTCTTTTACCGATATCCTGAATTGATCGGGAACGGAAGGATTTCCCGGTCGGTTATGGTATACTGTTAATAAAAAGAAAACCCGGTATTTGCCGGGTTTTCTTTTTAATTATTGCCTGTTTTTTATTCAGCCAGAATTGTGATCTCGGCACCGGAAGCAAAGTCCTGTCCGTTTTGTTCACTCAAGGCTGTAAACCGGATGTAGCGGGCTTTTACCGGCTGGGTGAAAATTACTTTTTTCTCTTCTGCATTATTGGCAAACGTTCCTTTCCGGATCGGTTCACCCCAGTTTTTACCGTCCTGGCTCACGTGGATGCTGTAATCTTTTATATTGCCGTTACCACCGTTTTGCCGGGGGAGATAGGTGAAACCTTTGATTGTTTTTACTTCTCCGGCATCCAGGTCTACCCAATGCGGGTATTTGGCTACCGTTACGGAATACATGGTATGCCAGATCGTATTCGGATCGCCGTCCGTCAGGTTTGCTGCATCTCCTTCTCCCGATTCTTCGCTGCTGGCATATACGACAACCGTTTGTATTGTTTCGATCTTTTCGAATGTCATGGTTGTTTTGATTTCCGGAGTCGATTTATACCAGGCTGTAATTGTACCTCCGTTCCGGAATGGAATCGGTTGGGTGTATACTTTTGCTTTACTCTTACCGACGGTGTAACAGATTTCAGCTCCTTGTTTTGCCGAAGAGAGTTCTACGACTCCGCTTCTGTTACGGGTAATGGAAAGTGGAATTTCTCCGGACGGAGCGACATTTGCGATGGTCGTTAAATCTTTTCCGGCCGGCCGGATGATAAAACCTATATTGTTGTGTCCGGCATAAACACGGTCCTGTTCCAATGGACCTCCTTGTCCGCAACTGTTACCGCCTAATCCGGTTACCGCTGCATCCAAGTGGAGGTAAGTATCTCCGGCCGGCGGCAATTGGTAAGGATGAGGAGCCAATATCAGATCGAGGGCCGAATATTGTAATGCAGAAGCCGATAAATGGTTCGTTGCAACAAATACAGCCCCTTGATGTTCGGCATCGGTCAGGGCACACCAGCGTACATCTTCGTGATTTCCCATGTCTTGCGGTTTCGGAAAGTTTACGAATTCACCGGCAACCGTATTCGTATGTTGTTCGATGAATTGCCCGCTTTTGCGGTCGGGGTAATTATCGGCCGGACCGCGACCGTAATAGGTGAAATTTTTATATGCTTGCGGCACTTTCATGACATATCCCAAACGCGGCAGGATCAGATTCGGCTGATTAGAGATAATGCTTGCCTGCAGTTCAATAGAACCGTCCTGATATACCGTCCAGATTTGGTTGGTTGTGAATTTAAAGTCACTTTCTCCGAACGGTTTACCGGTCAACTCTTCAATGCTGTTTTTACCGGAGCTTGTTCCTCCGAGGATTTTGGCGGCATTCGGAGCCTGGGATACGACCGTAAAGGCCAGTACGATCGTACCGTCTTTTGGGGTTATGATTTTACTGTCTGTCGTTTTGTGTACCAGGTTGTGTAAACCTTTTTCGAACCATTGGGCATAGAACCAGTTGTCGTTGTTGGTAAATGCCCGCAACGCATCCAGTTTCGGACCGTTACCTGCCGTAATTATGGTTTTCCCACCGTAATTCAGACTGTAAATCGTTCCGGTATTTGTATCGAATTGCACTTCAAAATCATCACCTTTTATGGTTTTGATATTGGAAGGTGTATCGGTGTAGGTCAGTTTACCGGCTTTTGCCGCTATTTCTCTGACGGCCGGACGTGCTGTGGCTTCTTTGACAGGAAGTTGTTCTTCCATAGCTACGAAACCTTTTTTTGCCCAGGGCATATCGTTCTTTAATAAGAACTGGATTTTTACGAAATATTCAGAGTCGTTTTTCAGCCGGTCATATCGATAGGGGATGGTTACGCGTACTCTGCTACGCGGGGCTATCGTTCCGGTGGCCAGATTACCTGACTCGATTTCTTTCCCGTTTTCGTAAAGCGACCATTTGATGTCGTATTCCGAAAGGTCTTTGAAATAGTATTTATTGAAAATTTCATAACTGCCTTTTGCCGGATCGATGGCATTGACGGCTATGTCCTGATAAACTTTTTTTACTTCAAAATATTGTGGTTTCGGTTCCAGATCGCCGAAGACAATTCCGTTCATTACAAACTGTCCGTCATTCGGGGTATCTCCGAAATCTCCGCCGTAAGCCAGGTAACGCTCGCCTGTTTTTTTGTCGTAATTGTACATGGATTGGTCAACCCAGTCCCAGATAGCACCTCCGCAGAAGAAATTGGTCGATTCAATGGCTTCCCAATAGTCCACCAGATTACCGCAGGCATTTCCCATAGAGTGGGCATATTCCGAAACATGGAACGGATATTTGATGTCATAATGTCCTTTTACGGCTCCGCGCATCCAACCGATTGACGGATATTGATTGGAGCCCATGTCTACGATATCGTTATTTCTCTCGTATTGTACCGGACGGGATAAATCCACTTGTTTCAGGGCTTTGTATGCTGAAACGAAGTTTTTGCCGGGGCCGGCTTCATTACCCAATGACCAGATGACAATGGAGGGGTGGTTGATGTGATTATCGACCATTTCCATAACGCGGGCAACATGTGCGGCTTCCCATTCTTTCGGGTGTGACAGAGAAGCTGCTCCGTAATAATATTCATGCGATTCGATATTTGCTTCGTCTTCCAGGTAAATACCATATTTGTTGCACAGGAAATACCAATAGGGATCGTCCGGATAGTGTGAGTTGCGGACGTGGTTGATATTTCCTTTTTTCATCAGCATAATTTCGTCTTCCATCATTTTACGGGTGATGGCGTGTCCTACTGCGGGATTTGATTCGTGACGGTTAACTCCCTTCAATTTTACGGTTTTACCGTTTACGTAGTAATAACGTCCTGCCAGACCGAATTCATCTTCCGATGCCGGCGTATCTTTAATTTCCACTTTACGGAATCCGACGATGGTAGAAACGATGTCTATCGTTTTGTTTTTTTTATCTTTCAATTCCGCTACCAATGTATAACGGTAAGGTTGTTCCGCCGACCATTTGTGGGGTGCTTTTACGTTAAAGACAACCTGCGATTCTGTCGTCTGTTCCGGTGTGATCAGAACAATCGGGGCTGCCGATACGCTGCCGGCCAACTTGTCGTTTGCATCGGAATACAGTTCGTTTTCATATAAGGAGTAGTGCATTTGGTAACCTTTAACCGCTTTTTTACCCAAATTGCGGATATCAGCGGTGATTGTCAGGGAACCGTCGGTATAGGTTGCATCCAGGTCGGGAATAACCTTTAAATTACGTACATGTACCTGAGGGGTCGAGTATAAAGCTACCGTCCGGAAAATACCCGGCAATCGGAACATGTCCTGTGCTTCCAGAAAAGAACCGTCAGAATTGCGGTATACTTCTGCTGCTACCGTATTTTTCCCTTTTTGCAGGTATTTGGTGATATTGAAATTAGCTGTATTGCGGGAGTTTTTAGAGAATCCGACATATTGACCGTTGATCCACAGATAAAAAAAAGAATCTACGCCGTCGAAGCTGATGAATACTTCCCGGCCATTCCAATCCTGCGGAATTTCAAATTCCCGCCGGAAAGAACCTACTTCGTTCCGGTATTTATAGGTGGTCCAGTTTGTCGGAGGAGTACGCATGACTCCTCCCCGCCAATCGTCTACTTTTACCTGGTGCTGGAAAATTACCGGTTGATTTACGTAAATGGGTACCCCGTATTTCAGACTGCCGTCTTTTTGTATACCGTAGATGTTCCAGCTTGAAGGGACGGGGATATTGTCCCAGCCTGTGACATCGAATTCCGGCTTGTAAAAATCTTTCGGCCGGGAATCCGGATCGGGGGCCCAGTTGAATTTCCAGTTTCCGTCGAGAGACTGCCAGTATTTACTGTTTTCCGGTAATACCTTACGGGCATTCGTCACATTTTCAAACGAAAAGAAATAAGCCCGGGGTTGTTCTTTATTCAATGCCAGATTTTCAGGCGAGTTCCATTCATTGCCGGCCGGTGATTCTACCACGGCATAACTGAATCCTTTCAGTGGAGGTTGTCCTGCAAAGGTTTGCATTGCCAAACAACATCCGATCAGACACGATGTAATTTTACGCATAAATGTTTTTTTTATATTTTATTGTTAGAAAATCGATACACCACTACCAATCCGTATGCAATATTCGATAAAATCCGGCATATTACCAAATGGTTTTTTCCCGTTTCAGCCGGGAAGGAGGGGAAAAACATCTGTCTGAAGAGAGGAAATCAAGCTGCGGAAATAGATGTTTTAGTGGTGTTAATATCTTGATTATAAATAAAATAAATGTCCCGGATTTTTTCCGGGACATATGTGTTTTTTATAAAAATATTCGGTAAAAAAATTATTTATAAATAATGACTTTCTTTCATTTTTTACTTTCAGACAATACCGGAGAAGCCCATAAAGGCCATTGCTAATAGTCCGGCTGTAATCAATGCGATCGGGGAGCCTTTCATGCCTTTGGGAACTTCGGTTAACTCGAGTTGTTCCCGTATTCCTGCAAAGATGATGAGAGCCAAACCGAAACCGATTGCTGTAGCTCCGGCAAATACGATGGATGAGAGTAATGTAAAGTTTTTCTGGATAACCATAATAGCGACACCCAATACGGCACAGTTGGTTGTAATTAAAGGCAGGAAAACCCCCAAGGCCTGATAAAGGGAGGGACTGACTTTTTTCAGTATAATTTCTACCATCTGCACCAATGCTGCGATGATCAGAATGAATGTAATGGTTTGCATGAATTCAATGTTCAGGGGCGTCAGAATTGTCACCTGAACGATATAGGTTACCAAGGTAGCGAGGATCATGACGAAAGTAACGGCTCCGGTCATCCCCACTGCTGTTGAAACCTTTTTGGATACACCGAGGAACGGACAGATACCCAGAAACTGTGCCAGTACGATGTTGCTGACAAAGATGGCTGATATGATAAGTATAATATAACCCATAGTTTTAGATCAATTAGTTTGCTTTTCTGATTTTATTTACGATGGCGATAAGATATCCTAATGCAAGGAAGGCACCCGGAGCGAGAACAAAGACCAGCATTCCGTAATTTTCATTAAAGACCGGCAGGTTGAATGCTTTACCGCTTCCCAGTAATTCCCGTATTGTCCCCAGGAGCGTCAAACTGAGGGTAAAACCGAGTCCCATCCCCAGTCCGTCTAAAATAGACGGCAGGGCTTTATTTTTAGATGCGAATGCTTCCGCCCGTCCCAATACGATACAGTTTACGACTATCAATGGGATGAACAGGCCCAAAGAGGCATGTAAAGCCGGGAGATAAGCCTGCATGGACATATCTACAACTGTAACGAAGGCAGCAATGATAACGATGAATGAAGGGATACGGATTTTATCCGGAATAATATTGGATACCACAGATATCACGAGATTCGACATGACTAATACGAAGGCTGTAGCGAGTCCCATGCCCATACCGTTGATGGCGGAAGTGGTTACACCTAAAGTCGGGCACATTCCCAACAATAGTGCGAATGTCGGATTTTCTTTGAATATGCCGTTGGTAAAAACTTTTAAATTATTCATGGTTTTTGGATTTATGATTTACGATTTATGATTTACGAAGGCTTCAACAATCTGAGGTGACGTAAATCTGAAATCAAAAATCGTCGTTTATTGGTTTTGTTGTGTCGTATCTGCAACAGGCGTTGTGTTGTTGCTTATTGCGGCAGCAGCACGGTTGACAGCATCCAGGAACGCCCGGGATGAGATCGTCGCTGCTGTGATTGCATCGACGTCGCCTCCGTCTTTTGTTACCTTTAGGCCGGTTGTACCCGGGATTTTCCCGATAATACTGCCTTTGCCTTCTTTGGTAAACCAGATGTCCATTTTGGAGCCCAGGCCCGGAGTCTCTTTGTGTTCCAGTACTGAATAATTGTAGATCGACCCGTCTTTGTTGAAACCGACCATTAACCATACCTGTCCGCCGAAACCGTCATTACTCAATGTTTTTACGGCTGTACCGATCAGTTCACCGTTCTTTTTGGCCGGATAAACAACCAGGCTGTCCGGTTTTTTTTCTTTATAGAGGTATGGATAATCCAGTTTGCTGTCCGTAGCTATTTTCCAGGCATCCATACTTGGATTGTTATCGAATTCTCCCGGGATAACCTGGCGGATGGCGTTTACTTGTTTTGCCTGTTTAGCCTGGTTTATCGGCTCCGCAGTCAATGAATAGACATATCCAACTGCCGCCGATGCTATCAAGGTGACAGCAAATAACACTACCACCATATTTATAAAGTTTGACTCTAATTTTTTTCCCATCATGATTGATTTTAAATTTTAGATTTTAAATTTTAAATTAAGAATTTACAATCTATAATTTACAATTTAAAATTATACGAATCTTGCCGGTTTACAATATCTGTTGATCAGCGGAGTGAAACCGTTCATGATCAGGATGGCAAATGACATCCCTTCCGGATATGCTCCGAAAACGCGGACGATAACGGTAATTATACCGATACCTATTCCGTAAATAACCATTCCTTTTACAGCCATAGGCGAGGTTACGTAATCCGTCGCCATAAAGATGGCTCCGAGCATCATACCTCCGCTTAGTAAATGGAATACCGGGCTTACAAAATGTTCCGGGTTGCATAGATAAAGGATACCTGAGAATACGAATACGGTAGCGAAGATCGTTACGGGGATATGCCAGGTGATAATTTTCCGGAATAACATGTATACGAATCCGACTAGCAGTGCAATGGCAGCTACTTCACCCAAGCTACCGCCCATATTGCCTAAAAACATTTCCCGGTAACCGGCAATATTCCCGGACGACATGACTTCCGTCACCGATTGTCCGCTTTTTAAAGCTTCTTTTAGGATAGCCAAAGGTGTAGCTCCTGTTTCGGCATCTACGTAAGAACTGGCTAAACCCAGCGGTTTCGGCCAGGTTGTCATTTGAACCGGAAATGATATCAATAAGAAAACACGTCCTACCAAAGCCGGATTGAAGATGTTACATCCCAATCCGCCGAAACTCATCTTGCCGATTCCGATAGCCACTAAAGCACCGATGATAACAATCCATACCGGCAAGTTGGAAGGTACGTTGAAGGCCAGCAAAACTCCGGTAATGATAGCCGAACCGTCAAAAACAGACGGCTGGCATTTCAGTAAAAATTTTTGAATCAGGTATTCGAATATCAGACAGGCGACCACTGATGTCAAAGTTACAATGACTGCTCCCATCCCGAAAAATAAGACGGAACAGATGAAAGCAGGAATCAGTGCAATCAATACCCCGTACATATTTTTTTCGATCGAATCGTTGTTATGTAAGTGCGGAGATGGAGATATTAATAATTTCATATTTAAAATTTTAGATTTTAGATTTTAAATTGAATGAATGATTTGCAATTTAAAATCTGCCATGTATTATTTCTTTCTGTTTCTGATCATGACTCCGGTACGGGCTTTACCCAAGCGGATATAGTCCAGTAAAGGTCTGTCAGCCGGACAGGTGTAACTACACGAACCGCACTCGATGCAGTCCATTACTTTCTCTGCTTCCAGACGTTCCAATAAGTCGTGGCGGGAAAGAGTCATCAGTAAATAAGGCTCTAATCCCATCGGACAAGCAGAAACACATTTCGAACAGCGGATGCAATTCCGGCTCGGCTTGCGAGGCCCCTCTTTTTCATTTATGATCAGTACTCCACTCGTACCTTTCATGACCGGAGAGTCGATATTGGCCATTGTACGTCCCATCATAGGTCCTCCGCCGATGACTTTGGCCGTATCTTCCGGCAGGCCGCCTGCAGCGTTTATCAGTTCCGAGACCGGAGTACCGATACGGCACAGAAAATTACCCGGATTGTTCATGGATTTCCCGGTTACGGTAACGACACGTTCCATCAAGGGCTTGTGTTTCATGACGGCTTCATAAACAGCCAGTGCCGTACCTACATTTTGTACGACGGCTCCTACAGCAATCGGTAATGCACCTGACGGAACAGCACGTCCTGTCGTTGCTTTAATCAATTGCTTTTCTCCCCCTTGCGGGTATTTCACTTTCAGAGGGCAAATCTCTATGCCCAAAACTTTTGAGGTAATTGATGTCAGACGGTCGATGGCATCCCGTTTGTTGTTTTCAATGCCGATGATTGCCTGTTTTACATCGATGGCTTTCATCAGTATCTGTACGCCTATGATGATTTCTTCTGCCCGTTCCAGCATAATCCGGTGGTCGGCTGTCAGATAAGGTTCACATTCGACACCGTTGATGATCAGAATTTCAGCCTTGCTACCCGGAGGCGGAGATAATTTCACCTGAGTGGGGAAGGTCGCACCTCCCATACCGACAATCCCGGCAGCCGTAATGGCCTTTAAAATTTCTTCTTGGGATGCCGTGATGTTGTGATCGATTTTTTCAGAACAATCGATTCCTTCCATCCATTCATCTCCTTCGACCTTAATCACTACGCAAGGTTTTTGCAGGCCTGCCGCATCCGGACGGTTTTCTACGGCCAAAACAGTTCCTGAGACAGAACTGTGTACATTGGCAGATACGAATCCTGATGCCTGACCGATCAGCTGACCGGCTTTTACAGTGTCACCTTTTTGTACAACAGGAGTAGCCGGGGCTCCTATATGTTGTCCCAGAGGGATAATTACCTGTTCGGGTACAGGTAGTTTCTGTATTTTCCCGCCGGATGTCAATTTACTTTCAGGCGGATGTACGCCACCGATTTTAAATGTCTTTAACACAGCGTATTATTTTTAAATTTTAAAATCTATTTCTTGTTGGGTTGCCGTTTTCTCCTCTTGTGTTTTTTCCGGCATTTTTTCTGTTGCTTCTTCCACGGGTTTTGCTGTTTCTACAGGTTTTACCGTTTCCGTGGTTTTTATTTCTTGCCTTTCTACGGGCTTTGCGGTTTCTTCTGCTGCAGGTACTGCTTTTTCAGGTTTTACTTCTGCCGTTGTTCGGGTAGCCTCTGTCTGGGGTACATTGACAACATTGCTTTTTACTTCTGTTTTGGGTGTGTCTGTCGTAATTTTCCGGGCCGGGAAGTTTACTTCATGTATCGCTCCGGTGGGGCATACACTGACACATTTGCGACATAAGCGACATTTTGAATAGTCGATATAGGCCAGGTTGTTTTCTACTGTAATTGCTTCGAAAGGACATTCTTTGGCACATTTCATACAGCCGATACAAGCTACCTGGCAAGCTTTCCGGGCCACACCGCCCTTGTCTTTATTGACACAAGAGACGAATACCCGCCGGTCTTTCGGGCCTTTGTTACGCAGTTCGATGATATTGCGCGGACATGCTTTTACGCAGGCACCGCAAGCTACACATTTAACATCGTCGACCTCGGGCAGTCCTGTTTTTTCATTCATATGAATGGCATCGAAAGGACAAGCGCTGACACAATCACCGCATCCGAGGCAACCAAAGCTACAAGCTGTGTCGCCCACATATAAATTGTGCTCGATGGCACATGAACGTGCGCCGTCATATTGAGAGGTCCGTGGACGGTTTTCGCAACTGCCGTTGCATCTGACGACGGCTATTTTCGGTGTTTGCTCGGCCACCTCACGTCCCAATGCAGCAGCGACTTTTTGCATGGTTACACTGCCGCCTACAGGGCACATAATACCGTCCATCGTATCGGATTTTACAGCTGCCTCTGCTAATCCCCGGCATCCGGGATAGCCACATCCGCCGCAATTGGCACCCGGCAGAAGGCCTTCCACGATGTCTATGCGCGGATCTTCTTCCACCTTGAATTTTTGTGCTACGACATAAAGGATAATAGCTGATACTATACCGATAGCACATAATGAGATAATCGTGATAACAAGTGTATTCATGTATTTTAATTATAAATTATATATCAACTTAGCTTTTATGTATATTTCGGATTGTATTCAGCTTGTCTTTACAGGCTTTTCTCCGTTTTATTTCTTCGTGTCTATGAATGTTCAAATTTCTCCTTCTCTGAATCTCTCTACAGTAAATTTTATTCTTTTCCCGATTTTTTTACGGAATAAATACAATAGCACATAATAAAAAACAACGCCTCCCAATGCTACTAAAGCTGCCAAAAGTTCATCCTCCCCGGTTAAGGTCAACCAGGCTATCAGGGCTATAATCAGTATTGCCGGAAATACATAAGCGACTAATACCGAAAATAAAGCATCTTCCATGCGCGCGTATACCACTACTTTTTGACCATGTTCTACGGGAAAGTCCGGACGTTGGGCTGTAATCGTTTTCACGGCCATATCAGCCATTCCGCACATCCCTTTTGCATGACAGCTTGCACAGGCAGAACGACTGATGAGGAGGATATCGATAGTTTTTTTACCGATATTTTTGATTATCCCTTCATGTCCTATTCTTTCTCTTTGAGTCATTCCAAAAATTCCAAAATACGTGCAAAGTTAAAATTAAAAGCTAAATGATAAAAGGTAAAAAGTTAAAAATAATAGCTTCACAATATTAAATTGGATTGTCCGGATAAACTTTTTCCGGTTATCGTTGTCATAAAAAAGAATTTCATAATTTTAATTGAAGAGCTATGAGAAAGATTTTATTATTGTTTTCTTTATTTGTATTTCTATTTTCCTGTCATTCGAATCCTCAGCAACGTCGGGAGCCCGGAGAGCGCATGGATCCTGAGAAAGTAGCAGACCGGATGGTTGAACGGATGAATGAGGAATTAAAACTGACCGATCAGCAACAGAAAGAACTGAAAACCTGGTTTGTCGATTCTTTTAAGAAACGGGGTGAAAGTGTCCGGAAAAATAAAAAAAGCCGTGAAGAGATGCGGGCGGAGATGAAGAAAAGCCGTGAAGAAAACGAGGCACAGTTGAAAAAAATCCTGACAGAGGAACAATTTAAACAGTACCGGGAAAATGAGGCTAAACGTCAACAGGAGCGCCGGGAACAGGGAGATCGCCGCAGTCCCCGCTAAGAGCGGCCGGCGTTGGTTATAGTTTGATTTTGGCAACCAGCTTTTTGATGTGTCCTTCTCCGATGCAAGGAGCATGACCGTCTTCTGGAAAAAAGATGACAAATTCTCCGGGAGAAAGAGTGAAAATCAAATCGGCCTTATCCGAATAGAAAGCGATGTCGTTTTCCCGGGTATAGGCTTTTTTTTCGGCTTTCAAATCGCGTGTTGCTTTCCAGCCAAAAGATTCTTTTCCGGAGAGTAGAACCTGTATATCGATGTATTCTTTATGGATTTCGATGTCGGCATCCCGTAAATTACGCATTTCCGGTTCGGCAATATTGATCCAGATATTTTCTCCGTCGATGTCTATTTTTCCAGGAACCGTATGCAATATATCGTGTGATTTGATATAATCAAATACACGTTTGAAGGCCGGATGTAACCCTTCTATTCTCAGACTGTCTTCCAGTTTTCCGATGATCATGTTGTGGACTTATTAGATGACATTCAATATTTTAGCCCTGATTAACATGGCAACCCCGATGACACTTGCATTATCTCCCAGCCGGGAAATTTTGAATTTCGTGTCTTTACTGACCAGACTCAATGAATATTTATTGATTGCCGTTTTTAGAGGGAGCATCAGATAGTCGCCCACTAACGATAGGCTACCTCCGATAATGACCAGTTCCGGATTAAATAGGTTGATCAGTACACCGACGCCCCGGCCCAGCTTTTCTGCAATTTCAGAAATCAGACTGATGGATAAAACATCGTCATTGTTGGCGGCTTCAATAATGTCGTATAGCAGGATGTCTTTACCGCTTTTCTTTTTTTCAGATAAGACAGAGGTTTCGCCGGCATTCATGCGGGTAACAAACATTTTTTCCAAAGCAATACCCGATGCTTCCGTTTCCAGACATCCCTTTTTACCGCAATGACAAATGATTTCGTTGTCGAACAGAGGGATATGGCCGAATTCTCCTGCAAATCCGGTTTTCCCGTAATAGAGTTTATCATCGAACATCATACCGACTCCGACACCCCGGCCCAGATTAAGGAACAGTACATTTTTTTCGTCTTTTACGACACCAAATATTTTTTCGGCATACATCATCGCCCGACTGTCGTTTTCGATATAAGTGAGTATGTTCAAACGTTCCTGCAGAATATCGGTAAGAGGGGTTTCGTTAAAATTGAAATACGTATAGCTATAACCGTTGTTCGAATCTACGCGTCCCGTAAGGCTCATACCCATTCCGATGATCTTTTCTTGCGGAACGTCGATCTCTGCGATGAATTTTTCTATTTCTTCACATACGTGTTCGAAAGCTTCCGGAGTATTTTCCAGCACAAAAAGTGTATCTTCTTTTTTATTGATGATACTTCCTTTGAAATCGACCAAAACAAATTCGATCCTCCTTCTTCTGACATCAACACCTAAAAAATAGAACGCATCTGAAGCCAATCCGAATACGTTAGGACGACGTCCTCCGGCTGTTTCTATTTTGCCGTGGTCAGTAAGATAACCGTCGTCTTTTAGTTCAGAGACCAGCTTGGTGGCTGTCGGAATACTTATATTTAATTCTTTGGATAAATCTGCAATTGTGGCTTCTTCAACTGTTACAAGATAAGCCAATATACTTTTTTTTAATAGACCATTTTTATATTCTGATCCGGAATTTTTATCACTTCCGAATTTTAACACGCTACTAAAGTCTACCATATGTAATATTTTTAAAAACTTGCTCTTTGTTTAAGAATTCGATTACAAATATAAAAAAATTAAAAAATAATTTACAATAAATAAATGTTATTTTGCCGTATTTGATAAAAAATCAGGAAGAGGCAGAAGGGAAGTTTGTGGTTTATGATTTTAAATTGGGAAACAGGGAGGGAGAAAATAACACATTGGGACGGACTCATTGTGTAATTTACGATTTATGATTTTTGATTTCCGATTGGGGTGAATGCTGATTCGTAGAAGGGTTTCGAAGAGGTAGTTTATGATTTTAAATTTTAGATTTTAGATTGGGAAACAGGGAGGGAGAAAATTACACACTGGGACGGACTGATTGTGTAATTTACGATTTATGATTTTTGATTTCCGATTGGGGAGATTGTTGATTTGTAGAGGGGTTTTGGAAGAGATGGTTTATGATTTTAAATTTTAGATTTTAGATTTTAAATTGAAAAACAGGTAGGGAGAAAATTACACATTGGGACGGACTCATTGTGTAATTTACGATTTACGATTTATGATTTCCGATTGGGGGATTGCTGATTTGTAGAAGGGTTTCGAAAAGGTTGTTTGGAATTTTAAATTGTAGATTTTGGATTTTAAATTGAGAAACAGGGAGGGAGAAAATAACACACTGGGACGGACTCATTGTGTAATTTACGATTTATGATTTTTGATTTACGATTGGGGAGATTGTTGATTCGTAGAAGGGTTTCGAAGAGGTAGTTTTTGATTTTAAATTTTAGATTTTAGATTTTAGATTGGGAAACAGGGAGGGAGAAAATTACACACTGGGACGGACTCATTGTGTAATTTACGATTTATGATTTTTGATTTCCGATTGGGGAGATTGTTGATTTGTAGAGGGGTTTCGAAGAGGTGGTTTATGATTTTAAATTTTAGATTTTAGATTTTAAATTGCTTGGCAAAGGGATTTGTCGTTGGATTTCGTTTAATCTAAAATCGCAAATCTACATTTTATCTAGGTTTTGGATTGAATATGGAGCAGATACGTAGCCCAAGAAAGGGTTTACGATAGGAATAAATGATAGCTGATGTTATGGAAACGGGATCATAAATTAAGAATTGTTAAAAATCAAATGAGGTTGGGGATGCCGAAGTTCTATGAACGGCCGGTTGACCTTAATATGTGGTTATTTTATAAGAGGTTGGTGTCTTTGGGACTTTCGACTTTTATATCTATCTTTGCACCGCTAAAATATATGTTACTACATGAGTCATAAATCAGGATTTGTAAATATAGTCGGTAATCCCAATGTAGGAAAATCTACATTGATGAACCGTTTGGTGGGAGAGAAGATATCGATCATCACTTCCAAGTCGCAGACGACTCGCCATCGGATCAAAGGAATTGTGAATGAACCGGATTTTCAGATCGTATTTTCCGATACACCCGGAGTTGTAAAACCGAGTTACAAGATGCAGGAGTGTATGCTTGAATTTTCGAAATCCGCTTTGGTGGATGCCGATATTATCCTGTATGTGACGGATGTGGTGGAAGATATTCGGAAAAATGCCGATTTTATAGAGAAGGTAAATCACATGAAAGCCCCTGTTTTGTTGGTTATCAATAAGATTGATCTGACAGACCAGCAGAAGTTGGAAGCTTTATTTGAGAATTGGAAGACATTGATTCCGCGGGCAGAAATTTTTCCGATATCTGCGACTGAAAATTTTAATGTGGATAATTTATATCGGAGGATTTTGGAGTTGTTGCCTGAGGGGGAGCCTTATTTCCCGAAAGACGATCTGACAGATTTGCCTGCCCGTTTTTTTGTCAATGAAATTATCCGGGAAAAAATATTGTTGAATTATGACCGTGAGATACCTTATTCGGTGCAGGTAGAAGTGGAGGAATTCCAGGAGGACAATAAGCGGATCAATATTATGGCCGTAATATATGTGGAACGGGAATCGCAAAAAGGTATTATTATCGGACACCAGGGAGCTGCTTTGAAGAAGGTCGGCACAGAGGCTCGGCAAGATATCGAACAATTTTTCGGGAAAAACGTTTTTTTGAGTCTTTACGTTAAGGTGCAAAAAGACTGGCGGAATAAGGATCAGGATTTGAAAAAATTCGGATATGTACAGTAAATTATTTTGCTGTTTTCATTTAAATTTAATCTGAATAGGATATTTATGAGTAATATAGTTGCAATAGTCGGAAGACCCAATGTCGGGAAGTCTACACTTTTCAACCGGCTTATCGGTAGCCGGAAAGCTATCGTGAACGAGGAGAGTGGAGTGACGAGGGACCGGAATTACGGAAAAGGGGAATGGAACGGAAAAGAATTTTCGGTCATTGATACCGGAGGGTATGTGTCTAAAAGTGATGATATTTTTGAGGAGGAGATCAATAAGCAGGTGCTTTTGGCCCTTGATGAAGCGGATGTTATTCTCTTTATGGTAGACGTGGAAATAGGTCTGACCGGATTGGACGAGAATTTTGCCCGGTTATTGCGCAATGTCAAAAAGCCGATCTATCTGGTCGCCAATAAGGTCGATACCAATGACCGGATATATGATGCCAGTGAGTTTTATCGTTTGGGTATCGATAGTGAAGTTTATTGTGTATCTTCTGCCAGCGGTTTTGGAACCGGAGAGTTGCTGGATCAGGTTGTTTCTAATTTTAAGGAAGATACGATTGAAGATACAGATCATTTACCGCATATAACGATAGTGGGACGTCCCAATGTCGGAAAGTCTTCTACGATTAATGCTTTGATCGGTGAAGAACGGAATATTGTTACAGATATTGCCGGCACAACCCGAGATTCCTTGTATACCCGTTATAACCGTTTCGGTCATGATTTTCTTTTGGTAGATACGGCGGGATTGCGTAAACGGGCTAAAGTAAATGAGGATGTGGAATTTTATTCCGTGATGCGTTCGGTGAGAGCTATCGAAGATGCTGATGTGTGTATGCTTTTGATCGATGCTACGCGTGGAATGGAAGCCCAGGATTTGAATATATTCCATTTGATCGAGCGTAACCGTAAAGGAATCGTTATTCTGGTGAATAAGTGGGATTTGATCGAGAAGGACCATAAAACGACGATTGTTTTTGAAAAAGAGATCCGTGAAAAAATAGCGCCTTTCAGGGATGTTGATATTATTTTTACTTCGGCAATAACCAAGCAACGTTTACTGAAAGCACTCGAAGCAACGATAGCGGTATATGAACGGCGTACCCAGAAGATTAAAACATCCGAACTCAACCGGGTAATGTTGGAGGCGATCGAAAATTATCCTCCTCCAATGGTAAAAGGAAAATCGGTAAAAATTAAATACGTTTCTCAACTTCCGACACATGCGCCTTCTTTTGCTTTTTATTGTAATTTGCCGCAATATGTGAAGGAGTCGTATAAACGTTTTCTTGAAAATAAACTGCGGGAAAATTGGAATTTCACCGGCGTTCCCATTCAGATATTTATGCGGAAAAAATAATGGGTTATTTTAGATTTTAAATTGTAAATTTTAGATTGACAGATAAACGGATCTGCTATTGGGGTGACCTGATTTAAAAATTTTAAGTAGTTTTGGTTCTAAGAGAAACAAAGCTGTCATCCGAAGTCTGACTTTCCCAAAAACAATCTAAAATTTACAATTTAAAATTATTATATTTTGACTTATTCTCCGTTCCAGGAGGAAGCTAATAACTGGTAGTAAATAACATCTTCCCATTCATTTCCTCTTTTCAGCCACTCTTTACGATAGCCGGTGCGGTCGAATGTCAGGGAGTCGAATAATTTCTGACTGGCGATGTTACAACTGGGGACGCTGCTGTATACCTGATGCAATCCAAGGACTTCGAAGCAATAGTCGATAATCAGTTTGATCGCATTTTTAGCATATCCTTGTTTACGGTTTTCTTTATCATAAATCATAATTCCCAGACCGGCCCTTAGGTTGTAGGGATCGAAATCGTATATGTCTGCCAGACCGATAGGTGTATTGTCTTGTTCTTTGCATATCATCAAACGCACCTGTTTGGTTTCGTAAATATCCCGGTGAGAGTTTTCAATGTATTGCTTCAATGCAAAATGAGAGAAGGGAGTGAGTGTATCACTGACTTCCCATAAATCCATATTGTTTTCCCATTTATATAAATATTCTAAATCTTCCGGTTCCAAGGCTCTTATAAGAACCAATTCGTCTTTCATCATGGTATTAACTTTTAATTATTAGGTGTAATTTTACTCGTTTAAAAACGGACTTAATTTATAAAATTATTTTATTTTTTCCATATTCAGATCAATAGCTTTACCTAGTTTTTCTTCATCGAATTCGCGAATGAAAGCATCGGGATATACTTTTCTGACTTTGGGTAAATCCTGCCGTGCTGCTGCCAGGGTATAATATACGGAGTAAACATAGCGGTATAAATCTCCCATACGCATGACTTTGATTCCGTATTGTCCTTTGAAGAAAGCATCGGATAAAGGAAAACTCATCGAACAGATCTGAATGGTATATTTGGTGTTTTTTTCCGGCTCGCCGATTGTTCGTGTGGTGTCTGATCGGTTTTGTTCTTCTGTCGTTTCAATCGGGAGGGGAGTCGTTTGTTGCCCCGTTTTCCCGGAAGTCATCTTGTATGTCCGGACTTGTTTGTTACAGAAGTTGATTTCCTCTTCGATAATGTCCAGTAACTCTATTGCATTTGCCGGGATAGATTGCTGTAATTTATTATATGTTTTGATGGCTTCGATGTATTCCCGATTGGCCGAGTGTGCTTTTGCCAGGTGATAGAGGATGCTTTTGTTCAGTGATTTTTCCTGGTTTTCAGCATAAGCGGTTTGTAATATCCCGACAGCTTGTGAGGAAAGGGAGTCTGTATGATAGTAGCATATTCCTTTTAACAGTAATATTTCTGTGTCGTATTGCCACTTTTCCGGAAGCCGGGTAAGTGCTTCCAGGGCTTTGCCGTAATTTTTTTCACTGATCCATTTTTCTATTGCTTTCCGGGGTTTATCCGGAACGGCACAGCAGATGTCCGGAAAAACTGTGATGAAAAGTAGGGGTAGTAATATATATTTGAGCATGGAATGTTTGTCGTTTAGTCGGGTGTAATGAGACAAATATAGTCTGTTTTCATGAAATAGAACATATTATTAATTACTTTTGTCTTTGCCCGTTGACAGAGTCGGTATTGGCTCTGACCGGGGTACAGACACGATTTATATACGAAAAATTAACTAATAATGTTTAATCTTTTATGTGTATTGGGGCCGACTGCGAGCGGTAAAACGGCCTTGGCCGTCCGGATGGCGGCAGAATTAGGCGGGGAGGTTATCAGTGCCGATTCACGGCAGGTGTATCGGGGGATGGATATCGGGACCGGCAAGGATTTGGAGGAATATGATTATGAAGGGCGGTCCATACCTTATCATCTTATCGATATTGTGGATGCCGGATATAAATACAACGTTTTTGAATATCAGCAGGATTTTGTAAAAGTATGGAAGGATTGTAAAAACAGGAATGTTTTTCCTGTTTTGTGTGGTGGTAGCGGGTTGTATTTAGAAGCTGTTTTGAAGGCTTATCGTTTGTTAGCTGTGCCTGTGAATGAAGCATTGCGGAAAACACTGGAAAATAAAAGTTTGTCTGAATTGAGTGTTATTCTGTCGGCATATAAACGAATGCATAATACAACAGATGTGGATACGGTAAAGCGGGCTGTGCGGGCTATCGAAATTGAGGAATATTATAAACTGCATTCTTGTATCGAAGGGGAGTTTCCGGAGATTCATCCTTTGATTGTCGGTGTGGATGTCAGCCGGGAAGTACGTCGGACACGTATCGATAAGCGTTTGCAGGAACGATTGAAAAACGGGATGGTTGAAGAAGTGCAACAATTGCTGGAACAAGATATTGCACCTGAGGATTTGATTTATTACGGATTGGAGTATAAATACCTGACTCTTTACCTGACGGGACAGTTGACTTATGAGGATATGGTTGAAAAGCTGAATATTGCCATTCATCAATTTGCTAAACGGCAAATGACCTGGTTCAGAAAGATGGAACGGCAAGGATTTTCCATCCATTGGATTGACGGTAATTTGCCTATGGATGAAAAAGTCATGCTGATTCGTGAACTGATGGAAACGGGTTGTCAGTCTTCTTCGGTGTAGTTTGCCAGGAAGTGCAGCGCATTATCGATCAGAAATTGTTTTTCTTCACTGGGACTTCCTTGTTTTAAGATACGAATTGCTGCTGTGCGCTTTTCTTCATCTATTCTATGGATATTTTCTATGGCTGTAGAAGCTTCCAGGGCAACTATGAAATCCTCCTGTAGAGTCAACTCTGCAAAGAGAACGATGTAAGGAGAGAAATCCAGTGCTGATTCCCAGCATAATCTCAATAACCGTGATTTGGGGATCGTTTCGGTTGTTGTCCGGATCCGGTCGATTACAATTTGCGGGAAGGCATTGTCTTTGATATCTGCCAATAGATTGACTAATTCTTCTGTTGTTTTGTGATCTTTTGCAGTTGTCAGAATATCCAGTAAAGCCGGAACGATTGTGATGTCCCCTTCGTTTTTAACAGCAGCCAGGGCTTCTTGTCTCAACTGGATTTCTTCGCTGCCGAGTTTTTTCAATATATCTTCTTTGTTTTCCATTGTTGTCATGATTGATTACTTAGGAGTGCGAAGATAAAAAAAGAGCGTTTATTTAAACGCTCTCTTTGAAATTATTTCATTCGTTCTTTTTCTTTTTTTCTTCCTTTTCCTCTTTTTCCTGCTCTTCTTTGATGATTCGCGGATGATATTTACTGAGGGTTTCTTTCAGAAAATTATTGTTAAGATGAGTGTAGATTTCTGTTGTCAGGATGGATTCATGTCCTAGCATATCCTGTACAGCCCGTAAATCAGCACCGCCACTAACCAAGTGTGAGGCGAATGAATGACGGAACGTATGCGGAGATACCTGTTTGGTGATTTTAGCCCGGGTGGTCAGATGTTTGATAATATTGAATACCATCACTCTTGAAAGGGCTGTTCCGCGTTTGTTCAGGAATAAGACGTCTTCGTATCCCGGTTCTATATCCAGGTAGCTTCGGTAACCTTTCATGTATAATTTGATTTCCTCTTTTGCATTTTTGCTCAATGGAATTATACGTTCTTTGTTCCCTTTTCCTTCGATTTTAATATATCCGCCACGGAAATTGATGTTGGAGATTTTTACACTGATCAATTCCGATACACGTAATCCGCAAGAGTAGAGTGTTTCGATGATTGCTTTGTTTCTTTGTCCTTCCGGCTTATACATTTCGACGGCACGTAAAATGGCATCGATTTCATCTACAGTAAGGACACTGGGAAGTTTACGTCCGATTTTCGGTGCTTCCAGCAATTTTGCAGGGTTGTTTTCCAATACTCCGTCATAAGCTAAATATTTGAAGAAGGAACGGATGCTGGAAATACTTCTGGCTTGAGTCCGGTTGGTTACACCTGCCTCATTTACATAACTGATATAATCTTTCAGCATGTCATAGGAGATTTTTTCCGGTCCTTTTACTTTCAAAGTTTCTTCACAATAAGTAGCTAATTTTCTGACATCATTCAAATAAGCTTCAACTGAATTGGCTGAGAGCGATTTTTCGAGAATTAAGAATGTCTTGTAGCTTTCAATGGCATTTTCCCAAGTCATGTGTGTTAGTTTAAAGTTATTAATAAATTATCCCAATGTATCGATATAAGTGTATTCATATAAATATTGTTTTATCGATATAATATAAATTCGTCGGTAAAGATATATATTTTTTAATTTATCTCACTATAATTATCTCAAAATAATAATACAAAGTAAATTAATTATTAGATAAAAGGCAAAATTTCTTATGCAAAATTTAGAATTTCGTCCAAAAATGCAATATCATTCTTTACATAGTTTTGTCATAATGATAATTTATTTGGGAGGAGCGCTATTAACGGATAATGATTAGAATTGTGTTCAAAATGTATGAAATCGTCTTTTGGAAGTCAGAAAATGAAACGGTATATTAATATCAAGAATCCTTCTTTTTTGATTTTTAACCTCGAAAAAATGACTAAATTTGTGAACTGACAGAAATATTGAATGATGAATGGGAAAATAATGATAATGAATGGTCCCAATCTGAATTTACTCGGTATACGAGAGCCGGGTATATACGGGAAAGAGGGATTTGATGAATATTTGAACGTGTTACGTGAAAAATATGAAGGTATAGATATGGACTATTTTCAGTCCAATATAGAAGGCGAACTGATCAATAAGATTCACGAGACGGGTTTTTCTTACGAGGGTATTATATTGAATGCCGGCGCCTATACACATACGTCTATTGCATTGGCCGATGCTATTTCTGCTGTGACAACCCCTGTTATAGAAGTACATATTTCCAATACTGCCCGCCGGGAGAATTTCAGGCATGTATCTTTTTTATCGGCAGTGTGTCTTGGAACGATAACCGGATTCGGGTTGGATTCGTATGAACTGGCATTACAGGCATTGCTTTTACGCAGAAAATGATGCAGATTTGAAAATAAAGAATTCGGAGACAGAAAATTGAAAAATTATGAAGAGAACAAAAATTGTAGCGACGATATCGGATAAAAGATGTGATGTGGATTTTTTGCAGGATTTATATGCAGCCGGAATGGATGTGGTGCGTTTGAATACGGCGCATCAAACTCTTGACGATGCTATGAAGGTGATCCGTAATGTCCGGATTGTATCTGATAAAATACCTTTATTGATAGACACCAAGGGACCGGAAATAAGAACAAAGCTGATCGAGCAGCCGATGGAGGTGGAAAAAGGGGAGGTCATATATATTACCGGGGACGATACTTTGACATTGGATGAGAAACTGATCCATGTTTCTTATGAAAATTTTACGGCCGATATAAAAGTCGGGGATAAGATTCTGATTGACGATGGGGATATGGAGTTTATTGTACAGGATAAATATACCGATCGTCTTGAGGTTGTAGCGACGAATCCCGGATATGTAAAAGATAGGAAAAGTGTAAACGTACCGGGGGCGATGATGAAATTGCAGTCGTTGAGTGATAAGGACCGTACATTTATCGAATTTGCCATCGAAAACGAAGTGGATTTTATCGCCCATTCTTTTGTCCGCAATAAAGAAGACGTGCTGGCTATTCAGCAAATCCTGGACCAGCATAACAGTAACATCAAAATTATCGCTAAGATTGAAAATCAGGAGGGAGTTGATAATATCGATGAGATTTTAGATCATGTTTACGGTGTAATGGTGGCCCGTGGGGATTTGGCTATTGAAATCGATGCGGAAAAAATTCCTCGGATTCAACGTTATATTGTGACGAAATGTATCGAAAGTAAAAAGCCTGTTATTATTGCCACTCAAATGCTGCATACGATGATTGACCATCCGCGTCCTACGCGTGCAGAAGTGAGTGATATCGCCAATGCTGTGTTTATGGGGACGGATGCGATTATGTTGAGTGGGGAGACGGCTTATGGGGAATATCCTTTGGAGGCTGTAAAAGTGATGACGAAAGTGGCTGAGGCCAACGAACTGATGACACCTCCTGATTCCGGCCGTAGCTTAGTGCGTATCAATAATGAGATTACTGCAGCTTTGGCACGTGTGGCAGTAAAGACGACAACCATGCTGCCCATTAAAGCCATTGTCGTGGATACCTTAAGTGGACGTACAGCCCGTTATTTGTCAGCTTTCCGGGGTGCATTGCCTGTGTATGCCCGTTGTTATAATCAGAAAGTGATGCGGGAACTGGCACTTTCTTTTGGGATACGGCCTTATTTTACGGAAAAACCCACCTCGCGGGATGAGTTTATCCGTGATATTCCGGATGTGTTATTGCATGCCGGTTATGATCCGGAAGATTATATTCTGGTTATCGGAGGTAGTTTCGGGCATGTCAGGGGAGCTTCTTTTATGGAAATATGTAAAATCAGCGATATTAAATAAGTCAAGAAGTCGCTTTTAAGTTTCGCTAACATTTTATAGGATAAAATACGGGTATTTGTTGTGAATGCCCGTATTTTTAGTATCCGCTCATCACAGAATGTTTCATAACTTTGTGTTTGTATAAACTAACTAAACTAGAGCGAAATGAAAAAATTAGTATTGGCGTTGATCGCGGGGATCGCTCTCTGGGGTACGGCGCAAGCACAGACCGAATTCCGATTCGGACCGAAAGTCGGGTTGAATGTGACGAATTTGACCCATTCTGACGGAGATAATAAAGTCAGTATAAATGTAGGAGCTTTTGCAGAGATGCGGATTAACGACCTGCTGGGTATTCAGGGGGAATTACTTTATTCCCGTCAGGGATGGCGTGATAAGGTGGATATTGACGGGGATAATGTGAACGTGAAGTATCGTGTAAATTACCTGAATATTCCGGTTATGGCACGCCTTTATGTCATGGAGCATTTGAGTGTGGATTTGGGACCACAACTGGGGATCGCACTGAATGCCAAGGCGCGTTATAAAGAGTCCGGTACGACTGTCAAAAGTAAAATGCGCAATTTAAATACGATCGAGTGTAGTTTCCTTTTCGGGGTTTCTTACGATCTGTTCGACCGTTTTCTGTTGTCGGCCCGTTATAATTTAGGACTTAGTAATGTGTTTGATAAAGATAAATTCGGAAGCAGTAATAGAAATCATGTCTTCCAATTGTCTGTCGGATATCGTTTGTAAAATGGAATGCAGGAGGTTGTCCCGGGAACTTTTTTATTGTCCCATGGGAGGATTCGGTGATCTTAATCAATTGTTATCATTTGAATTACGGATTATGGCGTGAGATGACGTGATGATAATTCTGTTTTTTGTGGCAACCTCTTTATTTATTTTTGTTTGTTTTCTTCTTTTTTGGCATGATTCTTGTATTTTATTTAAAATTGTGAAATTTTAAATTGCGGTTTTGACGACTATATCTCAATTTAAAGTTTACGATCTGAAACAATAGAGGAATTCATATTAAAATGAAGAGAAAATGAAAAAAATTATTTTACTATTCGCAGTATGTATGGCGTCTGTCGCCGGACTTAAAGCCCAATCGATTGTTATCGGTCCGAAAGCCGGATGGAATATCACTAATATTTCGAACATCGATGACAATAAGAATAAACTTAGTTTTCATTTGGGTGCATTCGCCGAATTCAAGGTAAACGATTATTTTTCGGTTCAGCCTGAGTTGGTGTATTCCCGTCAAGGGTTGCGTGCAGAGAAACTCGAAGGCTGGAAGCGTAGGGCGCGTGTGAATTATCTGAATATACCTGTTTTGGCTAAATTTTATGTATGGGATGAATTGAGTGTGGATTTAGGGCCTCAGTTCGGTTTTGCGTTGAACGGTAAGTATAAATTTTCAAAAGACGGAGATTCTGAAAAAAGGAAAATCCGGGATCTTAATACCTTTGATTTGAGTTTTGCATTGGGACTATCTTATAATTGGGAAGATTTTATGTTTTCAGCCCGTTATAATTTTGGTATTACCAATGTGATAGATAAGGATGCTGCGGGAGATAACAATAAGAATCATGTGTTCCAATTGTCGGTGGGATATCGTTTCAATGATTTGTTTTAATGTGATGTAGAAAAGATCATTTATTTTTATTATCAACTTTTCGGGCGATTCTCTATGGGGATAGAGAATAAATGACGGTTGGTACCGGTGTCCTTGGCTGGAAACGGTTCCAACCGTTATTTTATTGAAAATGATTGAGTCTGTCTGAAAATATCCGGAATTGTGCGTGCAGTGTGTTGCTAAAGGCTGGTTTGCAGATATCCGGGAAGAAACTGTTTTATCGCTTTTTTGTAAAAAATTTTAGAATCGAGGATTTATTCTATATGTTTGTAAAATAAAAGAAAACCGTTTTTCCGGAAAAATAAGAAGTTATTTTATTGATCAGAGAGAGACTCTTGTAAGTAGTTTGTTTGATGAAATGGAGAAGTTGGTAAGAGAAGCCGGTGTTGCCCGTATTAATTTTGAAAATCAGTTTGTGGTGTCTGAGATGTATTCCGGAGTCCGATTCTCTGATTAATCCGGAACATGCTGAAAAAGTCGGTCGGGAGTCTGAAATTACAAATTGGTTATCGTGTGATTATGAAGTTTAAAGTTATTCTTGTATCCGTTTTTATTCTTGTCGTTCATTTTTGTTCCGCTCAATTGGTGCGGAGAGTGGACTACGATGCAGCTATTGCTGTTCAGGCCGGCGGAAGTACCGGTATCCTTTTACCGGGAAAGATCAACGGTATGAAGTTTGATGGTATTTACGGATTGAAAATGACGTTTCCGTTTACCCGGAGGTGGTTTTTGGGGGCGGAGTTCAATTACAATCAGCTAAGAACCCAGAATAAACACAGCTTTTCTTTCTCTGAGGGAGAAAATATTTATCAACGGGATGTGGAGGCTGATCTCAAAATACAGGCTTTAAATGTACCGGTTTATGTTAAATATCTGCTTGGGCCTTATGGTAATAGTATTTTATGTGGGGGGTATTTTTCATGGATATATAAGGGACGATTGGCTGTTTATGAAAAAAAGAAACGTTTTCAGGCAGATACGGATAAATGGGATGCGGGGGTTGTGATCGGGGTCGGGCAGAGAATTGTCAAGCATCTGAATCTGATGTTTAAGATCAATGTCAGTGTAAAGGATTTGATGAAAAAATCGGATTTGTATCCCAAAAAGATATTTCCTGTACAGGCGAATCTGACGTTAAGTTATGATATTTTTCGGATCGGTGATTGCGGGTGTGATTAGAAGGTTCTTTTGTATAAAGTCGTAAATTTAAAATAAATAATTATGATCAAGTTTGTTTTTGGGTTATTTCTGTGGTGTGGATTGTGTGGGTGTAATTCTTCGTGTCCGACTATTTCTTTGCGTATGGATAAACAGGTCGCTCCTGTTTTTATCAGACAGGAGGAGAATTCTGTTTTGCATATCCAGGTCGACAATACAACGGATAAGGAATTGGTTTTGAATAAACTTGTATTATCTGCTAAGGGAACGAGCCGTATAGAAGCTGTGAAACAGGTCCGGATTTATTTTACAGGTTTGAATCCTAATTTTAGTTCTACGGTTTTGTTCGGTCATACACAAGATGCCCGAGAAGTCAATACATTTAAAGGACAACAGGCTTTAAAGCCGGGTATCAATCATTTCTGGGTGTCCGTTTGTTTGTCGGAAAATGCATTATTGTCCGATAAGATTCATTTTACCTGTACGGATGCGACGTTATCAGATGCTTGTGTCGTTGTGGCAGATAGTCTGCCTTTACTGTCTTCTGCTGTAGGGTATGCTGTCCGGTTGCGTGGGGACGATCAGGTAAATGCTTATCGGATTCCCGGGTTGGTGTGTACACCTAAGGGAACTTTGATAGCTGTATATGATGTCCGTTATAACAGTGCCGTCGATTTGCAGGAAAATATCGACGTCGGTGTTAGCCGTAGCGTGGATGGAGGCCAGACCTGGTTACCGATGCAGATTGCAATGGATATGGGGGAATGGGGCGGACGTTCCCATAAAGAAAACGGAATCGGTGATCCGGCTATTCTGGTTGATCCGCAAACCGGCCGGGTTTGGATCGCTGGTTTATGGTTGCACGGTAATCCGGGCAAACGGGCGTGGTGGGCTTCTAAGCCTGGAATTACGCCTGAAGAGACCGGTCAGTTTGTATTGGCTTATAGCGACGATGATGGAGCAACCTGGTCAGAACCGATAAATATTACGTCTCAGGTAAAGAAGAAAGAGTGGTATTTGTGTTTTCAAGGACCTGGAATGGGAATTACGACACAGGAAGGTACACTTGTTTTTCCGGCCCAATTTAAAGATAAGAATCAGGTGCCGTATTCTACAATTATTTATAGTAAAGACAAGGGTAAAACCTGGGATATCGGTACCGGTGCGCGTTCTAACACGACAGAGGCTCAGGTTGTCGAATTGACAGACGGAAGTCTGATGTTGAATATGCGGGATGACCGTGGCGGCTCGCGGGCGGTTATGATTACCAAAGATTTCGGTAAAACATGGACAGAGCATGTTTCTTCCCGTTCAGCTCTTCCGGAGCCGGTATGCCAGGCGAGTCTGATTCGTATTCATTTGAAAGGCGGGAAACCTGCGCTGGCGTTTTTTAATCCGGCAAATACGCAGGGACGGGTACATTCTACGTTGAAAATCAGTTTGGATGAAGGGGTTACCTGGCCGGAAAAATACCATACTTTGGTATATGAACCGGGTAGCTATGGATATTCTTGCCTGACACAGATCGATTCTACGACTTTGGGGGTTTTGTATGAAGGTGCCGGTGAACTTTATTTTCAGCGGTTAAACATAGGAGAATAAGTGATGAGTAGATTTTAGATTGTAAATCAGAAAAGCCGATAAAATCTGTTTGCCTTTAATTTACAATCTAAAATCCAAAATAAATCAGCAGGATTGACCGAGGTATTATTTTTCTTTTAGAATATCCCGTATTTCAGTGAGTAATGTCTCTTCTTTGCTGGGTGCAGGAGGGGGTGGGGGTGTTGTTTCTTGTTTGCGATGCAGACTGTTTATTCCTTTGATAAATAGAAAGATAGAAAAAGCGATAATAAGAAAGTCCAAACTGGTCTGTATGAAGTTGCCGTAATTGATATTAACGGCTTCGGTGGCTTTTCCGGCTGCGTCTACTCCGGCCGGTTTGAGATGAATGACCAGGCTCTGAAAATTAACGCCTCCGATTAAAAGTCCGAGCGGAGGCATGATGATGTCTGTGACGAGGGATGAGACGATTTTACCGAAAGCTCCGCCGATGATGATACCGACTGCCATGTCTACAACATTGCCTTTCATGGCAAAAGATTTGAATTCTTTTATAAAACTCATGATGGTGTAAGTTAGGGGTTAGTACTGGTTTGTATTTTCACTTTTTGTCCGTTTTGTAGATCGTATACTCCGGCCGTAACAATGATATCATCGGAGGCAATTCCTTTTTTGACCAGTGCTTTATCTTCAAAACGAAGAATATCAACAGGTCGTAGATTAACGGTTTGGTTTCGGGGATCGACGATCCATATATAGAATTTCCCGTTTTCTTCCCGTAGTGCACTTGCCGGAATAACGAAATTGTCGGATATTGTATTTTCTATTTTAAATAATACTTTGGCAGAAAATCCCGGATATACTTCTTCACTGAAAGGGGCAAAAGCCGGGTCTGTGATGCGCAAGGTAACGGGAATACCGGAACCGTCGGACGAGTAAATGTATTCTTTGATATCGGCCTCAAACCATTGTCCCGGGCGGGTGTCGAACTGTACATAAATTGTTTTGGGAATTCCGATCAAGCGGATAGCCGTTTCGGGCAGGATGAAACGGACGTTGATTTTATCGGGATTAACCAGACGTACGATGGGATCGCCTGTCAGTATTTCCTGAAAGTTTTCGGCATATTTTTTTTCAATAAGTCCCCGGAACGGAGCTGTAAGTTCCGTATATCCCAGTGTACGTCGGGCAATATCGAGGGCAGAGGAAGCTTTGACGTAATCGGCGCGGGCAATTTCGAGGTTTTGAACAGCCGTTGCATTTTGTTCCAGTAGCCGCCGGGTGCGTTCGTAAATGGATTTTGCCGCCTTATAATTGGCTTCGGCAGTTTGGTATTTGAGCCGGTAATCTGTCGGATCGATGCGGGCTATTCGTTTGGACTGCGGGAGTATCTGGCCTTCGGTAACCGGGAAATCCGTAATGGTTCCGGATACTTTAAAAGCGAGTATACTGAACTCTTCTGCTTCCACGGTGCCGGTGTACGAGTTGTCGATGGTACCCAGACTCCCGACTTTTACAACCTGTACAGGTCGTATCGGAATGTTTTCGGAACGATCGGCTTCTTGCTGGCAGGCGGTCAGGAGCAGCAGAAAAAGAAAAAATAGATCACTAGTGGGCACTTTAAATTAAACATCGTTCTTTGAAATCTTTGATAATCGCATAGTTAAATATCTTTTTGGAGCGTGACGATTTGAATTGAAAAGTTGTTTTAGCTTTGTCCAAAAGCTAAAAACAATGAACCAAGGCAAATATATCTTCGCTCAACTTACAGATTTTCTTCCCCGTCGTGTCTTTGACCGTTTGGTAGAGAAGTATTCCGGGAATAAGAAAATCAGAACATTCACCTGTTGGAATCAGATGCTGTGCATGATTTTCGGACAACTGACCGCCCGAGATAGTATGCGTGAGCTTATGCTCAGCCTTGAGGCACACAAGAGCAAGTACTATCACTTGGGATTCGGTGCAACAGTTAGCCGTACCAATCTGGGGAAAGCAAACCGGAATAGAGATTATCGTATCTACGAAGAATTTGCTTATACCCTGATTGCGGAAGCCCGTAATAGCTACAACAAAAATGACTTCGAGGTGAAAGTTGACGGTAATGTTTATGCCTTTGATTCCTCCACCATAGACCTTTGTCTGAATGTTTTTTGGTGGGCGGAATTTAGGAAACACAAAGGAGGCATCAAACTTCATACCTTGTATGATGTAAAGACTTCCATACCGACAATCGTACTGGTAACCAATGCTAAAGTACATGACGTAAACATGCTGGATGAGTTGAGTTATGAAAAGGGAAGTTTCTATATCATGGATAAAGGATATGTTGACTTCACCCGTTTGCATAAGCTTCACACCTGTGGTGCTTACTTCGTTACACGTGCAAAGGATAATATGAGATTCCGTAGAATGTATTCCCGTGAAGTCGATAAAACAACCGGAATAAAATGTGACCAGATTGGAATACTTGAAACGTATAAATCGCTCAAAGCATATCCGGACAAACTTCGGCGGGTTAAATACTACGATGAAGAACTGGGCAGAGAATTTGTGTTCATCACCAACAACATGGAACTCTCAGCAGAGGAAGTAGCCTTGCTATACAAGAACCGTTGGCAGGTGGAACTATTTTTCAAATGGATAAAGCAACACCTGAAAGTAAAATCTTTTTGGGGAACCACGATGAATGCAGTCAAGACACAAGTCTACTGTGCCATCATAACATACTGTCTGGTTGCCATTGTCGCTTACAAATTGAAAGTTAACCGTCCAATCTACGAAATCCTACAAATTTTGAGTTTTTCTCTACTGGATAAAACGCCTGTAAGAGAGATACTTACCAATTGCGATTACAAAAATGTCAAAGAACTAAATTATAAACAATTGAAAATCAGCTGGGACTAAGTGCCCAGCAGTGAAAATAGATAAATATTTGACATCTATGACATTTTTTATTGCTTGTACGAAAAACTCCGGGAGTCTTGTTACAGTACAATTCTTATTTTCTTTGTATTTTTGCAGAAGCCTGTTTCGTTTTTTAAATAAACGGGCGGACAAATTTTATATGATTGGCAGAATTGTATACTCTATATCAAAATAAATCGGAGCTTATGGAAATCGGGAAATACAGAGAGGAACTGAAGATACATAATCATTACACAAACTATAAAGGACGCTTGTTTATAAAAACCTTGTGTGATTTATTCAACGATGTTGCAGAAGGGCAAACGGAATTATTGGGAGTGGATGTGGATACCCTGAATAAATCGGGGTTGACCTGGATGCTTCATCGTCTGCATATTCTGATACATAAGATGCCGCAGAAAGAAGAAAATGTTGTGGTAGAAACCTGGCCGTCCGGTATCGACCGGTTGTTTGCTTTACGGGATTACCGTTTATTGCGAAATGACGGAGAAGAGCTGGTACGGGCGACGTCGGAATGGATGACCGTCGATTTGAATCGCCGCCGCCCGGTAAGGCCGTTGGCCCGGGTTGTGGAAATGAGTACTTCGCACGGGATTGAAAAGTTGCCTATAGAGCATCTCTTGCGGGAAAAAGAGATGCCCGGGGATATGGAAGACTGTCGTTATTTTACGGCGACATTTGATAACATTGATTTTAACGGACATGTCACACAGGCTTCCTATATGCGGTGGATCACTAATTCATTGCCTTTCGGTTTTTTAAAAAACCACATTCTGACAGAGGTCGAAGTGGTGTATGAACATGAAATTATGCCGGATAGCCTCATTGTCTCTTATTATAAGATGCAGCCGGAAGGAAATAGAGTTGTTGTTTATCACCAGATCAGGAATGAAGAAGGTTCTCTGATGCATTGTGTGGCCGAAACCGTATGGATGGCACATGCAGATACACGGACACCCCAAAGCTGACAGGAGGCTTGGGAAAAACTGCGGCTGTGGGATAACCGTCAGATTTCCTTTTCGATCTGATATACGTTACGATCTGTTGCGGAGCGGGATACCAGTTCGGCAATAAAGCCTGCGAGGAATAATTGTGTTCCCAATATCATCGCTGTGAGAGCAATATAAAAATAGGGTGTATCGGTTATTAACGGTGCTTTTATCCCTTTGGTAAGGCATAAATATTTGTCGATACCGATCCAGAGGATGGAACCACAGCCGATGAAGAATAATAAGGTGCCTAAAGCTCCGAATAAATGCATCGGCTTTTTGGAAAATCGGGTGATGAAAGTTATAGACAACAGATCCAGAAAACCATTGATAAAACGGTTCAACCCTCCGAATTTTGTTTTACCGTATTTACGGGCACGGTGTTGTACAACTTGTTCTCCGATGCGTGTAAAACCGGCTTGCTTAGCCAGAATGGGAATGTAGCGATGCATTTCACCATATACTTCGATGCTTTTTACAACTGTATTTCTATAGGCTTTCAAGCCGCAGTTGAAGTCGTGCAGCCGAATGCCGGAGGCTCGCCGTGCCGTAGCGTTGAATAATTTTGTCGGAATGGTTTTTGAAATGGGATCGTATCGTTTCTTTTTCCAGCCGGAGACCATATCATAATCTTCTTCCATAATTTTACGATAGAGCTCCGGTATTTCGTCCGGGCTGTCCTGCATGTCGGCATCCATAGTGATAACTACATCTCCTTGTGCTACCTGAAAGGCGGAGTGTAAAGCTGCGGATTTACCATAGTTACGGCGAAATTTGATGGCCCGGATAGACGGATTCTGAGCTGCCAGTTCTTCGATAATTTTCCAGGAACGGTCATTGCTTCCATCATCGACCATGATAATTTCGTAGGTGAAATTATGGGTCTCCATTACTTTTTTGATCCAGGCTGTCAATTCAGGTAAGGATTCTTCTTCATTGTATAGCGGAATGATTACGGAGATATTCATGATGATGTGTTTTTATTTTGCCGATTACTGATAACGGGCTATTCCGGTTTCCTTTTTTTAAGTATAAAAGCGATGACCAGGGTATAAATCAGGCCCATCAAAGCTTTTGAAAAAAATTCTGTAATTCCCATCGACACGGGCGTTGTGAATGCCTGAAGCATTTGTATCATGTTGTCAGCCCAAGGTGACTCGGGGTAAAGTTGCCTGAACAGGCTTTCTGCATACATCAGGTAATTCTCCAGCGTATCCGGATGTTTCGAGTAGATGATGAGAGCATAAGAGCCATAGAAAAAACCTGCGACAGCGGACAGGTACATACCTGTCAGAAGAGCTCTCCCGTAAGAAATGTAGCCCTTGAGTTCTTCACTTTCCCGGTATCGCCGGATTTGCATGAAAAGCCCAATGACAAATAGAAAGGTTATGATCCTGTCCAGGGACGGATTAGCATAGATGTTGCCTGTCTGTTTGAAAAATACGTATGAAGCTGCCACACAGCAACAGCCGATTAGCATCCCGAAAAGGGTGTTTTGTTGAATGAATGTCGGTTGTTTATGCTCCATAATTTAAATTAAAATCCGGCTTTACTGCGGAGGTATATTTTTTCACCTTCAACGAGAGGGGTGTTGCTGTTTATGTAATTGTACTTGACCAAACTTTTGAGCCGTACACCGTACATTTGAGAAATGAGGTAGAGTGTGTCGCCGTTTTTTACCCGGTGGAATTCATATCCTTTGGCGGCTCTGCTTTTTTTCTTTTTCAGATAAATGTACTGACCGATTTGGAGGTTACTGTCCTGCTTGTCGTTGAATGCCTGTAATTTCTTTAGTTTAATGTTATAATAGCGGGCGATGCCTTCGAGGGAATCACCTTCTTTGATTTCGATACAAATGATACCGTTTCGCATTTCTTCCCGTTTCCGGTAGTTTATGGTGGTGGTAACCGGATTCGGGTCTGATGCTTTTTCAATTGCAGAGACCCGTATTTGTTCGCCTGCAGTCGGATGTTTAACCCGGTGATCGTACTGATAAAGTTCTTCTTCTTCTATGATTTTTATCAGCATGTCGGCATATTTGGGATTGGTGGCGTAGCCGGCAGCTTTTAATCCTCTGGCCCAGCCTTTATAATCTGTCGCTTCTAATTTAAAAAGGGAAGCGTAGCGAGGGCGTGAAAGCAAAAACTCGCTGTGATCGATCCAGGATTGTTCCGGATTTTTGTATTTTCGGAAGCATTCGTCGGCTTCATCGTCGTCCATGTGAAAAGCCGGGCCTATCCAGTCGTGACATTTGATTCCGAAATGATTGTTGGCTTCGGTAGAGAGGGGAGAACCCCCGCAACCGGATTCCAGGATGCCTTGTGCCAGCTTGATGCTTGCCGGTATACCGGTACGTTCCATTTCCTTGATGGCGATATGTTTGTATTTGCGGATAAAATCTTTCCGGGACTGGGCGAAGAGAGTTAATGTGAGTGTACTTAATATCAGAAGAAGTAATATTTTACAAACTGTTTTCATAAAATTTAAATATGGCGATGGCCGCTATGCGATTAAAAAATATATTTTTAGTGGTATTCTGATAAACTTTTACGAACTTTACCGATCCGTTATCGGGCTGTAAAAATAATAAAAATAAGCGATGGATAAAAGAGAAGTAAAAATAGATTATACGGTTTATGAAAATTCCTGCCCTTCGGCTTATGAGGTTATATGCCGTAAAGCAGTTGAGATCATTCCGAATGCATACAGTATTTATTCGGGCTTTTCGGTCGGGGCGGCTGTTTTGCTGGAAAACGGAGAGATTGTAGCCGGAACGAATCAGGAAAATGCAGCTTATCCGAGCGGTCTTTGTGCGGAACGTACAGCTTTGTTTTATGCACAGTCGGTTTATCCGGGAGTAAAGGTTAAAGCATTGGCTATTGCGGCTTTTAATAAGGGAATACAGACGGAGGATGTTGTTACGCCCTGTGGGGCTTGCCGTCAGGTTATGGCGGAAGTGGTCAAACGTTATGGGGATTTTGAGGTCATTATGATAGGCCGGAACCGTTCGGTTTGTCTGAAGGCTTCCGATTTGCTCCCGTTTGCATTTACATTGCTGTAAATATACGTATTACGATTCAGAGAAGCTTACCCGATTGACAATTGAGCGTCCGAGGGTCAATGCGTCGGTATACTCCAGATCATTGCCGATGGAGATACCTTTGGCGATGGTACTGATCGTCAGGTTTTCCCGGTTTTTGATTTTTTTATAGATGTAATAACCGGTCGTATCGCCTTCAATGGTTGCACTTAATGCAAAGATGATTTCTTTTATTTCATTTGTAGCGATGCGTTGCAGCAGACTTTCGATGTGTATGTCGGCGGGGCCTATTCCTTCCATGGGAGATATAATACCGCCCAGCACATGATATAGGCCGTGATATTGGGAAGTTGTTTCTATCGACATAATATCCTTTATGCTTTCTACAACACAGATCAGAGAGGTTTCCCGTTTCGGGTCCGAGCATATCTCGCAGAGTTCCCCGTCGGAAATGTTATGACATTCCCGGCATTCGTGTATGTTTTCTTTCAGGTCACTGAGGCTTTTGATAAATTGCCGTACTTCTTCCGGATTTCTTTTCAGAAGGTGCAAAGCGTATTTTAATGCTGTTTTATGCCCGACACCGGGCAGGGATGCAAATTGTTCTACGGCTTTTTCCAGTAACTTTGAAGAGAAGCTTTGCATATCGGTTCTCAGGCTTTGGATTCTTCGTTTCTTTCGTTTTCTTTTCCGGAGGTGTTGAATCGGATGTCTTTCAGTATCATCTGTATATCCGTTTTTCCCATAAACTCATTTTCTTGTAAGGAATAGCAGATATCAAAATATTTTCCGGAGTTCACTTCATCATACAGATACCCCATGTTGAAACCGATGCCGCTACGGTCTTTACAAACCCGGGTATCGTCGACAACGACAAGTTTCAGATGTTCGTGATTGCGTCCCACCCGTCGTGTACCGATAAAGTTAACGACGTTTTCTGTCATGAATACGGGGATTGAATTGTTGGGGCCAAAGGGAGCGAATTTTTGCAGCATATCATATAATTCCGGGGTAATGTCCGAAAGTTTAAGCTGGGCGTCGATGTTGATTTGAGGGGTCAGCATCTCTTCGTTTATCGTTTCGCGGACGATCTGTTCGAATTTTTCTTTGAACGGTTCTATGTTTTCCAGTCTGAGTGTAAGACCGGCAGCATATTTATGTCCGCCGTAGTTTTCCAAAAGCTCGCTGCATTGTGAAATGGCGTAATACAGATCGAAGCCTTCAACCGAGCGGGCAGAACCGGTTGCCATCCCGTTGGATTCAGTCAATACGATGGTCGGACGATAGAAAGATTCTGTCAGCCGGGAAGCCACGATTCCGATAACTCCCTTGTGCCATCTGGGATTGAAGAGTACCGTGGTTTTTTTAGACGGTTCTATTTCTGAATGAAGAATATGTGCGATGGCCTCTTCTGTGATATCGTGATCCAGTTTTTTTCGCTTGTCATTAAAAATATTAATGGCAGAAGCGATGTCATTGGCTGAAAGTTTTTCATCGGCAGTCAATAAGGCAACTGCTTTATTGCCGGATTCGACGCGTCCGGCTGCATTGATGCGGGGACCGATACGGAAAACGATGTCGTTGATGGTAATTTCTTTATCTATACCGGAAACTTCGATGATGGTTTTCAGACCGAGACTGGGTTTTTCATTCAGTTGTTGCAATCCGAAATAAGCCAGTATACGATTTTCTCCGGTAATGGGGACAATATCACTGGCAATACTTACACAAAGCAGATCGAGTAATCGGTACAATTCGGACATGGGCAGGTTGTGCTTGATGCTATGCGCCTGTACCAGCTTGAAGCTCACACCGCAGCCGCTCAACCATTTGTATGGGTACTGGCAATCTGCACGTTGGGGGTCGAGTACTGCAACGGCATCCGGCAATATTTCACCGGGAGTGTGGTGGTCGCAGATGATGATGTCAATGCCTTTTTCTTTGGCATAACGTACTTTTTCTACCGCTTTTACTCCACAATCGGTCACAATGATAAGACTGAAACCGTTTTCAGCAGCATAATCGATACCTTTCACAGAAACGCCGTAGCCTTCGGTGTAACGGTCCGGAATGTAGTATTCCAGATTATTTTTATTGCATTTATTTTTGAGGTATTTGTATAATAAAGCTACTGCGGTGGTCCCGTCTACGTCGTAATCACCGTATATCATTACTTTTTCTTCCCGGGCAATGGCTTTGTCCAGCCGATCGACAGCTTTGTCCATGTCCTGCATAAGGAACGGATCGTGAAGCATGTTGAGGGATGGATAAAAAAAAGCCTGGGCAACTTCCGGGCTGTTGATTCCGCGTTGTAACAGAAGGTTTGCAATGATCGGATTGCAATTTATTTTATGTGCGAGTTCTTGTATTTTATTTGTCTCCGGAGGAGTGTTTATAACCCATCTTTTTTTCATTATACTTTTCTCCAATTCTGTTACAAAGAAGCGGAAATTCCTTGGCATTTCAAAACTAAAGAACTATAAATTTTCAATAGTTAAAACATAAAATGGGTATAGGGTTACAAATCAAATGAATAGAATAGGATTCTTTTATTTTTTATTATCTTTGCAATTCGAAATGACCTTTGGAAAAGGTAAGGTGTTGGATATAAAATGATTAAACTAAAATAAAATGGGTTTTACTGAATTGAGTGAACAGGAAATTATCCGGAGAAATTCATTGACGGAGTTGGAAAAGCTGGGGATAGAAGCTTATCCTGCAGCAGAATTTACAGTAACTGCACATGCAGCAGAGATTAAAGATAATTTTGATGATGCTGCTCCTAAGCGGGAGGTTGTCATTGCAGGGAGAATGATGAGCCGGAGGGTGATGGGTAAAGCTTCATTTTTTGAATTACAGGATACGACCGGGCGTATACAGGTATACGTGAGCCGTGATGATATTTCGAAGGATGAGAATGCCACGATTTACAATACTGTTTTCAAGAAGTTAATGGATATCGGTGATATTGTCGGGGTGAAGGGGTTTGTTTTCCGGACGCAGACCGGCGAAATTTCCATACACGCACAGGAGTTGGTGATGTTGTCAAAATCATTGCGGCCATTGCCTATTGTGAAGGAAAAAGACGGGAAGCTGTTTGATGCTTTTACTGATCCGGAATTGCGTTATCGGCAACGTTACCTTGACCTGATTGTAAATCCGCAGGTAAAAGATGTATTTGTGAAACGCACGAAGATGATTAATGCCATTCGGGAGTTTTTCAATAGTCAGGGGTATCTGGAAGTGGAAACTCCGGTATTGCAGGCTATTCCCGGTGGAGCTTCTGCCCGTCCGTTTATCACACATCACAATGCATTGGATATTCCTTTGTATCTTCGTATTGCCAACGAATTGTATCTGAAGCGTTTGATTGTCGGAGGATTTGACGGAGTATATGAATTTTCGCGGAATTTCAGGAATGAAGGGATGGACCGTACTCATAATCCGGAATTTACCTGTATGGAAATTTATGTGGCCTATAAGGACTATCAATGGATGATGAATTTTACGGAAGAGATGGTATCCCGGGCTGCTATTGCGGTAAACGGTACGACAAAAGCTGTCATCGGAGATCAGGAGATTGATTTTAAACCGCCGTTCCGTCGGGTGAAGATGGCGGATGCCATTAAGGAATATACAGGATACGATATTGAAAAAATGTCCGAGGAGGATTTGTATCAGGCCTGTATCGATATGAATATTCCGGTAGACAAGACGATGGGCAAAGGAAAGCTAATCGATGAAATTTTCGGAGAAAAGTGTGAAGGACATTATATACAGCCGACATTTATTTATGATTATCCGAAAGAAATGTCGCCCTTGACAAAGAAACATCGTGCAAATCCGAATTTGTCGGAGCGTTTCGAGTTGTTTGTCAACGGCAAGGAAGTTGCCAATGCTTATTCGGAATTGAACGATCCGATCGATCAGTTGGACCGGTTCCAGCAACAGATGAAATTACAGGAGCGGGGAGACGATGAAGCGATGTATATCGACTATGATTTTGTACGGGCTTTGGAGTATGGAATGCCGCCGACGTCCGGTATGGGTATCGGTATCGACCGCCTTTGTATGTTCCTGACGAACAGTTCTTCCATTCAGGATGTATTGTTTTTTCCGCAGATGAAACCCGAGAAAAAAATAACCGTAGATGCTGATGACAAGTTTGTTGGAATCGGAATACCGATGGAATGGGTTGCTGTTTTGCGTAAAGCAGGTATACAAACGGTTGAGGGATTGAAAGCAACGGAGAATCCGAACAAATTGCATCAGCAGTTATGCGGCATCAATAAGAAGGAAAAACTCGGTCTGACTGCACCTGCTCAGGAAGACGTCAGGAGATGGGTTGAACAATAAATGATAAGGAATATGTTTTTGCTTTGCGGGTATACGTAATCGTGAAGTAAAAACGTAATCGTAAATATTATTTTTATGGAACTACCACAAAAACCGAGGCTCGGAATCGTTGGGGGAGGAAGTTGGGCAACAGCCATTGCCAAGATTCTGACGGAGACGAATGACCATATCAATTGGTTTATGCGGAATATTGATACGATCAAGGCTTTTCGCGAGTTAAGTCATAATCCGCGTTATTTGTGTGAAGTAGAATTCGATCTTTCGAAGATTACTTTTACGGATGATATCAATCGGTTGATCGGAGCTTGTGATATTATCATCTTTGCCATACCGAGTGCCTTTTTGAAAAATGTAACGGCAAACATTACCGTTTCTTTGAAAAACAAGGTGGTGGTATCGGCTATTAAAGGGCTGATACCGGATGATAATCTGATTATCGGGGAATTTTTCAATATGCGTTTTGAGGTGCCTTTGGAGCAGATTGCCGTTATTTCGGGTCCTTGTCATGCGGAAGAGATTGCTTTGGAGCGACTCTCGTATCTGACATTTGCCAGCAATGATCTGAAAATGGCCCGTTCGGTGGCGCAGACATTCGATTGCCATTATGTAAAGACGAGTATTTCAGACGATATTTACGGTACGGAATATGCAGCCGTATTGAAGAATGTGATTGCTATTGCAGCCGGTATTTGTCATGGATTGCGTTACGGAGATAATTTTCAGGCGGTGTTGATTTCCAATGCAATTCAGGAGATCGAACGTTTTGTGGCGGCAGTACATCCGATTCATCGTGATATAAAAAGCTCGGCTTATCTGGGGGATTTGTTGGTGACGGCTTATTCGCAATTCAGCCGTAACCGCACCTTCGGTACGATGATCGGAAAAGGCTATTCGGTGAAATCGGCACAAATGGAAATGTTGATGATTGCAGAGGGGTATTTTGCTGTAAAAGGAATTAAGGAGATCAACAAACATTACAATGTACATATGCCGATAACAAATGCAGTATATAATATTTTGTACGAGCGTATCAGTCCGACGATGGAAATTCGTTTGCTGACGGAGGAACTGAGGTAAGGGGGGTATGTTTGGATTTATAAGTAAAAACCGTTGATTAAAGAACGTATATTCAAGTGTGTGCGGAATGCAGTTCCGGTAGCATTGAGGACCTCTTGCTGGTTTCTGAAGATTATGTTACCGGTTACTCTTTTTGTTACCTTGTTGTCTTATTTCGGGATACTGCCTTATTTGTCTTCTTTGACAGCTCCCTTGTTCCGGTTTCTGGGTTTGCCGGGAGATGCTGCTTTGGTATTTGTGACCAGTATTTTTACCAATATTTATACCGTAATAGCCCTTATCGTAACTTTGGACTTCACGGTTCGGGAAGGGATCATATTGGCCGTGATGTGCCTGATTTCACACGGTTTTATCATTGAGACATTGGTTCAGAAGAAGACCGGTTCTGCCGCCTTGCGTATGGTTTTGCTGCGTTTGTCGGGGAGTCTCATTGCAGCCGTCGGTTTGAATTGGGTTTTGCCTCAGATGCCGGAGGTTTTATCTTCGACAATGGGAACTGCTGTCGGATTCACAGAAACGATGCTGACCTGGCTGAAAGGAAGCTTGATTTTGTGTGTCAAGATTTTTGCGATTATTATCTCTTTGATGATATTGCAGCGTTTGTTGGAAGAATTCGGAATATTAAAGGTATTGTCTCGGCTGTTTGCCCCTTTGATGTATTTGTTCGGTTTGCCGGCTTCGACTTCTTTTTTGTGGATTGTCGGAAATACGGTAGGTTTGGCCTATGGTGCGGCTATCATGATGGATTACGGTGCATCCGGTTATTTGAATAGGAGAGAGGCGGATTTGCTGAATCACCATCTGGCAGTTTCTCATTCGGAGCTGGAGGACCCTTTGTTGTTTATGGTTATCGGTTTGCCTGTTTTTTGGTTGATTATTCCGCGTTTAATTCTCGCTATATTGGCCGTGTGGGAGCGAAGGCTGGAATTGAAATTGTCGGAGATGGGTAAACTGAAAAATTATAGAGTTTCAATACGGCAGGACCGTATGTAATATTTGATTTATGTATTCGATAACTGAAGTAAAAACGAAAGAACAGGAGGAAGCTTTTATTCTGCTTCCGGTGAAATTATATAAAGATACCCCTTATTGGATTCGTCCGTTGGATAGCGATATACGCCATGTATTCGATAAAGATAAAAACCCCTGTTTTAAGAACGGAGAGTGTGTACGCTGGTTGTTACAGGATGATAAGGGGGAGGTTATCGGACGGGTTGCGGCTTTTATAAACGGAAAGACTTGCCGTTTGGATCATTATACGGTAGGACAGATGGGCTTTTTCGAGTGCATTAATGATGAAAAAGCCGCATTTATGCTTTTTGATCAATGCCGCAAATGGTTGGAGGAGAAAGGCATGGAAGCTATGGAAGGGCCGGTAAATTTCGGAGAACGGATTGAATGGTGGGGGTTGCTGGCGGATGGGTTCGACCGCTATCCCAATTATGCGATGCCCTATACTCATGCCTATTACGTCAAATTTTTTGAAGATTATGGTTTCCGGGATTATTTCCGTCAATTTACGTACCGCAATCGCCTGTCTATAGATAGTCTGGCACCGGTTGTCGTGTGGAAAGCCGATCGTTTACTGAAAAATCCGGATTATGCCGTGTATACTTACCGGGAAATCGGTAAGCAAAAGGCCATCGATTCTTTATTGGAAGTATATAATAAAGCCTGGAATCTGGAAGTTCATGGGGTAGACGGGATTACCCGGACACAGGTGGAGGCGATTTATAAAAGTTTGCAACCGGTCATTGATAAGGATTTGATATATTTCGGGTATTATAAGAATATTCCGATCGGCTTCTTCCTGATGTTTCCGGAAATGAATCAGGTGATCAGGCATATGAATGGGAAGATGAATCTGACGGGAATATTGAAATTCCTGTATTATCGTCATATAAAGAAAGTAGATGTGGCTTTGGGACAGTTGTTTGGTGTCATACCTGAATTTCAGGGGAAAGGTGTCGAAGCTGCTTTGATTAAATGTTTTTGTGAGACGGTCGTGAAACGAAACAGTCATTATAAGTTTTTGGAAATGAATTGGGTCGGTGATTTTAATCCGCAAATGATGCATTTGATGGATTATCTGAGTGCTACTGCCGTAAAAACCCATATTACTTACCGGAAGTTGTTCCGGGAGGATATTACTTTTGTCCGCTCGGCCGACAAATGATGCCGTAGATAAGAATTTGGTCGGAATTGTACAATAAAACAGGGGCTTTTTACATTTTAGTGAAAGCCCCTGTTTTTATAAACGGTAGTGTTAATTTCCGTGTTTAGAATGGAATTTCAGACGCATCAGGCGTAGGTCTTCTTCGGGATATTCACCATCGAATTCATCGAATGCTTCTGAGATATTATCTGTTTGAGCCTCCATGAAATAATCAAATATTTCTTCCTGTTGCTCATCGTCCAGAATCTTATTGATGTAATAGTCGATATTTAATTTTGTACCGGAAAATACGATCGCTTCCATTTCTTTAATCAGTTCTTCGTAAGACAGGCCTTGTGCAGACGCAATATCTTCGAGGTCGATCTGTCGGTCGATATTCTGAATGATATATACTTTGTAGCGGGATTTATTGGCTACGGTTTTTACGACCATGTCCTGTGCCCGTTCAATTTCATTATCCTCTACATATTGCTTGATGATGTCAATGAATTCCTGTCCGTATTTCTGGGCTTTTCCCATGCCGACCCCCTGTATGTTGGCCAGTTCTTCGAGAGTGATCGGGTAATTGATACACATATCTTCCAGTGAAGGATCCTGGAAAATAACATATGGGGGCAGTCCGTTTGTTTTAGCTATTTTTTTACGTAAATCTTTCAGGATGGCATACAATGTATTGTCTAATGCGGAAACGCCACCTTTTTCCTGGATTTTGTCTTCACTTTCCTCAAAATTACGATCTTCCATCATCTTAAGTTCTTTAGGATGTTCTAAAAAGTCTAAACCTTCTTTTGTTATTTTTATTACACCATATTGCTCGATATCTTTCTCGATAAATCTGCTGATAAGTGCGCGTCTGAATACCATTGTCCAGAATTGGCGTGTTTTTTCGGTACCGCTTCCGAACATATCCAGTTTATCGTGCTTGTATGCTTTTACGGCAGAATCAGCTTCTCCGATCAAAATATTAACGAGATGTTCTATCTTAAATTTTTCTTTTACTTCAGTAACCAAAGATAAAGCATCCTGCATATATTCCCGTCCGTCGAATTCTTTTTTGGGGTAGAGACAATTGTCGCAGCATCCGCAGTTGTCTTCGGTGTAGTTTTCTCCGAAATAGTGAAGAAGTACTTTGCGGCGGCACATGGAGGTCTCTGCATAAGATACGGTTTCCATGAGCAATTGTTTCCCTATTTCCTGTTCGGCAATGGGTTTTCCCTGCATGAACTTTTCCAGTTTTTGAATGTCTTTGTAGCTGTAATATGTGATACATATTCCTTCGCCTCCGTCTCGTCCGGCCCGTCCGGTTTCCTGGTAGTATCCTTCCAGGCTTTTGGGAATATCGTAATGGATGACAAACCGTACATCCGGTTTGTCGATTCCCATACCGAAGGCAATCGTAGCAACTATGACATCTACTTCTTCCATCAGGAATTTGTCCTGGTTGGCACTACGCGTAGCAGCATCCATACCGGCGTGGTAAGGTGCAGCTTTAACGCCGTTGATACATAATACTTCTGCCAGCTCTTCGACTTTTTTCCGGCTGAGACAATATATAATGCCGGATTTTCCTTCGTGATTCTTGATGAATTTGATAATGTCTTTTGTCGGTTCGTTTTTAGGTCTTACCTCATAGTAAAGGTTGGGACGGTTAAACGATGACTTGAATACCTGGGCGTCCAGCATATCTAGGTTTTTTTGAATGTCATGCTGAACTTTAGGGGTTGCCGTTGCTGTCAGGGCAATGATGGGGGCTTCCCCGATTTCTTCGACAATAGGGCGTATTTTCCGGTATTCCGTCCGGAAATCATGACCCCATTCAGAAATACAGTGAGCTTCATCGACGGCAAAGAAAGATATCCTGATTTTTTTCAGGAATTCGACATTACTTTCTTTGGTGAGCGACTCCGGTGCTACATAAAGCAGTTTTGTTTTGCCTTGTAAAATATCTTCTTTGACTTTCAGAATTTCGGATTTCGTCAAAGAAGAATTCAGAAAGTGAGCTACTCCGTCTGCTGCACTGAATGCACGCATGGCATCGACCTGATTTTTCATCAGGGCAATCAGCGGAGATATAACGATGGCTGTCCCTTCGAGTATCAATGCCGGTAATTGATAACATAGAGATTTTCCCCCTCCGGTCGGCATCAATACAAAGGTGTTTTTCCCGGCCAATATATTTCTGATTATGGCTTCCTGGTTTCCCTTGAAATTATCGAAGCCAAAATACTCTTTTAATTTTGTATGTAAATCAATTTCCAATTTCATCGCAATATTGTTTTCGCACACTTTTTCGAAAAAGGAGTTGCAAATTTATAACTTAATTCGAATGAACAAACAAAAATACATCCATAATTCAGAAATCCGAAAGTTCTCAAATCTTTTGAAAGAAATGATGTCTTTGCAATGTTGTAAGACCTGTTCCGTTCATTTAAACCTACATATAAATTGTAAATTTTGGATTGTAAATTTTAAATTGCCTGACAAACCGGTCCGTCGTCGGATTTATTTAATTTAAAATCTAAAATCGTAAATCTACAATCTTAAACCTACTCTTCTTATGGCTGTATTATAAAAAAATGATACTTTTGCCATTAGTAAAGTTATAGCAAAAAATGGTTGTTACAATAGTTTCTTACTTTTTTTTTTGGCATAAATATTGTAATTAACTGTACAGATTTCTAATGATAAATGAAAATGGTTGATATAAAGGATATTGCTAGAAAAGTTATTTCAGATGAATCGGAGGCTGTAAAACGCTTGATAAGCTATGTCGATGATGATTTCGAAAAGGTTGTGAGATTGATTTATGAAAGCAAAGGGCGGGTGATTGTAACGGGGATAGGCAAGAGTGCCATTATTGCACAAAAAATTGTAGCTACTTTGAATTCAACCGGTACGCCGGCTATTTTTTTGCATGCAGCGGAAGCGATTCATGGAGATATGGGAATGGTACAGGATGAAGATGTTGTGATATTTATCTCTAAGAGTGGGAATACGCCGGAGATTAAAGTGTTATTGCCTTTGATCCGGAATATCGGAAATAATCATATTGTAGCTATGGTGTCGAATACAGATTCTTTTTTAGCTCAAAATGCGGAATTTGTATTGAAAGCGACAGTAGAGCGGGAAGCTTGTCCGAATAATCTGGCCCCTACGAATTCGACGACGGCACAATTGGTGATGGGAGATGCCTTGGCGATGTGCCTGATTGAATTGAGGAGTTTTTCAAGCCGGGATTTTGCCCGTTATCATCCGGGAGGTTCATTGGGGAAACGGTTGTATACCCGGGTCGCGGATGTGTTTGACCGGGAAAACAAGCCCCGGGTAGCTATAGATGATCATATCCGGAAGATTATATTGGAAATGTCCGGCGGTTGTTTGGGGGCAGTAGCTGTCACGGATGAAGGGGAGCATTTGCTGGGGATTATTACGGACGGCGACTTGAGACGAATGCTGGAGAAATACGAAGATGTTGATGGCTTGAAAGCAACAGACATTATGTCATCGTCTCCAAAGACAATCGGAGAAGATGAGTTGGCTTACAATGCCTTTCAGTTGATGGAGAAGAGCAGCATCACCCAACTGGTCGTTGTCGATAAAGAAAAAAGATATAAAGGTATGGTTCATTTACACGATATCTTAAAAGAAGGGGTTGTTTGATCGTAAATTTAAAAATGAGAGAAAGCAAAAAAAGGTGAGTTTAGGATTGAATTTGCAGATTATGGGTTAAAAAGGAACCGAGTAACTAAAAGAATATTTTCGGGAGTTGCGAGGCAACTTTAATTTAGATTTCAATGAAAAGGACCGTACTTTTGGGGATATTGTTATTGCTTGCCGGCATTGTTGCGGGTCAGAGTACCCGTGTCAGGGGAAAGATTACAGATGCAAAGACGGGGGAAGTGCTGCCTTTGGTGAACGTTGTTTTTAAAGGTACGACGATAGGAGTCACTTCGGATTTTGACGGGCTTTATGTAATCGAGACCCGGGAACCGGTGTCCGAACTCCAGGTGTCGTTTGTGGGATATGAACCCCAGACGGTAAAGATTATTCCGACGGCCTTTAATGCTGTTGATTTTCAGTTGGTACCGATTACTTTTGACCTGGAAGAGGTAAAGGTGCGTCCGGGAGAAAATCCGGCACATGCTATTTTACGGAATGTTTCGGACAATAAGAAAAGGAATAATCCGGACGAAATAGCTTTGTACAATTGTACAACCTATACTAAGATGGAGCTGGACCTTACCAACATAAACCCGTGGTTTAAGAATAAAAAACTCCAGAAGAATTTCGGTTTTATATTTGAACATATGGATACCTCGGTCATTACCGGTAAATCTTTTTTGCCGGTAATGATTTCGGAAGCGACGGCGGATTATTATCATCGCAAAAATCCTTCTTTTTCCCGTGAAATCGTAAAGGCAAGCCGGATTTCGGGAATTGAAGAGGATTATACATTGGCTCAGTTTACCGGACATTTACACGGTAATGTCAATTTATACGACAATTATATAGATGTTTTCGACGTAAAGTTTGCCAGTCCGCTGTCCGATCACGGCTTACTGTATTATAAGTATTTTCTGGTAGACAGTATGCAGGTGAACGGACGCAAGACTTATAAGATCCGGTTTCATCCGAAGGGGATGTCTACGCCTGTCCTGGACGGAGAGGTCAATATCGATTCGGCTTCCTGGGCTTTACAGTCGGCTAATGTGAAGATGATGAAGGGGTTGAATGTGAACTGGATCAGGCATCTGGTGATTGAGACAAAAAGCCGTTTGATAAATGATTCTGTGTGGTTTCCGAAACAGGATAAGATTTTTGCGGATTTTTCGATCGTTATGTCCGATTCAGCCAAGGTCGTTTCTTTTTTAGGACACCGTCAGGTTGATTATACGCATGTGCGCCTGAATGAACCTATTCCGGCAGAGGTTTTAAAGTTGGATAACAATGTCGTGATATCCAGGGATGTTTTGAAAAATGACGAAAGTTATTGGGATTCAATACGTCCTTTTGCATTGAGCGACAAGGAGAAGCAGATATATGGAATGGTGGATTCAATAAAGAATGTGCCTTTGTACCATAATATTTATACATTGCTGTCGACTGTGCTCGGAGGGTATTACGATACCAAATATGTAGGCATCGGACCTTATTATAAAATGTTTAGTTTTAATAAGTTGGAGGGGGCTCGATTCCAGCTTGGGTTGCGTACCACGACGGATTTTAGCAGGAAAATCCGGTTGAGCGGATATGGGGCGTACGGTACGAAGGATAATCATTTTAAAGGTGGCGGAGGAATAGAGTATATGGTCAATGAATTGCCGACATCGAAGTTGAAGCTGGCCTATAAGCACGATGCCGTACAGTTGGGAGCCGGTGTCAATGCTTTTACGGAAGGAAACATACTGAGTTCTGTTTTTTCGCGGGGCAATAACGATCGTCTCAGTTTGGTAAATCAGGGTGATATTTCTTACGAACACGAATGGAGACAAGGAATCAGTAATACTTTTGCCGCTCAAATGCGGACCATTTTTTCATCTCCTTATGTGCCTTTTGTGCGACCGGACGGACAAGTGGTGAATTCAATACAGACGTTTTCCTTGCAGTTGAAAACCCGTTTGTCCCGTGATGAGATCGTGGTACGGAAAACATTCGATAAGTTTTCGCTGGGATCGGATTATCCGATTGTGGGAATTGATTTATCGATGGGGGTAAAAGGGATGTTTAAGAATGATTATGAATACTATCGGGTAGTAGGAACGGTATTGTATGATTTAGGTATTCCTCCTATCGGAACATCGAAATTTATAATTAACGGTGGTAAGGTTTTCGGTAAGGTGCCTTATCCGTTGTTGAAATTACATGAAGGAAATGCAACTTATTTTTACGATACCTATGCTTTTTCATGTATGAATTACTATGAATTTGCATCGGATTTATGGGTATCGTTGATATATGAACATCATTTTAAAGGTTTCTTTTTAGGCAAGATTCCGTTGATGAAGCGTTTGAAATGGCGGGAAGTGTTTATTTTCAAGGCGCTGATCGGAACCCTGGAAGACCGTAATAACGGAAGTTTGGCTGATACGAAAGCGATATTGCTCTTTCCGGAAGGTATGTCGTCGGTATCCAAACCTTATTTTGAAGCTGGTATCGGTATTGAAAATATATGCCGGATTCTCCGGGTGGATGCGATCTGGCGGTTGAGCCACCGGCATAGTGTACCCGGACAAAATGTACAGAATTTTGCTATAAATTTCAGTATAAATCTCAATTTTTAAGCCGCTAACGGTTTAAGCCGGATTGAATTTTAATTTCAGATAATAATTGTCTATCTTTGCAGCCTGTTGACTGCTTGTTGTTTTGGTTTTCAGGGAGATTCCGGCTAAAATAGGAGCTGGGTCTGTATTTGGTTATTACCTAAATATAATATAGGGCAATATGATATTAAGGGCAGAAGATCTTGTTAAAAAATATAAGAGTCGTACGGTTGTGAAGGGGGTTTCTGTTCAGGTAGAACAAGGGGAGATTGTGGGCTTACTGGGACCTAACGGAGCAGGTAAGACGACTTCATTCTACATGATAGTGGGATTAATTACTCCGAATGGCGGACGTATTTTTTTGGATGACCGGGAGATCACAAAAGAACCGGTATACAGACGGGCACAATTGGGAGTCGGTTATTTGGCACAGGAGGCTTCGGTATTCCGGAGGTTAAGTGTGGAGGATAATATAAAGGCTGTGTTGCAGATGACCAAGATGCCCAAAGAAGAACAGCGGGAGCGTTTGGAAGAGATGTTGGATGAGTTCGGATTGCAGCATATACGGAAGAGTCTCGGTATTCAGTTGTCCGGAGGAGAACGGCGGCGTACGGAGATTGCCCGGGCTTTGTCGATTCGTCCTAAATTTATATTACTGGATGAGCCGTTTGCCGGGGTTGACCCGATAGCAGTGGAAGACATTCAGAGTATTGTTCAGAAATTGAAGGAGAAAAATATCGGCATATTGATAACGGACCACAATGTGCAGGAAACACTGTCGATTACCGACCGGGCCTATCTGTTGTATGACGGGAGGATATTGGAATCAGGTACTGCGGAGCATTTGGCGGCAGATCCGGAGGTGAGACGTGTATACCTGGGCAAGAATTTTGAATTGCGTAAGAAAAAGTAATTTAGTATTTTCTGTGTCTAAATCGGTAAAGATTTTGACAGTTTGAAAAAATAGATTATTTTTGCAACGCCGAAAAAATAATGAGCGGGCGTGGCGAAATTGGTAGACGCACTAGACTTAGGATCTAGTGTCGAAAGACGTGGGGGTTCGAGTCCCTTCGCCCGTACAGAATGAAAGCCGCCTTAAGAGGTGGCTTTTTTAGATATGAGGATTTAATAATATGTATAATTAAAACTGTTGTAACTGTTGTAACTGTTGCGACTGTTGTAACAAAAACGATAGCATGAATATAACAAAGACCCAGAATGACAATCTTAATGCAATGATTAAGATTGAGTTAGGTAAAGAAGATTATGCCGAGCGCGTAGAGAATGTATTGAAAGATTATCAGAGAAAGGTTGTGATTGACGGTTTCCGGAAGGGAAAAACACCGATGGGAATTGTTAAGAAGATGTATGGGAAAGCGATTCTGGTAGAAGAAATCAATAAAGTACTCGGAGAAGCTCTTACAAATTATATTAAAGAAAATGATCTTCAGATTCTGGGGGAACCGCTGCCGAATGAAACGGAGCAGAAAGAATTGAATTTGGAAGATGACAAATTCGAATTCATATATGATATTGCCCTTTCTCCGGAAGTAAATGTAAAATTGAGCAAGCGGGAAAAAGTACCTTATTATCTGATAAAAGTCGATGATGAGATGATCGACAAGCAGATTGAAAGTATGTGTAAAGGCAACGGTGAGTTGAAACCGGTCGATGAAATCGAAGGTACGGAATATATAAAGGGAGAATTGATCGAACTGAATGCCGACGGTAGTGTAAAAGAGGGAGGAGTGAAAAATGAAGATGCTTCGTTGTCGGTAATGCACATTAAGGATGAAGAGTCTGTCAATGCATTCAAAGGGGCGAAAGTAGGTCAGGAAGTAAAATTCAATGCAGTGAAATCTTTCCCGAATAAGGCAGATTTTGCTTCTATGCTCGGTGTGACGAAAGAAGAAGCTGAACAGGTGAATCCGGATTTCTGTTTTATTGTGAATGAAATCAAACGTTATACGGATGCTGAAGTAAATCAGGAACTTTTTGACCGGGTTTATGGAAAAGACAACGTGAAGAGTGTTGAAGAATTCCGTACGAAAGTGAAGGAAGATATTGAGAAACAATTGAAAGGACATTCGGAATATCGCTTTACAATTGATGCCCGTGAGAAGATCCTGAAAAAGAACGAAGATGTGGTATTGCCGGATGCTTTCCTGAAAAGATGGATTGTGGCTGTCAATAAGGATATGAAGGCTGAGGATGTAGAGAAAGATTTCGAGGGATATCGTGACGAATTCAAGTGGCAGGTCATTAAGACAGCTTTGGGTAAAGAATACGGGTTGAAAGTGGAAGAAGCGGATATGAAGTCTGTTGCCCGTGAAGTTGCTGCTGCTCAATTACAGCAATATGGTTTGTATGGTTTGAGTGACGAGCAGTTGGACGGATTTGCCGTAAAATTGCTTGAAGATTCCAAACAGCGTCAGCATTTGTATGAAAGAGCTGTGGATAATAAAATATTTGCTGCAATCAGAGAGAATGTGAAGTTGGAAGAGCAGGAAATTGCTATGGCTGATTTTGAGAAATTATTCCAGAAGTAAGGAAAATAATACGGTAGAATGTGTATCCCGGAAATCTATGGATTTCCGGGATATTCTTTTTCGGTTATTTGTCTTTCAGGAAACGGTTTTTAAATCGTATGGCTTCTTGTAAGACACGGGCATCGGAACGGCCTTCGTACTTATTCAGTTGCCGGTCGGTGATGATTAACCTTCCGGCTGTCTTTTTTTCGTAGATGACACTGTCTGTGATGACGGCATGGTTGTCAAACGAGCCGGTGATGTGAAACGGTGGCCGTAGGCTGTCGGAGAGTAGTTGTCCCATACTGTAGTCGGAATAGGGATTGTTTACACCCAGCCAGGTATGCATCAAGGTCGGGATGATATCGTAATGAGTGGTTTGATGGGTGATTTGACCCGGTGTGACTCCCGGATAATAGTACAGGAGAGGCACATGAATTTGGGCATCGGAAAAATTACCGTTGTGTCCCCAGAAATTCTTCTTATTTTCATTGAATTCCTGACTATGGTCACCGCTTATGATGACGACGGAGTTTTCAAGTAATCCCCGGGTTTCGAGTTTTTGTAGTATACATCCTATCAAAGAGTCGGTATGCCAAGTACAATTGCGATATAAATTGAAAAAAGGGGTGGGATCTGTTTCGTTACCGAGTTGCATATAATCCGCGTATTCCCAGGCCGGCTGGAACCGGCGGGGATAACCTTGAGGGAGATCTATGGCGTGTGGTAAATCGTAAAATAGAAAAGCGAAGAAAGGAGAGTGTGCGATCGTATCCTGTTCGCGTTGATCCAGATAGGCAAGGAAATCTTTTGTAATCCGGTTGTCCCGTTCAAAAGGTGTTGAGCCGGGAGTTTCTGTCCGGAGGTTTTTCACATTTCCGAATACTACCCGGTAGAAGGGCGGGTTGACAAGACTGGCACTGGCAAGTATACGGATATCGTAATCGAGTTGCAATAGACGCTCAATGAAGACCGGTTGAATGCCGGCAATTTCAAAATATTTCCAGTAAATGGGAGATATGCCAAAAAACCAGCCGAAAATTCCACCCCGCGTACCGTTACTGGAACTTAAATGCCGGAGGTAATTTTCTGATTTCCGGGAAAATCGGTACATATTGGGACAGGTTTCCGGAGTAAGAGTCCGGGGATTCCACGAATCGACCAACAAAAATATGATGTTTTTCCGGGAGATATGATCGTCTGTTTCCAGGGAGTGTAAAGGGTAGTTTACAACGTTATGTTTGTTTTTCTCGGAGTTGTCGGTGTATAAATCTTCTTTTTTGACAACTCCCAGTTTTAATAGTAAACGGTTGGCTGTCAACGGATAAAATTGAGGTAAGCTGAGCGCAGCATTTTCTATGGAACTTTTACCGGCAACAGCGGCATAGGCATGACCGATGTGGGATGTGACAATGCCTGAAATAAAAAAGATACAGATGAAAATTGCGTTTTTCAGATGGATTTTTCTGTAATATGTTTTACTTATCCAAAGCAGGATCAAGCCGATGATAAAAAATGCCAGAACGACACCAATGCTTTTGTATACCAAAGCCGGATTGAATACAAATATTTGCCCGGCATTTGCCCCGAAGACCATATCGGTTACGAATCCGTTGATGTGAAATTTGTAAAGCCGGAAAATGATTCCGTTGAGGTAGGCTAACAGGTTCAATAAAAGATAGAAAGAAAATAAGACGGTCAGGGCTGTTTTATAAAAACGGGTAAATAGGACTGAAGGAAGGTACAAAGTAAAAAAAGGAATGAGTGTAAACAGAAAAGCGTGACCGCTGGCCGATAAGGTATAATACAGCCAGCCGATCCAATCGATGGATGTTGTTAAGTAGCTGTTGTACAGGTATGCAAAGAATTGAGTAAACAGGATAACGGTAGTGGATATGAAAAATAAGAACCCCTTTTTTAAATGGATTTCTTTTTCCGGCGAAAGGATATGTTTCATGGACTAACTGTAAATTACATATTATTTTATAAATTAAAAAAACGGTCGTTTTTTATGGAAATAAATATTGAATAATAAATAAATGACTAATTTTGTAAAATCATTGTTATGTGTTTCATTTACAGTGTGTAGTTGGTAGGTGCTAAAATGAAACAGGAGTCGTTTTTTTATCTGATATCAAGCCATAAAAAACGACCGATTTTTACAGGTATTTTTATAAACGACCTGTTTTTTTAGTATTTTCTGCTTTGTATATATCTTTTCCGGAAGACGTGGGTAAAACCGTTTATTTGTTTCTGAATCTTCTATATTTTGCCTACTTTTGTGGGCGAATTGAAAATGAGGTGAATTCAAGGTGATGTACCAAACGTATATATTGAGTAACGGGCTGAAAATTATTCATCAGCAGGTAGACGGGAAGGCTGCTTATTGCGGATTGATTATTAATGCGGGGAGTCGGGACGAACGGGAAGATGAGGCTGGGATTGCGCATTTTATCGAACATGTGATTTTTAAAGGAACAGAGAAGCGGAAAGCTTATCATATCCTTAGCCGTATGGAGGATGTAGGCGGGGAATTGAATGCTTATACGACGAAAGAAGACACTTGTATCTATGCCTCTTTTTTGCCGAAGGACTATGAGCGGGCTTTGGAATTGTTTGCGGACATTATTTTTGATTCGGTGTTTCCGGAGAAGGAGATTGAGAAAGAGAAGGAGGTGGTTATCGATGAGATTAACTCTTATAAGGATTCTCCCGGAGAGTTGATATTCGATGATTTCGAGGAGCTGGTGTATAAAGGGGAACTGATCGGACGGAATATCCTGGGAAGTGAGGAGAATGTACGGAATTTGCGCCGGGAACAGATATTGGATTTTGTCCGGCGGAATTACAGACCGCAACGTATGGTGATCAGCTCGGTCGGGAATATTGATTTTTCGAAATTGGTACGTTGGGTGGAAAAATACTTCGGAGGTATTTCCGGAGATGATAGTTCGGTTTGCCGGGTGAAACCTATGTTGTATGTACCTCAGTTCCGGGAAATCGATAAAGGAACTTTTCAAAATCACTGCATAATCGGTAATATTGCGTATGATTACCGGGATGATAAGCGTTTAGCCTTATCCATGCTGGTGGATTTGTTGGGGGGAAGTGGCATGAATTCGCGCTTGAATCTGAATATCCGGGAAAAACACGGATTGGCTTATAATGTAGAAGCTGCTTATACGCCTTATTCGGATACGGGATTGTTTACTGTATATTTCGGTTGCGATGCGGATGATCTGGAGAAATGCCGGAAATTGTGTGAGCGGGAGATGGAGCATTTGTATACTCATGCTTTAGGACATGGGCAGTTGCGTAAAATTAAGATTCAGACGATAGGACAGTTGACTTTGTCGGCTGAAAATTATGAAAATACGATGCTTTCTATCGGGAAGAGTTTCCTGGTATACGACCGGGTTGATAGTATCGAGGAAATCTGTACGAAGGTGGAGGAAGTCGATGTGTCTACTTTACAGGAAGTGGCAGCGGAGATTTTTGCTATAGAAAAACAATCGGTATTGATATACAAGTAGATTTTTAGAATAAATCTGTAAAACCTTTCGGAAGTCTGTTAATAGTATGAATCAGGAGTAAATTATGGAGTGGAGTTTGGAACTGGAGGAATATATTACGGCTCATTCGGAGCAGGAATCTGAGGTCCTGGCTGCATTGCGGAGGGCAACCCATCTGAATGTCATGCGGCCGCGGATGCTTTCGGGGAATATGCAGGGGCAATTGCTGAAAATGTTTTGCCGGATGATCGGAGCGAGGCGGGTTTTGGAAATCGGTACATATACCGGTTATGCGGCAATTTCTTTAGCAGAAGGACTTGAGGAAGACGGGATCGTCTATACGATTGATATCAATGATGAAATTGAAGATATTGCGCGGGAATATATCAGGAAGAGCGGTTTGGAGGAACGAATCCGTTTTTTGTTGGGAGATGCCTGTGAGCTTATCCCGGATTTGGCGGAGACGTTTGATTTGGTATTTATCGATGCCGACAAGCGGCAGTATCCGGAGTATTACCGTTTAATTTTCGATAAGCTGAAACCGGGAGGAATTATTGTAGCCGATGATGTTTTGTGGGAAGGGAAAGTATTGACGGATAAAGATGCCCAAACCCGGGGGATTATGGCATTTAATGATTTGGTTGCCGGCGATGAGCGTGTTGAAAAACTGATATTGCCTGTACGTCATGGCTTGATGTTAATTCGTAAAAAATAAACGGATTTCTGATTTACGATCCAGAATCGGGATTTTCAATGGACTGTATCTTTGCGGAGCAGTTTAGATGGCCTGGTAAACTGATTCGTTATCAGATGTATTTAATCTGAAATCTAAAATCGTAAATCTATAATTTAATATGTACTTTTGTTGTATTAATTTTTGATGATCATGAAGCAATATCTGGATTTATTAGATCGGATTCTAACAGAAGGCGAACGCAAAACCGACCGGACAGGTACCGGCACAATAAGTATATTCGGACATCAGATGCGTTTTAATCTGCAAGAAGGATTTCCTTTATTGACAACCAAGAAATTGCATCTGAAGTCTATTATTTATGAACTTTTATGGTTTTTGCAGGGGGATACGAATGTAAAGTATTTACATGAGCACGGCGTTAAAATATGGGATGAATGGGCGGATGAAGATGGGGATCTCGGTCATATTTACGGTTATCAATGGCGTTCGTGGCCCCGGCCGGACGGTTCGCATCTGGATCAGATCACTCAGTTGATTCAGGATATTAAAACGTCTCCCGATTCCCGGCGGCTGATCGTCAGCGCCTGGAATGCCGGAGAGATCGATAAAATGGCATTGGCTCCTTGTCATGCCTTGTTCCAGTTTTATGTCTTGAACGGTAAATTGTCCTGTCAGTTGTATCAGCGCAGTGCGGATTCTTTTCTGGGAGTACCCTTCAATATTGCTTCTTATGCTTTGCTGACGATGATGGTGGCCCAGGTATGTGGTCTACAACCCGGGGAATTCATTCACACTTTCGGAGACGTGCATATTTACCTGAATCATATCGAGCAGGTGAAATTACAATTGACCCGTGCACCGCGGGAATTGCCCCGAATGCATATCAATCCGGATGTAAAAGACATTTTCGGTTTTAAATACGAGGATTTTGAATTGACCGGTTACAATCCTCACCCTCATATAAAGGGAGAGGTTGCAGTGTGAAATTTTATACAGAAGGATTTTTTCATTGTATTGACTTGATATAATTATCCCTGTTTTTTACATATTTCGAGTGCATGTCTAATGTCTCTGTATGTATGGGGTAGCTTTCCGGATTTAGGAATTCCCGTTGTGGGTGAAAAGTAAAATGGGTGATTCAATCTTATCGGTGTTTTGCCGCAGTAAAGACGGTGATAAAATACTGTCCGATTGACTGAATATTTTTTAAACAAATAGAATATTCTCTTTTGTTTTTTACGATGAAAGGGGAGAGAAATGTGTCGCTCAGGACGTATCTCTTACATGCATAATACTACAATCTTGAAATAGCATCGTACAAATTTTGGGGGTGGGGACTGTACCAAAATTGATTTCTGATCCATTCGTTTTTGTCGGAGGCCTGTATCTTTCCGGATTTTATGGTCTCAATTAATGCATTGAAATTGTATACGTGTTGCCCAGGCATATAAGTGACGAAATCGAAAGCTAAATCCCGGTCTTCTTCGATATACTTTTGGTAATCGAAAGGAAATAGAAGGATGGATTTATTTTTCATGAGCAGATAATCGAAATAGATGGAGCTATAATCGGTAATTAAAACATCTGTGAATGGTAAAATGGGATAGATATCCGTTTTATTATTTACCGTAAGTATATGATCGAAAGCACAGAGATCCATATTGATACGGGTAAAAGGATGAAGTTTTAAAATAAAAAGTTTGTTTTGTGCTTTTAAGGTATCATTTAACTTTTTGAGATCGATCCCACTTTGTTCGAGGAAATTTTTATTTTCATCCCGGAATGTCGGCATATATATAAAAGATTGTGTTGCCTTTTTTAGACGCCGGATGATCGCCATTGTTTCTTTCGGTTCATACTTTTGTATAAATTCGAGTAGTCTGCTTTCTTCCCACTGTAAGATTTCGTTGCGGGGGTAACTGCTTTCAATACATTGTTGGGGGGATATTCTGAAACATTTACAAAAATGCCGGGTCATTAATGGAGACGTTGATAAAAATAAATCCGGTTTTAAGTAAATGACTGGTTTTAAAAATTTATTCATACAGGTTTCTGCCGGAAATGGTTTTACCTGTCCTGCAAACTCGATATTTTTAATACCGACTCCATGCCATAAATTTACAAATTTAGCTCCTCCCGAAACCCAGTAATTTAAAGCAGACACCCGGGAATCGTATATATAAACTCCGGCGGTAAGTAAATGATATATCCCTGTAATACTCCAGGGATGATATGCTTTAAATCCGAATGTCCGTACAATTTTGCGGGAGGATTTGTTTTTACTGATCCAATAACATTTGTTTTTTTCCAAAACGGTTTTAGCGTGAATGAAAAAGTATTTGGTATTGTTGTTGAAACCTCTGGAATTGCCTACTACCCATTTATCTTTATTGCGTGGTATTAAATACGAAATTCCCCTTAGGGTATATGCAATGCTATTGGATATGATTTTAAAATATTTTTTCATTTACTGAGTTTTACATCAATAACTTCACCCGTCATATTTGAGAGCAGGGTGTTAATGGATACATTGGCGACATCTTCAGCTGTCAGCAGCGTTTCTTCAGGTTCGTTTCCAAAATTCCGGATGCGCATGGGTGTTTTTGTTCGCTCCGGATTAATGCAGTTGACAGAGATGTGATGTTTATACCATTCTTCACTCAATGCTTGCATAAGATTGACGACTGCGGATTTCGATGCGGAGTAAATACTGTATAAGGAACGTCCTCTGGTGTAGGAACTGGACGTATATAAAAGTAGCATACCCTGACTTTGTTTAAGATATTTAAAAGCTTCTTTTGCGACATTTATTGCTCCCAGCACATTTACATTTACTATTTGCCAGATATTTTCATAGGACATACCTTCTAAAGGCTGTTTCATTAAGATACCGGCGGTATTTACGATATAATCGATTCGGTTTGTTTCTTCATGTACCTGTTTTAATGCTTTTGCTACATTTTCGTGATTGGAAACATCAATTTTATTGCTACTCCGGCTGAATGAAAATACCCGGGCCCCGGCTTCGGAACAAATGTCAGCGATGGATTTTCCGATTCCATAGCTACCGCCGAATAAAACGATTACTTTTCCGGCCAATTGTTTTTTTTCTTCATTATTGATACGGTGTTGAAGATTATGGATCGATTTTAATTGAAATAGTTTGTCCAATAAAAACAAATCGCTTTTGTATGTTAATTTCAGGTTGAAAACTTCTCCGTTGACGACATATATGGGTTCATCGGGCAAATATTTCAGGATAATGCCGCAATCATCTGTTGTTTGTAGTTGCGGATCTTGCATGGCTTTCTGATAGGCTTCTTTGATGACAGAAAGTTTAAATGCCTGTGGGGTTTGCCCGTTTCGCAAAGTGGAGCGTTGGGGGATGTTTTTGATTTTATTATCTTCACTGACCTGAATAATTGTATCCGTTGTGGGAATTGCGACATCTACCGCATTATACGTTTTTAAAGCTTCGATACAGTCGGTAATAATGCGTTCGTTTATCAAAGGACGCACCGAATCATGAAGAATAATGTTGCATTCTTTTTCTTCACATGCCTGAATCGCTGCCCAGCTGGATTCATAACGCTCTTTTCCTCCGGACAGGATTTTTGTCAGTTTCCGGTAGTTATTAGACGTAACGATATCTTCTATATCATGAATATAGTTCGTATGCGATACTACGAAAATTTCATGAATAAGCGGATGTTTTTCAAAAACATCCAGAGTGTGCTCTATGACTTTTTTCCCTGCGATTTTCAGTAATTGTTTGGGGTAATCTTCTCCCATACGACTACCGGAGCCTCCGGCTAAAACTACAGCTATATTTTTCATAAAGAATTTTTCTTTTTTATATGTCCAGGTTATTTTTCATTGCTTCCTGCTGAAAATCCAACGATAAGGACATTTTTTTCATTTACTATATATTTATATAATACAAAATATACACATCGGAAGTTACCTGGCAATGCGTATATTTTACGGTATACTTGCTTATATTGATCGATTTGATGTCAAGGAAAACGGTCGTTTTTTTCAGTTGACTATTTTTATTATATAGAACAAAAATAATAATTACAATTTAATTATAAGCACATTGTTTTCAATACTTTATTTTCTAATGAATTTATCTCAAAATACAGCCTTTTCCTTCCATATTAAACGACCGATTATTTTAGGAAAAATACAAGGATCTTTTCTGTCGGACATATTATAAGATGACGCATATTGGCGTTTATTATTGTTTGTGTTTTAAGGGGTTAATGTTTTTATTTTTAAGTATTTATATTTGATTCTATTGTCTCTGTTTCCCTTGTTTATAAGCAGAGCCTTTTTATAGTTATGAAAAATTTTGGAATAGCTTGTTCGGATTTTTTCCGGGAAGAGATACGTAATGATTATTTGGTACCGGCGGCCATGAAAAGGGCCTGGGCCTGTCAACTGGACCTTTTGAAAGAATTATTGCGTGTATGCGATAAATACAACCTGAAATGTTGGGCCGATTACGGAACATTATTGGGAGCCGTCCGGCACAAAGGTTATATTCCCTGGGATGACGATATCGATATGGTGATGTTGAGGGAAGATTATGATAAACTTGTAGAAATTGCGGATAAGGAACTCAAACATCCTTATTTTTTGCAAACAATCTATTCGGACAAGCATTACAATCATCGTCATGCTCAATTAAGAAACAGCGATACTGCTGCCATTCCCGAAGGGGATTTCCGCAGAAAATACAACCAGGGTATTTTTGTCGATATTTTTATATTGGACAGCTATCCGAAAGCGATAAAATATTCTTATCGGATGGTTCGTAAAGTGAAGTTGTATCGGGTACTTCTGAAATTGGCCATTCGCCTGATGAATTTACTGCCGGATGGATTGTATCAGAGATGGCGTTTGGATAGTAAAATGTTTCGGAAGTATGAGAATGTATTGAGGAAAAACAGGCTGGAAGATACAGAATTTGTGGCGGCGATCTCTTTTAATTTTAGGCAAAAAATCAGAGATAAAGCCTGGTATGCCGAGACATTATGGGTGGATTTTGAGCATATGAAAATGCCTGTGCCTATTGGATACGACCGGATTTTAACCCTGGATTTCGGGCCCGATTATATGACTCCCGTGCAGGCGCCTACATTACATGGAGGATTGATATTTGATACGGAAAAAAGTTATAAGTTGCTACGGAAAGAATTGCGGCACGGAAAAATGAAGTAGTATTATTTATTTTCGGTGTTATGGGGAAATCTGAGTTGTAACAGCTTTTCCAGTAAGTATAAGTCTTCCTTATAAGTCAGCTTTAAATTGACGGTATCCCCGGGAACAACATATATCGGTTCTCCGGGCAGGTATCTGAGAACAATACCGCAGTCATCTGTCGTTTGCAGACGGGGATCTTCCAAAGCTTTCCGGTAAGCCTTTTTTATAACACTAAGCCTGAATGCTTGTGGAGTTTGACTGTTTCGTAAGGTCGAGCGTTGGGGAATGTGCCGTATAATGTTGTTTTCGTTTATTTGAATAACGGTGTCTGTTGTCGGGACGGCAACGTCAACGGCATTGTATGTTTTCAGGGCTTCGATACAGTCGGTCAGGATACGTTCGCTTACCAAAGGGCGCACGGAATCGTGGAATATAAGATTACATTCTTTTTCTTTACAGGCCCGGATAGCATTCCAACTGGATTCGTAACGTTCTTTTCCTCCTGCCAGAATCCGGCTTATTTTTTGATATTTACCCGCTGTGACAATGTCTTGAATATTCTGAATGTAACCGGAATTTGCCACAATGAAAATTTCATGAATAAGCGGATGTTTTTCAAAAACATCCAGTGTATACTCAATGACGCTTTTTCCCGCAATTTGTAATAATTGCTTGGGATAATTCTCCCCTAGGCGGGTACCGCTTCCTCCGGCTAAAATAACGGCTATATTTTTCATGTACGGTTATTTTCTCTCCTGGATTTTTTCACAGGCAGCTTGCATCGCTTTGTAAAAATAATAACCTTCGGACAGACGGTTACTCATGGCTATGATGTTTTGCCGTATTTCCGCATACTCTTCTTCTTTCATCGAATTGAAACGCTGGTTAAGCTCTTCGAGGGAGTCTACACATATACCGATCTTGTTTTCCCGTACAAAAGGAGCCAAGGCCGCTTTATTCCAGATGATGACAGGGAGATGGCAGCGGATGTAGAAGGACGTTTTATGCGGGTTGTTGTATTGCAGGTATTCGCCCCAGTTACCGTCACAAGCAGATATGGAATCTCCGTCCCAGACCAGTCCGAAATGTCCCCGGTTGGTGGAGATCAGTTCGTCGGAAGGTATGAAACCTTTATAGATAATGTGCTTCCAGTTTTGAGCGACTTTTTCATCCAGTCCTTTGCCGTAAACATTGAGTTCGTAAGAAGATATATGATCGTCCAACTGATAAAGGAATGCATTTTTCCGCGGACCGAGTCCTCCGGCATAGATCACTTGAGGAACAGAAGTAACGGGGCAATAATCGATTGCTTTTGTTTCGGATAAATAATCGAATATTTCGAGGCATCCCATGGGCACCTTACATCCTTGCTCTTCCAGCCAGCGCTTCATCGACGGATTGTGTACGATGATATAGTCGCTGTGACTTAATTTTTTTATTTCCTGGGGTACGGTTAATTTTTGTCTGCGGAAACTTCCCAGATCGTGTATGAGGGTCACTACTTTACACTTCCGGAAATGAGCCACCCGGCATAGGTAGGTGTAATACTTTTTGAACGGATATTGTATAAGAAGAACTTCGTTTTTATGTAAACAGAACGGTATTTTCAGAATGATTCCGAGTTTAACGAAGAATTTCCCGATTTTACCGGAGGGTTTTTTACTGCTGCCGATGTTCCGATAGCCTGCACGATTCATCAATATGTCGATGTCGTTCTTGGCTTTGTTGGTGGAGTGTATTTCGATATAACATTTATTCATAGGGTAGATCTTATAATTCCTGTTCTGTCAGTTTTAAAGCTGCTTCGACAGTATCGTCCATGTCGAAATAAGCATATTGTGCCAGCCGTCCTCCAAAGATAACGTGGGGTGTTTGTCCGGCTTTTTCACTGTATTTCCGATAGGTATCGGAATTTTTTTTGTCGTTAACCGGGTAATAAGGTTCGTCTCCTTTGGTAAATTCTTTCGGGTACTCCCGGGTAATGACGGTAACGGGCTGGGTCCCGAATTCGAAATGCTTGTGTTCGATAATCCGTGTATAGGGAACTTCGCGTTCGTTATAGTTGACAACGGCATTGCCCTGGAAGTTGTCGATGTCCAGGTATTCATGTTCGAAACGGAGACTACGGTAATCCAGAGCTCCGAATTCGTAATTGAAATATTCGTCGATGCAGCCTGTAAACAGGATTTTGTCTGCCAGCTTATCAAAATAAGAACGATCACTGAAATAATCGGTATTCGTGCGCACCTCACATCCTTCGAGCAAAGCGGTAATCAATTTGTTATAACCGCCGACAGGAATGCCCTGGTAGAGATCGTTAAAGTAGTTGTTATCGTAAGTAAAACGGAACGGAAGACGGCGGATGATAAAGGCCGGAAGTTCGGTGGCAGCCCGGCCCCATTGTTTTTCCGTATATCCCTTGATGAGGATGCGGTAAATATCGTCTCCGCATAATTTTAAGGCCTGTTCTTCCAGATTCGCCGGTTCTTCGATATGGCTGTAACGTGCCCGTTGTTCTTCTATTCTGGCTTTGGCTTCAGCCGGTGTATTGACTCCCCATAATTTGTTGAAAGTATTCATATTGAAGGGGAGATTATAGATTTCTCCTTTATAATAAGCCAGTGGAGAATTGGTATAGCGATTGAAGCTTACTAAATCGTTTACATAATCCCAAACTTTTTTATTGGAAGTATGGAATATATGGGCACCGTATTTGTGGATTTGTATGCCTTCGTAATTTTCACAATAAAGATTTCCTCCGATGTGGGATCTTTTGTCGATGAGCAGGCATTTTTTCCCTTTTTTCCGGGCTTCATTGGCGAATACACTACCGAATAATCCTGCACCGACGATTAAATAATCAAATTCTTTTTTCATAAGGTTTGTAGTCTTTCAGGACAAAGATAATGCAAGCCGGATACAGAACCAAATTTATTCGGGCAATGTTAAAAGATTACCTGCTTTTTATAAGGAGTTTGTGGTTATGATCTTTGGAGAAATTTTATTTGAACGTGATTTTTTTTAGAAAGGCTTTACGGCGTTCCCATTGTCTGTCGTGGTGTTTTTTTACCCGGATCATTTTCCGGACGGTATCTGCCCCCCAGCCTCTGGCTTTGACATATTCTCCGGCAACGTGTTCAAAAAGGTCCATTCTTCCGCAGAAACGGGTCAGGTTTTCCATACATTCCCTGTCGGATGGATATTTGCCGAGAGGATATAGTTTCATCCGGTTGATATCGATGATAGAGAAACGATAATGCTCTTCTCCGGAATGATAGAGTACATTGGTGGAATTCAGGTCGTGATGGAGGATGCCCCGGGAATGCAGATGAGCTGCAAAACGAGCAAAATCCGTTGCCAGATCGCGGTCAAATTCTTTCGGTTCTGTCAGGCGTTCGGCTATACCGGGGGCGCCGTCGAAGCCCGTGATAAAATATCCGTATGTGAATAATCCGCTTTTCCACTCTTCGATATAAGCGATTTCCCGGGGGGTGTCAATGCCTCTTGTCCGTAATTGAGCAGCATTGTGGAATGCCCGCGCTGCTTTACTGGCTCTGAAAAAACTGTAGGCGATGCGTTGTATCGCATTGGGAAATTTATACCGCTTTACGACAACTTGTTTAAGTATGTTGTCGGCCGGATTGATAACGAAACTTTTGATTACGTTACGTCCTGAAAAAAGTACGCTACCTTCTTGTTCAAATCGGGAAGGTAATTTTTCGATGAATTCTGTTACTTTAAGGTTATTTTTGTATTCAGGATTATATTCGATTTTCATATTTTGCAGACTTAAAGCTGTATTGAGGCGTTTGTTTCCTTTATTTTTTCAATACGGATTGTCCGGCAAAGATACTTTTTAATTTTTGTTTCCACTTAAACAGATTGCGGTTAATCGAATAATTATAGAAATTATGCCAGTCCTGCATGGAACGGCAAGGTTGAATTTCCACTTTTTGTTTTGGGGCATCAGGGTTTAACCGGTCACACAAAGAGGCTACATATTCAAATTGATTGTAGGACCCCAATACCAGTTGTTTGCATTCGGCCAGAACGGATTTACGTTGTGTATATATGTCTTGGGCAATCAATGTATCGATAAGAGCTACGGTTTGTTCGAAATTGTCCAACTGAATGGGTTGAAAAGAACTGGCCGGGAAATAATCAGACAAATTGGTACATCCGTAGTAAAACGGAAATGTTTCGGCAAGAAAGCAGTCGGATATTTTCTCGGTCCAATAATAACGTTGGGAAGAATTCTCGATTACGATGTGGTATTTATAGGGAGCCAACACATCCCATTTATCGTCGAAATCCCGGTAACCGCGCCCGAATACATCCAGTTGATCTCCGTAGTGAGCTTTCAGTTTCTCAACGAAACGGATACGATCCAGATGACCTTGCGTAAAAGCTTTATTACTGGTGATGACGGAGATAAGTTTGGTCTTTTTAGGTGCCGAAGCAGCTTTCAGTTGGTCGTAATCTAAACTATATGCACATTTCCCTTCCGCATCTTCTGTAAATCCGATAAACCAAGGCAATATAGCCGGTCCCAGAATGAGATTCGGATGTTTGGTTTGTTCCTGGCAGGAACATACCGTACCGAACTGGCGGATATAGGGGCGCGGATATACGAGTACGGAACGGGGTTCCGTCGTCAGTAAAATTGTATTTTCCGGAGCGACATAACAGCTTTCGTTTTGCCGTAATCCTTTACCCTGTACGACCCAAAAATCAGGATTTTCTATTTCTTCATTTATGTAGAAACGATATTTACCGTCTGCGGAGATACCTTTACCGCCAATAGTCTGACGTAACATGATTTCACCCAGGTTTTTACGGTAAGGTGTAAATTTCACTTTGTACATATCGTATAAATCTTTTGCCGTTTAGATGTCGATGAGACTGCTATTAAGAATGAAAGTATTTGTATGAAAAAATCTCGAATACTTTCATTTTCAGTAAATCAGGTTTTTGTTTTAGACAGTTAAAAATACCCGTCAAAATTGTAAATTTTAGATTGTAAATTTTGAGTTGTTTGACAAACCGATTGGTTATCAGTTTTTTAAATTTAAAATCGTCAATCGGAAATTTACAATTAAAACGTCCGTTTTAATGAGGACAAAAGTAAGAAAAAAAAAGGAATTGATTTGTTTTTTATCGTTCATATTGACAAAGAGATAAGTAAAGAGATTGAAATACGGAATTTATCCATTTAAAACGGACATTTAAAATTGTAGATTTTAGATTGACGATTTTAGATTATATCCACAATTTTTCCCTGCCAAAAGAGGGATCATAAATCGTAAATCAAAAATAAATGCCGTTTAGTTTGTTGTGTTATAGTCGGGGATACAGGGATATATGAATATCCACCGACTTGGAATACAGTTTATATAAAGTATATGAAGATATCTGTCGTTATACAGACTTATAATTCGGAGTTGTATCTTGGGCGGGTACTGGAATCGGTAAAGTCGTTCGATGAAGTCGTTATTTGTGATATGTATAGTACCGATCGTACCCTGGAGATAGCACAACGTTATGGCTGTAAGGTAGTTTACCATGAAAAGATACCTTTTTGTGAACCGGCACGTAATTTCGCTATTCAGTCTGCTTCTTATGAATGGATATTGGTTGTTGATTCGGATGAAGTCGTTCCGGAAGATTTACGGAGTTATTTGTATGAGCGGATAGAACGAAAAGACGATTTGCAAGGGTTGTGGATCCCGCGTAAAGATTATTTGTTCGGTAAATTTATGCACGGGGATTATCCGGATTATATTTTACGTTTTTTTAGAAAAGACAATGTTTTCTGGCCTCCTTATGTACATGCAATTCCCCGTATCGAAGGTAACGTGGAAAAAATTCCCCGGAAAAAGAAAAATCTGGCTTTTATTCATTTGATCAATAATCCGTTGGAATTGAAACTTCAGAAAATGAATACTTATTCCACGATGGAAATTCCGAAACGGGAAGGACAAAACTTCTCCTTGTGGAAAATGTTTTATGCGCCGGCATATCGTTTTATCAAGGCTTATTTTATAAAAGGCGGTTTCCGGGACGGGAAAGCCGGTTTGGTAAATGCCGGTCTGGATGCTTTTTATAAATTCCTGACAATAGCAAAAATCTGGGAAAGCCGGATACGTCCGGAAGATATGGATCGAGAATTAAGAGATTCCTGATCTGAGAGTATTGATTTGCGGATGCAGATGGTTTTAAATTGATGTTTTAAGATTTCCGGCGTTTCAATACCGTTTTTATTTGTTGCAGAATTTCTTCCGGCTTGATTTCGTAAAGGCAGGCATAGTCCTGACGCAGACAAGGTTTGTTACCGAATACGGAGCAGGGGCGGCAGGATAGATCCGTTTGGACGGTGTTTTCAGATGATTGATTCCAGCCGCTGAAGCCGCAATAGGGATGTGTCGCTCCCCAGATGGAAATGACTGGAGTGCCCGTCAGGGAAGCCATGTGCATATTGGCGGAATCCATAGATACCATCGTGTCCAGCTGGCTCATCAATACGAGTTCGCCGTTCATTCGTAGTTTGCCGGGAAGAGCTAAGGTGTGCGGAAACTTTTTCTCCCATGCTGCCAGTGTTGCAGCTTCTTCTTTACCGCCACCGAACAGGAATATTTTCGTGTCGGGTTGTTGGGATAAGTTGGCGATGACTTGTTCCATCAGAGGAAGGGGGTAGATTTTTCCTTTGTGTTTGGCAAAGGGAGCAATACCGATCCAGGTATTGTTTCCTTTTTCTCCGGTTACGGAAATAATCTGACCGGTATCTGCTTTCGCTTGCTCAAAAATGGAAGAAAAGTGTAACGGGAATTGGAATCCTAATTTTTGAAACACTTCCTGATACCGGATGAATGAGGTTTTTAAAGGACGGAAAACTTTGTTTTCGGGTCGGGTGAGTTTTTGCTTTTCTTTACGTCCCTTGTCAATACGGGCGGTTTTTGTTCCGGTCAGCCGAAAACACCACCGTAAGAATTTAGTACGTAGTACGTCGTGCAGGTCGGCGACGGCATCGAATTTCTGCTTATGCAATTCCCGGAATAGACGGAAAAGTCCTTTTATCCCTTTGTGCTTACCTTGTAGATCAGCAGCTATAAAAGATACGGTTGCCGGCAGCTTTTCAAATAACGGGTGAAAAGCTGCCCGGCTGACTACCGTGATTTCCAGTTCCGGATATTGTTTGGCGAGAGCATGCAGGACGGGAATCGTCATTGCTACGTCTCCCATTGCAGAAAAACGAAATACCAATAGTCGCTTCATACTTATTTTTTACCGTAAAGCACAGGGTTTAAGCTCGGATCGTTATACATTTTCATCTGTTTGTAGACTTTCATGTATTTGCGCCCGGCTTCAATATCCTCTAGCAGTTGCTCGATAGCCGTGGAAAGGTCTTTTTGTTGTTCCAGCAAGATATTCAGTTTTGTCTGGCATTGTGCGTGATGTTCCGGGGTGGTGTCGGTACGGTCGACCTCCTGTTGCATGTGGTAGATTTTTAATGCCAGGATCGATAAGCGGTCGATAGCCCAAGCCGGACTTTCCGTATTGATAACGGCGTTCGGTAATACCTTTACTTCCTTGTATTTATCGAGAAAATAACTGTCGATTAATTCTACCAGATCAGTACGGTCCTGGTTGGATTTGTCGATTCGTCTTTTGAGTACCAAAGCTTCTGCCGGATCGATGTTCGGGTCGCGGATGATATCTTCGAAATGCCATTGTACCGTGTCAATCCAATTTTTCAAATACAGGTAATATTCGATGGTTTTCAATGGATAGGGGTTTTCTATCGGAGTATCGACGTTGTCGGTCAGATGATATTTATTGATAGACTCGTTGAAAATCTTATTGCACAATGTTGTAAATGTCATGATCGGATTTTATAATGTAAGTTAATATTTTTTAGTGTAACAAAGCTAGGGAAAATATTCGGAAGAAACAAAATTACAACCGCAGGGCGGCCGGCTCTGCGGTTGCAGTATAGGGTAACTATTTATGCTTTTGGATTTTCCCGAATCGTTTAATACTGGTGTATACTCTCCATAGATTCAATTTGCGGTGTGTCGGAACACCGTGTCGCACAATATAGTCCTGGGCTGCTGCCAGCATACGTTCTCCGACTTTACCGTCTAAATAAGGATCGTAATTGTCGATGATCCATTTCCTTTTCTGTCTGTATTCTTCGTCTTGTAATGCACTTTCGTAAGCTTCACATAATTGTTCCGGTTGCCGGATATCGATCCAGTAAATGTCTTTGGCGACATTTTTGTATGTGATCACCGGTTTATCGAGCAGGAGAAATTCATATACGGTAGAAGAGGTATCGCTGATCATCAGATCGGCCATCAACTGGTATTTCGTTATATTGTGGTCGTCGATCCAGAGGATGTCTTTTTCGGTAGCTGCCAGTTGCTTGTATTCTTCCATCCATTCTGCTTTTGTCAACGGATGGAATTTCATAAGCAGGAGTATGTTTTTTTCTTTTACCAATTGCTTCAGGCTTTCCTTGATAAAAGGAAGGGAGGTCAAAGAAGGAGAAAAAGTCGGAGCATAGAGAACCAGCTTTTCTTTTCGGTGTTCCTGAAGTAAGGCTTGTTTTTCGGCATCGAAAGTGTGCAGATTGGCATAGATCCAATCCTGACGGGGCCAACCCGTTTCGGTTACTTCAAAATCTTTGTATTTGGCTGCTAGTGCTTTAAAACCTTGTGTGAAAAATGGTCCTTGTGTGAAATAAGTGTCGAAGTATCTCCGGATGACCCAATGATCTTTTTTTTCTGCGGCATATCCGTGAAAGACCTGAATTTTCACTCCGGGTAAATAGTAGGGTACGATATTACCGGGAACGAAAATAGCTTCCGGTGAATAATCGTATATCTCCTGTATGGAATTTGTCCATTTTACTTCGTTTTTCAGCGGAAATTCCGGTATGTTTTTAGCGTGTACATACCAGAATATATCCTGATTTCCGTTTTTTAGGGCGGCATCCTGAATCGGCGTCAGGATGCTGATCGCATATTTGTTTTCGCAAAATAGTACGATGCGCATAATCCATTTATTTATAATAATTGAGCCGGAATTCTGTCCGTTGCTGCTTTAAAATCTTCAACCGTATCCAATTCGATGGAGAACAGACCTTCGGTAGAGACGATACCGAAGGTTTTACCCTGTGGAATCAGCCGTTCGAAAGCTGCCTCATAGAAAATATTGTCGAGATTTTCGCGTAGGATCATTTGATCCAATTCCCGGTATAATGCTGCAATGTAATCAGCCGACATTTTTTCTATCCCGATGGATTCACCGATGGCTTGTTCTATGGAACAGGTTTTGCTGATTTCCCTGACCCGGTTATGCCCGTCGGGAATGACTTTGATTTCTTCCTCTCCCAGGGGATGTACGGCCAAAGCCAGACAATTTTTGTCAGGAGAATCCAGCAGGGCTTTTACAAGTGCCGGATCGAACAGAATATCGCTGTCGAGCAAGAGTACTTCATGGGTCAGTACTCTTTCTTTAGCCAGCCATAAGGAATAAATATTGTTGGTCGAAGCATATTTCTCATTGTAGATAAATTCCACTTTTATTTCCGGGAATTTCTCTTTTACGAAGGATATGATTTGTTCCTGTAAATATCCGGTGACAATTACAATCTCCCGGATGCCATTAACGGTTAAACCGGTTATCGCTCTTTCCAACAAGCATTTGTTGCCGATCTCCAACAAACATTTGGGTTTGTGATCGGTCAACGGGCGTAGTCTGGAGGCGATGCCGGCGGCTAGGATTACAGCTTTCATCAACAAACGACTTCTTTTATGGTTTCGATTACCTGACAATTCTGATGATGGGTACCCAATGTAATCCGCATGTGGGTATTTATGTCCGCTTCGTTCATAAATTTAATCAGATATCCTTTGGCTTTAAAAGCTGCCTGTAGTTTTTCCTTCAGTTCTATCGGATATTTTACCAGCATGAAATTAGCATTGGATTCGTAGACTTTGAAACCTTCCAGAGGTTGTAATTCATCGATATACATCTGACGGTCTTCTGCCATTTGATCGGCTACACGTTGATAATAATCGGTTGCTTTCAATACTGCGATTCCCAACTCTTCAGACAGGCGATTGTATCCTAGGTATTTTGTACTGTAATTTAAAAAGCGGGTGAGGGAAGTGCCCATAAATGCGAATCCGAGCCGCAATCCGGGAAGCCCGTAGAATTTGGATAAGGTGCGGACAATCAGTAGATTCGGAAATTTTTCCAGCAAAGGTTTGATATAACTTGTGTCCTGGTTGGCAAATGATGCGTAAGCTTCGTCGATGACAACAGCAGTAGCCGGATCGATAAATGAAAGTACCTTGTCTAACTCCTCAGCCGTCAGGGAGTTGCCGGTCGGGTTGTTGGGAGAAGCGATAAGAACCATTTCAGGCTTTTCCCGTTCGACCGCTTCCTGCATGGCTTTAAAATCGTATTTGAAAGTATTGCCTTCTTCGTACAGAGGATAAAGTACACTTCTTCCTTCGACTTCATCTGCAATGGATTTGTAATACCACCAGGAGAATTTCGGTATCAATAAGGTTTTTTGCTTTTCCTTACCTGCCAAAAAACAATGTACAACTTGCTTTAAAATATCTTCTCCACCGTATCCGAGGATGATTTGTTTTTCAGGTATATCATAGACCTGGGATAAATAATCGGATAGGATACTTTTTTTACCTTCGTCGTAAATACGGGTGTAAAAGCATAATTTATTCGGGTCGAAATTCTTTAAAACTTCCCCTACTTCCGGAGCCGGTCCGTAATTATATTCATTTCGGTCGAGATAGATTGTTTTTTTATCCATGTTGTAAGTATTAATCCATGTTAAACACACTATAATTTTGTTAGTGTCAGAATAAATATGGACAAAGGTATATGATAAAATTCAATTTAAGGAATAAAAAAGAGCAAAAATGCCTTGCCTATGAGGGAGGAATTGTTTTGAATATATTACTTTTGTTGCGGAACATAAATAAGAGTCTATGATTTTATCGATTATTGTGGCTGCGGCTGAGAATAATGTTATCGGAAGAGATAACGGACTGATATGGCATTTGTCTGCTGATTTGAAGCGTTTTAAGGCTTTGACAACCGGACATTCGATTGTCATGGGGAGGAAGACTTTTGAGTCCATCGGGAAGGCTTTACCGAATCGGAGGAATATTGTTGTCAGCCGGAATGCGGCCTTCCGGGCGGAAGGTGTTGAGATGGCCGGAAGTATCGGAGAAGCTTTGGAAAAGGTGAAAGAAGAAGACGAGGTATTTGTCATCGGAGGGGCGACACTCTATCATGCATTGTGGGATCGGGCAGACCGCCTGTATCTGACCCGTGTGCATACCGAAGCCGTAGGTGATGTCGATATACCCGCTATTGATCCCGGACAATGGCATATCCTTTCGCAGGAAAATTTCGAAGCGGATGAAAAAAATGAATTTGCTTATTCTTTTATCAATTACAGTAGAATATAATTCCGGATTTACACACTGGGACGGACTTATTGTGTAATTTACGATTTACGATTTTTGATTTACGATTGGGGTGAATGCTGATATGTAGAAGGGTTTAGAAGAGGTTGTTTATGATTTTAAATTTTAGATTTTAGATTTTAAATTGAAAAATAGGTAGGGAGAAAATTACACACTGGGACGGACTTATTGTGTAATTTACGATTTACGATTTTTGATTTACGATTGGGGAGATTGGTGATTCGTAGAAGGGTTTAGAAGAGGTTGTTTATGATTTTAAATTTTAGATTTTAGATTTTAAATTGAAAAACAGGTAGGGAGAAAATTACACACTGGGACGGATTTATTGTGTAATTTACGATTTTTGATTTTTGATTTACGATTGGGGTGAATGCTGATATGTAGAAGGGGTTAGAAGAGGTGGTTTATGATTTTAGATTTTAGATTTTAAATTGAGAAACAGGGAGGGAGAAAATTACACACTGGGACGGACTTATTGTGTAATTTACGATTTTTGATTTTTGATTTACGATTGGAGTGAATGCTGATATGTAGAAGGGTTTTGGAAGAGGTGGTTTATGATTTTAGATTTTAGATTTTAAATTGAAAAATAGGTAGGGAGAAAATTACACACTGGGACGGACTCATTGTGTAATTTACGATTTACGATTTTTGATTTACGATTGGGGTGAATGCTGATATGTAGAAGGGTTTAGAAGAGGTGGTTTATGATTTTAAATTTTAGATTTTAGATTTTAAATTGAGAAATGGGTGTTGAGAAAATTACACACTGGGACGGACTCATTGTGTAATTTACGATTTACGATTTTTGATTTACGATTGGGGAGATTTTTGATTTGTAGAAGGGTTTAGAAGAGGTGATTTATGATTTTAAATTTTAGATTTTAGATTTTAAATTGAGAAACAGGTAGGGAGAAAATTACACACTGGGACGGACTTATTGTGTAATTTACGATTTACGATTTTTGATTTACGATTGAGGTGAATGCTCATTCGTAGAAGGGTTTAGAAGAGGTGGTTTATGATTTTAAATTTTAGATTTTAGATTTTAAATTGAAAAACAGGTAGGGAGAAAATTACACACCGGGACGGACTTATTGTGTAATTTACGATTTTTGATTTTAGATTTACGATTGAGGTGAATGCTCATTCGTAGAAGGGTTTAGAAGAGGTGGTTTATGATTTTAGATTTTAGATTTTAAATTGAAAAACAGGGAGGGAGAAAATTACATACCGGGACGGACTTATTGTGTAATTTACGATTTATGATTTTTGATTTACGATTGGGGTGAATGCTGATTTGTAGGGGGTAGAATCCGGTGTGAATCGAGGATTGTGTATCAGGGGGATTTGGGGTGTAATTTTGTGCGTTTGGCTGACCGGTTTAAATAATAATTATCGACAAATCAAATTTCGGTCTGAAATTTGCTGGTAAAGCCGGTGTTTTGTATGTGATTGATTTTTGACTTAATTGAATGATATGAAAATAATACTGTCAATATTCTTTTGGGGAATCGTATCTACGGTTGTATGGGCTCAGGACAGAACGGTTGATTATTCAGCTTCATTGTCGGGCTTTGTCTCTACAAAAGATAATTTGCCATTCTGGGCTGTTTCTAACCGTTACGGCCTGATGCCGGACGGACGGGGAGGATTGCTCGAGGTCGGGGTATTTTCTGACTTTACGGACAAGCATAAAATCAATTTCGCCTATGGCGTCTCGGGAGCGGGGTTTCTGTCTGATTTCGACAATAATATTCTGTTGGATCAATTGTATATCAGCGGACGCTGGCGTAATTTGCGGCTTGATTTGGGGATGATTCACCGGGACACCGAATATGAGGGTATTTCTTCTACGAACGGGGATATGATATGGTCGAATAATTCGCGGACATTGCCGGGGTATAATCTGCGTTCTGATTATATCGCTATTCCCTGGACGAATAAGGTGCTTTCTTTTAAATTCAATTGGGCCGACTATATGATGATTGACGACCGTTATGTAGAAGATACACGTTTGCATAATAAATCGGTTTTCTTAAAGATAAAGCCGGCACGCCGCTGGGAGATTATAGTCGGGTTGGAGCATTGGGTACAGTGGGGCGGTACATCTCCGACTTTGGGAAAACAGCCTTCTTCCTTTAAGGATTATCTGCGTATCGTATGTGGTAAGGAGGGAGGGGAAGGCGCTTCGACTAGCGATGTTATTAATGCACTGGGAAATCATCTGGGGCGAGAGCATTTGCGAATTAATTATCTGGCCGATAATTATACGCTTACTTTTTATCATGATATACCGTTCGAAGACGCTTCCGGTACTGATTTCCGCTCATTCCCCGACGGAACGTACAGTTTTTATTACGGAGCTCACAACAAGAATCAATGGGTGAGTGATGTGATTTATGAGTTTTACTACACTAAATATCAATCCGGGCGTTACCACGACCGTCCGATAAATCCCGACCGTCCGGAAGATGGGAAAAAGGTATTGGGAGGCAATGACAATTATTTCAATAACGGAGAATACAGGAGTGGTTGGACGTATTATGGGCGAACCATAGGAACTCCGCTTATGACACCGTTGGCTCCCAATGTGCATGGCATAACGATGGGAATTTATAATAACCGGATTATCGGACATCATCTCGGATTAAAAGGATATGCTTTTCAGCGAATTCCTTATAAAGCGATGCTGACTTATACTTTAAATTACGGGACGTACGGAAAGCCGTTACCTGATCTTCCCGTAAAGCAATTTTCTTTCGGGTTGGAGGCCGGTATTCCCGATCTCCGGCATATTCCTTTTCATATTGATTTAGGTGTTTATGGGGATTTCGGGCGTCTGCTTACCGATAATTTCGGTGTAACGGTAAAGCTTACCCGTAAAGCAGTGCTTTGGTCGAAGAAATAGTGTTTTATTGTAAAAAAGTTTGATGTTTATTTTTCATTCCGTCTTTACGGAGGTTTTCTATTTTAAATTAACATTTTTATCAGGTTCCCTATCCTGAATCTATCTGCGAAATCTCCGATCCGGGATTCAATCCTGGATCGTAATTAAAAATTAATCTGTGGGTCTGACAAAATTTAAGATTCTCCTTGTTGTTTTTCCGTAATTTTATCCGTCAGGACGAATTCCAGTGTTCCTCCTTGTGTGATTTCATCGTGAGTAATCCAGGTTCGGTTCAACTCTTTACCATTGAGCAGGACTTTCTGAACGTAAATGTAATTGTCGTTTTCTTTGTTGGCTGTAACGACAAATTTTTTCTCCGGTCCTACGCGTAAGGTTACTTTGTTAAATAAAGGAGTCCCCAGCTGATATTTGCCTTCTACGGGATTGACAGGATAGAAACCCATGGCGGAAAAAACATACCAGGCGGACATTTGACCGCAATCTTCGTTACCGCACAGTCCGGCGGGTGTGTTGGTATATAATTCGGTCATAATTTTGTTTACATAGTATTGTGTCTTATGCGGTTGTCCGACATAGTTGAAAAGATAGGCTACATGGTGTGAGGGCTCGTTACCCTGGGCATATTGTCCGATCATACCGCTGATATCGGGAGAAGCATTGCTGCCTTCCAGTTGACTTGGGATCGTAAAGAGACTGTCCAGTTTGGTTGCAAAGGCTTCTTTCCCTCCGTGTAAAGAGATCAGCCCTTCAATATCGTGGGGGACAAACCAGGAATATTGCCAGGCATTTCCTTCGGTGTATTCGTCATCCCGGTGATTTGAATAGAGTGGAGAGAACGGTGATTTCCAAGCTCCGGAACTTGATTTTCCCCGCATAAAACCGGTGTTTTTATCGAAAAGGTTGGTGTAATTCCGGGATTCTTTCAAGAAGAAGAGGTAATCCTCTTCCTTGTTCAAAGCTTTGGCCATTTGAGCAATGCACCAATCGTCGTATGCATATTCGAGTGTTTTGGAAACGGATTCATTTTCTTTGTCATAAGGTATATAGCCGTATTGACGCAATTCTGCCAGTCCTGCCTTACCCGATAAGGCTGTCGCTTTCATGGCTTCGTAGGCTTTATCTACATCATAATTGTCAATGTCTTTCAGATAGGCTTCGACGATGACCGGAATGGAGTGATTACCGATCATACAGTTTGTTTCGTTTCCGACCAGTTCCCAAACGGGCAATAATCCGGATGCGTCGTAATGTTTGAGCATCGAATTTATCATATCGTTTACCCGTTTTTTTTGAGTGAGGGTAAATAACGGATGGGCTGCCCGGAAAGTATCCCAAAAGGAGAATACCGTATATTGTTTGTGTTTTTGTACGCTGTGGATTTCTTTATCCGGTCCTTTGAAATTGCCGTTTACGTCAGAAAACAGGTTCGGGGCCAGATAGGCATGATAGAGGGCTGTATAGAAAACCTGTATGTTGTTTTCATTGTTTCCTTCTACTTTTATACGGGATAGGATTTTACGCCAGGCCTGTTTGCCATCCCGCTTTACTTTATCAAAACTCCAGTGTGGAAGTTCTTTTTTCAAATTGGCGTCGGCTCCGTCAATGTTGGCGGAAGACAGACTGATTTTGGCCAGTATTTTATCGGTTTTGCAGCCGAAGTCGATCCACGCATAACAGGAATCGGTAACGATTTTCTGTCCGTTTTGCAAAGGTTTTAACGTATTTTTACCTGCGAGGACCTCTACGTCTTGAGAGAATTCTATGGTGAAGTATACTCGTTGGTCGGCAGCCCATCCTGTGGATTTACGATAACCTTGTAATGTCCTGTTATTGATCTTTTTCAGGCTGGCTTCTGTCGTTTTATCCCAATTCCGGGAAGTTGTCAGGTCCAGGGTCAGGCCGTGGACCGAGTTGGCCGGGTATTGGTAATAGTGAAAACCGCAACGGGGGGTGACAGCTAATTCTGTAATGATTCCGTTGTCAAATTTTACGCGGTAATATCCGGGTTCGGCTTGTTCGTTATCGTGTGAAAAACGGGCATATCCGGATCGGATGTAGTCGGCTGCATTCCGGTTTGTGTCCGGTTTTGTAATTACGGGCAAAAAACGAATATCCTGCAAGTCGCCGATTCCGGTTCCGCTGAGGTGAGTGTGTGAAAATGAACTGATGATACTGTCACTGTAATGATAACCGGAACACCAGTCCCAGCCGCTTCTCGGATTATCAGGGCTGAGTTGTATTGCTCCGAAGGGAACAGTCGCGCCGGGAAAGCAATGTCCATGTTCGGCCGTACCGATAAAAGGGTTTACGTATTCGGTGATTTTGGGGTCTTTTTCTTTATTGCTGCAACTACCCAATGGTAAGATAAATACGAACGAAAGTAGAAAGAATATATTTTTCATGGCGAGGACAATTGCGGATGGATGAGAAACGATAAAAAAGAAAAATGTCCGGAACATCAGAGCCGTAGTTGCTACGGAGCTGAGGAACCGGACATGAGGATGGGAATTACATCTTCAATTCATTCCAGACAAGAGCAGCAGCTCCGTAGATAGCTGCATTTTTATCCAGTTGTGAAGGCAGTAATTTTACTTTGTTAGCAAAAATTTTCAGTACATTCATTTCCATATGGTCTTTGGTGGGTTCGAAAAGCAGGGGACCTGCCTTTGCCAAACCGCCGAATAAGAAGATGGCTTCCGGACTGGTAATAGCTACCATGTTTGCCAATGCCTCTCCCAGCATTTTACCGGTATATTTGAATGTATTGATGGCAATCATATCTCCTTTTTGAGCTGCTTCCGATACCATTTTGGCCGTCATTTCGTTGAAAGGAACCAAACGCAAATCGCTCGGATAGTTGTATTTGGCCATCATTTTGTAAGCAGTTCTTTTTACTCCCGTGGCAGAAACATAGGTTTCCAGGCAACCGTTACGACCGCAGCCGCACTGACGTCCGTTCGGAGATACGATAATGTGTCCCAGTTCACCGGCAAATCCATCGCTTCCATATATCAACTGGCCGTTGGCAACGAAACCACTGCCCAGACCGGTACCTAATGTTACCATGATGAAATCTTTCATGCCTTTAGCTCCTCCGTATATCATTTCTCCGATAGCTGCAGCGTTGGCATCGTTTGTCAGGAATATCGGTAACTGCGGATAGAATTCTTTCATCATATCGCACAACGGGATAACATCGTGCCATCTCAGGTTGGGTGCAAATTCAATAGAACCTTTGTAATAGTTGCCGTTGGGAGCTCCTATACCGATGCCGATCATTTCGATTTCTTCCCGTAACGGATCCAATACTTTTTCAATTTCGAGGTATAGTTCCTTCAGGTAGTCGTTTATATCTTCATGCTTTTGGGTTTCAATATTCCCGTCTGCGATATAGTTTCCTTCTCTGTCAATGAAACCAAAAGTGGTGTTCGTTCCGCCAATGTCAATTCCTAATGCTACTTGCCTTTTCATGTCGTGTTTATATTAATTAATGTTGTTGGTTGTTTACGGTAACGTTTTCAGCCTTCGCTGCCGTTTGACGACGTAAATATAGAAAAAAAATGAGAGATCAGGAGCGATCTCTCATTTTTTACTAACTACTAACCTAAACATACAAACTTATGAAAAAAACGTCTTCTTATTGGCCGTTTTTGATATTACAAATATAGAATGAAAAATTGAACAAAATGGTTAATGGAAAGTTAAAAATTTTAATTTGTTTTGAAGTGTTGTGTATAAATTTCTTAAAACTTTTATAGAAAAGAAAATATAAGTCGTTCGGATTTTTAAATCGGGGGGAATAATGGTTGGCCCAAGGAGGAAATTTACATGTGGAGATAGAATTCCCGGGTAAGCCGGATGTATTCTTCTGTATAGTTGTGACGGCTGATTTCCAGCGTCAGGGTTGTCGTTTCGGGGATACATGGATATTCGACAAATTCCATCAATAATCTTTTTATTTTTTTACCCGGATTGGGGTAGATTTGTGTCTGCCGTTTGAGACAAAGATCGGTTTCCCGGGTTTTACCGATAAAGGAAAATGCTTCATCGGCAGGGAGGATGACACTGAATTTCCCGGTTGGAGATAATAAGCGGAGAACGGCTTCAATCAAAGCATTATGTGTGAAATTTTCACAATGGCGTGCCATATTCCGGGCGGTGTCAGGGGCAGGTGTCGATTGTATAAAAAAGGGCGGGTTACAGACGATATGATCGTATCGTTTGTCCGGATGATAACAGAATATGGAGTCGGGATAAACCTTTATTCTTTCCGGCCATGGGCTTTGGGCAATGTTTTCTGTTGCTTGTCTGTATGCAGCGGGGTTGATTTCTACGGCATCTATTGCCGCTCCTGGATTTCTTTGGGCGGCCATGAGGGCAATCAATCCGGTTCCGGTTCCGATATCCAATATGGTGTTTGCCTCAGATAAATCGGCCCAGGCACCCAATAAGACGCCATCAGTTCCTACTTTCATGGCTGTTTGATCCTGATAGATCGTAAATTGCTTGAATTGGAAGTAATTGTTCATGGATTTGTGGAAGCTGGCAAGGCTATTTATAAAAGTATTGTTTTGAACAGCAAACTTTTTGGATTGAAATTATGTGATCCTGTTTTTGGGTTGTAGCTTTAAAATCAGCAATTGAAACTAACCTGTTAAAACAATACCGCTAAAGGTAATAAATTTTATTTCCCTTTAGCGGTACAGTCGTAGCGGTATGCGATTTTAATTTTCCTCTTTTTCTTCTTTTTCCTCTTCGAAATTCAGCATATTTTTTTCTGCGAGCAGATTGTACCATTGAATGACTTTTTTCATATCGGATACATATACTCTGTCTTTGTCGTATTCCGGCAGGATTTCATTGAAATAAGCAATGATTTTTTCTGTCGGTTCTTTGTGGGAGAGGGTTTTGGCACCGTTCTCCTTTTCATTGATGCGTTTTAATACGGTTTTTAAAGGCATGTCTTCATCTTCCGTATATATGGATATATCTTCCAGGGATATGATTTTTGAGTTGGAATAAGCCGGAAAGCGTTTGCCGTCGATAAGTGATTCCACTATAATTGCATTCGGGGTATTGTTGATCAGTTTAAATAATCCCGGTTTTCCTGATATAGATAAAATTTCTTTTAACATGTGTCGTGTAAATTTTAGTCGTTTGTTAAAATGAAGTGCAAAAGTAATAAGAATTTTTGATAAATCAGTTTATCCCTCTTTGCTTTTTAATCTTTTCATAGGCCGTATTGATGAGGGTAAATTTTTCTTCCGCAGCTTTTCGAATGTCTTCTCCCAAATGTCCTACTTTGTCCGGATGATTTTCCATGGCCATTTTACGATAAGCTTTTTTCACTTCTTCATCGGTTGCAGCAGAGGTGATTCCCAGTGTTTGATAGGCTGAGTTCAGATCGTCGTAGAACATGGCCTTTACTGAATTGAAATTGGTGTTGTCGATACCCAATTGGAAAGCTATATTTTCAATCAACCGGATTTCTTCAGGGCAGATGCTACCGTCAGATTGGGCTACTCCAAACAGGTAATAGAGTAATTGAATGCGCGAAGACAGGTCCATATTGAACCGGATTTGCTGGCATACTTCTGCTAATGGAATTTCTTTGGTACGAAGTTCCTTGATCATGAGCAGGGCTTCGCGGGCCGCTTCTTCTCCGAAATTGGTACGGAGAAAATTTTTGACATAATCCAGTTCCGAACGGGTCATTTTGCCGTCGGCTTTCATAATTGCCGTAAGCAGTACGGTGAGACTGAACATGAAGTCACCCCGGCCTGTCCGGTTCCCGGAACCCGGAGCCGATGCAACTTTTACATCGACATTATCGAAGACCGAACCCATAAAAAGTCCGAAAAGTGCTCCTAACGGTCCTCCCATAACAAAGCCTAATCCGGCACCGATCCATTTTCCGTATTTTGCCATTTTATTGTTTTTGATTTAATTGTTCTATAATATCTTTAATTTGCTGATTTAAATCCAGCCCCCGGTCCGTATAGATCGTAAAGTCGGATTTTTGGCATTTTATATCGTCAGCCATTTGGTTTTCTATTCTTTTTATGACCTGTTCAGGACATACCTTATCCCGGTCGACAACCCGTTGTATCCGGGTTTGCCGGGAAGCATATACCGAGATAATCCGGTCGAAATTTTTTTCCAATCCGGCTTCAAATAGTATAGCCGATTCGAAAAAGACCAAATTCCCGGATTGCAGCAAGCTCCATTGGCGGAAATCTTCCAGAACAACCGGGTGTACGATTGCATTGACTTTCTGTAAGGCTGTTTTATCATTGAAAATGATTTCGGCCAATTTCTTTTTGTTCAGGTTATTGTCATCGGAATAAAGGGTTGTTCCGAATAATCCGGTAAGGGCCGAACGTATTTCCCTATTCTTATTTATCAGTTCGGAAGCCTGACGGTCTGAAATGTACACGGGATAACCTTCCTGCTCCAGAATATGGGCAACTGTCGTTTTACCGGAACCGATTCCACCTGTCAGGCCTATTTTTATCATAGCAGAGCATTACTTTTGTTCCAAAATATATTCTACCTTTTGAGGGGAGAATGCCAGGTTCTTAATGAAGGAGGGGCTTTGGGTAACTTGTATGGGTAAAAAATTAGATTTGCCCACGTCTTTATAATTGATGATAAAATTGAAATCTTTATCGGATACCCGGTCATACATGCTTAATCCGACGTCATACGTGACATCGACGGAAGCGGGGAAAAGCCGGATTGTAAGGGAGTCCGGTAGTCCGATGACTTTGATCGGAACACTTTTTTGTGCTTCTGTGAAACGCTCCAATTGCAGCGTGACCCGTACATCCTGGATGCTGTTTGTTATGCCGGGTATTTGGGCAAGCTGTATATCCTTAGATATGTCTTTTTTGATTTCTCCGATATTCCAGTGTTCGGTAGGTATGTATTTTAGAGTATCAACGATTATTGCCGGCCCTGTAATGAGAATGCTGTCCGGTGTCACATTGATTTTATTTTTTAAGATGTATTGTTTTTTCAGTTTATAATCTACGATGGGGTGTACCGGAACTTTCCGGGAAACGGCATATGAAAATTTAAAATCGATTTCCTGCGGTTTGATGTCTAATAATTTGATGTCGGAATTTAACTGGTTGCTGATTTTGTCTTTGATGTTTTTTAACTGGAGGGTGTATTCGAGAATGTTGTTTTTCTCCAGCAGATGATTGCTGTAACCATTGACATCCAATGTGATAGGTAGAAAAGACGTACTGATCCGGTATCTGAGTAAAGAGAACCCCGTAGCTTTGATTTCCAGACTTATACTTTTAGGTAGAGTGGAGACGAGGTATTTTCCTTTGGGAAAATCAGTGTATTTTACGGGATAGGTGATTTCGCTCGTATATTCTTTATTGAGTGCATTTAAAAACCACAGGATGGCGGCAATAACTACGCACATCATGTAGCTCAATATATGCCGGTCGATGTGAATATGATGCTTTTGCAAATAGGCAAATAAATTATTCTTCATAGACATACGGACGAAAATAGTAAGTTTAAAATTGTAGATTTACGATTTTAAATTATTGATTAAATGAATCCGACGATGAATCCCTTTGTCAAGCAATTTACAATTTATATGTTCGTTCTAATTGTAGATTTTAGATTGACCCTAAATATTTAATTCTTACCCCAAAAATCGTATATTAAAAATAAACTGAGGGGTAATTTTGAATTAAAAAATGAAAATCGGGTATTATTTGGAAAAGAGGGCACTCTGATGGGGTACCCTCTTTTGTTTATTTATTTAGCGGGAGCTGCATCAGTCATGTCTTTGATAACAGCTGCTTTGTCGATTTTTAAGCGAACGCCGCCTTCAACTTCCATAATAATTGCGAATTCCTGAATTTCTGCAACTTTTCCGTAGATACCGCCGGTGGTAACGATTTTATCTCCTTTTTGAAGAGACTCTCTGAATTTTTTCAACTCTTTTTGTCTTTTCATTTGAGGTCTGATCATAAAAAGCCAGAAAACAACAATAATCAGGATCAGAGGTAAAAAGCTCATCAAACCACCACCCTGGGTTTGGGTTTGTAATACGATCATAAAAAATGTGTTCATAATTTTAGTGTTTATTTTATAAATGTATTTTCCCGGTTTTATTTATATGTTTTGTACATAAGGATTTACCGCTTTAATTTTTTATATCGGCGGTGAATTTCAATGTAATCACCTTTTCCGGAATATTTGCAAATATACGGATTTCTTTGTATTGTTTACCGTATCTGCCGGAAGAGTTAAAAGCAATTTCTATTTTTCCTTCTTTTCCGGGGGCTACCGGTTCTTTGGTGTAATCGGCGGTGGTGCAGCCACAGCCGGTTTCTATGTTGCGGATTATGAGGTTTTCTGAGCCTGTATTTTTAAAATTGAATGTATGCATCACGGTTTCTCCGGCCGTTATTTTCCCGAAGTTGAATGTCGGTTGTGTGAATTCGATGCGGGTATCGGCTGTAGGGGCTGTTGTTTGTTTTGTTTGGGTATGGCATGCTTGCAGGCAGATGAATAAAAGTAGTCCTGTTTTTACTTTTCGGACTGCCCGGCAGTTCCATATAGTGAGCGGTTTCATTTTTTTCGTTTAGAATATGAGGTGTTTTACGGAATAATTTTTGTTTTGGATATGTTCCATTGTCTGGATTCCGATTTCCAGGTGTTGTTTGACAAAATTTTGGGTAACTTCTTTGTCTGATTCGGCTGTCTTTATTCCTTCGGAAATCATCGGTCTGTCGGAAACCAGTAGCAGGGCTCCGGTAGGGATACGGTTAGCAAAGCCGACGGTGAAAATGGTTGCTGTTTCCATATCTACAGCCATAGCCCGGGTTTTTACCAGATATTCCTTAAAATGATCGTCGTATTCCCAGACACGCCGGTTGGTGGTATAGACGACTCCGGTGAAATATTGCCGCTTGTGATCGTTGATGATCCGGGAACAGGTTTTTTGAATGCTGAAAGCCGGCAATGCCGGTACTTCATGGGGCAGGTAATCGTCTGAGGTACCTTCCCCCTTTATGGCTGCAATGGGTAAAATGTAGTCTCCTACTGAAGATTTATTTTTCAATCCTCCGCATTTACCCAGAAAAAGGACGGCTTCCGGTTCGATAGCGGTTAAAAGGTCCAGGACGGTAGCTGCATTGGCACTTCCCATACCGAAATTGATCAGGACGATATTTCCGTGTGATACGTTGGGCATGGTTTTATCGGCGCCGACAATCGGCTCGTTGAATAGCTCCGAAAATAAATCCAGGTAGTATTCGAAATTCGTCAATAGAATATATTTGGGGAAATCTTTTAATGCCCGGCCGGTATAGCGTGGCAGCCAGTTATCTACGATTTCTTTTTTTGTTTTCATAATGCATAAAGCTTTAACGTTATTTCATTTTGGGTTATGAACCGGTTTCCTCTTTTCTTACGTTTTTTTAATAAAAGAGTCACAGTATCGGAAAAGGAAGCCAATGTATGGTGTTCCATTTTTTGATTCCGGAATTTTGAGTTTGTGATAAATACTTTTCCGTTTTGCTCCATGAGGTGATTGACTGATCTTTTATTACCTTTGTCTGTCTCATTTCCGGGTATCGGTAAAATAAGACCGGCAAAACAGAACAGTTAATTACATCGATGAATACTATAGAACTTACTGCCCTCAAAAATATAAAAATTGAGGATTATACTTATGATTTACCGGAGGAAAAAATTGCAAAATTTCCTTTGGCCGACCGGGAGGCTTCCAGGTTGTTGATATATGATAGGGGAGCCGTTTCTGAAACGTTTTTTTCCCAGGTGCCTGCTCTTTTGAAATCGGGACAGACGTTGATATTTAATAATACAAAGGTAATATATGCCCGCTTATTTTTTCAGAAAGAAACGGGAGCGCATATCGAAATTTTTTGTCTGGAGCCTTTGGTACCTGCGGATTATGCCCGGAATTTCGAGAGTAATTATTACTGTGAGTGGAGTTGTATGGTCGGTAATCTGAAAAAATGGCGTGACGGTGCTATTTTCTGTCGTTTTAAACGGGGGCAGGATGAGGTGGTTTTAAAAGCAGAAAAGCTCGGACAAACGGGAGGGGAAGTACATGTTCGTTTTTCGTGGAATAAGGAGTTGTCTTTTAGTGAGGTTTTGGAATATTGCGGCAAAATACCGATTCCACCTTATTTGAACCGGGAATCCGAAGATTCGGATAAGATACGTTATCAAACGGTGTACTCCCGGGAAGAAGGTTCAGTGGCTGCTCCGACAGCCGGACTGCATTTTACCCGGAATATTTTGTCGGTTTTGGAAAAGCAAGGGGTGCATATAGATGAACTGACGCTGCATGTCGGGGCAGGTACTTTTCGTCCTGTGAAGGCCGAGCGGATAGGCGGGCATGATATGCACACGGAGCATATTGTTATCTCCCGGAAACTGGTGGACGATCTGTCCCGGAAACAAGGGGAGGTCATTGCGGTAGGAACTACTTCGGTACGGACTTTGGAAAGTTTATATTGGATGGGAGTGAAGAGATTGATGGGGGAGGAAGAATTTTATTCTTTATCCCAGTGGGAAGCTTATACTTTACCTGTTGGTTATTCTTTACAGGAGGCGATGGCGGCATTGGTGGATTGGTTTGACCGGAGCGGAGAGGAGTTGCTGAAAGCCCGGACGACGATTATCATTGTGCCAGGATACCGGTTTCAGGTTATAGACGCCATGTTTACGAATTTCCATCAACCGCAAAGTACTTTACTGCTGCTGGTCGGGGCCGCAGTCGGTGAAGATTGGCGAAAAATATATGCTTATGCCCTCTCGCATCATTTCCGTTTTTTGAGTTACGGAGACAGTAGTTTTTTGAAAGTCAGAAAATAAGGAGAGGTGTCTGTATGTTAGAATTATCGTTACCGGCATTTGAATACAAGGTCAAAAAGCAGGATGGGGTTGTATTCATTTATGATATTATCCGGAAAAAGTATGTCAAACTGACGCCGGAGGAATGGGTACGTCAGCATTTCGTGCATTATCTGATTCGTCAGAAGGGCTTTCCGCAGGCATTGATTGCATTGGAAAGAGAAATCGAGGTGTACGGCTTGAAACGCCGTTTTGATTTGGTATGCTATGACCGCCGGGGAAATCCGTATCTGATTGTCGAGTGTAAGGCTGCCGGCGTAACACTTTCACAAACGGTTTTCGATCAGGTTTTCGGCTATAATTTGATTCTGGCTGCTCCTTATGTTGCCATTACAAATGGTATCCGGCATTTTTGCGGTCATCTAGACTGCAACCGGCAATTTTGTTTTTTGCCGGAGATACCGGAATTTGAAGATTTTCCGGCCCTGTGATTTGTTATCACTTCCGGACAACAAATCACAGGGTACCGGAAGTTCAGATCAACAATTCTTAAAATATTTGTCGAGTAATTCAAAGGCAGCAGTAAAAGAACTCATTTCGTTTTTCTGTACTTTTTCTTCCGCCTTTTTCAGGTTTTCTTTTTGACTTTCGTAAAAACGGTTTTTCAGTTGTTCATTGATTGTTTCGTACATCCAGTATTTGGCTTGCTCGTTTCTGTGTGTTTCGAAATAACCGTTTTGCTGGGTTGTGTTACAATAGTTGAGAATGGCTTGCCAGATATCGGATATTCCTGTTTTTTCATAGGCTGAACAGGTCATAACTTTCGGTTCTACACCGGATTCATGGGGCGGAAACAGGTGTAAAGCTGTTTGCAATTGTACTTTGGCTAATTCGGCTTTATGAATGTTGTTACCGTCTGCTTTGTTGATAATGATGGTGTCGGCCATTTCCATGATACCCCGCTTGATGCCTTGTAGTTCGTCTCCGGCCCCTGCAATCTGTACCAACAGGAAAAAATCAACCATAGAATGGACGGCGATTTCGCTTTGTCCGACGCCTACTGTTTCTATTAAAATAATGTCGAAACCTGCTACTTCACAAAGGATCATGGCTTCTCTGGTTTTACGGGCTACACCACCGAGAGAACCCGCAGACGGGGAAGGCCGGATATAGGCATTCGGGTCCCGCGACAGTTCTTCCATTCGGGTTTTGTCCCCCAGAATACTGCCTTTGGAGCGTTCACTGCTGGGGTCGATCGCCAGTACGGCAATTTTATGGCCCTGGTCTGTCAGAAATTTTCCAAAGGTTTCTATAAATGTACTTTTACCGGCTCCCGGTACACCGGTTATCCCGATGCGCACAGAACGTCCTGAAGAAGGCAGACAACGCTTGATGACTTCCTGAGCTATTGCCTGATGTTCGGTTTTTGAACTTTCCACCAGAGTGATTGCTTGGCTGAGAATGTTGATGTTGCCTTTTAGGATACCCTCTACATAATCATCTGTTGTTAAAGCTTTCTTTTTTATATTTTTTAAACGGGCAACTAGGTTCGGATTTACCGGATCCGGTTGATCTATACCTTTATTTACTTTCAAACCCTCGTATTCCGAAGAGTTTTCCGGGTGTTCAATACATTGCTCCATGACTGTTTTTTTTGATTTAGGCAAAGATAGAATTAATTCGTTGAAAAGACAAAAGTCGGAAGCCAACAAGCTTCCGACTTTCAGATAATAAAAACAAAGTATTCCAGGCTGAAATTAATCGATACCCAGTTTCTTTTTCAATTCTTTGGATAAGGCATCTTTATGGATCATGACCGATGTCGTTTTGTATGCGACAAAGGGATAGGAAGCGTAAAGATAACCGTCGTATTTGTTGTATTTTCCCCAGGAATTCTTGACAATAAAATAAGGGGTACCGTTTTGGTCTTTGGCTTTTCCAACGATGTGCATACCATGGTCGTCGGTGGTTTGGTAATTGTCAAAGGCTTCCTGCCGCATTTCCTGGGTGATTTTTTTCTCACTACAGGGATGTTGGATGAATTGCCGTTGTTGTTCCTCTTTGGGTAATGTCAGCCATTTGGTGATTTCGGCATCCTTCATTTCTTTGGTATCGAAAGTCGGCACGACAGCGATGCCATTGGTAAATCCTTTTTCGGATAAATCGGTAGCCCAGGCAAAGGTGAATCCTTTGTCGATGGCTTTATCCAAAACGTCCATGAATTCGTCGAGCGGAAGGTTGTAAGTATTTCCGTTTAACCAGTTGTCCGGTACTTCGATAGCGAACTGAGAGTAAAAAGGATGATGGCTGAAAGAGGTCAACTGTATATAATCCGCCATATTCAGTCCCAGCATTTGGGTGAAACTTTGCGGGGTATATTCTTTACCTTTGTAGGTAAAGGTTTCCGGTAATTTCCCCAGATAAGCGTCTAGAATACCCTGGTAACCCTTTTTCCAGGCGGTTGTGATTTTCCGGTTCGGGTTTTTGACAATGACATCGGCGTATGCCCGTAACAGGCTGTTGAGTTCTCCGTGGGCATGTATATTTTCTCCGTAATTCAAACCGGAATAGGCTTCCAGAGGTACAATACCGTAACGGTCTATGGCCCATTGTACATCATAATGTGCTCCACCGGGACCAAAATTCATCGCACCGTGGAGACGTACGTAACGGTCGGCTTTTCCGTCATAAGTATGCCATACGACGTACATCGGGGAGAGACTGACAGTATCTTTTCCCAATCGGGCGATTTCCGATTCGAAGAACGATATGCCCGACCATGACCAGCAAGTGCTGCTCCGGTCCTGTGATTTGACACTGGTTGCCGGCATACGCTTGATGTCGGTAAACCGATATCCCTCTTCTTTCTGTTCCTGAGCCTGGGCCTGGTATAAAAATACACAGGCACAAGCAAATGTCAATACAATATTCTTTTTCATTCTTTTTTTATTATGGAATTAATAACCTGGATTTTGTTGACTGTCCCTGTCGGCGGGTGGGAATAACTGGATTTCCGTGTAAGAGATCGGCCATATCCGGCGGAAATGATCGAACGGAATGACTCCCAAATTGTCCAGATGCTGCTTAGCTAATTTTTCTTCCGGGGTTCTCCATCTCACAACCTCTCTGCAATTACGCCACAGATCCCAGGCTCTGTGCCCTTCACAGGCCAGTTCGAGTCGTCTTTCATACAGGATATCGTCCAGGGTTACGCCGTTGTCGTATTTCCGCGGGTCGACAGTTGTCCGTTTTTCCCGCAGGTCGCTGAGGTACTTTCCGGCATTGGTGTCGTTGCTTTTGAGTGCCGCTTCTGCTGCAATCAGGTACATTTCGGAGAGACGGAAAATTTTAGGATTGGTAATCAGTTCGTTGCCATTTCTACCTTCCCATTTCCAACGGGCATAGTAATATTGGAAAAGGGTGGACGGTTCGTAGAGAGAGAACCTTACATCCGTCGGGTTTTCCTGCATCAGTGCTTCGAAATCGGTAGTCGTACCAATTCTTTGGTAACGGGTTCCGCCGATCAGGGTACCCAGGCAAACCCATTGATTCGGTTCGGTATCGGATACATTGACTTCGAAAATCGATTCACTGGCAAAGGCCGTGCTCCATACCGATTTGTAGTTGTCAATTTCGTAAAGGGTAAAGACTTTGGAGTTGATGACGTCTTGGGCGGCTTTCAGTGCTTCTGGCCAATTTTCCATATACAGGTAGTATCTGGCCTGAAATGCGCGACCGGCATACCAGTCTAATCTGCCTTTTTTTCTGGTTTTACTCAGGAGGGGCACAGATTCTTTCAATTCGGTACCGATGTATTCCCAAACTTCCCGGGCAGTGTTTCTATAGTTGGGCTGACTGATATCGCTTTTGATTGTTTTAGCAATATAAATACCGAGCGGGTCGGCCGCGATATTGCCTTTTCCCCAGTTTGAAGGAAGCGGAGCGTGCATACGAACCATGTCAAAGTACATCAATGCACGTAATACACGGATTTCTGCCAGGTATTCTTTCTTTTTTTCCGATTCTTCCAGGGCTTTGGCCGATTCGAAAACTTTTATTGAAGCGTAAGCCAGGTTGTACAGGTTTCTGTAGATCAGGGTCGTTATGTCATAGGGAGTTGACTTGAATGAATAGTAGTCTGCTAACCAACCGGTATTTCCGGCCCGGAAATCGTCTCCCATCAGATCGCCGCTGAACATAAATGTGGCATCGTAATAATAACCGTAAGCTCCGCTGGTGAGTTTCAGGTAATTGTAACAACCGTTTGTAAAATTGTTGAGGTCATTGATATCCGAGATTATCTCCGTGTCCGGGAGGCTGGTGGCAGGAGATGAGTCGAGAAATTTGTCGCCGCAGGAGTAAATGCCTGTGATTAATCCGATTAAAAGTAGATATTTTATCTGTTTCATAACACTTCTCTTTTAGAATTTAATATCGATACCGAATCTCCAGGTCCGTAAGGACGGGTATGAATAGCTGTTATAGGATCCGGAATTGTTTACTTCTGGATTCACGTAATCAACACCGTAGAAGGTATAGATGTCGTTTCCGTTTACATATAACCGAAGTTCCGATAATCCCAACTGATTGATCCATTTTTTCGGGAAAGTATATCCCAAACTGATATTCTTGATCTTCAGATGATCAGAAGAACGCAGACTTCGGGTTGAGACATAGTTGGAATTGAACGGGTCAGTGTATATAATGATAGGTGTACCTTTATCTCCCGGTTTTTTCCAGGCATTTTTGTAAGCGTCGAATCTGACATTTGCAGTTCCCAGAGAGGCACCGTCGCGGACTGTCGCTGAATATTGGCTATCAAGCAAGGTACCGCCGATGGTGAATGTAAGCAGGAACGACAGATCGAAGCCTTTGTAAGTAAAACGGTTGGTTAATCCGCCGAACCAATCCGGATATCCTTTTTTATGGATGACTTTTTCAACTCCTACCGAAGGATCTTGGGAAATACTGGTGTGATCGATGACTGTTTTTCCGTCTTCTCCTTTTGTATTTTTATACCATTGGCTGCGTCCGGTTTGAGGATCGATACCGGCATATTCTCTCATATAATAAGAGTACAAATGTTCTCCCTGACGATAAATGTAGTTCGTCAATATGCTTTCGTTATCTTTAGCTAATTTTTCCACTTTAGCCCGCATAAAGGAAATGTTGAAATTAGTCTCCCAACTGAAGTCGTCTTTTATGAGATTCCGGGAGTCTAATGTGATTTCCAGACCGGTGTTCCGTAATTCCCCTTCGTTTACGATCATGCTGCTCCAACCGGAAGTATATGGGGTACTTGCATTGTTAATCAGGTCGACGGTGTGCTTGTTATAATATTCAATTGTACCTCTCAACCGGCTTTTGAACAACGAAAAATCAATACCGGCATTCCAGGTATAGGAGCTTTCCCAGGTCAGATTAGGATTACCGTAGCTACTGACACTGTAGGCCGGATCAGACATATAGGTGTTGTTTATACTGAACAGGGAAAGCGATCTGTAGTAGTTTCCCGGTTGAGTACCGTTTGTTCCGTAAGATAATTTTACCCTTAAATTATCCAGCCAGTTTTGAGTGGATTCCATGAAGGATTCCCTTGTTATATTCCAGGCTGCGGATGCAGACCAGAAATCTCCCCAGCGATTGGAGGCCAGGAAACGGGACGTCCCGTCACGCCGCCAGCTACCGCTCAGAAAATATTTATTGTCGTAATTGTAATCGAGTTTTGCAGCCCAGGAAATCAAACGGTCGGTGTTATCGTATCCGCCGACGGAATTCGGCAGGGAAGCATTACTCATGAACAATAACCGGCTGATGGGAAGATTATATCCACTGGCGTCCAGAAAGTCGTATGTCTGTCGTTTGGCTTCATAAACGCCGGTCGCATTAATATTGTGTATCCCGAAAGATTTTGTCAATGTGAGTATATTCGAGGTTACGATATTTGTGTAGAAAGAACGGGTTTCGTTTACTTCTCCGTGATTTGTGGCTCCTTGGTTGGAGGCTGGATCCCAGGTTTGTAAATACCGGCTATAGCGTATATCGGCGGCATTGGTCGTGGTAAATTTCAACCATTTGGTGATATCGACGGTTACGGATAGATTGGTCGTACTGGAGAACCTTGTTGTACGGTCTCTGTCTAAGGATATGGTTTCCAGGAAATTCGGGTCTGTTGAGTTGAATCCGGGTGTTTGGTTCAACTGACCGTTCGGTAAATAAATCGGCTGAGTCGGATTCATAGCCCGTAGATTGGAGATCGGATTACCCACGGTTGCCCCCTGATAGTCCAATTTAGTTTCCTGTTCCGTATAAGCGATAGCTTGGTTCATGGAGAAATTCAGCCATTGTGCCGTTTTGTTATTGAGCGCTAACCGGGCCGTAAAACGCTTGAAGTCGCTTCCTTCGGTAATACCGGATTGCCGCAAATAACCCAAGGATGCAAAAAAGTTGGTTTTTTGATTTCCTCCCCGGGCCGAGAAATTGATTTTATCTTCGGAACCGTTTTTGAACATTGCATCATACCAATTGTAATTCCGGGGGTGTGTCAAATATTTTTCCAATTGTGCCGGCGTCAGGTTTTTATAGTCGAAAGTTCCGTCCAACGGATCGTCCGGATGTACGATTTTGGCATAAGTATTCAAATTTTGAAGGGCATAAATGCGGGCGTCATTTTGAAGTGTCAGGTATTGATCTTCATCAGACATTCCCGGGAGTGCATTTTGAGAATACAGGTAGTAATTTTTTAAAGCCTCGGTTGCATATCGGGTATATTCACCTCCGCTCATGTAATAACCTTTTAACTGACGTTTAATGGCTTCGGAGGAGAAGCCTCTTTCATAGGTTACTTCGAAGCGGGTTTTACCTTCCTGTCCTTTTTTGGTGGTAATGATGATAACACCGGCAGAGGCCCGGGAACCATATAAAGAAGTTGCTGCGGCATCTTTCAGAACGGTCATTTGTTCAATGTCGTTCGGATTGAGATTGTTCAGATCGAAGTCTTCGCTGAGGGGAATCCCGTCGATAACATACAGCGGATTTGTAGATTCGGAAATCGAACCGATACCGCGAATCTGCAGGCCGACAGTTTCTCCCGGTTGACCGCCTCCCCGGGAAACACGTACACCGGCTACATAGCCTTTCAGGGCTTTTTCCGGAGAAACGGCATCGGCGGCTTCCCTCATCACTTTGTCTCCGCTGACACTGACAGCAGATCCGGTAAAGGCTTCTTTTTTAGTCGTTCCGTAAGCAACGACCATAACTTCTTCCAGGTCGGTGCTTATGGATTGTAATTGTACGTTTAGTACCGAACGGTTACCCGGTTTTTCTTCGTGGACTTTCATACCGATGAAAGAAAATTCCAGTACAATATGTCCGTTATCTTCATATACTAAGGTGTAATTCCCGTCGACATCCGTGGCAACACCTATGGTTGTTCCCTTTACCCGCACGGCGACACCGGGAAGTGGGAGGTTATTTTCGTCCGTGACATTTCCTTTTATCGTTTTTTTCGTGTCTTGAGGGGGAGCGGGAACCGGTCGGTTGTCCCGTCGGATGATGATGACTTCGTCTACAATTTCATAACAAAGTCGTTTGTCTTTCAATATTTGATCCAGTACTTTCTCGACAGTCTGGTTTTCTACTTTCATATTCAACAGACCGACGTCTTGTATATCCAGTTCATTGTATACAAAACTCAGATTCGTTTGTTTTTTGATCTCTTCGATGACATTTTTAATACTTACATTACTCAGGTTTAAATTTATCCGGTAGCCTTGTAAAAGATTAACGGCTTTGGCCGGTACGGAAGCGAAAGTGAAAAGCAGTAACACGTGCGTTACCCATAACAACCGGAGAATTCCGGAATGTTTTTTCTTCGTGGCTGTTTTTTCCATAACGTTTAAGTTTGTTGTGCTGATTTTTGCCGTGTGGCCAGATACGACAAAAGGTAGCCGGTTTGGTTTAAATTCTGAAAACTGATCGGTTTGTTATCAAAACACCTAAGAGAGAAAAAAGTGTACATTAAAAATTGTCTTTTTTTAGTCTTTTTTTTATTTAAATGTATGCCGTGTCGTTTTTTTTGAACTACTGTTAAATATTGTCAATAAATAAGGGGATAAGAATAAAGAGCTTGCTATTGAAAATAATTGAAAACAGCCTGAAGATTTTCAGGCTGTTTTGTATTTATTGGATTGTCGCATCGCTTGTGACTCCTGCTATACCCAGGAAAAGAAATTTGGCTACATCTTCCATAATTTCGGGATCGAGTAATTCCGGAACATCCCGTAAATCATGATAGTACATTGGGTTTTTGTATTTTCCTGTAGTCCCGGTATGGAAAGTAGGAACGTCGGCCCGGTTGAATGTCGCTCCGTCGGTACGGGCGACGGCTGTCGGGCTCATTTTTCGGTATTCGGAGGTTTTCAGGTAACGATGGATGTATTTTTCGTTGGCATCGGCAAAATATTTTTCCAATTGTGGGAACGATTTGATGCCTCCCATTGAAAAACCGTCGCCGCCTCCGACCATATCAAGGTTGATCATGCACAAGGTTTGCGCCAACGGATACAAGGGATGAGCAACATAGTAGGCAGACCCTAAAATTCCACATTCTTCGGCGCCGAAAAGAATAAATACGATGGTACGTTTGGGAGATAGGCCGGATTTACCGAAAGCTTTTGCTGTTTCCAGTACAATAGCGGAGCCGGAAGCATTGTCCCAGGCACCCCGGAATATTCCTCCGTGATTGCCAAGGTGGTCGAGGTGAGCTCCGAGAATCAAGGGCTTGTTTTTCAATACCGGGTCTGTACCTTCCATTACGGCAATGACATTACAGGTTTGGCTGTGTGGGTTGTAATTGGTTTCGGTTTGCATTTCAACTTCGCATCCGGTATCGAAACTGGCCGGTTTCAGGGACTTATTAATTTTTTCTTTTAAGGCTTTCCGTTCCTGTCCGGAAGGTTTTAAAATCTCGTTGGCAATCTCTTCCGATATGTGGCAAAATATGATCCCCTGGTGCTTGATATTGGGATTGGAGGTTTTCCCGATTAACAGTACGCCGCTGGCACCGTGCTTCAGAGCGTTGGCAATCCTGCCTACCGTACTGATATATTTTTCATTCCAGGCCTGATAATCTTTGTGATTCCGGTCGGTACAGGGAACACCGCTTTCTATCAAAACAATTTTATTTTGGGGATCGATGCCTTTGTAATCGTCATATCCCAGTTCCGGAGCCGTTAAGCCATAGCCTGCGTATAGGACTGAAGCTTTCGTTTTCCCGTTTAAAGAGTTTGTTCCCGGGAAATAATCTTTTGCAATTTGATAGCTTTTCCGGCCTGCCGGGGTTATTACTTCCAGTTTGCCGGGACCGGTCATTTCCGTATAATGGATGGGAAAATGTTGAAAGTAGCTACCCTGGTCGCCTCCCGGTTTTAGTCCCCATTCGGCAAATCGGTTGGCAGCCCAGTGAGCACATGCCATATATTCGGGAGAACCGGCCTGTCTGCCCTGGTATTCGGGTTTACACAATTCTTCTACGAACTTGTAGATTTCATTACTGGAAATGTTGTGAAACGCTTGCATTTCAGGCGTATAAGCCGCCTTTTCCTGGGCAAGTCCTACGGTGCATGCACAGAATAGACTAACGGACAATAAAATATTTTTGAACATGATTATATGGGTTTTAGATTAGATTATTTAGCGGAACAAAGTCGTTAATAGTTTTTGACGACAACTGTATTGCCTTTTATTGAGAAGCGGATACGTTCCGTTCTTTCCAAAGCATTCAATATTTTAGAAAAATCTTTTTGTTTGTCGATATTTAATGAGAAAGGCAGATCTTTCAGTTGCTCTTTTTCATAAAAGACTTCGAAATTATACCACTGTTGTAACCGGGTAAGGATATCATCCAAACGGGTGTTGTTGAATATAAAACGTCCGGTAATCCAGCCGACATAATAATCGGTATTTACCGTTTGTACGTCGATATCCCGGCCTTCCGGAGTACACACCGCCTGCTGAGAGGGAGTGAGGATTACCTCGGATTGCCGGTTTTTTACATATACGGCTCCTTCGACTAAGGTTGTAGATATGATTTTTTCCTCCTGATAAGCCCGGACATTAAAAGATGTACCCAGAACTTTCACAGCGATTCCGTTTGCCTTTACAATAAACGGATGTTCGGGATCATGCTTGACATTGAAATATCCTTCACCCACAAGTTCGACTTCCCGGATTGCCCCGTTGAATCTGACCGGATACTTTAAACTGGAAGAGGTGTTGAGATACACAATCGTACCGTCACTAAGCATCAGGTGATAATCGTTTCCTTTGGGAATCGTCAATGTGTTGTAATGGATTGTCGTGTCCGCCGATTTTACGGCTGTATATCGTAATGTATCGCCGGTACGTAGAATAGATGAATGGGAGGAGCGTATTTCTTCGGTGGCTTTGTGTTCCAGCGGGATACAGCTGCCGTCTGAAAGAGTCAGTATAGGAGCCGTGGTTTTTAACTCTTGTATGGCCTGGGCTAAAGGAGGTAATTCCGGTATATCTTGCTTTTGTTTTAGTAAAAACAGACAGAGACATAAAGGTAACAGAAATACGGCAGCATAACGGAGAATACGTTGCCAACGGATTGTTTTTTTACGGAATGTACGCCGGCAGATTTGCTGCCATTCTTTTTCAGTATCTTGAGGAGACAGGATACATTCTTCCCGGTTTTTAGGCAGGAAATCTTCTGATATAAGCCGTTGAAAAAGTTCTTCGTGGCTCTTAGCTTCCTGCCGCCAGTGGGTCAAAATCTCCAGGCCCTTCTTGTCTATTGCTCCGGTGATGTACTCAAGCAGCAGTTTTTTTATATTGTCGGAGTCTCTTTCTTCCATCCGTTTGTATTTTTATTTATCATAAAACACCTAAATCGAGCTTTGGTATACATCATCTGAAGATTTTTTATCCGGAAAAATGATTTTTATTTTATTCCGTAAAAAATGATGTGCCCGGTTTTTGTATTTTTTTACTGAATTGACCGATATATGGAATCGCTCTGCAATTTCCGAATGTTTTTTCCCTTCCAGGCTGCAAAGATAAACTTCTTTGCAGGCAGGCGGAATCTCTTCGAATATCCGATTAAGAATACTGAATATTTCAGCTTCCATCATGTCTTCTAAAAAAGAATCGTAATGTTCTTGCTGACTGATAAATTGCGTGTAGCGATCTTTTACTTTGTCGTGGCGTAATTGGTTAAGACAAAGGCTTCTGGCGGTTTTAAACAAATAGGAACGCAAAGCGGTCTCATCTTTGAATGTAAGATGAGCTTCCCAGAGTTTAACGAAAACTTCCTGGACGACATCGTTTGCATTTTCTTTGTCATTGCAGTAGCGTAGACAGAAAAAACGCAGCATCGGATTATACTTTTCGTATACTTTCCGAAAAGCTTTTTCCCCTCCTGAGGCTAATTGAGGTAAGATGTCCGGTAACTCTTCCGTTTTCACTTTTGAATTGATTATTGATTGCGAAAAATACGAAAAGAATTGAAATTTGGTCTTTTTTGTGAGAAATTTAACTCCAATAGTTTGAAAGTTGTGAAAAAATAACAAATTGTGTGATTTGTTCCGGTCAATGCCTTTGTTTTTATGATATATTGTACATTATGACATTTTCTTTATCTTTGAAAGCATGAAAAAAACAAACTAAAACTTAAAATACATGGAACAAGAAGAACAAAAAATGAATTCGTTACCTGAAAATGCTTATCGGGAATTAAAGCCGGGCGAGGAATACAAACCGATGATGCCGGCTAATACAAAGCCGAAGGAGGTTACTGTTTACTCCGTTTCTTTCGGTATTATTATGGCGATTGTTTTTTCTGCCGCTGCGGCTTATCTCGGACTGCGGGTGGGACAGGTATTTGAAGCTGCTATCCCGATTGCTATTATTGCTGTCGGAGTCGGTAATCTGATGAAGAAAAATAATATGTTGGGACAGAATGTGATCATTCAGTCGATCGGAGCCAGTTCGGGAGTAATTGTAGCCGGAGCTATCTTTACTTTGCCCGCTTTGTATATCCTGGGTTTGGAAGCGCAATTCTACCAGGTATTCCTGGCTTCTTTGTTCGGAGGATTATTGGGAATTTTGATGCTGATCCCTTTCCGTAAATATTTTGTGAAAGATATGCATGGAAAATATCCTTTTCCGGAAGCGACAGCGACGACGGAGGTACTGGTATCCGGAGAGAAAAAAGGAAATCAGGCTAAATTATTGGCAATAAGTGGATTGGTTGGCGGTTTGTACGACTTTTGTGTCAGTACGTTCGGATGGTGGACCGAAAATATTTCTACGCGTCTGATCGGGTGGGGAGATATGGTGGCTGAGAAAATGAAAGTCGTATTTAAAGTAAATACAGGAGCAGCCGTTTTGGGACTCGGTTATATTATCGGTTTGAAATATTCTGCTATTATTTGTGCGGGTTCTTTTACCGTTTGGTTTGTATTGATTCCTTTTTTGAGTTATTTCGGAGACGGTCAGACATTGGCTGTCGGGGAAGGAATTACTACTTTGATACGGGATATGTCGCCGGAAATGATTTTTACACATTACGCCCGCCATATCGGTATTGGTGGTATTGCTATGGCCGGTATTATCGGTATCGTGCGTTCGTCGGGTATTATCAGACAGGCTTTGGGCTTAGCGGTGAATGAGTTGAAAGGCAAAAAAACGGCAGAAGAAAATGTGGAGCGTACCCAACGTGATTTGACGATGAAGTTTATCATGATCGGTATATTGGCTACATTGGTAACTACTTTTATCTTTTTTCAGTTCGGCGTATTGGGTAACTGGCTGCAAACGGTAGTAGCTATTCTTATTGTTTTTGTTATTTCTTTTTTGTTTACGACTGTAGCTGCGAATGCAATTGCGATTGTCGGTACAAACCCGGTATCCGGAATGACGTTGATGACTTTGATTCTGGCTTCTTTGGTGTTGGTCAGTGCCGGTTTGAGCGGAACGGGCGGTATGATGGCAGCGATGGTTATCGGAGGTGTGGTGTGTACGGCTTTATCTATGGCCGGCGGTTTTATTACGGATTTGAAAATCGGTTATTGGTTGGGCACCACTCCCGCCAAGCAGGAGACCTGGAAGTTTTTGGGAACGGCTGTTTCTGCTGCAACAGTGGCCGGTGTTATGATTATTCTGAATGAAACGTACGGTTTTGTCGGAGAAGGTTCTTTGGTTGCACCACAGGCAAATGCGATGGCGGCTGTGATTAAACCGCTGATGGAAGGTGGGGCTACCCCTTGGATGCTTTATTTTGCGGGGGCAGCGTTGGCATTGATTCTGACGATGATCGGTGTACCGGCTTTGGCTTTCGCTTTGGGTATGTTTATTCCGTTGGAATTGAATACTCCTTTATTGATCGGAGGTTTGGTAAGCTGGTTTGTTTCTACCCGGAGCAAAAACGAGAGTATCAATAAATTCAGACGTGACCGCGGTACCTTAATCGCTTCCGGCTTTATCGCCGGCGGGGCATTGATGGGTGTGATTAGTGCAATATTGAAATATGTCGGAGCCGATTGGAATATGTCCTGGGAAGGAGCGGGCTATTTGGCGGTTGTCATGTATATTGTGATTATAGGTTATTTTATCTGGGACGCATTAAGAGGTAAAAAAGAATAAATATAATGGAACTGCGGTATCCGAAGTTTTTATTTTGAATGCCCGGTTTTTGATAAAATATAGACTATGGAATTAAAAGAACGTTTTTTAAAGTATGTCGGGTTCGATACACAAAGTGATCCCGGAAGTGAAAAATTTCCCTCTACGGATAAACAATTGGTACTTTTGCGTTATCTGGCAGATGAAATGAAAAGTATAGGCCTGCTCGATGTCGAGATGGACCGGTATGGTTATGTGATGGGGACCATCCCCGCTACTCCCGGACATGAAGATCGTCCTGTGATCGGTTTTATAGCCCATGTCGACACCAGTCCCGATATGAACGGAGCTGATATTTGTCCGCAGATTATCGAGAAATACGACGGTGAAGATATCCGCTTGAATGATAAATTGACCATGACTGTCGCTGATTTCCCGGAGTTGTCGTTTTATAAAGGGCATACTTTGATTACGACAGACGGCACTTCTTTGCTGGGAGCGGATGATAAAGCCGGTGTTGCTGAAATTATGACGGCAGCCGAGTATCTGATACAACATCCGGAGATCGCTCATGGTAAGATTCGCATCGGATTTACACCGGATGAGGAAATTGGCCGGGGAGTCGATTTTTTTGATGTGAAACGATTCGGGGCCGTATGTGCTTATACTGTTGACGGAGGTTTCGAGGGAGAACTGGAATATGAAAACTTCAATGCTGCCGGAGTAAAGATCGAGGTGCAAGGCCGTAATATCCACCCGGGATATGCGAAGGATAAAATGCTCAATGCCTTGCAGGTTGTGACGGAGATCAATGCTATGTTACCGGCTTGGGAACGTCCTGAACATACAGAAGGATACGAAGGTTTTTATCATTTGATATCCATAAGCGGAGAAGTGGAGAAAGCCGCTATTGAGTATATTATCCGCGATCATTCCCGTGAAAAGTTCGAAGCTAAAAAACAGTTTATGACAAATGTTGTGGAGTTTTTGACGAAAAAATACGGGGAAGGAGTCGTATCGATGACCTTAAAAGATCAATATTACAATATGCGGGAAATGGTGGAACCGCATCCGGAAGTAATCGACAAGGCTTTGCAGGCCATGCAGCAGGCTGAGGTGAAACCGATTGTACGTCCGATTCGCGGTGGTACGGACGGAGCCCGTTTGTCCTACATGGGCTTGCCTTGTCCGAATTTATTCACCGGAGGCATGAATTTCCACGGTAAATATGAGTATTGTTCGTTGACAACAATGCACAAGGCCATGCAGACGATTTTGAATCTGGCTGTTTTGTGGGGAAAATAAAAATACCGGATGTCTGATGGCATAGACATCCGGTAAACCAATTATTAATCAATAAAAAACCAATTTCTTTTAAAGTAGTATCCCTATTCAGGATTACATGACAAAAATAGGTAGGAAAACAATGGGGTGAAATACCGTGATGTTGTGATTTTGACAGGAATAGATCGCTATTTGTGAGGAAATATAGTTTTAAATAAGACGTGATAAAACCCGGGTTTTATCACGTCTTTATTTATATTTATCCGGTCGGGCTTATTCTGTCGTGGAAGTCACGACTATCTTCTCATTGGCTTTTTTGATAATTGTATTGAAGAAATTTTGTAGTTTCGGATAATCTGTAGCCGGGTATATGATTTTTTTAAATTTATAGGAACAATTGATTAGTACGGCGTTTTTTTCCAGCGTAGATGTATAATTTATACTGAACAAATCATTATCGATATTTAAATTTTCCGGTAAAAATTTGAATCGGTAGTTCTCCGGTATTTGTATTCGGCTTGCATATTGGTGAACAGTCGTATTTACCATATCGATCGGATATTGTCTGGTTGGTTGTTTCAACGGATTGTTCGATATCGGAAAGTTCAGGAAAGGTGAAAAATAGATGTTTCCATTGATGATTTCCGGTTGACTTTGTTGAAAATAATACAATTGATACCTTTCATTTCGTTCGAAATAATTGATTACCTGAGGTAAAGAGTCTGCGACCGGTTCTCCTTCTTCCTGTAATTTGTTACGGATTTTTTCCGGGTCGTTCCCATAGTGTTTTCGCAATGAGGCGGCAAAAAAACCGGTAGCCTGGAGCCTGATGGCAGTCAGAAAAGAGGTGTCGTTCAATGAGGTTTGCAAATAAATGTTTTGAGAAGCCGGGGTTGAACTTTGCAAATTGAGCCATGTGACATCTCCTTCTTTCATAACTAATCCCAACTCGTTATAACAGGCAATCGGAAGCAGGTTGTCAGCCAGATACGCGTCTGTTGCGTCTGCCAGGCGTTTTTTCCCGTTGATCGAAACGCAGGCAATGACGTTGTTAAAAAAGTGCATATAGGGATAAGCGGCTCTTACTTTTCCGTGATCGCGGGTACTTATCAGGATCGGATCGGCCTGTAAACCGGCACTGCGTAACAGACCGATCAATAAGAGATTGATGTTGGCACTGTTTCCATGCTTGTTTCTGATAAATTCTTTCAGGTCTTCGGACGCATATATTCCTCTGCGGTTGTTGTAATTGAAATTGTTTTTTATAAAAGAGATAATACCGGTAAATTTTTCTTTTTCATCGGTTAGCTGTGATATGCTGTTACCTAATAAGCTTTTCGCAGATTTTTCACATTTTCTTATGAATTTTCCGGCGGATTCATCCTCCAGGTACTCTTTGATCAATACCGGCCAGGTGCTGAGGAATTCTTTTGTCCGTCCGTCCGGATAATTGACTTTTGCAAGTTGAAAATTCAGTTTGACGATATAATCATCAGGACAGGTGATAAATGATTCGTCTCTGAAGGCCGGTAAATCAGTCATTTTGAATTGGTGTACCAGTCTGCGGAAATTGATGCCATGGAAACTTTCTTCCGGGCCTGTAGAAGTGAATGATTTATTTTCGTCAAATTTACGGGCCCCTTCCAACAGATAATTATAGACATAGAAAGGGATCATCTGAAGTTCGAATTGGCTGCATACAGTGGGAATGTTACTTTGAAAGTTCCAGGGTCTTAAATTGAATAATCTTGGAGAAGAGAGTTTGTACCGGAGTTCGATAACTGAACCTGCTTTTACGTCGGGCATCACGATTTTCCGGAGTTTCCAATAAGGGTTGATTTGTTCTTCGTATTTTTGCTCTGCGTTCAATGGGGTTTTATGATACATATTGTCGGTCATATTGTGGGTAAAGCCTTCCACATCGTATATTATTTCAAATGTATTCCCATTCTGATAGAAAGGAATTTCGAATTCGGCCCACTTTAATCCGGCTTCCGATAATATTTTGATACGGGTAGTCCGTTCATATATAATATTGAATCCGCTTTCGTTTGTATTGACAAAATTCGCTTTCCCTTCGTCAAAGAGAATGACGGCTTCAGCTATGGTGTCGTCCGGAAATTGTTTCATAAAGAGTTCTTCCGGACGGTAACGCCCGAATTCCTTTTCGGTTTGTGCATGTAAGTACGTACAGTAAAAACAACACAGAGATAAAAGAATGAGTTGTTTCATGGTTTGTGAGTTTTTTGGAAAGTAATGTATTTTGTTTGGTTTTGTTTCGTAATGAGTTGGATAAATGCGTGGAAATCTGCATACAGAGAGAGAGGGTATTTGCCGGCAAATACGCACGTCTCTTGACGGATATTTAATAAACTATCCGTTTGTCCGACACTTTGACGATAGATACCGAAAGGTGTTTCTATAACACATACCGGAATGGAATCGGACAGGCCGTATCCTTCCGGAATGAGAATCTGAATGGAATCAACAGTATGGATGGGATGGTCGATTTGCACCGGAGTTTTTCTTTTTCCCGGAGCTTCGAAATCAGGTAATTCGTATCTCGGAATACGCAGAATTAATTCATCCCCATAGAGTGAGATTAATTTTTCGGAAGAACCTTCCGCTGTGATGTAAATACTGTCTGCATCCCGGCCTTGGTCATGTATCTTATAGGAAAGGATGTTGAAATAATTTCCCGAAAGCTTATAGCGAACAGCGTGATCTTTGGTGTTGGCATCGACTGCCTTATCAAGCGTGGAGAAATATTCGAACCCGTTACCTTTGTAGCGGTTTGAAAGCTGAACAGAAGCAGAGGTTTCTGTCGTTTGTGCAATCCGGAGCGATCTGGAGATCGTAACGTCTTCCGGTCGGAGGGCAGGAGTGCGGATCAGGCGGCTATTGTCTTTATCGACTATAAATGCAAGGCGGTTTTGAGTAAAGGTCCCGAGATAGCCGAAAGCCTGTTTACTGGTGCAATCAAGCCATAACGTATCCTGAGGTAACGGGATGTATAAAATGACATGGTTGAAATGCAATCCAGGCGAAGGTGTTGTATCGAATCCGGGAATCGGGTTACCGGCATATACCAATGTATAATAAGCCTGGATTCCGATACTTTCCAGAATTGTTTTGAAGTAAAAGCTAAGGGCTTTACAGTCTCCGTATTTGTTGGTGCATACGTAGGAAGCCGGATAAGGCAATAAACCTCCCGCTTTAAGAGAGATATTAACGTAGCGGGTCTGGTCCTGTAACCGATGATATAATACCCGGATTTTTTCCCGGTCGTCGGATATATTCTTAACGCGTATTCTTGTTTCCTCCTGTTGCTGAACCGGAAGATCGGAACAATTTGCCGATAAGCGATAAAGCCAGTTGCCGAAATTTTCCCAATTGTCTTGAGCCCCTTCTATAACATATTTGAATTGTAAGGGAAAAACTGAAACCCGGGGAAGAAATTCTGTAATGGGAGGTGAGTAGATTTCCGGTTGAATAAGGTTTGTGTAGTCCGTAATCCATTGATAGATGATTTGGCCATTTACCGTATCGGTAGACATTTTCCGGATTTTCTGTTCGGAAGTCCGGATTTTATAATCAATGGGGGTTCTGATTTCTAAAATGGCCTGCCGTGTCGGGATAGAAGAGCTTAAAACCGGAATCCAGTCTTCTAATAGAATAAATTGACTGCTTTGTTTCTGATACGAATAGGAAATCACATAAGGATACTCATTGTGTTTAAGCATAAATTCCAGCACATATGCATCGTCGTAAAAGGTAGAGCTTGAAAATTCACTTCTTTGCTTTATCTCGTTTTTCTTTAATTTTCGGATGGTCCGGCCTTGCCTGTCTAATAAACTGGCTTCGATATTGCTGATTTTATTGAGTTTGTTGCCGTAAATGGCAATAGCTGCATATTTTTCTCCCGTCCGGTTAAAAATTGTAATTTGATTTGTGACGGTTTCCGTCAGGGTTTTGTTTCCGGCCTTTATAACCGTTTTGTGGAATGTCAGTTCTGCCGGATATTGCTGGGCTTTTAAATGGGAAAAAGAAAATAAAATACCGAAAATCAAAAGGGCTTGTTTCATGGTACGAATCTTTCGTTTGACATGGAATGAGCAATAAAGGAATAAATTTAAAAGTAGTTTTTATGATAGATGTGTTAAAGTTTTTCCAAATATATTAAAAAATATATCAAAATAACAAAATATTTAATGTATATTTTTCGATACATATAATTTTGAATAAAATGCTGACGAAAATAATTATTGATCTGTGATTTTGGATTAGGTCCGCAGGTTTCGCTGATCCCGCAGATAGATTCCGATTTTTGACTACCCTTGATTTTTTGAATTAATATAATTTTATTCGTAAACAACATGAACATTAATCCGCTTTTTACAAATCAACAATCCCCCCAATCGTAAATCAACAATCGTAAATCAACAATCACACCGTAATTTTCGTCCTCCCTTTTTCTCAATTTAAAATTTAAAATCTACAATTTAAAATCATAAACCACCTCTTCCAAAACCCTTCTACAAATCAGTATTCACCCCAATCGTAAATCAACAATCGTAAATCGTAAATTACACAATGAGTCCGTCCCAGTGTGTAATTTTTACCCTCCCCATTTTTCAATTTAAAATCTACAATCTACAATTTAAAATTCCAAATCTTCCCTTGAAGTCTTTTGTTTAAATTGTTTTCAGCATTTTATTTTTTTATTTATGAATAAAATTTAAATTTGCAGGGTCATTCGTTTTTATGAAGCAATTTATTGTATATGGTTTGTTGGTACTGATGTCCTTGCTCTTTTTTACTACGGAGAAGGCTGTATGTGAACGAAGCCGGAATCGTGGGAATAAGATTGCGACCGATCGTATTGATGCGAATGGATGTTATACAACTTCGGATTATCTTTTCGACAACGAATCCGGAGAGCCTGCCTCTAATTTAGATCATTTCACTTCTGATCAAAAATATTTTTTCATTTTGTCCGGAATACGGCCGATGGATAAAGGTAGTTGTGCCGATAAAGTTTCTGTTATCGGCAATATTTGTGACTTCGGTTTATCCCGACTGGGTATTTATTCTGTTTTCGGACTTCACCGGATAATTGTTTAGTGTATCCTTGTGTCCGGTTGTATCCGGGATTGTGATATTTTCTTGATTCGATATTTATTAGCGGATTTAAAGTTGTATTTATGAATTTTACGTTGTTAGTAGTCGTTTTGATTACAGCGATAGCATTGGTGGCTGTGGCTTTAGGCGTAGCCCGGCTGATTTCTCCCCGTTCTTTTAACGGACAAAAAGGAGAGGCCTATGAGTGTGGTATTCCGACGCGGGGAAAATCGTGGATGCAGTTTAAAGTGGGGTACTATTTGTTTGCTATTCTGTTTTTAATGTTTGATGTGGAAACGGTCTATTTGTTTCCCTGGGCGGTAATTGTCAAGGAGACGGGGATAGATGGATTGTATTGTATTTTATTTTTTATGGCGGTGCTGATTTTAGGATTGGCTTATGCCTGGAAGAAAGGAGCGTTGGAATGGAAGTGACGGTAAAATCAATGAAATATGAAGATTTCAATGATAATGAATATCTGGAACAGCTTCGGGCGTCCGGGACGAATGTTGTCGTGGGACGTCTGGACGACCTTATTAATTGGGGACGTTCGAATTCGGTATGGCCGCTTACGTTTGCCACAAGCTGTTGTGGTATCGAATTTATGGCTGTGGGAGCGGCACGTTATGATTTTGCCCGTTTCGGGTTTGAGGTGACCCGGGCCAGTCCCCGTCAGGCAGATGTCATTATTGTAGCCGGAACGATTGTACATAAGATGGCACCGGTGCTGAAGCGTTTGTACGATCAGATGGCCGAGCCGAAATACGTGATCGCTATGGGGGGATGTGCGATTTCCGGAGGGCCTTTCCGCAAGTCCTATCATGTGGTACAAGGCGTAAATACGATTCTGCCGGTGGATGTATATGTCCCCGGTTGTCCGCCGAGGCCGGAAGCCTTGTTGTACGGTATGATGCAGCTACAACGTAAAATCAAGGTACAGAAATTTATCGGAGGTGTAAACCGGAAAGAGAAAAAATAAGTGTTGATTTTGACCAATCATAACGGTTTATTTTATGGGAAAATCAGCGGTCCTTCTATTTAATATGAAACAAGGATGGGAAATTTGAAAGACTATATAATAAAATTGGTTCCGTTTGCCGAATGGGAAGAAGGGCAGGTGTTGACTGTCAAAGTGAATCCCGGCGATTTTCGGTTGTTAGCCGTGCATTTGCGGAATGATGAAGAGTTGCAGTTCGACTATTTGTTGTGTATGACGGGTATGGATTGGGGAGAAGAATTGGGTGTGGTATATCATTTCCGTTCGACGGTATACAATTGGGAATTGATGGTTAAAGTGGTTGCCGTAGGACGGGAGAACCCCGAATTATTAACGGTTTCCGATTTGTGGGCGACAGCGGTGCTGAATGAACGGGAAGTATTTGATTTTTTAGGTATTCGTTTTATCAACCATCCGGATATGCGTCGGTTGTTTTTGAGAAATGACTGGATCGGTTATCCGTTGCGTAAGGATTATAATTTAGCGGCTAACCCGGTCAATCTGGAAAGCGATGAGACATTGGACAAAACTCCGGTGCTGGAGATAACGGAGGAGGGAGTTGTAGAAGAGAAGGAAAATATAGTATTCGATAATAACGAATATGTGGTAAATATCGGTCCGCAGCATCCGGCTACCCATGGGGTATTGCGTTTCCGGGTATCGTTGGAAGGAGAAATTGTCAAAAAGGTAGATGTCAATTGCGGATATATTCACCGTGGTATAGAGAAGATGTGTGAAAATATGACTTATCCGCAGACTCTGGCTTTGACCGATCGTTTGGATTATTTATCGGCCCATCAGAACCGTCATGCTTTGTGTCGTTGTATAGAACAGGCGATGGGCGTGGAAGTACCGGAACGGGCGCAGTATATTCGGACGATTATGGATGAGTTGACCCGGGTGGCTTCGCACTTGTTGTTTTGGTCCACTTTCTGTATGGATTTGGGGGCTTTGACAGCTTTTTTCTATGGTTTCCGGGATCGGGAAAAGATTTTGAATCTGTTGGAAGAGACTTGTGGGGGACGGTTGATTATGAATTACAATGTAATCGGCGGTGTGATGGCAGATATACATCCCAATTTTGTACGGGGAGTGAAAGATTTTATGCGTTATCTGCCGCCCGCTATGAAAGAATACCATGAAATCTTTACCGGCAATGTGATTGCCCGGCAACGTATGAAAGGTATCGGCGTGTTATCAAGGGAACAGGCTGTTTCGTATGGAGTGACCGGACCGTCGGGAAGGGCTTCGGGATGGGCTTGTGATGTGAGGAAAATACATCCTTATGGTGTATATGACCGGGTGAATTTCGATGAAGTGATCCGGGAAGACGGAGATGTTTTCGGACGTTATATGGTACGTCTCGATGAGATTACGCAGTCGTTGCGGATATTGGAGCAGTTGATCGATAATATACCGGCAGGAGACTATGCCGTAAAAATGAAACCGATTGTCAAATTGCCGGAAGGAAGTTATTTTACAAGTGTTGAAGCCAGTCGGGGAGAATTCGGGGTGTTTATCGATAGTCGCGGGGATAAGTATCCTTACCGTTTGAAGTTCCGTTCTCCCGGTTTACCGTTGGTGTCGGTGGTGGATACTTTGGCGACGGGAAATAAAATTGCGGATTTGATAGCCATCGGCGGATCATTGGATTATGTGGTTCCCGATATTGATAGATAATCGGTTGGATTTTCGGTTTACAGGTGATGAGGAAACGTGTTGTGAAAAGGCCTGTAGGTTGAAAGCAGTAATTAAAAAATAAGTGTATGTTTGATTTTTCAGTTGTAACAGAGTGGGTAGACCGGATATTGCGCTCGCTGTTACCGGACGGATGGGTGATACCGGTTGAATTCCTGATTATCGGAATATGTATTCTGATCGGATATGCCGTGATTGCTTTGGTACTGATTTATGTGGAGCGTAAAGTATGTGCCTTTTTTCAATGTCGTCTCGGGCCGAATCGGGTAGGACCTTGTGGTTTGACCCAGAGTTTTGCCGATATGATTAAAATGTTGACCAAAGAGTTGATAACGATCAATCATGTCGATCGGTTCCTGTTTAATCTGGCCCCCTATATTGTTATTATAGCCTCTGTTATCGCTTTCAGTTGCCTGCCTTTTGCCAAAGGTGTGGAAATTATCGATTTTAATGTGGGGGCCTTTTTTGTCATGGCTGTGTCTTCGATGGGGATTGTCGGGATATTGCTGGCCGGTTGGTCGAGCAACAACAAGTATTCATTGATCGGGGCTATGCGTAGTGGGGCGCAGATGATCAGTTACGAATTGTCTATCGGAATGTCGGTATTGACGATTATTGTTTTTACGGATACGACCCAATTATCGGAGATCGTTTTGAATCAGGCAGACGGTTGGTTTATATTCAAAGGGCATATTCCGGCTTTTATTGCTTTTGTCATTTATCTGATTGCCGGTACGGCCGAGACGAACCGGGGGCCTTTCGATTTGCCGGAAGCCGACTCCGAGTTGACAGCCGGTTACCATACGGAGTATTCCGGTATGCATTTCGGTTTTTTCTATCTGGCCGAATATCTGAATATGTTTATCGTTGCCGGCATGGCTGCTACTCTTTTTCTCGGTGGATGGATGCCTTTGCATATTGCAGGTTGGGAAGGTTTTAACCGGGTGATGGATTATATTCCTTCGATATGTTGGTTTTTTGGAAAAACGGGTGTATTGATATTTATCATCATGTGGTTTAAATGGACCTTTCCCCGGTTGAGGATAGACCAGTTGCTGACATTGGAATGGAAATATCTGTTACCGATCAATCTGGTCAATATGTTTTTGATGGTGCTTGTCGTCGTGTTTGGATGGCATTGGTAAAATAAAGGTTTGTAAACTAAAATGAAAACGAATTATTATAACGGTTTATTCGGAGGAATCTGGTCTTTGCTGACAGGTATGAAGGTGACATTACGGGAGTTCTTTACTAAAAAGACAACCGAATGTTATCCGGAAAATCGTTCGGTATTAAAAATGTACGATCGTTTCCGGGGAGCTTTGGAATTGATACATAACGACCGGAATGAGCACAAATGTGTGGCTTGTGGTATATGTGAAATGAATTGTCCGAACGGTACGATTCATATACATGCGGATATGGTTACGGATGAGGAGGGAAAGAAACGGAAAGTATTGCGTGTATATGAATATGATCTGGGAAGTTGTCTTTTTTGTCAGCTTTGTGTCGTGAATTGTCCTCATGGGGCTCTGCATTTTACAACGGAGTTCGAAAATGCTGTGTTTACCCGGGAAAAGCTGGTTCGCCGGCTGAATCACGAAGGTTCTGTTCTGCAGGTAACTCCTCGGGAAAAAATTTAAATGAAAAGATTATGGAAGTAGTTGTATTTTATATTCTGGCGGCAGTCATCATCGTTTTTTCGATATTGACAGTAACGACTCAGCGTATTTTAAGATCGGCCACCTATCTGTTGTTTGTATTGTTCGCTACGGCAGGAATTTATTTTGAGTTGAATTATTCCTTTTTGGGTGCAGTACAACTTACGATATATGCCGGGGGGATTATCGTATTGTACGTGTTTTCGATTTTATTGACGAGTCCTGACGGGGATAAGCTGGCCACACGCTTGCCGAAAGGAAAGTTGTTTGCCGGTTTGGTTGCTGCGGTGGCGGGTGCTGTGATCTGTATTTTTATTACGTTGAGTCACACTTTTCCGGAAACTCATTTTGTTCCGGGTGAGATTGATATGAAGAAAATAGGCTTTGCCTTGTTGGGCACGGAAAAATATCAGTATATGCTTCCTTTTGAGGCGATCAGCGTGTTGTTGCTGGCCTGTATGATCGGTGGGATTATGATCGCCCGGAAAAGAGGATAAATTAAAGTTGAGTAGTATGATACACATGGAGTATTATCTGGTGGTGAGTACCATCATGTTTTTTGCAGGAATATACGGTTTTTTTACACGTAGAAATCTGTTGGCGATATTGATTTCGATAGAGTTGATACTGAATTCTGTGGATATCAATTTTGCCGTATTCAACCGTTATTTATATGCCGGCCGGCCGGAGGGATTCTTTTTCACTTTGTTTGCCATCGGAATCTCGGCGGCGGAGACGGCTGTCGCTATTGCTATAATCATTAATATTTACCGGAATATACGGAATATTCAGGTCGGTAAATTGGATAAGATGAAGCACTGATTGAAGGTGGACGTGTAAGCGGTTTTGTTTTTTCGGTTAAAAGAGAAAAATATGGATTATACAATATTGATTTTGTTGGTACCGGTGCTTTTGTTTTTGATACTGGGACTATGCGGGCAACGGATGAAACCGTCGACGGCCGGATTACTGGGAACGACGGGATTGGCGGTTATTACAGCATTGGCTTATGCGATGGCCTGGCAGTATTTCGGTAGTGGACGGGTAGATGGGGTGTGGCAACCGTTGACGGTATTCAATGTCGAATGGCTGCATTTTACGGAGCATTTGCATATCGATCTGGGAATTTTACTGGATCCGATATCAGTGATGATGCTGGTGGTTATCACGACGGTATCTCTGATGGTGCATATCTATAGTTTGGGGTATATGAAGGGAGAACGGGGTTTTCAGCGTTATTACGCTTTCTTGTCCCTGTTCTCATTTTCGATGCTTGGTCTGGTCGTGGCTACGAATATTTTTCAGATGTATATTTTCTGGGAATTGGTTGGTGTGTCTTCCTATTTACTGATCGGCTTTTATTACACCAAGCCTGCCGCCGTCGCTGCTTCTAAGAAAGCATTTATCGTTACCCGTTTTGCCGATCTCGGATTTCTGATCGGAATTTTACTGCTTTCCTTTTATTCCCAGACATTTAATTTTGCCGATTTGATGCAGGGTACCTCTTTGTCGTCGGCTGCCGGGGTTACTTTTATGGGTGGTTCGGTTGTCGCTTGGGCCTTGGCTCTGATATTTATCGGAGGTGCGGGAAAATCAGCTATGTTTCCCCTGCATATCTGGTTACCGGATGCCATGGAAGGTCCTACCCCGGTTTCTGCATTGATTCACGCTGCGACAATGGTGGTTGCCGGAGTGTATCTGGTAGCCCGTATGTTTCCTTTGTATGTAACGGAAGCACCCGGTGTTTTAGAGGGAATAGCCGTCGTCGGGGCGTTTACTTCGCTGTATGCTGCCGTAGTTGCCTGTGTACAGACGGATATCAAACGGGTACTTGCCTTTTCTACAATTTCACAGATCGGCTTTATGATGGTGGCTTTGGGGGTAAGTGGAATGGGCGGACATGCCGGTTTAGGATATATGGCCGGTATGTTTCATTTGTTTACCCATGCTATGTTCAAGGCTTTGCTTTTCCTTTGTGCCGGAGCTATCATACATACCATCGGTAGTAATGAAATGTCGGCAATGGGAGGGTTGCGCAAGTATATGCCGTGGACGCATATCACCTTTTTGTTTGCCTGTCTGGCTATTTCAGGTATTCCTCCGTTTTCCGGATTTTTCAGTAAAGACGAAATATTGGCCGCTGCGTTTATGTACAGCAGTTGGATGGGAATCTGGATGAGTGGTGTTGCCGGATTGACTGCTTTCTATATGTTTCGTTTGTACTACAATATATTTTGGGGTAAAGAAGCGGTACGCGAGCATACCCCTCATGAAGCACCTTTTTCGATGACGATACCGTTGATGTTTTTGGCTGTCGTTACCCTCTGTGCCGGATTTATTCCGTTCGGGAAATTTGTCAGCAGTAACGGGGCCGGGTATATTATACATTTGGATTGGAAAGTGGCTTTAGTCAGTGTGTTAATTGCCTGTATCGCTATCGGATTGGCCAGGAAGTTGTATTGCAAAGGAACATCTGCCATACCGGGACGGCTGGCAACGGATTTCGGTTGGTTTTACCGTGCCGCTACACACCGTTTTTATCTGGATGAAGTTTATCTGTTTATCACGAAACGGATTATTTTCGCCGGAGTTTCCAGGGGAATAGCTTGGTTTGACCGACATATCATAGACGGTACGATGAATCTGATGGCCTATGTTACGCAGCAGGTAGCTTTCAGTATACGGACTTTTCAGTCCGGACAAGTACAGCAGTATGCTTTTGTCTTTTTACTGGGTACCCTGATCATGGTACTTGTTTTGGTATTATAAGATTATTCATAAGAAAACAATAAAATAAAATACGATGAATTTTTTATCATTGTTTGTTGGGATACCGGTAGCCATGATGTTGGGGTTGCTGGTGGCTGCCAATCTGAAGCAGATCCGGACGGTTATGGCGACGGGGGCATCTTTGTTACTGGGGCTGGCTGTAACGACGGTTATTATGTATTTGGGAGAGCGGACAAACGGTAATACGGCTGAAATGTTGTTTCAGGCGGATATGGTTTGGTTTGCACCGTTGAATATTCATTATGCAGTGGGTGTCGACGGTATTTCGGTGGCGATGTTGTTGTTGTCGGCTATCATTGTGTTTACGGGGACTTTTGCTTCCTGGCGGATGAATATGCTGCAAAAAGAATATTTTATGTGGTTTTGTCTGCTGTCGACAGGCGTATTCGGCTTCTTTATATCCGTCGATTTGTTTACGATGTTTATGTTTTATGAAGTGGCATTGATCCCGATGTACTTGCTGATCGGCGTATGGGGAAGCGGACGGAAGGAATATGCAGCGATGAAACTGACGCTGATGTTAATGGGCGGGTCTGCCTTTTTGCTGGTCGGTATTTTAGGTATCTATTTCCACTCTGCACCGGCCGGTGGCACTTATACGATGAATTTACTGGAAATTGCGGGCTATCATATCCCGGAAGCTGCACAGCGTTTGTTTTTTCCATTGACATTTGTCGGTTTTGGTGTTTTAGGGGCTTTGTTTCCCTTCCATACCTGGTCTCCTGACGGACATGCTTCGGCGCCTACGGCTGTGTCTATGTTACACGCGGGCGTATTGATGAAATTAGGCGGATACGGTTGTTTTCGGGTAGCAATTTATCTGATGCCGGAGGCTGCTAAAGAATTATCCTGGATATTTATTATTCTGACCGGTATCAGTGTGGTATACGGGGCTTATAGTGCAATTGTGCAGAAAGATCTGAAATACATCAATGCTTATTCGTCGGTGAGCCATTGCGGCTTGGTGTTGTTTGCTATACTGATGCTGAATCAGACAGCGATAACGGGGGCTGTATTGCAAATGTTATCGCATGGATTGATGACAGCCTTGTTTTTTGCTTTGATCGGAATGATCTATTCCCGTACCCATACCCGTATGATTACGGAAATGGGGGGATTGATGCGGATTGTGCCGTTTCTGGGAGTATGTTATGTGATTGCGGGTTTGGCTTCTCTGGGGTTGCCCGGATTGAGCGGTTTTGTGGCGGAGATGACTGTTTTTGTAGGGGCTTTCGAACATGCAGATGTATTTCATCGGGTTATGACGATCATTGCTGCTACTTCTATCGTGATAACAGCGGTGTATATCTTGCGCGTGGTTGGAAAATTGTTGTATGGAAGCGTTGTAAATCCTGTTCATCTGACGCTGAAAGATGCTACCTGGGACGAGCGTTTTGCTGTGATATGTCTGATTATTGCAGTAGCCGGTATTGGACTGGCTCCTTTATGGATTTCGGATATGATAAACGGAAGTGTATTGCCGGTGATTGGAAAATTGGGATTATAGAATTGAGCTTATGAATTTCGCGAATTTGTTATATTTAAGGGAAGAGATATCACTGATTGTAGTGATGGTCGTTTTGTTGGTATTCGATTTGTTTGCTGCCGGCAAAGGAAGGAGTTATTTTCACCTGATAGCGTGTTTGCTGTTGGGAATACATATTGTCGTCAATGTCGTGCCCATGCCTGATGCCCGTGCTTTTGGCGGAATGTATATCAGTTCACCGATCATGTCGGTTATGAAGACGATTTTGAGTGTCGGGACATTGATTATTTTTATGCAGGCCAGGAATTGGCTGAATCGGGAAGATACGGTAATCAAACAGGGGGAATTTTATTTTTTGACGCTGACGACTCTGTTGGGAATGTATTTTATGATTTCTTCCGGGAATTTCCTGTTGTTTTTTATTGGATTGGAGACGGCTTCCGTACCGATGGCTGCTTTGGCCGCTTTTGATAAATACCGTCATAATTCGGCCGAAGCCGGAGCCAAGTACATTTTGTCGGCCGTGTTTGCTTCGGGTTTGATGTTGTATGGTATTTCCCTTTTATATGGAACTGCCGGTACAATGTATTTTGAAGATATTCCGGCCGGAATTACAGGCAGTCCGATACAGTTGATGGCTTTTGCATTCTTTTTTGTCGGGATGGGATTTAAGATTTCATTGGTCCCGTTCCATTTGTGGACAGCAGATGTTTATGAGGGGGCACCTACGGCCGTTACTTCCTATTTATCGGTTATTTCCAAAGGTTCTGCGGCTTTTGTATTAATGACGATTTTGATGAAGGTGTTTACACCGATTCTGGACCAATGGCAGATGTTATTGTACGGGATTATTATTCTGACGATAACGATAGCCAATTTATTTGCCATACGTCAGCATAATTTAAAACGCTTTATGGCGTTTTCTTCCATTTCCCAGGCCGGTTACCTGATGCTCGGTGTAATCGGCGGAACGGCACAGGGAATGACTTCCCTGGTATTTTACATATTGGTGTATTTATTTTCAAACCTGGCTGTTTTCGGTGTAATCGCTATTATTGAGCAACGGAGCGGTAAGGTCCGGATGGATGATTATAACGGCTTGTATAAAACCAATCCCCGGTTGAGTATCATTATGATGCTGGCATTGTTTTCTTTGGCTGGTATTCCGCCTTTTGCCGGATTTTTCAGTAAGTTTTTCATTTTTATGTCGGCGGCCCGGGAAGGTTTTTATTTGCTGGTATTGTTGGCGTTAATCAATACGATCATATCCCTGTATTACTATTTGTTGATCGTAAAAGCGATGTTTATTAATCTGAACGAAAATCCTATAAATACGTTCCGTTCGGATAATTATACCCGGCTAAGTCTGGTGATTTGTACTGCCGGTATTTTATTGCTGGGCGTATTGAGTGTGGTATACGATCGTATTTATCTGTTGACTTCAGGGATGTAAGCTATTCCTCCCTCTTGTTGTGATGTGTTTGCCATCTCTTATACAAAGGTTTAATAAATAGCCAGGCTATAGACAACCCTTCGCGGGTCATATTCAGGTAATAAGGGAGATTGTCCGTTATATTTTGCCAAAAACCGGCTCTGTTTTCCTGAGAAGAGGCAGAGGATGTATTTTTCCGGCGGGGAAAAAACAGCCGGCTGAGTCCGGTCAGGATCAAACGTCCGGCATTGTCCCGGACGAGTTGCCAGCCTTCGTCCAGTTCCTGCTCCTCTTCCCGGAGTCTGCGCCGGAGCGAACGCTTATCTGCGATCAGTTGTTGCAGTGGTGTTATTTGTTGCGGTCGGTTGTTCATTGCCGGATAGGTCGTGTGTTTCGTCATTGTCTTCTTCTTCTTTTTCTTGTATGGCTCCGATAATCATGTTCATAATGCCGGTTTGAATCCTCTTTTTCATGCGGTAGGCGATAATAAACAACAGGAGGTAGATACACGCGACAATGAAAAAACCGATGTAGGTTCTGTTGAATAATTCTCCTAAGAAAAAAGCCAGTGTGAAAAAGAGAAACAATATGAGGAAAAGGGATAACAACATCAAAATAAGACTGTGTGAAAGGATTGCAATGATTTTTGCAATCCTTTCGTAAGCATCCAATTTAAAGAGTTCGACTTTCACTCCGATATAGGAGAGTAGCCGTTCTTTGAATTGATTCAGGATTTCTTCGGGTTCTTGTCTCATGCCTTGAGGTCGAAAAATAAAGATCAAATATCGAGTTAAGCCGGGTTGTTTAGACGCTGACTTTTGTCATCAGCGGCGCCGGCTGCTTTATTGGCCTTTTCTGATACGTTTTTCCCGAATTCATTCATTTTTTCTTCAGCTCTTTCTGTAAATTCTTCGGCTCTTTCTTTTGCTCTGTGACTAAAATCTTTTACTTTATCACGGGCGTGTTCGAATTCCCTCTTGATCTTATCTTGATTTTTGATGATAAAATAAGTGGAACATGCTCCGATAAGGGCCCCAAAGATCATCCCTGCAATTAAATGTGAATTTTCGCTTTTCATGATATTGTTGTTTTTAAGTTATGTATCCTATCAACGATACTAAGGCGATAAAAGTTCAGGTTTTAATACTATTTTATATTTTACAATCTGTGGAGGTAGGTATTGCCGGGTAGACGGTAATAATTATTGTTTTGGAAGGGTTGAGGCCGGCGATATTTTTTCTTTTCAGAAGGAACAATGTGATAAAATTGCTTATTTTTGAAAAAAATACCAAACCGGATTTTAGAAAATCAGATGTAGGTGAATTGTAAATTTTAAGTTGCCCGGCAAATTGATTCGTTATCGGATTTTTTAATCTAAAATCGTAAGTCTACAATTTTAAATATTGTATTATGAAGATAAGTTTGAATGTTTATGTATCTGTTTTGTTGATATGGTTGTTGTATGGGTGTAATGCAGGAAAGACGGATTGGGATGGAAAGCGGATTGAACAACCGGATTTGAACGCCGATCCGGTTTTGATTGAGAGTGCAGCTCAATTGGCCTGGCTCGCTTCTCCGGAGGGCGATTTGCAAAAAAATTATTTGCTGACAACAGATATTGATTTAAATCCGGGGGTGAAGTTTGAACGGAATGGAACTTTTATGCCGGAGGATAAGGAGTTGAATGTCTGGATGCCTATCGGTTATGCAACAGGGAGGCCTTGGAAAGGCCGTTTTGATGGGGGAGGACACCGGATAGCCGGATTGTATAACGGAAACTTTCCGGAAGGCGGACTTTTCTATTGTATCGGTGCCCAGGATAGTTATGGAGAGGTAAAGAATCTGACGATAGAAAGCGGAGTGATAACCAAGAAAAGGGATTTGCATATCGGCACGTTTGGTGTGTATAACTTCGGATTGATAGAAAACTGTGTGAATAAAGCGCGGGTGAACGGAAGTTATTTTGTGGGTGGGATATGCGGAGAAAACCGGGGAGAAATCCGGAATTGCCGGAATGAGGGATGGATATGGGGGCGGGAATCCGGGGCCGGTGGGATGTGCGGACGGAATTTCAATTTGATAAGAAACTGTGTTAATGATGCTATGATTTTTTGTTCCAATAATGCCGGTGGAATTTGTGGGGTGAATGAAGCTGTCATTACAGACTGCGACAATGACGGAAGGATAGAAGGATATGCGACAGTCGGCGGGATATGCGGGACGTCCACTTATTTGCTTGAAAATTGCATAAACCGGGATACCGTATTCGGAGAAAAAGCGGCTGTAGGAGGAATTTTTGGTTTTGGCGGTGGGAAAATGCTGCATTGCTCGAATGAAGGCGTGGTTGCCGGGAAAGGAATACAGGTAGGGGGTATACTGGGTACGAGCGGTAATAATAATGCTTATTTTATCGGTTGTTCGAACCGGGGACAAATATACGGAGATAAAATGGTCGGTGGTATATGCGGTGACGGCGGCACGATCTATATCGCTTGTTACAATACCGGAGATATTCAGGCAAACCGTTCGGTCGGCGGATTGTCCGGGGATTGTGTGAATGGGGTGTTCTATGCCTGTTACAGTGTCGGCGACGTTGTCGGCGGAGAATATGTTTACGGAATTGTGGGGCAGACGGGGGGCTTGGTTAGGGCAACTTATGTATTGGCGACGGGTGTGTACGGTTCGGATCAGGATATTGCAAGGCTACAGAACGGGCCGGCTGTTTTACTCGAGGATGTTCTTGAATGCAATGCACGTATCGATGAGATGAATGCTGCAATTGAAGAGTGGAATTTGGGAGAAACGGAAGCCATACAGGACCGGTTCCGCTATGCTTCCTCTTCTCCGCAAAAATGTGTATATCGTTATAAAAAAGATGAAGAATCCGGGAATTCGGGATTGCCTGTCGTATATAAACCGGATCTGGGTCAGTAATAAACTTTGTTATGTTGAGATATTCCGTATTGTTGGCGTTGTGCTTGTGTATGTATACCGGGATGGCACAAGATGTTTTCAGTTTTACACAGGGGAAACCCGAGCAAAAAAGATATTACGAAGAAATACCGTACGAAAAGGTGGGAGGGAAGATTATCGTAACGGTTGAAATCGGGGGAAAGCCAAGGCGTTTTATATGGGATACCGGAGCGACGGTGCTGCTGACGGAGAGTCTGGCTAAAGAGCTGGGATGTAAGGTAATTCAGAGTATGCCTTTGTATGATGCATATAATCAAGTGGATACGGCGAAAATCATCCGGGTGGATAAAATCAAGATCGGAGGTACGAGCTTTCATGGAGTTCCGGCCGGTATCCTATCGGATCATTCGATTTTTGCCGTATGTTTTGAGGTTGATGGTTTTATCGGAAGTAATATTTGTTGGAAATCGGTGGTTGAATTCCGGGATGATGAGCAGAAAATTATTCTGACGGACCGGCTGAAGCGGCTTGATATGCCTAAACAAAGAGGGATCAAAATGTTACACCGTAGCCAGCAAAGCAGTCCTATTATACCTGTAAAAGTGGCTGAAAATATGGTATTGGAATTATTATTCGATACCGGAGACGGGGGGTTTTTGCAGATTTCAGAACGGAACTACAACCAATTTATTGCTGCGGATTCAGGGGTGTTTCGAATAAAGGAAGTCGGCCACGGGAGCAATAGTGTGGGGTTGTGGGGAAATGCTCCGAAGATGGATAAACTATTGTTAGGGGTGCCTTATTTCGGTGTCGGTACATCGGTTTTCAAAAATGTATCTACGGAAACGATGAATAATGATAATTCCCGGATGGGACTTGGATTGTTGGATTACGGACGGGTTGTTATCGATTATTCCCGTTCCCGCTTTTATTTTATGCCTTTTACGGAAGGTGAAATCGAAGTCAAACCGGAGAAAATTTGGGAAGTTATGCCGACTTTTATGGGGGATAAATTGGTGATCGGTTTGATATGGGGAGATTTTAAAGAGGTCGCTATCGGAGATGAGATTTTAGAAGTAAACGGAATAAAAATAACAGAAAAAGATCCGTGCCAGTTGCTTATCGAGAGTCTCGTATCCGACGAGGATGCTGACCAGATGGATTTGTTGATCCGGACGGCTTCGGGAGAGGAGAAAACAGTCGTAATCCGGGCAATTTGAATATTAGATTTAAAATTACAAAATGGGCATAAAGAAAATGACACACTGGGACGGACTCATTGTGTAATTTACGATTTACGATTTTTGATTTACAATTGGGGAGATTTTTGATTTGTATAGGGTTTTGGAAGAGGTAGTTAATGATTTTAAATTTTAGATTTTAAATTTTAAATTGAGAAAAAGGGTGGGAGAAAATAACACATTGGGACGGACTCAGTCATGTTCGGAAGAACAGTCCCTCCAATTTTGGAAATCAAAAAAAACATACCAGTTATTAACAATCATGTATTATTTTGTTAGTAACTAATTGTTTTATAATGTATTGACTTGTATTTAAATATCTATATTTGTTTTCATAAACAATAGATATATGTCAACCATCTTTAATCAGAAAATTGATTTGATTCAGCTATTGCGTCAGATTCCTGATGAACATATCCTAAAAATAGCCACTAAAAGTAAAGTTGATCATTATGCCAAAGTATTGAATGGCCGTTTGATGTTTTATTTGCTTTTATCAGGAATCCTTCGTACAGATAAATTGAGCCAGCGTGGTCTGGCTGATTCCTTTTCCTCTCCTCTTTTTCGTACTTTATTTAATTTTAAAGGTAAACCAACGATATCCCATAGTTCCATATCCGATCGTCTGTCCACCATGAATACTGATTTCTTCCGGGAGTGCTACGAAACGATCTATCATATTTTCAGTTCTTTATACAGTACGAAAGAGATCGAAAACTTATGTCTTCAGCGTGTGGACAGTACTCTTGTAAGTGAAGCCTGCAATCACCTCAAACAGGGAATGCCGTGCGGCAATCTTTACGGGAAAAAGAAAATGATGAAATATACCATCAATTTTGACGGAATGTTTGCTTCTTTTGCAACGACTCATTCGGGTGATAGTGAAGCCAGCGAATCCCATGTACTTCCTGAGAATGTGCTCAGCCATTTTCAAAAGATAAAGGATCACTCTTCTGTTTATATCCTTGACCGCGGTCAGAATTCTGCCGAAGCATTCAGGACAATGAAAAGTCAGGATGGACTCCTTTTTGTAGGCAGACTGACCGATAAACGGAAAATGCTGGTGGTGGAGGACCTGAAAAAGGGAAATGATGTTTTCACAGACGGAGACCTTCTTGAAGACAAATTGGTTAAACTTTATAAACGGGAAGAAAAACTCAATAAAGAAGGAAGAAAAGTAGTAACAACCAGACTCGTTGATGAAACTTTCCGGGTAGTGCGTTTTAAACCTCAGGGTAAAGGCGAAATTTTACTCATAACTAACTGTCTGGAACTTACAGCTCAGACTATTACTCAGATATACCGTCGACGGTGGGATATTGAAGTCTTTTTTCGTTTTATCAAACAGGAACTGAATTTCAGCCATTTTCTCTCCATGAATGAAAACGGAATACAGATTGTGATGTATATGACCCTGATTACGGCTATGCTGGTGATGATTTATAAACGGGAAAATAATATCGGATATACCACGGCTGTCAGAAGAATGGGCATTGAACTCGAAAATCTGATTATGGCCATTATCGTTATTGAAAGCGGGGGAGATCTGAATAAAACGCAACTCAGACCTCCTGTCTGAAAATTTAGGAGCACTTGAGAAGACCAGAAAAAAAGAATATATGGAAAAAGACAACCATGGACAATATTTTTTCTTCCGAACATGACTGGGACGGACTCATTGTGTAATTTACGATTTATGATTTTTGATTTACGATTGGGGAGATTTTTGATTTGTAGAAGGGTTTCGAAGAGGTAGTTAATGATTTTAAATTTTAGATTTTAGATTTTAAATTGAGAAAAAGGGTGGGTGAAAATAACACACTGGGACGGACTCATTGTGTAATTTACGATTTACGATTTTTGATTTACGATTGGGGAGATTTTTGATTTGTATAGGGTTTTGGAAGAGGTGGTTTATGATTTTAAATTTTAGATTTTAGATTTTAAATTGAGAAAAAGGGTGGGTGAAAATAACACACGGACGGACTCATTGTGTAATTTACGATTTATGATTTTCGATTTTCGGTTGGGGTTAATGCGTTTTATCTTTATTTACTTATCGGGTATTGTCAATTTAAATTTAATCGTGTCCTATTTGGGGAATTGCCGGTTGCTGTAAACCGGGTTAATGGCCGGCATGTTTGCGAATAAAATGACTAATGGGAGAGGTTACGTTTGGATCAGGGACGATTAAAATTGAAAATATTTAATTTAAAAACCCACTCATCCCATTTTCAATTTTATGAATTTAATGGGGTGGGTGGGTTCAGTTTATAAAATCTGGAGTCGATTATCTCATTTTATTATTTGTATATTTGGTAATAAGGGTGTTCCGCAGCCGGACATAGGTATCCATTACAGCGTCGGCACATTCCTGGGTATATTTGTTCAATAGTTCGGCAGCTTTTTTAGGATTTTTCTGATATAATTCCGCATACTCTTTTTCAATTTCAGTATTGCGTTTAAAGAAATTACTTTCCAAAGGGGTACGGGCATCGTTTAAATCCTTTTTACCGTCCTGCCAGTTCAGATAAAGTAAGTTATCTACAAAGTCAATGGCCCATCTGACTGAATTGTCTGTGTATTGTTTGGGATCATAGGTAGAATATACTTCGGGGATATGCGTTACTCCGGTAAATATCGGTAAATAAGGTGAAGTATAAGCATTGTCCTGGAATACCCAGTAAATACCTCCGATACCTTTCGGCATGCCGGCACGAAGTTGTGCAACCATACCGTATTCTCCGTCTACTCTGGCAACTGCACGGCGGCGGGTCGTTTTCATGAGTTTCTGCGTCTCTCCCGAAGGGAACGGAGTCGCTAATTTGCTTTTTACCAACTTGTTGTCTTTGCCGGGATAATACCAGGCGGCATCATTCTCTTTGTCATAAATGGTTCCGCTGAAGGTAGAGCGTTGGAAATCCATGAAATCTTTTACCGATACGGGTTTTTCCGGTTTAAAGGAGAAGGGATATACACTCAGAGGCTCGACGAACTGTATGTATTGGTTCAAATTGTCGAAGGGATTTTGAGTTTTCCGGCTTTTCATCGGTGCTGTTGAAGGAGCAAATGTTGTTGCGAAAAGCCAGAAGCGATTGGTAGCCCATTCCCGCGGAGTGGGGGCATATATATCCTGCCAGATGAACGGTTGGCCGCTTTCAGGAGCATACCAGCCGCTGTCGATGGCTACCTGCATATAATTGGCAGAGGCTTTGAAATAGTCCGGTTTCGAGAGATCGATTTCTTTGATAATACTCCAGTTCGGAATGATAGCTACATGGTCGTCCGGAACGCGTTGTGCAGCCCAGATTACACCAGGTTTACCACTTCCGGCTTTCCAGCCTTTTCCGACACTGAAAAGTTCGAGTACCCAGATTTTTTCCGGATCTGCAATTGTCAGGCATTCGGATTCCGGTCCGCAAGAGGGCAGAAAACCGTATTGCTCCATTAATGAGGTGATGAGTTCAAGGGCTGTATCGGCGGTTTTACAACGTTGCAATGCAAAAATCATAGCTTGTTCTACAGTCATGATTTGTTCACCTTCTCCGAGGTCTACCTGTAATTCCGGTCGTTGGCTGAGGGTGCTTTCCCCGATACACAGCTCATACTCGTTGATATGGGAATAAGCCGATTGAAAATAGGTGAAGGTTTGTTCTACCTGCGGGATGTAGCCTAAAATTTTTCCGTTATCGTTCAAGGGTAAGTCTACCCGTTGTATTCCGTAATATACCGGAGCTTTGGCGTCTTTGGCAAATTTTTGGCCGGGGACAACCCGGATACGGCAATCGGCCCCCGCATCCGTATGGGAATTGAGTACACTTCCGTCTACGGTTGCCTTTTTACCTGCTACGATTACTGTACAAGCTTGTCCCTGAAAGAATGCAAAGAGTAGGACAAATAGGATGAATGTCTTCATTTTTATTTTTTTAATTGATGAATTGCTGTTATTGTCTCACGGCTTCGACTTCCTCTATGGTGGTCGGTACATATTTACCTAATCTTCTCTTGCCTTCCGGAGTAATCAGATAGTCTTCTTCGTTGCGCAGTCCTCCGAAATCTTTGTATTTTTCAACTTTATCATAGTTGATGAAATCGGTAAAGCGTTTTTCGGCTTTCCAACGGTCGATCAATTCCGGAATGAAATAAATTCCGGGTTCTATGGTCAGGACAAAACCCGGCTCCAACTTCCGCGCCAGTCGTAATGATTTGATACCGAACAAGGTGCTTTTCGGCTGACCGTCGTAACCGACCCATACCTCACCCAGATTTTCCATGTCGTGTACATCCAGCCCCATCATATGTCCCAGGCCGCAAGGGAAGAAAAGTGCGTGAGCTCCGGCTTCCGCAGCTTCCGCAGCATCGCCTTTCATCAATCCGATGGATTTCATTCCTTCAACAATGGTGGCAGCGGCTTTCAAGTGTATATCCCTGAAAGGAATTCCCGGTCGTAGTTCCGCCACGGCTGTTTGGTGAGCATGTAAAGCGATGTTATAGATTTCTTTCTGACGTTCGCTGAAATGTTTACCGACAGGGAAGGTCGAAGACAGGTCGCCGGCATAATGCATCCGGTTTTCAGCACCGGCATCCAACAGGAACATATCTCCTTCCCGGACAATATTGCCGTGGTGATGGTTGTGCAAGGTTTGTCCGTTGACAGTTGCAATTACCGGAAAAGAAAGATACCCTTCATCGCGTAAAGCAATTTCCGTAACTGCAGCAGCAATTTCGGATTCTTTCATGCCAGGACGGATCATTTGCATGGCTTTGATGTGCATGTTTGCCGAGATGGTAACAGCTTCTTCGATTTGCTCGATCTCTTCAGCCGATTTATAATTCCGCTGATTGACAACGGCTTTTATAAAATCAATGGAAACACCTTCCTGTTGACGGCTGGGCGGGATATTGAGCAATTCCTGTAAAGCGATATAATGTCCTCCGCGATAAGGGGGGAGGTAGTGGATACGGCGTCCCTGGGCCTGTGCTTTTTGAAGGTAGGTCTGTAATTCTTTCGCCGGACGGGTATCTGAAATCCCGACACGCTCGCTTTTCTCCCGTATCGTCGGTTGAGTTCCCATCCAAACGATATCGTCTATCGTCAGCTCATCGCCGAAAATGATTTCCCGGTTATCGTCGATGTCGATAACCGCTGTCAAGCCGGCATAGTCAGAACCGAAATAATATAGAAATGTCGAATCCTGCCGGTAAAAATAGGTGTTATCGGCATAGTTCATACTACTTTCATTATTTCCCAAGAAAAGCAATATCCCATTGCCTATTGCTTTTTTCAAACGTGTGCGTCTGTTGATATAAGTTTCTTTTGAAAACATATTAATAAATTTAGGTTTGATAAATATACAAGATTGAATTTCAGTACAGAAAAGTATACTTCGGTGCAGGGTTAACAAATCCAGCACTCATAGAGGCCCATATAAGCCGCATTGTATTTTACAAGAAAACGGTTAAAAAGCTCCATTTTTCATTTTTAGGATTTTCAAAGATATAAATTTTTCGGAAAAATATATTTTTTATTCCTAATTTTGCGGCACAAAAGAAATGAATGCATGGAATGGATAAATAATTTATTGTTCGGAGCGGGAATCGGACATTCGATACTGTTGTTGGCTGTGGTTATATTTGTCGGAATATGGTTGGGGAAAATAAAAATTGCCGGCATATCCCTGGGTATTACCTGGATACTTTTTGTCGGGATTATTTTCAGTCATTTCGGAATGCGGATGGATACCCATGCGCTCCATTTCCTGCAAGAATTCGGATTGATTCTCTTCGTTTATTCTATTGGTTTACAGGTAGGACCGGGGTTCTTTTCTTCTTTCAGAAAAGGAGGCGTAACGTTAAATCTTTTGGCAATGGGCATTGTGTTCCTGGGGGTTACGATCACCTGTATCATTCATTTTATAACGGGTATTCCGATAACCACGATGGTTGGAATTCTTTCCGGAGCAGTGACCAATACTCCCGGTTTGGGGGCTGCCCAGCAGGCTTATTACGATATGATGGGCACAGAGCAACCGGCTATTGCGATGGGATATGCTGTCGCTTATCCTTTGGGGGTCGTGGGGATTATATCGGCAATTATTTTGATTCGTTATATGTTCCGGATCAATTTTGAAAAAGAGTTGGCTTCAGCGCAAAGCGTGGCTGATGCTAAAACGGATCGGGCGACACATATATCTGTCAGGGTAAAAAATCCGGCTTTGTTCGGAAAAGAGATTGTAGAGGTGGCGGCTTTAATGGATAAAAAGTTTGTGATTTCCCGTATCATTCATGGAGATGCCGAGCTGAAAGTTGCCCAGCCGCATACCCGGTTGGAGCAAGGAGATCGGTTGTTTATCATTGCAGCTTCCCAGGATATAGGAGTTATAACGGCATTTATCGGAGAAAGGATTGAAATGCACCGGGCAGACTGGGAAAAAATGGATGTTAATTTAGTATCCAGACGAATCGTTATCACCCGGGAAGAGGTGAATGGAAAAACTCTGGGGCAAATACATCTGCGCAACGGGTACGGTGTGAATGTTACCCGGATAAATCGTGCCGGGTTTGATCTGGTAGCACATAACGGTTTACAGTTACAGATCGGCGACCGGTTGACGGTTGTTGGCTCGGAAACAGCTATTGCACAAGTGGAGAAAGTTTTGGGTAATTCTTTACGTCGTTTACGGGAGCCGAATTTAGTACCTATATTTATGGGAATAGCTTTGGGGATTTTACTGGGAAGTATTCCTTTTGCTTTTCCGGGTATACCGCAACCCGTAAAGCTGGGATTGGCGGGTGGGCCGCTTATCGTTGCGATTTTGATCAGTCGGTTCGGTCCTCATTATAAATTGGTAACTTATACGACAATGAGTGCTAATTTGATGATGAGAGAGATCGGGATTTCGTTGTTTCTTGCCTGTGTCGGTTTGACTGCGGGGGCCGGTTTTGTCGACACGGTTGTTAACGGAGGAGGTTTTGTCTGGATTGGCTATGGCTTTATCATTACCTTTTTACCGCTGATCATTATCGGTATTATTGCCAGAGCTGTATATAAAATCAATTATTTTACGATTATGGGATTGATAGCAGGAAGTACAACCGATCCGCCTGCTTTGGCTTATTCCAATACAACAGCGGGTAACGATATGCCTTCGGTCGGTTATGCCACGGTGTATCCGCTTACGATGTTTTTACGGGTATTGACGGCGCAGATACTGGTATTGTCTCTCGTATAGGTTGCAGTTTTATAAAATTCTTTTGCAAATTCTTGAAGCCGATTTGTTTTAAAAGTCGAAACTTCTTTTTAGCTTTGTAGAAATAAGGAGACGATTATGAAGTTATTTTTACTTTGTATAACAAGCATTTTTTTCTTACTGACTTTTCAGGGTGTTGAAAAGCAATCAGAAAATGTGCCGGTACAGAGTGAAAATGAGGTGGTTCGGATAGGAAACAAGCAAGGTATTCTCCAGTTGAAGCTGGCCACGATTTACCATCATTTAAAAAATGCATTTTCGCCGGTGACCGATGATAATTTATCACAGGGTAATCAGGGAAAAGGAGGTTCTTTTTTGTATCGCTTAAAAAATAATGTATTTTATGATCTCACGGTTTGCCTTTCTTTTTATAGGGGTAACAGGCAATTTCGGGATTTTTTGTCTACACGCCATCTTCACGGTTTTTATATCTTCTTTTTGGCTAAGTTAATCGTTTAATAGCCTCATATAACAGAGAACTTCAGTGCCGTCGTGTTCCTGGAGTTTTTGCTCTATTGCTTCTTGAAATATATACTTGTCGGAGAGAGTATGTTATCATAGTATAAATTTCGTTATGTATGATTACATATTGTGTGAATGGTATAATTTTTGAGGTATACCGTTCGTAACTTTTAATATGTTTTTACGTTTTAGGATTTGTGGGTAGTTGCATTTGCCGGAATGGAGAAAATTGAAGGTGAAGCGGATTTTTCAGTATCTGCAACCGGAAGCTGGATTAGGAATTGAAATTATGGTGAAAGTAAATAAAGATATGACAGAGAAATTCGGATACGTTACACAAGTGATCGGACCTGTTGTCGACGTGATATTTGAAGAAGGTGGAGATAGTCTGCCACCTATTTATGAAGCCCTTCGGATCGAACGGGACAATGGAGAGAAATTGATCGTAGAAGTGGAGCAACATATAGGGGAGGATACCGTCCGTTGCGTGGCAATGGATACGACCGATGGATTGCATCGTGGAATGAAGGCCTGGGATTTGGGACGTCCCCTTACTATGCCTACGGGAAGACAGATTAAAGGCCGGTTGATGAATGTTACCGGGGATGCGATCGATCATCTGGCACCCCTGGATTATAGCGATACCCGCTCGATTCATCAGGAAGCGCCTAAGTTTAAAGATTTATCTATTTCTGAGGAATTCCTTTATACGGGGATTAAGGTTATCGATTTACTGGAGCCTTATTCAAAGGGGGGGAAGATCGGTCTTTTCGGTGGTGCCGGTGTCGGTAAGACTGTGCTGATTATGGAATTGATCAATAATATTGCCAAAGGACATAATGGTTACTCTGTATTTACCGGTGTCGGGGAGCGGACCCGGGAAGGAAACGATTTGTTAAGGGAAATGATCGAGTCGAATGTCATCAATTACGGAGAGACTTTTCTGAAAGAGATGGAAAAGGGAAACTGGGATGTCAAGACTGTTGATATGGAGAAAGTAAATCAATCCCAGGCAACCTTAGTGTTCGGGCAGATGAACGAACCCCCCGGAGCCCGTTTGAGGGTCGCTTTGTCTGGTTTGACGGTAGCGGAGTCTTTCCGGGATTCGAATGAAGGCGGTAACGAGATATTGCTTTTTATCGATAATATATTCAGATACACGCAAGCCGGTTCGGAGGTTTCGGCTTTGTTGGGACGTATGCCTTCGGCTGTCGGGTACCAGCCTACACTGGCTTCGGAAATGGGTAAGTTGCAGGAACGTATTGCTTCTACAAAGTACGGTTCTATTACTTCGGTACAGGCCATCTACGTGCCTGCAGACGACTTGACGGACCCCGCTCCGGCAACGACGTTTAATTTTTTGGATGCAACGACGGTTTTGAGTCGTAAGATTACGGAGTTGGGAATTTATCCGGCAGTCGATCCGTTGGAATCTTCTTCCCGTATTCTTGACCCGAATATTGTCGGGGAAGAGCATTATAATGTAGCTCAGCAGGTTATCGGTTTGTTGCAGCATTATAATGAGTTACAGGATATTATAGCTATTCTGGGGGTAGATGAATTGTCGGATGAAGATAAGATGGTGGTTGCCCGGGCAAGACGGGCACAGCGTTTCTTGTCCCAGCCTTTCCATGTGGCCGAGCAATATACCGGTATACCCGGTGTAATGGTTCCTTTGGAAGAAACGATCCGGGGCTTTAAGATGATTCTGGACGGAGAGATGGATGAATATCCGGAACAGGCGTTTATGAATGTCGGAACGATAGACGAGGCGATTCAAAAAGGAAAAGAGATGCTGGAAAAAGCCGGGAAGAATTGAAAATAAATCTGGTCAATAAATCGAGAGTATGATATTACGCATTATATCCACGGAAAAGATTCTTTTCGACGGTCCGGTTGACCGGGTAACATTGCCGGGAAGTTGCGGCCCTTTTACTGTGCTGGACCGACATGCTCCTTTGATTTCAACATTGGCGGAAGGTGAAATCGTATATGTTGTGAATGGGGTGGAAAAACGGGTTGTTGTAGAGGGGGGTATTGTGGAGGTGCGGGATAACTGGGTCGCTGTATGTGTAAATTAATATCGGGATGACTGTAAAAAAATGAAAAAGAGGATAATACTATATCTGGTATTTTTCGGATTGCTGCTGATTACACCGGAAATTCTTCGGGCCGAAGAGTCCGGCGGACAGAAATCTTTTGATTTGGAAAGTACTATTTTCGGGCATTTGGGCGATGAATACGGGTGGAGTATTAAGCTACCTCACGACAGGCAACTGATCATTCCTTTACCGATTATCTTATATGGTAAGGACGGTTGGCATTGTTTCAGTTCGAGCCGTATACAGGACGGTCAGGAATATAAAGGATTCCGGATTGCTACAGAAGGCCGGTATGCCGGAAAAATAATAGAGATGGCAGGCGGAGAACAGTATCGACCCTGGGATTTGTCTGTGACAAAGAATGTACTGGCTTTATGGATTACGGCGTTTGTCGTGATGCTTTGCATTTTTCCCTTGGTTCGTTGGTATAGGAGAAATCCGCTGACAGCACCCCGGCGTGGAGTCGGATTGATGGAATTGATTATCGGAATGGTGTATGATGAGGTTATTGCACCGGTGTTGGGAAAAGATGCCAGGCGTTTTGCTCCTTATTTGCTTACATTGTTCTTTTTTATCCTCTTTTCCAACGTTTTGGGATTAATGGTTGTATTTCCGGGAGGTGCCAATGTGATGGGAAATATTTCGGTCGCTTTGGTATTGGCTGTATGTACCTTTTTGGTTGTCAATCTATCGGGAACGAGGAAATATTGGCGGGAAACGTTGTGGCCGGATGTACCGGGGTGGTTGAAATTGCCTTTGCCGATTATGCCGGTTATCGAGATTTTCGGTGTTTTTACAAAGCCGATCGCTTTGATGATCCGGTTGTTTGCCAATATGCTGGCCGGACATTTGATTACTTTGGTATTGATTTCCCTTATCTTTGTTTTCGGGGCGTGGGGAGCTGCTGTGACGGCCGGTTCTACGGTTATAGCCGTATTGTTTGCCGTATTTATGAATCTGGTTGATTTTTTGATTTGTTTTATACAGGCTTATGTATTTATGATGTTATCGACGATTTTTATCAGTCTTGCGCGTCCTGAAACTCATGAGCATGTAAAGAAAAGTGTAAATATAGAAAGCTGACCCGAATTATCAGAAGCTGTTTTTACAGCGCTGGGTTGACTTTTGACAATAGGAAAAATTTGTAACAATTAAAAACAAGAATGTATGTTAAGTATTATTGCATTACAGGTGGCAGCCGGCGTAAGTCTGGCTAAAATCGGAGCTTGTATCGGAGCTGGTTTGGCAGCTATCGGAGCCGGAATCGGAATTGGTAAAATCGGAGCTAACGCGATGGATGCTATTGCCCGTCAGCCGGAAGAGGCAAATAATATCCGGACGAATATGATTGTGATTGCAGCTTTGATCGAAGGAGTGGCACTTTTTGCAATCATCGTGTGTGTGTTGGCTTTGTTTATTCAATAACATGCGATAAGGTCCACAGAGCGATCAGGCTTTATGTTTTCTGTTGTCTTTTCGGAGAAAGAAGACATGTAATATATCAATTGGTAGATGACGGGTATTTATTCCCGTATAAAAAAGAAAAAATATGGCACTATTCGAACCGGAATTCGGGTTGATTTTCTGGATGCTGGTTGTTTTTCTGGCTTTGTTCGGTATTTTAGCTAAATATGCCTGGCCGGTTATTATCCGGAGTGTAGAAGAAAGGGCCGCTTATATCGATAAGGGGGTTGCTTCGGCACGAGAGGCTATCGAGTTGAAAAAGCAAGCCGAATACGATGCGCAAACTCTTTTGACAGATGCTCAGCGCAAACAATTGGAAATCCTTCAGGAAGCGCAACGCTTGAAGGATGATATTGTCGGGCAGGCTAAAAAATCTGCAACTACCGAGGCGCAGAAAATTCTGGACGCTGCCCGTCTGGTTGCCGAGCAAACGAAAAAAGAGGCTGAAATACAGATGCGCCGGCAGGTCGGGAAATTATCGCTGGAAATCGCCGGGAAAGTGATCCGTCAGAATCTGGACGGGAATAAAGCTCAGGAGGAAATGGTCGAAAAATACCTGGATGAACTGGAGAATAAAAATTGAGTAAATAGATGAACGAGGGATTGATTTCACAGCGTTATGCCAAAGCGTTGTTCCGGTATGCCAAGGAATTGGGGGTGGATGGGATGGTCTATGAAAAGATGCAACTGTTCCTGGAAAATTATACGGCCTATCCGGATTTACAGAAAGCTTTGCTCAACCCGGTTCTTTCGCCGAAGGATAAGGAATTGCTGCTTTCAACGGCTATCGGTATTGAACCCGGAGAGGCTTATATCCGGGCAATTCGTTTGTTGATCCGGAACCACCGGGAAAGCTATATGCGGACAATTGCTCTGATATACGAGGATATGTATCGTAAAGCACATGGAATTATCCTGGTGAATATAACGACAGCCAAAGAACTTTCGGCGGCAGTTATCGATAAAATCAAGGCTATGGTAACCGAACGGACGAAATTTACGGTTGAGTTTACGACAACTGTCAATCCGGAGATTATAGGCGGATTTATACTCAGGATCGGCTCGGAACAGTTAGACGTTTCCGTGCGGAGAGAGTTGAAACAGATACGGAAAGGTTTACTGGGCTAGAGGATATAAACAGTTAATAAGTTGAAGTTATGAGTAAATTGGATGAGGTTTCGGATATATTGGAAATGCAGCTCAAGGGCGTAGATACGAAAACCGCTTTTGAGGAGGTGGGTACGGTGTTGGAGGTCGGTGACGGTGTAGCCCATGTTTTCGGATTGGACAATGTGCGTTCCAGTGAGTTGGTTGAATTTGAGAATGGAGTGCGGGGAGTGGCGATGAACCTGGAACAGGATAATGTCGGGGTTATCCTGATGAATGCAGGAGACAGGGTGAAAGAGAATTTTACGGTGAAACGTACAGGGCATATTGCTTCAATACGTGTCGGAGATGGGTTGTTGGGACGGGTTGTGAATACTTTGGGAGATCCGATTGACGGTGCCGGCCCTGTTGCCGGGGATACAATCGAGTTGCCTTTGGACCGGAAAGCGCCGGGGGTGATTTTCCGTCAACCTGTAAAAGAACCTTTGCAAACGGGTATTAAAGCTGTCGATTCGATGGTTCCGATCGGAAGAGGACAACGGGAATTGATTATCGGAGACCGGCAAACGGGAAAGACAGCCATTGCCATAGATACGATTCTCAATCAGAAAGCGAATTTTACGAATGGGGATCCTGTGTACTGCATTTATGTCGCTATCGGACAGAAAGCTTCTTCGGTGGCTACTTTGGTGAATACCTTGCGTGAAAAAGGTGCCTTGGAATATTGTATCATCGTTGCTGCCAATGCTTCGGATTCTGCCGCCATGCGTTACTACGCCCCATTCGCCGGAGCTGCTATCGGAGAGTATTTCCGGGATAGCGGACGACATGCTTTGGTCGTATACGATGATCTTTCGAAACAGGCCGTAGCTTACCGGGAGATCTCCCTGATATTGAGGCGTCCGTCCGGACGGGAAGCGTATCCGGGAGATATTTTTTATTTGCATTCCCGTTTATTGGAACGGGCGGCCCGTATTATTTCCAATGACGATGTTGCTGCTCAGATGAACGATTTACCCGAATCGTTGAAACCTATGATTAAAGGGGGTGGGTCGTTGACGGCTTTGCCGATTATTGAAACGCAGGCCGGGGACGTTTCTGCCTATATTCCGACCAATGTGATTTCAATTACAGACGGACAGATATTCCTGGATACGACCTTATTTAATGAAGGGATGCGTCCCGCTATTAATGTCGGCATATCGGTGTCACGTGTGGGAGGTAATGCCCAGTTGAAATCGATGAAAAAAATTGCCGGAACATTGAAGATCGATCAGGCTCAGTACCGGGAATTGGAGGCCTTCTCTAAATTCGGTGGGGATATGGACCCTGTAACGGCAATGGTGATCGATAAGGGACGTAAAAATGCCCGTTTGTTAGTGCAACCGCAGTATGCTCCAATGCCGGTAGAGGAAGAAGTAGCCGTGATCTATTGCGGAACGCAGGGTTTGTTGAAAGATGTCCCTTTGCATCATGTATCGGATTTTGAAAAGTTATATCTGGAATTGTTGAATGCCCGTTATCGGAAAGAGGTACTCGATCGTTTGAAAGAAGGTATCCTGGACGATAAGGTAGAAGAGTTGATGACAGCCGTTGCTAAGGAAGTCAGCGAACGTTTTAAGATGTAATATATACGATTGGATCCGGTGATCTCTGGGAACAGACAGGGATTACCGTGAATATATCATTCATATAGAGTATTTAAAAGAGAAGTTATGGCCACAATGCGTGAACTGAAGCGAAGGATCAATTCGGTGCAATCGTCTCAAAAGATTACTGCGGCGATGAAGATGATTTCTTCTGCCCGGATGCGTAAAGCAGAGATTGCCTTAAACCGCACTCTGCCTTATGAGGAGCAATTGCAATCCATATTGGCGCACGTCAACGAAAAGGATTGTGATTACGAATCGCCTTTGCGGAAAATACGTCCTGTGCGGCAGGTGGCTTTGATATGTCTTGGCTCTGATGAGGGAATGTGCGGGGCTTTTAATATCAATTTATACAAGGAACTTCTTGGAACGATCCGGGAATATGCTTCACTGGGTATTCAGCATCCGGAAGTATATCCGATCGGAAAAAAGATGGTCGGATATGTCAAGCGAATGCAAAATATCGACTATAAGAAGAGTACGGATTTATTTATAGAGAAGAAGTATCCGGAAGCAGTCAAAGTTTTGACGGATGAGTTGATCGCCCGTTTTCTACAAGGAGATGTCGATAAGGTGGAAGTCATATATACTCATTATAAGAGCCGTGGGACTCAAATTGTTACCCGTTTGCAATTGTTGCCATTGCTCGGTCGTAAGCAGGAAGAACAGTCAGGCCCCGACCGTCCGAATCTTCCCAGGGTTTATATTTATGAACCGGATTGCCGGGAAATTTTTGAGATACTCTATCCGCTGATTATACGAACTATGTTTTATAAGACATTTTTGGAAAATCAGACCTCCGAGCAAGCCACTCGTATTATAGCCATGCAAATGGCCAGTGATAATGCTTATAAATTATTGGGAAGTTTACAATTGGAATATAATAAACTGCGGCAGCAGGGTATTACGACCGAATTGCTGGATATGGCAGGTGGTAATGTCGAAGAATAAGAGAGTTTTGAATTGGAGTTTTTGATTTACAATTGAGGACAGAAAGAGATAGATTTTGATCGTTTAACCGGAAGTTGTCTGATTTTGGATTAATCACATAAAGCTAATCTGAAGTTTTTCGGTTTTGTGTGGGATGAATTTGCTAAAGTGTTGATAATCAAAAATCATCAGTCATCAATCAAAGCCGGAATGGCTTTCTCTGATTCACTTCCTGTTTTTAGTTTACAAGCTTTCTTTTATCTTTTCCAAAACGCTTTGCTGAATAATACCAATACGGTGAATACTTCGAGGCGGCCGATCAACATCAGGGCTGCGCAGAATAGTTTGGCGGCATCGCTTAAGTGTGAGAAATTGTCCATCGGGCCGATAGAACCGAATCCGGGACCGATATTGCTCATACAACTGATGACAGCACTACAGGCCGTAGCAATGTCGTCGGTAAATATAGCCATAATGATACTTCCGATGCTGAATACAATCATAAAAAGAATGAAGAAGGCCATTACTCCGGTCATAACTGTAGGGTGTACGCTTTTACCGTCGTATTTGACGTTAATGACAGCATTGGGGTGAATGATCCGCTTCATTTCGGTGAAAGAATTCTTGAATAACAGAACGACTCGGACGACTTTAATACCTCCGGCAGTCGAGCCGGCACAGGAGCCGATAAACATCAATACGAAAATAAGTAAGCCTAACAAGGTCGGCCATAACAAGTAATCGGCCGTTGCAAAACCGGTTGTCGTCATGATTGTTACGACCTGGAAGGCTGCATCCCGGAAACATTTTTCCGCACCGGCCCATCCGTTGAAATAAAGGCCGCAAGCAATGACGATACTGCATACGGCAATGATAATGGTATACCACCTGAGTTCTTCATCATGAAATATTCTTTTGAAATCTCCTTTTAAAGCTGTCAGGTAGAGGCCGAAATTGATGGCTGCGATAAACATAAACAACATGATTACATATTGGATGTACGGGGAGTTCCAATAAGCAATACTATCTTGTTTGGTCGAGAATCCTCCTGTTGCCATAGTGCTGAAAGAATGACATATCGCGTCGAAAAGAGACATGCCGCCGAACATGAGCAGAATCGTTTCCAAAGCGGTGAAGGATAAATAGAACAGCCATAGTTTCCGGGCAGAAGAATAAAAGGTTGCGGCCATTTTATTGTGTGTGGGGCCGGGTACTTCCGCTACGTATAGATCCCGTCCTTCGATACCGAGGCTCGGCAGGATGGCTAAAAAGAGTACGGCAATCCCCAAACCTCCCAGCCATTGGGTCATCGACCGCCAGAAAAGTGTAGCATGGGGCAAGGACTCTATGTCGTTAAGTATAGAGGAACCGGTTGTTGTAAAACCGGACATGGTTTCAAAAAAGGCATCGGTGAAAGAGGGAATGGTGTTGCCGATAATAAAAGGCAAACAGCCGAAAAGGGAGAAAAAAAGCCAGATACAGGTGACAGTAAAATAACCGTCTTTTTTGGCCAGTATCTGATCGGGAGCCTTTACAATATAGGCCATACACATTCCTGTAATACCCGTAATGATAGCGGAATACAGAAATGCCAAGGTGTCACTTTCCCCATACAAAAGGGAAATCAATACGCACAATAGAAAACAGACGCATTCGATGAGCAATAGCTTGCCGATGATGTTTGTGATAAATCGTATATTTATCATTATTTCTGGAAATACTTAATGACTTTTTTAATGGCACTTTGAAGCGCAAACACGACAACGTTATCACCGGCCTGGATTTGTACGTCTCCTTTGGCTATGATAGTCGTGTTCCCCCGGATAATGCCGCCGATTGTTGCATCTTCCGGAAAATTCATGTCTTTCAACTGGTGCCGGGTGATTTTTGAACCGGCTTCAGCTTGCAATTCGAATACTTCGGCTTCGGAAAAGGTCAGGAATTTCAAATGCTTGACATCGACATTCATCGTATAGCGGTAAATGTGTGAGGCCGCAATCAATTTTGTATTGATCAGTGTTCCGATACCGATGTTTTCTGCCAGGTCGATATAATCGATGTTTTCCACCTCGGCGACACTTTTCTTTACTCCCATTTTTTTGGCCAGTAAACAGGAGAGAATATTGGTTTCCGAAGATTTTGTGACACTGATAAAAGCGTCTATGTTTTTGATGCCCTCTTCACGCAACAGGGTGAGGTCACGACCGTCCCCGTTAATAATGAGTGTATATTTCAGTTTATCGGCCAGTTGGATACATTTTTCCCGGTCTTTCTCGATGATTTTGACGTTGTAATGTTTTTCCAGCAATGAGGCTGTTTTGATACCGATGCGGGAAGCCCCGACAATAACGATATTTTTTATTTCGAATTGTTCTTTACCGCAAAGGGCAAAAACGTTTTGGATGAACGAAGGTTTGGTAACGACAAAAATAAGGTCTCCGTATTTCAGAACATCGTTTCCCCGGGGAATCAATGTTTTGTTATCGCGTTTTATGGCTACCAGCCGAAACTGATCTGCCCCGTATATTTCGCCCATCTTGGCCAGTGTATGATTTAGAATAAGCGCTTTATCCCACAGTTTTATACCGATCAATTGCAGACGGCCGTCAGAGAATTCGTGCAGTTGACGTGAACCGATTTGTTTGAGGGAGGCTACAATTTCTTCCGCAGCCAGACGCTCGGGGTATATCAGGGTATCGATGCCGATGGATTTCAGGTATTCTGCATTTTCGCTCTCCAGGTATTCGCTGTTGTTGACACGGGCGATGGTGCGTTTCGCTCCCAGCTTTTTAGCCAGGATAGCGGAATTAATATTTTGGTCTTCCAGAGGATTTACTGCAATGTAGAGATCGCATTTACCGACTTCAGCATCTTTCAGTGCACCGATAGAAGTACATGAGCCGACAACCGACATTATGTCCAGTTGACTTTCGAGGGCTTCGACCTTTTCCTGGTCTGAGTCGATGAGTAATATATTATGTTCCTGCCTGCTGAGCATCTTTGCCAGATGCGTTCCGACAGCTCCTGCTCCTGCGATGACGATATTCATGAATATGTTTTTTATAGTGTGTTCAAGGTCGCAAATTTAAACTAATTGCCTTTGATTTCGATGATAAAAGATTATTTATTTATTTTTTGTATAAAAAACTTCATTTTTGTGTGATGACTGTATATTTACAAGTATAAAAAGTTTATTTTAAAGGAATTCGTATGGATCCATATTCTTCGGTCTTTAAAAGTGCGATGGAGTGGTTTCGGCAAAAAGATTCCCATTTCCGGATACAGGTGGAACGGTTGGATGCGTCCACGATGATTTGTCGGGGAAGCAGGGACGTGTCTCTGACCTGATCAGGGAAAATATTATCGCTGACAATCCATGAGCTTGTATTGGGATACGGAAAATCCTTATCCGATGTTATTAAACCGATGTCGTATTTTTTGTTTATAAATTGCGGAAACAGGTGTAAAAAATCTGTTCCTGTAAACTCCCGTTTGGAGGAAAGAAGCCGGTTGTAATGGATATAAGGGTATATCGTTTCCCGGTCGGATGAATCGGAGGTATTGTGAAGGAAGGTGTAATAACCGTTGTGATTCAATAAAATACAACTTTTCCCATACAGGTGGTAAGTAATAATTTCCCGGCGATTCCGGATATGTATATTAAAAAAGCAAATGTATATCAGCCAGCAACAGCAGTTTAGAAGGAGCAACCGGAATACCGCTTTTTTACGTTCTGACAAATAAAAAACAAGCAGAAATAACTGAAAGTAAAAGAATAGAATATGTCCTATTGTGGGATAAAGATTGTTCATATTCAGATAGGAAATGCCGGACTTATCGAGGCAGAAGAATAATGTACTGCACAGGTATTCGGTGATGAAATTTATTTTTAGTCCGATACATAAAGGTAGTAACAGTGTGAGTAAAGCAATGTAAAAAAGCAGGGTTGTGAGCGGTACGGCTATGAGATTGATCAGGGGACTGCCCGGATTGAAAGTATGGAAATAGTAAATGCTTAGGGGGGCTGTTGCCAGTTGAGCCGATAAAGTGACACTAAGCAGGGCATATACCGGTTTCAGGAATGCCGGTATATGAGAAGAAAATTTTTTGGAAAGCGGATATAAAAGAACGATACCGGTATAAGCGGCGTATGACATTTGCATACTGATGGAATAAAGGGCTTCCGGTTGAAATATCAGTGTGAAAAAAGCTGAGGCTGCTATAGAATTAAGCGGGGTATAATCTTGGGCAAAAGCCTTGCCGATGATGATAAACGAGAGGATGTTAGCGGCCCGGATAACGGAAGGTGACAGACCTGTAAGACAGGCATAGCACCAAAGTAAGGGGATGATGACTAAATGACTTTTGGGGTGTTTTAATCCCAAAAATCTGAAAAAATAGCAAAGTAACAGGTAGACAGCTCCGGTATGCAGTCCGGATACTGCCAAAAGATGAATGGTTCCGGTGGAAGAAAAGAGGGTACGGGTATCTTTATCCAATTCATTTTTGTATCCCAGACATAGTGCTTTGACGACAGCTTGTTGCCGGGGAAGGGAAATCAGACGGTCAATCTTTGAGATTAATTTTTGCCGGATGTCTTGAAAAAAAGTATACAAATTTGTCGAATGTCCGGTTTTAATAACCGGAGCGACGGGATATATACGAAAATGAATGTTTTTTTGCTTTAGGTGGCGATTGTAGTTGAAAGCATCAATATTGGCTGTTATTTTAAGCCGGATCAGCCGTCCCTGTACCGTTAACGAGTCTCCTGCCCGGTAATTGCAAGCTGTGTCCGGCAACCGGAGATACAAAAGCCGGTCTGCTACCGATAGAATATAGCTATTGGAAGAAAGGACTTCTTTGCACCGGCAATGTAAAGTAGAAATGTCAGACGTATCCGGATGGAAGGGAGGAGGTATCGCTAAATGCTGCCCGCAAAGGAGAATGGAAATGTGTAGGAGTATACCGGAAAAGGAGTGTTTAAAAAAGAATATACCGCATAAAAAGGCTGTACTCAGAAAGGAATAGAATACGATGGCCGGTATACGGAAAACAGGAGCAAGTGCTATACCTCCGGCTAGCAGCATCAGAGGTATTAGGAAAGGCGTGCGATGACGAAAATTGTTTACACCATAAAAAATCCGGATTTGAAACTCGAGGTATACAAGTTACAAAAAATCCGGGAAAAACGGATGGGAAAATTCCGCAGATAAATTACAAATTTTAGATTAAGCACATAATCCTGTTTGTAAAAGCAAGAATTGTAAATTCTGCAAATTTTAAATTACATTTTTATTGGACGCCTAATTATAAATCTATCTGCGAAATCCCAGGGATTCAACCCGAAGCCGTCGATCCAAAATTACACAATGAGTCCGTCCCGGTGTGTAATTTTTTACTTGGGTAAAATAACCCGGTATGTGGCTTTAAATTTGCCGAGACTGATGTTGTTGAGTTTATTTTTCAACAGTCTCTTTTTTAAGCCGGACAGGTGGTCGGTAAAGAGTATTCCTTCGAGGTGGTCGTATTCGTGTTGTATGATCCAGGCTTTAATACCTTCGTATTCTTCTTCTCTTTCCACTCCGTCTTCATCCCGGTATGCAATCCGGATTTTATCTTTTCGTCTTACATCCTCATGAATACCCGGAACACTTAAGCAACCTTCGTTCCGGCTTATTTCTTCTCCCGTACGTTCCAGGATATGGGCATTGATGAAAGCCTTCCGGAATCCCGTGCAATCCGGGTCGATATCGGCAAAGGCGTCGGCATTGACTACGAAGATACGGATATTTTTACCGACTTGAGGAGCGGCCAGCCCTACTCCGTCCGATTCCTCCATGGTTTGCCACATGTCTTTGAGGAATTTATCTAAGTCCGGATAGTCGGTCGGAATGTCTTCGGACACCTTTCTTAAGGTCGGATGACCGTATATGAGTATGGGTAATAACATAATTAATTTGTATTTATCGGTTGTTTTTTATTCTTATACTTTCCATATAGGATGTAAGGATCAAAGTGGCGCTCATTGTATCTATGAGAGCTTTATCCTGACGTTTCTTTTTAGAAGCTCCTCCTTCGATCAGGGCTTTGTGGGCGATAACCGAAGTAAAGCGTTCATCGAACATTTCTATCGGAATTGTGGGAAATTTACGTTTCAAGGCTGTGAGAAACGGTTTTACATAGATCATGCTTTCCGAGTCGGTGTTATCCATTTGCTTGGGATAGCCGACTACAAAAAGATCGATTGTTTCTTTGGCCGTGTAATCCTGGAGAAATTTTAAGACTTCATGCGAAAGGACCGTTTGAAGACCAGTGGCGATAATACGTCCGGGATCGGAAACTGCAATGCCTACTCTTTTTTTCCCGTAATCAATGGCTAAAATTCTACCCACGTCCTTATTTGTCTATGATGATAAAAATGTCTTCGTTGCTGTTTTTCATCAGATATTGTTCCCGGGCAAATTTTTCGAGATTATCGCGGTTACTCAATAGTTCTTTCATTTTGCGGTTGTCTTCTTCTATTTTTTTCTGGTAGTATTCTTTTTCTTTTGTCAGTGTCGTGATTTTACTGCGTAGTTGTGCCTTTTCGACGAAACTGTTTCTGTCGAAGAAGGCAATCCATACCAGAAAGAGAAGTCCGACAAATGTATATTTGTTTGTAAACTTCCGGAATATTTGCCTCAAAGGATGTTCTGATTCTTTCAGCATGCTGCAAATTTATAAAAAAGGAATCATAGAAACAAATGCGAAAAGATTTAATGACTTGATTTTTACATAAAAACATCTAACGGAAGTATACGGAAAGAGCAACTTTTGAAATAATCACAGCGTATATGAGGTGAAATTGGTAAGTAAATAACTTTAATTTTAAGATGATGAATTACGGTATCAGTGTTTTGTTCAGGGCCATTCCGGTATTTATGGCTTTTATTTGCTTTTTTCTGGGAGGTTTCATATTTCTTTACGGACCGGATCCGGCGAAATATGTGGCGGGCCCTGTCGTATTCTTTTTAGGGGCGATTTGTTTGGCTTTGTTTGCTACAGCCGGGACAATAATACGGCAATTGATTCACACTTATCGTCCCGTGTTTAAATATCTGCTTCCCGGATTCGGATATCTGGTGGCTATTGTAACCTTTATTTCAGGGATATGGATATTTGGGCTGGGGACGACTAATTACCTCGTTTCCGGACATGTGATATGCGGCGTTGCTCTGATCACGGCTTGTGTATCTACAGCGGCGACCTCTTCGACGAAATTCTATCTGATTCCGCAAAATTCCCATTCAGGAAGCACGGAGATCAATAAAGAAGGATTTACGGCTGTGACGGAAAAAATTTTGATTGTTTTAACGGTTTTGTTTGCCTTGACAGCCTGGGTATGGTGTATCGTTTTACTTTCCCGGACGAGTTTGGGTTCGGCTTATCTGGTTGCCGGCACGGTGATGGGAGGTTTGGCTTGTATCGCGTCCAGTTTAGTGGCTTTGGTGGCCAGTATTGCCCGCCAGATCCGGAACGATTATGGGGAGCAGGATCGTAAATTCTGGCCTAAGCTGGTCTTTTTTTTCGGAACGATCAGTGTCATTTGGGGGATTGTCCTGATCTTGGCTATGATCGGAAATGCGGCTAATACCACCGGATTTATTATGATCGGTTTGGGATTGGTATGTTTCAGTATTTCCAGTAAAGTTTTATTGTTAGCTAAGGTATGGCGGCAAGAGTATGCATTAGCCAATCGAATTCCTTTAATTCCGGTCATTACGGCCCTTTTGTGTTTGTTTTTAGCAGCCTTTCTTTTTGAAGAAGGACTATATGATAATGCTTTTTTCGTACCGGCAAGGGTACTGACCGGTTTAGGAGCTATTTGTTTTTGTCTGTTTTCTATCGTCAGTATTCTGGAAAGCGGAACATCGAAAAAATAAGCGGAAGGGGTACCTTCCTTTTATCCTTAAATCCTTATCTTTGCAAAAAGATAAGGATTTTGGGTTATGGAAAATAAACCTTTGGCAGAACGGATGCGTCCGAAGACATTGGATGATTATATCGGACAGAAGCATTTGGTAGGAGAGGGGAAAGTATTGCGCAAGATGATAGAATCGGGCGTGGTGTCGTCGTTTATTTTGTGGGGACCTCCGGGGGTAGGGAAAACAACCCTGGCGATGATTATTGCCGAGCAATTGAAAAGGCCCTTTTATGTATTGAGTGCTGTGAGCTCCGGGGTGAAAGATGTGCGGGAGGTGATTCAGAAAGCTGAAAGCCAGCGTTTTTTCAATACGCCTAATCCGATTTTGTTTATCGATGAAATCCATCGTTTTTCGAAAGCACAGCAAGACTCTTTGTTGGCTGCCGTCGAAAAAGGAACAGTTACCTTGATCGGGGCAACGACGGAAAATCCTTCTTTTGAAGTGATTTCACCGCTTTTATCCCGTTGTCAGGTATATGTTCTGAAAGCGCAGGAAAAAGCCGATCTGGAAGAATTGGTCGATAAGGCGATTACGAAAGATTTTTACCTGAAAGAGAAAAATATACAGGTCAGGGAGAAGGAGGCTTTGATTTCTTTTAGTGGCGGAGATGCCCGGAAATTGCTCAATATTCTGGAATTGGTGGTAAATGCCCAGACAGGAAAGGAGATCATTGTTGATAATGAGATTGTCCGTAAAGAGTTACAGGAAAATCCCTTGATGTATGACAAGGACGGTGAGCAGCATTATGATATCATCTCGGCTATGATAAAATCGATCCGGGGGAGTGATCCGAATGCGGCTTTGTATTATATGGCCCGGATGTTGGAGGGAGGAGAAGATCCGAAATTCATTGCCCGGCGACTGATTATTTCCGCTTCGGAAGATATTGGCTTGGCGAATCCTAATGCCATGCTGATTGCAAATGTATGTTTTGAGGCCGTACATAAAATCGGAATGCCGGAAGCCCGTATTCCCCTGTCGGAATGTCTGATTTATCTGGCAACATCTCCGAAAAGCAACTCGGCATATCTGGCGATCGACGAAGCCATCCGGTTGGTAAGGCAGACAGGAAATGTACCGGTACCTTTGCATTTGAGAAATGCTCCGACAAAACTGATGAAGGAATTGAATTATGGGAGAGATTACAAATATGCCCATGATTTTCCAGGGAATTTCGTCGATCAGGAATACATGCCTGAGGAGGTGAAGACGGCTGTTTTTTATAAACCTCAAAACAATACGCAAGAGGTGAAAATACTGGAACGATTGAAAAATTGGTGGAAAAGGAAATATAAATAGATTTTGAATAGATTTTTGTCAGGTAGCAGGGTATGGCCTTAGAACTGATGATCGGTATAGGTGAGGCATGATGGCTGATCTGCAATCTACAGTTAGAATCGTTTTATAACTCTTTGTTTAGTTTGGAATCTAAAGTTTACAATTAAAATATATGGAAGTATTGGAAAAATTTAAGCAGTCGGACATGTTTTTTCTTTTGGCCGGGCCGTGTGTGATTGAGGGAGAGGAAATGGCCATGCAGATTGCAGAGCATGTCGTAAAAATTACCGAACGTCTGGATATACCCTATGTGTTTAAAGGTTCGTTTAAAAAAGCCAACCGTTCCCGGATTGATTCTTTCACCGGTATCGGAGATGAAAAAGCATTGAAGATACTGGCAAAGGTGAAGGAAACATTCGGAATTCCTGTGGTAACAGATATTCATTCCCCGGAAGATGCAGAGCTGGCAGCTCCTTATGTAGATGTATTGCAGATCCCGGCTTTTTTGTGCCGGCAAACCGATTTATTGGTTGCTGCTGCCAAAACCGGAAAATTGGTTAATATAAAAAAAGGACAGTTCCTTTCACCGGATGCGATGCGTTTTGCTGTGCAGAAAGTAAGGGATTCCCACAATCAGAATGTTATGGTGACGGAGAGGGGTACGACATTCGGCTATCAGGACCTGATCGTCGATTACCGGGGAATACGGATTATGCAGGACAGTTGTCATTGTCCGGTTGTGGTTGATGTGACACACTCCTTGCAACAGCCCAATCAGGGAAGCGGAGTGACCGGCGGACAACCGGAACTGATAGAGACCATCGCTAAAGCAGGAATTGCTGTCGGTGCCGATGGTTTGTTTATCGAAACCCATAGTAATCCTTCTTGTGCCAAGTCTGACGGAGCAAATATGTTGCGTCTGGATTTGATGGAAGGATTGTTGGAAAAATTAGTGCGTATACGAAAAGCTGTGATATAGGGGAGGCTTACGATTTACGATTTACGATTTTTGATTTACGATTGTGGAGATTGCTGATTCGTAGGGGGTTTTCGAAGAGGTTGTTTATGATTTTAAATTTTAGATTTTAGATTTAAAATTGAAAAATGGGTAGGGAGAAAATTACACAGCGGGACGGACTCATTGTGTAATTTACGATTTATGATTTTTGATTTGCGATTGGGGTGAATGCTGATTTGTAGCGGGTTTTCGAAGAGGTTGTTTATGATTTTAAATTTTAGATTTTAGATTTAAAATTGAAAAATGGGTAGGGAGAAAATTACACAGTGGGACGGACTCATTGTGTAATTACGATTTTTGATTTTTGATTTACGATTGTGGAGATTTTTGATTTGTAGCGGGTTTTCGAGGAGGTTGTTTATGATTTTAAATTTTAGATTTTAAATTTTAAATTGAGAACAGGGAGGTGAAAGTTACACAATGAGTCCGTCCCAGTCATGTTCGGAAGAAAAAATATTGTCCATGGTTGTCTTTTTCCATATATTCTTTTTTTCTGGTCTTCTCAAGTGCTCCTAAATTTTCAGACAGGAGGTCTGAGTTGCGTTTTATTCAGATCTCCCCCGCTTTCAATAACGATAATGGCCATAATCAGATTTTCGAGTTCAATGCCCATTCTTCTGACAGCCGTGGTATATCCGATATTATTTTCCCGTTTATAAATCATCACCAGCATAGCCGTAATCAGGGTCATATACATCACAATCTGTATTCCGTTTTCATTCATGGAGAGAAAATGGCTGAAATTCAGTTCCTGTTTGATAAAACGAAAAAAGACTTCAATATCCCACCGTCGACGGTATATCTGAGTAATAGTCTGAGCTGTAAGTTCCAGACAGTTAGTTATGAGTAAAATTTCGCCTTTACCCTGAGGTTTAAAACGCACTACCCGGAAAGTTTCATCAACGAGTCTGGTTGTTACTACTTTTCTTCCTTCTTTATTGAGTTTTTCTTCCCGTTTATAAAGTTTAACCAATTTGTCTTCAAGAAGGTCTCCGTCTGTGAAAACATCATTTCCCTTTTTCAGGTCCTCCACCACCAGCATTTTCCGTTTATCGGTCAGTCTGCCTACAAAAAGGAGTCCATCCTGACTTTTCATTGTCCTGAATGCTTCGGCAGAATTCTGACCGCGGTCAAGGATATAAACAGAAGAGTGATCCTTTATCTTTTGAAAATGGCTGAGCACATTCTCAGGAAGTACATGGGATTCGCTGGCTTCACTATCACCCGAATGAGTCGTTGCAAAAGAAGCAAACATTCCGTCAAAATTGATGGTATATTTCATCATTTTCTTTTTCCCGTAAAGATTGCCGCACGGCATTCCCTGTTTGAGGTGATTGCAGGCTTCACTTACAAGAGTACTGTCCACACGCTGAAGACATAAGTTTTCGATCTCTTTCGTACTGTATAAAGAACTGAAAATATGATAGATCGTTTCGTAGCACTCCCGGAAGAAATCAGTATTCATGGTGGACAGACGATCGGATATGGAACTATGGGATATCGTTGGTTTACCTTTAAAATTAAATAAAGTACGAAAAAGAGGAGAGGAAAAGGAATCAGCCAGACCACGCTGGCTCAATTTATCTGTACGAAGGATTCCTGATAAAAGCAAATAAAACATCAAACGGCCATTCAATACTTTGGCATAATGATCAACTTTACTTTTAGTGGCTATTTTTAGGATATGTTCATCAGGAATCTGACGCAATAGCTGAATCAAATCAATTTTCTGATTAAAGATGGTTGACATATATCTATTGTTTATGAAAACAAATATAGATATTTAAATACAAGTCAATACATTATAAAACAATTAGTTACTAACAAAATAATACATGATTGTTAATAACTGGTATGTTTTTTTTGATTTCCAAAATTGGAGGGACTGTTCTTCCGAACATGACTGAGTCCGTCCCAGTGTGTAATTTTTGATTTACGATTCTTTTAATAAGGGGGATTGTATGCTTGATTTAAAGTTTGCAAGCTGTCTCCGGAAGTTGTGAGTGTAGTATTTATCGGGTTTGAGTGATGAAAATCTGAATAAAAGGAGGAGATGTCTTCCTCCTTTATTTTTTATTCCGAATAACAACTAAATTATTTAGTTGAAAAACTATTTTATGTAGTTGTGTAATTAAAAAATATAGTTATATTTGTAATGTTCTTATTAAATAATTGGGTAATGGAAAGATTAACGGCTAAAGAAGAAGAAATTATGGGGTTCTTTTGGGATAAGGGACCTTTATTTGTAAAACAATTGCTGGAATTTTACAAAGAGCCGAAACCGCATTATAATACGCTGTCGACCATCGTACGGGGATTGGAGGAAAAAGGTTTTATTGCTTATACGGTTTATGGTAATACCTATCAGTATTATGCAGCCGTATCCCGCGAAGAGTACCGGCGTGGCACGCTTAAGAATGTGGTATCGAAATATTTCAATAACTCTTATACGCGGGTTGTATCGGCCTTGATTGAGGAAGAAAATATTTCTGTAAATGAACTGAAGGACCTGATCCGTCAGATCGAGAATAAAAGAAAACGGTAGTTATGGAAGCTTTTTTACTTTATATTTTTCGTTCGACGATTTGCCTGACTTTGTTTTTGATATTTTTTAAGGTATTGTTGTGCCGGGATACTTTTTTCAGATGGAATCGCTTTATTTTGCTGGGAGGGATACTGTTTTGTCTGGTATGGCCTTTTGTTGAGTTTGAAGCCGAACCGTCGCCTTTCCGCCAGCATCTGAATGAATTGGAAAAAGTCATAACGGGTTATGTACCGGAAGAAGAACAGACTGCCATGATTTATGCGCTGCCAACAACCGATACAGAAGTCCTGACAGAAAGCAAAGGAAATATTCCTTATACCGGATGGATTTATGTAGGGGGAATGGGTATCTGCCTTTTGTTTTGGCTACTTGCTTATCGGAGAATGTTCGGTATTCTTCGCAGCGGGGAGTCTATACCCAGAGAAGGGTATACATTAGTCGTTGTTTCAGGGAAAATTTGTCCTTTCAGTTGGCGGAATTATATTGTATTATCCCGCCAGGATTATGAAGGGTATAAGGAAATCATTGCACACGAATGTATCCATATTCGTAAGAAACACACTTGGGATTTATATCTGATTCAGTTGTTACTCGTGTTTCATTGGTTCAATCCGGCCGTGTGGCTGTTAAGGCGGGAATTGCAGGATATTCATGAGTATGAGGCTGACGAAGGCGTTATCAAACAAGGCATCGATGCAACTAAATATCAATTATTATTGGTGAAAAAAGCTGTCGGCTCCAGGGTCGAATCTATTGCCAACAGCTTTAATCACAGTAAACTAAAAAATCGAATTACTATGATGTTAAAAGAAAAATCAAATCGTTGGGCACGGTTGAAAATTTTACTTTTCTTACCGTTAGCAGTGCTGATAGCGCAGGCTTTTGCTCGTCCGGAAGTAGCTTCTTCCATGGAGAAACTGGCTTCCTTTGACAAAGTTAATCAAATTCCGGATAAGCCCGAAAAATGGACGGAAGATTTTTTTCAGCAGACCTGGAAGGAATATTTCGGTGACCGTGTTGAAAACGTGAAATTGGAGAAAGAGCGTGTTCTTAATTTATACATCAATCGCAAAAACATCCTTTTAATTGTCAATAATTTATTAGCCGATAATGTTACCTGGGATCAGTTAGCGGATAAATTGGCGGCACAACTCAAAGGGATGCATACCCGTTTTTCTCCGGTATATATTGTGATGATGAGGGATAAGGAAACTTCCGATAAGAAGTGGCAGGATCTGTTAAATATTGTCGGTGAAGTGTGTGATAGATTTACAACGGAGGTGCGGCAGCAGCTTCCGGGGTCCGACCGGGATAAAATGGATAAAAAATTTCCTGTATTGGTGAATATTGCAAAGCCGCATATTACAGAGCCGTACCTCGATCCTTCTCTGGTTCAGGCTCCTCCACCTCCACCTGCTTATCCGATCAATCTGATCTATAAGACGGCTGAAGGCAAGGCGGTACATCTTAGGGCTGTAAATATCGAACAACTTGGAGAAAAGTTGGAAAAAGAGGGCCGGCCGATATCACAAGGAGATATCGAACTGCAGATAAAAGGTCGGTTATCAAAGGATAAAATCGTTTCTTTTTTGAAGGATAAAGGCATTCAGCCTACCTTGATATCACAGGAAACAGGGGCACTTCCCCAGTTGACGATGGTATTTACCTATAATTCCGGGTTACAGGCCAGGCGGGATGTATGGAAATATGAAAATGCAGTTTCTTTTATCGATCAGATTCGTACAGACAAGGTGAAAAATGTGGAACTTGAAATTTTTGAAAAGGTCCGGCCGGAAACTATTGCCAAAGTAAGAGCCTATTTGCAGTCGAAAGGCATAACGAATATATCGGAAAAGAAAATATTATTTAAATAATGAGGCAGAGATAATATTGAGTGGCCCACAGATTCGGGAGATATATTGATTTTAAATTAATTATCTGCGAGAACACCGAAATCTGCGGGCTTCCTTTATAATCTGATTTTTTTCAGTATTTTTTGGAGGTATTCCAGTGGGGGGGATATCTGTTTTGTCCGGGAGATACACATAGAGTTGCCGGACTGTCGTATAATTTCGGTCGACCAAAATGTCAGATATCCAGTTTGACGACTGTAATGCCTGCCCCTCCTAGTTGTACTTGTTCGTCGGAGTAAGAACCGACGACGGGATTGGTACTAAGGTATTCGCGGATGATTTGCCGCAAGGCCCCGGTGCCTGTGCCGTGGAGGATGCGCAGGTTTTTGGAATCGAGCATTACGGCTTCATCGATAAATTCGGTGACCTTTTGCAGGGCTTCGTCTCCCCGAAGGCCACGAACATCGATTTCCGGTTTGAACATCAGGCGTTTCTGACTCATATTTTCCCGGAAATCCGGATAGGCAGACCTGTTTGCCGGGCGGGTTTGCTTTTTGATCTGGTTGGCAGAGGCTTTACGGAGTTGTTCTACTGCAATCTGGGTACGAATGTTACCGAGTGCTATCAGTGCTTTTCCGGCTTTGATGTCCAGAATTTCTCCGATGGCCTGGTTGGGTAGCTTGACATAATCTCCTTTTTGCAGGAGGAGGGATGTTTCTTTCTTGTCATATTCAGAAACGGTTTCTTTTTCGTTTTTTTTCTTTTTCCGGTTTTCCCGGTCTTTTATTTTTTCGATTTTCCGTTTCAGGCGTTCTTCTTCCTCTTCTTCAGAGAGCAATTTTTGTTTTTCTGCTTCCAGTTGTGCACGTACAATCCGGGTTTTTTCTTTCTCGGCCTGGCTTTCCCGGATTTCCCGGATGGTAGTTTCTATTGTTTTGTTGGCATTAGCAATAATTTCCTGTGCTTTAAGCTGGGCTTCCCGGATGATTTCTTTTCGTAGCCGGGAGGCTTCCTGGAGTTCGTTACTGTATTTTGCGACGACATCATCCAGGCGTTTTTCATTTTCGTGGATTTTCCTTCGCTTTTCTTCCCAATAGCGTTTATCCCGGGCAATGTCTTTCAGGTGTTTATCATAATTGATATGGTCTTCGCCTATTTTTCCGGCAGCTTCGTCCAGTATTTCTTTTGGCAAGCCGATTTTATTGGCAATCTCGAAAGCAAAGGATGAACCCGGTTTGCCGATTTGCAGTTCGAAAAGGGGCATCATCCGGTGGTTGTCGTATAGCATGGCTCCGTTTTCAATACCGGGAGTGGCTGAAGCAAAATGTTTGAGGTTGGTATAGTGTGTGGTGATAACTCCTTTTACTTCTTTGTTGTTTAAAGCATGCAGAATTGCTTCGGCAATGGCGCCACCCAGCATGGGCTCTGTACCGGTGCCGAATTCGTCGATCAATATCAAGGTGTCTTTGTCGCCGTAACGGACAAAGTTTTTCATGTTGATCAGGTGTGAACTGTAAGTACTCAAATCGTTTTCGATGGATTGCTCGTCACCGATATCGATCAGAATTTTTTTAAAGATACCGAAACGACTCGCCTCGCTTACCGGTACCGGTAAACCGCACTGAAACATGTATTGCAGAAGTCCGGCTGTTTGCAGACACACGGATTTTCCTCCTGCATTCGGTCCGGAAATCAGTATGATTCGTTGTTCGTCGTTGACTTCCAGTTTTAAGGGAATCAGTTTTTTTTCCGTATTTTTAAAAGCCAGGTACAACAAGGGATGCCTGGCTTCATACCACCACATTTCGGGAAGATTTTGAAATACCGGAACAATGGCTTCGATTTCAATGGAAAACAGTGCTTTGGCCTTGACGAAATCGACATGGGCCAAAAAATTGTAGGCCGGAATCAGGTGGTCGATGTAAGGACGTATATCGTCAGAGAACTTACGCAATATCCGGATGATCTCCCGTTTTTCTTCCAGTTGAAGTTCCCGTATCTCGTTGTTCGTTTCGATGATTTCTGCCGGTTCGATATAGGAGGTTTTTCCGGTCGTCGATTCGTCGTGTACGATACCGTTGATTCGTCGTTTGTAGGCCGAGGGAACAGGAATAACCATGCGTCCGTCACGGATGGCGATAGAAGAGTCCTTTTCTGCCCATCCTTCAGATTGGGCCTGCTGTAATAAGGATTGCATGCGCCGGGATATACCTGACTGTTTTTTCAGGATATTGCGGCGTATGTCGTTCAGTTCAGAAGAGGCGTTATCCTTAATCGTACCGTGTTTGGAAACAATCGAGTCCAGGCGTTGTAAAACATAAGGAAACAACTGTATCTGTCCGGCTTTTTGAGTCAGGTGGGGATACTGTTCATTTTTACCGTTGAAAAAACGGACAATGGCGGTCAGACTTTCCAATGAGTTTTTTAATGCAACCAATTCGGGGATATCCAGATAAAGTCCTTCGATGCGGATCTTATTCAGAAAAGGACGGGCATCGGCATAGTAGTCTCCCGGAAACTCTTCTTCCCGCACAATACGCATAAATTCGGCCGTTTCTTCCAGATTTTCCCGGATAAAAATGTCCTCCTCCGAAAAGGTCATGGCTTTTACCAGTTCCCGTCCCATATCACTTCGGCATCTGCCGGTAAGCATTTCCCGGATTCTGTCGAACTTTATCTTACTCTCAAAATTTTCCGGATATATCACTTCGTTTTCCTGTTTTGTTTAGTATTGCAAAATTAAAGAGAAAACCGGGAATACGGAAGGATGAGGGAAAAATACTCGAATTTTATTAATTTTGCCGTGAAAACTTGATTTTTGATTTGCGATTTTTGATTGAATTCTGCAGATTTTGCAGACAGATTGTAAATCGTTCGACAAACTGATCCGTTGCGGGATTCATTTAATCTGAAATCGTAAATTTACAATTATTTTTGTGTTTGATTTTAAGCAATACAATGTCAAAAGTAATACTGAATACGGCTTATTTTCCTCCGGTACAATATCTCGCCTGTGTGAATCGATACGATGAGGTTGGTATAGAGCAATGGGAAAGCTACGGGAAGCAAAGTTACCGTAACCGCTGTGAGATTTTGTCCGCCAATGGTATTCTGTCTCTTACCGTGCCCGTGAAAAAGACGAACGAAGTTAAATTTCTGACAAAGGAGGCATGTATTGATTATTCGACCCGTTGGCAGAAATTGCATTTCAAGGGAATCGAGTCTGCCTATAAGAATTCTCCGTATTACGATTATTACATGGAAGATTTTATTCCGTTTTTTGAGAAGAAAGAAAAATATCTGCTCGATTTAAATACGGCGATTCTGGAAACGGTACTCGGTATTTTACAGATTCGGCGATCCCTTGTTTTTACAACGGATTATCAAACTTACCCCGAAGAAGTATGTGATATGCGTGGTGTGATCCATCCGAAACCGGCCCGCCAGGAAAAGGAGGACATTCTGTTTAAAGCAAAACCCTATACCCAGACGTTTGCCGACCGTTTCCCGTTTACGCCGGATTTAAGTATATTGGATTTACTTTTTAATACAGGTCCGGAAGCTGTTGATTATCTTTAAATCATCATAAATTGGGGGTGTTTTAAAAAACCCCTGTTGTACACAGGGGTTGAAGAGAATTACCTTCGACTGGAAAAATTAAAATTATATCCGAATCCCAGAAATAGGGACCAGATGGAATAATTTTCCGTATCGCCGTATACTTTGTTCGTATATTTTTGTTCCTCGTTGAATTCTGTGGTTCCCAACGATAGATTAAACCGACCGATTTCCAAGCCGACAGAGGGAGAAAAATAAAATCCCTTTATTCGTTGTGTATAGCTAGGATTGTAATATTCACTAGTAGCAGAGATTACATAACCGGCCCGAAGATTGAAATAAGGTTTTATTTTTCGTTGTCCGGCATAGAGCCGTGTATTGGCGAAGAGGGGAAGGCCGTAACTATCATCCCATCTGATAACGCCGAGACCGGCTCCTGCGTAGAGCCATGAATTGAATTGAAAACCGTAAGTGCCGGAGGCTTCTATCATGAAGGCTTCGTCGTCAAAATTGTACATCGGGCTGAGTTCGGCAAAACCGCGCGATCCGGTCTGTAGTGGTTCATTTTGGTGGTTGCGTTCGGTGATCAGTGTGGATCCGTGAATCATCTGACCAAACACACCACTGCAATAAGCCAGAATGCCGAGGGTTAAAATAATTTGTTTCATATATTTGGAATTTACTTATCGATTTTGATCGGTTTTTTCTCTGAGCTGTGCAGAATTGCGGCGTTGTTGCCGGGTGTCATCTGAAACATATCGACCATCCAGGTATCGGCAGCCGTTGCATTTCGGAAGTTTATCCAACGGGCGGGGTAACCGCTTACAGAAACCTGGAATTTACCTTGGGGAGTAGTCTCGACATCGATAATCGCTCCTACAATGACATCTGCATTATATTTTTTAGCTGCATTCAGTAGAGCCGTACGTTTGAAATTATCGACGTATTTCAGATTAAATAATGTCACTTCGTATGGAAAGACCTCGACATACGGTGTGATTTTTTCTTGGGAGATGACTTGCAGATCGGCAATTAAGGGGGTGACGATTACACTTAGGCCGGGTTCGATAACACGGGCTGAAGATTCGCGATACGTGGTTTTCTGAACGGCGCAGGCTGTCATTAAAAATGCACCTACCAGTAGAATAAGATTTCGTTTCATGATTTTTGTGTATTATTTTGCCGGTCCCTTCAGCTGTTTGTAGATTCTTGAAAGCACATAAAAAACGTGGGACTAAACCCTTATCTGCTTCCGCGGTATCGCCAATAACCTACACTTAAAAAATCAATACCAATTAAACTACAACTAAAAACAATTATTATCAAATACTTGTGTGATTTATTACAATAGAAAACAAGGCTTAATTTGTCTTTCTTTTGGTGATTATTGAGTTATTTTTGTTACTTGTTTGTTACTTATATTTGTTGGGTAACAAAAAATGCCTATATTTGCCAGTGGTAACAAATCAACATTATAGCTATGGCAAAGAAAAAAAAAGCCCTCAAAGCCAAAGAGCCTATCAAGCTAAGGGCAAAAAGTCTATCCAATGGCAATAAAAGCCTCTATCTGGATATTTACAAGGATGGTAAAAGAACCTATGAATTTTTAAAGCTGTATATCATCCCAGAAGTGGATGAAATGGCAAAGGCAAGAAATGCAAATACCTTACAGGCAGCAAACGCTATCAAGGCACAAAAGATTATAGAACTTACAAACGATGAGGCAGGAGTAACAAAAAATGCCTCACGTTCTAAGATGCTTTTGATTGACTGGATGAGGCATTATAGCGACCACAAACTAAAGACGGGGCAAAGTGCCGCTTTTCATATCCAGATAGATAAAGCAATAAAGCACCTTATAAAGTACAAAGGCGATACCGTTACAATGAAAGAAGTTGATAAGCCCTATTGTTTGGGCTTTATTGACTATCTGAATAAAGCCAAAAGGAAAGATGGTAAACTAATGGCTAAAGTAACAACAGCAGGTTATTTTAGATGCTTGAATTGTGCCTTAAACCTTGCTGTAAAAGAAGAAATCATACCTTACAACCCTATCACAAAGATTAATCCAGACGATAGGATAAAAATACCAGAAAGCACACGTGAATATTTGACGGTTGATGAGATAAAATTGCTGATAACCTCCAAGTGTATCAATGAACCCACCAAACAGGCTTATTTGTTCAGTTGCTTTTGTGGTTTGAGATTAGGCGACATACAGGCTTTAACGTGGGGCGATGTTATTTTAGACGGTAGCCAATACAGAGTAAAGATTGTAATGAAGAAAACTCAAAAGACTTTGTATTTGCCTTTGTCTAATGAGGCTTTAAAGTGGATGCCGAAACGGGACGATGCAAAGGACACTGATAAAGTCTTTCATTTGCCTTATGCAACTTATATCAATGTGGTACTGAAAACGTGGGCACAAAATAGCGGTATCACAAAATCGATAACTTTTCACACCGCCCGCCACACCTTTGCAACTATGATGCTTACTTTAGGGGCTGATTTGTACACAACAAGCAAACTGTTAGGACATACACAGGTGAAAACTACTACCATTTATGCAAAGATAGTTGACAAGAAAAAGGATGAGGCGGTAAACCTTGTAAATAACGTGTTTAACAAATAAAGTGGGTAACGTGAAAATTCCAGAAATTAATTGCATTCTATCTGACAGAGAAATAACGGACATGGTAGATAGTATTTATAAGCAAAACCATGAATACTATATTATTGATGAAAACGGCTTTATATTAGGCTATAAAGACCAAAAACGGCTTGCAGAGAAAGAGTATTTTACAGAACTTCTTTGCAAATGGAGAAATATTAATAGATGGTTGAACAATGGAGCATCTCCGTATGAACGTGTAACGCTCGCTATGATTGAAGAAAAAGAAAAAGAGCGTGATACCATCTACAGGCAGATAGAAAATGCCTTAAACGGCAAATTTGCAATAAATAACAACCAAGAAAGTCTGCCAATAGAAAAATCATTTCGTTTACCAAATAAACAAAAATCCGTTCAAAAACAAGGGCGGCAGAGTAAGCCATTCAAAAAATGTCTGCAAAACGATGATGGTTTCAGACTTCAAAGGTTACACGCTGTAATGAAAGGGAAAAAAGGAAAAGAGGCAGCATTAACTATAAAAGTAGCAATACAAATAGGTTGGATAACAAAACCCACTTTCAAAGCCGTAGAAAATGAGTTTGGCGATATTGGAAATAGAAGCAACTACAACAAGTATATCAATGAGGATAGGTTTACCAACGATGAAATAGACGGCATGAAGAATACCCTATTATCCAATTAGAGTACTTTAAAAGTGGTATTTAGTAGCATTTAATAGGCACAAATAGGTGGCTATTAAGTGCTATTTTTTTGTTTGCCATTAGGCTGATTTTCTTGTTTATGTTTGCATTGTTCTTACAACGGTGATAGTTGGTAACACCGCTTTGAATGTGCAAATAGACAGAACCGACCAACGTACTGCATTAAGGCACAACTTTCATATAAATACAAAGACAATGGAAGAAAAGATTAACAAGATATTGGTTTATTCCTTGTTGGCTGCAAAGAATATGCTAACATTGGAAGATGTAGCCTTATTGACGGGGCTAAGTAAATCCCACTTGTACCGTTTAACGTGCACCCACCAGATACCCTATTATCGTCCAAACGGGAAACAAATATACTTTGACCGTTCAGAGGTGGAAGCGTGGATGAAACAGAACCGAGTTGCGACCATTAAAGAAACAGAGCAACAGGCTATTGCCTATGTGGTTACAGGAAAGAAAGGGGGGAACTTATGATAACCCCCAATATTCTTTATTATGCACGTCTGGAATTTGATGCAACAAGCAAGAAAACACCTAAATATGTAGTAACAGCACAGGCGGGTTATTATCCACCGATAGAAGCTATTACAGGCAGGAATAGTAAAGTGTCAATGTACCTTATGGAAAAGCTGAAAGAGAACACAAATGTTCCATCTATAAGGCTACAGGCTAAAAATGGCTTGAATTTTACAGGTTTGAAAGATTATTTTGTGGACGGTAAACTAAGTGGCTTTGCTTATGGCTACCCGTTGGCAGATAAGACATACAGCGCCAAGAACAAGATTAACCCGTTCTTTGAGTATAAAGATGATGGCTTTTTGTTTATTGTTCACCAAGACGATAAAGCGGTAACAGAAACGGAAAAGATTAGACCGTCTTTTATTGAATTGATTGTTTTAGATGGTGCAAAAGTCTTGATTTCCTCTTATTGCAAACAACTTGTGATGGGTGGATTTAATGAAGTGTTGGACGCTTTGAGGAAACAAGCCCAATAAATAAGTTCCTTATAATAAGTTGTAGGTTGTACCCAAATTTTGGTAACAATGTATGATAAGTTAAAGCTATTCTATCCAAGGATGAGAGACACACCAGACATAAGCGGTTATCTGGATAAGGCAAAGGAGCAAACCGACCTTAAAACGGGGGAAGTTTGCACCTTTGGTAGTATGGAGGGGCTAAAAGTGTCTATCTATACAGGCGGTTACTCCATTATAGGCAGTTTGGCAAAATACCTATATCCAAGCAATGTTTACCCACTTGACAGACATAGCACCGTCCAAGCGATAGAAAAGTTATCAGACGCTTTGCACATAGACATGAGAGAGGCAAAAGTTACAGGGCTTGAATTTGGGGCACAGTTTGTGATGAGGAAGCCTGTAGATGAGTATCTGAAAAAGTTAGGCGATATGCCTAAGTTGGCACGTTATCACTTTGATATAGGTACACTTTACTACAAACACAAAGGGAAGCAGCAGCCCAAAGTATTTTGTTTTTATGATAAAAGGGCTGATGCTAAAGCAAAAGGGTTAATAATGCCAGATGGTTTTATTGAAACCAACTTGCTAAAGTATGAAATGAGATTGAACGGGCGGTTATCTCAACAAATAGGAGTTCCAGAGGTGCAAGCCTCAACATTATCAGAAAGCGAGTTTTACAAGCTACTTGTAAAGAAGTGGCAGGCACACTATTTTTCAATATCCAAGTTGAACCAGCTAAAAACAGAGGTTATGAGTGAAATTAAGACCGTGTCAGATGCTTTTGATGTGTTAGTGGCACGTTTAATAAGCCAAAGCGACCAAAGCCAAATAACGGCTTTTTTGGAAGAGCTGAAAGATGCAAAAGTGTTTGATGACAGGAAGTATTACACAAGGCTAAAGAAGAAAATTATCGAAGTGGCAAACAAGACAGGCGTTTCTATATCCGATGAAGATATAAGGGAACTTGACGATGAGATTAAGAATGTTGGGGCGTATGTGTAATTGCAAAACCCTTATAATAAGTTGTATGTTGTTACCCAAAAATGGTAACAGGTAGAGCCTCCAAGTGCAAATTTTAGAGTATATCCCTAAAATCACAAAATATTCTATATGGTTATGTAGTATTCTATAATGATACAGATTTAGCCCTTTTTCTTTGTCCTTTATTGACTTATACTTATCTTTGCCTCGTAAAATTTGGAAATATTAGCGTTAGCTATTATTCAATGGAGTAAAAAACGACCAATAAAAATTACAGACCGTTGAGTAATGAGTGAACGCCCGTGCTATGCGTGGGCTGTACTTATTATTGGTCTGTGGGTTACTTGGTCGTACCTTTACTCCGATAACGTGCAAGCCCACGTTATTTTTTACATGGTCTGTATTACGATTATCAATAAAAAATATACAGATTATGAGAAAGATTTTATTTTTATTCGTAGTAGTAGTTTTCTTCTATGGATGTAACAAGGACAATGAAGATAAATCAAATGACGCTTATCAAATTGAGTTTGTTAATGGAAAGGAATATACTCAAACTTTCTATTTTGGGAGCCATTTTATTTATAGTGAGAAGAATAAAACAGGAACCGGATGTAATATCATTTCTTCTTGTAATAGACTATCTTTCACAATCAAAGATAACGAAGTTGGTTTTTACGAGATTTGCCCCCCGGTTGATTTGAGAAATGAGGAAATAAAATTAAACGAAAACTTGGATAGTCAGAATTTTAGATATTACCTTATTGCAGATATACATTTTTCATATCCCATAACATCTACTTTAAATATGCAACTTAAAAGTCAATGGAAAATAGTGATTGGAAAGATGGAAGAATATGTTTATAATGGACAGATTTATAATCGTTTAATCATTATGGAATAAAACTCTGTTATTGAACACTAATAGAGGTTGGACATTTTTAATTAGGCTGTTTAATTTAGATTCCCTATATTTGTATCAGAAAAGCCCACAAGCCTAATAAAAAGGCTATTTTGTTACTGATTTGTTACCCACTTTCAAAACAAAGTGGGCTTTTTATTTAAATACCAATAAATTACAGTAAAAACTATTGGTAATCGCCAAACACCTTCGTATCCAAATAAAGTAAAGCCCACGTTATGAAACGTGAACGTATATACCTTACTCTTGGATACTTCTGTAAATTGGCGATTTTCGGAAGCAAGATTAAAGTTAACGTTTTTTATATGTTATGCGCTTTAAAGCGCATGTTCGGGTTGTGTTTAATTTTTGTTATTTTTCCATAGGCAATTGGATTTTGAAATTTCTATTTTTACAAATATAGTATGTTTTATGAATAAATCCTAACGTAATTTTATAGGAAAAAAACTGTAGGATTTCAATCGTTTCTGAAGTTGATGGTGTCTTTTCCTATTTTACAATATCTATATTTATCCGATTGGTTCAATAACTTTTTGGGAAGTTGGTTCTTAGTTTCTTTCTATTATTTTATTTTTGCCCTTATTTTCTTTATGTGTTACTTATCGGAGATCTATAAAGTTTATTTACATTATTTTTTAATCCCGCAGACAGATTTTAAATTTTAGATTAAGTGAATCCGACGACGAATCAGTCGGCCAACGCTTTTATATTTGTAATCCATCTGCAAAATCCCTTAAATCTACGGGATTCAATCAAAAATCGTAAACCAAAAATTACACAATGAGTCCGTCCCAGTGTGTAATTTTTTCCCAATCGTAAATCAAAGATAAAGACAGATTCTGAATGAATCCGGCAACAGATCCGTTTGTCAAATAATTCCATGTTTATAGTCTATAATGTACTATTTACAATCCATTGGTTGCTGTGTCAAATATTCTGTTTTTGTTTGTAGATTTGGAATTATTTTGCATATTTGTCCGCGTATGTGCAGGGTTTTAAGCGTTGTTTTTTTTCTTGATATTAGGTTTGAAATTGAGCTTTTTAACCTCATTTGCCGATAATTATTCCCGGATTTTTGTTTACTACGAAGCCGTATGTTCATATGAAGTGTTTTATGGCACTTATTAATGGTAGAAATATGACGTCTGTCAAACTGAAATTAAACAAAGATCGTGTTTTATTGAATGGAACTTATCCTTTGGTGTTCCAGATTATACATTCTAGGCGTAAAAAATTGATTTATAGTCCGTTCCGGGTTGCTGGTCCGGAGTTTGATACGGTAAAAGAAAAAGTAGTTTACTGTAAGGACAGGTTGACCCACCGTGAAGTCCGCAGTATCAATCGTTGGATCATCAAGGAGCGAAAAAAGCTGAACGGCCTGATCGGTGAGTTGAAAAAGTGTATGCCGGATTTTACCGTAGCCGATATTGCCGGATATTACGAGGGACAAATAAGAGGGGAAGGATTGTTTGCCTTTATAGACGGTTGTGTCCGGCAGAAAGAGGAACTGGGCAAATATGGTACTGCGGCAGCCTACCGCAGTACCCGTTCATCTCTGTTGCATTTTACCGGTAAAGAAAAGATGGCTGTTTCCGAGGTGACTCCCGCTTTTGTCAGAACTTATGAGAGACACCTATTAAAAAGCGGGGTATGTTGCAATACGGTGAGTTTTTATATGCGTAATCTGCGGGCTATCTATAATCAGGCCGTTTTGGAGGGGGAAATAGAGCCGGCTGTGAATCCTTTCCGGCATGTGCAGACCCGTCCTGCCAAGACTGTCAAGCGGGCGATGAGCCGTGATCATATCCGTCGTTTGATGCAGCTTCCGCTGGAGGATGTTCCTGATCTTAATTTTATCCGTAATCTGTTTATGTTCAGCTTTTATGCCCGGGGAATGTCTTTTGTGGATATGGTTTTTTTAAAAAAGGAGAATATAAAATGTAATTTTATCGAATATTACCGTCATAAGACACGGCAGCTTATCCGGGTCAGTCTGACGGATAAATTGAAAGAGATTATCTCGCGTTATCAGAGCGACTCGGATTACATATTTCCGGTTATAGATGAATCTTCCTATCTGTCGCCTTACCGGCAATATCGCCGTGCGCTCAGCAAGGTGGAGCGGAAGCTCAAGCTATTGGGAGACCGGTTGGGATATGAGGTCGGGTTGACCACCTATGTCGCCCGCCATAGCTGGGCAACTCAGGCCAAAGAGTGTGGTATTCCTGTTTCGGTGATCAGTGAAGGACTCGGACATACCTCGGAAAAAACAACGCGGATTTATCTGAAAGAATTCGATCAAAAGGTTTTGGATGAATGTGATCAGTTGGTGGCCCGGCTTGAAAGTGTGCCCGGTAATTGATCTTCGGTATATACCGGTTGTTTTGTTAAAATGTCCGAATGCCGGTAAAAGTCTTATTTTATCCTTATTTTTGAAGACGGAATAGAGGGCAGGCTGTGTTCCGGTTCTGTCGTTTGTAGCTTGCCGGCAGAGGTAAGCATTTGTTTGCAGATTTGAAGTGAGATTTTTTATAAATTTGAATATGAGACAGGTGATCGATATTGAAAATTGGAAGCGGAAGGAGGAATTTTTATTTTTCCGGACCTTCCAGAATCCGATGGTGTCGGTGACGGTCGAGGTGGATTGTACCTTGGCATATCAGCGGGCTAAAGAGTTGGGCGTGCCTTTTTCGCTGTATTATATGCATGCGGCATTGGTGGCAGCCAATCGTATTGAAGAATTGCGCTACCGGCAGGAGGGGGAAGAGGTGGTTTTATACGATCGGGTAAATTTATTTACCCCTATTTCTATTGCCGACGGGAGCTACCGGTCGGTGCTGTTGCCGCTGGAAGACGATTTGGACGTTTTTCTTGAAAAGGCTTTGCCGGTTGTCGAGCGTGCCAAGCGGGGAGAGGGACAGGCTCACGAAGAGAAAGATCATAACCGGGATTTTATTCTGATCAGTGTAAATCCGTGGTATCGCTTTACGAGTGTGCAGGTAGGAATACCTCAGGTGCCGCATGAGAATATCCCTATTTTTACTTTTGGTAAGGTAACTGAAGAATATGGGAAACGGGTGATGCCCGTCGCTTTGTCGGTGAATCACGGTTTTGTCAGCGGCTTTCAGATCGGTTGCTTTCTGAAAGAGTTTCAGCAAATGCTCGATCGCTAAAAGACACGACTGTGCCGGTTAAAGCACAGTCTGCGGTCGGATGTATCAGGCAATGTGGAGTCGTTGGAGGTCTTGTTTTACATCGGTAATACCTCCGAGATTGAACTGTTCGGCGAGTGCGTTCAGTATAGCCGGAGATACGAAAGCCGGAAGAGTCGGACCGATGTGTATGTTTTTAAAACCGAGGCTAAGTAAAGCTAAAAGAACGATGACAGCTTTTTGCTCATACCAGGCGATGTTGAAGGCGATGGGCAAGTCGTTGACATTTGCCAGGCCGAATATCTCTTTTAATTTTAGGGCAATAAGAGCCAGGGAGTAACTGTCGTTGCATTGTCCGGCGTCCAGGACACGCGGAATGCCGTTGATATCGCCTAATCCCAGTTTGTTGTAACGGTATTTGGCACAACCGGCGGTAAGGATAACTGTATTTTTTGGGAGCGCTTCGGCAAATTCCGTGTAATATTCGCGGTTTTTCATTCGTCCGTCGCAACCGGCCATAACGATGAATTTGCGGATGGCTCCGCTGCGTACGGCTTCGATAATCTGAGGTGCTAGTTGTACAACCTGATTGTGGGCAAAACCGCCGGTAATATGGCCTGTTTCTATTTCCGTAGGCGGCGGGCATTTTTTAGCTTGCGCGATAATCTCCGAAAAGTCTTTGTAGCCATCCGTATTTTCCTGAATGTGTTTGCATCCGGGATATCCGGTAGAATTTCCGGTATACATCCGGTTGATATAGGAAGCTGAAGGCAGCGGGGGAACGATGCAATTGGTTGTGAAGTAAATCGGGCCGTTGAATGTCTCGAATTCTTCCCGTTGACGCCACCATGAATTCCCGTAATTACCGGCGAAGTGGCTGTATTTTTTGAATGCCGGATAATAGTGGGCCGGGAGCATCTCGCTGTGGGTATAAACGTCTACGCCTGTACCTTCCGTTTGTTCGAGCAATTCTTCCAGGTCTTTCAGGTCATGACCGCTGATCAGGATACCCGGGTTGGAACGAACGCCGATATCGACTTTCGTTATTTCCGGATTACCGTAGCTTTGGGTATTGGCTTTGTCGAGCAGGGCCATAGCGCTTACGCCGTATTTTCCTGTTTCGAGTACCAGTTGGGTGAGCTCCGGAACGGTGAGTTTTTGGGTCGTCATATCGGATAAGGCCTGTTGTATGAATGTGTGTATAGATTCGTCATTGAAGCCGAGGTGCATGGCGTGCTCCGTATAGGCAGCCATGCCTTTTAAGCCGTATAGGGTGAGTTCTTTCAGAGAACGCAGGTTTTCGTCCGTTTCCCGGAGTACGCCGACTTGTGAGGCTTTGGCGGTATATTCCTCTTCTGTGCCCTGCCATTGTAATTCGTCTGTTTCGGGTAGGGGGATGCCGGCTTGAAGGGCTTGGTTTATCAGTTCGTTCCGGAGTTCCATGCCTTTGCGTATGAGCCGGATAATACGCTGATCGTCGAAATTGGCATTGGTAATTGTGGTAAATAGTGCGTCGACAATAAACCGGTTGATTTTTTCGTCTATCTTGCGATGGCCGTTTCTTAGCGTATTGGCTACGATAGCAATTCCACGGACGGAGAATAACAACATATCCATCATGGCCGACGTACTACTCATTTTCCCGCATACGCCTTTAACGGTACATCCTGTACCTTTGGCGGTTTCCTGACACTGGAAGCAAAACATGTTTTCTTTCATATTTTCTGAAATTTTAGGTTATTTCTGGTGGCAAATATTCTGTTTTTTTTACTCCGGGACTGTCACATATGTTACAATCCTTTGTTTTAGAATGAAATTTGTCAGTTAAGGTGGTGGGAATATATTTATAGCCGGGGAAATATAGAATTTCCGGATTACTTTGTATTTTTGATTACACGTCGGAAGAGACAATGTGTTTAATTTTGTCATGTCGAACCGTTGTTTTATATAAATCGGTATGGAGAATATAGAAGATTTGTTGGAAATATCTGTTTTCCGGGGTTTACCGGAAGAGAATCTGCGTCGTTTTTCGGGTTCGGTTTCATTGGGTGTGAAACATTATTCGGCAGGAGAATTCGTTGCTATGCAGGATTCCCGTTGTACGGGGTTTTATTTGCTGTGTAGCGGTCGGGTACGCTCGTATATGACAGGAAGTGACGGAAAGCAGATTATCGTGGAGGAACTGGATGCTCCGGATGTATTGGCGCCTGCATTTGTATTTGCAACGGATAACCGTTTTCCTGTGAGTATCGTGACCTTGGCGGAATGCAGGATCCGGGTCGTCAACCGGGAGGAAATGGCCAGGTTTATGCATCAGGAACCGGTCGTGATGATGAATTTTCTGCGACTGATTTCCGATCGGAGTATTTTCTTGAGTCGTAAAGTCAATGCTTTTGCGTTGCAAGATTTAAAAGGGCGTTTATCGGTTTGGCTATATGAAAACGGAGAGATCCGGAATCAGCAACAATTAGCGGACCGTTTAGGCGTGGCTCGTCCTTCTTTGGTCCGGGTATTGACAGAATTGGCAAAAGAGGGGGCAGTGGAATTCAAACAACGGAAAGTGGTTGTTACAGACCGGGAGATTTTGAGACGATATTTTTGATTCCGGATGGGACCCGCTGATTTCGCTAATGAATTTCAGATTTAAAATGGGCGATTACTTCTTCGGATGAGATCGTAATTTTTGCAAATTTTAAATTAACATTTTATCGGATCTTCACTCGTAAATCAATCAGCGAAATCAGCGGGCTTATTTTGTTTTATAATATCGGGTTGATGGTGCTGCTGCCTCCGGGAAGCCATGGATTAATGGTTACGTTGGTGATAACGATGGCATTTCTGGAAAGAGTGACCGTATAAATGTATTTGGTGGACCTTGTAAAGGTAAGATTGCTGCCGAGAGAAATGCTGGCGCTACCGGTTGTGGAGTTCGGAAAAGTACAATTTATCGTCAGGGTAGGAGTGGTGGTAGCGATTGGAAATACCAATATATTCAGGGTCGTTGCTGTCGACGTAGAGAGTGTGGGCGCGGACGACGGCTGGACGGTAATCAGGTTGTTTGTTGCTCCGTTTGCCGTATAGGTGCTGTCCGATAAGCTGAAAGTGGCTCCTGTGGCCGATGTTGTTAACCCTTCTCCGGCTTGTCCGTTGATAGTCACACTTGTTAATGTCGTGTTTGCGGGTACGGTCCCGTCGATTTTGATATTCAGTTGTATTAATGCCAGGACGTGCTTGAATGTCAAAGGAACGCTTCCGTTATTTGCCGGTCGGTTGATACCGGCTCTTTGGTTATTCGAATAAAGGACATTGTGCGTGGGGTTAATTGTTCCGGTTTGGGTGTTTAAAACCGGAATCTTTACGGCTGTCAACGTGTTTCCGCCGGCATATGGAGCGTAGGCGTAAAATTGATGAAGTGTGGTATAATCCTTCCAAAAGATCGGTGTTACGGTTGACCAACTACTACCCGAGTAGGTGTATTTCAGATTATTGGCAACCGGATTCGATTGTGTGCAAAAGAGTCCGATGGAATCGTTGGTTACCCAATTCGCATTCGTTCCGTCGTCTGTGGTCCGGCTGTTGGGAGCTAATCCGGCCATTAGTGCCGAAATAGATACTTTGTCGTTGTCTTTGCAATTGTCGTAAGAATCGTCTTTTGTGCAAGCTGTAAATAATACAGCTATGGACGCGATAAATAGAAGTGTTTTCATAGTTTAAAGTTTAAGTGATACATTATTGAATCGTGTGTGTGCCGGAAAATTCCTTTACAGGAGTGATAAATACCTCAATAGAATCGGCCGGTGAATTTGCTCTGGAAAGAAGTTTCGGAATAACTTGTACATTATATTCATATACCGTGTTAGGTTGAAAGGTTGTTGTATTGAGCGAAGGGCTGGAGGTGGAGAGTTCGATTAAACTGATAAGCTTTACACTGAATTTGACATAGGGAGCCGGATTGGTGTAAGTGCCCGGGAGTATTAAAACATAAATGGTCGTAGCTCCGGAAACGAGGGTGGGAAGGGTAGCTGTAAAACTTTGCTGGAAAGTACTGCTTGTATTGTTAGCGATAACCAGTTGCTGATTGATTAAATTGTAGCTGAGATTGCTCAGGCTGGCTGTTGTGTTGAATAATCCCGAAGGATACGTGCTTGTCGTGGAATTTCCGCCGGTAATGGTTATCTTACTTGAGGCTAAGGTGGATAAGAGACTTGTGGCAAAAGAGACATTGAATTTCAGTAAGGTCAGGGCGTGGTTGAAATTGAAGTTGACGGATGCGGTATGTGTTGTATTCAGGGAAGCAGTCAGTAAATCATAGCGGGCATCGGGGGAAGAGGAGATTGTTTGTCCCGAGAGGGCAGGAACGGCGACGGCCTGGCCGGTAGAGGAGGAGTTGTACGGATAATAGGCATAGAATTTGTGCAGGGATATGTTGTTTCTCCAATACATAGGAGTGGTGGTCGTCCAGTTGGGGGTGTCGTAAGTGTAAAGTACGTTATCCCGGTTGGTCAGGGTTTCGAATACGCCGATCTGGTCGTTCGCCGTAAAAGATGCGTTACTTCCGTTCATATTGGTACGTGACGAGGGAATACCGATGTCGTTGGAAAAATGAATGGAATTGTCCGGTACGGACAATCCGATTGTGTCTGTACAGCAAGTGAGGAGCAGGAGTGTCAGAACAAACACGACCGGCTTTTGGATACAATTTCTGAAAAACCATGAATAATTCATCGTTTTTATTATACGTAAATATGTGTATAGAAACGTTTCTAAAAGTCGATAGGTTAGTTATTCTGTGTTAATTATGTTTATTTAATATGTGGGGTGAAAAGATAAAGACCGGTTATATTATATGAATTGCTGTAGTAGGTCAGGGGCGAGAAGATGCACTTTAGGCGTGTCCAGGCGAATGAGGTTTTCTTTGGCCATTTTGTTGATTTCTTTGGAAAGTGCCGGACGGGTGACACCGAGGTATTCGGCGAGTTGCTGCTGATTGTGTACCATTGTAACCGTATCGCTGCCTGCCTGGCGATGTTCCATCAGATAAGCGGTGATACGGCTGCGGATACTTTTATAGGAAAGCATGCGTAGCCGTTTGACGGTACAATGCGTGCAATTTCCCGTGATCCGGAGAAAATTACGTAATATTCCCGGTTCCTGTGCAAAAAGCCGGAAAAAGGATTCTTTGGTAGCGGTAAGCAATATACCTTCTTCCAAAACGGTAAAAGTTGCGGGCAGGGTACAATCGGCACTGAATAAATGAGGGGTAGCAAATGTCCGTGGTGCTTCGATGTATTCGATCAGGATTTCGTTTCCCAAAGCATCGATAATATCTGTCCGTAATTTTCCTTCCAGCAAGACGTACAGATATTTACAGGGGGTATTTTGCCGGGCTATGACTTCTTTTTTGCCAATATGAAAAAACTGGCAATCGAGTTTTTCTAACAGAGTCTGTTTGATATTGGACGGCAGGTCTTTGAATAACGGAATATTGAAAAGTAATTCCTGTATTTTATCTGTACATTCAATTTTATCCATGGAACAGCTATGATGTTTTTACAAAAATAATAAAATAAAGTAAAGAAAAATGTTTGAAGTGTAATTTAAATTACATATTCGGATGGATGATTCCTTTATTTTTGTAAAAAAAGATAAGCAATGATAAAATTGAAACGATTGATAGGATACCTTTTTCCGACCCGGAGACGGAAGATCGGAGCGATCGTCCTGGCGGGTATGCTGGCAGGCGGGGGAGGTTTATTCCTTTACATGCTTCGGGCACATACTTATCTGGGAGACAGTCCGTCGGCTTGTGTGAATTGTCATATTATGGCTCCTTATTATGCTACCTGGTTTCATAGTTCGCATAGCCGGAATGCAACTTGTAACGATTGTCATGTACCGCATGAAAATAGGATAAAAAAATGGGCCTTCAAAGGGATGGACGGTATGCGGCATGTAGCGGTTTTCCTGACCAATGGAGAGCCGCAGGTCATCCGGCCGAACGACCAGAGTTCGCAGGTGATTATGGAAAACTGCATCCGTTGTCATACCCAGTTGAATACGGAGTTTGTAAAGACCGGAAAGATTGATTATATGAAAACGAAAGTCGGGGAAGGTAAAGCTTGCTGGGATTGCCATCGTGATGTGCCTCATGGCGGACAGAGTAATCTGGCGATGACCCCGAATGCGCTGGTGCCTTATCCGGACGCTCCGGCTCCTGATTGGTTGAAGAAAATGCTAAAATAAATATAATAATACCTCGTGATATGGAAAAGAAATTAAAGTCATGGCAAGGTTGGCTGTTGTTCGGCGGAACAATGGCTGTCGTATTTTGTCTGGGATTGGCTGTATCGGCTCTGATGGAAAGACGGGCAGAAGTGGCCAGTGTGTTCAATAACAAACGTAAGGTGATTACGGGAATCGAATCGCGTAATGAAGAGTTTAAGCCGGATTATCCCCGGGAATATCAGACATGGACAGAAACGGCCCGTACGGATTTCGAGAGTGAATTTAACGGGAACGTAATGGTGGATATGTTGGAGAAACGGCCCGAAATGGTGATATTGTGGGCCGGATACGCTTTTTCTAAGGATTATTCCACGCCTCGCGGACATATGCATGCTGTGGAAGATATCCGCCAATCGTTGCGTACAGGCGCTCCGATGGACGATAAGAGCGGTCCTCAACCTTCTACCTGCTGGACTTGTAAGAGTCCGGACGTACCCCGTATGATGGAAGCCCTCGGTGTGGAGGCATTCTATAATAATAAATGGGCTGCATTGGGCAGTGAAATTGTCAATCCGATCGGTTGTGCCGATTGTCATGAGCCGGAGAATATGAATCTGCATATCAGCCGTCCGGCCTTGATTGAAGCTTTTGCCCGTCAGGGAAAGGATATTACAAAAGCGACTCCTCAGGAAATGCGTTCGTTGGTATGTGCCCAATGTCACGTAGAGTATTATTTTAAAGGGGACGGGAAGTATTTGACGTTCCCGTGGGACAAGGGTTTTACGGTTGAAGATATGGAAGCTTATTATGATGAGGCTGATTTTTTTGACTACAAACATTCATTGAGTAAGACACCGATTTTGAAAGCGCAGCATCCGGATTATGAAATATCGCAAATGGGTATTCATGCCCAGCGGGGAGTTTCCTGTGCCGATTGCCATATGCCGTATAAGAGTGAGGGGGGCGTAAAGTTCAGCGACCACCATATTCAGAGTCCTTTGGCAATGATCGACCGTACGTGTCAGGTGTGTCACCGGGAGAGTGAAGAGACGTTGCGTAATAATGTATACGAACGACAGAGAAAGGCAAACGAGGCCCGTAATCGCCTGGAGACGGAATTGGTTAAGGCACATATCGAAGCAAAATATGCCTGGGATCACGGAGCTACGGAGGAACAAATGAAGGATGTGCTGAAACTGATCCGTCAGGCTCAATGGCGTTGGGATTTCGGGGTCGCTTCACACGGGGGGGCATTTCATGCCCCACAGGAGATACAGCGTATTCTTTCCCACGGTCTGGACAAAGCTTTACAGGCACGTTTGACGGTAGCTAAAGTGTTGGCGAAGCATGGGATTACCGAAGATGTTCCTATGCCGGATATCTCGACAAAAGAGAAAGCGCAGAAATATATCGGACTGGATATAAAGCAGGAGCGTGAAGCCAAGGAGAAATTCCTGAAAACGGTGGTTCCGCAATGGCTGCAAAAAGCAAAAGAGGAAGGGAAACTGATCGTTTGCAATTGATGATATGTGGAAAAAGCCTTGGGGATATAGAGAAGGAGCAACGATTGCTGCCGGGTTGCTGTTGACAGGCATATTATTGCAGGGGTCTGTCGGGAAAATCGATTGGGAGTTGTTGTCCTGGCCTGTCAATATTATTCTGCTGCTCGTTTATATCATTGTGTTGGCGATGGTATCCGGTTTGTCGGGACGGATATATCTGTTCCGTTGGCTGGGAAGCTATGCCGCCGCTGTAACTTCGCTGGCTGCGGTCGTGGTGATGACGGTTATTATGGGATTGATCCGGCAAACCGGACCGCAAACGGTGAGCGGCGTGGCTCCCTGGCTGGGTTTTTCACAGATGTTGTCGGCCTGGCCGTTTGCCTTGTTGTTCACTTGGTTGATCACCGTATTGGGATTGACTGCTTTCCGGCATTTGTATCCTTTTCGTTGGCGGAATATTCCTTTTTTGTTGAATCATTTGGGATTGTTCGTAGCTGTGGTGGCGGCGGTTTTGGGAAATGCAGATCTGCAGCGGCTGAAGATGACCACTGTTGTCGGAAAGGCTGAATGGCGTGCCTATGACGAGGCCGGACAACAGTCGGAATTGCCTTTGGCAATAGAACTTCAACATTTTACGATCGATGAATACCCTCCCAAACTGATGCTTATAGATAACGGGACGGGTAAGGTGTTGCCGGAAGGAAAACCGGAGCATCTGTTATTGGGGTCCGGGGAACAGGAGGGACAATTGGCAGACTGGCGTATCCGGGTTGTACGACAGATGGCTGAGTCGGCGCGGGTGGCTACGGAAGATACGGTAAAGTTTGTCGCATTTCATTCAATAGGAGCGACGTATGCGGTGTATATTGAAGCTGACAACAGGCTTACGGGTGTGCGGCGGGAAGGCTGGGTAAGTTGCGGGAGTTTCCTTTTCCCGTATAAAGCTTTGCGATTGGATGAACAGGTTAGTCTGGTAATGCCGGAGCGGGAACCTCAGCGCTTTGCTTCTGATGTGAAACTTTATACGCAGTCGGGAAGAAAGCTGGAGGCGGTTATCGAAGTGAATCGGCCTTTGACCGTAGAGGGGTGGAAAGTATATCAGTTGAGTTACGATGAGAGTAAAGGAAAATGGAGCGATATCAGTGTGTTTGAGTTGGTGCGCGATCCTTGGCTGCCGTTGGTGTATATTGGAATCTGGATGTTGATAGCGGGGGCAGTATGGATGTTTGTTACAGCTTCTAAAAGAAAGGAGGAGCAGTTATGAGTTGGGATTATTTTTTGTGGTTTGCTTTTGTGGCAATGGGGTGTTGGCTGGCCGGAGCCGTGGTTGCCTGGCGACAGAAGAGTCCCTGGGTGTCTCTGGTGCTGACCGGTACCGGATTGGTTGTGTTTTTTGCTTTTATTTTAGGTTTGTGGATTTCTTTGGAAAGACCGCCTATGCGTACGATGGGAGAAACCCGTTTGTGGTATTCGTTTTTTCTGCCTCTGGTCGGATTGATCACCTATGTCCGCTGGAAATACAAATGGATTCTTATGTTCAGTTTTATACTTGCCTGTGTATTTATCTGCATCAATCTGTTTAAACCGGAGATACACAATAAAACATTGATGCCGGCTTTACAGAGTCCTTGGTTCGCTCCCCATGTTATCGTGTATATGTTTGCGTACGCCATGCTGGGGGCTGCTGTCGTTATGGCGGTTTACCTGTTGTGGATAAAAAGAGGGGAGGCTGATTGCCGTGAAATGGAATTGACGGATAATTTAGTATATGTGGGACTGGCATTTATGACATTGGGGATGCTTTTCGGGGCTTTATGGGCTAAAGAGGCCTGGGGACATTATTGGAGCTGGGATCCGAAAGAGACCTGGGCTGCCGCTACGTGGCTGGCTTATCTGGTGTATATTCATTTCCGGCGTCATCATCCGGTTTTTTATCGCCGGGCATTGGTGGTTATGCTCGTCTCTTTCGTGTTGTTGCAGATGTGCTGGTACGGCATCAATTATCTGCCTGCTGCACAGGGCGTGAGTGTGCATACTTATAATGTGGGATAAATTCGGGTTGTCCGGATAATTTTACGGGATAGTATTAATCTAAATATATTGGTTTATGAGAAAAGTATTGACAGCTTGCTTGCTGCTCATGTCTGCCGCTGTGTGGGCGCAGAATGAGAAACAGCAAAACGAATTTGATATGACGGCCCAGATACGACCGCGTGCAGAGTATCGCAACGGAGCTTTATCTCCCCGTTCGGAGGGAGAAGTACCTGCTTATTTTATCTATAACCGGGCACGGCTTTCCATGGAATACCGTCGGCACGATCTTTCGATGAAAATTTCCGGACAGCATGTCGGGGTATGGGGGCAGTCACCGCAGGTGGATAAAAAGGGAGATGCCCGGTTGGCATTGAACGAGGCTTGGGCAAAGCTGAACTTCGGAGCCGGATTTTTCGCACAGTTGGGACGGCAGACATTGTCGTACGATGACGAACGGATTTTGGGTGGATTGGATTGGAATGTGGCAGGGCGTTATCACGATGCATTGAAATTGGGATATGCTGCCGGAAAACATCAGTTACACCTGATTCTGGCTTTCAATCAGAATGATGAGAAAACGATCGGCGGAACCTATTATAAAGACGGCGGACAACCTTATAAGAATATGGAGACTCTGTGGTATCATTATAAAAGCGGTAAACAGGATTTTAACGCTTCTTTGCTTTTTATCAATCTGGGATTGGAGACAGGGACGGAGGAAGATGCCCGGACCCGCTATTTGCAAACGATGGGAACTTATCTGACCTGTCGGCCGGGGAGATGGAATTTATCGGGAGCATTGTATTATCAGGGAGGAAAAAATAAGACAAACCGGAGTGTTACGGCTTATATGTGGAATCTGCGGGCACAATATAATCTGAATGAGCGTTGGAATTTTATGGCCGCCAGCGATTATCTGAGCGGTAATAAACCTGGAGGTAAAAAATTCAAGGCTTTTGATCCGTTGTATGGTACGCACCATAAATTTTATGGCGGTATGGACTATTTTTATGCTTCCAATTTTGCGGCCGGTTTTAACCCGGGGTTGTGGGACAACCAATTGGGAGTGGGCTTTAAGCCTTGCTCTAAAGTCGGATTGAGCCTTAATTACCATTATTTTGCTACGACAGCCAAGGTCGAATCGGCCGGGAAAAAATACGATAAGGGATTGGGATCGGAACTTGATTTTCAGCTGGATGTGACGGTGATGAAAGACGTAAAACTTTCTGCCGGTTATTCATTTATGGCAGGTTCAAAGACGATGGATATCGTGAAGGGGGGAGACCATAAATGCTGGCAGGATTGGGGATGGCTCTCCCTTAATATCAATCCGAAAGTATTGTTTGTGAAATGGTAGGTTTTATTTACGACAGAATCCGCAAAATTTGCGGATTCTGTCGTAAATAAAGAATGTATTTAATTTCTATTTTGAACGGCGGGAATCTGATGTCCCTTCAGATTTTTATACAACCGTTTTCCTGTTTCTTCTTTTGCGTTATTTCCATTTAACCGTCGGTTTTGTCGTTTCAGTATTGAAAATATCTGTTTCAATGGATTCCGGATTCATTGTCTTTCGGAAAAAAATATTTTTGTTCCGAACTATATAAAATATTTCAGATGTTTCACGCCATTGTACATTTTTCAATCAGAAACAAATTGTTTGTCGGATTGACGACATTGTTCTTATTGCTCGGAGGTTTGTATGCGATGATGACTTTACCGGTAGATGCCGTTCCCGATATTACCAATAATCAGGTGCAAATTGTGACGGTGTCTCCGACCTTGGCTCCACAGGAAGTGGAGCAACTGATTACCTCCCCGGTCGAAATAGCCATGAGTAATATCATGAATGTAACGGAAATCCGTTCAGTGTCTCGTTTCGGACTATCGCTTGTGACGGTGGTATTTGATGAAAAAGTACCGACATTGGATGCCCGGCAGTTGATCAACGAGCAGATACAGGCTGTGGCCGGAGAGATTCCTTCGGAATTGGGAATGCCGGAGTTGATGCCGATTACGACAGGGTTAGGAGAGATTTATCAATATATTTTGAAGGTTGCTCCGGGATATGAGAAGAGGTATGATGCGATGGAGTTGCGGACGATTCAGGATTGGATCGTTAAACGGCAGTTATCCGGAATCCCCGGGATTGTGGAAATCAATAGTTTCGGAGGCTATTTAAAGCAATACGAGGTGGCGGTTGATCCGTCGGCTTTGTATTCGTTGAATATTACCATTAGTGATGTATTCGATGCTTTGACGAAAAACAACCAGAATACGGGAGGCAGTTATATAGAGAAAGTAAACCATGCTTATTATATCCGTTCGGAAGGTATGATCAATAGCCTGAAGGATATCGAGCATATTGTCGTGGCTAACCGAAATGGTATACCTGTTCATATTAACGATTTGGCAAAAGTACGTTTTGGGGCACCGAAGCGTTTTGGGGCGATGACAATGGACGGGCAGGGAGAATGTGTCGGCGGTATTGCCATGATGCTGAAAGGAGCTAATGCCAATGTGGTGACTCAGGAATTGGAAAAACGGGTTGAAAAGTTGCAAAAGATACTGCCGGAGGGTATTTCTATCGAACCTTACCTGAACCGTTCCGCTCTGGTAAACCGGAATATTTCTACGGTAATATCCAATCTGATAGATGGAGCCGTTATCGTATTTTTAGTATTGATTTTGTTTTTAGGAAATTTGCGGGGGGGCTTGATTGTGGCTTCTGTGATACCGTTGGCGATGCTGTTTGCTTTTATTCTGATGCGGGTGTTCGGGGTTTCGGCTAATCTGATGAGTTTGGGAGCGATTGACTTCGGGATTGTGGTGGATGGTTCTATTGTGATTCTGGAAGGAATATTGGCTCATATTTATAGCCGGCAATTCCGGGGAAGACATCTTACACAGGCAGAAATGGATACGGAGGTTGCTGAAGGTGCCGGAAGTGTCGTACGTTCCGCTACTTTTGCCGTACTGATTATTCTGATTGTATTTTTCCCGATCCTGACGTTGACGGGCATCGAGGGAAAATATTTTATTCCGATGGCGAAGACTTTGGTGTTTTGTATTATCGGAGCCTTATTGTTGTCGTTGACTTACGTACCGATGATGGCTTCGCTGTTTTTAAAGAAAGAAATCAGGGACAAACAAACCTGGAGCGATCGGTTTTTTAACGGTTTGAATAAAGTATATCAGCGGACATTGACATTTTGTCTGCGGTTTAAGTGGAGTACTGTGGTGGTTGCTTTTTCTGCTTTGATCGGGAGTGTATTGCTTTTTACCAGATTGGGGGCCGAATTTATTCCGACATTGGACGAGGGCGATTTTGCCATGCAGATGACTTTACCTGCCGGAAGTTCATTGAGCAATAGTATCGAAATCTCCACGCAGGCGCAGGATGTCCTGATGAAAAAATTTCCTGAAATTAAACATGTGGTGGCTAAAATCGGTACGGCGGAAGTTCCGACGGATCCGATGGCGGTAGAAGATGCAGATGTAATGATTATCATGAAACCTTTCGATGAGTGGACGAGTGCTGCAAGTCGTGCCGAAATGGTGGAGAAGATGAAAAAAGCACTGGAACCGCTGGAATCTAAAGCGGAATTTAACTTCAGCCAGCCGATACAATTGCGTTTCAATGAGCTGATGACGGGTGCCAAAGCGGATATTGCCGTCAAACTTTATGGGGAAGATGTGCATGAATTGTATGCCCGGGCAAAAGAAGCCGCCGCATATGTGGAAAAGATTCCCGGTGCAGCCGATGTCATTGTAGAGCAGACAATGGGATTACCTCAGTTGGTAGTGGAATACGACCGGACGAAACTGGCCCGTTACGGAATTAATATCGAGGAGTTGAATACGGTGATCCGTACGGCTTACGCCGGAGAGATTGCCGGGGTCGTGTTTGAGAATGAGCGGCGTTTTGATTTGGTGGTGCGTTTGGATAAGGATAAGGTTGCTGATTTTAACATCGATAAGTTGTTCGTACACACGTCGGAAGGCATACAACTTCCTTTGAGTGAGGTGGCCAGGATCGATTTGGTGAACGGGCCTTTGCAAATCAACCGGGATGCTACCAAACGACGGATTGTGATCGGGGTGAATGTGCGGGATGCTGATATTCAGCAGGTGGTAGCGCAGATTCAGGAAACATTGGATAAGAATGTACGTCTGAAACCGGGATATTATTTCGAGTACGGAGGTCAGTTTGAGAATTTGCAGAATGCTATCAGTACACTGCTGATTGTGATTCCGGTAGCATTGGCATTGATACTGTTGTTGTTGTTCTTTGCTTTCCGTAGTGTGACCTATACACTGGTGGTGTTCAGTACGGTACCCCTGTCGCTGATCGGGGGTATACTGGCTTTGTGGTTGCGGGGACTGCCTTTTAGTATTTCGGCCGGTGTCGGGTTTATCGCTCTTTTCGGAGTCGCTGTGTTAAACGGTATATTGATGATCAATCGTTTTACCGAATGCCGGAAGGAAAGCCGGTATGAGAAGACCACCCGGGTCGTGATCCGGGAGAGTACTCCTCATTTGTTACGTCCGGTATTTCTGACCGGGTTGGTCGCTTCGCTGGGTTTTGTACCTATGGCTATTGCTACTTCGGCCGGGGCGGAAGTACAACGGCCTTTGGCTACGGTTGTGATTGGCGGGTTGGTTGTTTCGACAATCCTGACGTTGATTGTTATTCCGGTATTTTATCAGATTGTCCATTCCGTTGTTATGTTGAAAAGAGGGTATTTATTAAAGCGATTTTTCGGTGTCGTTATGCTGGGATTGATGTTACTGTTGCCGGGACGGATGCAGGCGCAGGATCAGGTACGGCGTTTGACTTTAGAACAGGTGGTGGATTTGGCCGTAAAAAACAGCCCCCGTTTGAAAATTGCAGAGGCGCAGATGGAGAGCAACCGGATAGGACGGGGAGAGATTGCCGAGTTACCTGCAACGGAATTTAATTATTCATGGGGCCAGCTGAACGGCGAAGGACGTGACGATTATCAACTGGAAGTCAGTCAGAGTTTGGGTTCGGTATTGACTCCTTTTTATAAGAATGTTTTGGTAAAACGGCAACTGGAAACCGGTAAAAATTATAAGCTATTGGTAGAGAGGGAAGTAAAGGCCGAAGCCAAAAGGGCCTGGAGTTATTATGTATATGCTTACCATCTGTCGGAGTTATACCGGGAGCAATCCGGTTTGGCTGATCGCTTACAGCAGGCCGGGGAGTTACGTTACCGGCAGGGGGAGATTACCTTGTTGGAAAAGAGCATGACCTCTACGTTGGCGGCGGATATGCGAACCCGTCTGTTTCAGGCACAGGAAGAATTGAAAGTGGCAGCCCGGCGTTTGCAATGGGCTTGCTATACGGATACGCTGATCGAGCCGGTACGGGTGGATATGTCATTGTATGCAGTAGATTCCGTAATGGAAAACGACGTATACCGGAATTATTACAATAGCCTGACAAATGAGAAGAAGGCAATGCTGAATGTGGAGCGGAGCCGTTTTTTCCCGGAACTGTCGTTCGGATATGTACGTCAGAATATAATGCCGTTGAAGGGATTGAACTCGTGGACTGTCGGTGTTGCCGTACCGCTTTATTTTGTACCTCAGCGTAGTAAAATCAGACAAGCGCGGATAGCTGCCGATATCAGCCGGATAGAAACCGACCGGAGTATCCGGGAATTGCACAACCGGGTCGATGAATTGAGGGTGCAGTTGAATAAATATGGAGAAAGCGTGAGATATTACCGTTCTTCTGCCCTTCGTGAAGCGGAGGAATTGATGAAAGCCGCTGATCTGATGTTTCGGGAAAGCGAGACGGATATCGTTGAATATATACAGAGCCTGAATGCTGTTAAGGAAATACGCAGAGGATATATCGAGGCCGTATATCAGTATAATATTGCGGCTTTGGAATATGAATTATATAGGTGAAATTAATAATCGGGGAGCATCTGCCGGCTGTCGTAGATTTAAGGATTTTAGGAAAGATAGTGTCTTTTATTTGTAATTGAAAAGCCGATCTGCGAATTCCGGGTGTTTTTGAGGAAGCGACGAAAGCAGTAAATTAAAGAAACCGATCCGGAGAAGGAGAAGTTCAACAAATAGGAATATGATTAAATTTAATATAAGATGAAACAAAGAATAGTTTTACCGTTGTTGTTATCCGTATTAGCGGCATGTAGCGGTTCCGGCAACCGGGCTGAAAAAGAAACGGCCGTTACAACGGACACTGTTTTGACGACTTTAGCCGATCCGGATACGATAAAGACGGATGCCGTCACTTCTGCAACATCGAAGCCGAATGAGGTATTGTTTAACGGAACGATGATCGTGCCGCCCGATTGTCAGGCGACCGTTACCGTCCTTATGGGAGGAACGGTGAAAAACAGCAGTCTGTTGTCCGGAACGGTTGTCCGAAAAGGACAGGTATTGGTGATACTTGAGAATCCGGCTTTTATCGACCTGCAACAGTCGTATTTGGATAGTCGTGCACAGTTGGAATACCTGGAAGCGGAATACAGGCGACAACAGACACTGGCTAAAGAACAAGCCGCTTCGCAGAAAAAACTGCAACAGAGTAAAGCCGATTATTTATCGATGAAGAGTAAGGAACAGGCGGCAGCAGCCCAATTGCAATTGTTGGGGATCGATCCAATCCGCATAGAAGAAAGCGGGATACGTCCTTATTTGGAGGTAAAATCCCCTATAGACGGGTATGTGGGAAATGTGCGCATCAATCCGGGAAAACATATTGCGGCCGGAGAGCCGGTATGTGATGTGATCAATAAAGAGCGGACATTGTTACGCTTGGTGGCTTATGAAAAAGATCTGGCATATATACAAAAAGGAGCCGTAGTCGAATTTACCGTGAACGGTATCGGGAATCAGGTTTTCCGGGGTACATTGATTTCTGTCGGTCAGCAGGTAGACGAAATCAGTCGTTCGCTGGAGATTTATGCCCGGGTGGATACGGTTGAAGAGATGTTTCGTCCCGGAATGTATGTCACGGCGCGGATTCTTCATTGACAGACCTAAATGAGTCCGGAACCTTATCGGCGGTGTAAAATATATGCGTTGTTTTACAACAAGGATAAATTTATTAATTTTGACCTTCGATGAAACTATATCCCGTTATTTTCAGAAGGCGTTTTTTGCTGATTATAACCATCATATCGGCAGTCGTCGCATCCTTGATTCATTTTCCTGAATTGATATCGCTTTTCGATGTCTATGAGGCGTTCAGCCTTTTTCCGGGGATGAGAGGACTGGATGTGGCTTTTGAAATTATCTTTACCTTTCTTTCTCTGTTAGTTTTGTTTGCCATAAATACATTGGTTTTCAGGTTTGACGATAAAAATGTGAAGATCGGAATCGGGCATATTGCATTTTCTTTTGTGATTACCTGGATATCGAGTAGTTGCCTGGGACAGTTTTTCGTTTATTTACACGAGCATTTTGATATTCCAGCCATCGACGCGATGGTACATCATTATTTGCATCCGTTGCGGGATTTTATTATTACCAGTATTGTAACGGGAAGTTGTTATATCATTCATCTGGTCGGACGTCAGCAATCGATACAGTTGGAAAATGAACAGTTGAGGGCCGAGAGTCTGCAAAATCAATATGAGGCGTTGAAAAGTCAGATGAATCCGCATATGCTTTTCAATTCATTGAATACGTTACGCTCGCTGGTGCGGGAATCCCAGGATAAGGCTCAGGAGTATATTCAGGAGTTGTCGCGGGTGTTGCGGTATACGTTGCAGGGAAATGAAATGCATCAGGTGCCTTTGTCCGGAGAGATGGAATTTGTGAACGCTTATATCTTTCTGCAAATGATGCGGTATGAAGACAATCTGACATTCGATATAAAGGTCGACAAAAGATTGTATGACAAACAGGTTCCGCCGATGGCTGTGCAACTTCTGATAGAAAATGCCATAAAACACAATGAAATCAGCAACCGTCGTCCGCTGACCATAACGATTCGGAACGAAAAGGAAGCATGGTTAAGTGTATGCAATCCGATCCAACCGAAAATTACAGGAGAATCGACCACTGGTGTCGGATTGGCAAATTTGAATAAACGTTATGAATTGCTGTTTCAGCGACAAATCGTAATAGAAACTTCGGATAATGTCTTTTGTGTAAAAATTCCATTGTTATGAAAGCGGTAATTGTTGAGGACGAAAGGGCTGCCGTACGTAATCTTACGGCTTTGTTGACGGATGTGACGCCCGAAATGGAAATAATCGCTGTTTTGGACAGTATTTCCGAATCGGTGGAATGGTTTAAAGAACACAAAAGTCCCGATCTGGTATTTATGGATATTCATTTGGCGGACGGATCGGCATTTGAGATTTTCAGGCACATCGAAATAGCCTGTCCTGTGATTTTTACAACTGCTTATGACGAATATGCTTTGAAAGCTTTTAAGGTGAATAGCGTGGATTATCTGTTAAAGCCCATAGGCGCGGAAGATGTGCGTAATGCATTGAAAAAGCTGGAGCTTTTTCGTACGGCGACCGGAGAACCGGAGTCCGGAGAAGATATACAAGGATTAATCCGGATGTTGAGACGACAGGAGAGTTACAAAACTCATTTTCTGGTCCCCCAAAAGGGAGATAAATTACTCCCGTTGTCTGTAGAGTCTGTTTACTATTTTTATATCAATGAAGGGATTGTGAAAGCCGTTACGATGGAGGGGAAAGAATACCCGGTTTCCCATACATTGGATGAAATAGCTGATTCTTTGAATCCCATACGTTTTTTCCGGGTCAATCGTCAATACCTTATTGCCCGTAAAGCCATAAAAGACATTGATTTGTGGTTTAACGGCCGTTTGTCTGTCAATTTGATCGTTCCTGTTCCTGAAAAGATTCTGATCAGCAGGGTACGCGTGGCAGAATTTAAAGAATGGTTCGTACACGGAGAATGAATGGAATTTGCGATTCTTGTTGTTCCTACAGATTTCGCTGAGTTCGCGATACCTGTAGGGAGTTAATCAAAGAATCGTAAATTGTTAAACCGTTTTTTTCACTTGGTATTTATTTTTTCCGAAGGAATAAGGGAATTAACCCGAACAGTCCCAAGATACATAGTATCACGGCGTTTTTCAAACGAAACCGGAATTTTCCGGGACAGATCAGAAGACAGATAACGGCTAATCCGAAATTAAGAACCAGTGCTTTGTAAGAGATATCCGAAATCCTGGGGGTGACAAAGCGGTCTTCGTAAGAGGTGAACGACAATTGAAAAGGGAAAAGGTATTGTGCGATTTCTGTGCTAACCTGTTCCCGGTGTGCTATGTTTAAACTGTCCTGTAGGTTGTAATTCCGGGGATTTACGGCATATATCTTTTCGCTTTTTTTTCCGCTGATCCGGATCGTCCAGTAAAAAGCATCTCCGATAATCATCATATCTTCTGTTTGGGGGTCGAAGCCCGGAATAGGTAATTGTTGAAGTTTATAGCTTCCCGATTCGAGAACGTAGAACCGGTTTTGATCGTCCGTGAGAAAGCCGAGGTAATGCCGGCCGGGATATTCGGTGACATACAAGTGTTGCGGATGTATTTCCACCGGAATTTCGATAGGGCGTACGTAGGGACGGTCCCGAAGTTTTTTAACATGGAATAAGCGATGATTACGATCTGTAATAAGATAACCTTCGTCGTAGTCCTTGCGGGCTGTCGGATTGCCGGCAACGATACGCGCGGGAAAAGTAAAGCCTTTTTCTTGCAGTGCGCGGGTAAAATGTCCGCTTTTTTCTTCCCGTATCCGATTGGTAGCCATTTCGACAAATTCCATCCGGTCGGTCATCCGGAATACGTCGTCGGGCATTTCCAGGTCGACCCGTTCGGGCATTGCTTCGAGCAGGGGATAAAGCGGCGTTTTTGCGGTGTTGATATGGGTGGTGTTGCTCCGGAATATGAAGTATTCGCGTTGTATGGAGCGGCCGTCAACCGGAATACCTTCGATCGTTGCCGGTAAACGTCCGTCGGATAATAATTGACGATAGTAGAATGTGGGCAATATGCTGTCGAATTGATGTTCTGAATAGGTACGTCCCAAAACATCTTTGTATTCGACTTTCCCGTTAGCGTAATCCGGAAAGGCAAAAGAATGTACAATCGGACTGTATAAAGTAAAAGGATAAGAGTCCGGACGGACTGTTGCGAAACGATAGCTCCAAGGGAGTAACCATGCCGAAAGAGCAGTAATTAGGATGAATAATATGATTTTGCTGAATTTAGTCATGATAAATGCATATTTAGATTTTTGATTACAGATTTACGATTTTAGATTGATTCCGCAATCTTTTTCTGTAAAGAGAAGAATCGTAAATCAGGTATAAATGTTGAATCAGATATTGAATTGAGTTTTAGTCATAATCCGGAGCTGGTCAATCTTGTTTTCCGGCAGTGAAACGTAGTACCGATAACCAGGGAAAACCGACGACACATACCGTAAGTATAAGTAATATCAGAATCATCGGATTATAGGCTTCCGGAATATCGGATAGGAAAAAGAGCCTTAGTGTTGCTGCGGTAATGATTGCATTGATGACTCTGCCTTTCCAGGTGGGTTCCAGACATAACCAGGCAGTCAACAGGTAAGCTACAAGACCGGCCATATACCAGGGTAAAGTTGTCAGTAGGATACGGGAAACCAGTTCCGATGCAAGGATTGTATATAGATATCCGCCTAATAATAAGTAATGCAGAATGAAGAGTGACATCAGCATCATGAATCCGATACACTGCATCATGAGAATCATTCGCAGATGTGAGTAAGGCAGGTGGAGAGTCAATTTCAGCCGATTCATTTGCATTTCAGGTACGAATTGCACAATACCTGCCAATATTCCGATAAACAGGGGAAGGTATTGAAGCAGATCGATAAAGACGGTGTCTTTCTGTAATAGTATTTCCCATACATGTCCCACTCCTTTAAATTGAGTGATCCGGTATATTTGAAACAATGCGTAGCCGATAAAGCCCGATCCGGCAACTGTGGCTATCAGCCAGAATATCCGCATTTTGATCCATTCCTTTATAAATATTGCTTTTTTCATACTAATGAGATGTAAATGTGATTAATATTTTCCGGTCAGTCCGATAAAGGTATCTTCCAGATTTAACAGAGTGGAGGATAAATTTTCGTGCTGAATCTGATGTTGATATAGCCATTCTTTTACGTATCCGATTGCTTGGAAGGAGTATACTTCGGCCTCGTTTCTGATGACTGTCGGATGGTATAATTTCGGGTTTTCCGGGAGTTCGGAAACGGGGGTCCGGAAGGTGTATTTATGAAAAGTTTGCAATAGTTCCGTCACTGGCATTTGCAGCAGAATATGACCGTAATCCATGATAATGCAGTCGTCGACGAGTTTTTCCATATCCTGAATGATGTGAGAGGTTAGAAAAACGGTTTTTTCTTCGGCTTTGGCATATTCCTTGAGATAGTCGATGAACAACCGGCGGTAGCCCGGGTCCAGGCCCAGGGAAAAATCATCCAGAATCAGAAGGTCGGCATTTTGTGCCAGAATCAGGCCGAGTGCAACTTGTGACCGCTGACCGCAGGACATACGGGAAATCATTTGGCGGGGAGCGACTTTCAGTTTTTTCATTAACTCATAATAAGCAGCCCGATCCCATTTCGGATAGAAAGCAGCATAGAACTTTTCGATTTGCTCGATGTTCATAAAAGTGTATTGTACATGTCCTTCTAATTGTAAGGCGATTCTCCGGCGGGTAAGCGGATTCATCTGCCGGATGTTTTCTCCGAAAATCAGACAATCTCCGGCTTGGGGTTGCAGGTAACCGCTGAGTATGTTGATAGTTGTGGTTTTTCCGGTGCCGTTTTTTCCCAGTAAACCGAGAATACGCCCGCGAGGAACGTTAAAGCTTAAATTATCATATATCAACCTTTTACCGTAGTAATGAGTGAGGTTTTTACATTCGATCACGTTTTCCATTGTATTTATTTTAATTATAAGTCACAAAGTCTGTAAGAATTTCAGACTGTAAATTTTATCGGTATAAGCTGTTCTGATTCTCATATTTTGATATTTCGGTAAAGTGAGTCTGTTGGGTAATTGAAACTTTTCCATCTGACACACTGATTTTTCAATCTTATCTTTCCGTCTGAAATCTGCAATTTCTCTATAATATGATCCCTAATGAAACCGAGAAATAGTCGGATTTTATATCGGATTTCCATCGATTGTATTGCCATTGTATCTGAGTGAATACGGTTTTATTGTTGAGCCAGCCGCTGTAATCACAGCGGGCGGATAAAGCAAGGGTCGTTCGGTTGGAACTTAACATTTCGTAATTGCTGTATAACATTTCATTGAGTTTGTGGTTGTCATCCAGTGAGTTTAACTGTAGATCGGAACTCAGGTTTTGGAAATGTGTACCCGTGGCCGTAAGATGCAGCAGGCAGGCTTTCCCAAAGATGTGGACGGTTTGTAATTGCAGTCCTGCATTTATTTCGTCGTATATCATCTGCCGTGCCGGAGAAAGATAACTTTCTTTGATTTTACGGTAGCCTGCGGTAGGTCGGATATTCCATCCGAATCGTGTTTTTTGCCTGTTTTCATAAAGCAGGATGACATTGGCTTCGATTTGCCGGTCGGTATATTGTTCGACCTTACCGATTTGCGGGTAAGCATTGCTTACCGGATCACCGAACAGATTTTCAGTGCCTTTGCGTTTTTTGATACGACCGGATAACCGGATGCCCCAGTATTGTAAACCGTACCGGTGTTGCCAGCCGGCTTCTCCCTGTAAGTCGTTTTCTGTGACTTTATTCAGGGGTAAATTGTTCAGGTCGGACAATATCTTTTCGAAAGTAAAGCGATCGTAACGAACAGAAAGCGATATTCCTTGCTTTGTCCGGGGATAGAGTTCGATACTTCCGTCTAATGTATGACCTTTGTAATAAGTGTTGTTGTTCGTACCGGAAAAACGGACATAATTCATGCCGAGTCCGGTCATGTGATAGACTTCGTATACTCCCAGTTCGCTGAAAAATCTGACGTTGTTGGTCTGCTTGTATTTGTGGGCCCGGATAGAAGTACCAACGACATAATTTCCACCGATTTTCCATGCGATTCCTGCTTTGATATCCAGGTCCGAAACGATGTTGCGGGGACGTGGGTCTTTTTTCCGATATTCCATAATGGCCTTGTAAGCAAGTACCGCTCCCCAGGTGAAATGGCGGTGATCCCGGGCATATCCCCCTTGAAAACGGTATGTTTCGGATTGCAGGTCACCTCCTATTGTGTCCGCCATGATATAAGGATAGACGGTTTGGAAGTCGGACGTTTCGTTCCAGCGGACATTGGCGGTCCGGCCGTTTTGATACAGAGCTTCTCCCCATACGCAGGAATTGTTGTTTAATTTGTTCCACGAACGGGCCTGAATATGAAAACCTTTCCAGCCGTTACCCTCTTGCATAATTTGCGCCCGATCGGCTTTCCGGTAATTCCCGGTCAGTGACAGTTCGGTATGCGAATATTCGTAATGGTAATATTGAAGGGCGGGATTTAATGTGGCCAGGGGTGTGAAATCGGGGACGGGTGACAGATATTCTGTCACCCGGGCCAGGCTAGGAATGGTATTTTGAGCCTGACCGACTTCATTGGTTATTAGAATTATGAGAAATAGAAAAAAACGTAAGTTCATCGGGTTTATTTAAACACATAATAAGGATCGGCTTTTACTTCTGCGTCGAAATCTACGCTGGAATTATTGGTATCTTTTAAGATAACCCTTCCGTCTTCAGTAATGGATTCCACTTTCCGGCGTACGCTTTTACCGTAACGGCTGGCATCTTTATCGACTGTTCCGCAATAAGTCCAGCCCAGGTCTAACGAGGGTGAGGTTACCAGCCAGACAAATTCGGATTTGATACTGCAATTGACGGCGTCTAAAATCCAACTATTCGGGATTTTGTATCCGTCATCGGACATGGGGTAGGTATTTCCTCCGATGACCATGTTGTAGGTGTAGGCGTGTGCATAATTTTTCAGATAAGAGGTTTTGGTCTCGTTTTCGCCTAGGCGAGCCAATGCATATGCATGGAAACCCCGGTTGTGCGGTCCCCAGATCGTTGCGGTGTAACAGTAGTATTTATCCATATCGGGTACATCAGGGTTGTTGACATCCGTGAAATTCGGATTGCTCGACTCATCGTACCACTCGAAATCGGCTTTGGTCAGGTCGAATGAGTTGGTATTGGCCTTGGTATGATCAATGGCATTGTCGCAGATCAGGATTGATTTGCCGGGAGCTACAGGATAATCCTTACCGTTACCTGGGACGACATATACGGCTTGGACAGCCAGGGCATTGGCTGTGATATCCGGTGTATAATCGTATTTTTTTACGGTTTGGAATTGGGATTCGGCGATCATCAGCCTGTCGGCATACAAGGTGTCGGAAGAATTGTTAAAGATGCGAAAATATTTATCTCCGGTGTATTGCTTGCCTTCAGGAGTTTCAGTTCCGGTAAAGAATATTTCGGCGATGACAAAATCCCCTCCGGTCGTCGTATTGTCGGTATACAGAAAACCTTCCAACGCAACAGTTGGTGTCGTACTGCCTGAATTACCTGTCAATTGAACGTTCCCTTTGTATCCTCTTACTCTGCTGGTCCATTCTTTGTCCTGGAAGGTATAGGCAATATCTCCTTCAACTGTAATGTTATACAGACCTTCATCTATTGTAACGGTAAAATCAAACGTTGTTGTGGCTCTTACGTTATTAGGGGCGGCAACGACGGTCGATTCCTTGCCGGTAGTGATGTTTTTCAGAGTGGCCGTTACATTCGAAATTACGGCATTTTGTACACTGTCCGGAGCACTTAAACTGATGGGGACGGTAACTTGCGGTACACTGTTCTTGTCGTCGTCACAGGCTGTAAAGCCGATAAGAAGTGCAAATACTAACATTAAGTAATGTGTTTTCATGTTTATTTATTTTGAGTTAAACAATATAATTGAGTTTTAATTTTGTAATATTATTTTGTTATAGTCTGAAATTCAGTTCCATACCGAAATAGGGATTGACGTTACGCCGTATCGTGTAACCGTTTGAATCATAATTCGGTGTATAGTCGAGTATCCGATCGACAAAAAGTGAAAGATTCAGGTATTTCCCGAAATCCTTACTGGCTTTGAAATTGAGATACATGTAAAACGGTTCTGTCGTTTTTTTGAATAACTCGTCATTGTATTCCCGGACTAGCCATTTTTTATATATGTCTTCCCTGTCGGCTTCGGTATAGGGATGTAGGGTACCCGTAACGTCCATATAAGCTGTGGGAACACCGTTTTGCCGCATTCGCCGCGAGCTGCTGAACCACATGCATTCGATCCAGGTGGAAAGTGTCAGTCCCAGTTGTTTCAGTCGGGTATCCAGTATGAATGTCGTATTGAACTGCTGTTTTACAGATCCGTCGTTCCAGTTGTAGTAACCGATGTATTTATCGTTGAGAGCGACGTTGTTGATCACTTTACTTACAGAGTAATACATGGGACGGCTATTTTTGTAGGTAGTATGAAACCAGGCGCCGTTGACGGTCAGTTTGGTTTTCAATACTTCTATCCGGTGGGAGACGAACTGGAACTCTATTCCTTTTTTCAACAGGGAACTGCCGTTTGTGGTTTTGCCGTAGCTTTGCAGAATCGTATCCGCTTGCCATTGCAAGTCAGCCAGATCAGGCGGTCCTTGTAAGGCATTCGGATCGATATTGTCGGTGTTGTATTTTTTATAACTGTAAGGGGCGACTTCGGTAGATGAACGGAAACCGGAATGTGTAGCCTCCTGAAAATAAGTGACAACCAGATTGTTGCCGGCATAGCTAAGATCAGATTTAATTTCCCATTTGCGGTTACGGGCCGGTTTGAGGTCGTAATTGGTCGGATCAATAATATACGTCCGGATATTGATACGTCTGTAGTCCGGATTTAAATGGAAATAGTTGAGTTGAGTGATGTCGTTATATATTTTATAGGGATGTAATTGTTGTAAGGTCGGCATTTTGGTTTGCCAACCGATGCCTCCGGATAATACGGCAGTTATTTTAGGACCGATGGCGGGTAAATGCCATTGGGCTGAAATCCGGGGATCGAAATACATTTTATTCCGGAGCAGATAGCGTCGGTTCAGATTCATTTGCATTTGCCCCCGTACACCGGCTGTAAATCTGAAAAGATGAGCTCCGAAAGAAAGGTTTATATTGTCTTCGGCAAACAGGGACAGTTTGTGTCCTGCCGGAATTTCCCTAAATGAGGTAGGACGTAAGGCCGTCGTCGGATTTAAGGGTCGGTTGATGTCGTATACTTGTCCCCGGCCGTAGTTTTTATCCATACTCCACTCTGTTCCCAGAAGAACCCGGTGGGTTATGCGCTGTCCGGAAAAAGACAGTCCGGTTTTTAGTTTGGCGGCAGCCCGGAAAGGTTTTCCGTCGACCAGCAGATGGGCCGTGTATTTATAGGGGAGAAACAAGCCGTCGTGTTCTCCGGCTTCGAGCGAGTTCGGAACGGTCCGGTCCCGGTCCAGCTGGACGACTTTGGTTTGTTTGATTTTGTCTGTCTGAGAACTCAGGGATGTTGTCAGTTCCAGAAATTTTATCGTCTGATCGTGATTATAATCAGCACGCAGGGTATTTCCTAATGAGAGGGCATTGTAAGAAGCTTTATAACGGTCTTCCTTTTGTTTTGTAATTTCCGGATCGGATTTCCGATCGTCGAAAGAACCGGTATAATCACCGGTCATTGACCAGGACAACCGATAACCGGTAATGTCCCACTGTTTATTTAAACGGATGGAGGCCGTCAGGCGTTTGTAAGAAGAGAAGGCATCCCGGGGGTCGGGGCGGGCATCGGTGTAATCGAGTCCTGCATTGAGGCTTAACCGGCGATTTTTAAACTCAATACCTTTTCCTAAAGCAAACAGTTTCCCGTATTGATCGGCTTTGAAGCGGGCTTCCCAGGGAGTGAATCCCTTTTTGCGATTGATTTTTACCAAACCGCTGGTCAGGTCTCCATATTCTACAGAGGCCAAGCCTCTGACGATTTCGACGCTTTCGATCTGGTCTGTCGACAGGGAACGCATGTCTATTCCGCGATTGGCAAATTCCAGTGCGCTGTGACTGTCTGTACTGGAACCGGATATCTGGACGACTTTTTGCATATTGGCATCCGTTGCCAGACGATGGCCGTCGACAAGGAAAGCGGTCCCCAGGGAACTGATGTCATAGTCTTCTCCTGCCGTACCTGCCTGCCGCAGGATGATCAGTGAAGCCGAACCGATTGCGGGAACGGCGGACATACCGCCGGGCAAAAGAGATAACAGGTCTCCGAAACTCGTGGGTTGCCGGTGCTGCATCGCTTCCCGGTCGATTTTTGTAGTACTGCTGCTGCCTTTAGCTTCGGTAGCCGTAACAATAACTTCGTCCAGATTTTCGGTGGAAAGGGCTAAATGGTATGTAACCGAATCGTTCCGGACGAGTTCGATATTTCGGGTCAGGGAATTATAACCGATGTAAGAAACGGTAACCCGGTATTTGCCTGTGGGGATTTTTACCCGGAAAATTCCTTTTACATCTGTCGTCGTACCGAAAAAGACGCCTTTCTCAGAGTAGAGTTGTAATGTAGCCGACTCCAGAGGGTCTTGGGTTTGCGCCGATACGACCCGGCCGGAAAAGGAAACGACTTTTCCGGCTTGTGCTTGTACCGATATCGCAATAAATAGGGAGAACAGAATAAATATTATTTTTTTCACACTTGTTTTCATACTTTACCTATAAACCGGAGTTTGGGTGAGTTTATCTTTTGCAGACAAGCTTTTGGTAATTTTCCGTATCATACCGTTTTTTCATTTTATAGATATACAAATGTGACTGAAACGGAAAGAATCTGAAATCCTAATATATTGGTATTTTACAGGAAGAGGACGGGGGAAGAAAAACAGATGCGTTGAGTGTTTGTGTTGCTTTCAGGTGAACATAAGTATTTGAATGTTTCAGAATACTTTACTGGTGATTTACAGAAAATAGTCTTAAATCAAAGAATGTTAAAACGATTTAAAAACCTGGAAAATGAACTTGGAAAAGAAACTTTTCGAACTTATTTTCCGTTTGTATAAATCAAATTTTAACCTTATTATTTTAATTAGTAATAAGTGGTGAATAAATTACGATGAAATTGTAATGTGATTTTGTGTAAAATTATATTAAAAATTCATTAATACTTTTGTTTGTATAATAATTTGATTTACAAGTATGATATGTAGTATTTGTCATCAAAGTCAAATATTCGGGAAATTTTGCACATAAAAATACACTTAAAATTTGCAAATAAAACTAATAAATGTTATATTGCGAATGCACTTCAGATCTTGCCGATGCAGGATGTGATGTATATTAAATGTTATTTTTACTCATAGTGTCGTATAATATGTTAATAATGTGAAAACAGATTGAAAAGAGGTATAGGAAACGTATGCGCGAATAAATTCGTAATTAGTTGAGTGATTGGAATTGATATTATTATAAATGTATTACTTTTGTATGCAGATAAAAGTTTGTCAAAGATGGTGTATCTTTTTTAATTATTTTAAAAAGAACCCATGGGTTGATAAAACAGTTTGAATATAATTATCAGATAAAAAAATGAAATGTAGTTTTGCCGATCGAGATGTTTTGCTTGAGCCCTTTCGTAACATAATCAGGAAGCGTTATGAAAACTTTGTGTTGCGTGAGATTGGTTTTACCGAAGGAAAACGGAAATTGGCGGATACATTTAATTCATATCTGTATTATGGTTTGCATCGGACAGAAGGGGGATGGGTTTTTCGGGAATGGGCTCCGCACGCGACTGCTCTTTATCTGATCGGAGATTTTACGGATTGGCAGAAGAAAGAAGAATTTCGTTTGTATCCTGTCGGAAATGGAAATTGGGAGATTGCGTTGGTTGACGGGCAGCTCCGGCATGGCATGAAATACCGTTTGTGGGTAGAGTGGGACGGAGGATATGGGGAACGTTTGCCGAGTCATACAACCCGGGCTGTGCAGGACGAACAGACTAAGATTTTTTCGGCAGAGGTATGGTATCCTGAACATGTGTATGAATGGCAGAATGACTTTTCGAAAAAGTTGAAAAATCCATTGATCTATGAGGCTCATGTCGGAATGAGTACTGAAAAGCCGGGTGTTTCCACCTTTGAAGAATTCCGGGATGAAGTGCTGCCCCGGGTGGCCGGTTTGGGATATAATGCTATACAATTGATGGCTGTTCAGGAGCATCCCTATTACGGTTCTTTTGGTTATCAGGTGGCCAATTTTTTTGCGGTGAGTTCGCGTTTCGGAACACCGGAGGATTTAAAGCGGTTGATCGATGATGCACATGGCCGGGGAATAGCCGTGATTATGGATATTGTCCATTCTCATGCCGTAAAAAATGAGATGGAAGGATTGAGTCGTTTTGACGGAGCATATGATCTGTATTTCCATTCCGGGGAACAGGGTGAACATAAGCTTTGGAATTCGCGTTGTTTTGATTATGGGAAAAATGAAGTGTTGAATTTCCTGTTATCGAATTGTAAATATTGGCAGGAGGAATACCGTTTCGACGGATTCCGTTTCGACGGTATAACCAGTATGTTGTATTGGGATCATGGGTTAGGCCGGGATTTTACGGAGTATAAATATTATTATGACGGGAATCAGGATGAGGATGCGATTATTTACCTGACAATGGCCAACCGGCTGATACATCAGATCAACAAGAATGCTGTTACGATTGCGGAGGATATGAGCGGGATGCCGGGATTGGCAGCCCCGATCGAGGAGGAGGGGATCGGGTTTGATTTCCGGATGAGCATGGGAGTCCCGGATTACTGGATAAAATTGATTGAGGATAAGAAGGATGAAGAGTGGCATGTGGGGGATTTGTTTTATCAGATGACGAATAAACGGGCGGACGAGCATACGGTCAGTTATGCCGAGAGCCACGATCAGGCGATGGTTGGAGATAAAACGATTTTGTTCCGTTTACTGGATAAGGAAATCTATTCTTCGATGAATGTGTTTCAGCGGAATATGGTAGTCGACCGGGGAATGGCTTTGCATAAAATGATCCGTTTGCTGACGATTACAACCGCCGGAGACGGTTATCTGAATTTTATGGGCAATGAATGGGGACATCCGGAATGGATTGATTTTCCCCGGGAAGGGAATGGCTGGAGCTATGAACATGCACGCCGGTTATGGCATCTGGTCGATGATGACAATTTGCGTTACCGTTATCTGAATGCTTTCGATAAGGCCATGTTGAAGTTGGTGAAAAAGGAGAAAATATTCCGGTATCGTCCGGAACCGATGGTGAGGGATAATGAGAGGCAAATTCTGATTTTTTCCAGAGGAAGTCTGGTACTGGCCTTTAATTTCAATCCGACCCGGTCTTTTTCCGATTACCGTTTCGGGACACAGCCGGGGAAATACGTGGATGTACTGGATACTGACGATACGTTATTCGACGGATTCGGCCGGATCGATAAGAAAACAGCACATTTTACATTGTATGATGAGAGTGACGGAAATCAGATGAGCATATACTTACCGGCCCGTTCGGCTTTGGTATTGAAATTACAGGATTAATAACCGAGATCAAAATAAATTAAAAGATATCATTTCATTATGGCCTATTTAAAATTTAACAAAGATGAATTGGTGAATCTGGAATATTCACTGAAGCGTGAGGTTCTCGCAACAAACCGGGCGGGTGGCTATATGTCCTCCACGATTATTTGCTGTAATACCCGAAAATATCATGGATTGTTGATTGTACCTATCGAGGAGTTCAACAATGAGAACCACGTGTTATTGTCTTCCCTGGATGAAACTGTGATACAACACGGACAGGCTTTTAATCTCGGTATTCATAAATATCCGGGTAATTATGAGCCCAGGGGACATAAATATATTGTTGATTTTGAATATGAGCCGGTATATACTCTGACATACAGGGTCGGCGGTGTGGTTTTGAAGAAAGAGATTGTACTGGTGCATAATGAAGATCAGGTCGTTATCCGTTATACATTGGTGGATGCCCATTCGGAAACCTTACTTCGTCTGAAGCCGTTCCTGGCATATCGCAATGTGAATAGCCTGTGTAAGGCCAATATGATGGCCAATACGAAATATGAGTTGGTAGAAAACGGCATCCGTTCTAAATTATATAACGGTTTCCCTTACCTGCATATGCAGTTGAGCAAGGGGAATGAGTTTGTTGCGACCCCGGATTGGTATAAGAATATCGAGTATATGGAAGAAGAAAACCGGGGATATGACTTCCGGGAAGATTTATTTGTACCGGGCTATTTTGAAGTACCGATCAAGAAGGGGGAAAGTATTATTTTCTCGGCTTCCACCGTACCTGCAGCAACGGGCAGGCTGAAGAGCAAATTTCAGAAGCTGGTTGATGCCCGTGCTCCCCGAAACAGTTTTGTGAATTGTTTGAAATATTCAGCTTCCCAGTTTGTCGTAAAAGAGGGGAAAGATACGGAGATTATCGCCGGTTATCCGTGGTTCGGAGCCTGGGGACGGGATACATTTATCGCTTTGCCGGGCGTAACATTGTCTGCTGCCGGGGATACCAGGACGTGTAAAGACGTACTCGATACCATGTCGCGTCAGTTGTGCAACGGATTGTTCCCGAATGTCGGAAAAGGCAAGAATGCCGCCTACAATTCCGTAGATGCTCCGATGTGGTATTTTAAGGCATTGCAGGAATACGGCGAGGCAATCGGTGATACGGCATTGATTTGGAAAAATTACGGTTCCAGGATGAAATCTATCCTGACGGCCTATCGTGCAGGAGTCAATGCTTATGTGCAGATGCATGAGAACGGTTTGATATGGGCGGATGAGCCCGGTAAAGCATTGACCTGGATGGATGCCATCGTAAATGGACGTCCGGTAACTCCGAGAGGCGGTTATCAGGTTGAGATCAATGCTTTGTGGTATAATGCCGTTTGCTATACCTTAAAATTGGCACAAGAGGCCGGAGACACGAAATTTGTGAATGCCTGGGAACAGATGCCCGAGCGTATAAAAGACAGTTTCCTGAAAATATTCTGGAACGAAGAAAAAGAGTATCTGGCTGATTATGTAAGCCAGGAGGGACAAAATATATTCGTACGTCCGAATCAGGTCATTGCCTGTTCGTTGGAATATTCCATGCTGACTGATGAAATGAAGCGGAAGATTCTGGACGTTGTAAAGAGAGAGTTGTTGACCCCGAGGGGTTTACGTACTTTGTCGCCGAAAAATCCCAATTACAAGGGATTGTATGGCGGAAGCCAGCCCGATCGGGACGAAGCTTATCATCAGGGAACGGTATGGCCTTGGTTGACGGGACCGTATATTGAGGCTAATTTCAGGCTGTATGGCACGTCTTTTGCATCTAAGGCGAAAGAATTGCTTGCCGGCTTTGAGGAAGACATGACTCTGTACGGTGTATGTTCCGTGTCGGAAGTATATGACGGTAATCCTCCTTATGCACCTAACGGTTGCATCTCGCAGGCCTGGAGTGTTGGGGAAATTCTCAGAGGACTGGCGTTGATCCATAAGTTTGAGAAGGGCGCTTCGAAGGGAAAGAAGAAATAAAGGTTGTTAATTATCAGAAATCAGGAATATATGAAAACAAGAGTTTTAATGTTCGGTTGGGAGTTCCCGCCTCATATTGCCGGGGGATTGGGAACTGCCTGTTTGGGATTGACGAAAGGGCTTGCCAAGCAGGGTGTTGAGGTTTTGTTTGTGATGCCGAAAGCCAGTGGGGATGAGGATCAGAGCGCCGCCAGAATTATCAATGCAAGTGATGTAGAAGCTTTGTTCGACGTTGTCGATATCGAGGAATACTGGAAGAATATCAATTTTATGGAGATCGGGTCGAACCTGATTCCATACATGGATCCGGAACGTTTTGAGAGAGAAGTGAACGAGCAGTTGAAAACCGGTCATCAGGAAAATCGTATCGGTTTTAAGAATAAGTATACATTTTCGGGTAAATATGGGGCAAACCTGATGGAAGAAGTCGCCCGTTATGCTATTGTGGCTGCGACTATCGCCCGTCAGCAGCAGTTTGATGTTATACATGCTCACGACTGGCTGACTTATGCAGCCGGAATTGCTGCTAAGAAAGTATCCGGAAAACCTTTGGTGATTCATGTGCATGCTACCGAATTCGACCGTAGCGGAGAAAACGTGAATCAGTTGGTGTTTGATCTGGAACGTCAGGGTATGCTTGCAGCCGATCGGGTGATTACAGTAAGTAACCTGACCCGTAATATTGTTGTCAATCGTTATGGAATAGATCCGGCAAAAGTGGTGACTGTACATAACGCTGTTGATTTTCAGTCGTATAAAGATATGAATGTGGAACGCGGAGTGAAGGAAAAAGTCGTTACCTTCCTCGGACGTATCACATATCAGAAAGGACCGGAGTATTTTATCGAAGCTGCCCACAAAGTACTGAAGGCATATCCGGATGTACGTTTTGTAATGGCGGGAAGCGGGGATTTGATGAATCGTTCCATCCGAAGGGTCGCTAAATTGAGAATGGCTACTCATTTTCATTTTACGGGATTTCTCCGGGGACAGGATGTACAGAAAATGTTTGCTCAGAGTGACGTATATGTTATGCCCTCTGTTTCCGAACCGTTCGGAATATCTCCGCTGGAAGCTATGCGTTCCGGAGTGCCGACCATTATTTCCAAACAATCCGGAGTAGCGGAAGTGTTGAAACATGCTTTGAAAGTCGATTTCTGGGATGTGGACGCATTGGCAGATGCTATTTACGGTTTGCTGAAATATCCGGCATTATCGCAAATGTCAGGAAGATGCGGTTTGGAAGAAGTAAATACGCTGAAATGGGAAAATGCAGCTTATTTATTGAAGCAAATATACGAAGACGTAAAGAAATAAAACAACAGGGAGACAGGCTTTTATCACGGGGGAACCAATACGAAATAAACAATAAATTGATAATATTATGGATAAGAAGACATTATGCTTGTACTTTCAGGTTCATCAGCCGGTACGCTTAAAAAAATATCACTTTTTTGATATCGGTAAGAGTCATGAATATTATGATGACTTCGCCAATCGGACTATTACCCAAAAAGTAGCTAAACGCTGTTATTTACCGGCTAATAGGATGATGCTGGATCTGATAAAAAAATATGGAAAAAATTTTAAGGTTACTTTTTCCATATCCGGTTTGGCAATCGAACAATTCGAGAAATACGCGCCGGAAGTGATCGATAGTTTTAAGGCATTGGCAAAAACCGGATGTGTAGAATTTCTGGCCGAAACTTATTCACATTCTCTGGCAAGTTTAGTGGATGAGAAAGAATTCAAATTGCAGGTAAAGATGCATGCCGACCTGATTAAAAAACTGTTCGGTTATACCCCTGTGACCTTCCGGAATACGGAGTTGGTATATTCGGACAAGATCGGAGAAATGGTAGCGCATATGGGATATACGACGATGTTGACCGAAGGAGCCAAACATATTCTCGGTTGGAAGAGTCCTAATTATGTCTATACGAATGCCTTGAATCCTAAATTGAAATTATTGTTGAAAAATTTCCGGTTGAGCGATGATATAGCATTTCGTTTTTCTGATAAATCCTGGAGTGAATGGCCTTTGAGTGCTGATAAATATACCGGTTGGCTGAGTGAGGCTGTAAAGGATGACGATGTTGTCAATCTGTTTATGGATTATGAGACTTTGGGCGAACATCAGAGTTCTGATACCGGAATTTTCGATTTTATATATAATTTGCCGGAACAGGTATTATCGACCGGTTCATTCGAATTTCTAACACCCCGTGAAGTGGTTGCCAAACATTTACCGGTGGCTCCTTTGCACGTTCCTTTTGCAATTTCCTGGGCGGATGAAGAACGGGATCTGACAGCTTGGCTGGGAAATGAATTACAGATGGAAGCTTTTGAAGAATTGTACAAAATACGTCATAAGGTAGAAGCGTTGAAAGATCCGGTTTTGAACGACGATTACAAGTGCCTGCAAGCCAGCGATCATTTTTACTATATGTGTACCAAACTGTTTGCCGACGGAATTGTGCATCAGTACTTTACGCCTTACGATTCACCTTATGAGGCATTTATCAATTACATGAATGTATTGAGTGATTTTATTGCCCGGGTTGATGAGGAAGACGAGAAGAAGGGGAAACCGGCAAAGGCGGTAGCTAAAAAAGTGGCAGAGCCGCAGGCTGCCAAAGTGACGAAGAAAGCGGCAACTGTAAAAAAAGAGGAAGGAAAAACAACCCGGAAAACGACGGGTAAAAAAGTAGAATCTGAAGTAAAAAAGACGAAGAAAAAGTGAGAATGAGTTGAAGGGAGATATAGGGGAAGCCAGGGAATGAGAAGGCTGTAAGGCCGCTTATTCCTTGGCTTCTATTTTTAAGCTTCCTTTTCAGTCGTGATTTGTGGTTCAAAAATTATTTTTTTATACCTTTGCGCTCACTTGAAGTAAAATATAATATTATGGATAACAATAAATTAAAGAATCCTGCCTATTTGTTTGAGGTAAGTTGGGAAGTTTGTAATAAGGTCGGAGGAATACATACCGTGATTTCGACGAAAGCATTGAATATGGTGAAAGAATACAGCAACAGCCATATTTTAATCGGTCCGGATGTGTGGAGATATACGGAACAGAATCCGGAATTTATCGATGATCCCCGTTTGTTCAGATCCTGGCGGCTTAGAGCGGCCCAGGAGGGGTTGCGTATCAAGGTGGGACGCTGGAATGTGGCCGGCCAACCGATCGTGATTTTGGTTGATTTTACGACTTTTATTACACAAAAAGATGCGATATTTTCTTCTTTCTGGGAAAAATATAAGTTGGACTCCATCAGCGGACAGTGGGATTATATCGAACCGGCACTTTTCGGGTATGCTTCGGGAAAAGTGATTGAAAGTTTTGTACGTTTCAATACGACGATGCGGCAGCGGATTATTGCGCAGTTCCACGAATGGATGACAGGAACCGGTTTGTTGTATCTGAAATATGCCATGCCGCAAGTGGGTTGTGTGTTTACAACTCATGCTACAGTATTGGGACGTTGTGTGGCGGGAAATAACTTGCCGTTGTACAGTGAGATGAAAAATTACGTGCCGGAAGAACTGGCCAGACGCTTTAATGTCGTGTCCAAACAGTCGTTGGAAAAAACCGCTGCCCAAAATGCGGATTGTTTTACGACTGTAAGTGAAATTACGGCGACGGAATGTGCTTATTTTCTGGATAAAGAGGTAGATATTGTTACTCCGAACGGATTTGAAAACGTATTTACCCCGAAAGATTCTGAATTTGAGAAGAAAAGAGAAGCCGGCCGGGAAAAATTTTTGCAGGTGGCCCAAGCCATATTGGGGCGTCCGGTGGCGGACAATGCCTTGATTGTCGGAATCAGCGGCCGGTATGAGTTTAAAAATAAGGGAATAGATGTATTTATCGAAGCCTTGGGGCGTTTGAACCGGAAGCACGGGACAAGCCGGGAAGTCTTGGCATTTGTATTGGTGCCTGCCGGACAAAACGGTCCGAATAAGGACTTGCAGCACAATATGGAAACTCCGAATTCACCGGTAAATGTAGGCGATCCTTATCTTACGCATTACCTCACCGATCCGATGCACGATCCTGTGCTGAACAATATCCGGATGCAGAAATTGTATAACGGGGAAGGAGATATGGTGAAAGTATTCTTTGTGCCGAGTTATCTGAACGGAGACGACGGTATTTTCAATATGCCTTATTACGATTTGCTGATTGGAATGGATTTGACGATATTCCCTTCTTATTATGAACCGTGGGGATATACTCCGCTTGAGAGCCTTGCCTTTAAAGTGCCGACGATTACGACGACTTTGGCCGGTTTCGGTTTGTGGGTAAAAGAACATTACAATATGGATCATCCCGGGATAGACGTTATTCACCGGGAAGACGGAAACAGCGATACCGTTATCGATGCAATTGCAGAACGGATTAAATCATATAGCCTGCAAAGTGGTCAGGAGGTATTGAATAATAAGGAGAATGCAAAGGATGTTTCGCGGATTGCTTTGTGGGATAACCTGATCATATATTATAAAAAAGCGTATGAGATTGCCTTGAATCGTGTAAACGACCGGTTGAAAGATATGCCGGCTACGGTCAATGAGCAGGTTTCTTATATAGAAAAACAACTTTCGGTAAATACCCCGCATTGGGTGAGTGTGATGATTCATCGCTCGATACCCGAAAAACTGATAGCTCTCGAGGAACTGGCGAAAAATCTTTGGTGGTGCTGGAATGATGAAGCCCGGGAACTCTTCCGGAGTATCGATATCGACCAGTGGCGGGCTTGCGGTCACAATCCGATTGCTTTGCTGGATAAGATTTCGTTGAGCCGTTACAAAGAATTGGAAAATGACCCGGTATTTGTGGGTAAATTACAGACGGTGTACGAGCATTTTAAGGCGTATATGGCTGCTAAAGAGAATATGAGCGGGGCCGGAGTCGCATACTTCAGTATGGAATACGGTTTGCATACTTCCCTTAAGATTTATTCAGGAGGGCTTGGAATCCTGGCCGGTGACTATCTGAAAGAAGCCAGTGATAAAGGCACTAAAATTACGGCTGTCGGCCTGTTGTACCGATACGGTTATTTTACCCAGAAATTATCGGCAATGGGGGATCAGGAAGCCGAATACGAGGCGCAGGATTTTATGAAGATTGCCGTAACGCCGGTGCGGGATAAAGACGGAAATTGGTTGACCGTCAGCCTGGTATTTCCGGGACGTAACGTATATGCCCGGATGTGGCGGGTAGATGTGGGCCGGATTGAGCTTTATCTGTTGGATACCGATTTTGAGGATAATTTACAGGAAGACCGTTCCATTACACACCATTTGTACGGCGGAGATTGGGAAAACCGTCTGAAACAGGAGTTATTGCTGGGATGCGGTGGTATTCAGGCATTGCGTAAACTGGGTATTGAAGCTTCGACTTATCATTGCAATGAAGGACATGCGGCTTTTACCGGACTCGAACGCTTGAAAGAGTATATTACGGAACAGAATCTGTCGTTTGCAGAAGCCATGGAGGTTGTCCGTTCGTCTTCTTTGTTTACGACCCATACGCCTGTGCCTGCCGGACACGATGCTTTTTCTGAAAACATGTTGCGTACTTACATTTCCCATTATGCCGATCGATTGAAAATCAGTTGGGAGCAGTTGTTGGGACTGGGTAAGATCAATGTAGCCGATCCGAACGAGAAGTTTTCGATGAGCTTCCTGGCGGCCAACTTGTCGCAGGAAGTAAACGGCGTAAGCTGGTTGCACGGTGAGGTAAGCCGGGATATTTTCAAAGGCTTGTGGCCCGGTTATTTCCCGGAAGAATTGCACATTAGCTATGTAACCAACGGAGTACACTATCCGACATGGACGGCTCCGGAATGGAAGAAGATCGAATCCCGTATATTCGGAGAGGCTTTCCAGACACACCATTACGATAAGAGTTGCTTTGAGGAAATCTATAAAGTGCCCGACGAAACGGTATTCCAGGTGCGTAACAGTTTGCGCAAGCGTCTGATCGACCATATCAAGCATATGCTGACCAATGGCGTGGCAGCTTCTTATTTTACACCGCGTCAGGTGATCGAGATTCACGATACATTGCGTGACGATATCCTTACAATCGGTTTTGCCCGTCGCTTTGCTACCTATAAACGGGCTCATCTGTTGTTCCGGAATCTGGACCGCCTGGATGAGATCGTGAATAATCCGAAACATCCGGTACAGTTTATATTTGCCGGTAAAGCGCATCCGGCCGATAAAGCAGGACAGGATCTGATAAAACGGATTGTGGAAATCTCCAAACATCCGAAATTCATCGGTAAAGTGTTGTTTTTGCCGAATTACGATATGGATTTAGCGAAGAATCTGGTACAAGGGGTGGATGTATGGATGAATACGCCTACCCGTCCCCAGGAAGCTTCCGGTACCAGTGGGGAAAAAGCCGCCATGAACGGCGTTATGCATTTCAGTGTACTCGACGGCTGGTGGGTAGAAGGGTATCGTCCGGATGCCGGATGGATGTTGCCGATGGAGCGGACGTATGAAAACCAGGCTTATCAGGATGAACTCGATTCTGAAATGATATATAACATCATCGACGACGATATCGCTCCTTTGTTCTACGATAAGAATGCAGCCGGCATGTCACCGCGCTGGATCAGCTACATCAAAAATACGATCGCTAAAGTGGCTTCTAATTTTACCACAAACCGGATGCTGATCGACTACGAAAATCAATACTATATTCCGATGTCCGAACGGTATCATCAGATGATTGCCGATAATTTCGCCATGGCTACGGACATTGCAACCTGGAAGAAAAAAGTCAGTCAGGAGTGGGATAACATTGAAATTGTAAGCCTCGATATCCCGAGCCGTTCCAAGCAGATTATCGCTCTCGGAAAATCGTATTGGGGGAAAGTGACGTTGGAAATCGGAGATCTTTCCATGGAAGATGTAGGTGTGGAACTGGTAGCTGCCGAACAACATAACGACAAGCTGGTGATTCGCGAGAAACACGATTTTACACCGGTATCCCAGGAGGATGGAAAAGCTGTTTATCATATCGATGTGACAGCCGATGCTCCGGGAGTACTCAATCTGGCATTGCGTATTTATCCGAAAAATCCGTTACTGCCTCACCGTCAGGATTTCGCCTTAGTAAAATGGCTGTAATCCGGTGCAGATACAATAATAAAGCAGTTTAATCAAGCCTGCTTTTCACATTAAAACGAGATCCCTGAAAAGGGACCTCGTTTTTATTTTTTCCATAAAACAAAAAATTACCGGCAAAGTTCAGCATGACATTTTTATGTGTATCACTGAATGGAATATTTACCAATGTATAGTTATTTGATTATAATTGTATAAATAAAGTTATTGGAGTATATGTATTTTAGTTTATATTTGTAAAATTAAGGAATCTCCTAATCCCAAATATGTAACAAAATGTGTGGTGGAGTAAAGTATTTTGGGATTGTCTGTCTGTTTGTTTTGGTGAGTATCTCCTGTATATATATCAGGTCTTTACCCGTGAACCCAAACCGAAAGATAATTTCCTGCGTGTTGTAATACCTCAGATTGAGCGTTATACTCGTAATGACGGCAGGGAAGTATATCGTTTCGATACCTCATGGTGGTCGGGAAGTTATACCGTTGGAGTACAATTATATCCTAATATAGCTTATGCTTCTGTAAGTTATAGTCAGCCTTATAGAGCCCATATCGAGCGTGGTTGTGTGTACGGGGCAGCTAAATGGAATGGGAAATGGAGAGCTGCCAGAATTTATACAGGAGATTAAATATATGATCACTATGAAAATAATTATTATGTTTTTGGTATTAATTCCTGTTATTGCTTTTTCTCAGGAGACTGTTACCCCATTTGAGTTTGAAGTAGCTATAGGACCGAATTGGGGAATACAGAAACAAAAGGGAGAAGATGTGCGGACAGGATTAAATGTATTTATGGAAATGCGTTATAATTACAAGGTATGTTTTGATTTCGGAATGCAATTTTTTGTCGGTGCTTACGAACGGTTGAATAATAATGATAATTCGGAGACAATATATCGGAATGTTATTATCCAACCGGTTGCCGATTATAATTTCCGACAAGGTAAGAAAGTCAATCCCTTTGTCGGTTTGGGAATCGGTTTAGCAGCGATAGATATTGATAACGATAGAGTTGTTGAGAAGTCGTATTGTGTAAATCCCCGTATCGGAGCAGAGTTTTTTCATCATGCCCGGGTTACATTTGAATATCGTTTGTTAAGGACTGATTATAGTTTTTGGGGATGTTCCATTGGTATTGTTTTCGGAGGAGGTAATAAAAAGCAAAATTAGGATTCCAATTGCTTTTGTAAATTATGGATAGTTTTTGAGGAACATATATTTGAACTGAATTAAGAGAGTTTCTGATGATAAGTATGTTTTTATTTACATTATGGTTTCGGTTGGAAATAAAGAAATACGTAAAAGTATCAGTCTATCTTTTTAATTGAAGGTGATAAAATTTTTAATTAAACTGTAGTTTATAGAGCTGTTTTAAATCAAAAAGAGATCGGGAAGTTTTGTTTTTCGATCTCTTTTTTCGTTTGAATAAAATATTCTATATTTTGGAAATAACAGGATGTGTTAAACAGAGATGAAGATTTGGAAGCATAAAGATTTAAGGGGAATTGTGGGGATAATTTCAAATCGTCGATCCGAAACCTACAATCTTGAATTTATTTGGCGCGGTAGCGGTTGGCTTGGAGGATGGCCAGGACTTTATCCCGTAAGGCTCCCTGGATGATGATGATTCCGTCTTTGATGCTGCCGCCTACTCCGCATTTGTTTTTCAGTAGTTTGGCGAGTTCTTTCAGGTCATTCTCCGTACCCACAAACCCTTGAACCAGTGTGACAACTTTGCCGGCCCGTTGTTTGGTGTCCAGTGTTACCCGTAAATTTTGCTTTTCCGGACTCAGGGTTTCCTGTGCTTCTTCCTGATTGTATTCGTAGTTGAAATCGGGATTGGTCGAATATACGATATTGATTCTGTCTTTTTTATTTGCCATGGTTTTCCGTGTTGTTTTGTTTATTCCTGAAATGGTTTTGCCGGTTTTGTCGATGGGATTGTCCGGCATGGATTTTCATAAATAACGATACGGCAAATGTACGATTTTATCTGAGGATTTTATTTTTTAAATTTTGTTTTCTGTCTTCCGGTTTTCCTTTTCGGGCGTTTTATATTTTAAAATTGCTTTTGTCGGGCAGCCGTTTTTATTTATTCCGGTTGGAAGATAACAATCAGAATATCCGGAGAATTAAAAATAGGGAATAAGACCGGAAATGCGGTTGGAATGCACAATTAAAAATCAGAACGGTTTTGTGATTCTTCCGGAAGCGTAAATCAAAGAGGATAAATTAAAAATAAATTTACGGAAGACTTGTAAGGTTAAAAATACCACTTATTTTTGTAAGTCTGAACAACTGTATATAGACGATAAAAACTATAACCGATAGAAAACTATGAATAAAATTTTGAAAAAAAGACATTTTTCTGACCGGGTCATACAACTGGAAGTGGAGGCTCCGTTGATTGCCAAGGCCCGTAAGCCGGGAAATTTTGTAATTGTGAGGGTCGGAGAACGGGGCGAACGTGTTCCTTTGACGATTTCAGAGGCGGATACCGTGCGCGGAAGTATCACTTTGGTTATTCAAAAGATGGGGGTTTCTTCGACAAAATTATGTGATCTGAACGAGGGGGATTATATTACGGATTTGGTCGGCCCGCTGGGTAAAGCGACTCATATCGAGAAGGTCGGAACAGTGCTTGCTTGTGGCGGAGGTGTCGGTGTTGCTCCTTTACTGCCTATTGTTCAGGGATTTAAAGAAGCCGGGAATCGGGTGGTTTCGGTTATTGCGGCCCGCAATAAAGATTTGGTTATACTGGAAGATGAGATCAGACGGTATTCGGATGAGGTAATTGTGATGACGGATGACGGTAGCTACGGCCGGAAAGGATTGGTTACGGAAGGCATGGAGGAAGTGATCCAAAGGGAAAAAGTGGATTTGGCCGTGACGATCGGACCGGCAGTTATGATGAAATTTTGTGCCTTACTGACAAAGAAGTATGATATTCCGACAATTGCGAGTCTGAATGCTATTATGGTGGATGGTACGGGGATGTGCGGTGCCTGTCGGGTAACTGTCGGCGGAAAAACGAAATTTACTTGTGTCGATGGCCCTGAATTTGATGCGCACCAGATCGATTTCGATGAGATGATGTCGAGATTGGGAGGATATAAGAATATAGAGACTGAAAAAATGAAACATATATAATAATCTTGGATTACGGATAACCGAAAGTTGACGTCGTTTGGGATTTAAATTTAGGATATATGAGCGTAAGCGATAGAAATACAGATTGGAGAAAGAAACTCCGGGAAGAAATAAAGGGTAAAGCAAGAACGGAGATCGAACGGGTGAAGATGCCTGAAAGAGCGGCTTCGGAACGTGTAAAAAGCCAGCGTTTGGAAGTAAATACCGGTTTAACCGAAGAAATGGCCCGCCGGGAAGCTTCCCGTTGTATGGATTGTGTCAATCCGACTTGTATGGAAGGTTGCCCCGTCGGAATTGATATTCCGGGATTTATCAAAAATATAGAACGGGGAGAAATAGGGGAAGCGGCGGCTGTATTAAAGCAGACGAGTGCTTTACCGGCTGTGTGCGGTCGGGTATGTCCCCAGGAAAAGCAATGCGAGTCGAAATGTTTTTATTTGCAGAAATTGAAAAAAGATCCGGTAGCGATCGGTTATCTGGAACGTTTTGCCGCTGATTACGAACGGGAGTCCGGACATATTTCCGTGCCTGAAGTGGCTGCTTCCAATGGAATGAAAGTAGCTGTGATCGGTTCCGGGCCTTCCGGACTGTCGTTTGCCGGAGATATGGCCAAGCGGGGATACGATGTGACGGTATTCGAAGCCCTTCACGAAATCGGAGGTGTTTTGAAGTACGGTATACCCGAATTTCGTCTTCCCAACCGGATTGTAGATGTAGAGATTGATAATTTGAGACAAATGGGGGTAAAATTCATTACGAATTTTATTGTCGGTCAGACAGCGTCAATCGAAGACCTGAAAGCCGAAGGATTCCGGGGATTTTATGTCGGTTCGGGAGCCGGATTGCCGCGTTTTATGAATATTCCGGGAGAAAATGCGAACGGGGTGTTGTCATCCAATGAATACCTGACACGGGTTAATTTGATGGGTGCCGATCAGGAGGATGCCGATACACCTGTCTTCCGGGGGAAAAATGTGGTTGTCGTCGGTGGTGGAAATACGGCTATGGATTCGGTGCGTACAGCCCTTCGCCTGGGGGCGGATAAGGCTATGATCGTATACCGGCGGAGTGAGGCGGAGATGCCTGCCCGTATCGAAGAGGTAAAACATGCCAAGGAGGAAGGGTGTGAATTTATTACACTGACGAATCCGGTTGAATATATTCAGGACGAGCGGGGACGGGTGAAACAGGTGAAGGTGCAGAAAATGGAATTGGGAGAGCCGGATGAGAGCGGACGGAGGAGTCCGGTAGCCGTGGAAGGATCGGAATATCTGATCGATGCCGATGTCGTAGTCGTAGCTGTCGGTGTTTCTCCGAATCCGATTATTCCGAACTCGGTACCGGGATTGGAAGTGTCCAGAAAAGGAACGATCGTCGTAGACGAAAATACGATGGAATCCAATATCCCGGGCTTGTATGCCGGAGGCGATATTGTCCGGGGGGGAGCTACGGTAATCCTGGCTATGGGGGATGGCCGCCGGGCTGCTGCCTGTATGGATGAACGGATGAAATTGTAAAGATAGATTACGGATGTACGGTTTTTGATTGGGCGTTTCAATTGCCTGAAAGAAAAAATCGGGATATAAAACCGGCGGTTATTGGCTGCCGGTTTTATAAATGGTACCTATGTAAGAGATCGGACTACGACGGTTGCTGGTTACATAAAGATAGCAGGTTCTGTCGTATTGAATATCCATTTCGAGCCGGTAGATATCGTTTTTACCGACAATATCGAAACTGTATTTGATGGCTTTTTTTACCTTCCGGCCTTTGATTTTTTCTGTACGGTTGAGCATTTCGTTGTCGAAAAGAATACCTTTATTTCCGGTCATGGAGAAACCGTAATTTCCAGTGTAGTAAGGGAGATAACCGGAGGCTTTTTTCCCGTTTACAGCTACCCAGGCACTGTCAATACGAACATTGACACCGCTTAAAGGCGTTGCGATGCTGAAAACGATTTTGAAATGATTGCCGTCGACGATTTCTTTGGTTTTTTGAAAGTCGTTCTGTATACGTTCGGTTTCGTTCTGTCCGTAGGAATACTGACAGATGTAAAATAAAGAGAGAAGCAGGATAAGTTTCATCGTTACGGAGTTTTTTCTCCGTATACGATGAAGTGATTTTTAAGGTTTGGAACTTTTTTCCGGAAGTGGGAAGATATCCCCGCTGTAAGAAATATGACTTTTCTGGTTGCTTCGTACAGATACCATACAACTGCCGCTTGCAGAAGCGTCTACATAAATGTCATACGTGTCGTTTGTCCCTTTTACCTGAAAATGGTATAGAATACGTTTGTTCTTCTTTTTATTTTTTACGGTCAGGGTAATTTTTTTCATGGGAGCATTGAATTCTATTCCTCCTTCTCCGTTGAGGGGAGCTGAGTAGGCCCGTCCGAAAAAAGGAAAGAAACCTGTGGCAACGGAATCTTTTACGTTAACAAAACCCCGGTTGGAAAACAGGTCGACACTCCGGCCTCCGGAGGGATATGCCCGGTTTACCTCGATGCGGAAGTTCCCGCTTTCGATTAAAGTTCGTAATTGCTCAAATGTGCTGTCTTTGGCCACATGATTCTGCGCTTGTAAGGTGAAACTTACGGAGAGCAATAATAAAAGAAAAATGTTTTTCATGGCATCGGTTTTGGTTTATATTGTTTTTCCTGCGGTAACAATGTATAATTCTGCCGGATCCAGATAACGTTGGGCTAATTCCTGTAGTTCGTCAGGAGTACAGTGCTTTACCCGGTCGATAATGTCGATATAGAAACGGTTGTCTTTGCCGTAGATTAATTTCTGTTTCAGGGAATCTGCCTGAGAGAAAACACCGTCGATTTCCCGTAACAGGTCTCCATAAAAAAAACTTTTAACCCGGTTTAATTCGTCCGAAGGAATCGGTTCCTGCCTGATCTTTTCGATTTCTTTCAATATCTCGTCGATAGCAGCCCGGGTGTGTTTGTTGTCTACATCGGTGCTGATACCCCAATAGGCTGTCAGAGGAAGGGATACATTAAACGATTGTATACCGTAGGTGTAGCCTTTTTCCTCCCGTATGTTGGACATCAGGCGGGAACCGAAATAGCCGCCCAACACCGTGTTTAGCAGCAGAAAGCCGGCGTAGTCCTTGTCTGCCAGACCGACACCTTTTTTGCCGATCCGGATGCTGGTTTGTACGGCATCGGCTTTTTCGATATGATACCGGCCCGGTTTTGCCGGTTCGAATACATGTTCCGGTTCCGGTAAATCGTTTACCGGCCGGTTAGAGATGGCAAATGATTCCTGTACCCGTTTCCGTATTGTTTCCGTGATATTACCGGAGAGTATTATCCGGCTTTTACCGCTCAGGATTCGTGCGGTATAGAATTGACGGATCAATTCGGGGGTTATCCGGGTATAATCCTGTTCGGAGATTTGATTGCCGTAAGGGTGTCGTGTACCGAACATTACCCGGTACATTTCTTTCCGGGCCAGCCAGGCTGTTTTTTGCTTTTCTATCCTGAATTGCTGTAATTTGTTCCGAAGGTATATTTCCAGTTCGTTGGCCGGAATCGTACTTTCGGTTATCAGTTCCGCTACTACCGGGATGGTTTCTCCGGCAAATTTGTTCATGGAAAACAAATTGACTTCGGCCTTGTGCATACCCGAGTTGAAATCGGTGTAGGCTCCGTAATAATCGAAAATTTCAGCTATTTGGGAGGAGCTGTGTCGTTTTGTGCCTTCATTCAGCATATTGATCGTAGCGGAGGCTGTTAAAGGCTGAGGCTGATAGTATGCACCTGCATCGAAAGTTATGTCCATTTTGAATACTTCCTGATTGGGATCGTGTACCCAGATCACTTCCGTTCCGTTTGCAAAAGTCTCACGGGTGTATGAAAGAAGGGTGGGAACACTTAATTCAGAGATTACCGGACTTATTTTTCGATTGATATTCATGGGATAAAAAGATTAAATGCTTGTCGGATTATTTATTTTTTTCGGTAAATCAGTGTCGATGAGTTTTCCGGCCGGAATAATTCCCGGGCGGTATTTTTCAATTTGTCGACGGTGATCCCTTCGTATTTTTTGTTTTCACAATTGATAAGCCCGGCGTCTCCTAAAAATTCAAAGAAAGCCAGATTGCCGGCCTTGGTTTGATAGCTGATCTCGCTGTAGCAAATCCGGGCTTCCGTTTTGTGGATGATTTTTTGTAGTTCCCGTTCGGAAATCGGATCACTGATAAAATGTTCCAATTCCGATTCCATCGCTTTTTCCGCTTCTTCAACAGAAACACCTTCGGATAGTTTACCGCTGAAAATAAACAGGCCCGGGTCGGTATCACCGCTGACATAAGCATCGACATCCGAGAAAATGCCGCTGTTTTTGATCAGGTGGAGATAAAGGCGTGATGACTGTCCGTTGGATAAGATATCGGAGATGATGTCACAGTGGTAAAAATTTTCGGATAAACGATTTCCCATGTGGTATACTTTCCAGATCATATCGGCAGGTACCGGGTTGTTTTCCAGAACAAGTCTCCGGGCTTCCTGTTGTTCCGGTTCTGCCGGCAACAAGGGCTTTCTGTAATGGGCGGGAGGAATATCGCCGAACCATTTTTTTACGAGCGCTACTGCTTTATCTTCGGTTATATTGCCGCAAATGCTGATGATCGCATTGTCCGGAGTATAGTATTTATTGAAAAAATCTTTCACGTCTTCCAATGTAGCCTGTTCGATGTGCCCGAGCGACATACCGATCGTAGGCCAGCGGTAGGGATGTACTTTATAGGCCAGCGGTCGCAAACGCAGCCAGATATCTCCGTATGGTGCATTCAGGTAACGTTGCTTGTATTCCTCCGTAACGACTTGTTGCTGAACATGCAGACTCTGCGGAGAGAAATTCAGGTTCAACATACGGTCGGATTCCAGCCAGAGAGCGGTTTCAATATTGGCAGCCGGGACGGTGATGTAATAGTTTGTATAGTCATTTGTCGTATAAGCATTGCTGTCTCCGCCGGCAAGCTGTATTTCCCGGTCGAAATCCGGTATATTGAGCGAGCCGCCGAACATCAGGTGCTCAAAAAGATGGGCAAAACCCGTTTTATCGGCGTTTTCGTTCTTGGAGCCTACTTTGTACAATATGTTGACGGATACGAACGGAGTACCTGCATCGTAGCTGCATAGCAATGTGAGACCGTTGTCCAGAATATGGCGTGAAAATTTAATCATAATAAAGATTTGAAAGTTGGGAAATGTGAAATTCAGGGAGGAAAGATTATCTTATTCCATCCGGAAATTATCAGATTTCAGTGTTTTCAGGGTATTGTTATAGTCTGAAAGGAGTGCTTTGAAAATTTCTTCCACATTTTCTTCTTTGGTAAGCATGGATGAAATTTGGCCGATTTCCAGTTCGCCTTCCTTCATATCGCCTTCGAAAATACCCATTTTAGCCCGTCCTTTTCCTAGTAATTCTTTTAACTTTTCGGTATCGGCGCCTTTTTCTTCCAATGCTTTTACCTGTTCGTAAAATTCATTTTTAATGAGACGGGTCGGGGCGATTTTCTTCAATGCTAACATCGTTCCTCCTTCCGGGGTATCCCATACTCTTTGCTTGAATGCCTGATGTGCGGACGATTCGGTTGCGACTGCAAAGCGGGAACCGATTTGTACACCTGCAGCACCTAAAGCGAAAGCAGCCAGCATGGCTTTTCCGGAGGCTATACCGCCGGCAGCTATGACCGGCAGATTACATTGACTGACGACATCGGGAATCAGAGTCAGGGTTGTGGTTTCTTCCCGGCCGTTATGTCCGCCGGCCTCAAACCCTTCTGCTACGACGGCATCGACTCCGGCTTCCTGGCTTTTCAGGGCGAAGGTAGCGCTGCTGACGACATGTACTACCGTTATGTCGTGAGCCTTCAGCAAAGGGGTATATTTTTTCGGACTTCCGGCAGATGTAAATACGATTTTAACTTTTTCACGGATTAACATATCGATCAGATTGTCAATTTCCGGATATAAAAGCGGGACATTAACGCCCCAGGGCTTCGTGGTGGCTGTGTGCATTTTCCGGATGTGTTCCAGTAAAGTTTCCGGATGCATAGAGCCGGCTCCGAGTAAGCCCAATCCGCCTTGATTGCTGACAGCCGATGCAAGGCGCCAACCGCTGCACCAAACCATCCCGCCTTGTATGATCGGGTATTTTATGCGAAAGAGTTTTGTGATTCGATTCATAAGTTTATGGTAGTTAAATATAAGTATATTCCTATTTTCGCAAATCTACAAAAAAATAGCGGAAATTACCATGTAATTTCCGCTATCTCTACAGTATTGAAGATAGATTAATCCTTTTTGATATTCGGTAATTCCAAACCGTAACCTTTGATTTTATCTTCTTTTTTCAACCAGAGACCCAATAATAGGGCAAATACACCCAAGCTGGCAAATACCAGCATCGGAACGGTGTAATTGTATTGTAGCGGGTCGGTGATGCCCGGGTTTACTGCCGCCAAAACATTGCCGATAATCATCGGGAATGCAAATAAACCTATATTCTGAATCCAGAAAATGACGGCATAAGCCGATCCCAACAGACGATCGTCAACTAATTTCGGGACACTCGGCCACAACGCCGCAGGAACGAGTGAGAAGGAAATTCCGAGTAGGATGATGGCTGTAAATGCAATGACCGGCCCTGCCATACTGCCTTTCAATACCGGTAATGCGAGCGCAAATGTAAGGTGACAGATAATCATCAGGAGAGCTCCGAATATAAGCATGGAAGCCCCCTTTCCTTTCCGGTCCAGATAGTTACCCAAAATGGGTGTAATTGCAGCAGCGCCCAAAGGGAATACAGAAAAAATCAAACCTGCCTTTTCTGCCGTGAAATCCAGATTACATTGCAACATATTGATGGCATATTTCTGGAAGGGGAAAATAGCTGAATAGTACAACACACATAATAAAGCGACAAGCCAGAATACTTTACTGGTAAAGATTTTACCCAAATCGCTGATTTTAAACGGTTCTTCAGGTTCTTCCCCGCTTTCTCCCATCTGTTTCTCCAGTTTTTTATCCATGAAGAAATATACGCAGAAAGAAATAAAACCGACAAGCAAAAGAATGACGCAGAACATCACGGAACGGGAAGCATCGCTGACTCCCCCCATGTTGGCGATTGCCGGTGATACGAGAACGGCTGCTGCAACTCCGATACGTGCGATAGCCATTTCAAGTCCCATGGCAAGAGCCATTTCTTTGCCTTTAAACCATTTTACGATACCTTTGGAAACCGTGATACCTGCCATTTCCACACCGCAACCGAAAATCATAAAACCTAACGCCGCCATTTTAGCGGAAGAAGGCATGCCTTCATAGAAGGGGAAGAAATTCCAGAAACCTTTTAAAAATTCATCGGCAGCACAGCCGCTAAAAGCCGAGGATACGGCGAAATATTTAATGTATGCACCGATGACCATCAATGCTCCGGAAAGTAAAGCCGTGTAACGTACTCCGATTTTATCCAGGATAATACCGGCAAAAATCAGAAAGAATACAAATACATTCAAAAAGGTTTCACTTCCCTGATAAGTTCCGTAAGCAGTGGGGTCCCAGCCATGAGTTTCTTGTAACATGGCCTGTAACGGAGACAATATATCTACGAACATATAAGCAAAAAACATTGCCGAGGCCAATAAGATCAAGGCAGTCCAACGTGCTGCCGCAGAGTCTTTCAATAGTTTGTTGATTTTTTCTGTCATAGTTTTTTATTTAGATTAAATATATTTTCGCGCATTGCCGTCAAAGTTATAAGAAATAAATAAAAAAGAGTGGTTTTCGATCACTCTTTTTTAGATTTCAAACGATTTAACAACCCTTTCCGGCACAGATCATACCGCTGGGAGAAGTTCCCGTATACGGCTTTTCTTTTCCGGATTTTTTTCCGTAGCTTTCGGATGAAAGAGTATCGGTTTGGATTACGTAAAAAACAACAGGCCTGTTTTATTTTTAAAACAGGCCTGTTGTTCTTTAGATGCGATGAACTTTAATAGTTATTCTTTTTCGGTTCAAAATAAGCTTGGGGATGTTCGCAAGCCGGACATTTCATCGGAGCTTTTTTACCTTTCAGTACATATCCGCAGTTACGGCATTGCCATTCGATCTCTTCGTCGCGTTCGAACACTTTACCGGCCTCAACGCGTGCCAACAAAGTCCGGTAGCGGGCTTCGTGTTCTGCCTCTACTTTAGCTATTTGACGAAATGTATTGGCAATCTGAGGAAAACCTTCTTCGTCTGCAATCTTTGCAAATTCAGGGTATAGATCTGCCCATTCTTCGTTTTCTCCTTCGGCTGCTGCTTTCAGGTTTTCGGCTGTCGTTCCGATGATACCGGCCGGATAACTTGCAGTGATTTCAACCATTCCTCCTTCCAGGTACTTGAAAAACTTCTTAGCATGTTCTTTTTCCTGTTCCGCCGTTTCCATAAATACGCCGCTGATCTGTTCGTAACCTTCTTTTTTAGCTACACTGGCAAAGAATGTATAACGACTTCTGGCCTGAGATTCTCCTGCAAATGATTTCAGCAGGTTTTGTTCTGTTCTGGTTCCTTTAATACTCATAACGTTATAGATTAAATGATTTGGCACTTCAATTTGTTTATGCAAGTTTAGTATGAACAAAGATAGCAAACAAATACTTTGTTTTTATAAAATTATAGTTTTTATCTATATGCTTTGTCTATAATGCGAATACAGGTTATTAAGAATGAATTTAAATAAGATAAACAGCATTTGTTGAAGATTTATTCCGGGATACAGATGTCCGTTTTTTAAAATTCAGCCTTTTTTTCTATCCGGATAATCTCATGAGATACGGGATGCCGGAATTCGAGACTTTCGGCGTGAAGGTAAAGGCGTTCTGCTTCCCGGCCGTATAAGGTGTCGCCCAGGATAGGCGTGTTTAAGCCAAGCGGATGGGCAGCATGGACACGTAGTTGGTGGGTTCTGCCGGTAAGGGGGTAAAATACGATGCGGGTTCGGTTGGCATTGTGCTCCACAACCCGGTATCGGGTAACGGACGGTTTACCGTGCTCGGGGCTGACGATCTGCCGCGGACGATCCCAGGGATCGAGACAAAGAGGAAGTTCAATAATTCCTTCGTCGCTGTCGATGTTACCGTCCAGGATAGCGACGTAACTTTTTTTTATAGTTCGGTTTTTGAATTGTCGCTGTAAATGGTAATGGATATCTTTGGTCTTGGCAATCAGCAGCAAGCCGGAAGTTGCCATATCCAGGCGGTGAACGGTCGTCAGGCCGGTAAGGGCGGGATGGTGTTTTTGGAGTAATTGACAAACGGAAGCCTGACTTGATTTTCCGGGGACGGACAACATGCCTGCCGGTTTATTGACAATCAGTAACCATTGATCTTCATACAGGATTTCCAATTCATACCTGTCGGGCGTATTTTCAGGTAGAAGGTTGTCTTCGACATCCAGTCCCTGAAGCATATGCTTTAAAATCGGTTCGCATTTTCCCTTACAGGCAGGGTAATAGTATCCGTGCCGGCGGAGCTCCGTTTTCGGGGAATTGCCCCACCAGAATTCTGCCATGGCAATGGGGTGGAGACGATTGAGATAGGCATATTGCAATAATTTGGGGGCAGCGCATTCACCGGCGCCTGCGGGCGGTGTCTTATGTACGGTCTCTTTAAAGATATCACACAGATTTCTTATTTCGCCCCGGGCGTTTAGTAGCTGAAATTGCTCGAAAAGTTTTTGTTGTAAAGCGGCAGAACGGTTTTTGCGTTCTTCTTTTAGTGTTTCTATCTGTAAAGTGAAACGGTCTGTTTCAGCTTGAATTGCATCGATTTGTTTTTCCCAATACTGTTTCAGTCGTCTGAATTCTGCTTTCCGGAATTGACTTTCTTTGAGTAAATCGGCTTGCTCTGCCTCTGTGAGGGGATTTTTACGACGGACGTCCCGGTCTGCCTTGGCTTTTTTTAAATTGTCTTTGGCATCGGCCAGTATTTGTCCGGCTTTTTGATTGATATCGCTGATTTTCTGCCGGATATTCAGGTAATGAGTATCATTTTCCAGGATGTTTATCCGTTCGTTGAGGGCCGTTATATTTGCCTCTTCTTTTTTGAAAAAGCCTTGAGGTTGCTGTAGATCATAAACCGGAGGTACGAAATAAGGATGTATATTCCGGCCTGCCAGAATACCGGAAAATGCTGCCAGATAGCCGATCCTGCCTGTTTCGGTCCGAACGACCAATACCCCGAACATTTTACCTTTATTCAATTCCTCTTCCCATTGTTTTTGCCGGGAAAGATAGTCCTGAATCTCTTCTGAGGCAATGATACAAAGCGGATGGGGGGTGTAGTGAAAAGGACAGGTAAATTTTTGGGGTAGGACGATGTGTGTCACCGGTGTTGAAAAAGGATGGAATCCGGATATTTTGTTCTCTTTTTTCACTGACATATACTGACCGTCTTTATTAAGTTAAACGGATAAGCCTAAAACGGGTATAAAAGTACGACGAATTTGTTCAATGGCAAAAGAAACGATCGGCAAAGCAGTTTTACGGTTTATGATTTTTGATTTCCGATTGTTGGGGAAAAATTAATGTGTTTGAATACCTGGGAAAGAGGTTAAAGGTGACGTATAAAACCAGTGGCAAAATTACACACTGGGACGGACTCAATTGTGTAATTTTTGATTCGAAACCGGGATGGGAGTTGATGCGGTAAATTAAATTTAAATTGATTTTTGATAGACCGGAATTTTGTATACTTTTGAGTATCACGAAGGGGAGATAAAACAAAATAATTAGTCAGTTTATGCTTTCAAGAGATCTCATTGCTACAGTAATCAAAACATTTTTTGAGGAACTGGATGATGTCCGGGACGGAGGAAAACGAAACGGAGACGAGTCGCTGTACGCCGGATTTTATTCCTCGTATTTTGCCAGGGACCGGGATTGGTTTATTCAGGCCTCGGTTAAGGAAATTACCACTTTTTTTGCAGACGATCCGATTTATAAGCTGGAAATGCTGACCGAATTGATCTACCGGGATGCCCGGAGGTTGACGGATGCGGAAATTCAGGGGGCTATGTATCGGAAGATTATAGAGTTGTACGATGTTATCGATGCGCGGAGCATGGAGTTTTCGGTAGAACGGATGAACCGGGTAGCGGAGTTGAAACAATTGCTGGGATAAAACTAAGTTTATTCCGTATACGTAATACAGGGAAAACCAATATTACGAGAATATGCATCTTACCTCTTATGATGATCAGTTTTTATTAGCGGCTATCGTTATTATTTCGATGGCCTTGATTTTTTATTCGGTAGGTGTCTGGAGCGAGCGGATACAAGGACGTTTGAAAGGCTGGCATGTGGTCGCTTTCGGCTTGGGGTTGTTGTGTGATTTTGTCGGTACTGCTTTTATGGCCGAGTTGGTGAGGTTGACGGGACACGACAATAGCCTGCATGCCACATTGGGAAGTATAGCGATATTCCTGATGGCCATTCATGCCGGCTGGGCCTTTTGGACTTTCCGGAAAGGGACACCCCGTATGAAACATAATTTCAGCCGGTTCAGTATAGCCGTTTGGAGTATCTGGGAATGAAAACGCAGTTGTAAACGGGGCTAATGTGCTGCGGCAGAGAATATGCCGGCACATTAGCTTTATTTGTATTTATTTTGCAGCAATGGTTTCTATTTCAACCAATGCCCCCATAGGCAATGATTTCACGGCAAAAGCTGCACGGGCAGGACAGTCTTTGGTGTAGTATCTGGCATATACCTCATTCATGGCAGCAAAATCACTGATGTCACTCAACAAACAGGTTGATTTTACGACATGATCGAAAGTATATCCGGCTTCTTCCAGAATGTAGCCTATATTTTTCAGTGCCTGTTCGGTTTGTTCTTTGATACCGCCTTCGGCAAATTTGCCGGTGGACGCGTCGATCGGAAGCTGACCGCTGATATAAAGTGTACCGTTGACTTCTACAGCCTGGCTATAGGGGCCGATGGCTTTCGGTGCTTTCGGAGAGTTGATGATTTTTTTCATAATCTTTTTGTTAATGATTGATTGTTATTTTAACGTTTTGTTTTCCACATTTTTTCCTGTCTTTACGGACATGTTTTATTTTGTACAAAAGTAGGAACTTAAAATTAAAAGTCAAGTCTCACAATTCAAAAATCGAAGACGTTTATTGTTATGCGACATAGCAAACCGCCTTTATCGGCGGTGTACTTTTATTTCCATTCTGTTACCTCTTCCCCGAGTTCGGGAATAGCAGAGGCATGGAATACGGGGCTCTTGATACCGGCTTTTTTCTGACGGTTATAATCTCCCAATGCTTTAAAGGCGATTTTACTGAGCAGGATAATGGCGATGAGGTTGGTCAGCGTCATTATCGCCATGAATAAATCAGCCAGATTCCACACCAGATCAAGTCCGGCGAGAGAGCCGAATAATACCATTGCGCCTACAGCAATGCGGTATAATTGTAAATAAAAAGGTTTTGAGGAAATAAAAAACAAGTTGGTTTCACAGTAGGAATAGTTGCCTACAATGGAACTGAAAGCAAAAAGCAGGATACATACGGCAATAAACGGGCTGCCGAAAGCTCCGATTTCATTCGAAAGGGCTGCCTGAGTCAGTTGTATCCCTTTTAAACCGCTTTCTGCCGAGAGATCGGAGAGCAGAATGATAAATGAAGTACAACTGCAAATAATGAGGGTGTCGGTAAAAACGCTCAAAGCCTGAATAAGGCCTTGTTTGGCCGGATGACTGACCGTGGCTGTGGCTGCTGCATTGGGAGCTGATCCCATGCCGGCTTCGTTGGAAAATAGTCCCCGGCGGACTCCTTGCATAATCGTTGCTCCCAGGCCACCGCCGATTACTTGTTCGAATCCGAATGCATTGGCGAAAATATGTTCGAAAAGGGCAGGGATATGGGTGATATTGATCGATAAAATAAACACAGCTACCAGCATATAGGCAATAGCCATGATGGGAACGATGATACCCGATACCCTGGCTACCCGATGAATACCGCCGAATATGGTCAGAAAAGTGAAAAATGTCAGTATAACGGCCAACCAGATTCTGCTGAATCCGAAACTTTCATTAAATGCCAGAGAGATGGTGTTGGCCTGAACGGAATTGAATACCAGTCCGAAAGTGACAATGATAATCAATGCAAAAAGAGTACCCATCCATTTCTTTTTCAAGCCTTTTTTCATGTAAAAAGCGGGACCGCCGATAAATGATTTTTCTCCTTTTTCTTTATATATCTGGGCCAGGGTTGATTCGACGAATGCAGAAGCCGAACCGATCAAGGCAATCAGCCACATCCAGAAAACGGCTCCCGGTCCTCCTAGGGCTATGGCTGTCGCTACACCTGCTAAATTACCGGTTCCTACTCTGGAAGCCGTGGCGATGCAGAATGCCTGAAAGGAGGATACGGAGTTTTTGCTGTTACTCCCTGCAATCCCTTCTCCCAATAAACGAAACATTTCACGGATTTTTCGGAATTGTACGAAACGTGTCCGGAAAGTGAAATATAAACCGGCACCGATCAGCGGGATAATGATCAGGAATGTCCATATCCAGTCGTTGAGCATAATAACCCAATTATTCAATGTTTCTTGCATAGCATATTGTTTTATTTACAAATATACGCCGGATGATTAAAAATGATTGAATTTTTGCGTATTAAATTTATCGTTTTTATCTTTGATGAACAATAGTTCAATAATGAAAACAAAAGAACTGATTAAAGAAAAGACGTGGTGTTTGTTGCTGGAAAAGGGGTACGACGGCGTTTCGGTTTCGGATATTTGCAAGGCGACAGAGATGGCCCGTGGTTTGTTGTACCATTATTTTCGCAATAAAGAAGACCTGTTCGGCGAAATCGTACAGGATGTATTTATCCGCTATTATCAATTGGACCGGGACGTTTTAAAAGCGAATGCCATCGGTGAAATGATTGTTTTTGCTTCCCGTTTCCTGACCGATATCTTTCAGGGTTTACCGGCAGGAGCAGGACGGCAGTTGACTGTGGCAGACGGTTTCCTTTTGCTTTATCAGGCTGCGGAGCATGATGAGGCGTTTGCCCGGCAACTGAAAAAAAACAAAGAAGATTGGTTTGCCGTTTGGAAAACGGCTTTATTGAACAGTTTTGCCAAAGGCGAATTGCGCAGCGGCTTGAATATGGAATCTGTGGCCCGTCATTTCGTATATATAGTTCAGGGAGGTATAATAGCCACAACGAAAGAGGGGCAGGACACGGTTTATGAAATCGAGAAAGGACTGTGGGAATTTTTTGAAATCATAAAAAGATAATTTGTTTTGTATTTTTGATTTCTATTGTTACTTTTGTGGCTCGAAAACAAGAATCGGGGCGTAGCGCAGTCCGGTAGCGCATCTGCTTTGGGAGCAGAGGGTCGCAGGTTCGAATCCTGTCACCCCGACTGATAAAGAGCCAGTTACGAACGTAGCTGGTTTTTTCTTTTCTGCGATTTTCTGTGGTTTTGTACACTTTGTTTAAACTGAGGTTTAAACCGGAAGGCCAACGATGGTTTTTAAGTCATTTCAGAAATTTTTTACCAATGTTTTAGGTTGTAGTTATGAATCTCTTTGTTGTATAAGGATTGGATATGGTTATAAGTTTTATTTGGTTATTTTTGTATTTTTAAGAACTTTTTTAGATGTATTTTCACAGGGATTGTTTTATATTTTGATATAATTTCTTCTGCCTTTAAATTTGACTATATTCCCATTATATTGATTTACTGCTGAATGGTAATTAGCCCCCTGGATAGAAGGCTGTTTTAAATTTACAACAATCCGTCTTTTTGGTATAACAATCGTCTTTTGTATAAGCTCTACTTTTATATCGTAAAAAATAAGTGTCATCTTTTAGTGGGTGTAGCAATAGTCGTCTCACGAATTAAGTAGTGTTTATGTATAGAACGATAGGGTTAAGTTGTTTATTTTTATTTGCCTGGCTTGTCGTTTCGGCACAAGGGGATACAAGAATTCAAGTACATATGGATGCAAATGTGAAAATTTGCGTCGGTGAAAAAATAGTGCTTACCTGTCCGGATTCAATACCCGCAAGAAAAGTGCTTACTTATGAGTGGTTCGAGTATAGGGGTGCGAATGACTCCGTGATGATAAGTACGGGGCGTTCTGTGACGGTACAGCCTTTGAGGGAGACAAGCTACCGTCTGATTATCCAATATCTCGATATGAAAAATAATTTGATTCAATACGGAGATTTCGAGGGGATTCCGGATGGTCCGGGAGGTCTGTTTCCGAATCAGGCTTCTCTGCCTTTTAAAACGGATTATACCTGGACTGCGGCTGGGGGGGATAGAGCTTTATGGCCGGAAGGTGTCTTTAAGTTTGCTGCTAATTCGAATACTTATCATTTTCATTTCTTTGACCGGAAAGATCATACGACGGGGAAGGGAAAGATGATGGTGATCAACGGGCATCCTTTAAAAAATGCAAAAGTATGGCAGCAAGATATTACCGGTATCCGGCCTGGTACGGAATATGCTTTTTCGGTGTGGGGTATGAATGTTTCTACTGGAGCAAAACCTCGGTTTCAGTTCAGTATTTCGAAAGACGATAATTATAATGTTGTAGGAGGAATGTATGAAACTTTTTCCCCAAAAAACGACTGGACTTCTTTGTTTAGAATGTGGAAAGCTCCTGTTGGTTGGGGAACGAATGCTTGTATTACATTGATTGACCAGACGACAGAACGTTCCGGCAATGATTTTGCCGTAGACGATTTTGTTTTTGCACCCGTATTGAATTTGACCGGAAAGATAACGTTGCAATTGATTCCGCGTTTTAATATGGATAAAATGGCCGACCGGGACGTATGTGCCGGGACGGATGTCAACGTTCAGCCTGTTATCTATGGGGAGGCTAATGTATATGAGTGGTATAAAGATGGGGTTAAGCTGGATGGAAAAAACACTTTAAATTTGTTGTTGAATAAGGTAAAAAGGGATGATTCCGGAGTTTACGAATGTAAAGTTTCCGGTGGCGTTTGCGGAGAAGGTTCGGGACGGTTTACGCTGGCTGTTCAGGATTCGTTGATATTGGAACCGTTGAATAATCTGGACGTTTGTCGTGCTAACGAAGCTTTTTGGCGGGTAGTTGTAAAGGAGGGACATGCAGAGCGTTATCAGTGGAGCCAACCGGCTCAAGCCCAGAACTGGGTAGGTCAATATTCGGACGGTTATCTGAAACAGCAGGTTGTAGCTGCCGATAGCGGAATATATACCTGTACGGTAAGCAGCAAATGCGGAAATCGCCTTGTTTCTGCTCGATTAGGGGTTTATCCGGATATCGAGGTGGTTGAAATTTCCAAAGGAGGCACGTATTGTCCGGGGACTTCAGTGACCTTGACCGGAAAGATCAACCGGCCTGCAATATTCAGTTGGATTTGGGGTCAGGAGTCCGGTAATATCCGTTTGGAGTTTTCGGATACTTTAGTGACGATACCGGACGGAACAGATATAACCTATACGTTTTTTGTAAATGATACTCTTTGCCGGAAATCACTTGCTCCTGTGGTTCAGCTTTTTTTGAAGGATACATTGAAAAGTCTGACACTTGAAGATGAACGTACGGTATGTGAAAACTCGAATGTGACGGTTTCCCCGGAAGCCAGGGGAGGAGAAAATCTGGTGTGGAGTTGGGAAGGACCTCATGGCTTTGTTTCTGCTGTCAAAGTATTGAAAATAGATGCTTTCCGGAAAGAGCAGAGCGGATTTTACCGGTTGACGGTGACCGATGATTGTGGAAACAGTCTGACTGATTCTATAAATATAACCGTGATAGAGGAGTTCGGTTCGCCGGTGATTTCCGGTGATTTGAACGTGTGTTTGGGAGAAAACGGGGAATTACGGGTAGTAGGTGGAGTGAACGGTTTGAAGTATGAATGGACGACTCCTACCGGTAGGAAAGTGTTATCGTCGGTATTGACTTTAAATCGGATCCGGGCCCAGGATACAGGTTTGTATGTTTGCCGTCTGACTTCTGTTTGTGGAAATCATATTGATTTGCAAACCCATGTGTCGCTTTATCCTCCGGTATCGGTAGAGGCTCCGGATCGGCCTTTGGAGGTGTGCGAGGGGGAGCGGGTAGAGTTTACGGTAACGGTCAGACCGGAGGAGCATTATGTGTGGATGAGAAACGGTGTACAGGTTGGAACGGCTGACCGGTCCTATGTGATTGCGGCGGCAACTGCCGCGGATGACGGTGTGTTTGAATGTGTAGTATCGTCTCCTTGCGGAGAGAGTAAGATTTTAAGATATGTATTGGTTGTACATAAAACGACTGTTATTACCGGTAAGAGTGATGATTTTTACGTTACCCCCGGAGCAAATGTGAATATGTTTGTACGGGCTGAAGGTTCTGATTTGACTTATCAATGGAGAAAAGTGGGGGGCGGAAATGTCGGATTAGGGGATCCTTCTTTGGTGTATGATGCCGTGACGCTTGAGAATGCCGGGACTTATATTTGTACGGTAACCGGTCGCTGCGGAAGGGCGGAGGCTACTATCCGTCTGAACGTAGGGGATTTTAATGAGGTAACGGCTGATCAGCAGGTTTTCCTTTGTGTCGGTTCGGCTTATTCTTATACGGCTGCATTGCGTCCGGCCGGTTGTACGCAGACGGCTAATTTGGTGTATAGTTGGAAAGGGCCGGACGGACGGGAGGTGAGTAATACGAAGGCTTTGGTTTTGTCGGATGTAACGACTGCAACAGCCGGTGTATATACCTGTACGATTGCCGGTACATGCGGAACGGCGACTTTGCGTTTGACAGCTACAGTTTATGAGAATCCGGTGTTGTCTGTGACTCCTGCTGCGGATACCCTGTGTGAAGGTGAGAGTGTGAATATGTCGGCGGCTGTGAATGCCAATGCCGGGAATTATATGTTCGAATGGCGGCATGAAGGACTGCTTTTGGGAACGACTGTAGAACAGCATATTATCCGCGATGTAACTCTGAGTGATGCGGGACAATACGTATGTAAAGTGTCTGCTCATTGCGGTGAAGACCGGGATACGGTGCGGTTAACGGTCCGGAAAGGATTGAAGATATTAAACAGACCGGCTGATTTGACTTTGTGTAAAGGAAATGCTGCGGAGTTAAAGGTGGAAGCTAGCGGCGATAGTGTCGTATATGCCTGGGGTGGGCCTGTTGCCGGTGAATGGAGTGCTCCGGATGCGGCTGTTTACCGCAACGGAAGTGTTTCACAGGACGCGACGGGGCAATATCGTTGTGTGGTAAGCAGTCGTTGTGGAACCGATACATTATATGTCCGTGTGGATGTCGAAAAAGACCTGGAATTAGTAAGCAGAACTCCGAATTTGGCTGCCTGTATCGGAGAGAAGGACGTGACGCTTTGGGCCCGGGTAAATCTGGACGGTGCCCGTTGGATCTGGACTTTTCCGGACGGGCGGATTTTTACGACACCGGAAGTTCCGCTTGATCCGATAACGACGGCAGACCGGGGACGCTATGTCTTTCAGATCGAGAGTCCGCGGGGATGTTCGGTTTTGAAAGATAGTATCGGTATCGGCGTATATAATGAACCCGGTCCGTTGACAGTCAGTCCGGCGGATGCTTTTGTATGTGAGGGAAGTGTAGCCCGTTTTGAGGCGGCTATGCCCGGAACGGAGGTGGTGTATTCATGGATGGGGCCGGGAAGATTTACAGCAGATACAGCAATAATTATCGTTGAAGATGTGACAATGGCTAAGACGGGAAGTTACCAGGTTATTGCCCGTGATATTTGTAAACATGAAAGAGTGGCGGCGGTGAATTTGTCGTTAAATGAGGAGCTGGATCGGTTGACAATCAGTTCCGATACGGCAGTCTGTTTGTTTTCAGATGTGAAATTTACTGTCGGTGGCGGTTATCCGGGTATGAGTTATACCTGGTTTTTTAACGGAAATCAGGTCGGAACGGATGCTGTATTGAAATTAGATAATGTAGAAGAACGAGATGCCGGAGAATATACTTGCCGGATCGGTAATACATGCGGGACGGTTGAAAAGACGGTCCGGCTGACTATTTTACAACCTCTTGAATTTAGTTTGGTGACGCCAGCCTATATAGAAGCCTGTATCGGAGAGACGGTTGTATTTGGAGTGCAGGCGGACGGGACTCATGTTGAATACCGTTGGCAGAAGACCGGAACCGATGTGGGAACTATGGATTCTTTGCTTGTCCTTAGCGATATTGAGGCTTGGGAAGGCGGAATTTATACCTGTTCTATTTCTTCCGTTTGCGGTACGGAAGACGCGGAGTTTGAACTGAAGGTGAAGCCGCAAACCCGGATCACCGGACGTTCGCCCGATAAGTATGTTTCTATGAATGATTCTTTGCAGTTGTTTATCATTACCGAAGGGGTTCATAATACCTTTGAATGGAAGAAGGAAGAAAACGTGATCGGCCGCGATTCGGTGTTGAATATACCGGATGTGGAGTCTGTTGTACGGGATGTAGTTTATCAGGCGAAAGCAGAAGGGGATTGTGGGATTGATTCTGTTTCTTTCTTATTGAGAATCGGGGATTATATCCATGTACCCATTTTGGGAGGTGAGGCGGATACAATATGCGAAGGAAGTAATTATGCTTACGCTGCAGAGCTTGTGCCTTACGGATGTTACGGTGGAGAACCGGTTTCTTACCTTTGGAAAAAGGTGGAAGGGGGAACAGAAATTGAAATAGAGAGTGATATGACTTCTGCTTTATTCAAGATTAAAGAAGCAACGCCTGTGGATACCGGACTTTACCGATGTGTGATCAAATACCGGGGATGTCCTATAGATGGCGGGGATACGTTGCATGTACGCGATACGTTGTTTGAATTGCGCCTGGCTATGATCGAGGTGCCGAAACTTATTTCGATCTCCCCCAAGGATACAACGGTGACTGAAGGTTTTGAACACCGGATTAAAGTAGAAGCGGGAGGTGATGTTATATTTTATGGCTGGCAAAAGGATGATACAGTTGCGCTTCCTCAGAAAGGAACATCTTTACAATTTTTGCCGGTAAAATTTGAAGATGCCGGGGTATATAGGGTGACAATAGAGAATAAGTGTAGCCGGGTTTCAGCTACTTCCCGTCTGAAAGTGACTCAAAAAACGGTGATTATCTCTCCTATGGATAACACTGTGGGCGTATGCCGCAGCAGCGATACAACATTGAGGGTGGATGCTATAGGTACGAATCTGATATACAGATGGTATGCCGAAGGGCGTTTGATGGCTTCTTCCCGGCATAATGAATATACATTGAGGAATGTGGATAAGGCAATTAAAATTTCATGTGTTGTAGAGGGTAAAGGAGGAACCGATACCTGTTCTTTCCGGGTAAGTGTGTTGGAGTTACCGAAAGTGGCTGTTGATGGAGCGGTGTTAATCTGCCGATCGGCAGAAAGTTATTTGCAGGAATATACGGCTGTAAGTCCGCAGACCGACGAATTGATGTGGAATTGGCAGTTAAATAAAGGAATGATTCGTTCGCAGGCGGGGAAACCGCAGGTAGAGGTGTATTGGAACGGTGAAGACGGGGCTGCCGTTACTGTAACGGCTGTTTCCCGGAATACGGGATGTTCTGCCCGTTCTACTTTAGCTGTCGGATATGTTTCACTTCCGGAGGTATGGCTGGATTTACCGGAAACGGTCGGTTATTGTATTGATTCTCTGGTATTGAACAGGGCATGGCCGTTGGGAGGTGCTTTTGTTTCGGAGGGAGATACGATTCATGCACTCGGTTTTTATGTGAAAGATAAGAGATATGAGGTAAAGTACGTCTATACCGATCCCTTGACCCGTTGCAGCAATGAAGCGCTTCAGCGGTTGGATATCGATGTGGAACCGAAAATCCGGTTGGCTAAGCGGAATGATACGACCGGGGTCTGCCGTCCGCTGACTTTGGCTGTGGCTTCGCATACCCCTGGAACGATTACCTGGAAAGGAAGCGGATTGTATTTAGATACGACCGATCTTTTGAATCCTTTGTTTGTTCCGGAAGAAGCCGATGCAGAGCATGTGTATTATGAAGCGACGGTAACGGATGCCTATGATTGCGAGGCTTCGGATTATACGCGTATTCGGGTGGTTTATTTGCCCCGGGTAACGGCAATGCGGGATACCGTTATTGGTAACTGCGGGGAGGAACCTGTAGATTTGACATTGAATGCGCAGTACATTACCTCCTATTTTGACCGAATGGCTTGGTTGCCGGCTGATCAGGTCGAGCTTCAAGCTGATTATTCCGGAAAAGTATCGGATATGTTTCCGGGAAAGAATGTGTTTGTTGTGGAGGTGTATGATGTGTTCGGTTGTACCGGAGAAGATTCGGTTGGGGTAACTTTGTCTACCGGGCCTGATGTGGCTGATCGTGAAATTTGTTTGGGTGATTCTATCCGGGTGGATCAATCGGGTTATATTGATTTTAATTGGAGTGACGGTTACACTTTGCCACAACGCTTGATAACCCAGGTGGGAACCGATACCTTGTGGGTAAAAGATGAGTTTGGATGTGAAGGAACAGCTGTGTATACGGTACGTTCGCTACCGGAGACAAATCTGGTCGATACTTTCCTTTTGCGCGGACACCGTTTGGAATTACCGTTAGAGTTGAATCCGGATTACGGACCTTACGATATTGTGTGGCAGGACGGTAGTGCAGTTATTGTCTATATCGCCGAACGTGAGGGAGAATATTGGGTGAGGGTAACGGATAATATCGGTTGTACGGTCACGGATACGGCAAGGCTTACTTTTATAGAAGGTATTTATGCTCCCAACGCTTTTCTCCCGGAGAGTCACGGTGAAAATTCCCGCTTTTATTTGAAGGAGGTAAATTTTATCGGTGATTTCGAGATGTATATTTATAACCGGTGGGGTGAGTTGATTTTTAAGACAAATGAGATCGGATTTAACGGAGGATGGAACGGTACTTTTAACGGAAAGAAATGTGATGTCGGCACTTATGTATGGGTTGCTTTTAATAATGGTAAACGCTTGGGGAGGGGGACTGTAACTTTAATAAAATAACGAGATGAAAAGGTATATTTTTATTATGGGGTGTATTGGGCTGTTTATGGGTATCCTGAACGGCTGTTCTCCGGTGACAGAAAATATTCCGGACCCGGATTTTAAACCGGACGCCTTGATTTCTTTGGGCGATAATACCATTTCTGTGTGGGATTTGATTGGAAAGGGAGAACCTCAATCGTCTGAGGGTGGAGAAGAAATACATATAACCTTACAGTATTTACAGGAGAATGCACTTACTATTCCCGCAGTGGCTTTATATAATATCAGTGCGGATACATTGCTTCATGCTCCTTATTTTCAGGTGGATGCCACCAGTGGCATCGAATTCGGGGTACCTTTGGAAAAGGAAGTCAAGTTCCGGCATTTGGATACGATTTGGCTGACGACAATTCCGCAGGGCGTAAATATCAAGCATATGGAGGATGTAGCTGATTTGGAATATGTGTTTCCTTATACCGGTTTTGAATACCGGGTAGAGATAACTCTGAAAAATATTTTTGTGCGCGGAACCCGGGAGGCGTTGAAGATCAGTGAGGTTGTAAATAAAGACAATCAGAAAGGAATCCGGCGTAAGGTGACGAAAGAGTTTGATATCGATTTATCGAAAGGAAATTTACTGGAAGTGGAAACGCGTGTCGTTATTGCTGCTAAAGCTGTTTTATTTGAACCCCAGACGATTTATTTATTTATAAAGTCGCTGAATATGAAACTGGAGAAAGCGGTCGGTTATTTCCCGATACCTCCTTTGCAATTGGATAGCAACAATTTGAAAATGAATCTGGATGTCCTGGCGAATTTATCCAATGCCTTCGATATTGCTTCTCCGAGGTATTATTTGATCGTTCGCAATAAAGGGCTGGGGTTACCTGCCGAAGTGGATGATTTAAGATTACATGCGACGAATGTGGCCGGTACCCGGAGTGTGGAATTGAGAAGTTACGAAGAGATGGCTTTTGAGGCAAATACGGAAAATGTTTTGCGAGTAGATACTTTTGTATTTACACCCGATAATTCCAATCTGGTCGAATTCCTTTCTTTACCTCCTCACGGGAATATCGACTATAACGGTACGATTCGGTTTAATCCGAACGGCAGACCTGCTGAAGACAATGTAATCTATGCGGACGGGTTATCACAGGTGGATTCGTATATTGAAGTGCCTATGGTGATGAAAGGGAACGCTTTGTTGTACCGGGATACGCTGGAAGGGTTTGACTTTAGCGGGAAAGAGTTTTCTGCGGCTCAGCTGACGGTGACGCCGACTACAGATATTCCTTTTACTATGTCGTTGTATCGGTTGGAATTTTATGATGGAGCAGGAAATATGCTGGAAAAGGTAGACTGGAACGAATCATTGATAAGCGGAAGAACGATAAGCCGGACGATTACTCCGGAGATGTTGGAAAAAATAACCGGAGCCACTTATGGTATTGGGATTGTGGGAGTTTCCCTTTCTGTAGATGTATTGGGTATTCGGCAAGATGCCGTTTTGAAATTGAATTATTCTTTATTAGGTGAAACGAAACACAATTGATAAGATGAGAATTGTTTTTGTGATTGTAAGCATATGTTTGTGCTGTAGCTGCGGAGACCGGGATCTGCTGGATTTTGATAAAATGGATAAACCCCAAGGGTGGGAACCGACTTTTTCATTTGTATTGGCGCGGGGAGATTTCTCTATGTGGGATCTTCTCAAAGAAAGCGCTTCAGATAGTGCAACTCTGAAAAAGGATGAGAACGGGCAGTTGTTGATCGAATACAAACGTCCTGAAATCTATACCATAGAAGTGGATGATTTGTATTCGATGAAAGCAGAAGATATGTTTTTTAACGGTAGTTTTCCGATCAATCGTTCTTATATTGATGCCGGAAAAGGAACTGTACAAAATCCTTATTACGATACGTTGCGTGTACCTTTCCAGTTAGAACAACTGTTACCGGAAGTTTCTATCCGGGAGGCTACGCTTTCTATTAAATCGATGACGTTTATTGTGATGAATAACGCCAATATTGGCGGGACGTTAACCGTAGTTTGTGAAAATCTGTATTCATTGGAAACCGGGGATAAAATTGCAATTCCTTTGACTTTAACACCGGGAAAGCCGACTACTTTTTATTCAACGGAAGTCCCTAATCTGAAAGCTGTGCTCAACGGTTCCGATATTGTTCCCTTGACTTTTGTATTGAAAGTGACGGATATTGCTCAAATGCAGAATAATCAAAATGTTTTGATCGATATTGCGACGGCTGGAGTAGATTATAAAAATGTGAATTTGTTTTTACCCTCCGCTGAAATACCGTTACCACAGAAAAGTTTTATACCGGAAATTGCTTTGCTCAATGATCTTTCCGGGGATTTTGAGTTTGTACGGCCTGAGTTGCAGATTACTGCCCGGACGAAAGGTTTAGGGGCTGATTTTTATCTGCGACCGATGGTTTTTACAGCTGTAAATGCCGGGAAAATGTTACAAACAGATGAAGTTTTTGGGTTTGCAGGAGAAAATCAAAATGTAAATGAAGTTTGTAATAATTTTTCTTATGATATTTCAAATTCTAATATACAGGAATTTACTGATGTATGGTCCGGAAACAAGATTGAATATGGCGGAGGAGAACTTCGTTATGGCGGAGGAGAGATGTGGCTGTATGCGGGAGGTAAGCTTATTTTTGATCTGACTTTGAAAATACCTTTGGAGCTTTCCGCTACAGAGTTGGTCTATTATGATACAATCCGTGATCTGAATCTGAAGAATGCTGACAAAATATTGGAAGCCCGGTTGAGAATGGTAGGGGAGAACGGGATTCAAATGGAATTTGGTATTCCGGAAGTGTTACTATTGGATGGGAATAATGGTTTGCTTGATCGTATTGCGAATGAAAATCCCGATCTTGTTTTTCCGGCAGCTAATGAAGCCGGTCCTGCAAACGGAAGTATTTTAATTGCATTTAATGAAAAAAATTTACGATATTTGGCTAAATCCAAACGGATTGTTTTAAAGATTGTAGCCAAATCTACACCCGGTAAAACTGCAGTCATAGATGCGATATCCAGGCTTACTCTGAGGTTGAATTTGGAAGCCCGGGTTGATATGGGGGGAGTGGTGTTCGATTAAAAGGTTTATTCAGTTGTGATTTACGATTTTCTTTTTTCGTAGGGCCGGATTATGTGTTTATTTTAAAATCATCGATTAAAATTTACAATTAAAACGTTCCTTAATTTTAGTTGATCTAAATTGAAGACTAACGAACAGATATAAAGACAAACAAGTGACGATAAATGATAAGTTACATGTTTGAGAAACAGAAAAATAGGATATATATATCTGACTTTCAGATATAAATTAAGTAAGAAAAGTCTGTTTGTAAATGGAGAAAGGGTAACATGTCTGCAAGGATGGCAGATGTTATTGGTGGTGTAAACCTTTGACCAATAAAAAGGAACGTTTTAGTTGCAGATTTTGAATTAAAAAAACTGATAACGAAGCAGATTGCAAGTCATTTAAAATTTACAGTCTAAAATTTATAATTTATATGAACGCTTTTAAATAAAATAACATATGTATCGACGTATTATTTTTTGTATTGTTATTGGAATAGTTGCTTCTTGTTCTTCTTTTAAAAATGATGGAGAATTGGTAGGAGCCCGTAAAGTAAAAAGATGGTTTGAGCCTGATCCTTATGGGATGGTATTAATTCCTACCGGGAGTTTTGTTATCGGAAACAATGATGAGGATATTGCCTGGTCGATGTCTGCTCCGCAACGTACGGTGTCGTTGGCAGCTTTCTGGATGGATGAGACGGAGATCACCAATGACGAATACCGTCAATTCGTTTATTCCGTACTGGATTCGATGAAAAGACAACGGCTGGTAGATGAAGGGTATGAAGAATTCCTGATGAAAGACCGGAAAGGCAATGTATTGGAGCCGCCTGTTTTGGACAGAAGAATGCGTATTGACGGAAAAAAGAATGAAGAATATAAGGAACTTCTGGAAGGGATGAATTACGCCGGGGACGACCGGATTGTTGCCGGCGAACTGGATGTGCGGAAGCTGGTGTATAAGTTCAGTTGGTATGACTTTAAGCAGGCTGCTGCCAATGACCGTTTCTATAATCCGGAAACCGGAATCTATAAAGGGGGAACCGTAATCAATGCCAATGGCGAACGGGAAGCGGTAAAGGGGCGTTCGTCTTTTATCATGCGCAAGTCTGTCCGTATCTATCCGGATACTTTGTGCTGGCTGAAGGATTTCACGTATGTCTACAATGAGCCTTATGTGAAGGAATATTTTTCACATGTGGGGTATGATAATTATCCGGTGGTGGGCGTTAACTGGCATCAGGCGCAGGCTTTCTGTCACTGGCGTACTGCTTTGTTCAACAATGCCTCTTCCAACCGTGTTCAGGACTGGCGTTTGCCTTCGGAGGCCGAGTGGGAATATGCAGCCCGTGGTGGCTTGAGTGGTGCTACTTATCCCTGGGGGAGCTATTATACACGGAATAAGAAAGGTTGTTTTATGGCGAATTTCAAACCGATGCGTGGAAACTATATCGGCGACGGCGGTAGTATTACGGTACCTGTCGGAACTTATGCCCCCAACGGTTACGGTTTGTACGATATGGCCGGGAATGTAGCGGAATGGACTAATGATACCTACGATGAATCGGCTTATCAGGTTACACATGATATGCGTCCGTATTATTATCAAACAGCGGCTAAAACAGATAGTCGGATATTCAAGCGTAAAGTGATCCGGGGTGGTTCGTGGAAAGATGTGGCGTATTATATGCAATGCGGGGTAAGGACTTACGAATATCAGGATTCTGCCCGGAGTTATATCGGATTCCGGACTGTCAGGACAAAAATTGAATTTTAAATTATAATATTCTATGAAATTATTTAGAAGTAAATCCTATAAGGCTGCTATCGGTTTTATTTATGGTTGGGGTGCTACTGCAGTAATAGTGGGTGCTTTGTTTAAGATTATGCACTTTCCCGGTGCAGGGATAGTATTGACAGTGGGAATGCTTGTTGAAGCTTTTATATTTTTTCTTTCGGCTTTCGAGCCCGTTATGGAGCATTACGATTGGGCCCGTGTCTTTCCCGAACTTGGAACGAGTGGGGAGAAATTGGGCGTAAATCAGCCCGGTCCTGGCCGTCTTTCATCTCCGGCTTCACCTGTAAGTGGAGTCAGCGGCGTCAGTCTGGGTCTTGACGATGCGGATGCGGATAAACTTCGTCAGGGGATCGATAAGTTTGTTGCGACAGCCGATCATTTTGCCGAAGCTTCTGTAAACGTTCCTGATTTTGCACGTAAAATAACGACGGCTGCGGCTTCTTTCGAGAAGTTGGGCGAGAAGACAGAGAAGGCCGGGGAATTGCTTGAGGTATCCCTGAATACTTTTTCCACGGGTTGCAGCGATCTTCATAAAATCTTACATGATTCAGCGGATAGTCTGACTTCTCAGATCAGGCTCAACTGCGAAAAACTGGCCTCTACGATGGGAGCTTCAGCCTCAGGCTTCGATTCCCTGAGCCGAATGATGGAGGAACAGTTGCAGACGGTGAAATCCCAGACATCTGGTTATGCCCAGCAGTTGTCTTCGGTAAACAAGAATATCAGTGCCCTGAATGCGCTCTACGAATTGCAGGTGAATGAGACCAAAGCTTGCCTTGAGTCATTCCGTGGAATGCAGAGTGATATGGGAGAGATGCTTGAACATGTTTCTCTGGGTCTTGACAGTACGAAGCTCTTCCGTCAGGAATCGCAGCAGCTGGCCCATAATGTGGCTTCTCTTAATTCCGTTTACGGAAACATGTTGAGTGTGGTCAATAATAACTAAAGCAGGGTATTAGATGTCAACGAAGAATTGTCCCGAAACGCCGAGGCAGAAGATGATCGGCATGATGTATCTTGTACTGACAGCGATGCTTGCTCTGAATGTGTCGGCAGACGTTCTGGATGCCTTTACCCGAGTGCAGGAGAAGATGTCCTCTACAGTTTCCGGTTTTTATAAAAAGAATGCGGAGGCTTACAATGAGATCGATATGGCTTACAACCTTAATTCCACTAAGGTCGCCCCTATCCGAGCCAAGGCACTGGAGATCAAGTCTCTTTCTTCGGATATTTTTGTGTTTATAGAGGAACTGAAGAAAAAGATGGTATTGCTTGCCGATGGTCCTGAGGGGGATGTGATGCACATCCAGGCTCGTGATAATCTTGATATCGGTGGTCAGGTGATGATCACAGAGGGCGAGGGTAAAAAGTTACGTGAACTGCTGAATCGTTTTCAGGAGAAATCGCTTAGTTTTATCCATCCTAAGGATTCCCTTCTGCGTGTATCCATCCGTCATAACCTGGATACAGAGGCTCCTAAGGCCGTCGACGGAGAGTTTAAATCCTGGGAGTCTTCGAAATTCGAGGGCATCCCGCTTGTGGGAGTGGTCACAATGCTGACTTTTTACCAGGCTAATGTATTGAGTACAGAATCGGATGTGATCCGCTACCTTTATTCTTCGATCGATGCGGAGTCTTTTAAATTCAATAAACTTGAAGCCCTTGTTATTCCGGACTCCCGTTATGTTCTTACTGGCGACCGTTTTAAGGCACGAATCCTGCTTGCAGCAGTGGATACGACCCAGCGTCCAGATGTTATTGTCGGCGGGCGTTCCATATCGTATAATGGAGATTATTGCCTCTATACGGAGTCGGCAACGAAAGTGGGCATCCATCGGTTAAAGGGTGTAATCAACTATGTTTCTCCTTCGGGTGCCACCTTGCCGCGGGAGTTTTCGATGGAATACGAGGTGGCAGACCCTGCGGTGGTGATCTCCCCGACGAAGATGAATGTATTCTATGTGGGAGTCGATAATCCGGTATCTCTTGCAGCTCCCGGTTTGTCCCCTGATGTGATCGAGCCTCAGATCAGCAACGGTGAAATCCGGAAGTCTTCTGACGGTAGCTATATCGTTCGTCCTAAGGTTGCCGGCCGTAATTGCGAGATCACTGTTTTTGCCACGATCGACGGTCAGAAGCGTAAATTACAGACGCAGGAATTCCGGGTAAAAGAGGTGCCTGACCCTGTAGCCAAGGTGGGTGGTCAGCGTGATGGTAAGATCAAGAAGAACCTTTTGCTTGCAGCCGGGGGAGTGGATGTTGAGATGGAGAACTTCGACTTCGATATGAAGTTTATTGTTCAGAGTTTCAGCATGTATACCGTTATCGACGGTTATGCCCAGGATCAGTCTTCCCGCAGCGGTTCCTTTACTGGCGAGCAGTTGAAGATGATCCGTAACCTGAAGCGTAATCAGATCCTTGTTATCGAGCAGATCATGGTCAAAGGCCCTGACGGTTCGGTGCGCAAGCTTCCTTCAATCTCATTCAAAATCGATTAATAATGAATAAGTATATGACAAAAATTTTGTTGGCGTTGCTGCTTCTTTTAGCAGGTACTTTTTTTTGCCCGGGTCAGACTTCGAAGACTTTTTTTGACAGTGTGATCAAGAATCCCGATCATGATGAAAAGGCTCCCATCGTATTGCCTTATGTCGATCCTTCTGATGTAATCTGGGCCCGTACGATCATCCGTGAACTTGTATTGCGCGAGAAGATGAACCTTCCCTTGTATTATCCGACGCGTCCGATGGACGGCCGGATGTCTTTGATTGATATGTTGCTGAAGGGGATACAGAAATCCTTTAAGACGGCTTATGCGGACGATGAGTTGCAGACCCCTGTAAGTTATGATGAGATTCTTTCCCGTTTCGGCGGTCAGAGCGATACGATAACGAAGCGCAATACGGTGACCGGGGAGATGGAGAAGGTTGTTGTAGAGGGTGAGATTCATACGGATGAGGTAAAGCGTTTGCTGATCAAGGAATTGTGGTATGTAAACCGTAAGACTTCCCGTCTGGAGGTCCGTATCATCGCCCTTTGTCCTGTTCGTGAATATACGAAGGAGGACAGTTATGACGGAATCTTGAAGAGTCAGTTGTTCTGGGTGGATTACGGAGAATTCCGGGATCTTTTGTCTAAGCAGAAGGTTTTCAATTCGGCTAATGATGCGGTTCGTTTGAGCTTTGATGATATATTTCTGAAGCGTTATTTCAGTTCCCGGATCATTCAGGAGTCTAATGTATACGATAACCGTACGATCAGCAGTTATGCCGTCGGAATGGATGCCGTACTCGAGTCTGACCGGATTAGAGATGAAATTTTTAATTACGAGCAGGATTTATGGGAATACTAACCGATTGAAAGCGGGGTGTTGACTGTCAATGAGAAAGAATCGATAGAAGATACAGAGGGATAAGTGACTTGAGGGGTTTATAAATTTTAAGAATTTTGGATTGCTTTATGTGGCCATTTTTATTTCCCGGACGGATTCGGATACGTTCTACCCGGAAAGCTGAAAACGAACGAATGAAATTCAGAGAGGATCACCGTTTTTTTACGGCTTTAAAGGCGAGCGGATTGCCAGACCGGTATCAGAAGTTGGAAGAAAAAATAGGGAGTGATGATTTCAATATACGCTGTCGTCAATTGCGGAAATTTTCGTGGAAACGTAAAGCCGAAAGATGGAAAGAGAGCGAAGCATTCCATGATTTGAGAGCATATCGCCGATTGAAAAAGGACCCGGAGTTGCGACGTTATTACGAATTAAAAAAAGATCCGGTTTTTTATCAGTATCGTTCCTGGAGTCTGACTTTTGAAGACCATTTTAACACGTTTGAGCGGTCGAAATGGATTACATGTTATTATGCCGGAGAACGTTTTCTTCAGGCTACCTATGGTGTAGGGAGAGATGTTCAGCTGTTTATTCCTGATAATGTAAGAGTCAGGGAAGGACACTTGTATCTTGAATTTCGTCAGCAGCAAATCAATGGTAAATATTGGGATCCCCGTTGGGGTATTATAACCAAAGATTACGGCTATACTTCCGGAATGGTAAATACAGCTTTGTCTTTTCGTCAGAAGCTGGGACGTTTTGAAGTAAAACTGGAAATACCGGCTGATTCTTCTTTGGATTATTGTTTTTGGTTAACAGGGGATCGGTTTTATCCGCACATCAATATCGTAAAATTCGGTTCCAAAGGTTATGAAGCCGGATGTTTTCTGGGTAATCCGGGAGAGGAACAAGATGTGGAACAATTGAAAAGGAAGGTACGTCTGAAATCCGGGTTTTACATTTTTACTTTTGATTGGCTGGAGGACCGGATGATTTGGAAGATCAACGATTGTGTAGTGAAGACCTTAAAGATACATTTACCCGATGCACCTGCTTTGTATGCTTGTCTGAGTCTGGGAACGACAGAGGAACCGGGGGAAGTTCGTCTGCCAGAGATGATGAAGGTGGAATGGGTACGTTTTTATACAAAGAATAAATTCGATTGATATGAGAAAAGAAAAATATGTTGCAGGGCTTATATGTCTCTTGTGTGTTTTATCTCTGACTTCCTGTCAGAAAGTGAAAAATCTGTTTGGCAAGAAAAAATCGGCTACTACCGGCTGGGCTTATAATGATCCTGAAAACGGCGGAATTGAATACACGAAGGTAAAGCATACAAAAGCAGGACCCGGTCTGATTTTTATTCCCGGCGGGACGTTTGTGATGGGCCGTACGCAGGAAGATGTGATGGGAGAAAATAACAATATTCAACGACGGGTTACGGTTGCTTCTTTTTATATGGATGAAACGGAGGTTCGTAATATAGATTGGCTGGAATATCTGAATTGGTTGGGGCGGGTGTATGTCAACTATCCGGAAGTGGCTAAAAGGGCATTGCCTGATACATTGGTATGGAGGGATCAGTTGGGATACAATGAACCCATGGTAAAGAATTATTTGCGTTTTCCTGCTTATGCTGAATATCCGGTTGTCGGAGTTTCCTGGGAACAGGCAACTGAATATTGTATATGGCGTACAGACCGGGTAAATGAACAGATGCTGGTCGATAAAAAGGTTTTGAAGCATGATCCGGAAGGGCAGCAGGATGAAAATAATTTTAATACGGAAGCTTATTTGAGTGGTCAGTATGCAGGTGCTGTTTATAAAAATTACAAGGGGAATGGCAGGGAGGCTCGTCCTGTAAAGTGGGAGGACGGATTATTGTTACCGTCATATCGTTTACCTACTGAGGCGGAATGGGAATATGCTGCTTACGGTTTGATCGGAAATACAGAAGACGAAAGAGTGGCGGGTACGCGGATTTATCCCTGGAACGGTAGTTGGGTGCGTAATGACGAAAAAAAACACCGGGGAAAAATGATGGCAAATTTCAGGCGTGCCCGGGGAGATTATATGGGTGTGGCTGGTTTTGCAAATGACGGATGGGGCTATACGGCTCCGGTAAAATCTTTCTGGCCGAATGATTTCGGATTATATGATATGGCCGGAAATGTAAATGAATGGGTGTTCGATGTATATCGTCCTTTGTCTTTTCAGGATATGGCGGAGTTTAACCCTTTTCGGGGAAATATATTTAAAGTACCCATGACGGACGGAAGTGGAAATATAGTTGAAAAGGACAGTTTGGGGCGCATCCGTTATCGTAATCAGACAGATGTTGAATTAGCAAACCGGGAAAATTACAGAATTGCTGATAACCGGAATTATCGGGACGGAGATTTACAGTCCCGGATTTCAAATGAAATTGATTGGAAGTCGGGCATGGATCGGGGAACTTCTGAAATGTATTATGCCAATCAGAAAGAAGTTACGACATTGTTGAATGATGAAGCCCGTGTTTACAAAGGAGGTTCCTGGAAAGACGGAACGTATTGGCTTTCTCCGGGAGGCCGTCGGTATCTTAATCAGAAAAAAGCCGCCAATGACATCGGTTTCCGGTGTGCAATGAGTCAAATAGGTTACAAATAACAGAAATTATAGGGTGATGGATGTTGCTAAACTATTTTATACGTGGGCTTGTGTACCTTGTATAAATTATACGCGAAAATTGACCGGAGGCTTTAAATTGATCCTCTTGGAGCAAGGGTGTTCTCATGTTTTCAAAGAAGATAAAACCGACTACTTTCTCTTCTTTATATTGGAAGGTGAAATGAAAGTAAGGGATGAAAATACCGAGCCTTGGATTGCGGGAAAGGATGAAATGTTTTTGGTTTACGAAGGAGTTCGTATTGAATGTGTTACTCCGGTAAAGTTGATTTTTTTTACAACGGATCATCCGGGAAATAAGGGTGGGGAACTCTTATTTCGTTTATCCAGTATCTGTGAAAAGGTGGAATATCGTTTTCATCCGACCGAGGTTCGTAAGGAACTCCTTTTGTTTTTGATTTTGTTGAAATCTTATCTCGAGGATGGGGTTGCGTGCGGACATTTACAGGAAATAAAACAGGAAGAGTTGTTTAATTTACTGTATAATTATTATACTATGGTGGAATTGGCAGAATTATTCCGTCCTGTCGTTGTCAATAAAAACAGGGATTTTAAAAAACTGGTATTGTCTCATTGCCTGCATGCACGTTCTGTCGATGAATTAATCGAGTTTTGCGGTCATAATCCCTATTATTTCAAGAAGACATTTGCTAAAATTTACGGTACACCTGTTTATCAATGGATGCAAATACAAAAAGTAGAACACATCAAAAATCAGTTGATGGACGTGAATGTGAATTTAAAGGAGCTTATGGCAGCGGTGGGATTTTCTTCTCCTTCGCATTTTAACAAGTTTTGTCAGAAATGGTTAGGAATGTCTCCGACACAGTATATAGAAAGGATGAAGAAGGATTGTACCTATTTACTGGATTGATAATTTACAATAGAATGACGGCTTGATATAATTTACTGAGCTTGTTAGATTATACTTTTGAATATAGATAGCGTGTATTAAAATATTTGGTGTTTATGGATGCTTTCAGGATATTGCAAATGGAAGGTGATAATCGAAACTGTATTTATCTCCATCGTGAAGGTTCGGAATGGTATGCTTATGAATCTTCAGCCTTTTATCTCAATTCTACTTTTCCGGTCAGGGGAAGTGTCGAACGAATCGTCGATCATAAGTCTGAGATGTGTCTGATCCGGATTCCGTTAGGCAGACAACCCCGTGAGTTTTTTATGGGTCAGGAATTGATTTTCCGTAGTGAAGACATACTGGAAGTGAAATGTAAATTGAAATACGGAGGGTTTCGGATTTGGAAATCACGTTTAATAAATTGAATTTTTGAGCATTATGTATATCACTTATTATATGAAAGATGGAAGTGACCGGAAAAAAGGTTCAATATTTAAATATTTTGAATTTCCGGCTAAAGAGGTTCTGGAAAAGGATTCTTTTGAAAAATGTAATTATTTGATTTTTAATCTGGAAGGTGAAATAAAGTATATTTATAATGGATCAATTCACCGGGAATTACATACAGGAGAGATGATGTTTCTGGGAATTCAGGCGAATTGTATGCTGACACTGGAAACTGAAGCAAAACTTTTGATTCTGGGCTTCGATGAATTGTATAGCTTATGCGATAAATTTACTTTTCAGGCTTTGAGTCCTATTCAAAGTATGTTAAAGTACGAATTTGATACATTGGATATTCGTTATCCGATGGATGATTTTTTGAAATTGCAGATTGAATATATTTCTAATCATAGGTTTGATAGCTATTTGTTTGATGATAAATTGAAAGAGCTGTTTATTATTTTCCGGGCTTATTATTCCAAGGAAGAGTTGTCTATGTTTTTTTACCCCATTATTGCTAAGAGTATGGATTTTAAAAATATGGTTTTGGCTAATTACAGGAACGATATGCGTCTGGAGGAATTGGCAGAGGTGTGTCTGATGAGTAAACGGGCTTTTCAGCGGCATTTTAAGGAAATTTTCGGGGAGACTTGCGAGCAATGGATTTTGCGGGAAAAGTCAAAGCAAGTCCGTTACTATTTGTCTGTGACAGACTGTTCTTTTAAAGAAATTATTGATAAACTGGGGTTCGATTCGTCTGTGCATCTGAATAAGTTTTGTAAAACCTGGTTCGGTATGTCGCCGACAGATTTGAAGAAAACATTAAATATACAGAAAGATTGTTTGAAAAATTAGAAAGATTATGTTTCTGACCTTTCTTGCCTTTAAAGATTTGTTCAAATTTTATACATACATATATCTTGTCCCCTACATATTTGTTCAAGTTTTATACAACACATGCACATATATATTATACTTTGTTTTAGGTCAGAACATAATCCTTTCTAGTTAAAAATTTCAGATTATGAAAAAGAATACCAAGGAAGTCGTCGTTAGTTTGTTGAACGAAGGAACACAATTTACGGGAGATATCGAATCACAGGATGATTTGTGTATTCATGGTTGGGTTTCAGGAAGTATCAATGCCTGCCGGAAATTGGTCATAGGAACCACGGGGCAGATCGAAGGAGATATAAATTCTCCGAGTGTGGTTGTTTTCGGGGTGGTGAACGGGAATATTTTTTCTTCCGGTTTTGTATCTTTAAAGAATACGTCTCAGGTGACGGGAACAATTACAACTGCACAAATTGAAATAGAGTCGGGGGCTGAATTTAACGGGGATTGTTGTATTGAACGGAACGCGAATGTATAAATTGAGAATTTTATTATTGTTTATCGGGATATTCGGAGGAAGTTATTTGCTCGTGGCACAGGATCTTCAGTATTCCCAGTTTTTTGCCAACCAGTTGGACTTGAATCCTGCTTTTGCCGGATCGCAATATTACCATCGGTTGATTGTGAACTACCGGAATCAATGGCCTGAAGTCGGACGTCCTTATATCAGCTATGCCGTTTCTTATGACCGGCATCAGGCCGCTATAAACAGTGGTTTTGGGATTCAAATCAAGCAGGACCGGCAAGGAAAAGGGGCTTTGGTAACGACAACCTTTTCCGGAATTTATTCTTATTTGGTGAAGTTGCGTCCACATGCCGGTTTACGTTTTGCAGTCGGTGTTTCGGTTATTCAAAATTCAGCGGATTTGTCCAATCTGGAATTTCCGGATATGATCGATCCGATTTTCGGTTCGGTATATCCTCACCAGACAGGGGATGACCCTTCGAATTTAAATAAATTGAGTGTCGATTTTTCGACTGGATTTCTATTTTTTGCAGGAAATTATACAGTGGGTGGCTCTGTACAGCATTTGGGCGAGCCTTCATTGGCTTTTTCGGCAGATGCTCATTTACCGATGAAATATACCTTACATGCCGGTGCTGAGTTTGCTATACATCATCGGGGGTTACGGGAGAGTCGTTATAGTATTAATCCTTTGTTTATGTTTCAGAAGCAGGCTTCCCATCATCAGATGAATTACGGAGGGTTTATCAATTGGAGTAATCTTACGGGAGGTGCCTGGTTCCGTCAAAATTTCGATCGTCCGTTGAATGCTATGATCTTTATGCTGGGATATGACAATCGTATTTTCCGGGTAGCTTATAGTTTTGATTGGGGACTTTCCAGGTTGGCCCGTGTGGGAAGCGGCGCTCACGAGGTTTCGCTGATTTTCCTGATGGGTGAACGAATCCGGAAAAAACGGTATAAAGAGATACCGTGTCCGAAATTCTTCCGGAAAAATGAGATGAATTATCTGAATGGTTTTTAAATAAAGAAGATGTATGTATAAATGGAAGATATATATACGTTGATACTTAATTTGTTCTTCCAAAAAAGCAGAATATCTATGAGAAAATTATTTGTGATTTTGATTTTTATTGTGAGTGGATTTATGGCGGTAAATGCTCAGAACCTGAAAGATGGCGCCACCTGCCCTGTAACAAAGGCCATGGTAAATTATGAAGGAGTGGAAAATATCAACATTTCATTTATTCCCCGGAGTTTATTTGTCATTTTGGATAATAACGGCTTCTCTGAAGATTTATTGAACGAATTGAAAAAGCTGGAAAGATTGAATATGATGTTTTTCAATAAAGAGCACGGCGATATGGGTGTGTATGAAAAAATTTTGAAAGACTTCGATGCTGTGTTTACCAATAATAATTTTGTCCAGTTGAAAAATACTTCCGAAGGAGGGGCGACACTCCGGATTTTTGTAAAGATGGAAAAAGACAAACCCGTAGGAATGACAATGATATACGATGCTGTAAATATGTTGGATATCATTGAGTTTGAAGGGAGTTTCAATATTGCAAAAATTCCTTCAATCGTGAAAAGCATAACTATTTTCGAAAAGTTAGGAAAGAAAATGTAATAAGATTCATGTTGAATTTCTGCAAGTTATTTCCCAAATACGGGTTAGAATGTTTATGGAAAATAATTTGCAGAATTTTTTGCTTGTCAGAAAAAACGCCCCTGTCGTACAAGTACGGTTGGGGCGAAAATTAAATTACTTCCGGGGTGTTTCCGAGAATTTTCGGAAAGTGAGTTTTCCCGAATCGAGACCGAATGTCCAGGTGTATTTGCGATTGCTTTTCAATTCCAGATCAGTCAGGGGGTAATTTGTTCTTACCATTTGTCCGTCAGAGGAACGTCCTGTTATGTATATTTTTGTATCCGAAGCTAGTGTTTGTGGAATAACCGGTACGGAGCGGCCGGCTGATGAGAAATAAATTTCTTTTATTTTTCCGTCTGCAATAACTTCCCCTTTTTGTAAATCGATATAGCCATCTTCAACAGCCTCGATCCGAATATCAAATTGATATTCCGAAGCCCCTTCTATGTCGATATAGAGCAAACTCATCCCCGGCTTGAATTCGAGACGGACTTTAGCTTCACCGGCTTTTACGGATTGTGGTTTTGCCAGTAAGATTTCGTTGTAGGTTGGCGATATGTTTTGGCCGGACAATTTTAAATGGACAAAGCCTTGTGGAGTGGCTTCCGGATATATGCCGTGTTCTGTCGCTTGTTTATCTAAAGCCAGGCCATATAGCTCAATTCCTTTTGTGTCCCAAGGATAAATAGCAGAAGATTCCCCGTTGGAGAAATCGTAGTCGCTTTTGCCGGCCGGAAGCGTACCTTTCTCCGGCGTGTACAGATAGTAATGATAATCAGGCAAAGGGTTCCAGCTAATTTCCAATTGGTCGGAAGGGGCTTGCTGGCTTTCGGTACAGGCAAAAAATAGAAAAGAATAGCTTAATGTGTAAATGAATTTTTTTGTCATATCTGTCATCTATTAAATAATTGAAGCACTAAAAGTAATCTTCCGGTTAAAGGCATGATTTATAATTATATGACATTTTGTTGTATAAGTTTTTGGAATTTCGGTTCGGATGCTATTGCTTTTGTTGTTTATTTTTCAGGGATGTGGGAACATTTTCTTTAAAAAAATCGGATATTTGTACATGGAAAAATTATATTTCCGTGTATGTGTAATGTAAAATAAGGAGAGGATGAAAGGGATAATCGGTTTATTGCTGTTCGGTACAATGATGTGGGGACAGACGATGGCCCAGTATACGATTAAATTGACGGTGAAACAGATGGCAGGAAAAAAGGTTTCACTGGCTTGTCATTATGAGGAACAGTTGATGGTACAGGATACAGTGGTCCTGGATAATAATGGGGTCGGGTATTTTCGTCATGCCTCGAAGAAACTGGCCTCCGGAATATATATGTTGTATTTTTCACCGTCCAGTAATTGGGATATTTTGATCGGTAGTGATCAGAGTTTCAGTATTTCCTGCGATACGAGTCAGATTTTGAATACGATGCGGATAGAGGGATCGCCGGAAAATCAGGCTTTCCTGGAGTTTCAGAAGTTTATGGTGGAAATGGGGAGGCAAAACAGTACTATACGGGAGGAATTCCGGAAAGATCCCGATAATAAAAAAGCAGAAGTGAGGGAGAAGTATTCTGCCCGTTATGCTGTTTTGGATAAGGAGGTCAGAAGTTATATCGGAACGATCTTAAAGCGTTTTCCCGGAACGGCTTTGGCTACCTTTGCCCGGTTTACGCTGCCGGTTGAGATTCCCGACTTTTCAAAAGAGGTGCCGGAGGGAACGAAAGACCGGGATATGGAAATCCGCCGGAAGTCTTTTTTCTATATGCAGGAACATTATTGGGACAATGCGAATCTGACGGATAGTATGTTGATACGTACGGATATTTTTAAAAAGCAGTTGGATAATTATTTTTCCAACTTTGTAATCAATTATCCCGACTCATTGTACCGGGCTTGTGTACGTTTGGTCGAAAAAGCACGTCCGAATAAGTTGATGTTTCGTTATCTGACGGATTATTGCCTTACTTCCACTTTCGAGAATAAGATCATGGGGATGGACGAAGCATTTGTAAAGTTCGGGCAGCGTTATTATGTGGATGTGACACCGGAGTGGGTGACGCCTGAGCGGTTGAAAACCATACGGGAAGAGGTGATCAAACGGCAGTTTAATTTATTAAATCATCCGGCTGTGGAGTTGAAGCTTTCGATGTTGGAAGGAGAGTGGGTCAGCTTGTACGAAGTGAAAGCTCCTTTTGTATTGCTGCTGTTCTGGGAACCGAATTGCGGACATTGTAAAACACAGGTCCCGTTGGTCAGGAAAGAAATTTATGAGCGTTTTGCTCCCTATGGCTTGAAGGTGTTTGCCGTCAATACACACACCGATAAGAAACAATGGGAAGAGTTTGTCGAGAAAAACGACCTTTTTGATTTTATCAATTGTTGGGATCCGAACAACCAATCGAATTACCGGACATATTACAATGTATTTTCGACTCCGGTTATGTATATTCTCGATAAGGATAAAAAGTTTATAGCCAAGAGTCTGACTGTTGATCAAATGGTCGATTTGCTCAAGCACGAATATAAAAAAATGGGTATCGAAGTCCAATAATATGGGATTCCGATACCCTTGGTTTTATGTTTTTTGCGCTTACAGGTCGGTCCTGAAGGTTGAAGCCGGGAGATTGTCTTTATTGACCAGATTACCCCGGGTAAACGGTTGCCAGCCGTAACGTACGGCGTGTGGCCGGGATACTTTTTCCGATTCGACGATGATCCGGTTACCTTTTATGATTGCCGTTGCTGGATAGAATATACCATTGTCACCGGCAGTTTCAAATGTACGCAAAGCCTGTCCGTCGGCTGTTTTCAAGTCTTCGGCATAATCGAATTCCAATATGGCTTGTTTCCCTTCGGTCTTTATCTTCCGGAAAAGCGGACCGGAAGGCAGGATTGCCCGATGGTAGGTGTGGCACAATGCCTGGCGGGCCAGACGTTCCCCGATTTCTTTTTTGTGTCGGGGGTGTACGTCCAGGGAGTCTCCCAGATCCGATGATACCGCCATGCCGGAATGGGGGATGGCTTTTAGTATACGCCGCTGGCTGTCCCTGAACCAGGGCCAGGAGGGGCGGTTCAGGCTCGAAAGCTGTACATAATAAAAGGGCATTTCGGGTTGTTGCCAATAATTTCTCCAGTCGTTTACCAACATCGGAAACAGTATTTCGTGTAATTCGGTATTGTGAGCGTTCGACTCTCCCTGATACCAGATAACGCCTTGTATCGGATATTGCATTAAAGGAAAAATGCCCGATTCGAATAGATAACAAGGTTCATAGGGGTGTCGCTGGAATGGATTTCCGGCCTTTTTAATGTTGAGAGAAGCCCTTTCACGCACCCAATCCTGAATCATGTCGTTGTTTTTCCAATCGCATAATATATCCGGAAAATCGAATTCGAGGGTATGCCGGCTGATCCAGGATTCACAAGGGGAACCGCCCACTGCATTACAGATCAGTCCTACCGGGACATTCAGGCTGTCCGCTAACATTTTCCCGAAATGATAGGCTACAGCGGAAAAATCCGGTAATGTCCGGGCATTGCATATTGTCCAACCTTGAATGGTATAATACTCCAACCGGTTCAGGGAATCCAGTACCGACGACTCCCATTCCATTGCATAGGTTTCCCAACGGGGGCGCATATTGAAAAGACGGATATGTGGATTGTTTGCTTGTCGAAGATCTTCGGAGGCTGTTGCTGCTTGTTTCAGCATAAAAGCCATATTCGATTGACCCGAGCATAGCCATACTTCTCCGATTAAAACATTGTGATAAACGAGAGTACGGTTGTCGGTATTTATTTTCAGGGTATAGGGGCCTCCGGCCGGGAGCGGTTTCAGTGTGATGTTCCATTTACCGTCAGAAGTCGTTTGTGTACTTTGTTTTTGTCCGGCAATGGAAACACTGACTTTTTGTCCGGCGTCGGCTGAACCTGAAATCAGGAGGGGACGATCACGTTGTAAAACCATGTTATCCGTATAGATATCAGGCATATGCAGTCCGCCATAATCGCCAGTAAGGGCGGAGTAGACGGTTTTAGCCAGTATGGCCGCTCCTTCCGTAACAGGGTGTAAGGCATCGGGTAACAAGTCCGGACGATGGTACAGAGGGGCTTGCAGATCAATCAGGCCGACCTTGTTGTCGGCTGCGATTTTTTCGATTTTCTGCTGGATGTCGGTATACCAGTCCCGGGTGCCGGAACGAAAGCGGGGATGTCTGTTACCGATTGGAGAGAGACGACAAATCCATATTTTACAGCGGGGATTGACTTTGCGAAACGATGCGATCAAATCGGTGTAATCCCGTATAAAATCGTCCCGGTAGTTGGGCCAGTTACGGGGGTCCGTGTCGTTCAGTCCCAGGTGGATAACAACCATATCTCCTGCGTATTCCAGGGCTTGGCGATACTCCTCCTGCTCGGTATATGGGCGGTGTCCTTTTCGTAACAGTGTCGCCCCGCTTTTACCGAAATTGGCGACGGCGTATTTTTCTCCCAATAACCGCTGCAATTGTGCCGGGTATGCGTTTACTTCCCGTTCGGGCAGCAGATATCCGTAAGTTACGCTGTTGCCGATACAGCTTACTTTGATTTTTTGTCCGGCATAGATTGCCGACAGGTAAAATAAAAAAATGAGACAAAGAAAAATCGTTTTCATTATTCGTTGATATAAGATAAAGCAATGATATGTTGATAAATAAATAGCTTTTACCGGTCGGATATAATCCATCGTTATCGTATTCGGGATACATTATTTGTTCCGGTTGGGCGTATTTTACTTCCGGAGTACGGATTTTTTTCTGAATAAATCAGATCGGCGGCTTTCCGGCCGTCGGGAGTGACGAATACAACTGTAAACATCCATTTTTGCAAACGGATTTCCGGTGTGGAAAAGCGTCCTATGGGGAGTTTCAGGAATACGTTGTTCCATCCTTTATGCAGTTTTACGATCAGAGGAGGTCTGGCGACGCAATTTTCATTGCCTAAAGCTGTTTCATTGGAAGGGGTACGGTGGGTAGCCGTCCATTCCGGAGGTTGTATTTCTTCGTTGTTGAGCCAGATACGGCTTTCCCGGTAATCCCATTTACCCGGAAGCGGAGGAAGGTCTTTTTCCGAACGTCCGTAATTTTGAAATTCTACCCATAATCCGGTTTCCTGATTTTTAGGCGAATATACCCATGTCCAGGCATAGGCCGTATGGTTTTCCTGTGGATTGCAGAAAAAACCGGGAACCAGTGTACCCCAAACATGACGTAAATAGATGCCTGCGCCGATTGCCGGATGTACATTATATGTCTGGGCTTTGTACTGGTAGTGTGTTTGTAATGCCTGTTCCGGGGGAAAACTCCGGGAAAGGTCACCTTCATTCGGAAATGGGTCTGTAATGTTCCACCGGATATCGGTTTGACGGACATAGGCGAAAGGATATTCCCGGAAGTTATGTTCTTTGTGCCATAACATACGTTTTTCGAAGTCGGCGAAGTCGATGAATGCCGGAGTATTATCGGCAGGCAATATGGTACCTTTCCCATCGAAGTATTCATGGCCGCCTCCCAGCCAGGAACGCTCGGCAATGGCCAGCATGGCCGGATAGAAGTTATTTTCCAGTATGATGTTTCTTTCCGGGACGACCAGCCGGTCGTTCCAGATGGCAAGGATAACTCCTGCAATATCGTCGCTGCCTTCATTGCAGTTGTAAATGCGGCTGTTGTAAAGTGCAACCAGATCGCCGAAGATATCGTAATGGTTCAGGTAGTGAAAGCGGCTGTCAATGGCCGGGATGCCTTTTTGGGCTTTGCCCCGGTAGCTCCAGAGCTGTGTCATATCTATTTCTCCCGGTTGGTATGTCCATCCCGGATTCCATGAGATAACCTTTTTCCCCTTTGTGCGGATGTGGGAAATCATTTCGGGGACGAAGTCCGGATCGGTAAAAGAGACCTCGTCGGTGCCGATATGCAAATAGGGAACGTCTAAATTTTCGCAAATTTCGTCGAATAGCAGTTTGAGGATGATTTTTCCTTCCCGGCTTTGCATGTCGTGCCGGAATGTACGTTTAAAAGCTTCGCTGTGTCCTGGTATATCGATTTCCGGGATCAATAATACGTGGTGTTTTTTGCAAAAACCGATTAGTTCCCGGGCTTCTGCCAGTGTATAATATTTCCCCGGCATACGTGTCATATTCGAACTGTCGTTTAAAGCGGGAAACAGGCGGCTTTCAAGTCGCCAGGCCTGATTTTCGGTAAGATGCCAATGAAAGACATTGATTTTGTATCGGGCGAGCATCGCAATTTCCCGTTTCAGTTCTTCTACGGAAATGTAACTCCTGCCGACATCGTGCATAAAGCCCCGGATACGGAAAGCGGGCCAATCGGTGATTGTACAGCCTGTAAAATACGGCTGTCCGTATTTTTTAAGCTGACGTAACGTTTGCATAGCCCGGTAGACCCCGGTGGAGGTTGTTGCCTGAATGTATATCCGATTACGGGTGACGGATAACGTATAGCCTTCTTCCGGATTTAAATTTATATCCGGTAAACTGTCTGTGATGCGGACGACGACATTCAGAGAAGCTTTCGGGACGATTCTGCCTCCGCATTCCCGGAATAATGAATCCAGCTCTTCTGCTAATACCGGTGTCGATAGTTGTATTTTTCCGATCGGGAATTTTTGATTGTTGAATAGGATTTGCCGGGGTTGGGGGAGAAGATAAATGTCTTTTATCGAAGCGGTTGAGACAGAAAAGAATAGTATATTGAATAATATCGTAAAAATCAGTTTATTATACATGTTCGGCGGATTTTGATCGTCTGGCATTACGGAACAAATATAAGTTTTTTTTACAATTTTTTTCTTGAAAAAAGTGGCGAAACAATCGGTTCTGTCCGGATAAGAATTCTTTTTTTTGCATTAAAATCACTACTTTTGCACAAAACTGTGAAAGATGGTAGAAAATTATTCAGAAGATTCGATTCGGACTTTAGATTGGCAGGAGCATATCCGTTTACGTCCCGGGATGTATATCGGAAAATTGGGAGACGGTTCTGCTCCGGATGACGGTATATATATTTTGGTGAAAGAGGTAGTAGACAATTCTATCGATGAGTTTGCAATGGGATGCGGTACGGAAATCCTTATCACAGTTGAAGACCGTAAAGTCGTTGTCCGGGATTTCGGACGGGGAATTCCATTGGGTAAATTAGTGGATGCTTCTTCGAAGATGAATACCGGTGCCAAGTACGATTCTGAAGCTTTTAAAAAATCTGTCGGTTTGAACGGTGTCGGTATTAAAGCCGTCAATGCTCTGTCTGAAAATTTCGAAATACAATCGTTCCGGGACGGAGAGACCAAGTATGTACGGTATTGCCGGGCCAAAATTGTAGAGGAGCGTGATCTTGAACCGACAAATGAGCCGAACGGTACGCAGGTAACCTTCCTGGCGGATAAGGATATTTTCGGGAATTATCATTTTATTGCCGAGTATTTGGAAGCGATGGTAAAAAATTATGTATTCCTGAATACCGGTTTGACGATCGTTTTCAATAGCCATAAATATTTTTCCAGGCATGGGTTGTATGACTTACTGACAGAGAATATGAGCGGGGAGGGGCTTTATCCTATTATTCATTTACGGGGAAATGATATAGAGATGGCTATGACTCACGGACGGCAATATGGCGAAGAGTATTATTCGTTTGTAAACGGTCAGCATACGACACAGGGAGGAACCCACCTGAATGCTTTCCGGGAAGCTGTGGTGAAGACCATACGGGATTTTTACAAGAAAGATTTCGATATATCGGATATCCGGACTTCTATTATCGGAGCCATCAGTATCAAGGTGCAGGAACCGGTGTTCGAATCCCAGACTAAGACAAAACTGGGGTCTAAGGATATAGGACCGGAAGGACCGACCGTACGGAATTTTATCATGGATTTCGTTACGAAAGAATTGGATAATTACCTGCATCGTAATCCGGACACGGCAGAGTTGCTGCTGCGGAAAATCGTAGAGACGGAGAAAGAACGGAAAGCGATGTCCGGTATTCAGAAGATTGCCCGGGAACGGGCGAAGCAAGTCAGTTTGCACAATCGGAAACTGCGGGATTGCCGGGTACATTTTAATTCCAACCACGAGCGGAAAAACGAATCTTCTATTTTTATTACAGAGGGGGATTCTGCCAGCGGATCGATTACAAAATCCAGGGATGTCAATACCCAGGCCGTATTCAGTTTGAGAGGAAAGCCTCTGAACTCGTATGGATTGACAAAAAAGATCGTATATGAGAATGAGGAATTCAATTTGTTGCAGGCGGCATTGAATATCGAGGACGGATTGGAGGATTTGCGTTATAACAATGTTATCATCGCCACGGATGCGGATGTGGACGGTATGCATATCCGGTTATTGTTACTGACTTTCTTTTTACAATTTTTTCCTGATCTGGTAAGAAGCGGACATGTGTATATTTTGCAGACGCCTTTATTCCGGGTAAGAAATAAGAAGGAAACACGCTATTGTTATTCCGATACCGAGCGGGAAACGGCGATAAAAAAATTAGGTCCGAAGCCTGAAATTACCCGTTTTAAAGGTTTAGGGGAAATTTCTCCGAATGAGTTTCAGCATTTTATCGGTAAGGATATACGTCTGGAACCGGTAAGGCTTACGAAAGGAGATTCCATCGATGAGGTGTTGGGGTATTATATGGGAAAAAATACCCCCGAGCGTCAGGATTTCATCATAGAGAACCTGTATATCGAGAAAGACGAGTTGAGATAATTAAAATTGAAAATTTACAATATAAACCAGCATGGCAGAGGATATCATCGATGTCGATTTTAACGGAGAAGAGCAACAACCGGAGTCAACGGACGAGAGCCTGAAAGGCTCTGTAGAAAAGGAGACTCCGGAAGAAGTTGCAGGGGGAGAAGGTTCGCAGCCGGAGGCTTTTGAAATATCAACGTCTCCGGGAGAAACGGAGGAGCATACAGAGGAAAACGGGAAGATACGTTCGATACAACATCTGGACGGTATGTATCAAAAGTGGTTTTTGGATTATGCTTCGTATGTTATATTGGAGCGGGCTGTGCCTTATGTGAATGACGGTTTGAAGCCCGTACAGCGCCGGATTCTTCATTCGATGCGTGAAATGGACGATGGGCGTTACAATAAGGTGGCCAATATCATCGGAAATACGATGAAATATCACCCGCATGGGGATGCTTCTATCGGGGACGCCCTTGTACAATTGGGACAAAAAGATTTATTGGTCGATTGTCAGGGAAACTGGGGGAATATATTGACGGGAGACGGTGCTGCAGCTCCCCGTTATATTGAGGCGAGGTTGTCTAAATTTGCCCTGGATGTCGTATTTAATCCCAAAACGACGAATTGGAAGCTTTCTTACGATGGACGTAACCGGGAACCGGTGACATTGCCTGTAAAATTCCCTTTGCTTTTGGCTCAGGGGGTGGAAGGAATCGCTGTGGGGCTTGCTTCGAAAATATTGCCTCATAATTTTAATGAGTTGATCGATGCCTGTATTGCACATCTGCAACACGAAGATTTTGTTTTATATCCCGATTTTCCGACCGGTGGTATGATTGATGTGGCAAAATACAATGACGGATTGCGGGGAGGGGCGGTAAAAATCCGGGCGAAAATCGAGAAAGACAATAATAATAAAACCCTCCGGATTACGGAAATTCCCTTTGGACGTACGACCTCAACCCTGATCGACAGTATTATAAAAGCCAATGATAAAGGCAAGATAAAAATCAAAAAAATTGACGATAATACGGCTGCCAATGTGGAGATATTGATTTATCTGGCGCCGGGTGTATCTTCGGATAAGACGATCGATGCTTTGTATGCTTTTACCGATTGTGAACTGTCGGTGTCTCCGAATTCATGCGTTATCGAGGACGAGAAGCCTTGTTTTATGCCGATTTCCGATATTCTCCGCCAATCGGCAGACGATACGGTGGCTCTGTTGAAACTCGAGTTGGAAATCCGGCTTCATGAGCTTTTGGAAGAATTACATTTTGCTTCTCTGGAAAAGATTTTTATCGAAGAACGTATTTACAAAGACAAAGAGTTTGAGGAAAGTCCTACCTTAGAGAATGTAATTGTTCATGTGCATAAGCGTTTGACTCCGTTTTTACCGAAATTATACCGGGAGGTGACCGATGACGATATCAAACGGCTGTTGGAAATCAAGATGAAGCGGATTCTCAAATTCAATTCCGAAGAAGCCGATCAATATATTCAGGGACTCGAGGATGAAGTGACACAGGTAAGGCACGATATAGAACATATCATTCCGTATACGATAGCCTATTATACCCGTATTAAAGCAAAATACGGCAAGGGACGGGAACGGAAAACTGAAATCCGGAGTTTCGAGAATATCGAAGCGGCTAAAGTTGTGATTGCCAACGAAAAATTGTACATAAACCGGGAAGAAGGATTTATCGGAACAGCCTTGAAAAAAGATGAATTTATCTGCGAATGTTCCGATATGGATGAGGTGATCATCTTCAAAAAAGACGGTAGCTATTATGTCACGAAAGTTGCTGACAAGATTTTTGTGGGTAAGGATGTTTTGTATGTGAATGTATTCAAGAAAAACGATAAACGTACAATATACAACGTCGCTTACCGGGACGGACGTTACGGTGTATATTATGTGAAACGGTTTAATGTGACGGGTGTCACCCGGGATAAGGTTTACAATGTGACAAAAGGAACGGCCGGTTCCCGTATCATTCATTTTTCCGCTAACCCGAACGGAGAAGCGGAGGTGATTAAAGTGTGCCTGAAACCGAAACCCAATTTGAAGAAACTGGTGTTCGAATATGATTTTGCGGCTTTGGCGATCAAAGGCCGGGATTCGCAAGGAAATTTGTTGTCGAAAAACGATATTCATAAAATCAATGTCGTACAAAAGGGCGTTTCTACTTTGGGCGGGTGCAAAATTTGGCTGGATGAGGATGTACGCCGGCTGAATACGGATAACCGGGGAAAATACCTGGGAGAATTCCAGGGAGAGGACCGTATTCTGGTCGTTAATAAGAACGGTACATACTATACGACTGATTTTGACCTCAATAACCATTATGAGGAAGAATATATTATTTTTGAAAAATTCGATCCGCATAAGGTCTGGTCGGTTGTATTTTTTGATGCAGAACAAGGTTTTTATTACCTGAAGCGTTTTAAATTTGAAGAAAGCAATAAAGTATTTTCGTTTATCGGAGAAGCCGAAGGATCTTATCTGGTAGGTTTAAGTAGCGAGCGGCATCCCCGGTTTGAAATTGTATTCGGAGGGAAGTATGCGACCCGCCCGGTTGAGGTTATACAGGCGGATGAATTTATCGGTGAAAAATCGTTTAAGGCAAGAGGCAAGCGCTTGACGACTTTCGAGGTCGACCGGATACAGGAAACAACGCCTTTGGTGATTGAAGAGGAAAATGAAATCAGTGCCGATGTGGAATTTGAGGTGACCAATCCTTCCGAGATTGCGGATAATGAAGAACAGATGAAGCTGGAGTTCGAATAATGAAATATTTTCTGGTTGGGTATATGGCTTGCGGGAAAACCCGTCGGGGGCGGGAAATGGCTGCGGAATTGGGGATTCGGTTTGTCGATCTGGATGCTTATATTGTCGATCGGGAAAGACGTTCTATCCCGGAAATTTTTGCAGCAGCAGGGGAGGCTGGGTTCCGAAAGTTGGAAACCCGTTATTTGCAGGAAGTTTGTGAGCTATATGGGGATTTTGTGATGTCGACCGGCGGAGGTGCTCCTTGTTTTAACAACAATATGCAATATATGAATGCTCAGGGACATACGATTTTTATCAATACGCCTGTCGATACGATTGTGGAACGCTTGATTCGCGGGAAACAGAAACGTCCGATCGTCAGTAAACTCAACGATGATGAAATATATGATTTCGTATGTCGGCATTTGGAGGAACGTTTGCCTTATTACAAACAGGCGAAGGAAGAAGTAAAATAAACACATCGTAAACGGAATTTCGCCCATTACAAATTGGAACTCTTCTTTCAAGACACGGACGATACGTTTGCCGGACATTTCCTATATGCCGCTATTGAAGATGGCAAGATAAAAGAAATTACATTGATGGGATAGACACAAGCTATCAGGGGCAAATACTGTCGGATGCATTTTCAATACGGCGAGGAGTTATTTGCTTGTTCGCCGTATTGCTTGTTTCCTCCTGTAAGATTTTGTCCAAGGTCTTCAATCCGCATTGAATAGATTTTTGTGTAGCTCCTCTGATGGAGAGTTTTTTTGCCGATATATCGAGTATATAATGGGCTTCCCCTTCCAATTCAACATCTGTCCAAAGTTCGATAACCGAATTTCCTGTTGCCCGCATTCCTCCCACGATAGCAATTTGCCCGAACCGTTCTCTCAATATGTCTTGCAGCTCAAACAAGCAGGGAGACAGTTTGGGCAAATTGGTTCTTATTACGGTTTGTGGCGTAATGGTGAAATTCTTTGCATCCGTCGCCTGTCCCCAAACATATGCCGCCACTAACAGCAGCGGCAATACCATCTTAATTTTTTTGAAGACGAAGCCCATATTATCTTTTTATTTAAGATATTGTATCAAGGTGTCGCATTGTTCCATGTATTCGTGCAGCGTATCTGCCATTTGCGGATTTTCAGCGAGCAGTTCGCCGCATCTCCGCTTGGCATCGGGTAGTTCCATCAATCCGGGAAAGCCTTTTCGCATCCATCCTTTTTTGGAGGAATAATCGTCCGGAAGATTGGTGTATAGTATTTGGTAAAAGCTGATAGACAATGCGATTTGCTGCATCTGTTTGGTCTCTCCTTCGGGGTATTGTTCCAGTTTCTCGACGGCTTCCGTAAACAGGGATTGCTGCATTCCGATGAAAGCCGGATAGTCGCCCAACAACCCAAGTGTCTGTAACAGAAAAACCCGGCATGTGGCAAGGTCTTTTTCGGGCAGGGGTAGTCCACTCAGGCGTTCAAACCCCTCTTTGACCTCAGGGAGAGAGAGTAGGCGTGACGGAGGCAACGTGCCCGGTTCCTGCGTTGTCAGCCATTGGTGGCAAGCATAACCGGCTATGCAACGATGGAGCAAACGATTATATTCATCCGTTATCATAGATGCGTAACGGTCTGCTTCTTCAAAATTATGACGTTGAATATATTGATACATTACCTGTCCGTAAAATGAGTCTAATTCCTTTGTTTGCAGTTGTTTATCGTCTGTTTTGCACTCTTTCAGCCATTTATGATAGGGCTGTTCCCAACCGGCAAGGAAAGACATTTCCTCTTCTTCATAATCGACATCCAGCTCATTGCCGTAAGCTGCTGCCACTTCAAACGCTTCGGGAACTGCCAGCAACCGGAGCAAGGCTTGGATTCTTTCCGGTCCGGGGGCATTGTCATCGTCAAAACCTCCCACCACGCACGACAGCGGAAAGAACGCATACCAATGTCCCAGCGTGTCGGCTCCCCGCTTATCACCTTGGGCAAGTGCCTTGGAAGCCAGTGGTGCAATCTGCTCCGCCAATTCTAAAGGGTCAAGCAGCCGCAATTCCTCTTCGGACGACACTTGAATAACACCCGTGTCAAGTAGCTTTTTCCATAATGCAGACCCTGCGGTGACACAACATTTTCCGGAACGGTAGTCCACATAAGTATCATCTTTCAAGAAACCGCCCTCTGCAACAAGCCCCATTGCTTCGCTACGCTCTGGTTCGGGCAATTGCTCCGGCGACAGAAGGGAGAGATAACCAAGCTGCTCCAATTCATCCCGGACCCGTAAGACCGTGTACCCGCAGTCCAGTTGATTCTGAAAATGATAAAGACTGTAACAAATACTTTGTGCCAAAGGTGGAACAGGCGAAGCGGTGGCCACGGTTATTACGGAATATTCCACCAAACTTTCTATTGCATGCATTGACATAATCGTTTGTAATTTATAAGGTTTATAAATCAGATAGATATAGTTTAATCGTTTTATCTTTTACTATATCCAGTATATGTTTGCCACCGACAGACAAATCGGCTCCGTTTTCCAACAGGTATTCTGCAATACCGATTGCATTGTTCCTGACCGCATACATCAAGGGAGTCGCACCACCGGGCAATCGGTCATTCACGTCAAAGCCTTTTTCTACCAGTGTTTTTACCAATACCGGGCTTTTTCGACAAACAGCATAAAACAAGAGACCGGAATTGTATTCGTCCTTATAAGACGGTTCCAGCATGTAACCCGAACGAATCAGAGACAAGGCTTTGTCAATGTCGTTTTCATCTCGTATCAGTCGAAATAGCTCTTCCATAAAAAATATTTGTTGATAAATTAAAAATCAACCATAGAAACTATAAACTTGAATTACCTAATTGCAAGGTTTACAGATATAATACCACTCTGTTGCCGTAAACAAAGTTACAGATATTTATTATTCCACCGATGATTTTCCCTAAGAATTTGCACTGTGACAAGGAGAAGTGAATACCTGTACAGCCTCACAAATTGCTTCATCTCTTCGTTTTTTACAAATCAGTATTTCTCAAAATATTTATTTCGCATTCTCGGAAAAAGATATTATATTTACAACTGAAAGAGTTATTTGACAACATAGCAATGCAAAACGCTGAAATTCGCACGGTTGCTAAATCGTTACTTCTATTTTTCAAATAATTCGCTAAAAATTTAGTCTTCAATTGGTTAAGTCAAATCAATGGAAATCTAAAATAGTCTTATATGATTAACTGTAACTTATTATAATGAAAACGAGTTTAATTGTTTCAGGTTTTATTTTAATGATGATGACGGTAGCTTGTAATTCAGAGAAAAAAGAAGGAACGTTTCAGACACAGGATGCTCTGGAAAATATCTTTGCCCGTAAAAGTGTCCGTAAATATTTACCGAAGCCGGTAGAAAAAGAAAAAACGGATTTGTTGCTGAAAGCCGGAATGGCTGCTCCTACCGGTAAAGATACCCGTCCCTGGGAATTTGTCGTTGTAACGGAAAGGGCAGCTTTGGATTCTATGGCGGCAGCTTTGCCTTATGCCAAAATGTTGAAAGATGCTCCCATGGCTATTGTCGTATGCGGGGATACAACCAAATCTTCTTATTGGTATCTGGATTGTGCTGCGGCTACTCAAAATATTTTATTGGCGGCGGAAGCACTTGGACTGGGAGCTGTCTGGACGGCAACTTATCCGTATGACGACCGTATGGCTGTTGTAAAAAAGGAAATCGGTTTACCCGACCATATTCTTTCCCTATGTGTCATTCCTGTCGGATATCCGGCAATCCCGCATAGTCCGAAAAATAAATGGGACGAAACGAAAGTACATTACGGCAAGTATTGATTGATTTTAGATTTCTGTCAGGGCAAGCTGAAGTTATAAATCTAAATATTCTGTTTTCCGAATGCTCCGAGTCCGAAGAGGGCAAAATCATAGCGTATAGGATCGGCCGGATCGAATTCGCGTAAACGTTCCGTCAGTTCCAAAACGGCCTGTGCGTCGTTTTGATTGCGGGTGAGCAGGCCCAGTTGGCGGCTGACGTTTCCCGTGTGCAGATCGAGAGGAATAAGCAGAGCCGAAGCCGGGATATTTTTCCAGAGTCCGAAATCTATACCGCTGTGGTCTTTACGCACCATCCAACGGATATACATGTTTATGCGTTTGGCGGCAGAGCCTTTTTCTACATTGGCGATATGCCGCAAAACCCGTTTTTCGGCCGGATGGATTGTGAACAGTCTGTACCAGTCGCTCAATACTTTTAACATGTCGCCGTGTTGACGGAACGAATCGGTAAATATTTTTTCCATCCCTCCCAGATTCCGGTAGATATGGGCCAATGCATGTAAAAAATAGCAGCAGTCGTATGCGTTGAATGTACGGTGTTTGAAATGGGTAAAACGCTCGTAATCCGTTTCGGTAGCGTTCAGAATAAAATCATAAGGAGCATAATCCAGCAATTGCATGAGTTCCCTGCACTTTCTGATGATTGTCGGACGTTGCCCCCAGGCCAGAGAAGCGGCTAAAAATCCGGATATTTCGATGTCTTCTTTTTCTTCGAACATTTTCGGTATTTGGATCGGGTCAGTTTCTATGAAAAAATCCGATTTGCAATATTCCGAATATTTTTCGTCGAGTAATTGTTTTATTTCTTGACGGTTCATGAAATTTATTTTGTGTTGCAAGGTAAATATTAGTTGGAAACGTATTGGACTATATCGGAAAATAAATTCGGTAGCAGTCAAAGTTTGACCGCCCGTAACATTTCGCGTTTTCCCGGAGGACCGGGTAATCGTTTCAGACGAAAACCGACATTCCGGAGGGCTTGCTTTACGATGCCTTTTACACAGTAAGTTACTAATATACTGTTGGGTTTCAGGGCTTCGTAGAAGCGATTGAATACCGCATCTGTCCAAAGATGAGGTTGTACGTCCGGATTGAATGCGTCGAAATATACGATATTGAATTGTGACCGGAAATGAATGTTCCGGAAATCTTCCCGGTGTTTGTATAGTTTGAAATATGGGGAAACAGATTGTTCCGTTTCCCACGGACACCGATGCAATTCGTTAAACAATTCCTGTTCTGCGGGTGCGGTAAAGTTGGAATAATTTAGGGAGGCGATTTCAGCGCTTGCCAATGGATATTTTTCAATGCTGTGATAACACACCGGCAATTGTAGTTCCCGGGTACGGATTAAAGTCAGCCAGGCATTCAGTCCGGTACCGAAGCCTGCTTCCAGTATATGTAACGGATTTTGCAGACTTATCGAATCCGGATGAGTTTCCAGGAAGTACTCCAAACCCGCCCGGATGAAAATGTGCCGGGATTCCTGAATGGCTCCGTGGATCGAGTGGTAATGTTCGTTCAATTCCGGAATGTATAAAGTCATACTTCCGTCCTCTGTCGGCGTGAGAATACGCTCCATAACCGGATATTACAGTAATTTCTCCCTTAATAGATTGACAAATTCGATGACGTCGCTTTCCGTGGTATCGAAAGAGCATACCCATCTGATTTCGGACGCATTTTCGTCCCATACGTAAAAAAAGCATTCTTCTTGCAGTTCAGCAATCTTACTTCGGGGGATGATGGCGAAAATTTCGTTGGCTTCTACTTTCTGGGTGATTTTAATGCCGGAAATCAAAGCGGCTTCATTAGCCAGTTTTTGTGCCATCCGATTGGCATGTGCTGCCGTTTTCAACCATAGGCCGTCTTTTAATAGGGTGGAGAACTGGGCTGCGATAAAACGGGATTTGGAATGCAGTTGCATCGCTTGTTTGCGGATGTACTTTACATTCCGGCATACGGAGGTGTTGAAGAAAATAACGGCTTCTCCGAACATCATACCGTTTTTGGTTCCGCCGAAACTAAGGACGTCAATGCCTACCTTTGTCGTGATGTCCGTCGGGTCACATTGCAGGTAAGCTATGGCATTGGCTAAACGTGCTCCGTCCATGTGCACGAATAAGCCGTTGGCATGTGCAAAATCACATATTTCTTTTAACTCTTCCGGGGTGTATACCGTTCCGAGTTCCGTACATTGGGTGAGCGAAATAATATTGGGCTGGGAGTGATGCTGGTCGTCAAAGCCATGCATATGATTCTGTATCAATCCTACATTCAGCTTTCCGTCGAATGTCGGAACTGTCAATAATTTGCAGCCTGCTTGTTTCTGAATTGCACCGCATTCGTCAACATTGATATGCGCTGTTTCGGCACATATCACGGCATTGTAGGAGCGGGCGAAAGCCGAGAGACTGACAATATTGGCTCCCGTACCATTGTATACAAAATATACGTCTATACTTTCTCCGAAAATTTTTTTGAAATCCTGCACGGCTTTAGCCGTATATTTGTCTTCTCCGTATGAATGTTGATGTCCGTAAGAGGTTTCTTTCAAAGCATTGAATACTTCCGGTAAAACTCCTGAAAAATTATCACTTCCAAAACCACGAATACTCATGTTTATTGCATTTTGATTTTCGGGGATAAAGATAGAAAATATATTATATATTGTGGATTTTAGCTTTTAAATTGTAAATTTTAAATTGTTTGACAAACTGATTTGTCGTCGGAGTTATTTAATCTGAAATTTAAATCGGTGTATATTGAAAACAAATATTTTGTTTTTTTCGTATACGTTTAAAAAATATAGGATCATTAAATACGTTATAGTTATGAAAAGCTTTTTTTTGTATGGGACACCTTTGAAAGGAAACGGTGTTTCTGCGTTTTTATTTTTGCTGCGTTTGTTTGTCGGGATAATGATGCTGGCTCATGGCGGAGTTAAACTGGCGAATTTCGGTTCGTTGATGAATACGTTTCCCGATCCGCTGGGAGTAACTCCTATGGTATCTTTGTTACTTTCAGTTTCGGCGGAAGTCGGTTGTTCGGTATTGTTGATTTTCGGTATACTGACCCGTTTGGTTACTTTGCCGTTGATTTTTAATATGCTTGTAGCTGTATTTGTCATACATGGAGGAGATGCTTTTCAGGCAAAAGAGTTGGCTGTCATGTATCTGGCTGTTTATGTCTTTTTCTTCTTTATAGGAGGGGGACGTTATTCACTGGATTATCGCATTTTTGGTAAGGCTGCATGGAAAGAATAAAAAAACGCCTCTTTTCGAGGCGTTTTTTTATGTAGTAGACCTGGATTTTTACATCAGGAAGCTCAGTAACGTACCGGCAGCAACGGCAGAACCGATTACACCGGCAACATTCGGAGCCATGGCGTGCATCAACAGATAATTGCTCGGATCGTTTTTCAATCCCATGTTTTGAACGACACGGGCACTATCCGGCACAGCAGATACACCGGCAGCACCGATCATCGGATTGATCGGATTGTTTTTCGACGACAGCCAGTTCATGATCTTAGCGACCAATACACCGCTGGCGGTTGCTATTACGAACGAGAAAGCTCCCAGACCGAAGATCAGGATGGAGTCTTTTGTCAGGAACACATCTGCCTGAGTCGAAGCACCTACGGTAACACCCAATAACATGGTAATGGTGTCGATCAAAGCATTGCTGGCCGTATTTGCCAGACGATTGGTTACCGTAGATTCTTTCAGTAAGTTACCGAAGAATAACATACCCAGCAACGGTAAAGCCGACGGTGCGATGAACGCAGTCAATAATAAACCGATAATCGGGAACAATTGTTTTTCCAAGCGGCTGACAGAACGCGGCGGACGCATCTTGATTTTTCTTTCGTGCTTGGTTGTCAGTAAATTGATTACAGGCGGTTGAATCACCGGCACCAAAGCCATGTATGAATAAGCTGCAATGGCGATCGGACCGATCAGGTTCTTGACTAATTCGCCGTTGGCCAGCATGTTTACACCGTTAGCCAATTTCGATGACAGGAAGATAGCCGTCGGACCGTCGGCACCACCGATAATACCGATAGCTCCGGCCTCTGGTGGTGCAAAGCCTAACCACAAAGCTCCGATAAAAGTTACGAAAATACCGATCTGGGCCGCAGCTCCCAATAGCATCAGTCTCGGATTGGAAATCAGAGACGAGAAGTCGGTCATTGCCCCGATACCCAGGAAGATCAAGGGCGGATACCAGCCGTTGATAACTCCTGAATAGAGGATATTCAGTACAGATCCCGGTTCGTAGATACCTAATTTCAGGTTGAATGCTTCTCCCATATAGAATGGAATGTTACCGATAATGATACCCATACCGATCGGGATCAGCAACATCGGTTCATAATCGAAACGAATAGCCAGCCAGATAAAAATAAGGGCTACGACGATCATGATCAGATTTCCTGTTGTTGCATTGGCAAATCCGGTGAATTCCCAGAAATTTTTCATTCCGGCCATAGCATCGGAATTATGGTAGGCATTCTGTGAGGGTGTGCCGAAATTCAGCATATCCCCCTGGAGTGTTGCTGTCCGGTTACCCAGATTTACCATGATGTCGTGGGTAATGTAATTGGTTCCGGAAGCATTCGGGTCCAGATTCGGAGAAAATTCAGTAATCTTTTTCGGATTGAACGTCATGATCACTGTGCTGCCTTCCAGTCTCCAGTCTCCGGTATAACGTTGTTTAATGGAGTCCATCGTAAACGTACCATCGTCATTGAAACTGTAAACTTTGTAGCGGGCAACTTTCCGCTCTTTTTGATCGGGTTTTAAATCCGCCGCGCGGATCGCCTTCGGTATGTAACCGTCAGCTTTGTTCATCCATTTTCCATGGACGAGTTGTTCTTTTAAACTACCTCCGTTCGATGCCAGGCAGAAATTTCCGCTTAAGGCCACAAACAGAAAAGATAGCATAATGAAAATAAATTTGTTCATATACAGTGTAATTATGCTATTTCTACTAATGTATCGCCCTGGAGAACGGCATCTCCTTCTTTTACTTTGATGGCCTGTACCGTACCGCCTTTTTCTGCTATAACGTTATTATCCATCTTCATCGCTTCCATGATCATAACACAATCACCGGCTTTGACAGCAGAACCGACCGTAATATTGACTTTTTTGATCGTTCCGGGCAGCGGAGAGTTGATTTTGTAAGAAGCACCGCTACTTTCAGTCTTCTTGATTTCTCCTTCTCCCGGTTTGTTAACCACAGGTTTACGTGCAAGTACCGGAGTTTTTGCTTTTTTCTCTTCTCCCTGCATTTCTACTTGATAGGGAGTACCGTTAACAGAAACTGTTGCGTTGGTTCCGTCGAATTCGCCTACTTCTACTTCGTAAGTCTGGCCGTTTATTTTAAACTTATATTTTTTCATCGTTTTTTGTTTGTCAAAAACTTCGAACGAGCAGAAAAAACGATTGTTTTCTATTTATGCTCATTCATCGTTTGTCGTTATTACTTTCTTACAGGTTGATTTTGTACACCGTAGATTTTAGAACTCCAGGGGGAGTATTGCTTCTGTGCGGTATGTATGGTGATGATATTGCTTTCTTCATCATGTAATTCATTGAAATACATATGTAATCCCAAAGCAATAGCCGCATTTACATCTCCCTCCACGTTGATATTCGTTTGCTCTTCCGGTACACCGGATTTTTTCAGTTTTTTCCTGATGTTTAATTCCAGTAATTTCGGAATAGACATAAAGATGAACACCAGCACTCCGAGAGAAATAAATACCACGAATATACTTACGATAGAAATTGTGAATCCACCGGCTTCCCTGATCACATCTGCAGAGAGCGTGATTAAATTTATCATATGCTTTTATTTTTATAAAGGTATGTTACTATGTTTCTTAGGCGGATTGACGACTTTTTTGGTACGTAGGCTTTCGAATGCACGGATCACACGGAAACGGGTGTTGCGCGGTTCGATAACATCGTCGATATAGCCGTAAGAAGCAGCCTGATAAGGGTTGGCAAATGCTTCGTCATAAGCATCTACTTTTTCCTGAATGAATTTAGCTTTTTCTTCTGCATTTTCAATTGCGCTTACTTCTTTACCGTACAGTACTTCAATAGCTCCGGATGCTCCCATAACGGCGATCTGGGCAGAAGGCCATGCATAGTTGGCATCTCCGCGTAACTGTTTGCAGGACATCACGTCGTGTGCTCCACCGTATGATTTACGTAAGGTTACGGTAACTTTCGGTACAGTAGCTTCACCGTAAGCAAACAACAGTTTAGCACCGTGAATGATGATACCGCCGTATTCCTGACCGCTACCCGGCAAGAATCCCGGAACGTCGACCAGGGTCAGAATCGGAATATTGAAACAGTCGCAGAAACGTACGAAACGGGCTGCTTTACGCGATGCCTGTATATCGAGAACTCCTGCCAGGAAATTAGGTTGGTTGGCGATTACACCTACCGGAATACCGCCCATACGGCAGAAGCCTACGATGATATTTTTAGCGAAATTGCGGTGTACTTCGAGGAATTCACCGTTGTCTACGATGGCTTCGATTACATGCAGCATATCGTACGGCTGGTTCGGATTGTCCGGAATAATGGAATTCAAGGTGTCTTCCAAACGATCGATCGGATCATTGCAGTCAATAATCGGAGCGTCTTCCAGGTTGTTGGAAGGCAGATAAGACAACAGTTTCCGGATAATCATAATACCTTCTTCTTCGTTTTCTACGCGGAAATGAGCAACGCCTGATTTGGTAGAATGTACGCTGGCACCACCCAGGTCTTCCGTGCTGATGTCTTCACCCGTTACCGTTTTGACAACTTTCGGGCCGGTAACAAACATATAGGATGTGTCGTCAGTCATCAGGATAAAGTCGGTCAATGCCGGAGAATATACGGCACCGCCGGCACAAGGTCCGAAAATAGCGGAAATCTGAGGAATTACACCGGAAGCCAGAATATTACGTTCGAAAATTTCGGCATAACCGGCTAATGAAGTTACACCTTCCTGAATACGGGCACCACCGGAATCGTTCAATCCGATTACCGGAGCACCGGCAATCATAGCTTTATCCATTACCTTACAGATTTTTTGTGCCAGTGTTTCCGACAAAGCACCTCCGAATACGGTGAAATCCTGTGCAAATACGAAAACCAGGCGGCCGTCGATTGTACCCTGACCGGTTACGACACCGTCGCCTAAGAATTTGGTTTTCGCCATATCGAAGTTATTGCAACGATGAGTTACAAACATGTCGAATTCTTCGAAACTACCTTCATCCAATAACATTTCGATTCTTTCGCGGGCAGTTTGCTTGCCTTTTTTGTGCTGTGACTCAATTCTCTTTTCACCACCGCCTAATTTCGCTGTCGCGCGAAGATCAATCAGTTTTTTTACTTTATCTTGATTTGTCATCATAAATAGTATTTAATGTGATCGTTTAAAAATGTAAAGACATGAAAATGACATCCGCTGTATAAGTGGTCTCATTTTCATGTTTTTACATTTTTAAATTTTCAGATTTTATAATTATTTTTTACCGCAAAGTTCTGTTAATACCCGGTTTGTGGATTTCGGGTGTAAAAAGCCGATTTTCAAACCTTCAGCACCACCACGCGGTGCTTTGTCGATCAATTGGCAACCGGCTTCTGCAGCGTCGTTTAATGCTTGTGCAACATCTTCAACTGCAAAAGCAATGTGATGCATGCCACCACCGTTCTTTTCTACAAATTTACCGATCGGGCCTTCCGGATCTGTAGATTCCAGCAATTCGATCTTGGTTTGGCCTACCTGAAAGAAGGCTGTTTTTACTTTTTGGTCTTTGACTTCTTCGATGGCATAGCATTTCAATCCCAATACTTTTTCGTAAAAGGGAATGGCTTCATCCAAGCTTGCAACTGCAATGCCAATGTGTTCAATATGAGTCGGCGTCATGATAATAAATTTAATGAATAAATAAATTTTATTTTAATGTATTTGATTTTCAAATAATTATGCTGTATAACATATTTTACCTCGCGCATTCAAGAAGAATCGGAAACGTTTTACCTGCAATTTGTGACCAAAATTACTGATTGTTCTTGCGATTACCAAAAAAAAAAGAACAGATATTTTTAAATTTTTCTTTTTTTTCGGGAAACGGTAATGATTTTAATTTCAGAGGTTGGATTTATAGTTTTAAATTGTTCTGCTGAAAGGTGTTCGTGTACCAAATTTAAAATTTAAATGTAGATTTTTCATGATCTGCGATTTTTGATTTTAGGTATACAATTTTATCCGGTTTCACCGCCGGTACATTACTTTTTTAATTTCCCGTTCCCATATTTTTCTGTTTTTACATCTTCAAATTTTTATTATTACTTTTATAGCCGGATAAATGCAGGAAGCAGCAGGGAAAATTTTTGAATTGTAATTTTGCGGATGAAATATTTATACAACTATGAGATTACTGATTATTTTATTGTTATTCACTTCCGGGGTTTATGCAAATAAACCGGATTCAGTATGGATGAATCAGAAATTTTCCATGTTTATTCATTGGGGACTGTATTCCGAATTGGGAGGTGTGTGGGACGGACAGCCTGTGACCAGAGGGTATAGTGAACAAATTCAGGCACATGCCGGAATCTTCGGAGATTGGTATGCGGCTGTGGCAAATCGTTTTATACCGTTGCATTGGAATGCCGACAGTGTTGTCGCACTGGCTAAAAAAGCCGGGATGAAATCGATTGTTTTTACTTCCAAACACCACGACGGTTTTTGTATGTACCATAGCCGGTATACTGATTACAATATTGTCGATGCGACCCCTTTTGCCCGGGATGTCATGAAAGAATTGGCCGAGGCTTGCTGTCGGCAAGGGATGCGTTTCGGCGTTTACTTTTCGCTGATCGACTGGCATTTCCCGCAGGCTTATCCGATATCCAGCCACAATGCTGATCCGCTGACGCCGGAACATTATGCTTTTAACCGGAAACAGGTGACGGAGATTATGACGGGATACGGAAAAATTTCGGAAATTTGGTTCGATATGGGCTCTCTTACGCCGGAGCAAAGCCGGGGGCTTTATGATTTGGTGGATTCCTTGCAACCCGATTGTATGATTAGCGGACGCTTGGGGAACGATTGCAGTGATTTTAGCGTGATGGCGGATAATGAATATCCGGATTATAAGATCGGAGTGCCTTGGCAGACTGCTGCTTCGTTCTTTGAGGAGACCTGGGGATACCGTTCCTGGCAGGAAAGAGGAGAGCCCGGAAAGAAGGCAGATGAAAAAATCCGGAGTTTGGTAAAGGTGGTGAGCCGCGGTGGGAATTATCTGCTCAATATCGGTCCGGAAGGAGACGGAAGTGTCGTACCTTTTGAAAAGGATGTATTGGAGAAGATGGGGAAATGGTTGAAAAAATACGGGGAAGGGATCTATGGAACACAGCCGAATCCTTTTGAAGATCAATATGCCTGGCAAGATATAACGGTGAAAGGAAACCGGATGTATCTGTTTGTTGATCCTTCGGTGGCTTTGAACAGTGTTTGTTTGAACGGGTTGCGGGGAAATATCGTATCGGCTTTTCGTATCGGAGGGGGTGACGTTGCGTTTGCCCGCGAAAAAGGTGAGTGGCGACTTTACGGACAAGGACACAGACCTTCCGACAGTCCGTTAGAGGTCATTTGTCTGGAACTTGAAAGCGGCTGGCAAATCGAACCGTTATCTCCTTATGCCGGGGAACGGGAACTGATGCCTTTGCATGCCTTTCCGGAGTATGCTTATTCCAGTATCGATTATTACACCGGTTTTCAAAGTATAATTGCTTATAACTGGGTTTTTAAAAGCCGTAAAACGGATGTCCGTCCTTTGATTTACTATACAGGTCAGGAAGCCGGCCGGAAAATACGGGTCGGAATTGACGGACAGGAACGGGAGATTTTGCTCGAGGGAGGAAAATTGGCGGAGAAGCGGAGCGTAAAAGGAGTAAAGTGGGGAAATGTCTACAGTAAACCTTCGGGAAGTGTGTTCGGGAGCCGGCAGCAGATCGGTGTACCCATAGATACTGCTGACGGATGGGCGCATATCCCCGGTTTTGTTTACGGTAAACGATATGAAAAAACGGCCCGGGAACGTAGTTCCATCCTTGTATTGCAGGAAATTGAGTCGGATAAAAAACAGGTCGTCCCGGTTGAAATCGGGAGTGGGGACGGTATACAGGTTTATTTGAACGGCAACTGCCTGACGGCTCATATCTCTCCCCGTAAGGCGACTGGCGATACCGAGCTTGTCCTGTTGCCGTTGGAAAAAGGAAGAAACCAATTGTTGCTGAAGGTGTATAACCGTTTTAGAAAAAAATCTTGTTACAGTATTTTGCCTGTCGGAGTATTGAATACATATGAGTTGTCTTTACCGTCTTATCCGCTCGGTTCTGAAAACTGGCATCGTTGCCGGGTCAGGGCTGCCGATACCCCGGCAAAGAATTCGGCCATGCGCCTGAATAATTTACGGATAAAATTGTAAACATTATTTTTTATTGTTTATCTTAGTACTCCTTTAGCGGATTTGTAAAGTGAAAGTAGAAAGAAGGAGGACGATTTATGATTTACGATTTATGATTTACGATTTTAGATTTTAGATTTTAGATTTTAGATTTACGATTATAAATTGGGGATTATAGAATTGGATTGTAGATTATAAAAGGTATAGAAAGGATTGTTGTTTTCAGAATGCCGGTGAGTTTACAGGTCGGTTCCGATTTCAGTTTTCGGAAAATAATTAACTTAAAAATATAAAGCCATGTTTGAAGCAAATGTTTATAAAAAGAGAAGAAAAGAGTTACGGGAGAGGGTATGGGAAGGTTTGATATTAATATTGGGTAATGGGGAAGCTCCTGCCAATTATCCGGACAATACCTACAGATTCCGTCAGGATAGTTCATTTTTGTATTTCTTCGGTTTGAATATGCCGGGATTCGCAGGTGTATTGGATGTAGATAACGATAAGGATTACTTGTTCGGCAACGATGTGGATATGGATGATATCATCTGGATGGGACCGCAACCAAAGGTAAAAGAGTTGGGGGCAGCCGTCGGCATTTCCAATACCCGGCCTTTTGCCAAGCTGGCAGATATGTTGAGAGAAGCGATTGCACAGGGGCGGAAAATCCATTTTTTGCCTCCTTACCGGTACCGGAATATGCAGATGCTGGAAGATTTGCTCGGAATCCATCATTCGTTGCTGAAAACTTATGCATCGCTCGAATTGATCGAAGCTGTTGTTGCTCTGCGTTCTGTCAAGGAGCAGTGCGAAATCGATGAAATAACGAAAGCATGTAATATCGGTTATGAAATGCATACAACTGCCATGCGGAATTGCCGTTCGGGAGTTAAGGAGCAGTATATTGCCGGTTTGATCGAAGGTATTGCCAATTCATACGGAAGTATGGTTTCTTTTCCGGTGATTCTTTCCCAAAACGGAGAAACGTTGCACAACCATGACCATAGCCAGATATTACAGAAAGGCCGGATGATGCTGACTGATGCGGGAGCGGAAAACAACATGAATTATTGTTCCGATTTTACCCGTACCGTACCTGTGGACGGTAAATTCAGTGCCCGCCAAAAGGATGTATACAATATTGTCGTTAACAGTAATCAGCGGGCGTTGGAGTTGTCCCGTCCGGGAGTCACTTATTTGTCGGTGCATCTTGAAGTATGTAAGGTGTTGGCACAGGGACTGAAAGATCTGGGACTGATGAAGGGAGATGTGGATGCCGCTGTTGCTGCCGGTGCGCATGCCTTGTTTATGCCTCACGGCTTGGGACATATGATGGGTTTGGATGTACATGATATGGAAGATTTGGGGCAGATTTATGTCGGGTATGATGAGATAACCCGCCCGGTCAAACAATTCGGAACGTCTTCTTTGCGTATGGGCAGAACATTACAGCCGGGATTTGTTATAACAGACGAACCGGGATGCTATTTTATCCCCGCTTTGATCGATCAATGGAAGGAAAAAGGTTTACACAAGGATTTCCTGAATTATGATAAGATCGAAACTTATAAAGATTTCGGAGGAATTCGCCTGGAGGACGATGTTTTGATTACGGAAGACGGTTGCCGTGTACTCGGAGACCGGAGAACGCCTATCACCGTCGAAGAAGTTGAAGAAATTATGGGCTAAAAAAAATCCTGAAAATTTCAAAGGGAGAAAAAAAAGCATTAATTTAGGCGTTTATTTTAAAGGATAATACTAATACATAAAATATAACATATGAAATTTGTTGTATCAAGTAATACAATGCTTACCCGTTTGCAGGCAGTGAGTAAAGTAATCGGTGGAAAACCGGTGCAGCCGATTTTGGATAATATCCTGTTGGTTGCTGCTGACGGTGTTTTATATGCGACGGCTTCCGACAAGGAGACGACCATGGAAGCGAAAATCGAATTGGAAAGTCTGGAACAGGAAGGACGTATGACTATTCCGGCAAAGATATTGCTGGATATGTTGAAGGAATTTCCGGAGCAACCTCTGACATTCGATATCGACGAAACAACGAATGAAGTGAGAATCATTTCGGAAAAAGGGGAGTTTTCCGTGCGGGGGGAAAGTGCTGAAGATTATCCGATACAGGGAGCCCCGGAAGGAGAAAATACCACATTCGAAACCAAATGCGGCCTGATGCTTGACGGTATCGTAAAATCGATTTTTGCAACGGCTAATGACGATTTGCGTCCGGTGATGAATTGCATTCTGATCGAAATGAATGAAGATAATTTTACCTTCGTAGCTTCCGATGCTCATAAACTTGTCAGATATAAACGTTTCGATGCCAAGAGCGAAAACGGACAGTACTCATTGATATTGCCGAAAAAGCCGGCTTTGATGCTGAAAAATATTCTGCCCAAAGATGATGCTGCCTTGCAGATTTCCTTCAATGAAAAAATGGCTTGTTTTATATTCGGAGACTACCGAATGACCTCTACCTTGGTTGAAGGACGTTTCCCGAACTATAATTCGGTCATCCCGCAGAATAATCCGAAGAAAGTAATTATCGAGAAAAAAGAATTATACAATTCTTTGCGTCGGGTATCTGTGATGGCTAATCAGGCCAGTAATCTGGTGAAATTCGATTTGTCAGGCGGTAAACTGACGATTTCCGCCCAGGATGTCGATTATTCCATGTCCGGTCATGAAACTTTGAGTTGCCAGTATGACGGAGAAGAGATTGCTATTGGCTTTAAATCTCCTTTTGTACAGGAAATTCTGGCCAATATAGAATCGGAAAATGTTGTTTTGGAATTGTCCGATCCTACCCGGCCCGGCTTGTTCCTGCCCTTCGAAAATGAAGATAGCGGGGAAGATTTGCTGATGCTGTTGATGCCGATGATGGTTTGATAAAAAGGAATTTATTTTTGAATAAACAGAAAGAGTCGTTTGGGAGACCGGACGACTCTTATAAATATTCCTGATTTGAATGCATAACCGGAAAGCAGAGGCCACTCCGGTTGGGAATCCGGATTTGCAGATGGTAACCGGAAGAGGGAATATGTTTGTAATCTTCTGAATAATTGATATTATGGAATTGAATTTAGCCAATCCTCTTGTATTTTTCGATTTAGAGACAACGGGTATTAATATAGCCAAAGACCGGATTGTTGAGATTTCCGTACTTAAAGTTTATCCGAACGGAAAAGAAGAGCAAAAGACCATGCGGGTGAATCCGGAAATACCTATCCCGGCAGAGGCAACTGCGGTACATGGCATTACGAACGAAGATGTGAAAGATTGCCCTACTTTTAAGCAAATAGCTAAGGAATTGGCTCGCTATATCGAAGGATGTGATCTGGGGGGATACAACTCCAATCGCTTCGATATTCCTTTGTTGGCAGAGGAATTTTTGCGTGTGGGATTGGATTTTGATATGCGGAAACGGAAATTTGTAGACGTTCAGACGATTTTTCATAAAATGGAGCAACGGACATTGTCCGCTGCTTACCGGTTTTATTGTGACAAGTGTCTGGAAGATGCACATACGGCTGCTGCCGATACCTTTGCTACTTATGAGGTGTTGAAAGCCCAATTGGATCGTTATAACGAGAAATTGGAAAATAATGTTGAATTTTTAAGTAAATTTTCGACACAGAACAACAATGCCGATTTTGCCGGATTTATCGTATACAATGATAAGGGGGTGGAAGTTTTCAATTTCGGTAAAAATAAAGGTATCCCGGTGGAACAGGTGTTGAAGGAACAACCGGGCTATTATGCGTGGATGCTGAACAGTGATTTTCCTTTGTATACCAAGAAAATTTTGACGGAAATCAAGTTGCGTAGTGCAGGAATGCTGAACCACTGATAAAAAATTATGCGTGAGCTTATACGGAAGGAGTTAAAGGGTTTTTTTGCCTCGTTGTCGGGGTATGTCGTATTGTGTTTTTTCCTGGTAGCGAACGGTTTGTTTCTTTGGGTAATTCCCGGAATGTACAACATTCCCGGAAGCGGCCTGGCCGATCTTCAACCTTTCTTTTCACTGGCTCCCGTATTGTATTTGTTTCTGGTACCCGTACTCTGTATGCGTTTGTTTGCAGAGGAAAAAAGAACGGGTACGCTGGAATTATTGCTTACCCGTCCGGTTTCCGTTCTCCGGATTGTAACCGCTAAATATTTATCCGGCTTTTTACTGGTCTTGTTTTCAATATTGCCGACCCTGATATATCCGCTCAGTTTGTGGTTCTTGGCACAGCCGGAAGGACATATCGACGTCGGTGGAATTATGGGGTCCTATATCGGCCTTGTGTTTTTGTCCGGTATGTATGTTGCTGCGAGCGTATGGGCTTCTTCGGTAACGGAAAACCAAATCGTGGCTTTTTTATACGGATTGGTATTGTCCTTCCTATTGTTGTCCGGATTCGATTTTCTGAGTGATTTACCCGCATTGTCCGAATTTCAGAACTTTATATTGAAACTGGGTGTAAATTACCATTATGAACCGATGTCCCGGGGGGTAATTGCGTTGGAAGACGTTACCTATTTTCTGACTGTCATTGCTTTTTTTATATGGCTTACGGTACGGAAATATCACGGTGCCCGAAAATGGAAAGCGGTTTATGTACTACCGGCATTGCTGTTGCTGAATGTAGCCGCTGTTCATCTGTATATACGGGCCGATATTACAGACGATAAACGTTATACCTTGTCTGAAAATACCCGTCAACTGCTCAAAAATTTAGACCGGGGGATCGGTGTGGATATTTTTCTGGCAGGAAATCTGCCTCCCGGCATGCAGAAGTTACAATACGCTACGACCCGTATGCTGGAAGAATTCCGGCGTATTACGGGGAATAAACTGCGCTATTCGGTGACGAATCCGGCAGAGATACAGGATAAGGAAGAACAGAAACAACTGGTTCGTTATCTTGCCGAACGGGGGATTATGCCGGTAAACCTCAGCCGGACGACGGAGGACGAGACCCTTTCCCAGCAATTTATCTTTCCCGGTTTGCTGGTGTATGACGATTCGACGGAAGTCAGTCTCAGTTTGTTGCAAAACGTTCCGGGATATGCGGCAGAAGAGAATATCAACCATTCTATCGAAGCTTTGGAATATGAATTGACCAAGGCCTTGCGTCTGGTGACACGTAAAGAGAAAAAAGCCGTGGCCTTCCTGACCGGTCACGGGGAATTACCTTATAAGGAGGTTGAGGATATAGCACGGACATTGGCTTATTACTACCGGGTCGACTTTGTGAGTCCCGATACCCTGGCTGCCGATTTATCGTATTACCGGGCATTGATTATTGCCGGACCGACAAAGGAATTTCCGGAGAAAGATAAATACATCCTGGATCAGTATGTGATGAATGGTGGGCGTATATTGTGGTGTATCGATGAGGTGGATGTTAATCACGATGTATTGAAAGAGCAGGAAACGACTTATGCCGTGTACCGGCCTCTCCATATTGAGGATATGCTGTTTAAATACGGGGTGCGGATCAATCCCGACATTTTACTGGATGGGAATTGTGTGTTGGTGCCTGTAGTGACGGGTATGCATGGGAATACGCCGGAATATAGTCCGGCTCCCTGGTATTTTTCTCCTTTGCTGATACCCCAAAGAAATGCGGTGACTGCCGGTATACAGCCGGTACGTGTCGATTATGCCAATACGATAGACACGGTAGGCGGAAAAGAAGGGTTGAAAAAAAGTGTGTTGCTTGCCTCTTCCCGCTATGCTGCTGCAATGAAAACACCCTGTCCGGTGTCCTTGTCCATCACGGAAGAAAAGATGACGGAGGATCGGTTCAATAAGCGCTATCTGCCCGTCGCCGTGATGCTGGAAGGCGGTTTCGAATCCGTATACCGTTATGGACGGCGGTTCGGAGATGCCGTAAAAGCTGAATTTAAGCCGGAAAGCGGTTATAACCGGATGATTGTAATTGCCGATGCTGATGTTTTGCGAAATAAGGTATACGGGACGGGGGAGAATGCCCGTACAATTCCGTTGGGCTATGACGAATACAGTGGCCGCGTATACGGTAACCGTGATTTTATATTGAATTGCATCAATACCCTTTGTGACGATGAAGGGTGGATGGCTCTGCGGGGACGTAACCTTTCTCTCTATCTTTTGGATAAAACCCGTTTAAAGGGGGAACGTACCTATTGGGAGATGTTGAATTTATTGCTGCCTCTCGGTTTGGTACTGATGGGTGGGGGTATTTTCTGGTTCGTCAGGAAACGAAAATACGGGCGTATCTGAAAACTTTTCTTTTCTATTTTTCAAACTATTTTATGGTAGCGGGCGTATAAGGTGGTAACATTATACGATCTGAATCCGGTTTTACCGGGAACGGTTTTATACGATGAAAATCACACTACCCGCTATGAAACTCTTGTATTTTATTGCCTTGTTGTATCTACTGCCGGCTTGTAGCCGTAATGAAGGCAAATCCTATCAGGATATCGTACGTCCTGTCCGGGTCCGGACCGTCGCTTTGCCTGGTGCTTTAGATAAAGTATATACCGGAATTGTGGCGGCTGAAGAATTCAGTGATCTGGCTTTTAAAGTCGGCGGTCCTTTGGTGGAGATGAATATCGATGCCGGAGAGACGGTGAGAAAAGGAACTCTGTTGGCGGCGATTGATCCTACCGATTATCAGTTGCAGAATGACGGCAATAAAGCCGCTTATATTACGGCCCGTTCCCGTTTGGAAAGAGACAGGAGATTATTGGAAATGCAGGCGATTTCGCAGCAGGAATTCGAGATGTCGGAGGCCGGCTATATACAATCCCGTTCGGCATACCGGGCTTCGGAAAAAGCGTTGTCAGATACTCGTTTGTATGCCCCTTTCGATGGCTTTATCGAACAAAAATATGTTGAAAATTACCAGAAAGTACAACCGGGGGAACGAATTGTGAGATTGGTCAATCCGGATCAGCTGACGGTGTGGTTTGTTTTGCCCGAGACGAGTGTCGGGCTTACCCGTGAGCAGATGCAGGTGACTGTTGAATTTGATATTTACCGGGGACTGCGCTTTCAGGCCCGGGTGCAGGAATTTGTGGATGCCTCGCCGGGAGGAGCAGGGATTCCGGTCAGACTGATTCTCGATGATTCCCTTTTTGATAAGACGAAATATCCCGTTTATCCCGGTTTTTCTGTCCGGGTAAATCTGAGGACGGATAATCGGATAGCGGATCATTATGTCGTTCCGTTGAGTGCCGTGTTTATGGATCCACTGACCGAACGGACAGCAGTTTGGCGTTATCACCCGGAAAATTCCACTGTAACCGCATTGCCGGTTACAATCGGTTCCTTGTTCGGTAGTGATAATGTGTTAATTACAAAAGGTTTACAGGATGGAGATGTTATCGTGGTGGACGGGATGAATTTTATTACAGAAGGGCAGAAAGTGGATGTACTGACAACAGAATTAACGGTTTTTTGATTATAAATTGAAGTGTATGAATATTCCGAAATATTCATTGGACAATCCGAAGGTCATTTATTTTTTCCTGGCGATATTGATGATCGGAGGAATATTGGCGTTCGAATCCCTGGGTAAAAAAGAGGATTCCCCTTTTGTAATAAAATCGGCGGTATTGATTACCCGGTACCCGGGAGCAACACCGCAGGAAGTCGAGCAACTGATTACCGAGCCTATCGAGCGGGAGATACAGTCGATGCGGCGGGTATATAAGATCAAGTCGGAATCGTTTTACGGGATGTCGAAGATCAATATCGAACTCGACCCGGCGACGCCTCCCGGTGAGATGCCCCAAATGTGGGATGAGCTGAGGCGGAAAGTACTTAATATCCAGCCCCAATTGCCGCAGGGGGCTTCCGGAGTTACCGTATCGGACGACTTCGGTGACGTTTTTGGAATTTATTTCGGTCTGACTGCTTCGGAAGGTTTTTCATACCACGATTTAAGAGAGTGGGGACAGCGGATAAAAACCGAACTGGTAACAGTGGACGGGGTACAGAAAGTGGCCCTTTACGGTGAGCAAACGGAGGTGGTGAATATGTTTATATCCATGTCTAAACTGGCCAATTCCGGACTCGATCTGAACGGGGTGATGCAGACGATAAAATCCCAAAACTCGTTGATAAATACCGGGGAAAAAAGGGCCGGTTATCTGGAGTTGAAAATATTGGCAGAAGGGACTTATAAAACGCTCGACGATATCCGCAATCAATTGGTGGTAACGGACAACGGACGGCAAATTCGTTTGGGAGATATAACCGTTATCGAAAAAGGTTATATGGATCCGCCGGGAAGTCTGATGCGGGTAAATGGAAAAAGGGCGATCGGAATCGGTGTCGCTACGGCACCGGAGAAAGACGTGGTTAAAACCGGGGAATCGGTGAGGGAGAAGTTGCAGCAATTGCTGCCTTTAATGCCCGTCGGCATTGACCTGGTAACCTTGTATCCGGAAGATCAGATAGCCCGGGAAGCCAATAACGGTTTTTTACTTAATCTGGCGGAATCGCTGGCAATTGTGATTTTTATCATCTTGCTGGTAATGGGAGCCCGGGCTGGGATGCTGATCGGTTCTTCCCTTTTATTTTCGATCGGCGGTACCTTGTTGATCATGCAATTTATGGGAGTCGGGCTAAACCGTACTTCACTGGCAGCATTTATCATTGCCATGGGGATGCTGGTCGATAATGCTATCGTAGTGACGGACAATGCCCAGATAGCGATTCGCCGGGGTATCGGACGCCGGGAAGCTTTGATACGGGGAGCAACGATTCCCCAATGGGGATTGCTGGGGGCTACCCTGATTGCCGTTTTTTCTTTCCTGCCCTTGTATCTGGCACCTTCGGCCGTAGCGGAAATCGTCAAACCTTTGTTTGTGGTGCTGGCTGTATCGTTGGGTTTGAGTTGGATACTGGCGTTGACCCAGACCCCGTTGTTCGGGAGTTTTATTTTAAAAAAACAAGCAGATACCGGGGGAAAAGACCCTTATGATACCCGTTTTTACAACGGTTTTGCCCGGGTGTTACGAAAACTTATCCGTTTTAAAATCGTAACGGTGATCGTCGTCGTTTGTCTTTTTGTCGTGTCCATGATCATCATGGGATTGATGCCGCAGAATTTTTTTCCGAATATGGACAAACCCTATTTTCGGGCCGATTGTTTTTTGCCTGAAGGTTATAGCATCCGGGAGTCGGAAAAAATGCTTACGGATATCGAACAGTATCTGATGCAACAGGAAGAAGTCGTGAATGTGTCGACGACGATCGGCGGTTCTCCGCTGCGTTATTATCTGGCGAGTACCTCTTTCGGACCGAAGCCGAATTTCGGTAACATACTGATAGAATTAAAAGACAAATCTTACACAGTAGTGATGGAAGAACGCCTGAATACTTATGTCCGGCATAATTATCCCAATCTGCTCATTCGTTCTTCTTTGTTCAAACTGTCTCCCGCTGTAGAAGCCGCCATTGAGATCGGTTTTATCGGAGAGAATATGGATACGCTGAAAGCATTGACAGAACAGGCTATGGGCATTATGCGGCAAAATGATAGGGTGACCGATATCCGTAATAGCTGGGGTAATAAAGTTCCGGTTTGGGAACCGGTGTATTCGCAGGAAAGAGGGCAGCGCCTGGGGATAACCCGTCAGGCTGTCGCCTATGCTTTGAAAATTGCGACCAATGGTTTACCGCTGGGAGATTACCGGGAGAAAGATTTGTTTATGCCTATTTTATTGAAAGAAGAGAATTTCGATGCCGGTAATCTGGATAATATGCGTACTTTGCCGGTATTCTCTGCAACCGGAAATGTCGTTCCACTGGCACAGGTTATTGATCGTTTCGATTTGAATTATAACTACAATGTTATTAAACGCTATAACCGCGACCGGGTTATGATGGCACAGTGTGATCCCAAGCGGGGGGCCAATACCAAACAGGCTTTTCAGCAATTGTGGTCGGAAATGCAAAACATAGAGATCCCGCAGGGATACACCATGAAATTTTTCGGGGAAGATGAGAGCCAGGTGGAGTCCAATCAAGCTTTGGCAGCCAATATGCCTCTGACTTTTATTCTGATGTTTATCGTTTTATTATTGCTTTTCCGGACCTACCGCAAACCGGTGGTCATCCTGTTGATGGTGCCGCTGATTTTTATCGGCGTGGTTTTCGGCTTGCTGTTGCTGGGGCGGATGTTCGACTTTTTTGCCTTGCTCGGTCTGCTCGGCCTGGTGGGAATGAATATTAAGAATGCAATTGTACTGGTAGATCAGATCGGTATCGAGCAGGCAAACGGCCTGACGCCTCTGGATGCGGTTATACAGGCTACCAAGTCCAGAATTGTCCCGGTGGCCATGGCTTCGGGAACAACCATTCTCGGTATGCTGCCGCTGCTGTTCGATGCGATGTTCGGTGGTATGGCGGCAGGTATTATGGGCGGTTTGCTGGTAGCCAGCTTGCTGACGATTATTGTATTGCCGGTTACCTATAGTTTGATATATAGAATATCGGCAAGTGAAAAAAATGATGTAGGTACATCTTAACATCTTTGAAGCATATTGTGTAAAGAGTATGTAAAAATATAAACAGGGGCGGCAGACTTAAATAAAAATCAGTATGAAAAATATATTATGGATCGGATTATTATTGTGCCTGAGTGCCAGCAGCCGGGCACAATCTCTGACATTACAGCAATACCGGCAGAGAGTACTTGACTATAATCAGGAGATAAAGCAGTCGCAGGAAGCCGTTAATGCGGCGATATACGCACTGAAAAGCGTAAAGACCGGTTTCTTCCCGAAGGTCGATATCACCGGCAGTTATTCCTACCAGATTGAGAATGTAACCTTTATGTCGGGTACCGACCTGAAACACGATAATTACAGTGCCGAGGCCGGATTGGTACAGAATATCTATGCGGGAAGTGCCGTCCGCAAGCAATACGAGGCCGCCCGTTTGCAGGAGGCAATAGCCCGCCTGGGAGAGGAATATACCGTAGACAATATCTTGTATGCGGCCGATGTCAATTATTGGACGGTAGTGGCGAACCGGAACCTGTACGATATCGCTGACCGGTTTGTAAATATTGTCAGCGAATTGTTCGATGTCGTGGGTAAGCGCTTTACGGAAGGCGCTATCAGTAAAACGGATGTACTGATGGTGCAGTCGCGTTTGAAAGAAGCGGAAGTGCAATTGAATACGAGTGCCACCAATTACCGGACCTCGTTGCAGACCTTGAATATCATGATGGGAATTGCTGCCGATACGGATACAGGGCTGGCTGATTCGATACAGCATATCTCGGCGCTTCCGTTGCGTCAGGAGGTGGATGTAGCCCTGAAAAAGCGTCCCGATTACCTGATGGCGGAACAGGATATTGAACTGGCCCGGGTACAGACCCGTTTGATGAAAGCAAGTTATTTACCGAATCTGGCTGTCGGTATAAAAGAAAAATGGGGAACGACCTTGATCAATATCGACGGAGATAAGCGTTTTTCCACCATTGCTTTTGCCAATTTGAATATTCCGGTGTTTTATTGGGGCAAGAGGCGGCAGGATGTGCGGGTCAGTGAGGTACAGGAACAGATGAAAGAGCTGGAAAGAAGTAAGTTGTCCGATCAGATCAGCCTTGAACTGAACAATGCCTGGGTGAATCTGACCGAATCCCTGAAAAAAGTAGCGATTGTTTCTTCTTCTCTGGATATCGCCCACGACAATCTGGTATTGAATACGTTTAGCTATAACGAAGGAAAACTGCCGGTTATCGATGTGCTTTCGGCACAGGTAACCTGGCTGCAGGCTTATACGAATGTCGTGTCCGCTTATTATCAGTATAAAGTGGCATTGGCTGAATACGAAAGGGCTTTGAGCGGATTCTGATTCAGGAATAATGTCTCGGGTATCTGAAAGCGATAGCCAAAAGTCCGAAAATACCGATAAGCACCGGATAATACAGATAGCGTATAATAGCCAGGGGCGATAGGTCGGCCAGTTCGGCGGCAATCAGCATTTGGGCGCCGTAGGGGATGATGCCCTGGATAAAACAGGAGAATGTATCCAGAATACTGGCCGATTTCCGGCGGTCGATATGAAAACGTTCGGCAATATTACGGGCTATCGGTCCCGTTGTAATAATGGCGATTGTATTGTTGGCCGTGCATAAGTTGGCCAGACATACCAGTCCTGCAATACTCAATTCGGCGAACCGTTTGGAACTTACATGTCGGGTAAGGCGTTCGATAATGTAGGCAATACCTCCGTTGTACCGGATCATTTCCAGCATTCCGCCTGCCAGCAGAGTGATAACGATCAGTTCTCCCATGCCGGTGATACCGGTTCCCATAGCTCCGAAATAACCGAACAGATCGAAGCCCGAAGTACAAAGCCCGATCAATCCCGTAATACCGATTCCCAGCAACAGTACCAGCATGACGTTAATACCCGCCAGAGCCGTTCCCAGCACGGCAATGTAAGGAATAACCTTTACCCATTCGATCTCTGCGATTTGTGCCGGAGCCTGTACCTGTACCCCTTCAATAATATAGAAAAGCAGAACGAGCACAGCCGCAGGTACGACGATCATGCTGTTGACTTTGAATTTATCCTTCATCCGGCATCCCTGGGTTTTCGTCGCAGCAATGGTGGTGTCCGAAATAAAGGAAAGGTTGTCGCCGAAAAAAGCGCCGCCTACCACAATGGCTACCATAAACGGTAATTCCACTCCTGTCTTTTCTGCAATCCCGACGGCTACCGGTGTTAGGGCTACGATGGTCCCGACCGAGGTGCCTACGGCAAGGGAAATAAAACAGGCGGCGATAAAAATACCGGCCAGTAGCAGATTGTCCGGGAGGATATGCAATGCCAGATTGACGGTGGCTTCAATGGCACCCATTGCTTTGGCCGACTGTGCGAATGCTCCCGCCAGGATAAAAATCCAGATCATCAGCATGATGTTTTTATCCGACGCTCCACCGGAAAAGCGGGCAATCCGGTCGCTTAATTTTTCCCTTCTCGTCATCAGTATGGCCACCACCGAAGAAATGACAAAGGCCACCGTAATAGGTACCTTGTAAAAATCATTGACAATCAATGAGGTAACCAAGTACACGCCGAGAAATATAAACAAAGGACTCAATGCCCAGAAATTAGCTTTTACAGGATGTTCCATGCTGTTTTTTTGATTGAAGCTGCAAAAATACATATTCTCCCCGTAAAATAAAATCCTGATATGCTGTAGTTTGCAAAAAAACTGAAACAAAAGTTTGTATTCGTCCGAAAATCAACTATATTTGCACCGCCAAACCGTAAAAGTGTTGGTCCAGTAGCTCAGCTGGATAGAGCAACGGCCTTCTAAGCCGTAGGTCGTGGGTTCGAATCCCGCCTGGATCACGTAACAGAAAGCCCAAAATACTATAAATCAGTATTTTGGGCTTTATTTTCAAGGTGTATTTTGTTAATTTGCGCAACCAATGCGCAACGGGATAACAAAATAAGCGGCTGGTTAGAGCCGCTTATACGCACAATAAAGACAGATGATTAGTTTTCAGCCTTCTGCTTGGTTGTAAAGATTTTATTCAGACTACCAGGAGATGTAATCCGCCTCAGTCCACGAAACAGAAATATATGATGCTTCCTGTATACTTATTTTTCTAAATAAGGCAGACCTTTCTTTCCTTTGATATTCTTCATTATCCATGGATGGCATGCTCAAATATTTGTTCAACAGCGATTGAGATTTTCGCACCGGCTTACCGTCTAAATCAATTGCAGACCATTTGCCGTCCTTTTTAACCCAGAAGTATTGCCCTCTTACACTTATGACCGCATCATATATATATGGTGTAATCGGTGAAAGATATTTTTTGCTGTCTTTTCCCCATAATATTCCCCATTTGCCATTTTTTTTACTGAGAATTGTACCACCCCAAAGAACAGCCTCGGCCGGTCCGAATTCTACCCATTTTGTCCCTGTCGGCAAATAAAAAAACATTATTCCTTCATCGGTTTTGGCCTCTTCAAACAAAGGGCCTCCGCCGGATACACTTTTATTATGAGGTGCTTTTTGCTTACTGGAAACCAAAGATGTGAAACCTCTGCCCCCCAAAAGTTCTCCCCGCCAAGTATCAAGAGCATACATTTTACCGTTTTTGACTCCGATAAATAAATCTTTGATATAATACGGGGAATTATAGGCTGAGAAGATACTGTCGTATTGACAAGGGATATATTCCGTCTTGCCACTTTTATGAACTATCCCCCATTGACGCTTCCCATCAATTTTCTTAATGATGAAGGAACAGTTTCCATCGGTTGGACGATATTCAGGAGAATTGCACGAACTCAAGGCTAAAGACATTATTCCCAGAAGTACTGAGACAAAAATCTTTGTTGTTTTCATAATCGAAATTATTAAGGTGACGCAATTGTTTTTACTTTTGATTTTCTCTTTACTACCGTTTTTGTCTATTTTCAACAACTAAATATAAACCTTTAAAAACCCAACAGGTTTCGCTTCGAAGAGGGAAAACTGTTTTGGTTACAAAGATTCGCACCGCATTACCAAGCCGTATATTTAGAATCGCTAACCTCAATATATGAGGCTTCTTGAATAGATAATTTAGCATCTTTTACATCGCGCTTTGCCTGAATAAGTTGATCAAAATCTAAATTGGGAAGCTTTTGGTACTTATTCAAAAGAGAAAATGATTTGCGTATCGGTTTATTATTTCTGTCAATAGCTGACCATTTGCCATCTTTTTTTACCCAGAAATAAATTTCCGCCACGCTAATAACAGCATCGTATATATATGGTGTAATCGGTGAAAGATACTTTTCACTTTTTTCTCCCCATAATATTCCCCATTTACCGTCCTTTTTACTAAGAATTGTTTCAGATCCCCAAAAAACAGACTCTGCCGGACCAAATTCTACCCATTTTATTTCTCCCAAAGGTAAATGAAAGAACATTATTCCCTCATCGGTTTGAGCTTCATTGAACAAACCTCCCCCGTATACGCTGCTATTATGCAATCTGTCATCATATTTGCTGGAAACCAGAGAGGTGAAACCTCTGCCATTTAATAACTGTTTTCCACGATATGTCCAAGCATACATTTTTCCGTCTTTTACGGCGATAAACAGTTCATCGATATGATAAGGATGACCATAGGCAGAAAAAATGCTGTCATATTGACAAGGAATGTATTCCTGTCCACTTCCAGAACTGACCATTCCCCATTGACGCTTCCCATCAATTTTTTTGATGATGAAGGAACACTTTCCATCTGTTGGACGATATTCGGGCGAATTACACGAACACATGGCTAAAGACATTACTCCCAGAAGTACTGAGACAAAAATCTTTGTTGTTTTCATAATCGAAATTATTAAAGTGACGCAATTGTTTTTACTTTTGATTTTCTTTTTACAGCTCTTTTGTCTATTTTTCAACAAATAAAATAAATATATCTGTAAAAAATCAAAAAATTGTAACGATTGTTCGTTTTTTTGTTGTTTTAAGAAAGTCGCAAAGTTAGAATCTCCCTTTCGGCAGAGCTTTTGTTTTGTCCTATCTTCGCTAGTGTTTCGATATGAAAGGATTTTTAGAATTTACCCATGTACCGATGATAACGCAATTCTCATTGGTATATGAATAGAATACGTCTGTAAATGGTGTTATACTGTAAAATGGTATATAGTCGCCTATTTTTATGGTTTTAAACTTTAGATACTGTAATTTCTATTTTTCTGTGTAATTATAATCTAGGGTAGATATGATATGTTCGAATCCGAATTGTAATTCTGCGTATCTGCAATTCGAACAATAGGTGTTACAACTACACATATCTTTGTTTAGATTATGTCGGGCTTTTACATGATCGTCACTTTCCCAGATTGCCTTAAAGGAAGTGTTTAGTATATTCCCAATTTTCGATTTGCTTGAATCTGTTAAATAATTACAGCATATATAGATATCTCCTTTAGGATCAATTATTACATGCATCGGAGATATCCAACATTTAAAATTATGGGGATAATATACATTTGGTAAAGACATGGCCACTTTGTCTTTAAAACTTGATTTTATTTTTTCTGCATTTCTTAAAGACTGATATATTTCTTGTTCTATAGGAAATATAACATCGGAAGCTACAGTGCGTTCACTTCTGAATCTTATATGATCGACTTTATCTAAAAATGTATGAATATCACCATTTACTGTTTTTACGAACGAATCTTTGTTTGTGGAACTCAAAAGATATTTAATTCCGATTTTTGTATTTTTATACTTTGCGAAATTGTTTTGTTTTTTTTCATATAGCAAATTGACACCTTTGAGCCATGTGTTATATTTTGCTTTGAAAGTATTATTTTTTTCATCGATATCGTCTTCGTTCAGTCTGCTTATTCGGATGTAATCGTTAAATATATAAAGAAGGTCATAATCTTTCAGCAGACTTTCAATTTGAAGTCCATTAGTGATAAGACCGAACTTTACGAGTGGTGATTTTTTTCTGACTTCCATTATAATATCAAGAATACCTCTAATTTCATCGGCTTCAAGGGGTTCTCCGCCACCTGAAAGTTCGATATTATTTATGTTACATGCGATTAATTGATTTAAAATATTTTTAAAATCATTTGCAGAGACAGCTATATTATCTCTTTTTTCTTTGAACATACAAAATGAACATGAATTACTGCATTTATAGGTTGTGAAGATTATAGCTTGCTTAGGTGCTTGTTTATTGATGTCGATATTGGAATTGTTATAGTAACTTTTTTTTAGGGTTAGATAGTCTTTCCAGTATTTCAGATTATTTATCAAAACAATATCCTTATAAGGCGAGACAACTGTATGTTTTTCCCAGATGTTATCGAATTCTTTTTTGAATTCTCTAAATGAAGGACTCCAACTGCCTTTAATGGTAAATGTCGGTAAAGTATCAGCTTCGGCCTGTGTTGCCATATATAAAGTGACAATCATAGTTCCATCTATCATTACGAATGAAAACGGTAAATCGACAGTAGAGAACCTTAAGTATGGCTTTTTGCTTTTCTCACCTTTGATTTGGTTGATAAATTTCGTTTCGATATCTTCAATAGTTTTGTATATTTTTTTACTTAAAATAGATTGTGGTTGCAAATCCGATGGAGCTTCTTCCATACCCTCGCTGACTGATTTCAATTGTTGGGAATAGGGGTTTGAAGGAGATAAGAGTAGTATTTTGAAATCAGTGCCCTTGTTACACCATTGGGTAAATAATTGTATCTGCTTTTCTGAAAATGCTTTACTTAATGCTTGTCCCATAAAGATAACTTCTTTGGGCTGTTTGAATTGGTTATAGAATTTGCTCCAGTCGAATCTTGAACGTTTCTGGTAATATCCTACAATCCCTTTTATATTATTTATCCGAAGGAAATAAGTAATCCTATACCAATTTTTTACACATATGATTGTAATGGAAATACAGAATAGCAATACAGCCCCCCAAAAAAATAAAATCCATTGTGTATATTGAGGTAGAGTCGTTAGTATCCCTATTAAACCAATAACGGTTGATATATAGAATTTATAATCGATATTTTTCATTTGATATGTAGTAATTATAGAAAATATTGTATATAGTCGACCTCCTTAATTTTTATTTTCAATTTTGATTTTATAAATATTAATTTTACAGTGTGAATATGATGGTGTACAAATGTTTTAACTAAATGTTTTTCAAAAATAATATAAATAGCGAATAGTTGATTAATATTTGTAAAAAAATCTGATTATATATTTGGTTTTAAGTTTAAATATTATTTCTCATAAATTATTTATAGAGGATGGCGTTGATGCGTTTTTCTTCGTAGAGGATGAGGTGGTGGGTGGTTTGGGCGAGGGCGGATTTCAGGTGGTAAAGGTGGGTGCGTTCGGTGAGGCGTTCTTCCATGATCCGTTCGAGTTCGCGGCTGATGTTGTCGGTGGGGGCGATTTCCATGACTTGCGGAATAACGATTTTCGGACCGGAGGATGCACCGGTATTTTCCTGCAGATAATCGTATTGGGAAAGGGTATAGTCCATCAGGCTGTCGTAGGTAAGTTTTTTACGGGAAGATAAGGTTTCTGCCAAAGGGATGTAATACAGAATGTCTTTGATAAAAGAACTGTATTCTGTTTGCACCTGCCGGACAAGATCCATGTATTTTTGTTCTTCCGGGGATAATTGAGAGGTGGTGAAGTAGAAGGAGGCGGTTACCATTTGGTATTCCAGATTTTTGTTGATCTCTGTCAGTATTTCTTTGGCATAGGTATAGTTTTTCATAGTGATGGAAGAGACGACGGTGTTCAGTACGTATAGATCGATGGCTTTCAGGTTTTCTGCCATCTCCTGTTTAAAGCCGGTCAGCCACTCTTGTTGCTGGGTATAGACGATGGTGTCGAGTTGCAGTATTTTCAGGTCGTGGTGGAGAACTCCCGTTTGTTGCAGCGTTTTGTTCAGAATGAGAATTGATATAATACCGCCCATAATACCGCCGATATAGCTGCCTCCGAAGTTGATCCAGGTCGGGACGTCGTCAGCACCTGCCATTAAGGTCAATGGATTCATTTTTACCAGGGCCCAGTTGATGGGAAAAGGAAGAAGCAGTGTCAATACCAATAGGACGAGAAGTTCTTTCCGTCCTATTGTAAAATTATCGGTTTGCATTATTTTATGAGATAAAGAAAGTTAGTAATTGTTCCAGGGATTCGTCTTTGAAAAAGTTCCAATGGTCTGTCGGTAGGCGGAAAACAGGAGCATCCGGGTAGTATTTGTTCCATAGCTTTTCGCAATTGTCGTATTCTTCTTTAAATATCCGGTAATTTTCTTCTGTCCAGGGCTCGTCGGGAGATATTCCGGCTTGTTGGTGAAACAGTCCGGATAAAATCACGACGACTTCTCCTTGGTATATGAGATTGGGCGTGGTTCGGAGGTATGTGTTTGTGATTTCATTCCGTCGGCGGATCATTTCTTCGGAGTCTCCCGGGAATATCAGTAACGGATAATTTTGACTCAAAGCAGGATTTTGCCAGGCTTGTCCGTCCAGGGAAAAGACTTTGGGATTTATCCCGGCTGACCGGCGCAGCATTTCTGCCAGTCCGACGGCCAGTTCACCACCCATACAAAAGCCTGTAAGCGCATAAACTATACGTCCTTGGATCAAGGGTTGTACGGTCCGGACATAATAGTCCAGTAAACCTTGGGTGTCGGTTGCTACTTTCGGGAAATGATCGTATATGGCGTCGATGACTAAAAGATCATATTGAGAATACAGGCGGTCTGCAAACTGAAAATAGAGGTGGTTGAAGTAGGCTGCTCCGCATACCAGAATGATAACCGGTTTGTCGGGGCGTTGTTGTTTATACCAATAGATGGGGCATTGCCTTGAAGCTGTCAGTAGCCCGCGTACTGTTCCGGCGGTATAAACGGCCGCTACAGTGACCGGACACCCTTGCTCATTGGCTTCGGCGACGAGCTTCAGAATATCCAGTGAGGTCAGTCCTAAATCATTGATGAGGTTCACTTCAACACTGATTTCCGGAATACCCAGCATGTTTTTCAGAATATTGCATAATATCTTTTCTCCGGAATGAACCGGCGGTATATACTCCTGGGCTGTAAGGGTAAAAGGTGGAAGGCTACGGGTATCTATTTTATCGTTGATGTTGCGCCGGAAACAGTCTACTGTTTGCCATTGGTTGGGAATCATATATTGAGGGAGTTCAGCCCGTAATCGTTCTTTTACCTCTTCCAGGCGGAAGTTATGTTTGTCTGCCGGTTGCAGGTAGGCACCCAATAGTTGACGGCCGTTCTGTTCGATGACTGTAACGTAAGACTTCTCTATTTCCGGATCTTTGTTCAGATGTTCCATAATTTCATTCAGTTCGATCCGGAATCCTCTGATTTTGACTTGGGAGTCTTTTCGTCCGATAAAGCGTAACGAACCGTCGGGCATCCTTTGTACCAGGTCGCCCGTTTTGTACAACCGTTCCCCGTGGTACAGGATAAAGGCTTTTTCATTTATTTCTTCGTTTCCGATGTATCCGGGAGAAACCTGTAATCCACCCAGATAGAGTTCTCCCGTGATGTGACAGGAGACTTGTTTTCGCTCTTCATCCAGTACGTAACAAGTAATTCCTTTCAATGGATAACCGATGTTGTCGTAGGGGGTATGGGCATTTACAATTCGTGTCGTACTCGCGACGGTATTTTCAGTCGGACCGTACATGTGTATCAGGGTATAAGATTGCTGTTTCAACCGGTCGAGTAGCTTTTCGCTGATGGCTTCTCCTCCGAAAAGTAATATTTCGAGAGAAGGGAAGTCGAGGTGGGGAAACAGGGTTAGGAGGGAGGGGGGGAGGGCAGCTACGTTCACTTTTTCCCTTTTAATCAGTTCGGTCAATAGGGATATGTCCTTTCGCTCTTCCTGGCTTGCGAGAACCAGCGTGCCTCCGGTGGGCAGGCAAAGCATCAGTTCCAGTATGGAGACATCAAAACCGACGCTGGCAAAAGCCAGGTATCGGTCGGTAGCGGGGTTTAGGCCATGTATTTCCAGGGCCGTCAGATTTTCTGTAAAGGTGCTTAAATTCATATAGCTGATCTGAACGCCTTTGGGATTTCCGGTTGTTCCGGAAGTATAGATGATGTATGCACAGTCGTCGGGCCGGGTCTGTATATATCCGCAGGTACAATTTTGCGGGATTTGCGATAAATCGACGGAAAGCTGCCGGATACCGGGAATTTCCTTCGTTTTATCCGATGAATCTGTCAATAAAAGAGACAGGCCTGCGTTTTCAGCTATATATTGTTTGCGTTTTTCCGGGAGTTCCGGATCTAACGGAATATAAGTCGCGCCCAACCGGAAGATAGCCAGGATGGAAGGAATCAATGTACTGTTTCTGCTCATACAGATTCCGATGCGTATCTTCCGGAATTCCGTATCTTCCGGTATGGCTAAGTTTTCTTTGAGATACTGTGCGATTCCGGCTGAATAACTGTCCAGTTGGCGATAAGAAATGACACCGTCTTTTGCGATGAGGGCTGTTTTGTTACCTTGTTCGGTTAATGTTTGAAAAAGTATTCTTTGAATGTTGTTTTTCATCTGTTTGTGATTTAAAAATTATACATTATTTTGCCGGATATCCAGCGGCTTTTTTGTCGGATAGGGAGCATCGCTCCTCCGTATTCGTATTTATGATTGAGAAAATTGTTGATGTTGATACTTCCTTCCAGATTTTTGTATTTGTAGCGGGCCGTAGCGGAAAAAACGGCGTAGCCGGACAGGTGGAGTGTATGGTTGACTGCTTTTTCGTTGATCCCGTTCTCCAGAACGCTGACCTGGGTATAACAACCGTTGCTGTAATGAAAATTCAGATAGGTAGAAAAGGTTTGCTTTTGTTCTTTTATCCAAAAATATCCGGCTACGGCATTGGCAGAAAAGTCGGGTACATTATTCACATAACCGTCTGTGACGAAAAAATAGGCATACTTCAATACTTTCTGGTAACAGAAATGGGCATTAGCATCTATTCTTCCGGTTTTATAACGGGTGACGATTTCGATACCTCCCATATCCAGTGAGCCGGCGTTTTCGTAAACACGGGTTTCGGGCTGCGTAAACAGAAAATGAGAGGCCCGGTTGTAGAAAAAATTACATTCTATATCGGCGTGAAACGGTTGGTGACGATAAGCAAAGGTCAGTTGATAAGAACTCAGATATTCGGCTTTCAGATTTTCACCTCCCGAGTAGGTATCCATGTCGTTATTTCTGTAATAGTAGGGTGCGTCGACAAATGATCTGGAATAACTGCATTTCAGGTTCAGATTATTTCTTATGTAAATAAGGGATAAGCGTGGAGAAAGCGCTTGCAGGATTTTTCCGTTTTTCCGCTTTTTATAGTCGTACCGGACACCGGCGTTTACAATCCAGTTTTTATTCAGATTGTGTTTGAGCTGGAGAAACATATTTATATTCATTTCGTTTCCGATATAAAGTCGTTTGTTTGTCCAGATCCGGAAAATTTCGTTGAAATTCATCCCTTCCAGATACTCGGAGTCGTATAGGGTATACCGATTCCATTCTGCACCTCCGAGCAGGTTCCCTTTTCCATATTTACTCCAGTCGTAGTTGTAATTTACCCGGCTGTTAAAACCGATGTTAAAGTCCTGCCAACGGATATATTGAAATGGTCCGTGTTCCGGAAAAATAGTATCGGTACCGTGTTCCGGGAAAATGGGATAGTCGTGTAGAGTGTCTCCGACGGTTTCGTATCTGACATTTTTATTCCAGTCTGTATAGAAAGAGGTGCTGAAGGTCAGATTTTGCCATGTCCGTTTGTAAACGGCCTGTTCTCTGGCCGATAACCTTGAATAGCCGGGACCGGAGCCGTCGAATGTGCGGAATTTGTCGTATGAATAGGGAGATGCAAACAGCCACATGCTGTAAGGTTGTCTTTTCTTGGCATAGCTCATGCTGAAACTCAACAAAAAATTTCCCCGTTGTAACTTAAAGCCTCCATCCATAGCCGGAAAGTTGGAGTAGCAGTCCAGCCGGATGCTCCCGTCTTTTGGATAGAGGGCATATTGTTTTTTAGCGGGAATAAAGACGGGTTCTCCTGTTGCCCGGTACAAAGAAAACCAGGTTATAAAATCCATCTGCATATCGTGCCGCCCTAACAGCAGATCGGCAGTCAACCGGCCGTAACTTCCGGCTCCGACGGATATGGAACCGTTGCGGATGTCCATACCGTTTTTGGTGACGATATTGATGACTGCTGTCAGAGCCACACTCCCGTAAAGAGAGGAAGCCGGTCCGCGGAGTACTTCGATTTGCTTGATTTTTGCCATACTGATGCTGTAATCCGGTGAAATGGCATTTGTGATGTAGCTGTTTAACCGTTGTCCGTCCTGCATGATGAGTATATTTTCTTGTCCCGAAGAATAGACTCCCCGCATAGCGATGTTCATCTCTTCGTTGGAAGCCAATCCGGATATTCCGGGTACGTAGGCAATCAGTACGTCTTGCAGGCATTCGGCACCGATTGCTTTTATCATATCTTCCGTGATCAGAATGACGGGAACAGGCGCTTCTTCCGGAGTTTCTACCTGCTGTGATGCTGTAACCAGGGTCATTTTGGTTTCCCTGTGTTTTTTGATCATATCTGCAAAACGCTCCGGATCCTGTAAAGAAATGTAATAATAGGGTTCATCTTTCAATAATAGCGTCACATAGCGGTCGGCTTCCTGAAACCGGTCCAAAGCCAATAAGCACAATGCAGTCAGACGGTAGGCTCCTGTATGCATGGCATCTTTATAAGCCGGTAGGTTTTCTTCCAGCAGGCGAAGGGCTTCCTCTATTTTTCCGGTTTTGTAGCACATTTCAGCTTTCGAAAACGAGTCCCGGGCACTGTCTGTACTTTGTGCCGCTAATTGCAGAGAGAGCAAGACCGACAGAATATAGAGCAATGTCTGTTTCATATAATGGGTATAATGAATTGGAAACAGGTGTATTCATTCGGTATCGAATCGAATTGTATTTTTCCGTGGTGTTTGTTTTCGATAATATCACGTACGATAGCCATACCAAGTCCTGTGCCTTGACCGGCCGGTTTGGTTGTAAAGAACGAATCGAAAATACGTTGTTTTACGTCTTCGTTCATGCCTTCGCCGTTGTCCCGGATGGACAGGATAAATCGGTCGCCTTGCTTTTCCAGGGTGACATTGATTTCGGGCGAATATGCCTCCGGAGAATTTTGCTGTCTTTTCCATACGGCATAACAGGCATTGTTCATGACGTTCAGTATGGCACGGCTGAAATCCTGTGGGATCAACTTAACGGGAGGAATATCTTCGGCGTAGTTTTCACGGATGGCTATGTTGAAATTTTTGTAATTAGCCCGCATTGCGTGATAGGCAAGCCAAACGTATTCTTTCGTCAGTTGTTGTACCCGAGAGAGAATGAATTCACCTTCTTTCCCTCTGGAATAGAGTAAAATACCGCGGATGATGCCGGTTGCACGATTGCCGTGCTCCATGATTTTTTTCATGTTTTCTTGCAGACCGGTCAGGATATCTTTTATATCTTGACGGTCGTCTGCCGGTATGTGCCTGCTGTTTTCGTCGATGATGCCGCTTAAATCGGATAGCTGTTGACCGGATATTTTACTGAAATTAATGACAAAATTCAACGGATTTTGTATTTCATGAGCGATGCCGGCACTTAACATTCCTAATGAGGCCAATTTTTCCTGTTCCTTGATTTGGCCTTCCAGTTCCCGGATCCTTTTTTCTTTTGAATTATTTATTTCCATATTTTTTTGTTTTTATCCTGATTTCTTATTGTTCTTTTCGAAGAGGCAGTGTGATTGTGAATTCGGTGTATTCGTTTTTTTCCGAACGTACCGATATTTGTCCGCGGTGGTTTAGTATGATTTCTTTGCTGAGATATAGTCCGGTCCCTGCTGCTTCTCCGGTTGTTTTTGTCGTAAAGAAAGGATCGAAAATTTTGTCCAGAATGCTTGGTTCGATGCCGATACCGGTGTCATATATTCGGGTGACGGCCTGTCCGTTTTCGCTTTTCAATTCCAGGCGGATTTCCGGAGAATACTCTTTTTTATTGTATTTTTTTATGATGGCATACATACCGTTGTTCAATAGGCTCATCAGCGTTTTACTCAGTAGTTCGGCATTTCCGTCGATGAATAGCGGTTCTCCGGGTAAGCGGATATCGATTGAAATAGGTATCCGTTCGGTTTCTTTTTCATAATATTTACCTAGTAATTCTATATTTTTCCGGTATAAGGCAACCAAATCCATTTTTTCCATCTGTTTGTTGCGATCTTTCAGAATCTCTTCCATCGCTTTCAGGATACGGGTGGTGTTGCTTCCGTGCTCTTCTATTTTTCCCAGGTTTTTTTCCATCATGTTCAGGATATCCAGAGAATCTGCGTAAATATCTTCTTTCAGGTATTCTCCCATATCTTCCAGATTTTTATAGAGGTCCTGCAATAAGCCGGCTGTCAGGTGGGAAAAGTTATTGATATAATTCAGCGGATTCAGGATACGGTCTATCAATCCTTTCGTCAGCTTTCCGACCGTTGCCATTTTTTCCTGGCGTACCAGTCCTTCCTGAGCTTTTCCCAGTTCTGTCAGTGTTTCTTCCAGTTTCATGGATTTCTCTTCTATTTCGTCTTTTTGTTTCATCAATAGAAGGGTACGTTGATTGACGATATTTTCCAATTTCTCTTTTTCTTTCAATAATTTATGCATCCTCCATTTGAATACTAGAAATAACAGGCCGGCCAAAGCCAACAGGTAGAAAAGCAGACTGTACCATTTCAGATAAAGCGGGGGGAGTAAAGTAAACCGGAATTCTTTTGTTTCACTTTCGTTGCCGTACATATCCCGGGTTTGTACCCGGAATGTGTAAGTGCCTGGCGATAGGTTCGTGTATTCTTTTGCGGTCAAACTGTTCCATAAACTCCATTCGGTGTCATATCCGTTCAATTGGTATCTGTATTGGTTGGGTTCGCCCAGACCGGCGGCATGGGTTGCAAATGAGAAGCGGATGTTGTGGAAACGGTTTTCAAAGCGGGGAATTTCTTCGGACATACGGTTGTTTTTTTGAACATATTCCTGAAAGAATCCTCCTCTGTATACCGAGTCTTGATTCAGACGAATTTCGCGGATAAATACAGACGGTTTTTCCAAAGCGTGGGATTTGATTTCGTGTAAATCGATACGGATCAATCCGAAATCACCCCCCAGCCATGCCGCCCGTTCGTCTTCGGTATAAATAACCCGGATAACATGATTTTGAAGGGCTTTTAAATAGCGGTTTAACCGGTTGTTTCCTATTGAAGCTGAATCTACCTGTAGTTTTTTACCTCTTATATCTGTTCGCCAGTGGCGGCCGCTTCGGTCTGTATAGGCCGTCATTATCTCATCGGCTTTACGTGGCAGACGGACGAAGGAAGACGTTTTGTTGCTATGCACATAGATTTCACCGTAGATTGTTTTTGCCAGTATTGAACCGTCGTTTTGTACTTTCAGACGAATGGCTTTTTCCACTTGGGAAATTTTTTTTGCGGGGTGGTTTATTGAATTTTGCCAGTAGATTCCATCGATACTGCCTATCAGGAATTGCGTGTTTCCGGTAAATGCAAGTGAGAAAGCACTGGCTTGGGATGTTTTGTGGATTTTATTCGGATCACGGATGAGAAATACGCCGTCACTGGTAGCTGCATACAATTTTTCTTGTGGTGATATGCAAAGCTCCCAGCAGGCTTGAGTAATCCCTTTTACAGGACTGAATGTATTGTTTTCCAGGAAATAAAGTCCTTGTAGGGTTCCGGCGTATAGTGTGCCTTTATACCTGACGAGGGATATGACTTCTCCCTTTAGGCCTTCATGGGGGGTGTAATGACTGAAAACAGAGGGGAGAGACACTCGGAATACTCCGTTATCGGTGACTCCCCAAAGGTTACCCTGCATATCGGTGGCTATGCGGGAAACGGTATTGCTGCATAAACCGTTTTTTTCGTTTAACGAAAAAAGGGGTTGACCCGTCAGGTCGGTGACAACCAGACCATGATTTACAGTGGCTTGTACCTGCCATTTGTTGGGCAGGGAAAGAATTTGGTTTATTTCAGGATTTTTCGGGACGTTTTTATTCGATTTTTCGGAGGGGTGACAGATTAAAGGAAGCAGAGAGTCTGCTTGAACGGTATAGATTTGTCCCGATGTCATTTTCAAATAGATATGTCCTTCGGTTTCTGTGATATTTTCCAATTCCCCGATAAACGGTTCGTCAAGATCGGAGGCGATGACTTTGAATACGGGACATCCGCGTTTATCGTAGTTGATTCGTCCGAATACGTTGTATCCCCCCGCCCATATCGTGCCCTGACTGCTGCGGTACAGATGGGTGACCCGTGAAAATCCGGGCATATAAAGAATGTTCCAGCGGCAGTAATCGTAATGAAGTATCCCTTCGAAGTTTGCGATATACACATTTCCGCAACTGTCGCAAAGGACATCGAAGTTTTGATTGTTGGCCCGGTAGACCGAGGACGGATAGTTCGTGAAGAACGGAACGCCTTCATAGGCACGGGCATGGATGGTATGGAACAATATCAGCAGTAAGATTGTCTTTTTCATGGGAAGGATGTCTTTAGGCTGTAAGATTCAAATGGTATCTGATTACCGATGTAATAGTCCCACTCTTCGCGGGTAAAATCCCTTTGTAGTTCTTGTCTGATAGCAGCAGCCATGTGATCGGGGGAAATGGGGATTTTTTGCAGTATGCCTTTTTCGTCTCCCATGAAAATGTATTTCCCGTCCGGGCATAAATAAAGGGAACAGATCCAGTTCGGATTGGTTTGGATGACGGCAGATTCGATTTTTTCATTCTGAAGATTCCACAAGCGTAGTGTGTTGTCATAACTGCCTGAGAAGAGTTTGTCTTCTTGCCGGCAAATAGCGGTGACGGTGGCTTGGTGGCCGATAAGTTTCCGGATGATAGCTCCTTCTTTGTCACAGAGGAGAATAATACCGTTCCGGCAACCGGCAACGAATGCTCCGCCGGGTAGGGGACAGAAGGCGGTAACGGTATATCCTTCCAAGCGGAATGAAGTATATTTTATAAAGTTTCCGTCCGGTGAGCATATCGCAATCTTTCCGTCGTTTAAGAAAACATAAAGGCGGTTTCCGGATTTTCCGGCATAAGAAATGGAACAATCCGGAGTATAACATGTTTGTATATTCTGGTTTGTGCAATTGAAAGAATACAGCTTGTCGGCTGCAACGATTATGAATTGTCCGGAATCCGGGTAAATTAATTTCTTATATTGCCCCACAGGTAAAGGATATACCTTGGGAGGGGTTGTAACCGAGACGATATACCCGTTAAATGACAGGGCATAGACCGATAAAGAGGGGTGTATTTGTGCTGAACGGAAATCGTAATTTGGGTCGGCAATCAGGAATTTTACGGAGGATATCCGGTTGCTGTTATAGTCCCAATGTGCGATTTCTCCATATTTGCTGAGGGTGAGGATACCCTTCAAAGAGTCGTTCCCCGATTCAGCATCTCTTGGCGGCTGACCTATCGGGAGTATTTCTGTAATGGCTTCCTTATGCTCGGCCCACAAAAGGTTTTGTTTACAGGATCGGGATAAAGCGTTGAAAATAGCCGGTTGGTAAATATCTCCGTCATATTTTCGTGTAAATTTCCAGGCGGCATAGGCCAGTAATGCAGCCAGTTCCTTATTGCCGGATAGGTATTGTGTACCGGACAGCGATCCCAAAGAACGTCCCAAAGCCAGAAAAGCCAGGGTGTCGGCAATTTTTTTGGAGTGTTCAGCCTGTTGTTGTTTCTCTATTGCTAATTTTTTCTGTTTGTCTGCTAACCGGTAAGCTTTTTCTGTTTCTATTTGGGCCGTCAGTGCTTTTTCGCGTTCCGTTTCCGCTTGAAGCTGCATTCGGTTGGCTTTATGGGTTTGTATGACGGCTTCTTGCCTTCTCTTTTCAGAAATCTCCTTTTGTTGATAGGCTATTTCTTCCATTTGTTTACTGACACGCTGTATCAGTTGGGATTGTTTTTCTTTGTTCCGCAGTTCCTCCAATTCATGGATGAACCGTTTTATATCCCGTTCCGATTGCCGGTATGTCTGGAATAAGACGAAACAGGCTACCAGGAGTATACAAAACGAAACCGAAATCCAACGGAATTTATTTACACTTGATTTTGTCATAATTGAATGTCGGTTATGCATATTTTTTGGTAATTCTCAACCGGTTTTCTCTGTCCTGATAGATGTAAGTTACATCATCCATCATTTCCCGCACCAGAAAAATACCTAAGCCTCCGATTTCCCGTTGTTCCGGAGGTAGGGAAATATCCGGTTCGGCTTTGTCCAGCGGATTGAAAGGGATGCCGCCGTCCCTGAATTCTATGGAGATGGCTCCGTTGTCATCACAGAGATACAGGGATAGATAAGCTTCCGAATTCTGAGAATAGGCATACTTGATGATATTGGCGATAATTTCTTCACTGACTAACCGGATTGTATAGGCCAGTGAAGGATGGGCCGCAACTTCACGGGTATGCATCAATGAGGTCAGAATTTCTTCGAGCCTTCCATGAATCGGGTGAAACTGAAGTTCGGTCATCGTTCAGTTGATTTTAAAATTTCGATAATTCGTCAATACTTCCATAGAAATGGAAAAATTTGTCAAAACCGGTCATTCGCATGACATCTTTTATTTCTTGGGACACTCCTGCGAGACAGATTTCCTGACCTTTGGCTTTTGCCATCTTATAAGCATAAAGCATAACACGTAGTCCGGCACTGGATACGTAGGTGCAATGGGATAAGTCCAAGGCGATGGAATGTCCTTTTTCTATCAATGCGACAATAGCTGTTTGTTCGTCATTACTGGTCATCGAGTCTAAGACCGGCCCGACTTGATGAATTTTTTGATTTTTCATGTTGTTCATATTAAATTGATATTATTATTCCGTCCGTTGGAGAGAAAGCAAGGTAATATCGTCCGATTGGGGATAGTTGCCTGAAAAATTTTTTACTTGCCGGAGGATTTCTGTGACGACATCCTTCGTTTGGGGATTTTCCGGCAGGGTCTTCAGTGCATTTTGCAGCCTGTTTTCGGAAAACTGCTCCCGTTCTTCGTTGAAGGCCTCCGTTACCCCGTCTGTATACATGAGCAGCGTATCGCCTGTTTCCAGTTTCAGCATACCGTTTTCGAACGAGATATCGTCGAAGACTCCGACGATGAAGTTGGGTGTGAGCGGTAACGTTTCGATATGGTGGTTTTGCCGCAGAATGTAGGGTGGGTTATGTCCGGCATTGGTGTAGTCCATGATTCCGGTTTTGTAATTGTATATTCCATAGAAAACGGTTACAAACATGGAGTCCAGACTTTCCTTGCAAAGCAGTTTGTTAGCGTACGTCAGACATTCGGATGAAGGGACTCCCCGTAAGGCGGTAGCCCGGAGCAGTGTCCGGCTAACGGCCATAAACAGAGCGGCAGGTACGCCTTTTCCCGATACATCTGCAATCACCAGACCGATATTTTCGTCGTCTATCCGGAAAAAATCGTAGAAATCGCCGCCGACATCCCTGGCAGGCGTCATGGATGCGTAAATATCTACATATTCTGCCAGTTCCGGGAAAGGGGGAAACAAACGGGGAAGGATGGTTTGCTGGATTTCTCCGGCAATGGCAAGATCGTTTCTGATGGATTCCAGTTGGCTGTGTTCTTGCTGGGATTCCCGGATATAGCGTACTTGTTCGATGGCTTTCTCTATGGTGTGGGATAAATCTTCCAGATCTATCGGTTTCGTTGCAAAATCGAAAGCTCCTTTGTTCATAGCGGAGCGAATGTTTTCCATATCACCGTAAGCGGAAACCATGATACATTTCATAGCCGGGTTTTTCAGTTCATTGATCTTTGCCAATAATGTGAGTCCATCCATTTCCGGCATATTGATATCACTTAGGATAATATCGAAATCCGGGGTTTCCAAAAGCTTTTGTAAAGCTTCCAGCCCGTTGTGAGCGAACGTAAATTCATATTCACCTTTCCGGATTTGCCGTCTGAAATATTGGGAAAGCAATATTTCTAGGTCTGATTCATCATCCACGCTTAATATTTTTGTTGCCATATTTGTATTTGTTGGTGTAATCTTTTGATTATGTAAAATTTGACACGAACAAAAATAGAGTGTTTCGGACTCTTCTGTAATTTAATGTTTTGAATGGACGGAATATTCTTCTGTATGGGGTGTATTGATTTTTAAAATAGTGTTCCGAAGTTTTGTTCGCTTGTAAAACACGATAAAAGATCGGATTGAGAATATTCGGATTTAAATTTATTTTTGCGATTTACTCCTCTTTGCCGGCGATTTGATATTGTTGTTAAGGTACTGATATGTTGTAAAAAAAGACCGGAATGGAAGAATAATGTAAAATAGTTTCTTTTTGATTCATTCTTTTCTTATATTTGTAAATACCACGGCATATTGTAGTGATTTTCTGCTTTTTCCCTTCCATGGGAGTCGTGTCCGGGGATTTCCCCGGGTCTACGGTATCAGTATCTTCGTATAAATGATATCTCTCTCGGTAGCTTGTATTATGTTGCTTGTATGTATTGAATCCGGTTATTGAAAATCTGCTCGTTTCAGAAGGAGAGTTTCTTCATTGTAGCCAAAAATCAGAAGGAGGAATATGAAGAAAAAAAGTCTGCTTTATTTTACAGTATCGCGTTTGGTGGAAGTTTATAAGGATAAATTTCCCGAAATTGTTCAGATGGCACTCAGAAGTGATACACTGGAACAGTTCAAGCGATTGCTTCGCATGTATATTCTTCAGTTATCCCGAAGCCGTAGGAGAGCGTTAACAAAGAATCAGACGATGAAAGTATTGCCTTTGCATTCCGCTGCCCGGCGTATAAACCGGATGTTGGAGCTGGAGGGGATATCTGTCCGGGATTTTGCTTCAAATGATGAGATTAAATTTGAATCGGTCGGGTTGCTTTGGCAAACGTTGCGTAAGGAAGATACGGAAATCAAACTTGATTTTATGCTTGATTGGTATTATTTGTTTGAGCAATTGCATGCAACGAATTATATGGTCCGTTCTGCTGTACAAGCAGAAAACGAACGTGATCACTGGCCGAACGGAATTGATAAGAATATATTTTACGAACGGAACGGTAACCGGAATTTTATTCAACAATTACTGATAAAGAAAATAGAGGGCCGGAAGAAAATGAATTCCCGCTATCGTTTTGAGGATGGAATGAGCTTGACCGATAAACAGAGGCAGGTGCGGGCTTGGTGGTTTGATTATCAATTTCAGTTGACAATGGCTATTCGCAGTGCCGATGAACTGAATTACTTTATGGGCATGACCCTTTCTCATCAGACAATGCGTATTCTTCATACGGCGGAACGGAAAGGAATTCCTTTTTTTGTAACTCCTTATTATTTGTCTTTGTTAAGTATCAGACCTTTCGGATATGATGATGCCGCTATCCGAAGCTATATCCTTTATTCGGCAGAATTAGTGAAAGAATTCGGACAAATACGGGCCTGGGAAAAAGAGGACGATGTGCGGCCGGGAGAACCGAATGCGGCCGGTTGGTTGCTTCCCAATAATCATAGCATTCACCGTCGTTATCCGGAGGTGGCTATTTTCATTCCGGATTCCAAGGGGCGTGCCTGTGGAGGTTTATGTGCCGTATGTCAGCGGATGTATGGCTTTCAGCAAGGAAGGCTTAATTTCGATCTGGAGAAACTGGCGCCCCGTGAAGATTGGAATGATCGTTTGTGTCTGTTGATGGCTTATTTTGAGAATGATTCGCAGTTGCGGGATATTTTGGTTACCGGAGGAGATGCTTTGATGAGTACCAATGTAACTTTAAAAAAGATTCTGGATGCTATATTGGGGATGGCGCAGAGGAAAAAAGAGGCCAACGTACATCGTCCCGAGGGGCAGAAATATGCGGTAATTCAACGGGTACGTTTAGGGTCCCGAATGCCGGCCTATCTTCCTTACCGTATTGACGATGAACTGGTTGCTTTATTGAGGGATTTCCGGGATAAAGCAAAACAGATCGGCATTAAACAGTTTATCATTCAAACTCATTTTGAGTCGCCTCTCGAAATAACACTTGAAGTGCTGACAGCTTTAAGGAAGATACAGGAGGCCGGTTGGATGATTACCAATCAGCAGGTATTTACCGTTGCTACTTCCAGACGGGGGCATAGCGCAGCATTGAGGCGAATGCTTAACCGGGCCGGTATTCTGTCCTATTATACTTTTTCGGTAAAGGGATTTGCTGAAAACCGGGCACTTGCCGTTCCGAATTGCCGGCTTATGCAGGAAATGCAGGAAGAGAAAATTTACGGACAGTTGACCGCAGAAGTAACCGATATGCTTCGAAAAATTGCACAGTCTCCGGAAAATATCGTGAATGATCTGGGTTGGTTGCTGGACTCCTGCCGGCTTCCTTTTGTAGCTACGGATCGTAATGTAATGAATTTACCGGGAATAGGTAAGAGTATGACATTTACCACCGTTGCTGTTTTGCCGGATGGCCGGAGGGTGTTGTATTTTACCTTTGATAACGGACGTTTTCATAGTCCTGTCGTTGCCGGGTTGGAAGGCGTATATATCACAGAAAGTAAGTCGGTCGCCGATTATTTGCGTCAATTGGAGTGTATGGGAGAACGGGCGGAAAATTACGGTTCCGTATGGTATTATAATCAGGGAAAAACCGAAACGATTGCAGATATATTCCGCTATCCGCGACAGGAGAGCGGAATAACAAAAGAACTGATGAATTTTAAATTTCCTGGATGCCTGTAGGCTGCGGAATATTTTCCGGTAATCGGAATTATATTTCCGTAGAGGTGTAGCGGCTGTAACTGTTACGACGGTCATTATTCTTATAGCGGGCTTTGGCGTTCTGTACGGCTTCCATCAGCCAGGCGATTTGTATACCGAGGTCTTTCATGTTGTTTAAGCCTTCGGTATCGTTGTGTATATCTCCGGGCATTTCTCCTATGCCGAAATTCCAGTAGGTCGAGCCCGGGACAATCATACCGCTGCCCAGCATAAAGCGGTTCAGTTCATCGAATACGGTTACGGCACCGCCTCTGCGGACACTGATTACCGCTGCCCCGACTTTGTGTGTCAGGGTACGGCCTTGTCCGATGGTTGTCAGGCCTAAACGGTCCATAAAAGCTTTCATTTCTGCACTTACGCTTCCATAGTAAGTCGGAGAGGCCAGGATGATCCCGTCGGCTTCCTGTGCTTTTCGGATGTATGTATTCATGTTGTCGGTTTTAACGGCACATTGGCCGTCTTTTGTTTTAAAACAGGCATAACAGGAAGTGCATCCCCGCAATGGCTGTCCGCCTAATTGTATGAGTTCCGTTTCTATACCGGCTTTTCGGATGGGTTTGAATACTTCTTCGATCAATTGCTCGGTGTTTCCTCCTTTACGCGGACTTCCGTTAAAAGCGACGATTTTCATGTTTTCTTATTTTGATTTGCACCGGCAAAGTTAGAATTTTTATTCAAAAGGATACAAGGGAGGAACCGGCTTCCGTCTGCAATATTAGAAACGGAGGACGATGGGTTTTTAAGATGGACTTTTTCCTTAATTGTAGCATTTAAAACGGAAGATTGTCTGGCGGTCTGAGATCGCATTAAAATTTACAATTAAAGTCTGCGCTTTAGCGGCATTTGCTGTGACAGGCGAAAACAACTGACGATAGCTGCAACGGCGGCGAATCCGGCTCCCAACAACAGACAGGATGAAATACTCTGTCCCTGGGGAATCAGATTGAATAACAAAGCGACAAGAGTTGCTCCGGATGTTTGGCCCAGCAACCGGGCTGTGCCGATCATTCCGCTTGCTCCTCCGCTGCGCTTGATAGGTGCAGACGACATAATGGTGCTGTTATTGGGCGTTTGGAACAGTCCGAAACCGATTCCGCAAACAGCCATTCGCCAAATGATCGCTCCGTCGGTAGGAGATGTCAACGTGGAAAGCAGGTATAGGCCACAGCCGAATATCAGCATCCCGAGGCAACCCAATAGCCCGGCATGTATTTTTTCGACCAGATAGCCTGCCAGCGGAGCCGTAATCAGGGTGGCGACGGGCCAGGGAGTGAGCAATAGCCCGGTGGCGACTTCTGTCCGTCCCAGTATGTTCTGGAGGAAGAAGGGCAGGGATACCAGTGCCAGCATTTGTGCCGTGAAAGAACAAATGGAGGTGACCACAGAGAGAGAAAATATCGGAATTTTCAGTAAATCGACGGGGAGAAGCGGAGCTTCCTGCCGGAATTGCCGCCGGATGTAATAGGTACCGACCACTGCGAGCAAGGCCAGTTGCAGCAAAAGCATATCGGTACTTTCATGGTGGGCGAATCCTTCCATGGAATAGATCAGTAATCCGAAAGTGAAGGCATTGGCAATAGCACTGATCTTGTCGAATTTCCGGTTTTGGCGCTGTTCGTTTTTGGGAAGAAATTTCAGACCCATCCACAGTGCTGCCAGTCCTAACGGTATGTTGATAGCAAACAGCCAGTGCCAGCTCCCCAGCGAAAGTATGGCACTGGCTACTGAAGGACCGGCTACGGCGGACACGGCTACGACCATGGCGTTGATTCCCATACCCCGGCCGAGATATTGCCGGGGATAGATCGTACGTAACTGGGCGGTATTCACACTGGTGATAGCCGCAGCTCCGAAGCCTTGCAATACCCGGGCAATGGTCAGCATCCAGAAAGAGGTGGAAAGTGCACACACGAGCGAAGTTACGCAGAACACCGCTACCCCGGAAAGAAATACTTTCCGGTAACCGTAGATATCTCCTAAAGAAGAAAATGACAACAGGGAGATCGTAATGGCTAACTGATAGGCATTCATGACCCAGATGGTAAGGGAAGGCGTTGTGCCGAACTCTCTCGAAAGAGTCGGAAGTACGATATTCACGATATTGGCATCGAGCACCGACATCACCAGAGCCAGCGAAGCGGCTATGACTGCCCATATCCTGCGTGGAAACGGTAATCCGTCGGGTTCGTTCTGAATAGATATAGTACCGCTGCTCATTTGATTGTTTTCTGGTGACAAAAATAGTAAAATCACCGATCGGATGTTCCTGTATTAAGGATACTTTCGGTATAAATTTCGTTCGGAAAAGATAAAATAACGTTAACATTTTCTATTTTTAATGCCTGATCTTTTTAATTTCTGTTTTTATTTGAAAAAAATAAACGGATATTTAGCCCGGGCATCGGTAAAATCCTTTATTTTAGCGTATTGTTTTGTGCAGGAGTGAAAATTGTAAATAAGAGGAAACCTATGAAAACACGGATTGTATTTATTACAGTTGCTTTTTGTCTCTTCATGCAGGATGTTGAGGCATGTACGTCTGTTATTATTTCGGGTAGGGTGACTCCTGACGGGCGGCCTCTGATGTGGAAGCACCGGGATACGGAGACGCCGTTCAATCATATGGCTTTTTTCAATGACGGCGGTTATCGGTTTTTGGGTTTGGTAAATAGTGACGGAGTTTCCGGGGATGTCTGGACCGGAAGTAACGAGGCGGGTTTCTGTATTATGAATACGGCTTCTTTTAATTTGAAGAACGATGAGATAAAAGAGATGGATCACGAGGGGGCATTGATGCGTAAAGCGTTGAGCGTGTGCAGGACTGTCCGGGATTTTGAGCATTTCCTGGATACTCTTGAACGACCGATGCGTGTCGAGGCTAATTTCGGTGTGATCGATGCTTATGGCGGAGCCGCTTACTTTGAAACCGGGAACGATTGTTATTTTAAAAAAGATGTGAATGACGAGTCTTTAGCGCCGAACGGTTATCTGATTTATACTAATTTTTCTTTTGAGGGACGAAAAGACGAAGGTCTGGGGTACATCCGTTTTGATAATGCGACTTCCGTTTTTCTGAAAATGCAGCAGAAGGGATATACTCCGCAACGCATCCTGCAGGAAGCTTCCCGTTCATTTTATAACAGCCGCCTGGGTATAGATTTGAAAGACGAGGCACAGAGTCCGAACCGGGCGAGCGGTTGGTTTGTGGAGCAGGATATGATTCCGCGTAGCGAGTCGACTGCTGCTATCGTAATACAGGGAGTAAGGCCGGGAAATGATCCGGAACTTACGACCTTGTGGACGGCTCTCGGTTATCCTCCGACAGCGGTGGTGTTGCCGTTATGGGTGAAGATGGGAGAAAATCAGCCCTCCCTTGCTGTTTATAATGATGAGATGAAGACAGCGCCGCTTTGTTTTTATGCTTCCCGTTTGAAGGATAAGGTTTACCCGATTCACCGGGGAAACGGACAAAAATACCTGCATTGGCGTTTACTTTGGAATGAAACGGGGAATGGGTATATGCAACAGTTACAGGGAGCCGAGAATAAGATATTCGATCTTTTCCTGCCTCACGTTCCGGCTTGGGAAGAGAACGGATTGAACGAAGTGGAAATACAGAAATTGTACGGAGAAGCCACCCGGATTATCGAAGATATCTATAAACGATTGTAATTTACCGGTTGTTATTTTTTTCAGGATAATACTTTTGTTTCTTGTCGTTTTTTGAGGGAATCCATTACCTTTGCGCCGAATTTTGCACAATTTGTGCAAACTCTGCTCTATGAAAAAGAAAGCGGAGAGCCGGATGAAAAAAACGGTTATCCGTTACTATATAATAATAAAACGACATGATGGAATTTCAGAAAAGAGAAAATATAGGTTGGGTAGACCTGTTGCGTATTATTGCTTGTTTTTTAGTCGTATTGTCTCATTGTTGCGATCCTTTTGTCGGTCAGTTTGATAACGATCGTACTTCTTTTCTGACCGGAGCTTTTACAGGTAGCTTTGTGCGGGCTTGCGTGCCTTTGTTTGTTATGATGAGTGGGGTGTTATTGTTTCCTGTGCGTTTGGAAATGAGAGAATTCTACCGGAAACGTATCGGCAGGATTGTCGTACCGCTTATTTTCTGGTCAGTGATGCTCCCGCTTTTGTATTATGTGTATTTGAATTTCATGGTATCTTCGGTAAGCCCTTCTATTGCTCCGGAGAATTTTACGATGGGTGCGACATTGACGAAATTATATACTTTTATTTTCAATTTTACTTATGATACGACTCCGCTATGGTATTTGTATATGTTGATCGGTCTGTATTTTATTATTCCGATCCTCAATACCTGGATGGAGCATGCCAAACAAAAGGATATCCGGTTGTTTCTGCGGATTTGGGGAATATCGCTGGTACTTCCGTATGTGAAGATGGCTGCTCCTTTGCTGGGATATACCGGAAATTACGGTAATATGGGATTACTGGGAGAGTGTGACTGGAATATTTACGGAATGTTTTACTATATGTCCGGATTTGTGGGCTATTTGGTATTGGCATACTATCTGGTGAAATATCCGCTTACCTGGAGTTGGAAACGTACGTTAGGCATTACGCTACCGATGTTCCTTATCGGTTATACCGTTACGTCACTGGGCTTTGTATTGACCCAGAAATATTTTCCGGGTAGTTATGCAAATCTTGAGATCATCTGGTATTTTTCCGGGATCAATGTGTTTATGATGACATTTCCCGTATTTGTTATTGTACAAAAGCTGAATGTGCCTTCTGCAGCCTGGTTGTCCCGTCTGGCTTCTCTGACATTCGGAATTTATCTGTGCCATTTTGTATTTGTACAGGTGGCTTATGATCTCCTGGGAACGGTCAGCGGACTTCCTGTGATTGTCCGTATATTGGGGATGGCTTGTCTGGCTTTTGGTATCAGTTGGTTGCTTGTATGGGGAATGAAGGCGTTTTCGTGGACCCGCCGGCTCGTTATGTAAATGATTTGTAAGTCTCTGTGTTTATACAGGGATAAAGATATGTTGAATATATATTAAATGTGGAAAAGTAAAAAATTATGACAGCAAATTGGTTTGAAGCGAAAGTGAAGTATATGAAGGTCAACGAAGACGGAAGAGAGAAAAAAGTGACCGAGGCTTATCTGTTGGATGCCATGTCGTATACGGAGGCAGAAAGTCGGATTATGCATGAAATGGAATCGGTTATCAAAGGCGATTATTACATAACCGGATTGAAAAAATCCAATATTACGGAATTAGTGGAATCGGAAGATGAGAACGACGACCGTTGGTATAAGGCCAAAGTAGCGATTATCGATGCCGATGAGGTAAGCGGCAAAGAAAAATCGAGTTCGCAGTACTATCTGATTGCGGCAGCCAATATAAACAAAGCATTGGAAAATCTGGAAAAAGCCCTTTCCACATTTGTAGTGCCTTATGAAATCGGAGCGATCGCCGATACACAGTTTATGGATGTTTTTCCTTATTTCTCAGATGACGAGGAGCATATTCCGGAAAACCTGAAACCTCTGGAAGAGGAATAAATGTTCCGGAAAAATTTCAAATAAATGAGGTTAAAAAGGACTTCCTGCGGGGAGTCCTTTTGTTAAATATTTTTTAATTCTTCGTAAACGTTTGAGAAACCTTCTATTGCGTGAAAATCAAACATCTATTTCTTTCCTGAAAAGTTTGGGTTAATCTGTTTTTCTTTGTTAACTTTGACGTCCTCAAAGGAGAGATTGTTATATTTTTAAGATATCTTTCTTTTGGAGAGAATAAAAATAACAGTTTGGAAGTAACTGAATAATAACATACAAAAACTAATAAAAGAAAATATCATGAAAACACGTATGGAGCATGATTTGCTGGGCGAAAAAGAAGTTCCGGCAGAAGCGTATTACGGAATACAGACGTTAAGAGGCATTGAGAATTTTGCAAATATCAGTGGTATTACAATCGGTGATTATCCCAATTATGTGAAAGCTTTGGCTATGGTGAAATGGGCTGCTGCCAAAGCTAATCTGGAATTGGGATTGCTTCCGGAAGATATTGCCAAAGCCATAACCGAGGCTTGCGAGGAGATTATTGACGGTCGTTTTCACGATCAGTTTCCGGTGGATCTGGTACAAGGCGGTGCCGGTACGTCTACCAATATGAATATCAATGAGGTGGTGGCTAACCGGGCCTTGGAAATTCTGGGGCATAAAAAAGGCGAATATCAATATTGCCATCCCAACAACCATGTGAATTTATCACAATCTACGAACGATGCGTTCCCGACTTCTTTCAAATTGGCCTTTATTTTTATGAATGAGGAATTGGTAGCTGAATTGCGTTTGATGATTCAGGCTTTCCGGAAAAAAGGAGAGGAGTTTAAAGATATTCTGAAAATGGGTCGTACTCAATTGCAGGATGCTGTGCCTATGACTTTGGGACAGGAATTTGAGGCTTTTGCCGCTAATCTGGAAGAAGAAATCGACCGCCTGAATCAGATGGCTAAGTTGTTTTTGGAGGTGAATATGGGAGCTACAGCTATCGGCACGGGAATCAATTCCGAGCCCGAATATTCCCAGAAGTGCATCAAGAATCTGCGGATTATCAGCGGACACGAATTCGTGTTGGCTTCCAATCTGATTGAAGCGACTCCCGATACCGGTTCTACCGTCATGTATTCTTCGGCATTGAAGCGTATGGCTGTCAAATTGTCTAAGATTTGTAACGATTTGCGCTTATTGTCCAGCGGTCCGCGTTGCGGCTTGAATGAAATTAATCTGCCGCCGATGCAGCCGGGATCTTCTATTATGCCGGGAAAAGTGAATCCGGTTATTCCGGAAGTAGTGAATCAGATATGCTATCGTATTATCGGTAATGATCTGACGGTTACTTTTGCAGCAGAAGCCGGGCAGTTGCAATTGAATGTGATGGAACCGATTATTGTACATGCTTTATTCGGTTCGATCAAGATGTTGCAAAAAGGTATGGAACGGTTGAGAGTGTTGTGTGTAGACGGTATTACGGCAAATGCTGACCGTTGTCGTGAAATGGTATTGAACAGCATCGGTATCGTAACGGCTTTGAATCCGACTTTGGGGTATGAAAATTCATCCCGTATTGCCAAACGGGCATTAAAAGAAAACAGAAGTGTTTATGATCTGGTGTTGGAAGAAAAGCTGTTGACGAAAGAAGAATTGGATGAATTGCTGAAACCGGAACTGATGATAAAACCGCATAAATTTTACCGGAAAAAATAAATATTAGAACGGAGCATGTTCGTTTTTTTGTTTTAATGATCTTTTTCGGATACCGGGAGTCATTATACAGAGAGCCGAATAACCGGAATTTCTTTTTTAATAGAATTGCCCTATGAGTTGCATGAATTGTGTAACGATAGGGCAATTTTATTTAGCTGATAAACCGCCAGTTGATTTTGGTTTTGAAAAGGCGTTTGATTTGGGAGGCAAAGACGGCGTTTTCTTCTTTGATTAAATCGGGATCGTTTTCGAGTATACTTCCTGCAACCCGGCAGGCTTCGTTCAGGATAAGAGCGTCTTTTCCCAGGTTGGCTACTTTCAGGTTGCAGGTAAGTCCGCTTTGTTGTGTACCTTCGATGTCTCCCGGCCCCCGGAGTTTTAAATCCGCTTCGGCAATTTCGAATCCGTCGTTTGTCGAGGTCATGGTTTCTATTCTTTTGCGGGAATCGTTCGATATTTTATAAGAAGTCATCAAAATGCAGTAGGATTGTTCGGCTCCCCGTCCGACACGTCCTCTTAGCTGATGTAATTGGGAAAGTCCGAAGCGTTCGGCGCTTTCAATGACCATAATGGAAGCATTCGGTACGTTGACTCCGACTTCAATGACCGTTGTCGCTACCAGTATCTGAGTTTCGCCGTTTACAAAACGTCGCATTTCTTCGTCTTTGTCGACGGCTTTCATTTTACCGTGTACCATACTGCAGGAGTAGCCTCGGGGTAGAAAATATTCATTTACTTTATCGTATCCTTCTTCCAGATTGTGAAAGTCTATTTTTTCGGATTCGGAAATCAGGGGATATACGATGTAGGCCTGACGGCCTTTTTGTAACTCCTGTTCGATGAATTTAAATACTTCTTTGTATTTGTTTTCATAAGCGTGTAAGGTGGTGATCGGTTTACGTCCCGGAGGTAATTCATCGATTACCGATACATCCAAATCCCCGTATAGGGTCATGGCCAGTGTACGGGGAATGGGGGTAGCAGTCATGACCAGCACATGCGGCGGAATGTTGTTTTTATGCCACAGTTTGGCTCTTTGGGCGACACCGAAGCGGTGTTGTTCGTCGATGATAACCAGTCCTACGTTATTGAAAGCGACGACATCTTCCAGTAAAGCATGAGTTCCGATAATGATTTGCAGGTTTCCTGCTGCCAGTCGCTGTAGTATTTCGGTCCGTTCTTTTTTCTTTGTTGAACCTGTCAGTAAGGCTACTGTGATACCCAGGTCCTTTAACATCTGGCTGACGGTGTCGAAATGTTGGTTGGCCAGAATTTCTGTGGGGGCCATCAGGCAAGTTTGGTAATGGTTGTCCAGTGCGATAAGCATGCACATGACGGCGACCAATGTTTTACCGCTACCGACATCCCCTTGCAACAGGCGGTTCATTTGTTTACCGCTGCCGCAGTCCTGCCGTATCTCCCGGATCACCCGTTTTTGTGCATCAGTGAGGGGGAAAGGAAGATAACGGTTATAGAAGTTGTTGAAATACGCCCCGACGGAGGTAAAAGGACAACCTTTGAAAACGGTTTTCCTTTTGTATTTCATTTTCAGAATATTGAGTTGTATGTAGAACAACTCTTCGAATTTCAGTCTGAAGATGGCTTTCTGCAACATTTCCGGGGAGGTCGGAAAATGAATGTTGAAAAGGGCTTCGTGCAGATAAATCAGTTTGTATTTTGTGAGAAACCAGGCCGGAAGGGTTTCCGGAATTTTACCGTTGATACTTTTGAAAATCGATTCCTGAATTTTACCGATTGCTTTTGAATTCAGAAAAGCCTTTTTCATTTTCTCCGTAGTGGGATAGACGGCTTGAAATCCGACCAGCAACGGGGATGTTTTTTCAAAAGGATTGATTTCCGGATGTACAATGTTCAGCTTCCGGTTGAAGGAAGAAGGCTGTCCGAAAATCAGGTATTCTTTTTGGGCGTCTATCTGGCTGGCCAGGTATTTGAAGCCGTTGAACCATACCAGTTCCAACTCGCCGGTATCGTCATAGGCTGTTGCAACCATCCGGGCGGCTTTACCGGCCCCCACCGGTTTCAGATCACGGATGTATGCCTTGATCTGTATATAAGGAAGCTGAGGATTCAATTCGGAGATTGTATAGATCCGGGAACGGTCGATATACCGGTAAGGGATATGATATAACATATCTTCGTAGCTCTCAATCCCTAGTTCTTCGTGTAATATCGCAGCTTTTTTATCTCCGACACCCGAGAGGTATTTTATGTTCAGACCCGATATTTCCAATGTTTCTCTTCTGCTGGTTACAATAGTTTCAAAGTTATAATGTTTTTCGGAGGTGGAAAAAAGAATGCTGAAAAAAACGGTGTTTTATTTTCCTTTCGGCGGAATATATCTTATTTTCGTTCATACAATTTTTTTGTATTGAAAAATGATTCGGTTTTATGTATTCGTATTTGAGAGAGCGTATTAAACATGCGGTTCGGTTCCGGCATAAGAGAGGATTCGGAGTACATTCTCCTTTTATGTTCAATTTGATACTGAATGTAATCCGGGATAAGGAGAAAAAGTTCAATTATCCGGAACAGGCAGAGCATAACCGGAAAATCCGGCTGAAGCAACGGAAGCTTTACCGCCTTATTTGCCGGTTGGTTTGTTTCTTAAACGTGGATTATGTTTTGTGTTTCAGTGCTCATTCCGGGGATATACTTGCTTATCTTTCCGGTAGTGCAGCCCGGAAGGAGGCCAATCAACCCCGTTTTATGCGGGAGGCCGGTTTTATTTATATCGGTAAGGATGCCCGGACCGTGTTACAGGATGTGGTGATCGATTTTCTGCCGACAGCTACGGTCCGGCAAAAGTGTATCGTAATAACAGATATATATAAGAACAGTTTTAATGCCCGCTTATGGCAGCAATGGAGAGGAAAAGCGACGGTATCGGTGGATATGATGTGGTACGGATTACTGTTTTTTGATGAGAAGCTGCAAAAGGGACGGTATAATTTGATCATATAGAGACAGGGGTTTGAAAGGGATGTGTCGGTTCAGCGAAAACATAGAGCAAACAAAAAACAATGCGGGACATTTGTTCGTTACAACTTGTGTAGGATAAACCAAACGTAAAATACTTTTATAAAATTAAAGATGAAAATATATACCAAAACAGGCGATAAAGGGATGACGTCCCTGATCGGAGGTACACGGGTACCTAAAAACAGTGCACGGCTTGAAGCCTATGGTAGCGTAGATGAGCTGAATACGTATATCGGAATGATCCGTTCTTTTCCGTTGGAAGAACAGGAACTATCCGAATTGGTAACGATTCAGACCATATTGTTCGATGTCGGTGGTAATCTGGCTACAGATACCAGTGTCGAAGGCTTGAAGATTCGTCTGGGGGTGACAGAAGAGGATATCTCTGTGTTGGAAAAGGCTATGGACAGGATGGATGCGCAATTACCGCCTTTGAAAAGTTTTGTCTTACCGGGCGGAGATCAGGCCGTTTCCTTTTGTCACATTGCCCGCACGGTTTGCCGTCGGGTGGAAAGGCGGATTCTCGATATGAACCGGGAATTTGAGGTAGACGATGCGGTGATAAAATATATCAACCGGCTTTCCGATTATTTGTTCGTATTGTCGCGTAAGGTCGCAAATGACCGGGGAGTCAGAGAAATAAACTGGACTCCCCGTCATCAGTAAGTTAGTTTTGCCGCCAGATGATTTCATTCAGGTTTGTTGCGCCTTTTTCCGAAGTCAGACGAAGGGTGGTTATACCGGCAGGGCAATCCAGCCGGGCATAGGCTTCTGTAATGATGCCTAGTTCTGTCGGATTGCCTTTGCTGTTGAAACCTGTGACTTTAAGGGAAACGGGGTCGGAAGTGTTCTGTAAAATGGTCACGGTTGTATTCTGTCCGGAACAGGGATTGACTACAGTGATGCTTTCTCTTTGTGACAGGGGACAAGCCGTGTTGAGTTTACCGTCTTGAAGGAATGCCAGTTCTTTTAGGCGGTCGTCGGATGCTGTCAGGGTCAATATGAATTTTTTCAGGTAAATTTCCCGGTCTTTTTTCCCGGTATTGCAAAACCGGACAAACCGGACAGGCTTATCATTCAATGTGATAACTGTGTTTGTCCGGCTGTTGGGGGTCCTGTCTTCCCAAGTCTTCCCGTCTGTCGAGATTTGGAATTTTCCCCAGTTACCAATGGCTGTGTTTAGTTCAGCTTCCAGTTGGAGGGCAGCAGGTGTTTGCGGGAGTTCAATTCCTGCGTATTGACCGGCGCCGATTTTGATCACTTCCAATACCGGGTTGATAGCCACTGTGTTTGAGGTTTGTTGTAAGGTCTGGTTTTTCAATTGGGTAATATCTGTGTACAATTGCGGTTCTGCTGTAGCCGTTGAAGTCAAGGTATTACCGCCCGACTGTATATAAAACCGGGCGGCAATCAGGGAAGCGATGGTATCAATAAAGGGTTGCATCACCAAAGAACCGGTTTTTACTCCGGGTTGGTAGGGATTTTGATTTTCTTTTTTATCGATTGCCTGTCGTTGGGCTTCCAGGTTTAAAAATTCGCAATAAGCTTTCCAGATTTCGTGAGGAGCTTTCAGGGTTAGCAGTCGGGTTACGGCTAGTCCGGCTTTGCCTAAGACCGTAAATTGTTCCAGCCAGGGTGTGATTTCTCGGATCAGTTCCGGATTGTCGTTGAAAGCTCTAATGGAAGTGCCGGCAACAGCTATTTTTTGGTATTCGTTTGCAATTTCTTTTAATAATTGGTCGGAAAGTATGCCTTTACGATAGTCGGCTGTAAATTTTTCGATGGTGGGTTTGATTTCGACCGATTCGTCTCTTCTGTACCGGTGTCCGTTTTTTCCCAGGTCGGAGTTGTGGGCAGCGAAAGTACGGAAAGCGTCGGCAGCGTGAGGCATGACCACCTGAATGGCTTTTTCCCAGGCAGCATTCGAATCGTATTTTGCAGGATTCCAGGCATAATCGGCTACACTGAAAATAGCAATTTTTGAAGCTTCGGCACGTTCCATCGGATTGGAAACGAATCCCGACATTTGTTGGCCTACCGTTAGGTCCAGCCCGTAGGAAGGTCCCATTAAAAGGTGATCGCGTACGTAGTCATTGACAGGGAAATTCCACCATATATAGGCCGGACGTTTGATGCGTTTGTTGATCCACTCCAGCCCTTCGGCTGTGATGTCTGAGATAACCCGGTCACCTGTCCACATAATCATAATGGAAGGATACAGTTTGTCGCCTAAAATATCGAGATAAGTACCCGGCTTGGGATTTGACCAGCTTTTGTTGTATTCGGTCGGACACATGATAAGGGGTGTCACATCTGTTTTTTTAGCAACGAATCGGTCGTGCAGGAAATTGAGTAATTCTGCCTGGCGAACCGGATCGGTTCCTTCACCGGAAATATCGTCGAAGAATACGGCAAAAGAACGGACGCCTAATTTGTACATATTTTCGAATTTGTCGAGAAGGGCCTGACGGTCATCGTCATTCCATTGTATGTCTTGTCCCGGATGAACTGCCCAGACAAAATCGACTTTACTGGCTTTGGATAAAGCAACCAGTTCGCTGATCTGGCGGGCTTCTTTTTCCGGATATGCCTTTCGCCAATGGGGAGAACTGTGGTAGGGATCGTCTTTCGGACCGTAAATGTAGGTGTTCAATTTATTTTCTCCATAGAAACGGAGCTGGCTGATCCGGTCTTTGTGGCTCCAGGGCTGCCCGTAAAATCCTTCGACAACACCGCGGAAAGCTACCGTCGGATAGTCTGTGATTTCTATTTCCGGGAGCGTGTCGTTTTTTACTAATTGCTTTAGCGTCTGTACGGCATAAAATGTACCTCTTTCATCATTTCCCGCAATTACGGTTTTGGCAGGGGTAATGGATAAATAATAACCTCCCGCCACTTGTGGAATGAATTTGTCGTATTTTTTTACCGCACGATCGTTTCTCTCTCCGATATAAATCGTATAGCTTTTCTTTTGTGCTCCGCTTTTTAGCAATAGACGAAGTTGTTCGACTGCTGTCGTGTCGGCTTCTGCTGCGCCGTTCAAAAATACCGGGGCGTCCAGAACGATTGTCCGGGCATTGGTTTTAACGGATTGGGGTGTCGGATATATTTTTATATCCTGAGCTTGTAGAAATGTGATTGTCAGCACACATAAAAGTAAGGAAAGAATACGCATGTTTTGAATTTAATTTTATGATTAATGATTGATTTTCGGTCTCAAATTAAATAAAACTGTAAATTCTTTATCCTGAAACTTCGGTTCCGATAATAAAGAATGCTTTGTAAAAAAGTTTATTTTACTTTTTTTCGTCCTTTTTCCTCTTCTGGTTCAAATCCGTAAAATCCGGGGACGAATCTTTAGTAGCCTGGCCAAAGATAATAAAATTTTTAATAAAGTTTAGGGAAATAAAAACGAGGATGTATTTACACATCCTCGTTATCTTTATTTTAAATTTACGATTTATGATTTTTCTTGTTTAGCGGGAAAGCTGTGAGATCAATCTAAAATCGTAAATCCAGAGTCTACAATTTGTATGTAGATTTGTGAATCAATCTTCTAAAAAGTTCGGATACATATAATCCGTTGCGGGAACAAAAGTTTCCTTGATGGTTTGCGGCGATACCCAACGTAACATGTTCAATACGGAACCGGCTTTATCGTTGGTACCGGAAGCACGGCCGCCACCGAACGGTTGCTGGTCAACGACGGCTCCTGTCGGTTTGTCGTTGATATAAAAGTTACCCGCTGTATGGGTCAGTCTTTCCGTCATTTTTTCGATGGCTGCTCTGTCCTGGGAGAAAATGGCTCCTGTCAGGGCATACGTAGAGGTATTATCCAGGATGTCCAGTGTTTCCGCAACTTTATCCGGTTCGTATACATAAACGGTCAGTACGGGGCCGAACAATTCTTCCAGCATGGTTGCATAATCCGGTTTCTTGGCCTGGATAACGGTCGGATAAATAAAATAACCTTCCGATTTGTCGTATTTACCGCCGATAATAACCTCTGCGTCCGGAGAAGCTTTCGCTTCGTCAATGGCTTTAGCCAGCTTGTCGAACGAATCTTCATCGATTACAGCATTGACAAAATTGGTAAAATCTTCCACGCCGCCTACTTTTATTTTAGCCAGATCGGCTTCAACGTATTTCCGTACTTCCGGCCAGATGTTGGCAGGAATGTAAGCACGGGAAGCAGCCGAACATTTCTGTCCCTGGTATTCGAAAGCCCCTCTGACCATGGCTGTGGCTACTTGTTTTGCCGGTGCTGTCGGGTCGGCGAAGATATAGTCCTTACCTCCGGTTTCACCCACAATACGCGGATAAGTACGATATTTGTCAATGTTTTTAACGATATTCGACCATACGCTGTTGAAAACTCCGGTAGAGCCTGTAAAATGGATTCCGGCAAAATCTTTACTGCCAAGGATCACTTCCGATGCAGCAGGGCCGGAGCAATATACCAGATTGATAACTCCGTCGGGTAATCCGGCTTCTTTTAAGATTTGCATGATCAGATGTGCAGAATAAACCGCAGTTTTCGACGGTTTCCAAACACATACGTTACCCATTAAAACCGGAGCACCCGGAAGATTACCGGCAATAGAGGTGAAGTTGAACGGTGTTAGTGCAAAAACAAAACCTTCCAACGGCCGCCATACGGTGCGATTCCATATACCGGGGGCTGAGTTCGGTTGCATATGATAGATTTCGTACATATTTTTTACGTTGAAACGATAGAAATCTGCCAGTTCGGCAACACAATCGATTTCAGCCTGAAATGCATTTTTAGATTGTCCGAGCATTGTCACGGCATTCATTAACTGGCGGTAAGGACCGCTGATCAGTTCTGCCGCTTTTAAGAAAATGGCCGCACGGCTTTCCCAGTGCATTTTTTCCCAAGCCGGTTTAGCCTTCAAAGCAGCGTCGATGGCCATTTGTACGTGGCTGGCGTCTCCCTGATGATAATGTCCCAACAGGTGTTTGTGTTCATGAGGCGGACGAATATCCATTAATTTTCCGGTACGTACTTCTTTGCCGTCAATAATCATCGGTAAATCGACTACCTGGCGTTTTACTTCCGCCAGTTTTTCCTGCAATGCTTTACGCTCGGGAGAACCGGGTGCATAAGTTTTTACCGGTTCGTTCGTCATGTTTGGTAATTTGTATACTCCTTTAGGCATGTTTGTATGTTTTAAGTGTTAATTTTTTCACGTTCACAAATATAAAAATATTTCCCAGATAAAAAATATGACAAATGACAGGTTTGGGATTTAAAAGGATGATTTTTGACAGAATCTAAAGTATAGGGTTACGAAAGTAAGAGGCTTGTATTTATATGCGGGAAGAGATCTTTTAGGAGAATTTGTATATCATAAATAAGGTAAACCGGGTTCTGAAATTCCGGTTTACCGGAAATGAACAATATAGCAATAATCCTTTCCATGACTTTTACTTTCTGCAATTTGTAATATATTTCCTATCTTTGCGCCGGAATTTTCCATTTTCATTTTTTCATTTTCAAATATTTATGATTTCGGTAAATAATGTGAGCGTTGTTTTCGGGGGTTTTTACCTGTTGGATTCGGTTTCTTTTCTGATCAATAAGAAAGACCGTATTGGTTTGACGGGGCGTAACGGGGCAGGTAAATCGACGATGTTGAAGATGCTGGCCGGATTACAACAGCCTTCTGAAGGTAATATTTCGATGGCTTCAGACCTTCGTTTGGGCTATTTGCCGCAAAGCATGTTATACAAGGATGGAAATACGGTACGGAAGGAAGCAGAAAAGGCTTTTTCCGATTTGCTGGCCTTGCGGGAAGAGGTTGACCGGCTGAATGCGGAATTGGCAGAGCGTACCGATTATGAATCAGAGGCCTATATGCATTTGATTGACCGGATCAACGATAAAACGGAACAACTGACGTTGCGGGGAGAAGGAAATGTGAATGGAGAAGTAGAGCTGGTGCTGAAAGGACTTGGATTTACCAATGAAGATATGGAACGTAAATGTGAGGAGTTTAGCGGCGGATGGCGTATGCGTATCGAACTGGCAAAGATTTTATTGGAAAAGCCCGACATTTTTTTACTCGATGAACCGACCAATCACCTGGATATTGAATCAATCTCCTGGCTGGAATCTTTTTTGCAGAGCTATCCGGGAGCAGTCGTATTGGTTTCCCACGACCGGGCATTCCTGGATAATGTTACTTCCAGGACCATTGAAATTTCATTGGGAAAAGTATACGACTATAAAGTATCGTATTCCAAATATACGGAGTTGCGTAAAGAGCGGGTAGAACAACAATTACGGGCCTATCAGAATCAACAGAACCAAATCCGGGATATGGAAGATTTTATCGAGCGTTTCCGGTATAAGGCGACGAAAGCCGTACAAGTACAATCCCGTATTAAGCAATTGGAGAAAATCGATCGGATAGAAGTCGAGCAGGAGGATACGGCTCGTATCAGGATCCGTTTTCAGCCGGCGGTACGTTCCGGTGAGATTGTTATCAGTGGGCGGGGATTGCATAAATCCTATGGTGAAAAACTGGTGATAAAAGAGGTGGATGTTGATATATTGCGGGGAGAAAAAGTGGCTTTTGTCGGGAAAAACGGTGAAGGTAAATCTACTTTGGTTAAGATGATCATGAACGAAATTCCTTATGACGGGCTTTTAAAAGTCGGTCATAATGTGAATATCGGCTATTTTGCACAAAATCAGGCTGATTTACTGGATACCCGGCTGACTGTACTGGATACGGTGGATCGGGTGGCTGTCGGAGAGATTCGCAAGAAAATACGGGATATTCTCGGCGCTTTTTTGTTTTCCGGAGAAGATGTCGATAAAAAGGTAGAAGTTTTGTCCGGAGGGGAGCGCACCCGTTTGGCAATGGTACGTTTATTGCTTGAGCCTTATAATGTACTGATACTCGATGAGCCGACGAACCATTTGGATATGCGGACGAAGGATATATTGAAAGAAGCATTGCGTAATTTCGAAGGAACGGTGATTGTCGTTTCCCACGACCGGGATTTCCTGTCCGGTTTGGCCGATAAAGTGTATGAATTTGCCAATCATGGCGTAAAAGAATATCTGGGAGGAGTGACGGATTTTCTGGCAGCTAAAAAAATAGCTTGTTTCAGCGAATACGAACGCTGGAAATCCGGAAAGGGGAAGGGTGAGGCTGGAATTACAGAAGAAACGGTTTCAGAGAATAAAGTGTCGTTTGAAGAACGGAAGCAGTGGAACCGGGAAATCAGGAAAGCCGAACAGCGGATCGGGAAGGTGGAGCAGGAAATCGCCGCTCTGGAAAAAAAGCAGGAGGAGATGGAAAGACGTATGGCTACGGGAGAAATTGAGGACCGGCTTTATAAAGAGTATGACGAAGTAAAAAAACGTCAGGAAGAGTGTTTGACGGAGTGGGAAGCGGCACATGAAGCTTTGGAGGAGTTGAAAGAAAAATATTGATTTACATAAAGGGAAACTTTTGGATTGACAGAAAAGGAGGTGCCCTTAATAATAATTAGAAATAAAAATATATGGCGAAGTACAAACAAGAGTATATTTTCGGAATCCGGGCTGTTATGGAAGCGATACAGCAGGGGAAAGAAATCGATAAAGTGATGTTGAAGCAAGGTACGCGCGGCGAATTGTTCCAGTCGTTGTTTGCTTTGATCCGGGAAAATAACATTCCTTTCCAATATGTACCGGATGAAGTGTTTAAACCGGTTGCCGACCGCAATCATCAGGGGGTGTTGGCAGAGGTTTCCCCTGTGGCTTATCAGGATCTTAATGAGGTATTGGATGCTGTAGAAGCGAGAGGGGAAGTACCGTTTATATTGATTCTCGACCGGATTACCGATGTACGCAATTTCGGGGCAATAGCCAGAAGTGCGGCTTGTGCAGGAGTACATGCGATCGTCATTCCGAATAAAAATTCGGCTAAAATTTCCTCGGATGCCATAAAGACGTCTGCCGGAGCATTGTATCATATACCTGTCTGCCGGATCCTCAATTTGAAAAAATTAGTGCGGGAATTAAAATTCGACCGGAAGATTTATGTGTATGCGGCTACGGAAAAAGCAACCGAGTTGTATACCGGAGCTGATATGACCCTGCCGCTGGCGATTGTTATGGGAGCAGAAGATAAAGGTATTGACGAAGGTATATTAAATATCGTGAATCAGCAGATTAAGATTCCGTTGAAAGGAGAGATTGAATCGCTGAATGTGTCGGCCGCTGCCGCGGTAATGTTGTTTGAAGTGGTCCGTCAGCGCGGATAACCGGAAAAATATTTTCGAAAATATAAAACGTGTGGAGATTATCATTCACACGTTTTTTTATTTTGACATAAAGGCGCGATGCCATTTGTTCTTACCGGAGTAAAAGCCGTATAAGTCCGTTTATCTGTTATAGAAATTGCCGGTATCGTACCAGGATTCTTTTTTCGTTAGTTTGAGGTCTTTCAATAAGCTTGAGCGTACGTTGATTTGGAAGTTGTATGACTGGTGTGTACCGAACGGGATACAGGAAAATGTCATATCCCAGCAATGCAGGTCGCGGGTGATATTGAAACTGGTAGCTGTCACTTCGTGGTTACCGAAATCGTATCCCGTAGAGAAACCGATTTTCATTTTTGGAGTCAGCGAAAAATCACCGTTGATACGTAACATTTGTGAAAGGGTGCTGCTCGAAAGGGCTTTTGTGGCACCTTCTGCCGAGTTTTTAGTCCAACTTTTCGAATAGTTCAGTGTGTAATCGATATTGAACGACCAGGGTACGTCGAAATCGGTGTACCGGTCATAAAATCCACCTACCAGGTCGTTTTTCTCTTCTTTGTTTTTGCCGTTGTCAGAAGAGAACTGTATGCCGGTAGAAGCCGTGACGCTTTTGAGACGTCCGAGTCCACCGTTATAGCGGTTGATTTTCGTTCCGTTGACGTTGACGGCATAGGGATCCAGAGTTGCGCTTACGTCCAGGTTGATTCGGTTGTTGAACAGCTTGGTGCGGGCACTCAATCTGATATCACTCCAGTTCAGGGAATCCCTGAACATGTCGTAACTGGTGGCGATACGGAAACTTTCCAGTAGCTTTATCTTTTTAAATTCGTCTTCGCCGGTCGTATCCTGGTCGTTTCTGACCTTCATTTCCACATTGTTGTCCAGGCTTAAGTTGATTGTACCGGAAGATTCCAGCGTACCGGTGGGGGTACCGTATATACCGTCTTCAAATATGGAATATTCCTGTGCCTGATTATTCTGGTCCAGATATACCTTATGATATTTGCTTTTTTTTACGCCCATTTTCGGAGAATAGGAAACGGATATACTCGGGCGGATTACGTGGCGGATAGCATGTATCTTGCTGTTCGGTTTAAACATAAACATACCGTAGATCGTCGGGTTATAAGCCAGTGATAACGATCCGCTGTAATTGTGGGCATAATGTAACCCATAGGTCGTATCCTTTTTTACATAGCCTCCGGCTGCATAAGAGGTATCGCTTACCCAGGTTTTTTCGATGGCATGCAGGTATAATACACCGTTATAAGAAAAATTCGGGGTCAAGGATACGTCTTTGATCAGGTTGATGGTCGTACTCAACGGTATCGAATGCTTGAAACCGTTTTGCCAGTCTTTTGCCAGGGATGATTTAAACAGCAGATCTTCTTTTGTTTGTATGCTGTTTCGTAATTCCGCCGTATAAGAGGTGGCAATGTTATCGTACCATTTCAGATTACTCGATTTTCCTTTTTTCCGGAACGGGTAAAACTGGCTGACCCGGAAATTGACGTTCGGAAAGGTCAATGAAATCGAAGAGTCGCGGCTATTTTGGTTGTGATTGAACGCTGCCGTAAGGCTGAACGGTTTTTCCGGCCATTTTTTACTCCAGGATATACTCGACTGTTTACGCTGGTTGGCAATATCATTGATATTAGTGGAGTTGTAATAGTTGTTGTTGGCTGAAGACATATCTACCGATGCAGAAAACGTGCTGTACGGATTGGCTTTAGCATCTTGCGAATGGGTCCACCGGATCGACCAGTCGCTGGATTGGGTATAGTCCGGCATACCTTTTTCGCTGGTATGGTTGCGGCTCATCGTAAAATTGAGATTACCGCTGTATTTGTATTTTTTACGGTAATTGGATATTACGTTCAGTCCCCACGAGCCGTTGGTATATATATCTCCGGTCAAAGACAGGTCAATGTAATCGCTGATCGCAAAATAATATCCGCCGTTTCTAAGATTAAAACCACGCATCCGTTCATCTCCATAGGTGGGCATGATAATACCCGAGGTCCCTTTTTTGGTAATGGGAAAGAAGCCGAACGGGATAGCGAGCGGAAGAGGAACATCTTCGATAACCAGGTTTGCCAGACCGGAGATCACTTTTTTATCCTTTATCATTTTGGCCCGTCGCATATGAATATAGAAATGCGGATGATCGTGCTGGTCACAAGTTGTATACCAACCGTCTTTCACACAATAAATCGAGTCGGACATTCGTTTGGTCAATTTGCCCTGTACATAGCCGTCGCCTTCCTGGGTAATGATTTCCTTGACAAATCCTTTTCCCGTTTCGAAATTGTATTTCAATTCTTTGGATTCGAACTCCTGACCTCCGTCTTTAAATTTCGGAGTACCGATCAACGTACCTGACGTATCCGGCATCCCGGATGCGAAAGCCTGTTTCTTATCCATGTCCAATTCAATGAATTGGGCGTTTAGTTCGGTTTTTAAATACTTGACGTTTGCATTTCCGTACAGATATACTTTTTTTTGCTCGATAGAAAAACGGATGGAATCTTCGGCATCGTAAGAGATGATATCTTTAAAAAGAGGTTTGTCGGGTTTGACCGAATCTCCGCTGACCGTATCGACCCGTATCGTGTCGCTTACGACGACTAAGGTGTCGGCAGGGGGTAGGGAAAGAGGTCGTAGAAGGTGTAAGGAGTCGGCTTTCTCTTGTGCAGAAAGTATTGAGAAAGAAAATGTTGTCATTATAAAAATGAAACACACCTTAATAAATTGGTATATATATTCTCTAATTTGCAATTTATTGTATTATTTTTGTATTGAATATAATTGCCGTTTTACTTTCTGTATTCGGAGGGCAAATGTAAGAAATATTGATTGTTAATACTCACGATTCTTTTTAAAAAGTTTTAAATGTCATGATAATTCGATACGGGGCGGGTTGGTTTTTGTTGGTATTTTTGTTTTTTATCCTTTCATTAAGTGCTGTTGCTCAGGCTGATTTGGGCAAAATTCGTTGCGTTTGCATTGACGCAGGGCATGGCGGAAAAGATCCCGGTTGTGTCGGATCAAAGAGTTATGAAAAGAATATTACCCTGAAAGTGGCTTTGGAAGTGGGGCGGTTGATCAAGGAAAAAGTGCCTGATGTAAAAGTTGTATATACCCGGCAAAAAGATGTATTTGTCCAATTGGGAGACCGGAGTAAATTTGCTAACGACCAGAAAGCTGATCTTTTTATCTCCATTCATGCGAATGCCGTAAAAGAACGTTCGGTACGCGGAATTGAAACGTATATACTCGGTTTACACAAGACGGAGGCGAATTTGAAGGTGGCTATGCGTGAAAACTCGGTAATCAAATACGAGGACGATTATACGGTGAAATATGCCGGTTTTGATCCTTCCAATGCAGAGTCTTATATTATTTTTTCGATGATGCAGAGTCTGTATCTCGGCAAAAGTCTCGAGTTTGCCGGATTGGTACAGGAAGAATTGATCAAGAGTACAGCAAAGAAGGATCGCAGTGTGCAACAGGCAGGGTACTTGGTTTTGAAGGATGTAGCAATGCCGGCTATTTTGGTGGAATTGGGATTTTTGTCCAATCCGGAGGAAGAAATTTTTTTAAATTCGTCTGCCGGACAGCGTAAGATGGCCAATTCTATTGTGACGGCTTTTATTCGCTATAAGGCACATGTCGAAAGAAACAGCGCTATTTTGAGTCAGGCCGGAACCGAAGATTCAGAGGAGGTTTCTGTACCGGATGAAGAAAAGAATACGGTGATTCCGACCGATTTTTTCTATGCGGTGCAAGTCGCTTCGGCGGGTGCAAAAATCAAGGAACCGGCTAAGTTGTGTTCTTCTTTTTCTGTTTGTGAAATACATACCGGTGATCGCTACCGCTATTATGTCGGTGCGGCACAAAGTTTTGATGACGTGAAGAAAAGTTTGGGGAAAGTTCGTAAAATTGTAAAAGATTGCTTTATAATAGCCGTACATAAAGGAAAATTAATTAAGATTGCGGAGGCACGGGAAATAGAAAAGAAATTGAAATGATATGAAAATAAGGAAGGAAGTGAAGTTGGCCATAACGGCTATTGCCGCAGTGGTTATCCTGATTTGGGGTATTAATTTTCTGAAAGCGAAAGCCTTGTTCGACCGGAACAATATGTTTTATGGGGTGTATGAACGGGTGGATGGACTGAAGGTATCCAGTAGTGTTGTATATAGAGGATATCACGTGGGACAGGTAAATGCCATCCGCTTTATCGGGAAACGTTTCGACCGGGTATTGGTGCAGTTTTCAATAGGAAAAAATCTGGAAATCCCGGCTAATTCGATAGCGGCTATACAGAGTACTGATTTGATGGGCTCGAAAGCTATCAATATTATACCGGGGAATGCTCTTGCTTATGCCAATAGCGGAGATACGTTGAAAACCCAAATAGAGTTGGGGTTGATAGAGCAAATGAATAAGCAGATACAACCCCTGAAACTGAAGGCTGAAAATATACTTTCTTCCCTCGATTCCGTATTGACCGATATACAGGAAGTATTTAACAGCAATACGAAAGGGAATATTGAAAAGAGTTTGCAGAGTGTACGGAATACATTGTCGAATGTAGAGCATGCTTCTGCTGGACTCGACCAGTTGATTACAGGGCAATCTTCGCAAATTGCCTCGATATTGGAAAATGTCAATAGCATATCAGCCAATTTGCGGGAAAATAACCATAATATCTCCCGGGGTATCGATAATATCGTCGTTATTTCCGACTCGTTGCGGAGTGTAAACCTGAACCAAACGGTACATCGTCTTAACGGTATATTGGAACAGCTCGATTCGATTACCCGGAAAATTAACCGGGGAAAAGGAACGTTCGGAGAGATGGTCAACGATGACGATCTGTATTATAATCTGACAGCCGTCAGTGAGAACCTGAATAAGTTACTGGTCGATTTCAGGTCTGATCCCAAACGGTTTGTTAATTTGTCCCTTTTTGATTTCGGCGGATCGGGAAAACAGGGGAAAGACAATTATGGAATTGCCATTTATGAATCGGAGAAGCCGCTTCCGCTGACAGCCGAGTTGTATCTGAAATATCCTGATTTAAAGGAAATTAAACGTCACGGGCGTTTCTTTTATTTGATTGGAAGCTATGCTACTTTGAAGCGGGCAGAGAAGGATTTGACTATTGTTAATAAAGCTTTCAAAGATGCATTTATTGTTAAAATATCACAAAACTAATATGTAGAACGCTTCTAAATAGGATCGTTTTAAGGGAGGGATGTAGTTGACATAATGTTGTAACGAAACTTATTTTTATGTCAAATGTTGAAGCGTTCACTCACCTTCTGCTTTAATATTTTAGGCAGGACAATCCCGTATAAATTTTGAGTCTGTTTTCTTGTATTATATAAGAAAATTTTCTTTAAAAAAATCTTGGATTTTGTTTATATATAACTGATAATCAGTTATGTGTATCTAAATCGCTGATAAATAAACCTTAATGGCTTTTTATAAAAAATCAAATAAAAACCGATTTTTTTTTGTTGGTTTTTTTTTGGAAATTAGCGTTCCCAAAACAGAGAAGAAGAGTATAATATATATATCTGTATAACAGAACTATGGAAAAAGATTGTAAAATAATTTGGTCGAAATGTTTGAAGTTGATTGAGGAGCAGTTGCCGCCCAAAACATACAAGACATGGTTTGAGCCGATACGTCCTTTGAGGTTCAAGGAGGGGGTGTTGACGATACAGGTAGCGAGTAGCTATGTTTACGAATGCCTGGAAGAGCGTTTTATAGATATATTGCGCAGTTCTTTGAAGACAGTGATCGGTCCGAATGCCAAGTTGGAATATTCGGTTGTTGTTGAGAATCAGCCTAAAAAGCCGTTATCAGTTACCATGTCTTCATCGCCTGAGAAAAAACCGGAAGCGAATACCATTTATCTGAACAATCAGATTTCCGGCGGATTGAAAAATCCGTTCGAACGGAATGTGAGCCGTTTACAGATCGATTCTCAATTGAACCCGGCTTATACAATGGAAAGTTTTGTTGAAGGCGGCTGTAACCGTTTGGCGAAATCTGCCGGTATGGCTATCGGACAGAATCCGGGAGGAACCGCTTTTAATCCTTTGCTGATATACGGTGGTTCCGGATTGGGAAAAACCCATCTGGCACAAGCCATCGGACTGGAAGTAAAGCAAAATTTTCCGGAGAAGATCGTATTATATGTATCTACCAATCTTTTTCAGACACAGTTTACCGAAGCCGTACGAAAGAATGAAATCAACGATTTTCTGCATTTCTATCAATTGATAGATGTATTGATTTTGGACGATATTCACGAATTGGCAGGCAAGACGGCTACGCAGAACACTTTTTTCCATATATTCAACCATTTGCAGCAACTCGGAAAACAGTTGATACTGACTTGTGATAAGGCTCCGGCTGAGTTGAGCGGGATTGAAGACCGGTTGCTGTCCCGTTTTAAATGGGGGTTGTCCGCAGAAATCAAATCGCCGGATTTTGAAACCCGTAAAGAAATTGTATTGTACAAGGCAAAGAAAGATGGTATTGAATTTTCTGACGATGTGATTGCCTATATTTGTAAATTTGTAAATAACAATGTCCGGGAGCTCGAGGGAGCGATGATTTCTTTGCTGGCGCAGGCTACCTTTAATAAAAAGGATCTGACGGTTGAGCTGGTCAGGGATATTTTGGGTAAGATGGTTCGGAAACAGGCAACCGAGGATTTGACGGTCGATAAAATTCAGCAGGTGATATGTACTCATTTCCATATCGAGCCGGAAGCTTTGCAGGCGAAGACCCGGAAGCGGGAAGTGGTACAGGCGCGTCAGTTGGCAATGTATTTTTGTAAGAATTATACGAAAGCTTCTTTGTCGTTTATCGGAAATCAGATCGGCAAAAAGGATCATGCAACGGTATTGTATGCCTGTAAAGCTGTTACCGATCTGATGGAGACTGATAGAAAGTTCCGTATAGAAGTGGAAGAGATTCAGAAAAAATTGTATTGCAGCAATTGATCGGAAAGTATAAATGAATTAACGAGGGGTTAGAGTTTAGTCCGGGACTGAATTTTAGCCCCTTTTTTTAAGCTATGGAAGATGTCTACAAAACGATAGAAACTCCGGCAGAGGGATTATACAAGGAGAAGGGCAGTAAATTTATCGCATTGGCTTATCCCGTCCGTACAGAAGAAGCTGTAAAGGAAATCGTGGAGGAAATCAAAGTCAGGTATTACGATGCCCGCCACCACTGTTATGCGTACCGATTGGGTGTCGATAAGAAAAAATTCCGGGCGAATGACGACGGAGAGCCCTCTTCTACGGCGGGGAAACCCATTCTGGGGCAGATTCTTTCCTATGATCTGACAGATATCCTGATTGTTGTCGTGCGTTATTTCGGCGGAATAAAATTAGGGGTTTCCGGTTTGATCAATGCCTACCGGGCTGCTGCTGCCGATGCTATCGGTCATGCCCGGATCGTCGAGAAAACCGATGACGAGGTTTTTCGTATTAAATTCGACTATACCGTTATGAATGAAGTCATGCGGGTGGTAAAGGAAGAAGAACCGGAAGTCATGTCCCGTGATTTCTCTATGGAATGCCGGATGACGTTATCTATCCGTAAACAGAATGCCTCCCGTTTGAGTTCCCGCTTACAGCAAATAGAATTCCTTAGTTTTGAAAATTGAGTTTTCCGGCTTCACTTTTCTGCTTCTGTTCCTCGTTTTTCGCTTTATTGAAACAATGTCTGCATAAAGGCTCGTAGGTGTCTTTTTCCCCCAGCATAACCAGCCGGTCGTTGGCTGTAAGGCGATGGGAATGCTGTGCGATGTTACCGCAATGTACACAGATGGCATGCACTTTGGTTACATATTCTGCAATAGCCATGAGTTGTGGCATCGGCCCGAAGGGTTTTCCCAGGAAATCCATATCCAATCCGGCTACGATGACCCGTATACCGCTGTCGGCCAGTTTTTGACAGACCGCCACAATGTTGGCGTCGAAAAACTGGGCTTCGTCTATTCCCACGACATCGACCTCTCCTGTGAGCAGTAAGATATTTCCGGAATTTTCCACAGGGGTGGAGCGGATTGAATTGGCATCATGCGATACAACTTCCTCCTCCGAATACCGGATATCAATTTTCGGCTTGAAAATTTCCACCCGCTGTCGTGCAAATTGCGCCCGTTTCAGGCGCCGAATCAATTCTTCCGTCTTACCTGAAAACATTGATCCACAGATCACTTCTATCCATCCCGCTTTGCTGGCACTTTCCAAAAACATCTTTTATTGAATTAATCTTATCCCCGGCAAAAATATAAAAATCCCCATATTCGGGCAATGAAAAGAATTGATAAAATCCGTTTATTTATGAACAGTTTTGTCGTCTGATATACTGTAAGATATAATAAAATGTAAAAAATTACAGATAAAATTTGCATTTTCCGGATTTTCCCCCTATCTTTGCACCCGCAATTAGGCAAAAGACTGATTCGCTAGCTCAGTAGGTAGAGCACAACACTTTTAATGTTGGGGTCCTGGGTTCGAATCCCAGGCGGATCACAAAAACCGTGTCAAAATCGGTCAATACTTATTGTAAAACCTGTAATATTAAGACATTACAGGTTTTTTTGTGTCTTTTGCCAAGCCGTCCCCGTCTTTGCATATTGACAATTTAAGCCTAAAACGGTCACTTATCCGTCCACTATCCGTCCATGTACTTTTCGCCTTTTTTGCCTAAAATGGCGTGGACGGGAAGAAGACCACATGACTGCATAACTCCCACATTGTCTAAGGGTTAAAACATCAAACATTCAGGATGTAAACGTATTTTTGTAACCTTTAAATGTAAAATTATGGGAAGAAGCACAGACAACGGAGTTACATTTTTTATTAACCGCCAAATGCTCGATACGGAAGGTAAAAGATCAATTCACGGAAACATCGTTATTAACGGAGATCGGAGAAAGTTCAGTACCGGCTTACGTATATCTGAAAAAATATGGGATGCTAAATGTAACCAAGCTAAAGGGCGCAGCCCGGAAGCACAAAGGATAAATATTTCATTAATAAAGATCAGGGAGATTATTGAAAATTTAAAAACTGATTTATTATTAAAAGACGGTTTTATATCTGCTATTACCGTTCGGGATGCTTATGTCGAACTCAGCAAAACGCCTGAAAAGAGAGCTAAGGAAGAAGCTATAAAAAAAGTAAAAGAAGAAGAGGAACGGAGAAAAATCGAAGAAGAACGGGAACGCAAGGAATTGGAAGAAATCGGAATAACTTTATTAGAATATTTCGACACATACATAGACTCTCGGAGAAAGGAAGTAGAAGCGGGAGAATTAACGCATGTAACCTACGGTCGTTATCTATGCACCCGTAACCGTTTAATTTTATTTATGCTGGAGGAATACGGGGATTGGGCTATACCCATAAAAAAAGTTGATATATTCTTTATCAAGAATTTTCAAATGTTCATGCTTAAAAATTTTCCTTGCCAGCATAATGCCGCAATGAAGAATATACAAAAATTATGTACTATCATAAACTTAGCTTTCAATATGGGAATCATCCCAACCAATCCGGCAAGTTTATTCCGAATCCACTTTGAAGAAACAGAAAGAGATCGGTTAGATGAAGAAGAATTATGCAGATTATATGAATATCCTTTTGCATCCGAAACTTTGAGCCGCGTCCGGGATAGTTACATCATGGCATGTTACACCGGATTAAGCTACATTGATGCCAGCAGCTTTGAGCAAAAGGACTTACAGAAATACATCGACGGTAATCAATACATTATAAAAAAACGTGCAAAAACTTTAGAAAACTTTAAGGTCTTATTATTAGATGTACCTACAGAAATTATTGACAAATATAAAGGCAAATTGCCAGACGGTCAATTATTTCCAATGATAAGTAATCAAAACACGAACCGCTTTCTGAAAGAAATAGCCCAAATCGTCGGGATAAATAAAAAACTGACCTATCACACCGCCCGTCATACTTTTGCCACTACAATTTGTCTGACAAATGGCGTACCACTTGAAACCGTACAGAAACTTTTAGGGCATAAATCTATCCGCACGACACAGATATATGCAAAAATCGTCGATAAAAAGCTAACCGAAGATATGAATATGCTGTCGGAACGTCTGCGAGATAAACAACGAATTTCAATCGCCATATGAAATAAGGGAGTTTAAAACTCCCTTTTAAATTTTAACCCATAAACTTATAAGTATTCATAAACTATCTTATAATTAACACTTTAACAATGTAGTAGCTTTTTTAATTGCTAATTTTGCAATATGGAAAAGCATGTGGTGATTGAATTATTTTCTGCTGACGTAACAACTGAATTAAAACTAAACTTTGCGGAGGGGGGTATCTTTGCCGGGTTTCCAAGCCCTGCACAAGATTATATGGAATTATCCATTGATCTAAACACCGAATTAATAAAACATCATGCGTCTACTTTCTTTGGGAGGGTACGGGGTAATTCCTTGTGTGATGCAGGGGTTGAGGAAGGAGATATACTTGTCATCGACAAATCCCTGCAACCGTCTGATGGCGATATGGTAGTCGCGTTTATAGACGGTGAATTTACGTTGAAATTTATTCATTTTGAATCAAACAATCCCGCTCCCGATAAAATATGGCTAATGCCTGCTAATGACGCTTACCAGCCTATCATGGTCACACCGGATAATGAATTTTTGGTTTGGGGCGTTGTCACATACACAATTAAGAAAAGGAAATAAAAATGTTCGGTCTGGTCGATTGTAATAACTTCTTTGTTAGTTGTGAGCGAGTATTTCGTCCTGATCTTAACGGAAAGCCTGTTATCGTTCTTAGCAATAATGACGGATGTGTGATAGCACGTTCGCAAGAAGCTAAAGCTATCGGTATTGCAATGGGTGATCCATACTTTAAATTAGAAGGCAAAGATAATATTATAGCGTTTTCTTCAAATCAAACCTTATATGGTGATATGTCCCAGCGGGTAATGAATACATTGCAAAATTTTGTCCCAAAAATTGAAATTTATTCCATAGACGAAGCTTTTTTAGACCTCTCAATAGTTCCTGATACAGAGGTGGTAAATTTCGCTCAAAACCTTACAAAATTTGTTCGTAGATCAACGGGGATTCCTGTCAGCCTGGGAATTGCTCCAACAAAGACGTTGGCTAAAATGGCATCAAAATACGCCAAAAAATACAAAGGTTACCGGGGGGTATGTATGATCGATACGCCGGAAAAAAGGGAAAAAGCACTAAAATTATTCCCGGTCAGTGATATTTGGGGAATTGGCGACAAATACGGGCAACTTCTAAATTATCATGGGGTAAAAACAGCTTATGATTTTATTCGTAAACGTGAAAGTTGGGTACGTTGCTATATGAAAGTGGTCGGCGTTCGCACATGGCAAGAATTGCAGGGTGAACCTTGTTTTGAGTTTGAGCTTCCGTCAAATAAAAAAAGTATTTGTACGTCCCGGTCATTTGCAGAAATGCTTACAGATTACTCTGATATACGGGTTGCCGTTTCAAACTTCGCGGCAGCATGCTCCCGTAAACTCCGGGAACAAAATACAGCCGCAGGAACTTTAACAGTTTTTCTACTTACAAACCGTTTCCGCCCCGATTTGCCTCAATATTATCAAATAAAATCTATTCAGCTTCCTGTCGCTACTAATGCCGCATCAGAATTAATAACGGTAGCCCGTCAAGTGTTGGAACTAATTTATTTTAAAGGGTATCAATACAAAAAAGCAGGCGTAATAGTTTCCGGTATCGTTCCCGCAAAAGAAATACAGGGTAATCTATTTGATAAGATTGATCGCAATAAGCAAAAGCGACTATTTCAGGTTCTTGACGCAATTAACAAAAAAAACGGTGCTAACACTTTACGCATGGCAGCGCAGGGAAACGGGAAAAAATGGCAATTGAAAAACGAATATATTTCCCGGCGGTACACTACAAATTTAGACGATATTATTGAGATACGGTAATCGTCTGCGAAAAAGGGGGGATGCTGTAAAAGCACCCCCGATGTATCCCAAGTCACACAAACGCCATGTTGTGTATTCAATTAAAAAAGAAATGCCCGGTAACTATTTCTAATTCCGGGCTATTTCCCGGTTTAAATTCTACGCATAATTCACTTATTTAAACCTATGATCGCTAACATGCAACTCTTATAAAATAGGGACAGGTAGCAGTCCCGTCCCTATACCTATGCCGTTATTTGCTCCGCTAATCTATAAGCAGCGTAATGTCTGGGGTATTTGTGTATGCTACCGTTTCCGGCTTGTCTTTTCTGAAAAACATTACAACAAAAAACACATAGGATAACTTAAAAAACAAAGAACTTAAAAAAGAGATAGCCTAAAACAAGCAATCTTTCAGATTATAACCTTTTTATGGCTACCTCTAATCGTGAGAAAACCTGTGTTATATTTTAATGAAGTCCCGGCTATGATCGTTCCGACAAGGATAGAAGAATAGGGTGGGACTTACAGCTTACTGTACGGCAGGTACTGGAATACCTTCGGAACAACAAGACACGCCCACCCTAAACTTATGATAATTTTGCAAATATACGAAGTTTAGATGTGAGCGTTGCACTTATTGTTATCTTCCGAATTAAAATTTCCAGTTTTGCCGTAGATAACAAGCTTACAACGCTCCAATATTTCAAAATATACAGCACTCTTTTGCTGTATATTTACTCAGCAAAGAAATATAAAAAAATAGATAAATCCTAATTTTATGCTGCTAAAATTCAACACATCCCAAGCCGAACTTTCTGATAAATTAGGCGCATCGAACGGCTTTGTTGGGCAAATTGAAAGTAAAAAGTGTCCCCAGAAATATAACCTTTTACATTTAAACGCACTTGCTAAAATTTTTGACTGTTCAATACGTGACTTTTTCCCGGAAAAGTACCTTGATTAATTCTTTAATTCTAATCAAACTTCAAATTATAGTAGAAGTTTGATAGTGTGTGATTTTTCCTTTGGTGGCGGACGTGGTTTTAAGGTTAGACAATTGATTGTCCTTGTGGTACTTGGCGATTCATTCGGTACTCGCGCACCCTCTCTGTGGCAGTTTGTCCTATTCATACTTTTATTTGGTTTTGGTAGTCCTTTGTTTTTATTTCACTTATAATTCAATTCTCTTTCCGACGTCATGTCGTCGGAGTCCTGATTTAAATTATTATTCCTTTACTGTCAGAATAATAAAAAAAATTATGTGGACTCCTTTGGACGAATATATTGCAACGGCTTTAGTAAAAATAATGAAAGAGAAAAATGTTACTGCGTCTGAATTGTCTTTGCGTATTGGTCGTAACTCTGATTTTATCTCTCATTCATTAAGTCGCACAGATAGTAACAGGCAAAAACTTAATATCTATCAATTAAATTCAATAGCACAAGCCTTAGATTGTTCACTTTCTGATTTATTACCCTCTCCATTTCTTGATTATGATGAAATAAAGTATAATTGGAGATTGAATAATGAATAAGTAATATTCTATTTCATAAATTTGTATAATTAATATAAGGGCGAAAAGAAACGGTTCCGCCTGACCCGTTGCATTTCACCCAGAAGGCAGTAGGTGCATTAACACTCCACACGGGGGGCGAAACCGCTGTATGAAGTGTAACAAGCATAAACCATGCTTGGCACAACTTGGCAGGTTTAACCCGCCTTCTGGTAATGAAATGCGTAACAAATATATGAATTTTCTCTAACATATCAAATTGAATTTCGAGTTAGTTACATGTAAAATCAACTTTGATAAATAAGTTGTTTTTCTGTATTTTCTGTTGTTTCATCGATCCATATAGAGAATTTTATAAATCGAAATATAAACCGAAAGGAAAAAAGTCAAATAACTTAAATCTTGTAACTGATCAACCTGTTTCATATTGTTTGGCGTTTATAATAATTAAAACGAGGCGTGAACTGTTTTACTATCCACCATCAAGGTATCGCCAAACACCCTTTTCACAAATAGATCACAATCCACGCCCTTTTAGACGAGAGTTAAAGTATAAGATTTTGATAATTAATAAGTTTTGTAAACTTTTAATGAGAAGGTTAAAATTTAAACTTATACTATTTTTATATTCACTTTTGCGCTATTTTTTCATATTTGGCAAATTTTATTCACAGCAAATTCCTTTTGCAATCTACAATATTTTTTTAATGGTTTTAGTATTTATATTCTTAGACCTCTCTTTATTACAACAAAGGTAGTTAATATTATCGAATACTGTTTAATTACTCACCAAATTACCAAAATAAACATGTCACTTTTACGTACACTTTATAGGTTATATGAAGAAGAGGGTGACAGAAATAGAAAGATATGTAATTGATGCGGTTAGAAAAAGACGGCTTGAGATTGGTGTAAGCCAAAAAGAACTGTCTATGCGTATCAATGTCGATGTTGCTTATGTCGGGCACGTCGAAAGCATAAACAGCATTGAAAAATATAACCTGAATCAGCTTAATGAGATTGCCAAAGCATTAGAATGCCGTATCACAGACTTTTTCCCTGATCCATTCGTCGATATGGATTGTATAGAAGAATATAATCGGTTACATCCAAACAAACATAGAAACACAACACGGCGCAAACTATGAAAGAAACACTCGCAAAGAGTGTTTTTTTATTTATGAAATGGTTCAATCTTTTTATTTTTCATATCTTCAATCTAATCGCATATATTATATTCTTGTGTGTAAGCTTGGTGCGTATTTTTTTAGTAGTTAAGAGAAATAAATATGTTTCTGTATCACGAAAAGATGCTTTTGATTGTCCGAAAAACAGATATATGTACTTCACTTAAATTCTTATTTACGACTTACTCCTAAAAATAGGAAGGGGCAATAATTTTGTTACCTGAACATCCACCTATCCTGGATGAAATATAGATTTACAATTAACTACTTCCCCTTTCTTTATATCTTTTTGTCCTTTAAAACTCTTTGTCCACTGATTTGTTAATTGTTGAAATACATTTTTTCGATGAAAAATCTACCTTATCATTTCTGAATGAGAAGTTGTTGGCTTACGAATAGAAATTAACCGCCTCTGAACAAACACAGGCAAGATCGCCAAATATAAATATACAAAGTTTTGTTTTTTACTTAGTAATTAAAGATAGAGGTGTAGAAAGGAAATACTTAGCTTAAATGATTATGTATTCGCTGTATTTTAAAAGAAAAGCTATTACATTTGTAATAAATGTAAAATATGTTTACTTAAAATATGGATATATTATCACTTACCTTGACTATTATCGGAATAGCTGTTTCTCCTGTATATGATACAATAAAAAATTCTTTATCCCCGATAGACCGTACCTACAAAAAAGCATTGGAAAAATGGACAAAGAATAATGACATTAGGGAAAGAACAGCCCGGAGTAAATTTTCTCATTGGACACTTTTAAAAGATTATATAATATCACCGGATAGAATTGCTGATAAAGATATAAAATTGCTTTTAAGCTTATGGGAAATTGAGCTGGAAAAGGATAATCAAGCTAGAAGTTTGATTCTATGTATTATTGCTAAAGAAGAATTAAGTATAAATACAGAAAACAATACTATTCTAAAGAATATTAGGGATATACAAGTAGAAGAGTTTAAAGGATTAGGGGAAAAAATAGAGGGCCTGATTAATGAGGTCAAAAGTATTAATACATCTTCTCCGCAAGATTTTTCAAAGGTAATTTATGAATCAAAACCGGATTATATACCCCGTAATGTATATAATTGTATTAAAGAAAAAGCATCTATTCCATTTTTGAATCAATCTCAATATGAATCTAAACCACTTTTAGATTATTTGATTGAAGATAAAATCAAGAAGATTCTTTTGTATAGTGATGCACAATGTGGAAAAAGTACGGAATTGAACCAATTAGCTTTTCTGTTACAGAAGAGTGAATTATATAATCCGGTTGTATTTACATTAAGGAATTACACCCCAACCCTTCCTTTGCGTAATCAGATAAATGATAATAATGTTTTTTTCGGCAAAGAATTAGGAGTGGTTTTATTGGATGGTTTAGACGAAGTGAGAGATACTGAAAGAAGTAATATCATTCATGAGATAGAAGTATTATCAGAAGAATTTCCACATTTGTCTTTTATTGTTTCTTGTCGGACTAATTTTGAAAACACGAATAATATAAGAGATTTTCATAAACTCTATCTGGAGGGTTTATCTTATGAAGCTATACTTAAATATATAGACGACAATAGTAATAATCCTTTGAAATTGCGTCAAGAGATAGAACACAAGCAATTGTATGAATTTATCCGTTCCCCTTTTTATTTATGCTCTTTAATTAGTTACTTTGATAAAGAAGGGAAGCTGCCGAAGAATAAAACAGAAATTTATGATTATATAATTGAGGAAAGTTTTAGGGTTGACAATAGAAGGGGGCAAGATGTTTTCAGATTAGCAAGCAGAAAAAGTGAAGGTCTACTGTTACTAAAGAAAATTGCTTTTTATTTACAATGTACAGATAAGCAATATTTTACTGATGCGGAATGGTTTCAAGAGCTTGGTTTTACGAATGAAAATATAGAGTTATGTTGTAAATTTTCTATTTTTAAAAGAGATAAAGAAAACTTACTAACCTTTTATCATAATGCTTTTAAAGAGTTTCTTGTAGCAAAGCATCTGATAAATTTACCGTTTGAAAGATTAATAGAACTCATATGTTATACCGGAACGAATAAGTTAAAACCTTCTTGGTATAATGTGGTAGTTTTATTAGTTGGTTTACTAAAAAGTGAACATTCTTTAAATACAAATTTGATAAATTGGCTTATTGAGAATGAACAAGAGGTATTGGTAAAATGTGATTGTCACTTTTTATCTCAAACAAAAAAATTCGAAATATTTAAGAGTATATTTAATTACTATAAAGAGTTAGGAATACTTCTCCCTTATAGCTTTAGAAAACCTTTGATGACATTTATAAATGGTAGAAATACTAGTTTATTTCTTGTAAATGAGATTCGTCTGGCGACAGAATTTGATGCAAATTTGATTAATGCTTTGAGTTTATCAGAATACGCTAATTTTTATCTGCTTTCTGAAGATGAGCAAAAAACGAATATAAAATTATTATTTCAATGTTTAAATAAATTTAAAGATTGCGAAGACGCAGGTAGTAGTTTGTTTAGACCTTATAATAATCAGTATTTTAAGAATCCTGAGTCAATTCGCGAATTATATACTATTATAAAAGATAATAGGAACAGTGAAATATTGAATCCATTTTTTAGTTTATTGGTTGATAATGAATTATGTGATGAATATGCTGATTGGGTTTTTGGCAAGTTCCAGCACATTCATAATATTACAAAAAATGGGTGTACTTACATAGTAAGTAAAGATGAGATTTATGATGTCCTGAGTCACTTAGATAAAAGTATTAATATAGGTAAAGCTTTAGATATTTTGGTGAAAATTAATTATTATGCTATTGACTATAAAAAGAGCCTTGAAGTAAAGAAGCAGCTTTTATCTAAGGCAGAAAAAAAATATATATACGAGCCTGAAATGATAAATATAATTGTTCATGCCTTGAAAAAGGAAGACATATCTTCCTATAATCATAATGATTCTATTGTGGAAAATGTGCAGTTATATCGACAATTCTTTATCAATCTAAATGAAGATGACCGTATTTATAATAAATTTTTAGCTAAATCAAAGGAGATTTTTTGTCAATTAGTACAATCAGAAAATCATAGAGAAACATGTTTTGAATTTAAAGAATGTGTTAAGGTTATTTCTACTTTAATGACAGATGAACGGTTGGAACTACTGTTAAGTGAACAAGGATGGAAAGAAGTAAATTTATATTCATTTATAGCTTGGATTCAAGAATCTAATTTTGTAAGTAATAATAAAAATTGGCGTAATAAAATTGATTGTAGATTTGCTGCTTTTAAGACGAAAAGAAACTTTCAGAAAGAGAAACAAAATGCTTTTGATATATTATTTAATTATGTAGATTTTAAAAATGAGATTGTAAAATTGTCCGAGAAATATAAAATTTTTTCAACAGACTGGGAAGATTGTGCTAAAAAACGGGAAGAAGGAGTGAATGAATCTGTCATTGATTTTATATGTGATCATGAGGAAGATGAGAAAGAATTTGTGGATATCCAGAAAATACTTGAAATCTTTGATGAAAAAATATTTGACAATTTTGCTTATCAAAAAGTACATGAATATCTTTATGAAGACAGATATAATATAATTATTAGTGCTAAACAAAAGGAAATTGTACAGGAATGGGTAACTTTAAAAATAAGCAATGTCCATTTATTACAAGAGGCGGAACAGCTAATTTTTCTGATAATAAAATTAAACCTTGAAATAGACAGAGCAAATTTACTTAACTTACTCAAATATTCTTATATTACAGTGAATTTCTCCAATGCAACTAATGGGGAAAATAATAGTTATGTGAGTTTTTTTGAATATATTGAGAGTAAAGTTGATAAAGATTTGCTTGATGTTAAAATTGAACATATATTGAAAATAAAAGAAGATTATTCGTTTGAATTACATAAATGTTTATGTAGCTATATAACAAGGAATAAAGTAGTTCAATTTTATAAATACTTGATTGTTTTATTGGAATGGGATAATGATAAAAGATTCCGGCAATCTTTTCAAATAGAACTAATTCATCGTATTTTGGCTCTAAATGAAGAAGGAGTAGAATTGATAATGTCAGCTTATAAAAGTTTAGAATTAGAAGCTCAAATATATTTTTGGGAGAATATATGTCAAAATAAAGAACTATTCACTGCTATAGGTCGGCAATGTATTCTTGAAAATATAGAAAAACTAAATTATCCTGAGCATCCAAATGAGAGAATTTTACGAATTCTTCTTTTATGCGGAAGTGGAGAAGCACTTATACAATGTATTGAATATATAAAAAATAAGCCAGGAGCTTTCACTTATCATTCATTTTCACTGGAAAATTATGAGTATGATCAAGTAGATAATATTTTTATTATCTTGGAATTGGGATTAAAGCAGAAGTATATGAGAGAACCTTATAGCATTACAGAAACAGTATTGTATACTCTTGAAAGATTAGCACTGAAAGATATACAAAATAGAGATTATATATTGTCTAAGTTACGGCAAATAGCTGGTTCTGATAAAAAATATTCTTATTTGAATAGAACAGCATTAAACTGGTACGAAAAATTTTATGAAATAAATAGCGAAAAAATATCTATAAAACAAGCCGTACAAAAGTATCAACATTTGTTTGCGTAACAGAAAATTTATTTTTTTAACCGAAGTCTGACAAAAAAATCATAGAATAAAAAGGGTGCTTTTATGCACCCTTAAATTTTACTCTCTTAAGTTCACCTACTCAATTCACTCCCCATGTTTACGTCAATCTGCTGACTGCTGGATGAATTAACGGTACGGGTTTGACTGGAATAGCTGTCATGGAAATAAACTAATGTGTTCTGCCGGTTACTCGGCACACTAATGGAATAAAAACCCTCGAAGTCTGACGGTCTGGATGCCTTAGAAGTTTCTACGCAGGTTACAATAGCACCTTGAACCGGATCGCCTGAATTGTTGCTCAAATAGCCTGAAATCGCAATTTCGCTATCGGTAGCATTTAAACCGAAACCACATAGAGCTAATGCTAAAACAAATAAAAACTTCTTCATAAGGTTTGGGTTTAGTGACACAATAATATAGAACTGATATATCACTAAAATAAATAAGCAATACAAAGTACTTATTTTAACATAATTTTCTGCGTGGAAGTATAAAGAACATAAATTTTGTAATCAAGGTTCCTGATTCAATAATTTCTGGTATTCCGGGTTATCGGTGGGGAAAACCGGAATATAATAAGGATTATTTTTAGAAAGTGCGGTTATATCTTTTGTAAAATAAAATATCAGATAAACTTGAAAATCAGCATTACCTCTTCGGGTTTGTCCGGGGATAAAAGAAGGCATGGTTTCAATTAACTTTTTGACTTTGGCAAATAACACTTTGTTCTTATCTGCCTGAGATACGATCTTGACTTTACCCTTCCGGTCTATGATCGTCCGGCAAAATATTTCCGCAGATTCCATTGTATCAGCCATAGATTGTGGAAAATCGATATGCTGGTTCACATACCGGATCAGCTCTTTATGTCCGCCGGGATATGTAGGTTTTAACACCGCCCAGGCAAGGGAAGTACAAACGGCAGTATCACGTCCCGGATCGACGGTTAATAAATAATTCTTTAACACTTCCCGGCTTACTGTATCTTGGGCGTTTGCATACTCCGGCAATACAAGCATCAGGCATATAATGATTAATACATTTTTCATACACGAAAGATAGTCACTAATCAGATCATATAAAAACTACGGAATTAAAATAACCCCGTAGTTTATAATTTTGCTGTTATCGTTTGGGAGATATGCCCGTTAAAAGTACCATATTATAAGAATAATCAGTACTATATTCCCCTGTGTATGGATCGATTTTTGCAAGTCCTAATTTTGTTATATCCTTATCCCCATATTCCACCAGATACCAGCCATCCCCCCAACCTCCGGCATTACCCCAATTCACACCCAAATTCGTACCGTCTTCTAAACCCTTATCTTTCATGCTTTGAGGGGTTGTAAACTTCCAGTAGCCGGATAAAACAAACGCATGACCTGCTCCAAAATAGGATTCTCCGAAAGCAATTACGAATTTCTTGGCTTTTAAAGACTTCCTTACCGCATTTGAATTATAATATATAGGCTGGTTATAAGTGTAATTGCAAGTATCGAGAGCATGCATACAATTTTCAATCCTTGTCCCTGCATCATCGGTACTTGGGTAAAAGGTCGTCTTCGACATAACCGTGAGTTCTTTTATAAATGTTGCAATCGAATCTTCCATAGCCAGGGTTGCGAAAGGATTATTCTCAATGTTCACCAGTTTTGTCATTAATTTCCAGTCATATTTCTCCGGGTATTTATAATATGCCATAATCTGGCTTAAAGCAACATTTACACAACCTACCGGATAAGGATTACCCGTATTCGGATTTACAGGAAGGAACTTGTTATACGGCTCACGCTGTCCCCATAACACAGATTCTCTTAAAAGAGCAACATCTTCCCAAACACTATCAATTGTAGAAGTTTCATAAATATCATCATACCGGTTATCATAGGGATAAGGTGCATATTGATTGTCGGGGGAAGTAAAACCGCCTTGCAAATAACGGGGCTGTGCCAACACTGCCTTGACATCATTCGGAATATTCTCTACATACGCCTGGAGATTTTCGCCACCTTTTTCTTTTAAATCTGCATATTTCCCGTTCGGAGAATAAGCAAGTACCACAGGCATACGCTTGTCAGCCACAACAATAGCAAAACCGTCCTTATCGCCGTTCTTCAAATCCACCGTACAAATTGTAAATCCGTTATCTTCAACATTGCCCGATCTGGTTAAAACAGGATTATCATACCGTACCTTATTGACATGGGTTACAACCGTACTACTGCCTCTTGTGGCAGGAGTTCCTTTTTGTACGACATTTAAATATCCACTTAACAAGGATACGACTTCATCGTTTGTCAGTTCATACTTGATTTTTTCTTTAGGTTCGACAGGATCATCCGAAATAGCATCATTCTGGCAACTGTAAAAGCCCAGCAATGCTAACATTACAAAATAAATAATACATCTTTTCATCGTTCAAAGGTTTTGGTTTTAGTAATAGGAAATGATTATTTTATCAAATTTATGATAAATAAAATTAATTATTCGCTATATTGTTGATTTTAACATAATATTATAAAAACATATTTAGGGCGTTGCCCGGCGAGCCGTGCCGGGCTTTCCGTTACAAGTCCTCACAAGCTCCGGGCTTTCCACTTCAATCCCATAACGCTCATTCTATGGTAAGCAGATTAAACCATTCGCTTACATCTTCTTTCTCTGTTCCCCGGCGTGCTTCCCCTTTTTTCCCCCCAGCCGGGTGGTGTTCATTGTTTCAGGGACAAAGGTATTTCATGTGTCTTGCAGGATGTATGTTTCTAACGCCCTCCGGGTTTTGCAAAATTTTTTCACCCGGAAGGATGAAAAATTTTTGTCAAAAAAACACACACCCTTTGACACATGACCTTTGTAGTCCCTGTAACAAAACACACCCGGCTCGGCGCGAGAAAAAAAAGGTCAGCCCTTGATACACAGAGAAAAAAGATGAAAACAAAACATCCCTCTCGGGCTCAAAAAAATCGAGTTTACATAAATTAACAAATCAAATACGATGAATCATATACAAGATGCACAAATATATGTCGGCACTTATGCCAAATACAACGCAGGCTCAATTTTCGGTAAATGGTTGATACTTTCTGACTACTACGATAAAGAGGAATTTTACGAAGCATGCAGGCAATTACACGCAGACGAAAACGATCCTGAATTTATGTTTCAAGGCTATGAAAATATCCCCGAAGGTTTGATAGGCGAAAGCTGGTTATCCGACAACTTTTTCCCTTTACGGGATGAACTTGAAAACATGGATGATAACCGTCAAGACGCTTTTTTCGAGTGGTGCGAATATGACGGTTACGATATTGATCGCATGGATGTTTCCGATGTCCTTGAAAAATTTAATGAAGCCTATATAGGGCAGTACAATGACGAAGAAGATTTCGCCCAATATGAGGCAGAAGCATGTTTTAATATACCTGCCGAAATTTTACCCTATTTTGATTATCAAGCCTTTGCCCGTGACCTGTTTTGTACCGATTACTATATGTGTGACGGCTTTGTATTTAGGAGAATTTAAACAACCAGTACAGGCAGTTTCGTTGCCTGTACTCTATATAAACCTTTAAAATTTAATCTATGGAACAAAAACACTTACCCCCTCTAAAAAGGGGAAAACTCCCCCCAAGCCTCCACACTTTGCGCAGGCAAATGAGAACGGCACACCGAATTGTAGTCAATTCCAAACTGCGGAAAGTTGAAAAAATTGCAAAGCTGAAAGCGATAGGTTATGCCAAGTCAGAAGCGAATTTATTACTAATCGATTAATTTATTGAACGATGAACAACATTTTTTTTGATAAAATGTAATCCTACCCATTTATTTATAAACACTTAAAATCACATATCATGGAAACAGCAAACAAAATCAATAACGAACAATTACAAGAGTTGGAACTTTCTGCAATCGTACCCAGTAACTACAATCCGCGCAAAACCTTTACGGATGAAGATATTACGGAACTTGCCGAAAGTATCCGGGTAAGCGGCGTAATTCAGCCGATCCGGGTACGTCCGGTTGAGGACGGGAAATTTGAGATCATATGTGGAGAACGCAGGTACAGAGCCTCCCAAAAGGTTGGGAAAAATACGATACCCGCTATTGTATGCCGGTATGCCGATAAAGAAGCACGGGAAACGGCTGTTATCGAAAACTTACAAAGAAAGGACGTTTTACCGTTGGAAGAAGCCGAAGGATATAACGAACTGATGAAAACAGGGGATTACACAGTACAGAGTTTAGCGCAGGTATGCGGACAATCTGAAAAATACATCCGGGTACGTTTAAAGCTGACAGAACTAATCGAACCCATAAAACGATTACTGGCTGAAAACAGGGTTTCTTTACCCGTAGCGGTTGAACTTTGCAAATACACAATAGAAATTCAGAAACAAGTGTATCAAGATCACCTTAAACCCGATATTCAGAATTGGTGGAATTGGAAGGAATTAAAACCCGCCGAATTATCCAAACGGATCAATGAGGAATACACCAATCAATTGAATCATTTTAAATTCGATAAAACAGCCTGTACCGCTTGTTTTAAGAATAGCCAAAACCAAACCCTCTTCAATGACAATTGCGGACGGTGTATGGATCAGAAATGCCTTGCTTCAAAAAATACATTGTATATCGTAGAGAAAACCATGCGAAAAGTTCAAGAACACCCCGAAGCCCTTTTATGCGTGAGTTGTCAGTTCGATCAAACAGCAGTCGAGAAATTGAATGATAAAGGCTATGAAGTCAAACACCTGGATAACCTGTACCGCTTTCCTGTTTTGCCAGTTGAACCCCATTTGAAGGATTATAAGGGAAAAAAAGAATACAAAGCAGCCCTGCAAACATACCGGCAAGCTAAACTTAATTACGCCAATCAAGCGGAAGAAGTAAGGCAATTCACTGAAAGTAACCGGTTAATAACCTGCCTTTGCATTACTTTAAATGATATTGAATTATTATATACGGTTACGAATTCAAGCAGTAAGAATAAAGTTAAAACCCCGGCGGAACTGTTGGATTTTTTGCAGGCAAAAAGTAAAAGAAACGATGAAATCCGGCAGGAGAAAACAATTGCAGACGTGAAAAAACTTGTGCCGGACATGGAGTATAAAGGTACATTTTCAGGGGATGAAGAAATGATGCTTTACTTTATCATGCTGGGGTATTTAAAGCGTTCTCATTGGAAAGAGTTAGGATTTAAAGAAGAAGAAATCTATTATAGTTTGACCGATGAACAACGCTTTAAAATTGCCTCTAACCTGACCGAAGATCTAAAAATTCTCATTTTACGGGACTATATCAGCGCAAGCATGGAGCGTGCTTACCCGGGAAATATATATACTGACTTCTTATTGAAGTTTACCAAACAACATATTCCCGAACAAGTGAAAGAAGTTGAAAAGGCATATCAGGATATTTTTGATCAGCAACAGGAACGGATAGACGAAAGGACAGCCGTAGCCCGAGTACAGTTGAAAAAGCAAAAAGACAAGGAAAAAGCCTCTAAGAAGCAAATGCAAATCGTAGCATAATTTTTATACCGGGGACGGATCGGATCGGACCGTCCCCATAAATATACAAAACAGATGAAATCAGATTGTATTTATTATATACCTGCCAATTATGCCGTTTGTGCTACCTGCCAAATCGGGGGGTATTGTCATCGGGTTTGTAAACGCTTTATTCACAAAAACGCTCGAAATGTTGAGATAACAAAACAAGGAGTAAGCACAACACAAGCTGGACAGGAAAAGTTTGTTTATTTTCAACCGGCACATCCAAAGAAAACCTATGTACAATACGATTACAGGACACCGGAAGGGAAACTGTTTTCCTGTGTTAAACAAACTCTTAATGAATGCAGGGCAAGCCGGGATCAATGGCTGGAAAGTAATAACCATAAAAAGAAAAATGATGAAAATTGAAATAGAAAACGGAGTAAGATGGCTATCTGGTGACGGAGCATCAGAGGCTTTTGTGACGATTATCAACATTCTTTGCAATGCACCAACACCGGATGACTTTAGGAAGTCGTTACAGTTGTGGGATTCGAAGGGTAGTTTAAGTTGGCATTTTAAATGGGGATTCGGAAACAGCCATTTTTGGCTTAAACAAAGAACAACCCCCGGAAAGATTAAAGTGAACGAAAAAAGAGTTTTAATAGCCCGATTCTGAATTGAATTGCCCGTACAAAAAAACTGTGCGGGCAGTTCTTTTTTTGCCAGTCGTCGCAAAAAAAGAACCAAAAAAAAGACTTACACCCCGAAGGGGTAAATGCCCGAATACGCCCGTATCCGGGCAATTGATTTTATATAAAAGTTATATGCAATTATCAAATTAAAACATAATTTGTATCTTTGGAAATAGATTGTTATAAATCACTAATAAATAAAAATGGCTTGATTTTAGCCATCATTGGGATAGTTTCAATGGTGATGTGACAGCAGGAAGGAAATAAAAGATAAGATCATGATTCAGTTTCACAATGCGACCGATACAGACGGTAAAATGATCCATATAGACGAGGTGACACAGGATAATCGTGCCGAACATTATTTTTGTATAGGATGCGGAAAGGAAATGAGTGCCGTTTTGGGTGAAAAGAGGGAACACCATTTCAGGCACAAAGAAGCCACTTGTAGTTGGGAAAGTTATCTACACCAATTAGGCAAAAAATTAATCAAACAAAGATTTGAAACGTCAACTGAATTTATTGTACAATATTATGGTCAAAGTACCTGTCAGAAATGGGAGGAATGCAAGCTGAGAAAGTCTTGTGGACAATTGAAATGCCAGTCAAAATTATTGTTTTCGGTTGATCTTAAGAACAATTACGACACTTGCGAGGAAGAAGCAGGGTACAAGGGATTTCGGGCTGATTTAAAACTAACGCACAGTGAGTATCCTGAACGTGAACCGATTTTTTTAGAAATTTTTGTGACTCATGAATGCAAATCCGATAAGATCGCATCGGGGATTAAAATTATTGAGATAAAAATCGATTCAGAACAAGATGCACGTCGACCAATTATAGAAAATGAAGGCTCTATGGTCGAGCCAAAACCATATATTCCTTATAATGTCAAAACTATACCACCGATACGATTTTATAATTTCGAGCGAAATGTGACACCGGAATACCTTTTAAATCGATTTTGTTTGTATCGTGACGAGAACGGGCTATTACGTGGACGTTGCGAACAAAATAAAATCACCTGCCAGAATGTCGAAACGGAACACAACGATCTCTCACTTTTTGAGGTTGCAATTTTAGAGAAATCAGTTCCAAACAAACAGAAATACAGTTTGAATTATTTAGGTATGGCTTTAGCAATCAATAAAGGATTTAAAATAAGGAATTGTTTTTTCTGTAATCGGTACAGAAGTTGTAGCTTGCCTGTACAAATAAATTCCCAAACAGGTAAACCTTCGGTTATTCGTGTTCCGAATCATAAAATTTCAAAAGACTTAGATAGAACTAAGATTGCATCGTCATGTTCAAACTATCAAACTGACAATTATTTATGCAGCCGTATTATTTCCTCATTCAACCCCGATACATATTGGGAATGGTTGCGGGATCACGAAAACTTTTGAATGGGCTGACTTCGTATCGAAACTGATATAACCTATACCATAGATTTATGGGGTAAAATAACAATATTCAAGTATGGGTATTTGATTTACCCTTATTGTTTTTACAAAGTTATTGTTTGTCAAGAACAAGTAGCAAGGTCAGTGCCCTGCGGGTTTTGCAAACAATATGCCGCTTTGCAGCATATTCTTCACAAAAACCTTGCATGAAGTTCTTGACAAACAAGGGAAAGAAGCAAAAAAATAAGTGTTCATCTTAAAATTTTTGCTATGAAAACAAATCATCTACCTTTCCCGGAAATAACGATTCATTATAAAGATAAGAATATAGAGAAAAGACCGTGTATAACCAAATCGACAGAAGCAATTGATATATTACGTCCCTATTATAAAGAATGTATGCAGCACCATGAGGAATTTTGGGTGTTATATCTGAACACGAGAAACCAGGTGTTAGGCGTTTCCTGTGTCGCCAAAGGCGGTATAGATAAAATGTTGATCGATAACCGCATTGTTTTACAAATTGCCCTTAAAACGAACGCGACAGGGATAATTGTTTCACATAATCATCCGACAGGGAATAATCATCCGAGTACTCAGGATGATACGATTACGGGAAAATTGAAAGATGCCTGTCATTTGTTGGATATTCGATTATACGATCACTTGATTGTTACAGAAGACAGTTATTATAGCTATACGGATGAAGGGGTGCTTTAACCCCTTTTTTAGTGTAAAATGCCCGAATACATCGGTATCCTGCAATTTGTTTTATATAAAAGATGTATGCTGTTATCAAAATGAAACATAGTTTCTATCTTTGCAAATAGATTGTTATAACTTAAAAAATGATAAATTATGAGAGTACTAATAGAACAATATGAACTTGTGAAAGAAACGCAATACATATTTGAAGACATTGATAGTAGAATTATCGGAAGAATTTATAAAGTTATAATAGGGGTTAATGCACAATATATGTGGACACTTAGCCACTATTGCCGATTAGAAGACGAAATGGATGTATATATACCTTCTGCTCCATTTGGACAAACATTAGATGAAATTGAATTTAAGCTTGGACAATATGTGGAGAGATTTAAGAAAGCTATTGATTGGAAAGTAAATACGTCGTTTAGTTTTTCTGATTAGATTCTATAATTTACACGATTGGATGCATCAATCATGTGGATTGAAGAATCCACAATTATAAAATTTTTTGGTTTTGATGTTCAGAAAAGAAGTAGCATAATTATTACTCTTTAATACTGACAGAGAAGCGAAAGAATCAAATAAGGTGTATAATGGGACTATACACCTTATTTGATTCATAGAATATTATCAATCTTTCTTTCCGTCATTTTGGAAAGATACCCGATATGCTAATTCCTTTCCGAAATTATCCGTAAAGACAAAATCTAACGTCTGTGTTTCTTCACAACGGGAGGTGTACAGCAGAGTAAAAGTATCCTCAACATTGTAATAACGGTTTACCGTATAAGGCTGTCCCTTATCGTTTGTTAGTGTTCCTTTTCCGTCCGTTTGAAAGAACCGGAATGAATAGATCGCATTGTCATATACGGCATCCCTTATGATCATAAACTCAATAGGTACTGTTTCCCCTTTCTGGATTTTTTGAGGAACGGGCAGCGTCTGAATACTATAATCGTAATCCTGCTTAATGGTTAGCTCGTCAGAACAGGAATATAAAACAGCCAGTAAGCATATTATAATGATTTTCATATTTCTTTAGGAATAAAGTTAGCAATAAAGCGGGAGTATTTCGTTACCGGGAAAGAATAATTTAATTCCGTCGATACCTTCGGTAATTCTTCACTCCAAATGCCGTCAGGTGTATAATACCAACCTTCTAATTGGTAACCGGGAGCGGGTATTGCTGTTATCGTTACTATTTCTCCGTGTTTATATATCCCGGCTCCGCTGACACGACCTGAACCTCTTTGTTTGACATATACCCGGTACATCATCTCTGCGGGAAACGTACTTGTCGTACCGGAGGTTAGAGGAACGTCCGTTATTGTTTGGAAGGGTAGGGAATGATCGTTGCTATTGGCTGTCATATAAAGTTGTGTTGAAGCCGGCAAAATTTGTTCGGGAAGCAAAGCCCTGAATGTATATGCGTTTGTTGTTTCATGTAAAGGATACATATTAATCGTGTATTTTTTCCCGGTAGCCTCCACTGTCCCCGTTGCAAGATTGCCCCGGCAATTACAATAGGCAGAAGACAGGGAAACAGAACGTATTTTAATACCCTGCTCTTTGCGAAGTTGAAAATCTACGGCTGCCATTTTGCGGCTAAAATTTAATCCGACCGAAGACGTATTGCCCCATATACCTAATGCCTTTGCAAACAGGACATCATGCTGTTTGTATTTTACCATTGAATTTTGCTGATAATCCAATTTAAAATCTATGGCTTGTGGATCATAATTTTTCTCCGTATAGGGGTAATAAGCGTATATATCGTAATAATCAATGCGGGACAGGCATATTTCATCCTCTTTTGAAACGGGTAACAAGTTACCGTTATAATCTATCCGGTATCGCCTGTTAATGGCATAACTTGCGGTATTCAGCAATCCCGGAATATCGGGGGATAACCTTTCAACGGCATATATCCCGATCTCGTCCCCCGGTTCAAAGGAGGTATCTGTTGTCCGTGTCGGGGTTCCCGGAGCAACAAAGAAGGTTGCTGCCTTTTTGATCTCTTGTTCTTTTAATCCATTTTCCTTACAACTGAAAATGACAAGGAAAAGACATAGTGTATATATTGCTCTTTTCATATCTTTTTATATTTTGAAGAACGGGGCAATTTGCCCCGTTCCTGTTAAGGTAAAGTGATGCTACCGTTAATACCGTCCGTCCAGTTTGTAATCGTTATATTCGATGTAATCAGGGCTTTCCCCGATAATTTTACCGTATAAGTATTTTTTGTACCCGAAGCCCAAACCGTACCTGCCGGAACATAATAGGTATAAACTTTTCCGTCAATGGTGAAATAGATAACCACATTCCCGGTTTCCTGAATAGAAGATACGGGCATGACCATAAACTTAGGTAATGTTTTTTCATGACCGGTAGGTGCTGAACCCAGCATCCGGGATAAGGTGTGTGCATGAGCCTGATTTTTTCCGGCTGTTCCCGTAATTGCTCCGGTTTCTAAATTTAATTTGCCTTCGCTGAATAGTACCGACCTTCCGATACAATTAGCTACTTCTATTTTGGTCAATTCCGCAGCACCGGTGTAATTCTCCACATAAACGTCAAAAATTAATAAACTCAAAGCATGCTGCATTGACAAGCTAACCTGGGAATTAGAGTTGTTAATGTCGGTTTGTCCTGCGGTATGTGTACCTATTAAGTAATCGGTTTGCGTATTATGTTCTATCGGAATGCTTGTACCGTCGGTATTTTCAGAGGTATACGGATAATAAGCGTAAACTTTAGCAGGAGCAGGACTTAAATAAACAGTTGGGGATAATACCCAATGATTTATATTTAGGGTCGCTTTTACGTTTGCGTATGCACTTACCCCATTATAATGATTCGATATATTTCCCGAGGTTATAAATAAACCGATTTCCGAATTATCGGGGAAGGAACTGATCGTTGCCCGTGTCCCGGCAGAGGCTAAAACAGTCGGATTGATCTCTAAAACTGCCGGAATGTCGTTTGTAAGTTCTGTCAGATTGCCTTTATGGCAACTAATCAAGCAGGCGGCTAACGCTGCTGTAATAAAAATTAAAATACGATTTTTCATATTAAAAGGATTTTAAGTGGATAATTCTTAGGGAATGATTGATTTATAGTTGTTTTCCCATTCCCCGGAAAACAAGGTTCATTGAAGAATTACGTTTTCATGATCATGAGTTTTAAGGTGGTTAATAGATATGGATGTCCTGGTTTATTCCCGGTTGCCAGCTTTCTATCATAATGTCCGGTTCAAGACCATTATTTTCCAGATCGTAATACATGGTACAGGATTGTACAGGTGATGTTTGAAAGTCAAACTTGCCGGACAGGTCCGTCACGGTTTCCAGGGTCGAACCGTCCCGGCAGGTCATTCGTACCGAAAGCAGGTTTACCTCGCCGGGTGCAAAACCTAATATAGAAACAGGTTTATAAAAATTATTCTCCTGGGTTTGCAAAGGTATAAATGGCAGGCAGGCTGCACCAAGTGCTTGTTCCTCTGTAAACAACATGGCGGAGGTTTGTACCCCCTGTAATTCTGCCCGGATTGATTCAATGTTTATCCCTGATTTAATTCTAAATGTGAAATGGATTATTTTAATAATGGGAGCAGGCATGATCTTACTCTCTTTAAAAGTATTCCCGATTGCAACCGTATGATGTGCTGCCAAATAGAGGGGCGCCTCCGTTGTTGTCACAAGGTTGTCCACCACATAAACAGGCAAAGTGACTTGTGCCGTATAATAATGATCCATGCCCGTATAATTTTCTAACCCTGCATTGTTCACAGCTACGATGTTGTATCTCCCGGACGGAAGGTTATAATAAGTCGTATCCGTATAGATTTTGTCTTTTAGAGGTGCTAAATCTGAATGATAGAAATATACATTCATCTCCTCCGGCTTTTCTATCCCTTGCCAGAGCTTCGTCCAGTCCAGAACAAGCCTGAAATTACCGTTGCCTATAAATTGATCTTCACACTCCCGGCACTGGTTGTTACATCCAAAGAGGAGTAACCCTGTCAGGCATACGCCTGTATAAAATAATGTTCTTCTCATATCTTTTTTATAAAATGTATTTTATCCCCAGCCCGGTTAAATGATGAAATTTATTGATTGAAGAACCGAAAAGGATTCTTTCGCGGATATGGATTAAGAGAATGATACGGTCACATACATAGGTTTCAATCTCGAATGTTAAAGCTGTTCCTCCGATCAAGCCGTTGTTATCCGTTAAGGTTGCACCGTCCGGTAGTTCCTTTTTGCCCCAATTCAGGACTTCATAACCTGCCAGTCCCGATATACCGCCGGAAAGGAATATGTCTTTCCCCCGGTTACTCCAAAATGTATAATAGTAACCGTATTCCGCCGTAAATTGGATGACCGGAATACTACGGTTGCCATAACAATATTGCTTTTCCCAATATTCCACTCCGTATAACCATTTGTTTTTATTGGAGGTGTAATGCGACAGGGATATTCCTATTTGGTAAGAAAGTTTTTTATTTTTCAGAAACCCGTACCCGTCCGATACACCTACACTTACCTGAATACCCCTTTGTCCGGGGATACGCCTTTGGGCTTCTGCCTGTAAGGATATAAGAACAAGACAGATGATTATTGCTATCCACTTTTTCATATTTAATTGATTAAAACCAATATAACTTATTAATATTTTCATTTTTATATTGTTAATTTTTTATATATTTTTGTACCAGAAATTCCTAAATAAAATAGGAATGGAAACCAGATGTGAATATGTACACAGATGTTTTTTTTTATAATTTTAAAAACATCTATATGAAAATTCATTTTGAATTAGAAATAGACATTAAACAGATGGTAAAGCTTGTGGGAGCAATTTCTTTTTTGCTTCTTTTATTGCTGTAAAGATCTTCGGGATTTTTTTGAGACGCTCGCGAGGGCGTCTATTTTTTTGTTTTTTCAGGGGTTAATTCGTTTTTAATTTACTAATCGTTTTGGCTAAAAGCAGGTCGGAACTTTCTATGCGTACAGACTGATGCCGCCCACCGTCTTTCTCAATAAGATCAAACAATAATACTTTATCATCCGGCAGCGTGAATTTAGGAAGGGCAAACACCGTACGAACGGTAGATTTTCCTCCGATTTCGATTTCTTCGTTAAAAGCCCGTAATGGGATAATAACCTTTTCCTGAGTTGCAGTTCGTCTTACCAGTTTTTTATCGCTGACTTTAAAACGAGTAAAATCAATCGTAAAAGGAATATTTGTCGTATTCCTGATCTGAACGTGTATATACAAAAGACCGTCATTGACATAAAGCCCTTTTATCGTGGTCTGTACGCCGAAAGCCATATAGCCCAAATGCCGGATTTTCCGGTCATTGTTCCGGTATATGGTTCGCATAATCAGATCGATGAGTGGAGGCGAGTTATGACCGAGATCGGCTAAACCGACCGAAATTTGGTTCGGTTTGTCCTTATTTCCTTGCTGCCGCAATAAATCGGTAATTTCGACACTTAATAATTCCGGTTCTTGTGCGTAACGGGCATTAAACGTATAGAAATTCCCATTCTCACAGACAACAGAAAAATTCGTTTCCCCACTAAAATTTTCTATAGCAGCCTTAACCCTCAATACATTTTCGGTTGCGTCCGCCTTGCCTGCTATTAGGTAAGCACTTCCCAAATCAACATACTTAATCCGGGAAGGGAAAAGGATATGTACGGTTTTGTTATAGGTAACTTCAATCCCTAATGGAGGAATCATTTTGTCGTAACCTATGTTTTGCGTCATGCCGTGAAAAGGTGGTTTTTGGGCGTATAAGCCCCCTGATCCTGTTAATAACAGAATCAAACTGATTGTAATAATTCTCATAGGTTTATTTATTGTTTCCCCGGCAGAAGGATAAACACCTCATGCCCCGGTTTAAGAGTTATTTTTACTGTTTTGATTTTTTTTGAAAGGTATTGTGCCCCGGTCTGAATGGCTGTCTTTGCTAAGTCCGCAGCTACTTGTTGTCCTGCATTTTGGGTAAAGGTGATAGAAGTGCCAAGATCGTTTCCCATATTCCCGGCAGCTTCTTTTAGAGCTTCCGTTTCCATTGTCCCGGCGGCATCGATACCCTTTTGCCCTTCCAAATCATATATCTCTAATTCAACAGGTAGTATATTCCCTGTATATTCAAGACTTGTTATTTTTATATGCAGCCGCCCCCCTTGTAAGGTTACATCCCCGGCAATAATGCTATTGCGGGGAATTAATAATATCCCGGCTTTAATGGGTTCTAAAAGACGTAACCGGACTTTTGGCTTTTCATCGTTACCAAATTCCAATACCTGTTGTTGATACACACAGGCTCGTATTGTATTCCGATCCGTTTGCCCTGCTGGTTTTACAGGGGTGTGAAAATCTATATTCCGTTCTCTTACATAATCTCTCATGAATGCCGAATCTGAAATTTCCTGTGGCAATCGGGAAACGACATTTTCCGGGATACCGGATACCGCCGTAAGCGTTGTATGTTTTTCCCGGTCTATGTTTTTTCCTGAATTTTCTGCCCTTTTATCCAGTTGGGTTGAAACTTCCCCGGTAGGAGTAGTAAGGTATTTCGAAGCCATTTGATAGGACTTCTCCATTAGTTCAAGCTGCTTAACCGTTTGGCTTGTGGCTTCTGCCTGTTCCAGCTTCTTTTTCAGTGATTCGATTTCTGCTTCTAATCTTTTAGTATCTTCATTTTCACGCGAAGGCTCATAAAAGTTAGTCAGTTCCCGTGTCATATTTTTATAGGCAACACCGGAAGACCGGACTGCACGATAAGGTAATTTATCATTACCAGGAACATTTTCCTGAATTTCCTTTTCACTGATCTGTAAATCCAATTCTTTAGAATCTGAAATCGAATCCTTCCCCAAGATAAATGCATAATCTTGTAATGATCGCATCCGTTCACGCTGAACCCGTTTTTGCTGTTCCTGTTCATATGCCGTTTTTTTGTCACCGATTAAATTTTTATCCTGGGGTAACGGTAAATCTGCATTAAACCCCTGCACGTCGTCCACTTTATTTTTTTGCGTTTCCGGTGCAAAAATGAAATACATGGCTAATAGAAAAGCACTCCCGATCAATGGGTAAACCAATAATTTTTGCCGTTGCCGTTTTTGCAGGGGAGTTTGTTCTTTATTCTCTGTTTTCATACCTTAAAATATTCGTGATTTGTCCCTCTGCATTTTTCTTTCCATGGTTTACTCCGATGTTGTACAATGAAACGGTGAACATCATAAAAGACAAACAGATGAATACAAACATCATGATCCATACAATTACAATTTGTTGTCTTTTCGTTAATTTGTTACATTGTTTTTTTACCCAGTTTTCAAAATCTGCCCGGTATTCGGACATGGGCTTTATTTGTGCTGTTTTTGGTATCTTTTTCATCTTTCTAATACTTGAATGTTTTTGTTTTCAATAACTGTGAAATTTTCGATAGTGAAGCCCGCAGGATTGTTATCACTCCGTACTGTATTCAATAAAGTACATTGTGTAATTAAAGTGCGTTCCGTGATATTTGTTTCCCGGATAATGCGCTGGCGGGCATAGGTCGTTACCGGATAGGGATAAACCGTGAAATTGCATACAACGCTATCGAGTTGTATGGCCTGATTGATATTTGCTCCGATAACCTTATTGTAATAGCCTTTTTCACTTAAGTTCTTAAAGTATAGGTAGGCACTTTTGTCTGCCAAGAATAACGCCCTTTTAATATTTTCTTCAATAGCCGCTTTATCCGGGGCAAGTGTAAAAAATAGTTCGTGAAACCGTTTCACATGTTCCCGTGCTTCCACCGGGCGATTCTGTGACATATCTTGTGAAAGTGCCAGCATTAAGGATTTGCCTTCATCCAACACATATATTTTTTCTCGCTGTTTCTCTGCAAACACATAAGAGTTCCAGACGGCATAACCCGTAATTCCGGCACATGCAACGACAAACACCATACAAAAGAAACGGATCATTTTAAAACTACTCTCAATGTTCTTTAAGCTTTTAAATTCCATAAGTAAACAGGTTAATGTATTATTGTACCGATAGGATTACCCGTTGCCATGCCCGCAGCCGCCCCCGCAGTTTTGCCCGCACCGCTGCCGGTGTGGTTTATATTCCGCAGAAAACCGCCCATACCTGAACAATTAATTACCCAGGTGGATACCGTCGGAACAGAAAAGTAACCGACAATACCGATTGCCAGGAATAACAGGTAAGTCAAATCGGATAGTCCTTGCGAAATAAGATTGGCGTTATTGTCTATATCATATTGTAAAGTAATAATCTGAATCCGGCTTAATATCGCCCCGAACAGATCCGCAATAGGTAACCATAAATAAACACTTAGATACCTGCAAAGCCAATGCGTCAAAGTGTGCTGGAATCCGTCGTATACGGAGAAGGCGAAACTGATCGGACCTAACAGGGTTAGGACGATCAGAAAGAATGTGCGGATCGTATCTATGATAAGTGCCGCTACTTCAAAAATAAATTCTAATACTTCACGTAAACATTTGATAATTATACCCCGGATTGTAAATTGTTCCCTTAACTTGTTCATCCCGGCGAAAACGGCAATATCTACGGGGTTTAAAGTCATGTTTTGAATTTCACGGTCAAATTCTTCATCACTTGCCATGAAACCGAAACCGATTTCCGATAAAGCTTTTGCCTCTGTTTCATCTTTTAACTGCTGAAACTTATTCATATCGAAAACCTGATTTTCCAGAATTTGATGACATCCCTTGACTACCGGGGACATGACCCCGTTAATCGTACCTATAACCAAAGTAGGAAAGAACATGATACATAAACCGATTGCAAAAGGACGCAGCATAGGGAATATATCCAATTCTTCACCCCTTGCCAGAGATTGCCAAACCCGGTATGATATATATAATAACGCACCCAGCCCCGCAATTCCTTTCGCAATGCCGGTCAGGTTGTCACACAAAGGAAGCATATCGATGTATAGCCCCTTTAAAAGTTGGTGCAGGTTTGTAAAACCGATTTCTAATATTATCATACTTTTATTTTAAAGATTATTTTACCAATATCGTTCTGCTTCACCGTATAGGCGGAGAAAACGTCCGATTTCTCCGGTTTTTGCTGAACGTAAATAGGAAATGGAAATATTTTTATTGGTATAGTAACTGACAAGATTTTTATACCTCAAAATGGATTGATAGGAGCGTTCGATCAGATCGAAACGTTCTTTGTCTGTCATACTCATGCTTGTCGCATTGACTACATTCTTCAATTCAAGCAAAATATCCGTACTTTCTTGTAAGAGTTGAGCGTACCCCCGTCCAATGGCTGCCAGTTCCAATGCCGTATAGTTTTTATCGCGAAGCATCTTTTGATAGGAGTTTACATAAATGTCCGAGATTTCACCGAGCATGAGTATCGTCTTTTGTACTTTTAAGGCATCCCGCACAAGGTTATTTACCTTTCGTAAAGCGTCGTAATATTTCTTGCCCTGTTCATATATCTTTACAGTTTCCTGAAAGTTTTTTACCATATTGGAGGCTGTAGTCGTACTCTGTACAAGTTCCTGACTACTGTTTACGATACTTTGGGCTATATTCGCTCCGTCGGTAACGGGTATTTGAGCGTAAACTACTGACGGCACAAATGCCGCCAGTAATAGGATGAAATGGAACTTTACTTGCATTACCTTAACTTTTTCAAAATTGTACCACTCGCCCGTTTATAGCGAATGTCGGTTTTTACCGTATCGCTATCCTTGTAGTATGAAAGCGGAATGTCGCCGATGGGGGTTTGTATAAAATATTTGCTGCTTTTTTGAATGATTGGAGAAGAAGAAACTTCTGTAAACTTACTCTGTTCAAAAAAGAGAAAAGTCGCTTGTAGTTTTCCCCTGACAATTTCAATAATAAGCATGTGGCAGGTTTCAGAATCAGAACCCCACCAACAACCGCACATGGCGTACATTTTTTCGAGTTCCCGGCATGCCCGGTTGAAGTGTTGAATGTTGTAATTACACATGATAATAGGATTTTAAGTGGTTAAAAATTATAATTGAAAATCAACCGGTAGCTAATTGTTTTACTGCCAATTGTAGACTCCCGGTTTGTTTGACTAATTCCATGACACGCATTTTTTCTTTTTCTTCGGTAGTGTAGATGTAGTATTCTTCTTTTGAAACTTCGACGGCATAAACCGCGCTGTGTATTCCACCTAAACTGATAAAGACCTCTTTGTAAATTCTATCGGGGCGGTTTGCCATATTAAGCGATAATATTTGTGCTTTTTCTTTGTCTGTAAGCCCTAATAATTGTTGGATAGGAGTAAATTTATTCAGGTATTTCCGTTGATCGAGTAAAATTTTACAATCTGAATTGTTGATAATACTTTCTTTCACGATTGGCGAAGAAATAATATCTTCAACTTCTTGTGAAACAACACAAACCTCTCCGTAGTATTTCCTGACAGTCTTAAACAGGTAACGTATGTATTCCGCCATGCCAGCTTTTGTTATAGCTTTCCAGGCTTCCTCAATAATTAATACCTTCCGTATTCCTTTTAGACGACGCATTTTGTTGATAAAGCTTTCCATGATAATAAGTGTAACCACCGGAAATAATATCGGGTGATCTTTGATGTTATCCAATTCGAACACCACAAAGCGTTTGTGCAGTAAGTCAATTTCAGCCGTAGAATTAAGTAGATAATCATATTCGCCTCCCCGGTAATAAGGAGCGAGAATGTTTAACAGGTTTAACAGGTCGAATTCCTTTTCCCGGACTTGCGTCTGTTGTAATATTTCCCGGTATTCCGTCTGGAGAAATTCGTAATAAGTATTAAAGCAGGGAGTAATCTGTTCGTCACTCTGAATTTTTTTGATATAAAGGTTTACACTATTGGAAAGGTTGGTTTCATCCGCCCGGGTAGCTGGTTCGGTGTCTTTCTTCCATAAGGTCAGGATAAGCGTTTTAATACTTTCCCTCTTCTCAATGTCGAAAACTTTATCATCTGTGTAAAACGGGTTAAATGCTATCGGATTTTCTTCCGTGTAGGTAAAATAGATACCGTCTTCGCCTTTGGTTTGTTCGTTGATTAGGGTACACAATCCCCAATAGCTGTTCCCTGTATCGACTATTAATATATGGCTTTGTTGTTCATAGTATTGTCTTACCATGTGATTGGTGAAAAATGATTTTCCGCTGCCGCTTCCCCCGAGGATAAATTTATTCCGGTTGGTCGTGTATCCCATTTTCATGGGGAGGTCGGAAATATCTATCCATAGCGGTTTACCGCTTAAACGATCTCCCAGTTTGATGCCGAAAGGACTTGCTGAGTCCCGGTAATTACTTTCATTGGTTAGAAAACATAGGGCTTGTTCCGGGAATGTATAGAAAGATTCTTCCGAAGGGAAATCCCCGCTGTTTCCCGGAATACCCGCCCAAAAGAGTGCCGGGGCATCCGTTACGTTGTAATGAGGCTTACAGCCCATAAGCGCGATTTGGCTTCCGCATTGATTTTTGATTTGCCTGAATTCCGGCTCATTGTCTGCCCATGCGCATATGTTATAATGTGCCCGGATAGACATTAGCCCTTTGGCATGTGCTTCATTCAAATACATCTCCGCCCATTCCCGGTTGATCTGGTTTGCCCGGCTGTATCTGGAAAGGGATTTCATGTTTTTAGCCCGCTTTTCAAATAATTTTAAATTTTCTCCCGAATGATCCAGAAAGAGGTATTGATTATAGATATGATTACAGGACAAAAGCAGACCAATAGGCGAAGCAAAGGATAATTTACAAGCTGTCTGTTCGGTACTTAATCTTTCATAACACGTATCCGTAGCCACGTTACCGGGTAATTCGTCTACGTCGCTAAGGGTGTGCAGGCATATCCGGTTATCTCCGATATGCAAGCCGGAAGGATATAAGCCTATATCTTGTAATACGGTTTTATCCCTATGGGTAAGGGTAAGGTATTTTTCGATCAATCCCGCACATTCCCGGGAGCCTGTGATTTCTTCATCCGATAAGCGGTAAAGGGTAAGAAGTCCAGAATCATTTACGATTTTCAAAAATTGTTCCACAGCCTCATTAAAACGGCTGTATGTTTCAGGATTGACTTCTTTGGGGATGATGAACCCCCGGCTTAATGTGCTGAAATTACTTTGCCGGCGACTTTGTTCTTTTGTTGTTTTTGTAAGAAACAAATAACAATAATGATGTAAATACGGACGCTCATTAAAGTGCAGTTCGTAGGAACGAGATAAGAAACTTTTATACTCTTTTAATTCCGGTCGGTAATCTTCTCTAATGAACCAATCTTGCTTGTGTACAATCGTGTAATCCGGCAGGACCTTGACCGCTTTTAGCCAAGTGGTATGTATTGTTTTATAATCGTCCGGTGTGATCGTAAATAGTTCAGGCAATACGACGCGAAAAGCAGCGGTCAGGTCTGCGTTTTTACTGACGATATAGTTATTTTCTATGGCGAGTAAAGGAAATTTATTCTCTAATGTTTTTATTCTTAGTATGTTTTCCATATTCCTTTGAAATTGATATGAATAACTGATAGATCGGTTTCCGGTTAGTGATAAATTGCGGTCGTGTTTTACCGGCTGCTAACTTCATCAGACCGTGTTGTCCGTATTTCCTGTTTAGCTGAAAGGTAAAGAAGATTAAGACTGTGGAAGCGATAAGTCCTAAAACCATACATATTGCTATCGGTATGCTAAGTAGGTACAGCATAGCAAAGAGAAAAAAGATTCCCAGTAAACCAACTGCAAAAATGATAAGGTATTGCGCTTGCAAGCCTTTAAATTCTACATTTTTGCCTATACCTTTATTAATAGAATATTCCATAGGTTATAGGAAAAAAGAACGTAATATAGTCGCTGCCACAATCAGAAAAATACACGCCCCAAACCATGAACTCGCAACTTTGGCCGTGTCTGGATCACCGGCAGAAAATTTGTTATATACCTTGATTCCACCGATAAGTCCGACTACGGCGCCGATAGCGAGGATCAGTTTTGTAAGGGGATCAAAATAACTGGAAACCATATCCGTAGCCTCGGTAATTCCAGCTATGCCGTTGCCTTGTGCGTAAAGGTATGGAGTAGCTATCAGGATAGCCGATAAGAAAAGTATTGTTTTCTTCATGCTTTTTTTGAATTTATGTACCGGGGGTAGGATTCCCCGGTACAGGTTAAACTGTTGGTTTTAAGTGGTACATTCCCGGTTTTATCCGGTGTGTATATAGTTATTGATGTTGAAATTTTTAATTTCTTCGCTTATTCCGTTTCCTCCGTTATTTTCGTCCGTTTCTGTTTGATAAAATGGATTGAGATGTTTATGTAATATCCGATCTACTCTTTTTTCACCTTCCGGGATGTTGCTGATAATACCCTGTATCAAAGAATTATTACGATTGAGGTCAATAATAATAGCAGTTTCCCGTTCTTCTTCTTCTGTATTGTCATCTGTTGTTAAAACTGTTTTGACCTTGGGCAGATCATCAAAAGCAACTCCCGCAGCGAAGGAAGAATAATCTTCCTGATCCGGCGGATAACGGTAGTACATTTCTTCTTCGGACAACTTAGGAATTGCACCCTCTATTTCTTCCTGATCCGCTTCCGCCGCTGCTTCATCCAAAGATTCCTGATCTATTGCTGAATACTTTTCTTTTTCCTCTACGAATGGGGGTTCTGGCGGTGGCGGTTGGTACACAAATGTACTCTTCCCGACCACCAGAACGGAAGTATCCGCAGTTTCAGAGGGTACGTTCGGGGATTTATCCGGCGGCTTCCCCCTGCAACCTAACATACTTCGCCAGTCACATTTATATATCACTAAAAAGATAGTCAGATAATAGGCTATAATACCTGTAATAATATATTCGATCATTTTATATTGTTAATTTGTTCTTGTCAAGTAAGGCATTGATCGTGTCTTTGTACATGGATAGATGTTCATTCAGTACATGATCGACATATATTCCGATCGTTAATTTTTTTGAACCTAATATATTAGTGATCAGGCTTATTGTTTCTTGTAGTTCCTGACTGACATATACACATTTTCGCTTTTGTGTCGGCATTCCAATATTCGGTTGTAGAAACACGGAGTAATCCGGTAAACCCTTCTTGCGTCGTGTGTTCCACTCTTTTTTATCCGCAGTTTCTTCTTTTTCATCCGTTGCAGTTTCATTTGTACGTTTGGGGATACCCCCGGCAATCAATTCTTGTAAATAGTTTTCATCTATTTTTCCCTTTTCTGAAACCATGACTTTTAATTTATAGTTTAATAATCCCGCGAATCTCTTCAACCAGAGTATCTATATTACTGCCTTTAATTAACCGGGAACTTGGGGGGAAAAGGGTTGAACGGAAAACACTTCGCTTTTCTGCCTGAATTTCTTTTTTGTAGCGTACGGTATCAGGAAGTTGAGTTTTGAGAAGATTTAAACCCAACTCTCCGATAACATTCTGGTAAGCAAGATATAAACCACTACGTTCATGGGCATTTATCATGTTCCAAAATAAGAATATACCTTTCAGGTGGGTTTGTCCGCTTTTTAATAAATCCTGAAGTACGGTAGCAAATTTCAAAGTTACATCCATAACAACAAAATCGGCTGTAATAGGAATAAACAGATAGTCCAGTTGGGATATTGTTTCCAATACACCTTCATTGCCGACTGTTCCCGGGAAGTCCAATAAAGCAATATCGTAATCATCCGGGAAAATGGAATTTAATTCCTGCAAGATATGGATAGGTTTTCCGCTTAGAATCGGATAGGCTTTTTTGTTGCTGTTTGTAAATTGATTGTAAGCAAGCGTTTTATAATAGTCATTTTTATTGACCTGTGCTATATCCCGTTGCCGCATGGATTGTATGGAGAATTGCGGATAATCAGCATCCAATACGATAACCCTGTTGTCAGTTTGGTAATGTAGATAACTTGCTACGATTACCGTTATCGTTGTTTTGCCGATCCCTCCTTTGGGGGTTGAAAAAGCTACTTTTAACATGGTTTCTCTTTTTGTTTTATTTATAAATCCTGTTCCTTTTTGTCCCTTTTTATAGCAGGTGACAAAACAAAGAAAAACCAAAAAATTAGAATACAATCATGTTTTCCACCCCCTGACCTCTGATGTGTACCTACTGTCTTCTATTTTACCTTTTATTTGTAAGTTATTGAAGTAAATCAACTTAGACAAGAATAGACAAAGTAATACAATCGAGGCGCTGGTCATTGGTCAAAATGTGCCGGTTTATTTTTTGGAAGTAGATTTGTTCCCGTACAGATGTGGGTACACCAATACATAAATGTGTATTAGTGTAAACAGGTAAATACGTGAATCCATTATGACGTAAGTATGTGAGTGAGTACATACCTGCATAAACCTGTAACCACGTAAATAAGTAAATCCATGCATCCGTACATATAGATGTAAGTACGTAAATAGATGTGTGTACAAATATGTACGTAAATCAATCAATTTATGCATACTTCAATATTCATAGAAGTAAGTTTAGAAATACATACGTGCGTTGGTGTATGTTTACGCTTGTACCTATCCACAAAATTGTTACTAAAACTCATTTGTCTGCATAGTGACCGCATTTGACATGGGGGAGGGATTCGTCCTGTTTTCTGAATAGGTTTTATCTTGCCCCATGAAAAAATAGGGTGTTTTTTTACCTTCAATTTTTACTGCGATTTAATTCTGCTCATAGCAGAATTTTATTTGCGTGGAGCAAATAGCCAGGTGTGTCTTTGTCATACAAAGACCTTTTTGTATGACAAAAAGCCTGGCTTTCCCCGAAGAGGGGAAAGAGGTAAGAATACTCCGAAGTCGTATTTTATAAATATTCATATGGAAAACCAGAACAGTAAAACACATAGGTATAATTTTCGGTTGAACGAACATGAGGATATACAATTTAAAAAACTGTTTGAACAATCCGGGGCAAAAACACTTACGGAATTTATTACTAACTGCATATTGAATAAACCGTTTAAAGTGGTGACAACCGATAAATCCGCTTATGATATATGTGTGAAATTAAGTGCCACTAATGCGGAAATAAGAAAAATCGGAGTGAATTATAATCAGGTCGTGAAATCTTTAAAACATGCTTTTACTGAAAAAATAGCTTTATCCTATCTGTTTAAACTGGAAAAAGAAACGGCTAAACTTGTTACATATTTGCAAAGAATCATTGAATTAACGGAAGAATATAAACAAAAATGGTTGCCAAAATAACATCAGGTAGTAATATTTATGGGGTGCTTAAATACAATTTGGATAAAGTACAAGAGAATAAAGCTGATGTATTCATGTGCGAGAATATGATTGAAAGGGATGACAAAATACCGGATATGGATTTAATGCTGGATTGTTTCAATACCTATTTGAATAATAATAATCGTACTCAGAAAACAGTCTTTCATGTTTCATTGAATCCACACCCGGACGATCATCTATCTGATGAACGGTTAAAAGAAATTGCACAAGAATATATGAATAAAATGGGGTATGGTCATCAACCTTACCTTGTATTTAAGCACCGGGATATTGAGAGGGAACATATACATATTGTTTCCGTGCGTGTGGATGAACAAGGGGTAAAAATCAATGACAGTTACGAACACCGCCATTCCAAACAGATTACAGATGCGTTAGAAAAGAAATATGGGCTTAAACCTTCTACACCCGAAGAAGAAAAAAAGATGAATGTACTAAAAGCGGTTCATTACAAAACTAACGATGTAAAAAGGCAGATCAGGAACACCGTTAAGGAGTTAATAAAGTACCGCTTTCAGTCCGTAAAAGAATTTAATGCTTTACTTTCCTTGTATAACATTGGTTGTGAAGAGGTAAAGGGAGAGGTAAACGGTAAGTATTATACCGGTTTGATTTATTTTGCTTTGGACGAACAAGGAAAACCCACGGGAACACGGTTTAAGGCTTCTCTCTGGGGAAAGCAAATAGGTTATGAAACTCTATTGCATAATATCGAAAACTCAAAGAACGAACATAAAACTCTGGAAATAAAAGAACAACTCAAACAGGAAATTCTTACCTGCATGGATGCCCGGAACATGGAAGAGTTTAAACGAAAACTTAAAGACAAGAACATCGACGTAATCTTTAGAACGAACACGGAGAACCGGATATATGGAGTTACATTTATAGATCATCGTAACAAATATGTTTTCAATGGCTCTAAGCTGGGAAAACAATTTTCTGCCAATGTATTTCAAGTATTGTTTAGTGATAGCTTTACATCCATATACAAACAAACGGAACAGAAGGCAGAACCCGGTAAAATGGCAGAAAGCGGTACTGATTGGTGCGGTCTGTTGTTACCAACGGACCCGGCTCCAATCTATGAAAAAGAAAAGATGAAGAAACCCAAAAAACGCAAAAAAAGAAAACGTTCGATTTAGTAATTGGGCTAATCCCCCCCATACCCACTTAAAACCAAACTGTTTAACCGTGCCGGAAAATCCCACTTCCGGCACATAATTTTCGCATGATGCAAAACGAAGACGATTTGCGAGGGCTGGCAAAAGTTGTAGACTTTTTGCGGGCTGTAAGCATATTATTAATACTGATTCATATTTATTGGTACTGTTATGCCTGGTTTAAGGCTAACGGTTTTACACTTTCACTTATCGATAAAGTCCTGATAAATTTTCAAAAGTCGGGATTATTCTCTTCTACCTTAGTTACAAAGCTTTTTGCTCTGTTGCTGTTGGCTTTATCCTGCTTGGGGACACAAGGGATAAAAAATGAAAAAATAACCTGGAGAAATATCAATTTGTATGCAGGAATAGGCTTTTCCCTATATTTTTTCAATGGGTGGCTTTTGGCAACTTCTCTACCTATGGTTGTAGTTACTTCTTTATATGCTTTGACACTTTCGGGAGGGTATATTTTCCTTATGATTGCCGGGGTATGGGTAAGCCGCTTACTGAAAAGTAAAAGGTTGGATGATGTTTTCAATCGTGAGAACGAAAGCTTTATGCAGGAGATACGGCTAATGACAAATCCTAATTCGGTGAACTTACCTACGCGTTTTTATTACAAGAAAAAGTATTATAACGGTTGGATTAATGTTGTTAATGTTTTTAGGGCTTCTATGGTGTTAGGAACTCCCGGAAGCGGTAAATCTTATGCTATCGTTAATGGTTATATTAAGCAGCAAATTGAAAAAGGCTTTGCCATGTACTTATACGATTATAAGTATCCTGATCTGACGAAGATAGCCTATAACCACCTTTTACAGCATACAGCAGGTTATACCGTAACGCCTAAATTTTATACGATCAACTTCGACGATCCCCGGCGATCACACCGCTGTAATCCGCTGAATCCGATTTTTATGACCGATATTTCAGATGCCTACGAAGCCAGTTATACCATTATGCTAAACCTCAATCGAACGTGGGTTGAAAAACAGGGGGATTTTTTCGTTGAATCTCCGATCATCTTGTTAGCTGCTATTATTTGGTTTTTGAAAATATATGAAAACGGAAAGTATTGTACATTTCCGCATGCAATAGAATTTTTGAACCGGAAATATGCTGATACCTTTATAATCCTGACAAGTTATCCAGAGTTAGAAAATTATTTGTCTGCTTTTATGGATGCCTGGGAGAGTAATGCGCAAGATCAATTACAGGGACAAATTGCAAGTGCAAAGATTCCGCTATCCCGTCTTATATCTCCGGCTCTTTACTGGGTAATGTCGGGAAATGACTTTACTTTAGATGTGAATAACCCGGACGAGCCTAAAATCCTGTGTATTGGCAATAACCCGGAAAGGCAAAGTATATACGGGGCTGCATTAGGTTTATACAATGGTAGAGTTGTAAAACTGATTAATAAGAAGTACCGCCTTAAATCGTCTGTAATTATAGATGAATTACCGACAATATTTTTTAAAGGACTTGATAATTTAATTGCCACTGCGAGGGCAAATTTGGTCGCCATACTTTTAGGTTTTCAGGATTTTTCACAGCTAATCCGTGATTATGGGGAGAAAGAGGCGAAAGTAATTATTAATACGGTGGGGAATGTATTTGCAGGACAGGTTGTGGGTGATACGGCTAAAACTTTATCAGAACGTTTTGGAAAAATTGTACAGGAACGCCAATCGAATACAATCAACAGAAATGATAATTCCAGTACATTCAACACTCAATTGGATGTACTTATTCCACCGTCGAAAATCTCTAATCTTACACAAGGAACATTCGTAGGCTCTGTGGCAGATAATTTCGATCAACGTATTGAACAAAAGATTTTCCATTGTGAAATATTAGTAGATACCGAACAAGTAAAGAAGGAAGAAAAAGCATACCGGGAAATACCTGTCATTACCGATTTTTGCGACGAAAACGGAATAGATAGAATGGATGAACAAATTCAAAATAATTATAACCGAATCAAAAGAGAGGTGATTCAAATTATTGAAGACGAGAAAAAAAGAATTAAGAATGATCCAAACTTACGACATCTTTTAAAAGAGGATGAAGAAGAATAAAAAAAGAAGCAGCTTCAAAAGGGCTGCTTTTTCTATAAAGCTATTCTTTAATAAAGGGACAATTGTAGCTGTTTAGGGTACTAAATGATGTTGTATGTATTGATATATAGACATTTAACAACAAACATGCCTATCTTCGCTTCCGATAATCGTTGTTTAATTCAAATTTTACAATTATGGCAAAAAAACAAAATCCTACGAAAAAGTTACCCGGCGATGTTATTCTGGTTTATAATCAGAACCGAAAAGATGTAAGAGTTGTTAGCGGCGTAGATCAACAAGGAATCTTACAGTCTGTTGAGCCTACCCCAGAAAATGAAAGCCACTATATGCAGGTGGATAAGAATGCAAGTATGTTTTCTAATTTCTGGAAAAATTTTATTGAATCGATAAGATCGCCTTTAGTGCATCTTCAGTTTTATAAATCAGATAAAAAAGAGATTAAAGAAAATGTAGAAGTAATTAAAAATGCACTGCAAAATAAAACGCCAGAAGGTGACAAAATCTTAAAAGTCCTTTCTGAATTAACGCAATTAGTCAATAAAGAAAAAGAAATGGCAAAGAAAAAAGAACCTTATATCGATCTCAATAAAGTGAATTGGAAAGAACTGGAAGAAGTAGGTTTTTCACGCAAAATTGTGGAAGAGAAGGGACAAACTGAACGTATGGAAAAAGGGTTAAGATCGAATGTACTTTTTCACTTAAAAGGTGATCTGAACGGTATAGCAGTAGATGATATGTTCGTAATGCAGCTTATAAAAAGGCAAGACGGAACGATTCGTGTTAAGGCTGACGGAGTAGCACATGAACTGTCCCGTTACGTAATGGGAACCCCTTTGAACGATCAACAAATGCAGCAGCTTATAAATGGGCGGTTAGAAGGTACAATCAATATTGTTGAACCCGGTACACGCAATGTAAGGGAAGCTTATCTTACTTATGATCCTCTTGTGAACAAAGCCATTCCCATGTTTAAATCTCCTAATATGGTGATCTGGGATGATATTAACGGACATAAAGTTACAGTCGATGAAAAAGGACGGATTCTTGGTGGTTTTTCAGTCAAAATGGCGGATTTGAAACCTAAAGAGGGTGGAGAATCATACGGTGCTTATGCTTATATAGATGCCATAGAAAGAGGATTGAAAATCGACTGTAAAAAATATTATCAGGAACTTTCCGAAGATGTACAAAAGGTATGCAGGGCTAAGCAAATTAATGGAAAAGAAGTAACTCCCAAACAATTACAAGAGATGAATGCCGGCAATTATGTTTGGATAGACGGCATGACCAAACGACACGGTAAAACCGTAGAGCCATACGGTAACTGGATTGGTTGGAAGAAAAAAGAAAACGGCAGGTATGGGTACGATTTTCAGAAGTTTAAACCTAACCCAAAAAAGGATAAAGGTCAAAATGCACGCCAACAACAAGAAGGTAAAAAGTTTGCTACAAAAGGTAAGAAAGTAGGTATAACCAACTAATTTTAATAATCCACTTAAAAATCCCTTATGAAAACAGTTATTATAGCAGAAAAACCGAGCGTAGCGAGGGTAATTGCAAGTGTTGTCGGTGCTAAAGAAAATCATTTCATGGACGGTTTTCTCGCCGGCAATGAATATGTGGTAACCTGGGCTTACGGTCATTTGGTCGCGTTGGCACAACCTTTGGATTACGGTTTTAAGAGTTATGAACGTGCAAGCCTGCCAATGTTACCGGAAATGTTTAAATTAATTCCGCGCCAAATTAAATCCGATAAAGGATTTATAGACGATGTACGTGCAGTTAATCAATTAGAGGTTATCAGGCGATTATTTGAGGCTGCGGATAAGATTATCGTTGCCACAGATGCAGGAAGAGAAGGAGAATTGATATTTCGGTACATTTATCAATATTTGGAATGTAAAAAACCTTTCTTTCGCCTATGGGTATCTTCTTTGACAGATACAGCTATTCGAAAGGCTTTGAAAGAACTTAAGCCAGGAAACCAGTATGATAATTTATATTATGCTGCCCGCGCACGGTCAGAATCGGATTGGCTAATCGGGATGAATGCAAGCCAAGCTCTTACTTTAGCAGCAGGAGAAGGTGTATTTTCATTAGGACGCGTACAAACCCCTACGTTAAAAATGATTGTGGAACGGTATAATGAAAATAAAAATTTTATCCCGGTTAAGTATTGGCAATTGCAATTAACCGCAGAAAAATTCGGAGTTTCGTTTAAGGCACTTTCCAAAATAAAATATCCTTGTAAAGCAGATGCGGAAAGCGTATTACAAATATTACGATCCGATAGTCGGGCGGAGGTTATTCATGCAACGGTTAATCAGGTTACGGTACAACCTCCATTGTTTTATGATTTGACAACCTTACAGAAGGATGCCAATAAATTATTCGGTTTCCCGGCAGATAAAACCTTATTTGTGGCACAATTATTATATGAAAAACAGTTGATCAGTTACCCCCGTACAGGTAGCCGGTACTTGCCCGATGATGTGTTTGCCGAACTTCCGGGGATCATCCAGAATTTAGAACAATACCCTGTTTTTAGTAATTATTGTATTTCGCTTAAAAATAAGGTTCTTAACAGCAGGTCGGTAAATAATTCGAAAGTAACCGATCATCATGCATTAATTCCGACGATTACACATTTGCCGAACTTTTTGGCAGAAGATGAAGAACGAATTTTCAATTTAATTGCAGGACGGATGTTAGAAGCTGTTTCGGAGGCGTGTATTAAGGATGAAATTGTAATCGAATTACGTAGCCACGACGTCGAATTTTCCGCTAAGGGCTCTACAATAAAAAAATCCGGTTGGAAAGAGGTATTTCGTTGTTTTGAAACAAAAGTAACCGAAGAAGATAATTCAATATTACCTATTTGTAAAGAAGGTGAATTATTACCTGTTTTGGAGGTAAGCCATATTGAAAAGCAAACCCAGCCTAAACCCATATTGACCGATGCAAGTTTACTTTCTCTCATGGAGCATGCAGGAACTGATTTAGAAGATGAAGAAGAACGGGATGTCATAAAAGGAACGGGAATAGGAACACCTGCCACTCGTGCCGGAATAATAGAGGTTTTGATTCACAGGCAATATGTCCGACGTGATAAAAAGAACATTGTACCAACCGAGAAAGGGCAAACTACTTATGAAATTGTGAAAGATATGCGTATTTCTGATGTTGGTTTGACGGCTGGTTGGGAAGCTGCTTTGAATAATATTGAAAATGGAGTGTTACAACCTAATACTTTTCGTCAGGAAGTGGAAATATATACCGTACAGGTTACAACGGAATTATTGAATGTTACTGTAAATCTGCCGGAAAATAAGTCTTGTGTCTGCCCTAAATGTAACAGTAAAATGTTGTTTTTTCTTAAATGCGTTAAATGTGCTAACGTAGAATGTGATTTTATAGTATTCAGGAATAAATGTGATAAGCAGCTTTCGGACGAACAGATCATAATGTTAATAAAGGAAGGGAAGACGGGCGTTATTAAGGGATTTAAGAAGCGCGACGGTTCATTAATGGATGCTAAATTGAAATTGGATGAAAATTATAAGACCGTTTTCGAGTTCCCAATGAAAAAATCTAATCCGAAAAAGAGATAATTTATTTATCTTTGTACTTGAAATCATGCAACAGTTAAACTGTTTTCAGGATTTTAAGTGGTGCGCCCGGGGGTAGGATACCGGGCGCTTTTTTATAATGCAATTCTTTTTAACTTCATTATCTATAAGTTTGAATCATTCTTTCTATTGTGATGACCGGAAATGATTGAAATCTACAATTGTTTCGTCAGTAGCACTCAAACCCCAGTCCAGATACTAAAATTAGTTTAATCTTTCTTGCCTTCGTTCAAAATGCCAATTAGTTCTTGTAGCTTATGTGGACTATAATAAGATAAGAAATCTTTTCCATATTCAGAATCAAGAAATCCATCCATAAGATTAGACCTATCAACACCATAATCATTATTAGCTATTTCATGAATTTTCCCCATCAGCAAAATGCCATAACTAACCAAAGGCTCAAAATCTTCATCATTACAATCAATAATTAAATTGCTAATACTAAGTCCATGTACATAATGGGATAAAAAAGAAATCATATCAGTCATTGATTTTTTTGTATCAATGAATTGATACATAGTATTCCAGTTTATTTTCTTTTTCGGTTGTTTAATATCCGCATATCTCCAATTACAGTCTTTTATGAAAATATCTATTGTATCTTTATTTTTAGTATATATTGGTAAGTTAAAAATTGTATGAACACAATAATGTTTAATTTTTTCTGTATCTATTATTGCGTTTTCAACCTGTGTCTGAAGTGCATTGAATTCTTCATTTGTAATAGAGCCATTATTCTTTAATTCACGATTTTCCAATTCTTTTAATCTATTTACACATCCATCAAGGATAAACAGATAATGTCTTAACAATCTTTCATCTTTACTATTATCATGATATATGAGTAGAAATGAAGCTATCGTATCTGCAATTATTCTGATTATCGAAGCTGCTGTGTTATAGTCTTTGCTATTTTCAACAACTGTCATGAATGAGTGAAAACATCGCATGATTTTCATTAAGATTCCAATTTGATAACCAGGAATATCATTAATAGCTCTTGATTGAAACTTCTCATTCAATTTCAATACCTCATAACTAATCATACAATACATTGCTTTATATGAATCAAAATATGAATCGTTAAAGGCATTTAATTCGGGAATATGTATTCTCATGTTCAACTTGTTTTTAATTTTCCATATTAGTAATATAATGTATATTTATCATTTCAAAATACTAAAAATTATTTTGATGCCAAAATAATATATAATTATTTAGCCTCTGCATCTTTTTCTTTTAAACGATTTTCCATAAACTCTTTTACATCAACTACTCGATAATAATTTTTTCCTCGAACGTTGAAGTATTTTAAAATCTTTTCTTTTCGGTAACGCTGTAATGTTCGTCGATTAACATGCAGAAGTAAGCACATGTCCTGGTTGTCTAAAACTTTTATCTCTTCAACGGCTATTTGAAGGGCTAATCTTTTTATTTTTTCATCCGTTTGATCTAAACGATCAAATAAACGGTGCATCCATTGCTCTAATGTTGCTTTGTCTAATTCTTCGATCATATGGATAAATGATTATGTTGAGCAATTTCATTTACCGTTTCATATTTACCTTCTGCTATGTATTTATTTACATCTTCAATGTTATAGCGGATTCTCCCACCAATACGGGTATAAGCAATTTCTCCCCGGGTTCTTATTCGATTTAATGTTCTTAAACTGACATGTAAAAGTTTGCATACATCTTTGTTGTCTAATGCAATTCCTTTTTCTGTTTTTTCTCTCGGTTTTTCTGATTCGTTTAATTGTATTGTACCCTGTGATTTGACGAATAGAAAAATAGTTTCTAATTTTTCTACAAGATTCCGATACACCTGTGAATCTAATGTAACAACTTCCATAATTATTTAGTTTTAATTTTGTTGCTACAAAAGTGCAGGTTGAAAAAATGGAAAGTATTTAACTTAATATTAGGTTAATAGTAATTATTTGTCCTTTTCTAACATTGCCTTGTTTAAGTTGTCCGTTAAACGACGTAAAAAAGTTGTTCTTTCTCCGACTCTGCTTCTTATTTGGATGTATAACAATGAAATGTTATTGAGATTTATGTTGAAAGCCTTTTCAAATAGTTCTGCGAGTTGTTTAATCGTAACTTCTCCATTATTGATACATTTACTGTGGAAAAGTGCATATATTATTTCGACGGCATTACATAAGTCAGCCGTCCAGCGTAGGGGCTTTTTTATTTTTAATGTTTTTGTTTCAATTGGTACTGATAATTTCAAACATTCTAAAGCAACATTAATAATTGAAAGGGTTTTATTCAATATAATATTATTCGTAGTATCTTTTTTTAAAATAGCTTCTAATTCAATTCTTGTGTAATGTAGTAAGAAATAGGAGGTTGCCAAATCAGATGAGTTATTTACAAAAACCTGTAGTTTATTTACGAATTGTACATAGGCTTTTTCTAACGTCTTAGTTTCGATTTTTTGGGGTGTGCTAAGTAGAATCAATAGATCAGTCTTTAATAATGAATTTCTCATAATAATAATAAAATAGGGTATACCCCATAATAGGATATACCCAAGCTTAACAAAAAATGAATTACACGCATATTTTACAAAATTATGTTATATAATTTTGTAAACCATTTTTTTTACGTATAATTTGCATTGTATTGTCTTATTTGGTATTTTGTCACTGTTAAATCAGAGTTCTTAGAAAATGTCGGGAATGTAAGTCTTAATAGGTCATTTTCAGACAAGTATTGATAATAATATTTTAAACAGATAGACAAGAAACGACAATAAGTCGTCCACTATTTGTCCACCTGTTAATTTTAAAATATTTCCAAAAGACAATCGGGATAGTAATCAGTTGATTATGAATAAATTCTATGTCCCCAGCTGGATCACTAAGTGTCCCCAGGCGGATCACAAAAACAAGCAAAAAAACAAAGCAAACTCCTGAAATTCAACGAATTTCGGGAGTTTCTATTTTCAGATAAAACCTCAAAAAATAGCTGATTCCGGCGATAGTGTCGGATCAAGTGGAAAAGATAGGATGATAGGATAGTGTTTCAAAAAGTGTGTATGCATACTCTTTTTATTCATTTCTGCAAAATTATTTATTTTTAATAAAATAGTTTTGATTCTAAAAAATTATAAATGGGGTATTTATAAATATCCGCATTCTGAGCCACTGTGCCCATCAGCAGAATAACGGCCTGTGGATTAGGCATGGCTCCCCTCATATTAATCACCCTCTTATAATCTCTGTTGAGTCTTTCAATCCAGTTTGTTGTGTAAATCATACCCCTTATTTCCCTTTCATATTTAAAGTATGTAAAGTAGAACCTGTACCTTTCATGTATATATCTTTTTAATGGTGGATAACTTTTTTGTCAACGATATTAAAACTGCTTTTATTGCCGATAAAGGATATATGACTGTTGTGGAAGTCAGGGATAAATATGTAAATCTGACTAAGACCGCCGAAGAAAAGGAAAAAGACCGGAAGAAGTTAGAGCAGCAGGAAGCCGAACGTCTTGAAAAAGAACGTCAGGAGAGGGAAGAGCAGGAGCGCAGGGAAAGGGGTATTTCTCTGATAGACTATTTTAATAATTACATTGAATCCCGCCGTGATGAAGTAGCAGCCGGACAACTCACGGGTAAAACTTTTTCCCGTTATGAGAGTGCCCGCGACCGTCTGATAACTTATATGGAAGAAAAATATAAAGTGTCAGATATGCCCTTAAAGCATATTGACTTGTTTTTCATTAAGAACTTTGAAATTCATGTAGAAAATCTGTTTAATTGTAATGAACAAATGAGATTAAATAAACTGATGAAAAAAATGCAGATTTGGATTATAAAACTTTGAAAAACAGAATTTTATTAAAAGGTATCAATGCCATATTAGATGAAATCCGAAACAGCATGAAAAATAATCCAATATCAGAAGTAATTCAAAAAACATCGTATTAATGAATACTTGATAAAGATAGAATTAATAGTGATATTTGTGGATATTTATTTATAATTGTTCTTTATATAGGGAGTCTGTTCTATTTCGATAAAATGTTATAAGATGAGAGAAGAATATAAAAATCTGATAAAAGCATTATCTGTTGATGCATTTAGAAATGTTATAAAAGAGTATTTAAAAAACTACTATACCACAAGTGATGTTTTCATATGTGATGGAACTAATGATGGAGGAAATGATATAGAGATTAAAATTCGGGGAGAATATTTGAAGACAAATATTCAAATAACTGTTCAGAAATTAAATATTAATCTCAAGATCGAGGAAGATGTAAAAAAGGCAAAATATAATCATGAAAATCTAGGATATAGATCAGAATTACTTTTTTTCTGCTCTCAGATTATTTCTAAGCGAGGACGTGACGAATTAGAAAGAGAGGCGAGTTTAAATCATAATATTACATTGAAAATATTTGATGCGAATCAATTAGCAGAGTTAGTGGATACATACCCAATAATTGGGCAACTTATTAACCAGTATAGTTGTATACCGATAAGGGATAATGTGAAATTAAATCAAAAAGAAAGAAATTTATTTGAACTTTTTGTAAAGGGAGAAAAAGCTTCTGATATAAAGAAGAATTTTACAAAGTCAATTATACTATCCTACCTTTATGAACATTCAAATGTAACTTTAAAACAGATCAAGACAGATTTAAATACTGATTTTTCTAGTAGTATTTCTGAGAATTTTTTAGTTCTCTTACTGGAAGATTTGGTTGAATCTGAATTGGTCGTGTGTATAAAAGACAAACCACGTGTATATAATATAACAGAGTTAGGAGAGTTAAAATTTAGAGAAGCAGAACTAAATTCTAATAGACAAAAGAATGCTTTTATTTTTGAAATTGAAAAATATTTGTCAGAACAAAATCTTGTTGGTTTTATGCAATCTGTTATTGATGATATTTTGGAATTGTATTCGTCAAGCTATCAGATGACCAATGAAGATATACAAGAGCGTGAACCTCAGAGAAGACGTTTATCTAAAATATATAAAAGTTTAAAACAACGGATAGAAGCTAATATTGGGGAATCCCAAAAGACTGAAAAAATAATTTTGGATTTATTATCTATTTGCCAGAAAAATGATTTCTTAAACAATATAAATATGTCTATGTTGTTTATGGAATTATATAAATCCAATATGTTGGATGAGTATATGAAACAAAGTCCTTTGATAATCTATTTAGATACACAATTGTTATTACAGATTATATGTCTTGCTTGCGAAAAAGAAAGTAATGAGGAAGATTTGTTATATAAATCTGTTCAATCACTCACTGAAGCAATTCATAATTCTAATTTTAAAATAGAGTTAAGGACTTCTACTGATTATGTAGAGGAAGCTTTTTATCATATAGCAGAAGGTATAAAACTTGATCGCTTCTTAAGCCTTTCTTTTATTAAAGAGATTGGAGCATCTAAAAATGTGATATTCAATTATTACTTATTTTTAAGAGAAAATGATTTTATTGATAACACCCAATCTTTTAGTGAATTTATCGAAGAAAATTTAGGCATTTGCGTAGATACTCTAGATGAAGAAGTATTAAATGAAAATATTATTCAACTATGTGATCTTTTTGAAGGTTTGGGAATTCATTGTCAACATCCTCCAAGATTTGAAGATTTTGAGAAATACAAAGTAGAATATGAAAATGTGCTTAGTTACTCAAGGTCAATGAAAACTTATCGGGCAAGAATATATGATTTACGAATGTTTTTGACATTATCAACAGAACTGCATTATATTGAAGGAGTTGATGAAATAATAACACCTATTTTTGTGACTTGGGATTCTTCATTTTATGCAATGTGTAAGACATTTTTTTCTAAATATAAAGAATTGAATCGTTGGAAATTATATGCACCAACTGTTTTAGCTAATAAAATTGATATTATGAATTTGAATATTAATTCTAACGCTTTAACATATAATATTATAACACTCTCTGAAACTAATTTTGTTTTATCCAATGATTCGATTAGTTTTTATGATATGTTGAATTCTATGTTTCCTGACAATAATTCTAATTTGAATTTGGCAAAAGAAATAGCACTTTTGAGAAAGGGTGAGCGTGAACAGACAAAAAAAGAAGATTTCGGGAGAGAAACGGATAATTTACCTATTGATACAGTTTTAATGAAACTTATAAAATTTTATCAATCTCGCGAATCGAGTTATGACTTTAGTGATTTAGTAAGCATTTTCCAATTGGATGATAGAATCTCAGAAATTGTCACTATTATAAAAAGTGCTATAGATGATTATCAACAAGGTCGAGAGATAGATAATATATATTCAAAATTTGACAATTTGATAGAACGAGTAAAAAATGAATCTTAAGTTTATGTTTATATTGTTTATTTATCTATCTTTACTAATGTAAACGGCAGCAACCAACAGAAATCTATCTGCAGCGAAATAGGTGGAGTTTGTAAACATTTTTTTTGTAATTTATTGAAAATGTAAGATATACAGTGGGGTGTAAAATCCCAGCTGGATCACTTAGAGGTAAGACAAAACCTCGTCAAACTAAGCCAAAGCTTTCTAAATTAACGTTTTAGAAAGCTTTTTTCTTTTCAACTAAGACAAGTCAAAGACACAAAAAAGCCAATTAAAGCCCCCTAAACGTTACCAAATCGTTATGGTATATCACAGAGCGTAAAATCATAACGATTTTAACGTCAATGCGCTGATTTGGCGTTGTTTGACTTTTAGATGTCTGCATTTGTTTCGGAAAATCAAAATAGTTTTACTAGCCCCGGGTACGGGGGTAAAGTGCTACCGTGAAAGCATTATACAAAGTTTTGCTACTCAACGCCTGATGAACCCCGACATCAAAAAACCGGTAGGACATATTTCCCTGAACTATTCTGTAGAGGATGCTCCGAAATTGACCGACCTGAAAATGATAGACCTTGCACACGAATACATGAAAGAAATGGGAATCGTGAACACCCAGTACATCATTGTCTGCCACCACGACCGTAAACACCCTCATGTGCATATCGTTTTTAACTGGATAGACAACAACGGTAAAACCATCACCGACCAAAATGACCGTTACCGGAATGAGCAGGTTTGTAAACGGCTTAAACAAAAATACGGTTTATATTTTGCTCCCGGTAAAGAAAACGTAAAACAAGACCGCTTGAAAGAACCGGATAAAACGAAATATGAAATCTACAACGTCATTAAAAGTGGTTTGAAATATGCTAAAGATTGGCAACTACTACAAGGCTATTTATCCAAAGAGGGAATACAAATCCGCTTCAAATACAAAGGACAAACAAATGAAGTACAAGGAATATCCTTTACAAAAGGAGAATATAGTTTTAAAGGCTCGGAGATAGACCGGAGTTTTAGCTATTCAAAATTAGATGCACAACTAAATCGGAACAGCCAGCAGCAACAGGAAACCGTTACAATAAAACCGGATTATTCGACACCGAAAGAAACGAATTCCGGTTTTGGGAAAAATGGAAATCTGTTTGGTTTTTCCAATTCGGGAAGTATGCCTGACGATGGCGAATAAATGAGATTAAACGAACTAAAGAAAAAGAAGAAGAAACGTAAATTAGGATTATAAGATTATGGAACAGGAAATTATATTAGAGGGTATTAATGCCATGTTAGAGGAAATCTGGGACAACATGAAAAAGAATCCGGAACAGAAAATGATAAATTCAAGATTAGCAGTTATTGAAAAGACGTGTAATGACCTTGCAGGTCAGAAGTTTGTCACCGAAGAAGTTATGGCTCAATTTTTGGCTTGTACATTTCAAAGGGTAATGGAGATGAATGAGAAACAGGATGAAAAGATTGAAAAATTAGAAAAATAGCACCCGGGGACGGGGGCAAAGTGCTAATAAATATCTCAATTATAGCATAAATAATATTTCGCAGACCTTCTTACATAAAGGCTTGACTTTGATTACAAAAATAGAAAACTCTTTGAATACCCCCAAAAGTTATCAAAATATAATTTCTCTGTAATTACATTCTTATAGCTGTCCAGACGTCCAGACGTTTCAACGTCAATACGTCCAGATGTCCGGACGCTCCAACAGAAGAATATCCATCTGCAATACAGTTAGCTAATGATTTATACTTACTATACAGTATTGAGCAGTATCACCTAACTAACTTCTTCTTAAAATCTAAGGAAATACTTTATTATCTGAAAGTAAACCTTGTTAGCATCAGCTAACAGCAAGATGTGTCTATCGTTACTCAGAACATTTCGAGTAACTCGAAATTCTTGCCTCTTACAGGGGAAAATCAACCTCCAAAGTCGGTTGATTAAAGTTGATGAAAATCAAAATTTATATTGTTAAATATGTGTTATAAATATTGTTATATTTGTAGAAAAGTAATAATGAATATTTATGAAGATATTAGTAGATACTAATATACTGATTCATCTGGAAGATAATAAAGTTATAGATGAGACGTTTTCTAAATTTTATAATTTAGCGATTTCCAATAATTGTCATATTTTTTATCATCCTTTTGCCGTTCCGGAGGATATTTTAAGAGATAAAAATGATGAACGTAGAAATATCATTTTATCTAAATTAGGAAAATATCAGAAATTGAATAACCCAGCTGTCTCTGATCAGTTTTTTCAATCTCAATTAAAAAATAACTGTGTTAATGATCAGTGTGATAATGAACAACTTTATCAGGTATATCGTAATTTCGTTGATCTTTTTATAACTCAAGATAATGGAATCCATACTAAAGCACAAAAATTAGGCTTGAATAATAAGGTGTTAAATGTACAGGTTGCATTGGAATATTTGAAAAGTATTTTTACAATAGTTCTCCCAACTCATCCTGTTTTAAAAGGCCATAGTATAAGAGAATTGGAACCTGAATTTAATCAGTCATTTTTTGACAGTTTAAGAGAGGATTATAATCAAGCGTTATTTGATAATTGGCTATTGAAATGTGTTATTGATGACCGTCAATGTTATTCTGTTCGAGTTCAAAACGATCTTATTGCACTATTGATTTATAAAGTTGAAAATGTAGGAGAGCACCAGATTCCAGCTCTTTATGAAAATGTATTGAAAATATGTACTTTAAAAGTAGCTGATAATGCTTTCGGATTGAAATTGGGTGAATTATTTATTAATAAGATGTTTGAATATTGTATAAATCAATGTATAAATTATTTGTATTTAACGGTATATGAAAAACAAGATCATTTGCGAAAATTATTAAATAAGCTTGGTTTTCAAGAAGAAAGATTTATCAATAAACAGGGAGTACAAGAATTGAGATTATTAAAATGTTTAGATAAATCTAAAATTACTTTGAAAGAGAATAATATACTTATTCATCCGTACTATTTTGATGGAGAGGAAATTAACAAATACGTAGTTCCTATTCGCCCTGAATTTTACGGAACCTTATTCAAGGATGGTAAATTACGATACCCAACTTTATTTGATGAAGGTATTGATAGTTTAAATGAAATTCAAGGAAATACTATCATAAAAGCCTATATTTCTAATTCACGAATAACTTCATTGAAAATGGGAGATTTATTATTATTTTATTCATCAAGAACTGATAAAGTAATAGAGCCTATAGGTGTTTTAGAATCTGCTCAACGTATTGATGATTTTGAGGAATTGTGGAAAATAGTACAAAGAAAAACAGTATTTTCACGCGATAAACTTTATGAGTGGTTTTGTGAAAAGAAGTCCTTACATGTAATCACTTTTCGATTAATTACGTATTTGAAAAAGAAAATTCAGTATAAAAATATTCAACAATTAGATAGTTTTAAGAACAAACTCCAATCGATTACTAAGCTAAAAGAATGTGATTATCAAAAATTGAAAAAAGATGGATACTTTGACGAGCGTTATATTATCAATTAAACCAGAATACGCTAAAGCTATAATGTCTGGTAAGAAAAGAGTGGAATTTAGGAGGAAGATATTTAAAAGGCCCGTAAATAAGGTTTATGTATATTCATCTTCGCCAGTAAAAAAAATAATAGGTTTTTTTATTATTGATAGTATTATTGAAGATTCGCCGCTTCGTTTGTGGGCCCAATTCAAAGAAATTGGAGGAATAAATGAGAAAGATTTTTTTAATTATTTTAATGAAGTTGAAAAAGGTTTTTCAATTTTGATAAAAGAATATAAAAAATTTGGCAGAGGTATAGATCCTGCTGATTTTTTTGAGAATTTTTGTGCACCACAGTCATATATTTACCTGGAAGAAAATTCAGAATTATTAAATGCAGCTCAGATTTTGTAAATGTTTTTATGACATTGAAGATTCAAAAATCATGTTGGAATTTGATCAATATCTTAAAATAGATAAATTAGATCGATAGAGATTTATAGATATTGATATGAAAATTGAGTATAATAGATGTAATGAAATCTGACAAAATAATATTACAACATTTAAAGTTCTCTCATAATTTTAGAGATGTATTCCAGCGATTGGGATATAAAGACTATTGGGAATGGGAGGGATCCTTAAATTTTGATATTCATGTTGCATCTTTGATGAAATTGCAAAGTATCAATGCTTATATTGCTTCATTTAAATTTTGTGAATTTGAAAATGTCTTTTTTAGTGCATCTTACGCGTTGGAAAAAGCGTCTGAAGAAAAAAATAACTGTAGCTACGTTGCGGACAAATATATATATCCAGAATATGAATTTTTGAAAAATGCGATATTATGGTATAATGCTTGTTATGATCATATTTTGCAGGTTATCTATTTTGTATTTGATTTTAATGATCCGGTAAAATCGGAAATGACTTATCGAAGGAATTTAGTAAAATGTCGTTTTTCGCCAAATTCCCCTTTTTACAAAAAGTTTCAACAGTTAGCAGAAGAGAATAAGTTTGCACGTGAGTTATTCGATCGCTTAACAGATTTCTATAGACGAACACCATTGGATACTTGGGCTAATCGTCTGAAACATACAGGTGATTTTTGGTTTGGTGGTAACTATCCTCCAATCTGCGAAATTAGTTTTCAAGAAATCGATACTGATTATGAATTTCTTCCTTCTTTTCTTAAGGGAATTATACCTTCAGAAGAAGAAGTAATCGAGGAGTTAATTAGGCAAAATAATCGAATAGTTTCATTTGTTGATTATCTTTATCAATTTATAGGTTTTGCAGAATTACATAGTATTGAGAAAGATATAATAAGTGAAAGACCAGAAAAATACGATAAAAAATTTTCGGCTAAGAATTTGAATGAAATACAATAGAATATATATCTACTACATTTTTAAGAATAATTGAATAGAATTATTTAAACTTTTTTCTATATTTATTCCAGAAACGAAGCAGAAACCGGAAGTCAATTCATTGACAGTTAATACCAATAGAACGTTACTAAATCGTTACGGTACGAGGGTAACAGTTTAGAAAAGATTTGAATCTTAGCAAGATAACCGTTGGTGGTTAAAACCTAGCTGGATCACAAAAACAAGCGAAAAAACAAAGCAAACTCCTGAAATTCAACGAACTTCGGGAGTTTCTATTTTCAGATAAAACCTCAAAAAATACCCGATTCCGGCGATAGTGTCGGATCAAGTGGAAAAGATAGTGTTCCGAACATGACTAGTCCCGTCCCGATGATTTAAATTATAAGCATAACCATGTTATCAAATATCCTTTTAGAGGATTGATAATTTTTGTATCTTTATGCTTTCAATTATTTATCATGACGAATAAGAAGCTTCAAATCCGGAACAGTACAGCAGAATTTCTGATTTTTACGAATCAGATGAAAGAGGATGGGATAGAGTAAGGGTGCAAAATGATATTATCTGGTTGATTCAGAAATTAATAGCGGTCCTATTTGATTGTTCTACTGATAATATATCCTTGCACTTAAAAAATATTTTCAAAGAGGAAGAATTGGATGAGAATTCAGTTATCGAGGAATTCTCGGTAACTGCCTCCGATGGGAAAAGGTATAAGACCAAGCATTATAATTTGGATGTCATAATTGCAGTGGGTTACCGGGTAAACCGTAAACGGGCCAAGGCTTGCCGGCAGTAGGCGATTCTGATTTTGAAGGACTATGCGATCTGAGGATATGTTATCGACAGAAAACACTATCTTGTTGGTTCTTTACAGGTTATATACAAAATTTCTGAATTGTTTTAGTCCTTTTATCAGTAAGGGGCGCGGATAAGCGATGTTCTAGCGCATAAAGCCTTCGTCTTCCGTTCCGTATATTGTTCCGGCATTAAGCCATAGCCTAGCTTCTTTTATCAATAAATGTTCCAGTGTTTTCGAAGATTTGTGCAGTGTACGGCAGTTCATCCATACTAAGTAAGTACTCTTCAGTGAGGTTTTCGGGAAGTCTGGCAAATGTTGTTTGTGTAATTTGTTTATGTTCAAATAATTATATGGCAGGTGATCCAACAATTACCTTAGCCATTCTTCGTTTTCATTGTAGGTGGCCATGGTAGCCAGTATACCGAAGGGATTGACGTTACATACTTCATTGATATTGATGGATCTGTCGATTTTAGCCCGTATTTTGGCATCGGCGGATATAATGTTTACTATCTGCAATCCTGTTATCTTAAAGGCCTTACATGGTGATATACATGTTATCGAATGCATCAAGAATTTTTCCGAAAGAGAAGCAAAAGGCGTGTATATATATCCGGAAAATACCAGTTCGCAATGTATTTCGTCCGATATCACCGTTATTCCGTCACGGATGCATATTTCACCGATGAATTTCAACTCATCCTATGTTCATACCCTTCCGGTGGGATTGTGGGGATTACATTGTAGTATTATTTTTATTTGTTCACACGCTGAAGACACAGGTTTTCGATTTCACGGGTACTGTATAAAGAACTGAATATATGATAGATTGTTTCGTAACATTCACGGAAAAAACCGGTGTTCATTGTGGACAGACGATCCGATACAGAACTGTGTGATATCGTTGGTTTACCTTTAAAATTAAATAAAGTCCGGAAAAGAGGCGAGGAAAAAGAATCGGCAAGATCACGCTGGCTTAATTTATCCGTACGCAGGATGCCAGATAAAAGATTCAATACTTTGGCATAATGATCGACCCTACTTTTGGTGGCTATTTTGAGGATATGTTCATCAGGAATCTGGCGCAATAGCTGAATCAAATCAATTTTCTGATTAAAGATGGTTGACATATATCTATTGTTTATGAAAACAAATATATATATATACTAAAACGGGTTAATGTATTGTAAAACAATATGTTGTAAACAATAGTACTACATAATTGTTAGTAACTGATATGTTTTTTTGATTTTTTCAAATTGGAAGGACTTTTCTTCCCAACATGACTGGCCCCGTCCTTGGGTGCTGACTGACGAAAAAAACTTTGTCGCGTACGTTCTCAAGTGCTTTACCGATAAAATCCTCGTTTTCATACATCTCGGCCGTGTCGATCATCGTCATGCCCATACCAAAGTTTTTGGGGAGGTAAAGGGAGAAAAGTATAAAAAAAATGAAGAGTAAAACTTGCTGAAAGACAGGATTACTCCCCATTTTATAGAAAATTGGGACATTTACTGAATATCCCTAATTATTCTTTTATAAATTTGATAATTGTAGCTATTCATTTATTTAAATTAGTCTTTTGTTACAACAATATCATTTGCAGATTTTGCACTGGAAAGAGTCACCATTTTTTCAATATTGATGCCACCTGTGCTGTTTTCAGTTATAACCCAGTAGCATGGAATCCAGAATGTACCTCTTTTACAAGTGCCCAGAATATAAATTTTATCTTCAAAGGCATATATTTTTTTGAAACTTGCCGCATCGGGGATGAATCTCCATGTATTTTCTACCCAATAGATTGGAAAATTACCGTTGCCCGCTCTTCTGGATCCTATCGCATGGACATGACCATTGCTCAAGACCGCAATGCCGTCTAACGATGCACTTTCGCTGCCGTTCGGCATCGGCAAGGATTTTTTCGTACCATCCAGCCAATAGCAAGGCGTATAATAATAGCCTCTTCCGTTGGGACGGTTGGCGGTGAAATATCCGGCCACATATACGATGCCATAGGCGACTGTGATTCCATTAGCCATACCTTCAAGTCTGCTTCTCTGCCCATATGCGCTAAATTCATCCTGATTCGTTCCCCGGTTGGCATTTATGGCGTATATCACTCCATCGTATGCCGTTACCGCCCGGCCTCCGCCATTGTTCTTGATGCCGTCGATCCAAGTCACCCAGGTTTCATCGGAATAATCTGCACTGGTATTTCCCGTTATATAAATTTTACCATTGCAGACTGCCATATCTCTCACCATAAGATATTGACGATCTCCTTTTACCACTGTCTTTCTTCCGTTTACATAGTAATATAAATAACAAGGTTTTTTGCCGCCCCAGTGATAGCCTGCAACATAAACATTCCCATTTTCTACTGCGATTGCTTCCGCAGAATACTCATCTGCCAGAGGTATTAACCGACCATTCTGCCAATAGCAAGCCTTTTCTTCAGTTCCATCCATAAAACTACCGGCTATATAAACATTTGCGGTAGTATTCGGATAGTTGGTTTGTCCATAGCAGCAAATACTGAATAGCAAAAGTGCAAAATGTAAAGTAAAGTTTCTCATAATTGAATTGATTTGAATTAGTATAACATGATTATTTACGTACACAACGCACAGGGTACCTTACCCTTTTGTTGCTCCCCGAAAACTCTCTTTTCATCACTCCACCATAGTAACCCGTCTTTATATTGAGATAATATATATTATACTTTGATGATGAAGTCCCTGACCAATATACCGCTGTAGATGACGAGAACGTTCCGTCATATCCATAGGCACCTGCAATAGGTAAGAAAACCGAGTTTGCGCCAACACCAAACCGGGTTCCTTTCACTCCGTTTACTGTATCTTCTTTTTTAGGTAATGAATATAATTGCCTCATTTCTGACTCTGTAGGCAATCTCCATCCGGCAGGGCACGCAGACGCTGCATCCATGTGAGTAAAATACCCACCATACATTTCAACACTTGAAACGAAAGTTCCACTGCCTGACACATTACGTGTTGCCCAGGTAATACCATTAATTGTAACCCTAGCGGCGGCATCGGCTCTGCGTTCTTCGGCGAATGTCTGTTGTTTCAATTCTTCTGCAGCCATTTGTTTCCTGTATTCTTCCTCAAGTATCCGCTGTCTGATCTGTTCTGCCTTCCTTTGTTCTTCGGCTTTAATCCGGGCAGCATCGGCTTGTTGCTGTCTTTCTATCGCAAGTTTTGTTTCTTGTTGTCGTCTTTGTTGCTCTGCTCTGCGTCGTACCTCTTCCTCTTGAATGCGTCGCGCCATAGCCAGTTTATCAGCTTCCGCCTTTCGTTCTGCAGCAGTGGGACCAGTAGATACCATTCTCAGCACACCGTTACGATGGTCGGTGGCCAGGTAGATATCTTCTCCCAACCCTACCTTATCGGCATTTTGCTCCAATACTGCTAATTCTGCCGAGGTGGGAATGCGCCATGTGTTGCGTCCGAAAGGGGCTTGTACATTGATGTTTTGGATTATCTCCCAAGCGTCCGCCTGGTTTTTGAAGTTGCCTATATCTTCAGTGTAAACCCACAGATAGCCATGCAAACAGAATGGAGCAGACAGTTTTCTCGCAACCCTTTTAGGCTGTGGTCTGTCCACGTATACAGTCCGGAATCTGTCCACATATACTTTTTTCTCTATGACCGGCACATTGATATTCACATTCTGCTGATTTTGTTGAATGGCAATCTGCTTGTTCTGCTGGTACACTTGGCACAAACTCTTGCTTGAATTAAACGCAAGAAATGTACAACAAAGAAGAAAGGAAATGTACTTTTTCATATTCATGTGATTTGTTAATGTTAATAACTCAGTTCTGCGGCCTTTCACATTTCCCGGGACTGTTTGTCTCCATATTTTGCAGCATTTCTTAATGCTTGTCTGTAATCCTCGTGCCATTGGCCTGGATCTTGCGGCAGGATGGTGTCATAGCAGATTCCGGAATACAAATAGGATATTGTGCTTCGCCGGAGGTTTTGCTTTTCTCTGAGCTTATTGATTTGTGCTCTCTCTTTAAGTGTGTATTCTGTGGGATTGATAAAACAGGTGATAAAAGTGGCTGATACTCCATCTATGGCTCGCCGAATAAGTTCAGCCACAGCCTTAAAGTTGCTTATTCCGACTTTTAATTCCCGGGCGTATGATACAGTACATCGCGTTAGAATGGCTAAGAATGCTAAAATGTTTTTCCGCATATTTTAGTGATCGTTCTCCGGCCACCAAAAGAACATTTAACATTAAGAAGCGTGGGACCGTATGCCACGTCTCTGTGATCAGGTGCTTAGGAATACCCATGAATGAAGATGTGGTGATAACAGCCCCACGCATATGCGTGGAAACCATTACGCCATTCTCTTGCATTCGTGATATTCAGTTTCCTAAGCTTTAATCACACAAGAAGAAGACATAACGCCTCTTTTTTACTATGTCCGGGTATGGCATACGTCAACCCTTATTACAAAGATAGAATTTTTTATTTGTGTTTTACAAACTTACTTTGAGTTCTTTTCCTAACTTATCGTTTTTTAGACTATCAGATCAGCTGCTGTTCCTTTTGAACTTATTTTAGACTTCGCCAGCAACCTGATTTCTCCGCCTTGTTTTTAGTATTGTTTTGTTACTAATAACTCTTATAAATCAACATTTTTTTTCATAATTCGAATTAATTTAATACCAGTCATGCTTCTCGTTACGGTCAAACGCATTTATGACTGCAATTTCCTCATCAGTTAATTCAAAATCGAAAATGGGAGACTTTATGAAGAAAGAAACCAGAAAAGATGTAAAATCTGTAAATGGGGTAAGTATATCTGTAATTGGGGTTGTGGAAAAATGAAAATAATACTTTAATTTTGTTATTGGAAAATTATAGGATATGGGTTGAAAAAGCTGTGAATGCACTGTATTTGTACATATCTCTGCTTTAATTAGATATTTACGTTTATGGATGAAATTATTAATTTAACCAGTGTCGACCAGTACAATTCTTTGTATGGTTTTGAAACGTTACACCCTTTGGTATCAGTTGCAGACCTTCGGAAAGCTACCAAATCGCTTAATAATGTTCAGTTGAATTACGGTTTATATGCCGTTTTTCTGAAATTGTATAAGAGTTGTGATATCCGTTACGGACGCAGGAAGTATGATTATCAGGACGGAACCATCGTCTGTTTTGCTCCCGATCAGTCTGTTTCCATCACTAATTCGGAAGGAGCTTCACAGCCGGTGCTCGGTTTGGTGTTTCATCCCGATCTGATACGTGGTACAACGCTCGGAAAGAATATCAAGCAGTACGGCTTTTTTTCTTATGCCGTTAATGAGGCGTTACATTTGTCCGAACAGGAAAAAAGTATTGTCATAGATTGCTTAAAAAATATTCAATTGGAATTGACTCATGCAATTGATAAACACAGCAAGTCGTTGATTGCAATGAATGTTGAATTATTGCTTAATTATTGTATGCGTTTTTATGAGCGTCAGTTTATTACTCGTGAAAATGAGAGTCATGATGTTTTGACAAAATTTGAGGAATTGCTTGACGAATATTTCAGTAGTAATGTTCCGGAATCTGATGGTTTGCCTACCGTAAAGTATTTTGCCGGTAAAATCTGTCTTTCTCCTAACTATTTCGGTGATATGGTAAAGAAAATCACCGGGAAGACAGCGCAAGAGCACATTCAGGAAAAGGTAATTGATTTTGCCAAAGAACGCATCCTCGGTACGGAAGAAACTGTCAGTCAGATAGCCTATTCGTTGGGTTTTCAATATCCGCAACACTTTTCCCGTTTGTTTAAGAAGCGCGTAGGATGTACTCCTAACGAATATCGTGTACAGACCGAATGATTGTTTTTAGAATGAAAGGGAATACGTTAGACATAAAAACGGTATGCGAGTGTAATCAATGTCTGGGAAATAAGACTTTACATCCACAGGTAAGTATTATCAATCTGGAGAAACCCGATTTAGGACAAGATGCTGTGAAATTTGAGTTTTACGCTGTCCTGTTGATAGAAGATTGCCCGGGTGGTTGTAATTGTTGTGGGCGCAAGTATTATGATTATTCCAACGCTACAATGGTGTTTCTCGCTCCCGGAGAGATTTTTCGTATGAGTGAGACCGGCGCATTACCCGATAAAGGATGGCTTTTGGCATTTCATCCCGACCTGTTGTTTCGTACTTCATTGAAAAATCATATTAAAAGTTATACTTTTTTTGCTTACGATAAAGAAGAAGCATTGCATTTGTCACAGCGTGAAACGTCCAAAGTTGTATGCTGTCTTGAAAATATAGAAGAAGAACTTCACCATGCTATCGATACGCATAGCAGTACTATTTTGTCGCGTCATATCGAATTGTTACTGGATTATTGCGCCCGCTTCTACGAGCGTCAGTTTATTACCCGGGAAACCAAAAACAAAGCTATTTTGGAAAAACTGGAAAAATTGCTCAATGACTATATGGTTTCCGGTAGGTTACAGAGAGGAGAACAGCCGGCATCTGAGTACTTTGCCGGAGATTTGAATCTGTCGGTTGCCTATTTTAATGACGTGTTGAAGTTTGAAACCGGTAAGACACTGACGGAATATTTTCAGTTTAAACGGTTGGATATTGCCAAAAGGCTACTGTTGAAAGCAGGCACTACACCTGCTGCCGTATCGTGCCAGTTAGGGTTTCCCAGCGTGCAGTATTTCAGTTTGATATTTAAGAAAATAACGGGGATATCACCCAGTGAATACCGATATTCGCAAAATTGAAAGACGGAAGAGGGGCAGCCTCTTCCGTTTTTACTGACTGTATCGTAGATGACTAATTTCAGAGGTTACCTGATCTTACATTGAATCTGGTACCGGTATTTTAATGTCGTTGTTTAATTTTATTGCTTTATAGTAGGGCAGTCAGGGGGTGTGTTGGCCGAGAGTTCTCCGCTTTGGGGCGTAGCTTCGGCATAGGCTGCATCATTGGCCGATAAAAAATTTTGCATACTGCACGTTGGCATTTCCGACCGGAAATGCACTTAAGTTCTGAGGAATTTTTTCTTTTTTCATATCCTGTGCATTTAACGGATTTGCTGCATGAAACAACAGTGCCATTGCTGTTGTTGCCATTATTGTTCTTTTCGCTTTCATTTGAGTAACTGATTGATTTTCTATCGGATATTTCAAAATTACGGCGTTTTGATTGTAATAGGAGTAGATAAATTACGGATTGTCCTACCCATATACAGGTGGTTTTCAGATTGTCGGTATGTGTCTCTCATAACAGAAATGACGAAGAAAATTGTGTTTTTAAATTCCGGGTTATTAATTTAATAATTGGCGGTATTTCTTTTAAAATTCAGCCGGGATAAATAGCGGATACAAAATGTGTTTTATTCCTGTCTTGTCTATAAGTTTAAATTTTCGTTAAATTATATTTTTCTTTGGCGTTTGCACGTTCAGGATTTTATTGATAGTTTTACAGCTGTGTCTATTCTAAATCGGTGGTATACATAATTATTTTATATTTGGTAATTAAAACGAATCATTTTAACAGCAGGAAAAGGCACTTTTTTATAATAACTTTTGATTTTTAAACAGGAGCTGAAATTATTACTGTCTATTCATGTTAAAAACACAATTTTCTTCCGCAGCTTTTGCAGATACAAAACCACATTACGCTATTCTCGACGGATTACGTGGTGTGGCTGCTATTATGGTCGTATGGTTTCATATATTCGAAGCTTATGCAACAAGTCATTTAGATCAGAAAATCAATCACGGTTATCTGGCAGTGGATTTCTTTTTTATCTTGTCCGGTTTCGTTATCGGTTATGCTTATGACGACCGGTGGAAAACAGTGACTGCCAAGGATTTCATCAAACGCAGAATCATACGTCTTCATCCTATGGTTGTCATGGGGGCTGTTATCGGAGCGATTGTGTTTTATTTTCAGGGATGTCCGGTATGGGATGTTGCAAAAGTTACAGTGGGTGCCTTGTTTGTGGCAACATTTATCAATGCCCTTTTAATACCGGCTACGCCCGGTACTGAAATCCGGGGTTTGGGGGAAATGTATCCTTTGAACGGTCCGAGCTGGTCTTTGTTTTTCGAGTATATCGGAAATATTCTGTATGCCTTGTTTATCCGTAAATTTTCTACAGCAATGCTTGCTTTGTTGGTGGTTGTTGCCGGATGTGCCTTGGCTGTTTTTAGCATATTCGGTCCTTATGGGGATATTTGTGCCGGATTTTCGCTGACAGGAATCGAGTTTACGGGAGGATTTTTTCGTTTGCTATACTCTTTTTCTGCCGGTTTGCTTTTATTCCGTATGTTTAAACCGACCCATATAAAAGGGGCATTTTGGATATGCAGTTTGGCTGTCATTGTTCTGTTGGCTGTTCCGCGCCTGGGGGGAGCCGGACATTTATGGATGAACGGCTTATACGATACGATTTGTTTTGCACTGTTATTCCCCCTTATCGTCTATTTGGGTGCTTCCGGCAAGATTACCGATAGATATACGAAACGGGTATGTAAATTTCTGGGAGATATATCCTATCCTTTGTATATGGTGCATTATCCTTTTATCTATCTGTATTATGCATGGGTTAAAAATGAAGAACTTACATTCGGGGAATCATTATACGGAGCTTTGGCGGTAGTTATAGGGAGTATGCTTTTAGCTTATATTTGCCTGAAATTGTATGACGAACCTGTTCGTAAATATTTGGCCGGGTGGTTTTTGAAAGCTAGGAACCGATGATTTTTGTAATTTATTGAACATGTGAAATGTAATCGGGGTAGACATCCCGGCCGGAACATAAAATAAGATAGGAAAACTTCTGAAATTCAAATGATTTCAGAAGTTTTTAATTGTAAATACAAGGCTTTTTCTTTTTCAGCAAAGGCGGTCGGTTTAATAGCACAATTGCCCCGTCCCTGTGATTTTACTTTTTGTCATGTTTTATTTATCGGTTTCCGCAGCCTGCATCAGGCAGAACTTTGGGTATGATCATATGCTTATGCGTGCTGTTTGTAATTTATTTATCAACAGCGTCATTTGGGTATGAGATTTATTTCTTTGTGATTGGCCGGGGAATCTTATTTCATTTCTTTTTTCAGTTGTTCGAAGATGGCGAGTATTTTTTCTCTGTCTTCGATCAGTTCGGGAGAAGATATTAAAAAATTGCCGTTTTCGATTTTCATGTTTACCTGTGGAGCGGTGATGATTTTACCATTGTAGAGAAAGCCTATTTGTTTGCCTGTTGCTTTTTCGGTGGCGTCAGCCCAGGTTTTGATTTTGTCGGCTTTTACTTTTCCGGTGAGTACGTAAGTCATGGTATTTTCCGTGTTGAGCAGGGAGTCGATCCGTAGTATTTCGAAATCGGCGACCGTGACGATCGGAGAAGGATCGAATGCGTTTGTCCGGCTGTCGGTAATGAAGTACCAGCCGTTTGCATCCTGTTTATTTGCTCCGTTTGCAAGTAAGGTACAGCATATACTTAAAATCAGATAAATTGTTTTCATATTGAGGTGTTTTATGTGGATAATTGTATGGTCTGCTTTGGGTGTGATCGGGTAAATGGGGTTGTGTTGTCTCTGATTTACATCTTCCGTGAGGGATACAAATCTGTGTATTGAAACAAAGGTAATTATTATTTTAATTTTTGGAAAAGTATATGGATATGTGTTGATATTTAAATCGGTTGTGGTGTGTTGCATAGGATTTAACCGTATATTTGTTTTCGGAAGCGATAGGGAAAATTCAGAAAATCATATAAAGTTAAAAGAGAGTTCGGGTATGTTTAAAAAAATAGTAGTAATCGACGACACCGGATTGAGGCCGTGGGCTTTGGAACGTTTGTCCGCTTTAGCAAAAAACGTGATATGTTATGATGATATACCAGCGGATGAGGAGGAGGCGATATCCCGGATCGGGGATGCGGATGGTGTATTGGTTTCGTATAATACGAGGATCGGGCGGCAGATAATTGAAGCTTGTTCCGGGATAAAATATATCGGGATGTGTTGTTCGCTATACAGTGAGGAAAGTGCTAATGTGGATATTGCTGCGGCACGGGAGAGGGGAATTGTGGTGTCGGGAATACGGGATTACGGAGACGAAGGTGTGGTGGAATATGTGATAAGCGGGCTGGTTCGTTTATTGCATGGTTTCGGTGAGCATCAATGGAAAAGGGAAGCATTGGAACTGACGGGGCAGAAAGTTGGAATTATCGGGTTGGGGCGTACTGGAAAGATGATCGGCGATGCACTCCGTTTTCTGGGGGCTGAGGTGTCTTATTTCGGACGGAATCGAAAGCGGGAAGCCGAGAAGGAAGGATATACTTATTATCCGTTGGCTGAACTTTTACGACGTTCGGATATCGTATGTACCTGCCTGCCGCGGAATACGTTTATCTTGGGAGATGCTGAGTTTATGAATTTGGGTAAGGAAAAGATATTGGTTAATACGTCGGTAGGGCCTACGGCTTTTTTGCCTGATCTGTCGAAGTGGTTACGGAGTGATGTACGTAATTTTTACCTGTGTGACGGTGTCGGAATCGGGGCATACGCCGATGCATTGGCTGAATTCGATAATGTACTTTATACGCCTAAAGTGGCTGGGCATTCGGCACAGTGTATGGAGCGGCTTTCGCAAAAGGTAATTGCCAATATCGAGTCGTTTTTGACTGTTTCGTAGAGAGAAAACAGGCTGTGTTCAGACGAAGACCGTCATGCCGGCAATAGAAAATGAAGGGGCAGAAAGAAAAATTTTATTTTCTTTCTGCCGCTTGTTCTTTTTAATTGGGAGAAGATGTATTCCAGTTGATTTTTTGAGAGTAGTACATAATAACGGCCAGAATAACAAAGAGTCCGAGGCTGCCTGAGAGTAAGGCGTAGGTTTCCATCCGGATGAGTACAAAGATATAAGTGTATAGCAGTGCCAGCAGGCCTCCGATAGTGAAGGCCGTTTTTCGGATTTTTAGTATTCCGATGAGATACAGTGTGATCAGAATAATAGTCATCAGTGCAGAGATCAGATAGGCCGGGGTAAATCCCAGGTGCTCGGAGATAGCGATCAGTAAGGTGTAGAACAGGCAAAGAGCCGATCCGATTAACAGGTATTGAAAGGGATGGATGTGTTTTTTTTGCATTACCTCGACGAAGAAACTGACAACAAACGTGAGGATGATGATAAGTGAGGCATATTTTACCGAACGCATGGATTGTTGGTATTGCTGTACCGGCAGTAATAATTCGGTGCCGAAGACGGCTAATTCCTCGGAAGTGAGAGTACGATTACCGCTGAAGGTTTGCGGGTAGTTGCGGTTGAGATGTAATATCTGCCAGTCGGCCGTAAAACCGGTGTCTGTGACTTCTCTGTTTTCCGGGAGGAAAGCTCCGCAGAAACTGGGCGTATTACAGTTGGAGTTGATTTTTATGTTTGTGATTTTTCCGAAGGGAGCGAATTTTAAAGATTGTGAGCCTTTGAGATGAATCTTGATACTGAAATCAACCGTATCTCCGGGCTGTAGATAGCGGTTTAGCGGTAATGGAACGGATATTCCGGAGGGTAGGATCGAATTGGCTGGAAGGCCGGGATTGAGCGGAAGTGTTTCATTTCCCCATTTTACTTCAGGTTGTCTGCTGATACCCCGGAGGTCGGATAAACCGATATTGAGGCTGGCATGTCCGGTAAACAGATTGCCGGCAGCAATATCGTTGCTGAAGTCTTTGGGAAGAATGAATTTGCCTTTCAATTCCAAGGGAGTTTTATAGACGACAATTTCGTATAATCCTCTGTTTAGCTTTTCGGTTTCGATATTGCCTGTAATTTCCAGGCTTTCCGGCAAGATGTGGAGATTATTCGCTACGGTTACAATTTTTCTTTTACTTTCACCGTTTTCATAAGTAATGTCTTCCCGTTTTTCATAGTAGGGAATACTGATAAACGGACCGACGACCTGCTGTGCACTGCTCCACTTTTCCTGTACCTCATTGCCGGCTTCATAGGCGGTGTATTGACGTTCGGTGATCAGTCCCCGGATCATCGCCAGCGGAATGAGCAAAAGCAGTATTAAGGCTCCGATCAAAATGATTTTTATCGATAGAGCATTACGTTGCATGAAATTCGGATGTGTTGATTTGTCTCGGTTTGAAATTGGGATTTGTGTTTCCATAATCTTATTTATTGTGTTGTTAAAAGTACTTTGAAATTCAAAGTTTAAAAGTAAAAAATATATGTATTTTATTGATCTATTTGGTTTTTTAAAAAGTTTTCGAGAGCTGTCAGATGTTTTTTAAAAGCTTCACGGCCTTCCGGGGTTACGGAGAATGTCGTATTGGGTTTACGTCCTATAAATTGTTTAAGACTCCGGATGTAACCCAATTCTTCCAGACTCCGGGTATGGCTGGCCAGATTGCCGTCGGTCAGTTCGAGTAGGTTTTTAAGCGACACAAAGTCGATTGTCTCGTTGACCATTAAAACGGACATGATTCCGAGGCGGGCTTTACTTTCAAAGGCTTTGTTTATATCTTCTAAGTTTAATTTCATGTGCTGTGTGTTCAGGCCACGGAGGCAGCTTGTTTTTCAAATTTGAAATGGAACCAGATGCCGTAGATGATGTGGAATATTCCGAAACCTACTGTCCAGAATAATAGTGCATATCCTTCTATAAAGCTGTCGGCCAATCCCAGGGCCAGTTCTGTATAACCTAAATAACGGGTGTTGGAATAAGTGTAGTTTGAGGCATTGATCAGTGCTATACCATAAAATATCAGCATGATGGATGAAGTTAGTCCGTAGTGTTGCTGGTATAACATGGCCAGACAAAAGATACCGCCGGCAGTCAATGGCAGAAAAAAGTTCCATAGTAATCTTTTGGCTGTCCGGTCGAGTCCGAAAGGACGGTTGTTTTTCAGTGCCTTATGACGGCACATGAGTATGACGGTAAGGAGGCAAATTCCGATCAGAATGGCGGCAAAAATCAATAGAATCCGTAGCCGGCCCGGGGTATTTATTTGTAATATGGGTATGGAAGAAGTTTCCGACAGGGGAGATATTCCGCCCAATATATAGTAAGCGATAATAGCTGCGAGACAGGAATACAGACCGATGACGATGGCTGATGCACCGTTCAGCGACACAAAACGGGAAGATTTTTCCATCATCTTCCGGATGTCATTTAAGGTATCGAGGGCTTCTTGATTGTTCATATTAAAAGTACTTTGTTTTGCAAAGTTAAATATATTTTTAATATATAGGTAAAAAAAGAGAAAAAAATTACTAATTGCCATTCCGATTGAGTAAGAGTAGAGAAAGGTGCGGGGGAATTTGCTTATTAGCATCCTGGGTGACATCCGGATGAATATGAATGGTTGCTATGGAAAGAGGACGTGATTTTCTGCAACGGTTTGCAGGAATTTTTCGTTATATAGGTTTGGTTTTGTTTCGGAGATGGCAGGATTCGGTTTACATTTGCGTAATGTATTATAAATAAGGAATGTTATGAGATATTTATTACTCGGATTGGTGATTTTGGTAACAGCCTGTACGAAGCAGCAGGAGGAATGCCGTATGGAGCCTTTGAATACCGACAAAATTGCAGTGGCGGTGACTCCTTCCGAAAACCGTGAATATTCGTTTACGGATAAAAAGTCGGGGTATTATTACGGACGTACACAGGAAAATGATTTCGGGGAATGGTTCGCCGGATGGAATGTACGTCAAAAGCGTATTTTTTCGGATTACAAACTATTTGTGGATACGGTTTTTCTGGATCGTCGTAATGCACAGGCAAAGATGTATCCGTATAAATTGGAGCGGGTATTCGCACAGGCTACAGAGGAATTACTGATGTCCGATAATGAAGCTGTTTTGTATATCCGGCTGACAGATATAAAGGGCAGGTATATCGGGATTCAATTGAATACCGGTTTGTTGGCATCAATGAAGCAGGGGACAGACGGACTTACCTATGTTCCCCGGGAAGCGCCGGGGAAAGAAGTGAAGGTTGTGCCTTTCCGTCCGGAAAGAATAGAGTATACTGATAGTGTACTTTGGACTCCGGCCGCTGCCGGAGGTTTTCTGATTGCTTACGGAACGGCTGCCGGATGTGACTCGCTGATCCGGGATTTCCGGTCGGCCGGGGAACTGAAACTGGCAGCCCGGAAAGAGCGTATGGAAGGTATTTTGCAACGGAATCCGGTGCGGAGTAATCTGGATACACTGGATGAGGCATTGGCTTGGTTGCTGCTGACAACGGACGAGTTGGTGACGGATCAGCAGGGGAAGGGTATTTATGCCGGTTTGCCCTGGTTTAACGAATATTGGGGACGGGATATGTTTATTTCGATGCCGGGCGCCGTACTGGTGAACGGACAGTTTGAAACAGCGAAAGAAATTTTAGCGGATTTTTCCCGTTTTCAGAATAAAGATTCGGTTTCGCAAACGTGGGGCAGGATTCCGAACCGGGCCAATACGGAAGGCATATTGTATAATACGACGGACGGTACGCCCCGTTTTGTTATGCAGATTGAAGATTATATTAAATATTCGGGGGATACGGCTTTTATCCGGCAGATTTATCCGGCTGTAGCTTTGAGTATAGATGCTGCTATCCGTAATTATACGGATGAAAAGGGGTATTTATTGCATGCGGATGCCGATACGTGGATGGATGTGAAGCGGAACGGTATTCCCGGATCGCCGCGGGGAAACCGGGCGAACGATATACAATCGTTGTGGTATCAGCAGTTGATGGCCGGAAAATATATGGCCGGGTATATGCACGACCGGGTTAAAGCCGGGGAATGGGACAGTGTGGCACAACGGTTGAAACAGAATTTTGAAGCCGATTATGTAGACAAAGGACGGGCTTTTATTGCCGATCATCTGAATACAGACGGTTCGCGGGATGTACAGGTGCGGCCGAATCAACTTTATGTGTTTGAGTTGATCGGAGATGAAGATGTAAAAATGGGTGTTACCCGGAAAGTATGGGAAGAGTTGGTATATCCCTGGGGGACGGGTTCTTTGTCACAGAAAGATCCGGATTTTCATCCGCAGCATGAAAATTGGGAATACTATCATAAGGACGATGCTTATCATAACGGTACGGTTTGGTTGTGGAACAACGGACATGCTATGCAGCGGATGATAGAGATGGATCAACCCGATATTGCCTGGAAATTGTTTGAGAATATGAATCGTCAGGCTTTGGCAGAAGGGGCGGTAGGGAGTCTTGCGGAAAATGCGGATGCGCATCCCCGTGAAGGCAAAAATTGGGCGAAACGGTCGGGTACATTCCTGCAAGCCTGGAGCAATGCCGAGCAGTTGCGGGTGTGGTATCAATATTTTCTGGGTATTCGTCCCGATATGATAAAAGGGGAAATTGTGATAGAGCCGAAATTACCGTCAGCAATAACCGGTTTGCAATTTAAGGAACGGATAGGGAAAGGCGTATTGGAAGGTTGTTTTAAACGAAGTGGCGATGTTACGGAATATACTTACCGGTTGCTGAATGAGGCGGCGGATATTGATTTCCGTTTGCCGCTGTTCGGGAATGTGAGGGTTGGCTTGCAGGCCGGAGACCGATTGACGGTGAAAGACAGCGGAAGCCGGTTGGCGGTGGTCGTCGCGAATGTGCAAGGGAAAGAACTTTACCGGCACGATTATCCGCTTGTTCCGGAGAAAAAGCGGCTGAAACAATTGCGGGATGAATTTTTTAAGGATACCCGGTTTGCTGTTCCGGAGAAGCAAGGGAATCTGAAAGCATTGAGTAAGCGATATACGGGAAAGTAAAGTAGGGGAAAAGTCGGTTTCCGAATGATGGAAACCGGCTTTTTTGTTTATTTAAATCCGTTGATTTAATAAACTTTACGCTTCGATTTTATTTGGCATTAGGTTTAAAAGAGATGCTGAAAGCGATCCGGATGTATTATGCATACTGAACGATTTGTTATAACCGGAAGTTATACGGTATAACTATTTCGATTCGGTCTATCTCGTGAAAATGTTGTTCTTTTGCGACGGATTCAGGCGGGGAGTTATCAAAATCTGTCTGAATATCGTTTCAAAGTCAGGGAATATTAAATTCGACAATAATGAAGTTAAGTGAAAAAAGAAGCAATATGCTTCACGGGGTTCTGCTCATCGCACTTTTTTCGTGTGCGGCATTTTATATCGGAGATACGGTTATTATGAGAAAGCTGTCTTTCAGCCCTTTGATTATCGGTATTATTTTGGGGATGCTGTATGCGAATAGTTTGCGGAACCGTTTGCCGGAAACCTGGGTGCCCGGTATTTTATTCAGTTCCAAGCAACTGTTGCGTTTGGGTATTATATTATACGGTTTTCGTCTTACTTTTCAGAATATCGTGGATGTCGGACTTTCGGCAATTTTGATCGATGCTACTGTGGTGACTGTTACTATTATAGGGGGAGTGTTTGTGGGACGATTGCTGAAAATGGATAAGGATGTTGCTTTACTGACCTCTATCGGAAGCGGGATATGCGGTGCCGCCGCTATATTGGGAGCCGAGGCTACCATTAAGAGTAAACCGTTTAAAACAGCAGTCGCTGTATCGACGGTGGTGATTTTCGGAACGATCTCGATGTTTTTGTATCCGGTATTGTATCGTAACGGGATTGTAGATTTATCGTCCGAACAGATGGGACTGTATACAGGGTCGACTTTACATGAGGTGGCACATGTGGTAGGAGCCGGAAATGCGATGGGTAAAGAGATTTCGGATGTGGCTATTATTGTGAAAATGATCCGGGTGATTATGCTGGTACCGGTTTTGCTGGTACTTAGTTATCTGATTTCGTTAGCCAGACGGAAATTACAGCCGGTGGCCGGAACTACCGGAGGCGAAGCTACCGGAAAGATTACCATCCCTTGGTTTGCGCTGGGGTTTCTGGCCGTGATCGGCTTCAATTCTTTCGATTTATTGCCTGTAAGTTTGGTTGATTTCATCAACAATGTGGATACATTTTTATTGACGATGGCTATGACGGCATTGGGAGCGGAAACAAGTATCGAGAAGTTTAAAAAAGCGGGAGCAAAGCCATTTATACTGGCGTTGATTCTGTACGGTTGGTTGTTGACAGGTGGGTATGTACTGGTGAAACTTATCGTATAATAGATCATGTTAGGTTTTAGATTTATGATGGAAAGGTCATAAAAGTACAGAGGCAGGAACGATCGGTTTCCGGTTAGATGAAGACAGGTTTTCCTATTTGAAAAATTGACTTTCAATCAAAGATCGACAGTTGTTTGTTTATAAATGATGACGCCGGAAAACGGTATTATCAGAATTTGATCAGCATTTTTTGTACGTACTCCCGGTATTCGCTGGGGGTACTTCCTTTTTTCTTGCGGAAGATACGGATGAAGTTCGACAAGTTGTTGAATCCGCAGGAGTAACATACTTCAGCAATGCTGTGTGTGGTGTCGAAAAGCATTTGACAGGCTTTACCGATACGCAGGTCGTTGACATAGTCGATAAAGGTACGTCCGGTTCTTTTTTTGAAAAAGTGGCTGAAAGCGGATTCCGACATGCCTACCAGATCTGCGACGGCGGCGAGGTTGACTTCGTCTTCGATGTGTTGTTGAATGTATTCGCAGGCTTTGGAGATACGCCGGCTTTTGGATTCCCTGACGATGTTTGAGATGTCGTAAGAACTACTGGTGAGCAGATGCTGGTTGCGGGATACAGCCAGGTCGTACAAAATTGAAAAGAACGATAAGGCCGTGTCGAAGCCATGCATTTGTGTCAGTTCCAAAATTTTTTCTTTCATATCTTTTTTGACATTTTCCGAAAATTCTATGCCTTGTTTGGAGCGTTCCAGTAATTCGCGTATGGGACCGAATAATCGTTTGTTTAGTATCGGAAAATCAAGCAGTTGGTCGTGGAATTGGATCGTAATGACATGATTACCTTCAATGGTTTCTCCTCGCCAGGCGTGCGGGAGGTTGGGACCTGTCATGACGAGATCGAGTCCTCCGAATTCGTTGATGGAATCACCTACAATCCGTTTTCCACAGGTATTTATTACCAGATTTATTTCGTATTCGGAATGATAGTGTACCGGATACACAAAATCAGCATTGGGATGATTAAGGACAATAAACAGGTCTTCACCGGACAGTGGGGTAATTTCTTTTTGGATTTCCATAGCTGTAAAATTTGAAACAAATATAATAAAGGTTGTGTCTTTTTTCAAAAATGTATAGTTAATCAACAAAAAAATATATCGTTCTGCGTATTTTATCGTCTACATTTGTATTGTTCATTTTAAGCGAGAAGAATATGATGTCGGTTTCTGTCGGTTTTTGGGATTTGCTGATTGTAGCGGTTTATTTAATTTTTATTATTTGGTGGGGTGTGCGTCACGGCATGAGCCGGGATACCCGTTCTTATTTTCTGGCCGGCAGGAGTATGCCCTGGTGGATTGTCGGACTGTCGCTTTTTGCGGCCAGTATTTCGAGTACGACCCTGATCGGACAATCGGGAGATGCTTATCACACAGGTATTGCTGTTTTCAATTACAATCTGACGGGTGTCATCGTCATGGTATTTTTTCTTTTCTTTCTGCTTCCTTTATATCTGAAGTCGAATATTTTCACAATCCCGGAGTTTCTGGAAAAACGTTTTGACAAACGTTCCCGCTATTATTTTTCGGGGATTTGTATTATCGGTAATATATTTCTGGATGCTGCCGGAGCTTTGTATGCGGCAGCTTTGATTATCAAGCTGATATTGCCGGAGGCCGATTTGCAGACGGTAATTATTATTTTCGGTATTATTGCGGCTTCCTATACGATTCCGGGTGGTTTGTCGTCGGCTATTAATGCCGAACTGATACAGGCGGTGATTTTGATTGTCGGATCGGTGATTCTGACGGTGTTTTGCTTTCGGGAAGGTGGAGCATATTTATCCGGGTTGTTGGCTGACGGTGATTTTTCCGTGAAGCTGATACGTCCGTTGGATGATCCTTCTACGCCCTGGTTGGGGTTGATTGTGGGAATGCCGGTGTTGGGCATCTATTTTTGGGCGAACAATCAGACTTTGGTGCAACGGGTATTGAGTGCAAAGAGTGTGGATGAGGGACGGAAAGGGATTCTTCTGACGGGGTTTCTGACATTATTGACTTTGGTGATTATCGTTTTTCCGGGAATTATATCCCGTTATCTGTTTCCCGGTTTAGAGAAACCGGATATGGTATATCCCAATATGGTGATGCAATTGATGCCGGTAGGTTTGTTGGGCGTTATGCTGGCCGCTTTGCTGGCCGCCTTGACGTCTACACTGAGTGCTATATTGAATTCAACTTCTACTTTGTTTACGATGGATTTCTATGCTCAGTTGAATAAGAAAGCCGATTCGGCATCTTTGGTGAAAGTCGGGAAAGTGGCTTCTTTGGTAATTATTGTATTGGCGATGTTGTGGGCACCTTATATCGGAAAATTCGGTTCGTTGCTGAAGTATTATCAGGAGATGTTGTCGTATATTGCTCCTCCTGTGGTCGCAGCTTTTCTTTTGGGTGTATTCGGAAAGTGGGTGAATGGCAGTGGGGTATTTATCGGTTTGTTGGGGGGATTGGGGATAGCGGTATGTATGTTGTTTTTTAAAGAAATGATATTCGGCAATATGCACTTTTTGTTGATTGTACCTTATCTTTTGACAGCGAGTATGGTGATTATGGTTGTGGCCAGCTTGTTTTTTAAAAAACCTTCTCCGGAAAAGTTGGAAAATACAACTTTCAACATGGCGGATTTCAGACAGGAAACGACAGATTTAAAGGAAGTAAAGTGGTTCCGGAATTATCGTTTCTGGTCGCTGGTATTGTTAGCGGGGTGTGCTTTGATTTGGGTATTGCTTTATTGATTAATCGGAAAACAGAATAAATGTGTATGTATTATGAAATTGATGAAATTTAGTGGGAATCCTGTTTTAAAGCCGAATCCGGAGGTGGAATGGGAAAGTTTGATTGTATGTAATCCGGGGGTGTGGTATGAAAACGATACTTTTTTTATGCTATACCGGGCGGCCGGGAACGATGTGGAGCATGTTATTCGTTTCGGTCTGGCGGTGAGTAAGAACGGTTATGATTTTAAGCGGGTGTCCGAACGTCCGGTTTTTGTACCCAGTAGTGACGGACCGGATTCGGGATGCGTGGAGGATCCCCGGATTGTTAAATTTGATGAGGATTATTATATTACGTATGCGTATCGTCCTTTTCCTCCGGGACAGTATTGGACGTTTGGCCATGATGAGGTGTTGCTGCCGGAGTGCGGAGGACAGGCTCCGTTAGCTTTAAAGAAAAATCTGGGGTGTAGCGGATTGGCTATTACCCGTGATTTCCATACATTCAGACGGTTGGGGCGGCTGACTTCTCCGATGTTGGACGACCGGGATGTGATTTTGTTTCCCGAGAAAGTGGGGAAATATTATGTGATGCTTCACCGTCCGAAAGAATATACCGGTGCGGAGTACGGGGTGAAATACCCTTCGATATGGGTGAAGTTTTCAGATGATTTATTGAGTTGGGAGGATAAGGAGAGTCATTTGTTGATTACCGGCCGGGAAAATACGTGGGAGGAAAAGATCGGAGGAGCCACTCCGCCGTTAAAAACGGATAAAGGATGGCTGATGTTGTATCACGGTGTTGAACACGGGGGTAGGGGATATTACCGGGTGGGCGCCGTATTGTTGGATAAAGAAAATCCTTTGAAGGTGTTGGCGCGTACGCCGGATTGTATTCTGGAACCGGAATTTAACTATGAGTTGTGCGGTAATTACCAGGGGTGTGTGTTTCCAACCGGAAATGTGATCGTGGAGGATATGTTGTATGTGTATTACGGTTGTGCTGATAAGTATATCGGTTTGGCTACCTGCCGGGTGGAAGAGTTGACGGATTTCCTGTTAAATGACTGTAAAGTGTGTTAAGGATTTCCGGCAGTGTGTTTTATTGTTTTATTTTTATCAAAAAATAAGTGTGTAAGTGCTAAAATAAAAAGTATGTATAAGAGTTTACTATTTATATTGGGAGTTGTATTTTCCGGTTTGTGGTGGTCTTGTGAACGGGCAGCGGAGCAGTATGACATTGTGGTTTACGGCGGTACGCCGGCCGGGATCATGGCAGCTATACAGGGACAGAAAATGGGGAAAAAAGTGATCTTACTGGAGCCGGAAAGCCGGATTGGTGGATTGACGGCAGGTGGACTGGGAGATACGGATCACGGTAAAATTTCGACGATAGGCGGCTTGGCCGCGGATTTTTATCGGCGGATAGGTGTCAAATACGGACAACCGGAGGCTGTGTGGCAATTCGAGCCGAAGGTGGCTTTAGCGGTATTTCAGGAGTTGATTGCGGAAAACAAAGTGGATTTAAAATACCATGAACGTTTGGATTTGGATAACGGAGTTGCGAAAGAGGGCAGCCGGATTGTTTCTATCCGGATGGAATCGGGAAATGTCTATAAAGGAAAAGTTTTTATTGATGCGACTTACGAAGGAGATCTGATGGCTAAGGCCGGAGTTTCTTATTTTGTCGGCAGAGAAGGAAATGCCAGGTACGGAGAAAAGAATAACGGTATCCGTCCGGAAGGAGAGAATGAATTGCCGGGTGGTATCGATCCCTATCGCGTTGCGGGAGACCCGGCCAGCGGTTTGTTACCCCGGGTGAATGCAGATGCCGGAGGAAATGCAGGGGATGAGGATACGAAGGTGCAGGCATATTGTTATCGGATGTGCCTGACGGATTCGGTGGAGAACCGTATTTTTATCGAGAAACCGGAAGGATATGACGAAATGGAATACGAGTTGTTGTTCCGGGCTCTGGAAAAGGGAATGCCTAAAGACAGGTGTTTTAAGCTGCATCTGGTCGGCAACCGGAAAACGGATTCAAATAATCATTACGGGGTATCGACCGATTATAACGGCGGTAATCATAATTATCCCGAAGCCGGTTATGCGGAACGGGAAAAGATACGGAAACAGCATGAAACGTATCAAAAGGGATTGGTGTGGACTTTACAGAATCATCCGAGGGTACCGCAAGAAGTGCGTGCGTATTATGCGGCCTGGGGATTGCCGAAGGATGAGTTTGTAGAGAACGGACATTGGACACCGCAATTGTATATCCGCGAGAGCCGTCGTATGACAGGAGACTATGTGGTGACGGAAAATGTGGTTCGTTTGCGTGAGCCCGTGAGTGATCCGGTGGGATTGGGATCGTATGCGATAGATTCACATCACACTCAGTATTGTCTGGATAAAGAAGGGTATGTACGTTCGGAAGGCGGTTTTTATCTTCCGTTGAAGCAGCCTTACCAGATCAGTTATAAGGTGATGTTACCCAAAAAGCAAGAGTGTGCGAATTTGCTGGTTCCGGTCTGTGTGTCGGCTACTCATGCGGCTTATGGCTCTATCCGTATGGAGCCGGTATTTATGATTCTGGGACAGTCGGCGGCTTCGGCAGCGGCTTTGTGTATAGAGAAAGGAATAGATGTACAGGATTTGGATTACGCCGATTTGCATAAAGAATTGGTGAAGGGGGAGCAAATTCTCGAAAATCCGGATAATGAAGCGTATAAGGTGAATGCTTTTGAAAAATAAAAAAATGGGACGAATCGGATTATTAGTAGCATTTGTTTTGTGGGTCGGAGTGGGTATGGCTCAGGAACCGGAGATCAGAAATACGATAGAGAAATTTCGTCCGACCAACGGATGCCGGATTCCGGCGGATATCAAATTCCGTCTGGGAGCTACCCATGTAGGGGGAAAATATTGCCTGACGGAGGAACCTTTTATTATAGAAGGAGCAAAGAAACTGAATGAATTGGGGTATGGTATTATCAAGTTGTGGTTTGCCAACGGAGAAGGGAATCCGAAAGGATATATGTACCATTCGGACTGGAAAGTGACCAGACAAACGACTTTGAAGGAGTTAGCGGAACATCCTTATTACCGCCGTTGTTTTGATATGCCGTTTTCGGTATTCGCGTTGAGTATTTCGGATGGATTTCCGGGGAATTCGACGAAGGATCTGACTGTCTCTCTCGCTAAGACGGAAGAGGATATCTATCGGTTGTCGCTTTATCTGTTGCAGACATATCGGGACCGGGAGATTACGTTTATCATACAGAATTGGGAAGGCGACTGGTTGTTGAGAGGAGGAACCGGACCGGATGCCCACTGGGAGATAAACGGAGCTCCGGCAGATTGGAAGTTGCGGGTGGAAAATATGTGTAAGTGGGTAAATGCCCGCCAGCGGGGGGTAGACCGGGCCAGGGCAGAGGTGAAGGGGGGGAAGTGTAAAGTATACCATGCAGTCGAGGCCAATCGTGTGATGGATGGGCGAAACGGAGTGCCCTCGGTGGCAACGCATGTACTTCCCGGGGTAGAAATCGATATGGTTTCCTGGTCGGCGTATGACGGCGTTTCTGAAGACGGTGTAAAGATGTATGAAGGAATTTGTTTTTTAAAGCAGAATATGCGCCCTACGGCTGAAATGAACGGAAAAAAGGTGGTGTTTATCGGAGAGATCGGTTATCCGGAGAATATGGCGAACCGAACGAAAGAAGAGGTTGTCCGGATGTGGGATACGTTTATGGCGGTGTATCTGGCGTTGGATATTCCTTATGTTTTTCATTGGGAATTGTATTGTAATGAGTTGAAGGCTGACGAATTCGACCGCAAGCAATATCCGTTCCGCTCTGCCGCCGATATGCGCGGATTTTGGCTGATTCGTCCCGATGGCTCGAAAAGCTGGGCTCAGGAATATCTGGAATCGGTATTGAAATGTGCAGGGGAAAGGTATGATAGAATGGGTCAATAAGTTGCAAGGTGATAGAGTTCATAAGGATTTTAGGTTTTAGATTATAAATTGAAGAATGGAGCCGGTGGGAAAATTACATGAGGGGACGGACTCATTGTGTAATTTATAATTTTTGATTCACGGTTGGGGATGGGTTTGATAAGGACGTGCTTTATAGAAGAGGGTATCGGTATTTGCCGGTGTCGGATAAGTTTCAAACCGGTTTCTCTGTGCAATTTGGGAGAATACTGATCGGGGTTTGAAATACAAAGGTAAAAGGTGTTGTAGGTTTAGGTGTTAAAATGAAAAATGAAATAATATGCGAATGAAATATGTATGGTGTTTGGTGCTGGCTTTGTGGATAGGCGAATCCGGAGCGCAGTCACGGTTGAACTTTGGAGAAGCTTATCCGCAGGGCCGGACGGATTTGCCTAAGTCGAAGGTTCCTTTTCAGAAACCGGAACGTAAGCCGAAGCGGAATGAGGTTTGTGTTCCGGAACGAAAAGGGGAGGCTGAATATTTTTTACGGACGGGCTGGGAGCTTGCCGAAGCACAAAAACTGACGGCTTCCGGACAGTCGGTGTTCGACCTGGATTTGAATACGAAGAATTGGTATAACGCTACTGTACCTGGAACGGTGTTGACCACTCTGGTGAATGAAGGGGTATACCCCGATCCGTATTGGGGATTGAATAACCTGGCGATTCCGGATTCGCTTTGCCGGACAGATTGGTGGTATCGCCTGGTATTTGAATGTCCGGTAGAACAGATTGGAAAACGTTGTTTTATCGTCTTGGACGGCATTAATTACCGGGCTGAAATCTGGCTGAACGGAGTGAAGCTGGGACGGATGGACGGAGCTTTTGTACAGGGAAAGTTTGATGCTACCGGATGTATGAAGACGACCGGAAAAAACGTGTTGGCGGTTCGTATTTTGCCTCCTTCCAATCCGGGAATACCGCAGGAACAGAATGGAATGGATCATGGAAATAACGGAGGAGTACTTTGTCTGGACGGTCCCACTTTTATATGTACGGAGGGCTGGGACTGGATTCCGGGTATACGTGACCGGAATATCGGTTTGTGGCAGGATGTCCGGCTGGTATTTACCGGAGCCGTTGTTTTAGAGGATATACGGGTGATGACGGATTTGCCTTTACCGGATACGACACGTGCGGATCTGTATGCAGAGATCGGGCTTGTAAACCGGGAAGCTGTAGCAAAGCGGGGAAAAGTCGAATTATCTGTAAACGATGGAGTCGTGACGAAGGATTTTGTTTTAGAAGCTTCGGCAAAACAGCGGCTACGGTTTGATCCTACGGAGTTTGCTGAATTGAGATGGCGAAATCCCCGCTTGTGGTGGCCGAACGGTTACGGAAACCCTTGTTTGTATGAAGCAGAAGTCCGGGTGTGGGTGGAAGACCGGGTATCGGATTGCCGGAAAATTCGTTTCGGAGTGAGGGAATTGGAATATGAGTTGACGGTGGATGCTGAGGATCGGGAAGATGTACGCATCCTGTTCAATCCGCAGAAGGCTTATGCAGCCGGAAAGCCGGTAATCGATAATTTAAAACGGCGGAAAGTCGGTAATTTGTATTTCCCTTCTCTGAAAACCGGTTTGGATGCAGAGGGTATTACAGTTTTGGGAAATGATGGTACGGAGCCTTATCTGGTGGTCCGTGTAAACGGGAAACGGATTTTTTGCAAAGGGGGTAACTGGGGAATGGACGATGCGATGAAGCGGGTAGCGAGGGAGCGGATGGAACCTTATATGCGTTTGCATAGGGAGCAAGGATTCAATATGATACGTAATTGGACAGCGGAGAGTACGGAAGAGGTGTTTTATGATTTATGCGATGAATACGGAATACTGGTGTTCAATGATTTTAGCATGTCGACCGAAGGGATCAATCTGTTACCGGCTGATTTCAATTTATTGCTGGAAAATATTCGTCAGATTGTGGTGCGTCACCGCAACCATCCTTCTATTGCTTTGTGGTGTCCCCGTAATGAGGGATTTGCTCCCGGGTATCTGGAGAACGGTATTTCGGATATTATCGCCCGTCTGGACGGCACCCGCCATTATATCGGTAATTCGCGCACGATGAATACGATCAAGAGCGGTCCCTGGCAATATACCTTACCTGTGAACTATTTTAAAATGGCGGCGGGTTTTGCGAATGAGGTCGGATCGCCCTCGCTGCCGACAGCGGAATCCGTGCGGAAAATGATGGCAGAGGAAGATTTATGGCCGATCGGGGATGTATGGTATTATCACGACTGGTTGATGGGGAAATGGGGGGATAGTCCTTTGATTCAGGGGTATCAGAATGGTATAAACCGGCAATTGGGGGAATCATCCGGGGTGGATGAGTTCTGCCGTAAAGCGCAATTGCTAAATTATGAGAGTTACCGGGCTATTTTCGAAGGCTGGAACAGTAAGTTGTTCGGTTCTGCTACCGGTGTGTTGTTATGGATGAGTCATCCGGCCTGGCCCAGTATGGTGTGGCAGACTTATAGTTGGGATTATGAAACTCCGGGGGCTTATTTCGGGGCAAAAAAAGCGTGTGAACCTTTGCATGTGCAGTGGAATCCGTTATCCCGGAAAGTAGAGGTGGTGAATGCTTCGCTTCGGGAATATAAAAATCTTACGGCAAAAGTTTGTATATATGATTTGAAGGGAAAGAAGTTGTGGGAAGAACGAGGAACTGTACAGTCGGCATCTAACCGGATGTGTGAGGTTTTTGTGTTGGAAGAAAAAGCAAATTGGCCGGAAGTGTATTTTATCCGCCTGGAATTGAGGGCGGGAAAACAGCTTTTGTCGGAAAATTTTTATTGGGAAACGACTTCTCGTACGGCAAGGGATTTTACGGTTTTGAATCGTTTACCCGTTACCCGGTTGACGGGGAGATGTCGTGTCCGTGAGGAAAATGGAATTGTAAAAGCGCGGATTATCGTGGAGAATCCGACCGATAAAGTGGCACTGGCTGTAAAATTAAATGTCCGGGACAAGGATACCGGAAAAGCAGTTTTGCCTGCTTACTTTTCCGACGGCTATTTTACCCTTTTGCCTTTTGAAAAGAAAGAGATCGGACTTGAATTTACTGCCGATGGGAAAAATAACCGGCAGATTACGGCAGAAGGATATAATGTGAGATTACAGGAGTTGTCCGATCTGTGATCCGGATTTCAGGGGAGTTAGACCGGTTGAGGGGAATATTTGTGGAAAGAGAAATAAAATAACTATGAGAAAGAGAAGTTTGTATTTGATTTTGTTGTTATGTCTGGAAATGGTTGCCGGTGCTAAGGAGCGTGTATATTCCGCCGATATTGTGGTGTATGGAAATTCGTCCTCGGCGGTTGTCGCTGCCGTACAGGTTGCCCGGATGGGGAAAAAAGCTCTGCTGGTCGCTTCGGATGCTTGTCTGGGAGGTTTGACGGCTTCCGGTCTGGGAGCTACGGATATTAACGAGTACAGGGCTGTCGGTGGGATCAGCCGGGAATTTTACCGGCGTGTGTATCAGTATTATCAAAATCCCGGTGTCTGGACAGTGATGGGGCGTGAGACCTATTTCGATGCTATCCGGAAACGGGTGTTTACGGGAAGGAATACGGATGCACAGATGCAATGGGTGTTTGAACCGCATGTGGCACAATCGGTTTTCCGGGAAATGCTGCTGGAAGCCGGAGTACAGGTTATATACGGGAAACTGGACCGGGCAAAGGGAGTGATAAAGAAAGGGGGCCGTATTGGTACGATTGTATTGACAGACGGGACCCGTTGTAACGGAGGTATGTTTATTGATGCTTCCTATGAAGGGGATTTAATGGCAGGTGCAGGTGTTTCCTATATTGTCGGCCGGGAGGCGAATACCGTGTACGGAGAATCGGTGAACGGAATATTGCCGAACGGTCATGTGAAAAAGAGCCGGGTGAAAATCGATCCTTACCGGATAGAAGGGGATACTTCTTCGGGGGTGTTGCCTTATGTGGAGGTCGGTCAGCCCGGAAAAGCAGGGGAAGGTGATAAACGGCTGCAAGCTTATTGTTTCCGTTTTACTTTGACGGATGTTGCTGCAAACCGGAAAGAGATCACCCGTCCGGAGGATTATCGTCCCGAATGGTATGAATACATTATCCGTCTCTTGCAAGGAAATCTGGACTGGACATTGAAAAATATACTGACGATAACTCCGATGCCGAACGGTAAATCAGATGTGAATCATGCGGATTTTGTCGGAGCGAATTACGGCTGGCCGGAAGGGTCTTATGAAGAGCGGGAAGAGATGAAGGCTTTGCATCGTTCTTTTACGTTAGGGTTGATTTGGTGTTTGTCTCATGACGAGCGGGTGCCGGTAAATATCCGGAAGGAAATGTCTCGTTGGGGATTGGCAAAGGATGAGTATCGGGATAACGGGAATTTTCCTTACCAGGTGTATGTACGTGAGGCACGGCGGATGATCGGGGAATATGTCATGACGGAGCATGAGGTGACCGGCGTGAGGGAGGCGCCTGAGGCTGTCGGATTGGCTACATACTGGTTCGATTCGCATATCGTATCCCGGTTTGTAGATGAGAAAGGAGCGTTACGGGATGAGGGCGGTTTTTGGAAGAAGCAGACGGTATATCCGGTGGCATACGGTAGTATTATACCCCGGCGGAAAGAATGTGAAAATTTATTGGTTCCGGTATGTCTTTCGGCTTCACATGCGGCTTACGGGTCCATTCGTATGGAGCCTGTCTATATGGTTTTAGGGCAATCGGCAGCGATAGCGGGAGTACTGGCTTTGGAACGGAAAGAAGCTGTCCAGGAATTACCTTATGCCTTGTTAGCGGATAGCTTGAAGCAGCAGGGGCAGATTTTAAAATGGGAAACGAAATAGCTTTGTCTGAAATCCCGATATGCGATCAGGGAGCGTGGTGTAGATGATCTTTATCAGAAGGAGGAAGCATGTGATTTGTGAATGGAATAACGGATGAAAATAAATACTTAAAACAGAATACGATGAAATGGAATGACTTGGGAATTATTGTTTTGATTCTGTTCGGCTGCCTGCGTCTGGAGGCAGCCGGATATGACGTGGTTGTATATGGGGCCAGCAGCGGAGGTGTTACGGCGGCGGTACAAACAGCCCGGATGGGCAAGCGGGTTTTGTTGATCAGTCAGGACGGGCATGTCGGTGGACTGACGGCTTCCGGTTTGGGGGCTACGGATATTAATCAACGGGAGGCGATCGGCGGATTGTCCCGGGAATTTTATCAACGGGTATATGATTATTATTCCCGAAGTGAGGTTTGGACGAATCCGGAAGGCTGGGAATACTACAGCAGACAATTGGGAAAGTATTTTTGGAGGGGAAAAAACGATAGTTTGCGGATGCAGTGGATGTTCGAACCTCATGTGGCGGAAAAGATATTTCAGGATATGTTGTTGGAGGCTGGTGTAGAGGTTGTGTTCGGAGAGCGGTTGGATTTGCAGGTGGGGGTAGAGAAAAAGGGAAACCGGATTGTACGGATAAGAATGGAGAATGGCCGTGTATATGAAGGTCATATGTATATCGATGCGACGTATGAAGGGGATTTGATGGCTTTGGCCGGAGTTTCGTATACGGTGGGACGGGAAGCGAATGCTTTGTACGGAGAGACGATGAACGGGATATTGCCGGGAAAATTTGCCCATAAGAGTAACGTAAAGATAGACCCTTATGTGGTGGAGGGAAATTCCGCTTCCGGCCTGTTGCCTTTTGTCGAGGCCCGTGTACCTGGTGTAAAAGGGGAAGGCGATCATCGGGTGCAGGCTTATTGTTATCGTTTTTGTTTGTCTCGTGATCCGGATAATCAGCGTCCGATTGAGCGCCCGGAGAATTACGATCCTTTGTGGTTCGAGCATATTTACCGTTGGGTGAAAGGAAATCCCGGTGTTACGTTGAATCATATTTTAACTTTGACTCCGTTGCCTAATGATAAAACGGATGTGAATCATGCTGACTTTGTGGGGGCAAATTATCTTTGGCCGGAAGGAAACTATGAGATACGGGATTCGCTTGCCGGGATGCACCGGGATTATGTACTCGGTTTGTTGTGGTTTTTGGCCAATGACCGCCGTTTGCCCGACGATATACGGGGGCAGATGCGTTTGTGGGGACTGGCGAAAGACGAGTTCCGGAACAACGGGAATTTTCCGCATCAGATTTATGTCAGGGAAGCCCGGCGGATGCAAAGCGATTACGTTATGACGGAAGCGGAGGTTACAGGGAAAAAGGTGGCTCCCGAATCGGTGGGGCTGGCGACTTATTGGTTTGATTCGCATGTAGTGAGCCGTTATGTGGATGAAGAAGGGGCATTGCACGACGAAGGTACTTTTTGGGACAAGGAAAATATATATCCGGTCAGTTATCGTTCGATCTGCCCGAAGGAAAATGAATGTACCAATTTGCTGGTACCGGTATGTCTTTCGGCCAGCCATGCCGCCTACGGTTCGATTCGTATGGAGCCCGTATATATGGTACTCGGTCAGTCGGCTGCCGTTGCCGCTGTTCTGGCCATAGAAAATAATAAGAGTGTCCAGCGTTTGTCTTATCTGAAATTGAAGCAAGCCTTGCTTTTGTATCATCAGATTGTAGATTGGAAGAAAGAGAAGTAAACGGAATGTGGGTTCGTTTTAATGCTTATTTTCCAGATTTATAGGGATATGTATGTCGTATTGTATCGGGATTTTATGAGAAATGTTAAAAAATGAGGCTGAAATTTTCAAAAAAGTATAATAAAGCAACAAAAAAAGTGAAAGTATTCAACAAAGGGACTGATACATTTGTATCAACGAGATTTCTTTAAATGTAACAGATTTTAACTATGAAACACATGATTGACTTATTTGATTCATTCAAACCAGGAAAACGTTTCCGTCCGGGAAATTTTTCGTTGATGGTATGTTTGCTGGTTTTGGGAATGTTCGGTTTTTCATCTTACGGCTATGCGCAGGACGGATGGGTAACCGGAACGGTGACGACGAAGCAGGGAGAAACTCTGATCGGGGTGTCTGTTTTGGAAAAAGGAACATTGAATGGGGTAACTACGGATGTTAACGGAAAGTATTCGATAAGAGTTTCCGGGAATGCCGTATTGCAGTTTTCATTTGTAGGAATGAAGAAACAGGAAGTAGGGGTAAATAACCGGAGTTTGGTGAATGTTGTGATGGAAGAAGAAACAGAAAACCTGGAAGAAGTAGTGGTTATCGGATACGGTGTTGTACGGAAGAGAGATTTGACGGGAGCCGTATCTTCGGTATCTGCCGAGAGTGTGAAAGGTTTGCCGGTAAAATCGGTAGATCAGATGATACAGGGGCGTGCTTCCGGAGTATTTATGGTACAGAATTCGGGAATGCCGGGAGCCGGAGCTACGGTTCGTATCCGGGGAGGAAATTCGATTTCGGGTGGTAATGAGCCTTTGTATGTAATCGACGGGGTACCTGTTTATGCACAGGCAGGAAGTAGCCAGACGACGTTGAGTCCGCTGAATACGATTGCGACTTCGGATATCGAATCGATAGAGGTGTTGAAGGATGCTTCTTCTACAGCGATCTACGGAGCCCGTGGAGCGAACGGGGTTATTCTGATAACGACTAAAAAAGGAAAGGCAGGACGTACGTCAGTATCTTTCGATATGTATGCCGGATTTCAGAATATCCGCAAAAAATATAAGTTACTGAATGCGGCGGAATTCGAACAGTTGGCGAATGAAGCTTCGGTAAACGGAGGCGGACAGGCAATATATGACCCCAATGTGATTCCGGAGACGACGGATTGGCAGAAGCTGGTTCGAAATGACAATGCATTGACACAGAATTACCAGTTGTCGATATCGGGCGGTGATGAGAAAACGAAGTTTTTGACTTCTTTCAATTATCAGACGCAGGATGGTATTATCAAAGCAACTGAGTTGGAGCGTATGACTTTTCGGGGAAATCTGGAACGTATCGTATGTCATGGATTGAAATTCGGGACGAATCTGTCTTTGGCTCATGTTACGACGAATAAAGCCGGGGTTAGCGCTTTGGAAATGATGTTGGTGGCTCCTCCCAATATTCCGGTAAAAGATGCGGAAGGTAAATATACGAAGCAGAACCGTCTCGGGGAAATTTTTACGAATCCGATGGCTGTCGTGAATGATAAGGTAGATAAGAATAAACAACTTCGTGTTTTGGGAAATGCTTTCGGAGAGTGGGAGATTATTAAGGGACTGACTTTTAAGTCGACGATCGGCCTGGATTTGATACATTCGGACAACCGTTCTTATACGTCGATGACGATCAATGCAGGAGAAGTTGTGAACGGTGACGGGAATGCCAGCAATGACAAGACGTATACCTGGGTAAATGAGAATACATTGACTTATATCCGGGATTTCGGACCACATGCCGTCAATGCGTTGGTCGGTTTTACACAGCAGGGAAGCCGTTGGGAAATGATGAAAGCAGGTGCACAGGGATTTTTGAACGACAATTTGCAGATGAATGACCTGGGATCGGGGACAGTAGCTAAGACCCCTTCAACCGGGGTATCCGAATGGAGTTTGATGTCTTATCTGGCACGAATCAATTATTCGTATAACGGAAAATACATGTTGACGGCTTCTTTTCGTGCTGACGGTTCCTCTCGTTTCGGTGCCAATAACCGTTGGGGCTATTTCCCGTCGGCAGCCGTTGCCTGGCGTGCTTCCGAGGAAGGTTTTATCAAAGACCTGAATGTGTTCAGTAACCTGAAGATCAGGTTGAGTCACGGTTGGATCGGCAACCAGGACGGTATCGGAACTTATCCTTCCATTGCTTTGCTGGATAAGATGGCAGCCGTATTCGGAGATACGAAATACATGGGATACGGACCTTCGCAGGTTGCTAATCCCGATTTGAAGTGGGAAACTACCCGGCAGACAGACCTGGGTATCGATTTTGGTTTCTTTAACAACCGTTTGAATCTGACCGCTGATTTTTATTATAAGAAAACCACTGATTTGTTGTTGAATGTGAAGATTCCGGCAACTTCGGGTTTCGATTCGGCTTTGAAAAATGTCGGATCGGTGGAAAACAAAGGACTTGAGTTGAGTTTAAGCGGAGATCCCTTTGTAGGTGATTTTTCCTGGAATTCCAGTTTTAATATTACATTCAACCGGAATAAGGTGTTGAGTCTGGGTGGAGAGGAATCTATCGTACCGGCGGGAGGGAATAAGAGTCAGGGAATGGATGTATCGCGTTTGTTAAAAGTAGGAGAACCGATTGGTATTTTCTACGGTTTTGTAGGAGACGGAACTTTCAGCACGACAGATGATATCAAGAATTCGGCTCAGCCGAAAGCAAAACCGGGAGACATCCGTTTTAAAGATTTCAGTGGTTCGGATGGAAAACCGGATAACAAAATCGACGATTATGACCGGAAAATTATCGGTTGTGCACAACCGGATTTCTACGGCGGTTTTACGAATACATTCTCGTATAAGAATTTTGATTTGAATGTGTTTATTGTTTTCTCTTACGGTAATGATATATACAATGCCAATAAAGCCCGTCTGGAAGATATGCAGGGTACCTGGAATCAAAGCCGGAATGTGTTGAATCGCTGGACTCCGGAGCATCAGAATACCCCTGTTCCGAGGGCATTGACGGCTAAGGCTACCAGCCGTTCCTGGGATTATCTGATCGAAGACGGTTCTTATCTGAGAATCCAGAATATCCAGTTGGGATATACTATTCCGGAGAAAATCCTGAAGAAAACACGACTCATACGTTCGGCCAGGGTATATGCTTCGTTACAGAATTTCTTCACTTTTACGAATTACAGCGGATACGATCCTGAAGTCAGTCTTTATGGACAGGATAATGTCGGTATGGGATATGATTACGGTTCTTATCCTTCGGTGAAAACCGTGTTATTCGGTTTAAACCTGAATTTTTGATTGATGATTTTAAAAGATTGGAACGATGAAAAAATATATGATTTTTATGGTGGGTGCTTTGTTGGGATTGTCCGGATGTGTGGATCTGGATTTGGTCCCGGAAGGCTCAATGGCTCCCGATAACTTCTTTAAAAGTGAGGGAGATGCGAATTCGGCTGTTATTTCGGTTTATTCCGGACTGGGTAGTCATTATATTTACAATCAGTACTCAGAAGTGATGAATTCGCAGGGTACGGATGATGCCGAATGGGGAAACGGACGGAATACGTCCAATGCGGATAAAAACGATCTGGATAAGTTTACCTTCAGTCCGGCGACCAAACTGGTGTATGAGTTCTGGCGGACTCAGTATACCGTAATCAATCGCTGTAATTATGCCATCGATAATATTTCGGTTATGGGCGAGGACAGGATTTCTTTGAAAAAGAAAAATCAGTTTATAGCGGAAGCTCGTTTTTTGAGAGCTTTGTTGTATTTTAATTTAGTGCGTACTTATGGTAAGGTACCCTTGGTATTGAAAGAGACGACTTCTTTAAATGATTTGAAGGTAGCGAGAAGCAGTGTGGATAGTGTGTATTCACAGATTATTTCGGATCTGGAGTTTGCAGAACTGAATCTGCCCCGTAAAGGAGAGTATGCTTCGGCTGATCTGGGACGGGCTTCTAAGGGAGCGGCCAAAGGGTTGTTGGCTAAAGTATACCTGACAATGAAAAAATATGATAAAGTAGTGATCAAAACCGAAGAAGTGATGGGTATGGGGTATCAGTTATGGGATAATTACGCCGATAATTTTGATCTGACGAAAAAGAACGGACAGGAATCTATTTTCGAAATACAGTATAAAGCCGGTACCGGTAATCCGGGAAGTTCCTATAACGGCTATTTCCGGCCTCCTTTTGTGAAAATTAACGGTTGGTCGGGATATGGGGATAATCCGGTTACTAAAAATCATTATGATGCTTATAAACCGGGTGATTTACGCCGGGATGTAAATGTAAGGTTGTATACCCGTGAGGAATATCCCAATATGGCCAGTTCTATTCTTTATCCCTATTATTGCAATAAGTATCTGGATTTTTCAAAAGAAGCAACAGTAGAGAACAGTGGAAACAATTATCCAATCCTGAGGTATTCGGATATTTACCTGATGCGGGCTGAAGCGTTGCATGCTCTGACACCTGGGAGTTCGGAGGCTTATGAGTGTGTGAATAAGGTCAGAAGACGTGCTTTCGGCAAACCGATAGATACACCTTCCGATATTGACCTGAAAACCGGTTTATCACCGGAAGAATTTTTGGATTCTGTTTTGTATGAGCGGCGTTTGGAATTTGCCTTTGAAGGTCAGCGGAGATTCGATTTATTGCGTACTCATAAACTGAAAGAAGCAATGGAAGCCCAGAATCCGTCTATCGCTGCTGCAATAGAGGAAAAACATTACCTGTTACCTGTGCCGCAGCTTGAGCGCGAAAGTAATTCTTTGCTCGACCAGAATCCGGAATGGTAAATTACGATTGTAAATTTTCGGATTTATGATTTCGGATTAAGATGCACAAACTGTTTGTGTTAGCGGGAGTGAGGGCATGTGTCGTTTGTGTAGGTAGATATAGAGTTGAATTAATCTGTTAGATAGATGGATCCCGCGAATGTACCGATCATTGATAGTACAGTTCGCGGGACTGTCTGTTTATTGGGAAGCGGTTGTTTAAAATGAAAGTTATGAGAAAATATATTGTTTTTTGGTTGTTATGTTGCTTTTGTCATCCGGTTGCCGGTTTTGAGTTGTCTTCCGTATTACAAAGTAATATGGTGATACAACAGGGAAAACCGTTTTGTGTATGGGGGACTGCACGTGCGGGTGAGAAACTGACGGTACAGGCCGGGTGGACTCCGGAAGTGTTGAGAGTAGAAGCTGATGAGGACGGGAACTGGGAGTGCCGGATCAAAGTACCGGACGTGAAGTCCGGGGATTTTACTTCTTATCGTTTGGAAGTGGTTGCGACGGATACGACTGTCGTGCTCGAAAATCTTGTAATAGGGGAGGTGTGGTTTTTTTCGGGACAATCGAATATGAATATGACGATGGAACCTTTTTTGCCCTGGCATAAAGGTATATTGAATCATGAGCAGGAAATCGCTTCCGCCGATTATCCGTATATCCGCCTGTTTACAACGGTTTTGAATCCTTCGGATTTGCCCACGGACCGGGTGGGAGGGACCTGGCAGGAATGTACTCCTGTAACCGTCCGGAAGTTCAGTGCCGTTGCTTTTTCTATGGGCCGTAAATTGTTCGAAACGTTGAATGTTCCGGTGGGATTGGTGGTTTCCTCCCGGGGAGCGATGTCCTGTCAGGCTTTTACGTCACGGGAGGTGTTGGAAAATGTGCCGGTTTTGAAAACGAAATATCTCGATCCCTGGCTTTCGGCTCCGGAGCAGGTAAAGGAGGGGAATGTGCCTTATAGATTGTATAACGGTATGATCTATCCTTTTCGTCATCTTTCGATACGGGGTTTCGGCTGGTATCAGGGTGAAAATAATTGTAATGACGGGAATTGCTATGCACTTTTGTGTGCCGAAATGGTGAAAGGTTGGAGAAAAGTTTTCGGGCAGGGTGATTTGCCTTTTTATTTTGTACAGATGACGCCTTATAGCTGGAAAAAGAATGATTTTTACGGCGGACATTACGCTGTGTTCCGGGAAGTTCAGGAGAAGACAATGCGTTTATTGCCCCATAGCGGAATGGTGGTAACGATGGATATCGGGGAAACAGAATCTATTCATCCGGTAAATAAGCGTCCGGTGGGAGAAAGAATGGCGGCATTGGCTATGCGACGGGTGTACGGATACAAAACGGTGGTATGTGAAGGTCCGATGTATAGCAGGGTACAATATAAAGGGAAACAAGTGGAGGTGTGTTTTAAAAAAGGGTCTTTGGGTACGGGTTTACGTACAAATGACGGGCAAATGCCTGCGCATTTTTACCTGGCGGGGACCGATAAACGCTTTTATAAAGCGAAGGCTGAAATTGTCGGGGACCGAGTCGTATTATCGGCACCTGCAGTGAAGAAACCTGTGGCTGTGCGTTATGCTTTTCTGACTTACCCGCTTACGAATCTGGAAAATAAAGAGGGTTTCCCCGCTTGTCCGTTCCGGACGGATAGTTGGACGGATGTCGTATATACCGGAGAATAGTCCGGGTATAACGATCCGTCGATTATACAAGTTTTGCCGGTTTCGGAAGGAGATCTGTAAGGTTTGTATAATCGGCGGATTTTTTATATCTTGCTTGCAGATCATTTAAATTATAGCGATTATGAAAGTGTTATATGTATTGTGTTGCCTGATTTTATGGGGCTGGGGAGGTATGGCTCAAACGGGGGAAAAAAATTTTATCGACCAGAATTATGTAGAAGTGACCGGGACAGCAGAGCTGGAAATCGTACCGGATGAAATTTACCTGCGTATTGTAATCAGTGAGAAGGATAAAGGGAAAAAAAGTGTGGAGGAACAGGAGAAAGAAATGGTAAATATTTTGAAAAATCTGGGGATAGATGTGCATAAGGATTTGGCAATCCGGGATTTGTCCAGTGATTTTAAATACTATCTGCTGAAGCGTACGGCTATACAAACGGAAAAAGAATACCAGCTTTGTATGCATGGAGCAGATAAGATCGGTCGTTTATTGACAGATCTGGAAGCGGTAGGAATTTCAAATATTTCAATTTTACGGGTGGATCATTCACAGATAGCAAAGTTTCGTCGGAAAGTAAAGACAGATGCCGTTAAAATAGCGAAGGAGAAAGCCGAAGATTTTGCCGGGGCAGTCGGGCAGGAGATCGGGCGTGCATTGTATATCAGTGAAAATGAAGGTGGCTATTATCCCCGTCAGAATGCAGTAGCCAATGTGCGTGTCAGAGGTGTGGGCTCGGTTGACAGTACGCCTGTTTTAGATTTTGAAAAAATACCGTTGAAATATACGGTGGTGGTGAGGTTTGAACTGAAATAGGACTTGTCGTATTGGATTGAGCCCGTTGTGATTAAGATTGTAAAAGTGCTACCTTTTTTCGTGTGGTAGCGAAGTCAGAAATAAAAGAATTAATCTCAGATCGGAAATTTATGAAAAGATATTGGATAGGGTGCTTTTTTCTTTTTTTAGGTCCGGGGCTTTTTGCACAGGATTTAATCGACAGGATGGCTGAAGCGGCTTGTAAATGTTTGGATTCACTGGCTTTGTCTTCCGGAGATTCGATAAATTATAAAGTTTGTTTGGCGCAGGGAATGGCGGTGACGATGGAAAAGGCGGGTGAGGAGGATAGAGTGAAGATGAATCGGGTAGAAAACATCAGAAAAACAATTGAGCAATTACAAAACCGTTTGGTGCAAAATTGCCCTTTGTTTAAGTCTTTGATATTGCAGGAAAGGACGGACCGGTTTTATGCTCCTTCTTCGGTTAAAGAAGCAAATGTACACTTCAATCAGGGGGTGGTTTATTCGATGGAAAAAGATTATGCCAAAGCAATTACCGAGTATCGTCAGGCGTTGAAAGCGGATGATAAATTTGTGAAAGCCTGGGATAATCTGGCGGTAGTTTACCGGAAATCAGAGAAATACCGGAAAGCCTTGGCGTGTTACGACAATTCTTTGAAACTTTTTCCGGAAGGTCGCGTCGCTTTACTCAATAAAGGCATTCTTTTGGAAGCGATGAAGGAATATGAACCGGCATTGAAATCCTATCAGCTTTATATACATCTGTATCCGGAAAATCCGGAGGGATACTGTGGTGCGGCGAGGGTGTATTATGCGCAACAGGATTATGAACATATTCTCGACTACCTGTTGCCGGCTCATCGTTTGTATGTTGAAAGTAATTCACAGTTTCAGGGAGAGACGGGACGTATGATCGACGGGGTTTATAGTGGGATGAAAGCGAAGGGGCAAGAAGAACTTTTCAAGGCGAAGTTTGAAGAGTACAATTTTGTTTTCGGGGAGGAATAAAGGACTGAATATTTACGGGCAGGAAGGCGGTGTTTTTGCTGCCGGCCGGATAAAATACGTTGAAATATTTAAAATATGGAATTACTGAAAAAAAGAATACTCCAGGACGGGAAATGTTTTCCGGGAGGGATATTGAAGGTCGATAGTTTTATCAATCACCAGATGGATCCGATTCTAATGAAATCGGTAGCCGTCGAGTTTGTCAGGCGTTTTGCCGGAACGGATTTCAATAAGGTAATGACAATAGAGGCCAGCGGGATTGCTCCGGCAATTATGGTGGGCTATTTGCTGGAATTACCGGTGGTGTTTGCCAAGAAGAAACAGCCGAAGACTATGGAACATATACTTTCGACTGTCGTTCGTTCGTTTACAAAGGACCGGGAGTATACGGTATGTATCAGCCGTGATTTTCTGAAACCGGGAGACCGGGTGCTCTTTATCGATGATTTTCTGGCAAACGGCAATGCGGCGTGTGGGTGCATCGACTTGATCCGCCAGGCCGGAGCAGAATTGGCGGGTATGGGTTTTATCATAGAGAAGGCTTTTCAGGATGGAGGCAATGTGTTGAGAGAACGGGGGATTAGAATAGAATCGTTGGCCATCATTGAAAGTCTGGACGATTGTCAGATTGTGATTCGCTGACAAAGTGACGGAAGAGGAGGGGAACGATTACATTCTGTCATGTGAGCGTTTGGTTGCTTGCCGGGGTGTATCGCCGAAAAATGCAGGGAATTCCGAATTTTGTAAATTTTAATCTGATTTTTGAAAATCTTTTTGTGGGTTTGGCCGTAAAATTGATGTATTGTTGGGGATTAGAAGGCCGGTAATAAGGTGCCGGTTTTTTGATATTGGATTTTTATAATGTGAAATATGGCATATATAGATTATTACAAAATTCTCGGAGTTGATAAGAGTGCTTCCCAGGATGATATTAAAAAGGCTTTTAAAAAATTAGCCCGGAAGCATCATCCTGATTTGAATCCGAATGATGCGGATGCCAAGCGGCGTTTTCAGGAGATAAATGAAGCCAATGAGGTATTGAGTGATCCGGAAAAACGGAAGAAGTATGATCAGTACGGTGAGCATTGGCAACATGCCGATCAGTTTGAGGCACAGCAACAGCAGCAGCGGCAATACGGTGGGGCCGGAGGAGGAGGGTATTGGTCGTCGGCCGGGGGATTTTCCGGGGATGACGGAGAATTTTCAGATTTCTTTGAATCGTTATTCGGTTCACGGGGAGGGCGTCGTGGCGGAAGAAGTGCCGGATTCCGGGGACAGGATTACAATGCGCAATTGCAGTTATCGTTGCGGGATGCGGCTCAAACCCATAAACAGATATTGACGGTCAATGATAAAAAGATCCGGATTACGATTCCTGCCGGAGTGGAGGACGGACAGACGATTAAATTGGGAGGGCAGGGAGCTCCCGGTATAAACGGAGGACCTGCAGGCGATTTGTATATTACCTTCGTCATACCGGAAGATCCTGTATTTAAGCGTTTGGGCAACGATTTATATGTAGATGTGCCGCTGAATTTGTATACTGCCGTGTTGGGCGGAGAACAGGTGATCGATACGTTGAACGGTAAGGTGAAACTGAAAGTGAAACCCGAGACCCAGAACGGAACAAAGGTACGTTTGAAAGGAAAAGGTTTTCCGGTATACAAGAAAGAGGGGCAGTTTGGGGATTTGATCGTTACATGGTCGGTAGAAGTGCCGACGCATCTGACGGAGAAACAAAAAGAACTGTTTCAGGAATTGCAGCGTATGAGTTAAAGGAAGAGACGGGAAAATTACACATTGGGACGGACTTATTGTGTAATTTTTGATTTACGATTGAGTAGAGAATTGCAGTGTTTATAGGAGTTTTAGATTTCAAATTGGAGAATGGGCTTGATAGGGAATTGGATGTAGGATTGATTGATTGATTGATTTTGAGATTTATAGGATAGGGTATTAGGAATTTTAGGTTGAAATGCAGTATAAAGGGGTTGTAAAACGAGGATAGAGTAACCGACGAAAATAAATTAATAAAACGACCGTATTATGGAAACGGATTTAATTATTGTCAATGAGTATTGCCGGCAGAATCATATAGACCATTCATTTATCGTGTTGTTGTACAATGAGGGACTGATCGATATCCGCAAAGAAAAGAATACGGAATATCTGTTGGTTTCCCAATTACAGGATTTGGAACGGTATACCCGTATGTATTATGATTTATCAATTAATATTGAGGGTATAGATGCTATCCGGCATATATTGGACCGTATGGAAAGTATGCAGGTGGAAATCAGAAGACTGAAAAATCGTTTGAACAGGTTTGAACGGGAAAACGGGATAACTGATTATGAGTTTTGACCCGATTGTTATAAATGAAATTTATAGATTCCGGTATGTTTGTTTTGCTGGAAAACGGATTGTCGGAATACTCGGAGAAATGTCGATTGTTGTATAATTTTTATATTTGAGCTTATGAAAAAATCGTTTTTATTTTTAGCAGACGGATTTGAGGAAGTTGAAGCTTTGGGTACTTTGGATGTATTGCGTCGTGGTGGGGTGGAAGTGTATACGGTGTCTGTCTACGACAGGAAAGAAGTGGAAGGGGCTCACGGAGTGGTTGTTTCGGCGGACAGACTTTTGAGAGAAGTAAATGAAGCGGATGCAGAATATATGATTTTTCCGGGAGGAATGCCCGGCGCCCAGCATTTGTCTGAATCGTCCGTATTGATGGAGATGCTGAACAGGCATTTTGAGAAAAAGAAGCCGATAGCTGCGATTTGTGCTGCTCCTGCATTGGTATTGGGAAAATTGCCGCTGGATAAGTCAATCCGAATGACTTGTTATCCGGGTTTTGAAAAGTTTCTCCCGGGAATAAATGTGCGGCAGGAAGGCGTTGTGACAGATGGAAATATAATTACAGGCCGGGGACCTGCTTATGCTTTTGCTTTCGGGTTGGCTTTGTTGGAGCACATTACCGGATCGCAGGAGACGGCCCGGGAAGTTGCCGAAGGAATGTTATTGGGTTAATATAAAAGTCGCGTGGAAACGCGACTTTTCATTTATTGTTGAGAACAAACAAATTTTATATTCCGCGAATGCGGTCTTCAAATGCGGAAAGTGCTGCTTTCGCTCCTTCTCCCATGGAAATGATGATTTGTTTGTACGGCACAGTCGATACATCTCCGGCAGCATATATTCCCGGAACATTGGTGCGGCAATGTTCGTCGATTATGATTTCGCCTACCCGGTTGGTTTCTACGATGCCCTTGAAAATTTCACTATTGGCGGCGAGTCCGATCTGGACAAAAACACCGTCTAATGCGATGATCCGTTCTTGTTCGGTTTTGCGGTCTTTTACGCGTATTCCCGTTATTTTCTCGCCGTTGCCGATTACTTCCATGGTTTGTGAACTCCGGAATATTTCGACATTCGGCAGACTTTTGGCTTTTTCCTGCAATACGTTATCTGCTTTTAGTTCGTCTAAAAATTCCAGAACGGTTACTTGAGAGCAGATACCGGCGAGGTCGATTGCAGCCTCGATTCCCGAGTTACCGCCTCCGACAACCGCAACATGGCGTCCTTTGTAAAAAGGACCGTCACAGTGGGGACAGAAGGCAACGCCTTTACCGATATGTTCGGTTTCACCGGGAACATTCAATTTTCTCCAGCTTGCACCGGTTGCGATGATTACAGCCGGTGCCCGGAATTTTTCATTGCCTTTGGTAGATATGATTTTTTGCTTATCCTCTATTTCTATCTTTTCGAGTTTCCGGTGTTCAAAAATATCGATCGGATATTGTTGCATATGGGTCAGTAAATCGTTTGCCAGTTTACTGCCTGTTGTTAGCGGGACAGAGATCAGGTTTTCAATACCTACGGTTTCTTTTACCTGTCCTCCGATACGTTCGGCAATAACGGCTACTTTCAGGCCTTTGCGGGCTGAATATATCGCGGCAGAAGAACCGGCAGGACCGCCGCCGATAACGATAACGTCATATTGATGCTCGGTCGGTTCGGAAAGGGTATCCGCGGTTCCGTAAAATTCTTCCAGTTTATTCAGTAATTCTCCGAGTTCTCCGCGTCCGACATGTATAAGCCGGTCGTTGACAAAGACGGAGGGAACGGCCTGTATTTTGAGTTCGTCTGCTTCTTCCCGGTGGAGAGCTCCGTCTATCATGACATGCTCGATTTGGGGATTGAAGATTGAAATGATATTCAAAGCTTGTACGACATCAGGGCAATTGGTACAGGTCAGAGATACGTAAGTTTTGATCTGTATGGGGCCCTTTAATGCCTGTATGCGTTTTTGCAGATTGCTGTCCGGTAGATTTTTGCCTTTCCCGTCACTGTTTAAAATGGCAAGCAGTAAAGACGTAAATTCATGTCCGTTGGGAATGCCTCTGAATTTTATGCCTGTATCGGTTCCGTTTTTCAATATATGGAATTCGAGATTTTTTCCGGTCGTTACATTGCATGTGATCTTTTCAGAGCAGTTTGCAACGTCTTCCAATAGCTCGAGCAGTTCCTGACGGCTTTCATGTTCGGGATCGACATGAATATCCAGGGTGTAATTGGCCTCCAGATCCGCAAATATGTTGTTTAGTTGGTCTTTTAATGCTGTATCTAACATAGTTTGTGTTGTTAAAAAAAGCCGGCTAAGGGGTGCCGGCTTTAGAAATGAATATTAAATTTTTCCGACTAAGTCGATACTCGGCTTTAACGTAGCGTCGCCTTTTTTCCATTTGGCCGGACAAACTTCTCCGGCATGGGTGGCTACAAATTGAGCGGCTTCTACTTTCCGCAGTAATTCATTAGCGTCCCGGCCGATGTTGTTGTCGTGGATTTCTGCAACTTTGATTTTACCTTCCGGATTTATCAGGAAAGTTCCCCGGTAAGCCATACCTTCTTCTTCGATCATAACTCCGAAAGCGCGGCTTAATGCTCCGGTCGGGTCTGCCAACATCGGGTAGTTGATTTTACGGATGCTTTCAGAAGCATCGTGCCAGGCTTTGTGAACAAAATGAGAATCGGTACTTACAGAGTAGATTTCAACTCCCATTGCTTGGAATTGTGCGTATTTTTCAGCCATATCCACAAGTTCGGTCGGACATACAAATGTAAAATCGGCCGGATAGAAGAAGAAAATAGCCCATTTGCCTTTAACATCTTCGTTTGTTACGGTTTTGAATTTACCATTGTGAAAAGCTTGAACACTGAATTCAGGTAGTTGAGAATTAATAATTGTTTCCATCATTATTTGTATTAAATTGTTATTGTTTTCTTTTTGCATTACAAAAATATATCAATTTTCTCAATATAAATAATATTTTTGATCGAATTAATTTATAAATATATCGAGAAAATATATTTTGTGTGGATAAACTGTTTGTAATCAGTTTGTTGGTGTGTAAACATAAGCTTTAAATTTTAAATTGAAAAATAAGATTAGGGTGAAAATTTTGCAAAGGGACGGACTCGTGGTGTAATTTTTGATTGATGTTTTCAAGTGATCGTAAATTCCGGGTTAAATAGATATGATGAATTGATAAGTCCGATAATTGACAATCTGAAATCTGCAATGATTTTCGGGCTCTTTTGCTTATTTTTGTATGAAACTAAATTTTCGGAGGGGGCGTACAGATAGGTGAGATAAAATAATGTATTATGGAAAAGAGAGAAACATTTTATGTGACAGGAATGAGTTGTGCCGGTTGTGCTATGAGTGTAGAACAGGTATTGTCTCAATCAAAGGGCGTGAAAGAAGCAAAAGTTAATTTTGCGGCTTCTATGGTTATGGTGGAATACGATGAATCGGTTGTTACTCCGACTGATTTGCAGGAGGCTGTACAGGCTGCCGGATACGATTTGATTTTGGAGGAGGAAACGGAAAGTGATATAGAGATTCGTCAACGGAAGGAATACCATAAGTTGAGACAGAATACGATAGGCGCGATTGTTTTTTCTTTACCGGTATTTATTATCGGTATGTTTTTTATGCATATGCCTTATGGCGATTGGATTATGTTGATATGTACCGTGCCGGTGATCCTGGTTTTCGGCCGGCATTTTTATATTAATGCCTGGCAACAATTGCGACACGGCCGCGCCAATATGGATACGTTGGTTGCGGTAAGCACGGGAATCGCTTTTTTATTCAGCTTGTTTACGACGATTTATCCTCAATATTGGACGTCCCGGGGGTTGGAGGCTCATGTGTATTATGAGGCTGCGGCTGTGATCATTGCTTTGATTTTATTGGGACGTTTGCTGGAGAGCCGGGCTAAGGCTGGAACGTCTGCGGCTATTCGTAAATTGATGGGGTTACAGCCTCAGACGGTCATCCGGGTAGCTGATGACGGCACTGAAACAGAGATTCCGCTTAAAGTAATTCAGGAAGGGGATGTATTGTCGGTACGGCCGGGAGAACGGATACCTGTAGACGGGACAATTAATACGGGTGTTTCTTTTGTCGATGAGAGCATGATCACCGGAGAACCGGTACCGGTAGAGAAGGTAACGGGAAGTAAAGTTTTTGCCGGTACGGTGAATCAGAAGGGAAGTTTCCGTTTTACGGCAGAGCGTGTCGGTAACGATACGGTTTTGGCCCATATTATAAAGATGGTGCAGGAGGCGCAGGGGAGTAAAGCTCCGGTACAGCGTTTGGTGGACCGGATTGCCGGCATATTCGTTCCGGTGATTATCGGTATTGCGATTATTACTTTTGTTGTGTGGATGTGGGTTGGCGGAGGGGAGGCTTTTACCCACGCTTTGCTTACTTCGATTACGGTATTGGTGATCGCTTGCCCTTGTGCTTTGGGATTGGCGACTCCGACGGCCATAATGGTCGGTATAGGAAAGGGAGCCGAAAATAATATTTTGATAAAAGATGCAGAAAGTCTGGAAGAATTGCATAAAGTCGGGGCTGTTGTGCTGGATAAGACCGGAACGATAACGGAAGGTAAACCGGAAGTTACCGGAATATATTGGAATGAAGGTATTTCTGCCGGGATTTATATGCCTGTTTTATTGGAACTGGAGAGCCAGTCGGAACATCCTTTGGCCGGAGCGGTGGTTACGTATCTGACGGAAATGGGTATTACTGCGGGGAGAGACGGTAGTTTTGAAAGTATTACGGGACAGGGAGTACGGGGACGTATTGCCGGGAAGGATTATTATATCGGAAACCGCCGTCTGCTGGAAGCGCAGAGTATTGTCGTGTCCGGAGAGTTGCAGGACTGGGTACAGGAATTGCAATTGGCCGGGAATACGGTCGTGCATTTCGCTGATGAGCATAAGGTATTGGCCGTGATCGGCATTGCCGACCGGATAAAACCGACTTCGGCCGAGGCGGTCAGCCGGCTGAAGAAAATGGGCGTGGAAGTTTATATGCTCACAGGGGATAATGCCGTAACGGCGAGGGCTGTTGCTGATCAGACCGGCATTGGAAAATATCAGGCCGAGGTGATGCCTTCGGATAAAGCTGAATTTGTAAAATCGTTGCAACGCCAGGGGATAAAGGTGGCTATGGTGGGTGACGGCATCAATGATTCGCAAGCCTTGGCGCAGTCCGATGTCAGTATGGCTATGGGACGGGGATCGGATATTGCTATTGATGTGGCGAAACTTACGCTTATAACTTCCGATTTGAATGTGATTCCCAAGGCTATTGCATTGTCACGGCAGACAACGCATGCCATTCGGCAGAATCTGTTTTGGGCTTTTATTTATAACCTTATCGGTATCCCCTTGGCGGCAGGAGTACTTTATCCTTGTTGCGGATTTTTGTTGAATCCGATGATTGCGGCTGCAGCTATGGCATTTAGCTCCGTATCTGTTGTTAGTAACAGTTTACGTATAAAAGCAAAAAAGATCTGAAAATAACTTCATTTATCGTTTTGTGAGGAAAGTTGGGTAACCTTCTTGCTTTCGTGTCGTTCCATGAATAAACGGTTAAATTAGTATAGGATATGAACGATAAAGAGCACAGACAATATGTACAGGCTGCCGACCGGCAGCCAAAAGAAGGACGAAGTCCGTCGATGAGGGCACAATTAGAAGAAGAGGAGGCCATGGGAAATGATGTTGAGAAATTGCATTCAGAGGGGGATGAACCTGATTTATGTCAGTATATTCAGGAAAAATCAGATCCGGCAGATTAATTTGCCGGATTTTTTTTACAAAAGAATCTTTATTAAAAAATTTACATAGGTGTGTTGTAAAATGATAAAAATAATATATCTTTACCGTCGCAAACGGTTGAAATTTGTGTGCCGAAATTTTTAATAATAACTCATAAATTTATTATCTATGTTGAAATCTTTAAGTTTTCTGGTAGTTGCCATTTTATTTATGTCGTGTTGCGATGCCTCTGCCAAAAAAGACAAAGCAGGTGTCGTGCAACCTATCGAGGTCGGACAACCGGAACGTCCTGCCGGACAGGAAGATGTTGTCGGATTGACTACACCGAAGCTGGATACGGTACGGGTCGGTTTTATCGGACTGGGAATGCGTGGTCCCGGGGCTGTTGAGCGTTTTACCCATATTCCCGGAACTAAGGTTGTGGCTCTTTGTGACATTCGTCCCGAATGTGTTGAAAGAAGTCAGAATATTCTGAAAAATGCAGGTTTACCGGAGGCTGCAGCTTATTCAGGCAGCGAAGATGCATGGAAACAGTTGTGTGAACGCGATGATATTGATTTGGTGTATATAGCAACGGATTGGGTACACCATGCTCAAATGGGAGTGTATGCCATGGAACACGGGAAACATGTTGCTATTGAGGTGCCTGCAGCTATGACTTTGGATGAAATCTGGTCGTTGATCAATACTTCTGAAAAGACCCGTAAACACTGTATGCAATTGGAAAATTGCGTGTACGACTTTTTCGAGTTGACGACATTGAATATGGCACAGCAAGGTCTTTTCGGGGATATACTTCATGTGGAAGGTGCCTATATCCATAATCTGGAAGATTTCTGGCCGTATTACTGGAACAACTGGCGTATGGATTACAACCGCAAACACCGGGGTGATGTATATGCTACTCATGGAATGGGCCCGGCTTGTCAGTTGTTGAATATTCACCGGGGCGACCGGATGAAGTATCTGGTATCTATGGATACGAAAGCTGTAAACGGCCCTGAATATATTAAGAAAACAACGGGTGAGGAAGTGAAAGATTTCCAGAATGGAGACCAGACGACTACAATTATCCGTACGGAAAACGGAAAGACAATGTTGATACAGCATAATGTCATGACTCCCCGTCCGTATAGCCGTATGTATCAATTGGTAGGAACCGACGGTTTTGCAAGTAAATATCCGATTGCAGAATATTGTTTGAGACCGGCACAGGTAGACGCTAATGATGTACCCAATCACGAGAATTTGAATGCTCACGGTGCTGTACCTGAAAATGTGAAAAAAGCGTTGATGGAAAAATATAAACACCCCATTCACCGGGAATTGGAAGAAACGGCTAAAAAAGTAGGCGGACACGGCGGTATGGATTTTATTATGGATTATCGTTTGGTGTATTGCTTACGTAACGGTTTACCTTTGGATATGGACGTATATGACTTGGCTGAATGGTGTTCTATGGCCGAGTTGACCCGGATTTCCATCGAAAATAACAGTGCTCCGGTTGCCGTACCTGATTTTACCCGTGGCGGATGGCAGAAGTTAGACGGTTATCACCATGCTTTTGCCGAATAATCTTTCGGAGAGGATATATTGATCTCTTGTAAAAAGAGTGTCAAGTTTTTATACATCGGATGTCTTTTTTTTAGACATCCGATGTTTTTGTTGTAATGGTATGTATTTGTTTTATAGTGCTTTATGTGGAATGGCATGTTTTTTGATTTCTTGTATGCGAAATAATTAAATTACTTGAAATATGAATTTTTTTGCGCGTTTATTCAGGACAGCCTTTCATAACAAAGGATTGACGGTAATTAATATTCTCGGATTAGGGACGGGATTGGCCGTGGCGTTATTTTTATTGGTGTATTTGCACTTTGAATACTCTTACGATAAACATTTCAAAGATGCGGACCGGATTTACCGGATATTGACAGTTTGGGACGAGGGTGGAAATGTGGTGAATTATCCGATTAATTTCGGTGTGTTGGCATCCACCTTGGTAAAAGAAGTGCCGGAGGTCGAAGTATCCAGTCGTTTGTATAAATGGGGGAATATGAATCTGAAATATGAGAATGGAGATAAAGCTTCGGTCAGGTCGTATATGGTGGATTCCTCGTTTTTACAGATTTTTGATTTTAATTTGCTATACGGAAATTTGGACGGGGCTTTGAACGAACCCAATACTTGCGTCATTACCCGGAGTATGGCCGACCGCTTTTTCGGTGTCGGGAGCAATCCTGTAGGAAAAAGCCTGATGTACGACGATTATAAGACAGCACTGGAAATAAAAGCCGTTGTGGCAGATATACCTTTAAATACCCATTTCCGTTTTGATTTACTGACTAAATTACCGGAATTCGGTTGGGGAGGCCTGGAATACTATACGTATGTGAAATTCCGGGAAGGGACGGATTATGCCGCAGCCATTGAGAAATGCAATGCAGTGAATAAGAATTTGCTGGAAACACGTTTTAATGGTTATGGTGACAGTAAATTCGGGAGTATTACCGAACCGTTGAACGGCATCCACATCGGAACACAATCGAGCTTTGATTTGACCCCTAAAACCAGTAAGGCGAATCTGATTTTTATTATTTTAGTGACGGTATTTATTTTGGCTATAGCCTTGTCCAATTTTATATCTTTGAATATTATTCAGGGAGAAAAAAGGGCAACGGAGATCAGTGTCCGGAAAACCAACGGAGCGGAGCGGTCGAATATTGTTAAAATGTTGTTCAGTGAGACGACTTTAGTGACTTTGCTGTCTTTTATCATAGCGATTGTGTTTTACTATGTATTTTCTACTCCTTTCGCCCGGTTGATTAATTTTAATTTACCTGCGGATGTGGGAATAACGGGAGTTATGTGGGGGTATTTTATTTTACTTTTTTTGCTTGTAACGGTGATTGCGGGGGGATATCCGGCTTATTACCTGTCCCGTTTCAGTCCGACGGAGTTGATCCGTAAAACGACGGTGAGGAAATATAAATTGACGGCAACTTCAGTTGTGGTGCAATTTTCTGTGGTGATTTTTTGTGTATCGGCTTTGTTTGTTGTTTGGCGGCAACTCGATTATGTAAAGAAAATGCCGTTGGGATTCGAAGCCGATAATGTTATGACGGTGCAATTGAATTGTACTTTCAAGCAGTATGAAGGACTTCGTGCGGATTTACTTCAGTTTCCCGATATTATTGATGTATCCGTATCCGGCGGCCATCCGCTGAACGGGTGTAGCGGGCAGGGATTGCGGCGTATGGATCAGGCGTCGACTGAAGAATTGACTATAGACGAACGACGCACTGGGCCCGGGTATTTACGCTTGTTTGGTATTCCGATCATCGAGGGACGCGATTTGAAGTATGAGGGAAGGATGGATTCAGCCGGTATTGTTTTGACCGAAACGACGGTAGCGGCACTGGACCTGAAAGATCCGATCGGAAAAAAAGTTTTATTTAACGATATGCCGATGACAGTGGTCGGAGTGGCTAAGGATATTCATTATGTATCTGCCCGGGAAAAGATCGGAAAATTGGTTTATACGGCATACAGAACCAGTGGTAGTACTTTGGGTATAAAATATGCTCCGGGTAAATATCAACAGGCGAAGACAGCTTTGTCGGAGATTATGAATAAACATTACCAAGGCGAACCGTATAGCCCTGTGCTGATGCGTGATATTGTCAACAATCAGTATTGGCAGGATGAGATTACCTCCCGTATATTGATCTGCGGTACGGTTTTGGCGATTTTACTGGCTTTGTTGGGTTTGGTGGCTTTGATGGGATTTGTCGCACAGCAGAAACGGAAGGAAATCAGCTTACGCCGGGTTATGGGTGCCCAGGTCAAGGAAATCGTATATGATCTGAACCGGTATATTATTCTGCGGATTTTGCCTGCCGTACCGATCGGATTGGCTTTGAGCTATTATATGATGAGTAATTGGTTGCAGAATTTTGCCTATACGATTCCTTTGAGCTGGTGGATTTTTGCCGGAGCCTTGGTGGTGACTCTGTTGATCGTGTTGATCACGATATTCTATCAAAGTATACATTCTGCAACAGCAAATCCGGTGAATGCCCTGAAAAGTGAATAATATTTGAATATTGGGGGGAAAGAAAGACCGGCACAGAGAAAACATTTCTCTGTGCCGGTCTTCTTACAGGACTTCGGCTACGACAAATGTACTGCCTCCGATGTATATCATGTCTTCTGCTGCGGCCTGTTTACGGGCAGCAGCGTAGGCTTCGGCAACGGTCGGGTAGGTTTCTCCCTGCAGTCCGTGTACGGCAGCCTTCCGGGCCAGTAATTTCTCATCCATAGCTCTGGGAATAGACGCTTTACAGAAATAGTAGCGTGCATCCGGAGGTAAAATCCGGAGTACGCTGTCTACGTCTTTATCGTTTACCATACCGATAACAAAATGGAGTTCGCGGTAGGTACAGGTTCGCAGTTGATTTGTGATTTCGGTGAGTCCGTCTATGTTGTGTCCGGTGTCGCAGATTGTGTAAGGATGCTCTGCCAGTTGTTCCCATCTGCCGTGGAGTCCGGTGTTGGAGATTACTTTTGAAATGCCTTCGCGTATGTCTTGCTCGTATATGGCCAATCCACAACTTTGCAGGGTGAATGCTGCTTCGAGTACTGCCGGAATGTTCTTCCGCTGGTAGAATCCTTTCAGCCCGCATTCGATGTCAGATAGAATACTGCCTTTGGAAGTTGCGGCATCATAGGTTCCCTTCTGGTTGTTTGTTATTTGCCATTCTTCCGAAGCGAAAGTCAACGGAGCATTGCATTCCCGGGCTTTTTTTTCAAAAACAAAGTCGTAAGCGCTGTCTTTGGCACCGATTATAGCCGGGATTCCGGGTTTTATAATGCCGGCTTTTTCAGTGGCGATTTCGGGTAATGTATTCCCCAGTAATGCCATATGGTCGAAAGAGATATTGGTGATTACCGACACCAGTGGAGTAATGATATTGGTGGAATCCAGCCGCCCTCCCAGTCCGACTTCAATGACGGCTATATCGACTTCCGCATCGGCGAAATATTTGAAAGCCATTGCAACCGTCATTTCAAAGAAAGAGGGTTTTACTGCGGTAAATACCTCTTGATTTTGCTCTACGAAACCGATCACGTATTCTTCCGGGATCATTTCTCCGTTGATTTTGATTCTTTCCCTGAAATCTTTCAGGTGGGGAGAGGTATAAAGTCCGGTTTTGTAGCCGGCTTCCTGTAAGATTGAAGCCAGCATGTGGGATACGGAACCTTTGCCGTTGGTTCCTGCGATATGAATGGTTTTGAATTGCCGGTGCGGGTGTCCGAAATGTTCGTCTAATTTCAGCGTATTGTCCAGGTTTGCCTTGTATGCTGCCTGTCCTTCACGCTGATACATGGGTAATTGTGCGAATAGCCAATCTAATGTTTGCTGATAGTTCATGAGATGAATTTTAAATACTGAATTTTGGATTGAACGTATTTTCCATACTTGTTTTTTATGAACAATCGTAAATTAATAATCAAAAATAAGGTATGTCTGAAAACACGTTGCAAAAGTACGAAACAATTGAAGATGGGGAATTGAAAAATAAAAAATTTGCTTGTAAAAGTTTGAATTTAATTTTTTCGTTGCCGGGGAAAAAACTTATATTTGCAAGTTAGTTCTTACAATTGCAGACGTTATAAGCATTCTGAAATAAGGAGTGAACCGTTTAAGGTATTGAAGCGCTTTGCCTGGGAGATCCGGGTATATCGGGACGGTAGGTTTAAAAACTGATTTGTAAGTAAATTTTTACGTTAGAAACGATTTAGTAGAATTTAAATGAAAGAGGATAGCAGTGTTCCGGTGCCGGTTTTGAGACGAATGCCTTCTTATTTGGCATTTGTGAAGACCTTACAGAAGCGGGGAGAGAAATACGTGTCGTCGACGCGTATAGCTGAGTATATGGATATAGATTCGACACAGGTGACGAAAGATTTATCCCATACAGGACTTACCGGGAAGACGAGGGTCGGATATGAAGTGGATAGTTTTGTGCGTGTACTCGAAGATTTTTTGGGATTCAGTAAGGTGGATAATGCTTTCCTGGTGGGGGCGGGGTCGCTCGGTTCGGCTTTATTGCAGGACAAGGGATTGGCCGCATTCGGTTTGAATATAGAGGCGGCGTTTGATGTGGATGATGCCAAGGTCGGGACGAAGGTAAACGATATTGAAATTTATCATATCGACGAATTCCGGGCAATGGCAGCAGAACGGAATGTGGTGATCGGAATTATTACGGTACCGGCTGAGCATGCGCAGAATGTGGCGGATTTGATGGTTGCCTGGGGGATAAAAGCAATCTGGAATTTTACACCGGCCCGAATCAAGGTGCCTTCTCATATCGTTGTGCAGAATACGACGATTTACATGAATCTGGCGATTCTTTTCAATAAGTTGTATAACCAGGGATAGGGGTGGATACGCCTTTGTCCAGGTCGAAGGCAGTTATTTTGTTCGATACAACCCGGATTTTTTAAGGTCGTTTTATGCATTATCGGTTAAAAACAGGAATCGCTTTGTTGTCTTGTCGTCCCGTCTTGCAATTTGTAATTCAAAGCCTACGATTTTCAATTCTTTTTTGCTTCTTTAGTCCTTGTTTTTTATTGCCGGCAGGCCTTTTGCTTTTCGCTTTTTATTTACTATCTTTGCACATTGCAAAAATGCAGAATCATTAATTTATAGAAAAATATCATGGTAAAGATTAAGTTTCCTGACGAAAGTGTCAAGGAATTCGAGCCGGGAGTGACCGGCCTTGATATAGCTAAGTCGATTAGCCCAAAGTTAGCGAAGGAAGTGTTGTCGATATCTGTCAACGGTGAGATCTGGGATTTGACCCGTGGTATTACCGATGATGCCGATGTGAAATTATTTACCTGGGAGGACGAAGAAGGACGTCATGCGTTTTGGCATTCGTCTGCGCATTTAATGGCAGAGGCTTTGCAGCAATTGTATCCGAATACGAAGTTCGGTATCGGACCGGCTATTGAGAACGGATTTTATTACGATGTTGATCCGGGAGAAGGAGTTGTATTGACAGATAAGGATTTGGAAGTAATCGAGAAAAAAATGCTCGAACTGGCCCGGGAGAAGCAGGAATATTGCCGTATCAATGTCAGCAAACAGGAAGCCTTGGATCATTTTTCGGCTATAGATGAGAATTATAAGGTTGAGTTGATCAACGATCTCGAAGACGGTAAGATCACATATTACAAACAAGGTACTTTTACAGACCTTTGCCGCGGTCCGCATTTACCCGATACATCCTATATTAAGGCAATCAAGCTGACGAGCTTGGCCGGGGCTTATTGGAGAGGTAACGAACACAATAAGATGCTGACCCGTGTATACGGTATCACTTTCCCGAAGCAGAAAATGCTGGACGAATGGTTGGTCATGATGGAGGAAGCCAAACAGCGCGATCATCGTAAGATCGGTAGGGAAATGGAATTGTTTGCTTTTTCGCAGGAAGTAGGGGCCGGTTTGCCTTTGTGGTTGCCCAAAGGGGCTATGTTGAGAGACCGTCTGGAGACTTTTTTACGGAAAGTGCAGAAGAAATACGGTTATCAGCAGGTGATTACCCCGCATATCGGAAATGTGAATCTGTATAAGACATCCGGTCATTATCAGAAGTACGGAAAGGATAGTTTTCAGGTAATCACGACTCCGCAAGAGGGAGAAGAGTTTATGTTGAAACCGATGAATTGCCCCCATCACTGTGAGATTTACAAAACGAAACCTCGGTCGTATAAGGATTTACCTATACGTTTTGCTGAATTCGGTACGGTTTATCGTTACGAGCAGAGCGGTGAGTTGCACGGATTGACGCGGGTTCGCGGTTTTACGCAGGATGATGCGCACTTGTTCTGTACTCCCGATCAGTTGAAGGAAGAATTTATGAAGGTAATAGATATTATTTTTATTATTTTCAAAGCTTTGAATTTTACGGAGTTTACCGCACAGGTTTCTTTGCGTGATCCGAAAGACCGGGAAAAATATATCGGAACCGATGAGAATTGGGAAAAGGCAGAACGTGCCATTATAGAAGCTGCTGCTGAAAAAGGTTTGAAAACTACGGTTGAACTAGGCGAAGCTGCATTCTATGGTCCGAAGCTCGATTTTATGATAAAAGATGCAATCGGGCGTAAGTGGCAATTGGGTACGATTCAGGTGGATTATAACCTGCCGGAACGCTTTCAGTTGGAATATACCGGAGCCGATAACCAAAAGCATCGTCCTGTTATGATTCACCGGGCTCCTTTTGGAAGTATGGAGCGTTTCGTAGCTGTATTGATTGAGCATACGGGAGGTAAATTCCCGTTGTGGCTGGCTCCGGATCAGGCCGTCATCCTGACAGTGAGCGAAAAATCAAACGATTATGCCCGGAAACTTTCAGAATTGTTAAATAATTCCGATATTCGCACCGTTTTAGACGATCGTAATGAAAAGATCGGGCGTAAAATCCGGGATAACGAATTGAAGAAAATTCCGTATCTATTGGTTGTCGGGGAGAATGAAGCCCGTGAAAACAAAGTATCGGTCCGCAGGCAGGGGCAAGGTGACTTGGGGTCGATGACGGTAGATGAATTTATCGAAATGATACATAGCGAAGTCGACAAGCAGTTGCACGCTATTTATAACGAATAAGGTTGTGCCGGAAGGCAGTCTTTATAATGTAGTAACTAATAATTAAGGAGGATTTAATATCGCAACAAGAATGGAATTCAGAGGTCCGAGAAACCGGCAGATTAACAGAGAACCACAACACAAAATCAATGAGTTAATCAAAGCACCGACAGTAAGGGTGGTCGGTGAAAATATTGAACCGGGGGTTTATCCTTTGCGTGAAGCACTGGCTATGGCTGAAGCTGCCGGAGCCGATTTGGTCGAAATTTCTCCTAATGCAGAACCGCCTGTATGCCGTATTATCGAATACAGTAAGTTTTTGTATCAGTTGAAGAAAAAGCAAAAGGAGATCAAAGCCAAGAGTGTAAAGGTGGTGATTAAAGAAATCCGTTTCGGTCCTCAGACCGATGAGCATGACTTTAACTTTAAAGTGAAACATGCGAAAGGCTTCCTTGAGGAAGGGGCGAAAGTGCGGGCTTATGTATTTTTCAAAGGCCGTTCGATCCTTTTTAAAGAGCAAGGTACGAATATCCTGGATCGTTTTATTGCAGAGCTTGAAGAGTATGGGAAAGTGGAAGCTGCACCGAAATTGGAAGGTAAAAAAATGATTGTGGTATTGGCTCCGAAAAAATAAATGTTTTTGATTTACAATTCTTCTCTTTTTTGCAGGGGAAGGATTGTGAATACAATCTGAAATCGTAGACCTAAAATCTACAATTAAAACGAACGATTTTTATAATTACATATTTTCTGAAACACAATTAAATTAAGAGAAATGCCAAAGATGAAATCAGTAAGTAGCGCGAAAAAGAGATTTACTTTGACCGCTACCGGAAAGATCAAAAGAAAACATGCTTTCAAAAGTCATATTTTGACCAAGAAAACAACCAAACAGAAAAGAAATCTTACTCACAGCACGATTGTCGATGATGCCAATATGAAGTCTGTGAAGAAGATGTTATTGATGTAAGATTAATTAAAGAGTTATTAACCTGAATGTTATGCCTTAAGTTTCCGGCTGAACGGAACGCTGACATTTAAAAAACAAGAATTATGCCAAGAGCTAAAAATGCCGTTGCTTCAAGAGCACGTAGAAAAAAGGTTTTAAAACAGACCAAAGGTAACTTTGGTGCAAGAAAGAATGTTTGGACGGTTGCTAAAAACACATACGAAAAAGGTTTATTGTATGCGTTCCGTGACAGACGTAAGAAAAAGTCGGAATTCCGCGCATTGTGGATTCAGAGAATTAACGCTGCTGTAAGAATGGAAGGTTTGTCTTATTCTAAATTTATGGGTCTGGTACATAAGGCTGATATCGATATCAACCGTAAAGTACTTGCCGATTTGGCGATGAACCACCAGGAGGCTTTCAAAGCTGTTGTTGCGAAAGTAAAAGAATTAGCAAAGTAATTATAAAAAATCGAAGGAAAGGCTGCTGTGAAGCAGCCTTTTTTTATTTCAAGGCGGGATTGTTTGCGGGTATTGTAACTTTATGGACTATATTCTGCACTTGTACCAAAATTAGTATTAACTTTGTCTTTAACATGTAAAGCAGGAGATTGATAATGAAGATTGCATTATTAGGATACGGCCGGATGGGTAAGGCTATTGAACGGATTGCGTTGGAGCGTGGACACCGGATTGTGTTGAAAGTGGATTTGGATAACCGGGAGGAATGTACGGACGAACAGTTGAAGACAGCTGATATCGCTATTGATTTTTCAACTCCGGTCATTGCTGTCGATAATTATAAATGGTGTTTCGATAACGGAATACCTGTTGTATCGGGTACTACCGGTTGGTTGGAACGTTGGCAGGAGGTGACGGATTATTGTCAGGCGAAAGCAGGCGGATTCTTTTATGCTTCTAATTTTAGCATCGGGGTGAATTTGTTTTTTCAGTTGAATGCGACATTGGCCCGGATGATGAGCGGTTTTGATGATTATAAGGTGTATATTGAAGAGACTCATCATATTCATAAACTGGATGCCCCCAGCGGAACGGCGATCAGCATTGCCCAGGGAATTCTGGAAAATCATCCTTCTTATAAGTCCTGGGAATTGGAGCACGGTGTGGTCTTACCTGCAGATGTCATCCCGGTTACGGCTAAACGGATAGATGAAGTGCCCGGTATACATGTGGTGACCTATAAATCAGCCGTCGATCAGATCGAGATTTCTCATTCGGCTTTTTCCCGGGAAGGGTTTGCACATGGTGCCGTATTAGCGGCTGAATTTATGCAGGGAAAAAAAGGAGTGTTCGGTATGAAGGATATGTTGAAAATCCGGAATTGAGATGATACGCCTTTATTTTTATTTGTCCGGTTGGATAATGGTTTTGAGTAAATAGACATTAGTAATTAAGAGGAAATATTTGGATTATGAGGGATATATTGCGTAATAAATGGTTTAAGGTTACCGTAGTATTGATCGTTTATCTGTTGTGGACATTGTGGGTCGGCAGTTGGTGGTTATTGCTGGGTGTTCCGGTTATTGTGGATGTGTATATTACCCGCAAAGTGCATTGGGCTTTTTGGAAGAAAAAAGGGGTAAAAAAACAGACGAAGCTGGTCGAATGGATCGATGCTTTGATCTTTGCCGTGGTTGCAGCCACCCTGATCCGGATGTTTCTTTTTGAAGCCTATACGATACCGACTCCTTCTATGGAAAAATCAATGTTGGTGGGGGATTATCTTTTTGTCAGTAAGGTGGCTTACGGGCCGAAGTTGCCCAATACACCCCTGGCTGTACCTTTCACTCATCATACCCTGCCTTTTACGACAAGTACGAAAGCCTATTCGGAAGCAGTGCAGTGGCCCTATAAACGGATAGCCGGGACGTCGGAAATCAAACGAAACGACATCATTGTTTTTAATTTTCCGGCGGGAGATACTGTGATTGTAGGCAGTGAGAATCCGGATTATTATTCGCAGGTGCGTGCAAATGCCCGGAATTATCAGCAGGTTGAATTGAGCCGGGGAAATGAGCTCTCTTTCCGGGAGGCGGAAGATAAAATAAGGGGGTTGATGAAGCAGCGTATGGAGATCATTTCCCGTCCTGTCGATAAGCGGGAAAACTATATCAAGCGTGGGGTCGGAATGCCCGGAGATACGCTACAATTGAAAGACGGCTTGCTGTATGTAAACGGAGTGGCAGCCGAAAGTCCTGAAAATCTGCAATTCGACTATATCGTAAAAACCAACGGAACACCGCTGAATCGAACGAAATTAAAGGATAATGTCGGAATTTCCTATGAAGATATACGGATGCTTTCCAATGCTGAATACAATTTCCCGTTAACGGCGGAAATGGTTACGAAATTGAAAGCATTCCCGAACGTCACTGAAATCAACCGGGTACACGATAGCGGTGTGAATCCGGATATTTTTCCGTTTAGTGCGGATTACCCCTGGAATATCGATAATTTCGGTCCGTTGTATATACCGAAAAAGGGGGATAAAGTCGAATTGAATATGAAGACATTACCTTTGTATGAACGTATTATCGGAGTGTTTGAAGGCAATAAGCTGGAAGTGAAAGATTCGGTTATTTATGTTAATGGACAACCTGCCGATGACTATACTTTTCAAATGAATTATTATTGGATGATGGGAGATAACCGTCATCGTTCGGCAGATTCCCGTTTTTGGGGGTTTGTACCGGAAGACCATATTGTCGGGAAAGCCTATTTTATCTGGTTGTCTTTGGATAAGGATAAATCTTTCTTAGGAAAGATCAGATGGAACCGGATGTTCCGGTTTGTACATTGATCGGAATAGAATTTTGATTTCGGATCGGACCCGCAGATTTTGTTGTCCCTATGGATTAATTCTGAATGTCAGAGTAAAATTGAAAAATAGGGATGGCAGAAGGGAGGTTTGGATAGACTTGGGGGGGGATTACTGATTAACCAAAATTTATCTCTGTCCTCCTAAAGTTCTTATAATCTTTTTTTTACTAATCATAAATTACACAATGAGTCCGTCCCAGTGTGTAATTTTGTGTGTTTGTTTCTTTCCTGATTGTTTAAAATGTAACAAATAATTATTCCTTTAGGACTTGTATGTAAATAAATAATCTATATATTTGTGAATATATATGTTAATTTTGATTTCCGAATGTTATTTTTTCGGATGTTGAAATAGGATTTGAACCCCTAATTATCTATTATAAACTTACACTTTTGAACCAAAGAAGTGTGCTAAATTAAATGCTATGAAAAAAATTATTTTAATTGTATTATTGGCCGGATGGGTATTCGGCGGGTACGCCCAGGAAGTTAAATTCGGAGTGAAAGCCGGAATGAATATGACCAGTTTGGGGTCGGATTTTAAAGATCTTATAGACGGTTTTGATCAGAAGACGAAAATCGGGTTTCATATCGGTGCTTTTGTCGATCTTGGAATTACTGAAAACTTTTACGTTCAACCGGGACTTTATTATAGTAACAAAGGTATGAAGCTTGAAGCCGATGAAAACAGCGATTATAAAATAAAAGTAAATTTGAGTTATCTGGAAATTCCGATTCTGGCTTCTTATCGTTTCAAATTGTCGGATAACATGAAATTGCATATCAATACCGGTCCTTATCTGGCATACGGATTGGGTGGTAAATTTAAATTCGAGCCGAGTGAATTTGAAGAACTAATGGATGGTGATGTGAAAGCATTTGACGAGGATGAAGGTGATTTGAAGCGTTTTGATTTCGGTTGGAGTTTCGGTGCCGGGGTTAATTTCAGTGCTGTTTATGTCGGCTTGAAATATGACCTTGGATTTTCTAATATTGCCGGAGATTCTTATGACGAAGCTGATATGAAAATTCATAACCGTAATTTCTCTGTATCAGTTGGATATACATTTTAACTGTTTTTGGGGTAAACGGATTGTTTTAAAAAGTGGCGAAAGCCACTTTTTTTTTGTGAATTGTTCGTAAATTTGAGACAATTAATAATTAAACAGGATTCTTTCGGCAGACTGACCTAAAAGAAGTGACTATCTGAAGGGGTTGGATTCTGCGGACGCCTGTGCGGTTTAAATGAATATGTTCATTTTAAAATCTGAGAAATAATATTTAAAATTCGGAGTATGGCAGGGAAAAATAAGAAGACTTTTATTTTGGATACAAATGTGATTTTGCATGATTATAGAGCGATATATAATTTTAAGGATAATGATATTATTATTCCGATCGTGGTTTTGGAAGAATTGGACCGGTTTAAGAAGGGAAATGATCTGATCAATTATCATGCCCGGGAATTTATGCGGGAGTTGGATAAAATTTCCGATCTCGATTTTTTTAAAAAAGGAGGAAAACTGGGGCCTAAATTGGGACGTTTGTTTATCGAGGTCGGGAATAAAATTCCGCAGGATGTGCGGGCTTTTTTTCACGAGGATATTCCCGACCACCGGATTTTGGCTGTTACAGCCTGTAAGGCTCAGGAACTGGAAGATAAGGAAAAAGTGATTCTGGTGACGAAGGATTTGAATATGCGGATGAAAGCACGGGCATTGGGGCTATTGGCAGAGGATTATAAAAACGATCAGGTAGAAGACCCGGATTTTGCGATAAACCGGAGTGTGAGGGAAATAAACGGTGTGGCACCGGAAATAATTAAGGCTATACATGAAAATCCCGGAGGTCTTGAGGTGAAAAAAGTGTTTCCCCGGGAAGCGATCAGAGGGAACAATTATTATATCCTGAAAAATGATAATGCTTCTGCTTTGGCTGCTTATGATCCGATGAAACAACTGATCCGCAAGGTGGATAAACCCAATATTTTCGGGATATATCCCCGCAATGCAGAACAGGCGTTTGCTATCGATGCCTTGATGAATCCCAATATACAATTAGTGGCGATCAGCGGTAAGGCCGGTACCGGAAAAACTTTGTTGGCCCTGGCTTCGGCACTCCAGCAAGCCAAATTATACGAACAGATTTACCTGGCACGTCCGATTGTCGCTTTGTCTAACCGGGATTTGGGGTATTTGCCCGGAGATATGAATGAGAAGGTTGACCCTTATATGCAGCCCTTGTATGATAATTTAGGCTTTATCAAACGTCGTTTTAATATACACAGCCAGGAAAACCGTTTGATCGAGGATTTACAAAAGGAAGAGAAGTTGTTGATTTCGGCTTTGGCATTTATACGCGGGCGCAGTCTTTCAGATATTTATTTTATTGTAGACGAAGCCCAGAATTTGACGCCTCATGAGGTGAAAACGATTATCACCCGTGCCGGAGAAGGTACAAAAATGGTTTTTACGGGTGACATCGATCAGATTGACTCACCGTATCTGGATAAAAAATCCAACGGACTTTCCCACTTGATCGATAAGATGCAGGGACAGGATATTTTTGCCCATGTGCATCTGGAAAAAGGCGAGCGTAGTCATTTGGCGGACTTGGCAAGTAGTTTGTTATGATCTGGCCGATGAGATTATTCTGCGCATTTCTGATTTTTTTCGGGACGCTGTGTGCCGTATATGCCGACGGATATGTAAAGTATGTCCGGAAGCTTCTTCCTGTTGCGGAAGGAACCGATTTCTATATGGAGAGCATATACGGACATATTACTTTGCACCAATGGGAGAAAGATTCCGTTTTGGTGGAGGCTTCGTTTCAGGTGGAACGGGCGGAGGATTGGGAAAAGGAAGAGCTGGCCGGACAGTTGGATTTGCTTGTGGAAACGTGGCCCGGAACGATTAATATCCGTACGCAGGTAGCAGAGGAATTCGAGCAGGCGGGGAGCCTGCTTGTCGAGACTGTGTTGTGGGTGCCGAAGGGGATGGTGATGGATTTGGTAGGCCGTTATAGTTTTATTTATGTGCCTGCTTTTGTCGTGTGTGAACATACGAGTTTAACGGCTATATACGGAGACATACGGATCGATTCTTTACAGTCCGTGAATGACAGGGAGATTTATCTGAATGTATCCTATGGTAAATTATTGGTGGACTGCTGTTCGAAAGCCCTGATCCGTTCTTCTTATTCTTCCGTGGATATCGATAAAGCTTCTTTTCTTCAGATTAAGGCCGAAAAATCCCAGATAGAGGTTCAGGCTGCAGATACTCTGATCAGCGAGGGAAAGTATAATGTATATCGGGTGAAGAAGAAAGGGATTGATGATTTTTGATTTACGATTTACGATTTACGATTTATGATTTACGATTGGGAGGTGGATAGGTGTGTTTGTGAATTTGGGAAAAATAAGGAGTAATTTTAGATTTCAAATTGAGAGATGGGCATAACGATAGTACGCAGCAGGATGGACTTGTTGTGTAATTTTTAATTTACGATTTATGATTTACGATTGGGAGGTGGATAGGTGTGTTTGTGAATTTGGGAAAAGTAAGGAGTAATTTTAGATTTCAAATTGAGAGATGGGCATGACAATAGTACACAGCAGGACGGACTTGTTGTGTAATTTTTGATTTACGATTTACGATTTTTGATTTACGATTGGGAGGTGGATAGGTGTGTTTGTGTATTTAGGAAAAGTAAGGAGTAATTTTAGATCTCAAATTGAGAGATGTGCATGACAATAGTACACAGCAGGACGGACTTGTTGTGTAATTTTTGATTTACGATTTACGATTTTTGATTTACGATTTTTGAGTGAGGAATAAGGTCGGTAGTGGGGGAGCCAATGTCAGTTTTACTGATTGAAATAGGCGATGTCCTGTCTTATCGGGTCTTTATCGTAAATCAAAATTCGTAAATCACAGCAGATGTATTAATCTTTTTTGCCACTTCGTCCTTTTTTCAAACCGAGCAAGCGGGGTATGTAGGTAGCAATGTGGCGTAACTTTTTAGCTTCGTATACGTCGGCAATATTGATCAATATTGCCGTTTCTTCTACGCCTCCGAATCCGGGATTGGTAGCCGTGCCGAATGTGCGCATAGAAGGAGAGAGGCTCATGTAGGCATTTACCAGCGGAGGAATGTTTTCTCCCAGATCGCGTACGTTACGGGAGAGAATTCTGTAGTCTTCGTCGTAATTTCCCCCGTTGAAAACCGATTGCATATAATTTTCGTCGATGTGGATTTCCAACGGATGTATCGGATATACGAGATTTTCAGTATCCCGGAAATATTTTTTCATAAAATAAAGAATCATATCCCGGGCGTGCATGTTAAAGCTGGTATACATCGTCACTTTTCCGAAAAAGTATTTGATTTCGGGATTATCGACGGTAAGCGCTCCCAAGCCGTCCCAAAGGTTGTCAAGGGCGAACAGGGATTTCCGTCCCATACGGGTAGACTGGTAGAGGGGATGGACGAATGAACGGCCTAACTCGATCATCTGACTCAGGTATTGTTTTTTGAACTGTTCTGAAAAGCGAAACAACTCGGTAGTGGCTAAATTGGGTTCTCCCTCTGCATTTAATGAGAGATGATCACACAGAATATAACGGTATCCGCCGATGATTTCCTGTTCTTTGGGATCCCAGACGATCAGTTGCTGATACGGAGTATCGGGAGTGATGTCGAATTCGTCGATGTCGATCTCTTTTCCGGTACCGCCTCCTGCCGTACGAAATGTCAATTCGCGGATACGTCCCACTTCACGCATCAGGTTCGGTGCGTTGAAAGCGTTGAATGTGTATATCTCATTCCCCGCTTTGTTGGTTTTCCGTAAAAATTTTTCTTCTGTGAGTTCGGCAAGAAGTTTTTCTTTTTCGACGGGATAAATTACAGGTTGCATCTGCTTATAAGTGCTCTAATAATTAATGATATATTCAATTGTTCTGATAACCTTTATTCATAAAGATTACAAAAACGAAACCGAAATGTACAGTTTGATATGTCAAAGGATTTCTTTGAATTCCTGTACTGTATGTTTTCAGGTGTTGTGCTATACATCTGAATATTTATGCAAATATACTATTTTCTACAGAAACTCTGGCGGTATGGGGATTTTTTTACAATCGGTATAAGATTTCACGCACTTCTTTGGCCCATTCTTTCGGTTTTTTGCTTTTATCGAACGATTGCCAGGAAATCGGTTTACCGATTTTTAATGTCAGGGTTTCATTTTTTTTCTTGAAGGCCTCTTTGGGTAACCAAAGCATTTCTATATTGGCTTTGAGTCCTATTCTTTTGCGGAAATTAGAAAGGTTGTAGAAAAAATTCGAATTCTGTCCGCTGATGTAGATCGGTACGATGTCCCGATGGTGTTTTACTGCTTCTACGATAAAATTTTTCTGCCATTCGAGATCCTCTATTTTGCCTTTGATTTTACGGCTGCATAAACCGGCAGGGAACATGATAATCTGATTATCAGATGTATAGGCTGATGTGATTGCTTTGACGGCTTCCCGGGACATGCCTCCGTGCTTGTTGACCGGCAGGAAAATATTATTCAGGTTTTTCAGGTTCAGCAGGATATCGTTGACCGGGAATTTTAAATCCGGATAATATTTACCTAGAAAGGAGATCAGCGCAATACCGTCCGGTCCTCCCAGCGGATGATTGGAGACAAAAATATAGCGTCCCTGGGGGGATGGCAGGTTCGTGATTCCTTCGGTCTGGAAGGTGAGATTCAGGTATTCGACAATGGCATCAGCAAAATCGATGCCTTTGCGGTCTCCGTGTTTCCGGATAAAATCGTTGATATCGTCGATACAGATGATACGGTTGAGCCAGGAGTAGACAAAACCCGGAATCCAACGGGCCAGGGCCGGATTTTTACTTTTGAATACTTCTTTCAGGTATATGGGGCTTAATGTTTCGTTTCCTGTTTCCGCTGTCTGATTCATGGTATTTGATTTTATAGGGCAAAGATAACGCCGGGGGGAATGCGGTTATATTTCTTCGAACTGCGCCGGGACGCATCTTACCGCCGCAAAGATAACTATTTGGATTTTTGATTTACGAATTTTGATTTACGATTTTTAATCGGGACCGGAGGAAATTGTATGCGGGAACTGACGTATTCTTTCCTATCGTTCTTTCTCTAACTTATTTTAATAAATAAAACACAACTGTTCTGCGGAAACTCCCGTTAAACAGGACAGCAAACAATGCAATAATTGAATGAAAACAAATATGTTCAACTAAAATCAAAAATTATGAAGCGTACTTTTTTTATAACAATGCTGGCTTTTCTGGCAGTTGGGCTGTTGGCGGGATGTAACTCAATGAAGAAGTTACAACAGGATGTTATCCAGACGGCTGTTATGGGGCAGGTAACTCCGGCCCAGCTCGAGTCCGTGAACGGTAAAATTAATTTCGAATATACCGTAAAATTTGCACCGAAAGAGTTCGGTAAAAAGATGATATTGAAGATAACGCCTCGCATGCAGTACGGGAATAACGTGGAAAAATTACCTCCTGTATTTTTACAGGGAGAAAAGGTAAAGGGTAGTAATTACCCGGTTGTCGCTTATAAGAGTGCTACGACAATTACCCAGAAGATGACGATGAATTTCCGGGAAGGTATGCAAAACGGCGTACTTTGGGCGGATATTGAGGCGATACACGGTGATAAAGCTTTTGCAATGTCTCCGGTTATCCTCAACCAGAACGGCGTACGGGTATGGCAGAACTATACCTTGCGTATCGGGGATACCGATTATGTACCGGTTATGACCGAAACTTTCGTTGAAGATGTACCGGTGGCTCAGGTAGGAGTGGTAAGCGGTTATGTTTTATTCCCGCTGGCACAGTCTAAAATTTCGGAAACCCAGCAACATTCTGCCGTTATGAATAAAGCTGTGGAAGCCATGAAAAAAGTATTGGCCGATAAAGGAGCTACGGTAACCAATATGTTGCTATATGCTTCCAGTTCTCCGGAAGGCGCCGAACGCCTGAATAAGAATCTGACCAATAACCGTTTCAAAGCAGCGAAGACTTTTTTTGAAAAAGATCTGGGACTGTCGGGTTTGCCTATCGTAAAGAATGCCAAGTTTGTCGTGCCGCAGATGGTAACGGAAAACTGGGACGGACTTTATTTGTTACTGAACGATTCCAATATCAAGAATAAAGCACAGATTATCAGTGAAATCAAGGCTGCTCCGAATAACAACAAACGGGAAGCGATACTCGAATCGTATATCAAGCGGATTCCGGAATTAAAGAACGATATTCTGCCTTGGTTACGCCGCGCTGATTTCTTCGTATTCTATACAACTCCCGAAATGGTACAGGAAGAAATGCAGATGACTTATTTCATTCCGCAGGCAGATGAAAAGACGCCGACGGTGGGTACTCAATGGAACTGGCAATTACTGAACGATTTGGCCGCCATCGCTATTCAGAATAAGGAATACAAGAAAGCCCAGAAGTTACTGGAATCTGCTATTGTATTAAAACAGGATGCTGCTATTCAGAATAACCTGGGTATTGTGTATGCCAAACAAGGGAATAATTCGAAAGCCATGGAGATGCTGAACAAAGCACAGGTAAAGAAGGAAGCCCGTTATAATATGGGATTGATGTTGTTGCAACAGGGAGATTACCGGAAAGCCGTTTCTTATTTGAAAGATACCCCGGGAATCAATTTAGGTTATGCACAGTTGATGGCCGGTGATAATAATGCCGCTCTCAATACGTTTAAGCAGTTGAAGCTGACAACCGGAACCGATTATTATATGATGGCCGTAGCAGCTGCCCGGGTAAAGGATGTCAATACGATGGCAATGGCTTTGCAAAAGGCGCTTCAACTGAATCCGAAGTTGAAAGCCTGGGCCGCTACCGATGTGGAATTTCAACCGTATGCCAATAATGCAATGTATCAGCAGTTGGTGAAGTAAGAGAATAGACATATAGATCAAGGGAAAGGGTAAAGCGTTGGGCTTTACCCTTTTTATTTTACCGTTTTGAACCAATTTGAACCTAAATCGTTGATCTGTAATTCATAAAATCTCTCTAATTTTAAAATATTTTAAAACCTAAAATAAAGAGATTATGAAAATGTATAGATTTATGTGGCTGATGGCGATGCTGGTCGTGTCGGCAGCTTTTGTGGCTTGCAGTAAAGACGGAGATGGTGATCCGGACGATCCGGGCAGCAAGGTACCCGATCCGGAAGGTACCATGGTGCTGAATATGCGGAATGAAAATAATGGAGTAACCTATTTGCGTATAGAAAATTGGCCCGGAATCTGGATCAATCATAGTGATAATTTTGAATCTATTGATGGGACTGAGTTTGTCTCTTTGGGTAAGATGAAAGGATTGGGTAACGTTACAAAAATACCGGAAACCGGTTGGCAATCGAGTGTAGCTGTAAAACCCGCATACGGTTATGTTGCAAAATGGGGTAATAGATATTGTCGTCTTTATGTGGTACAGGAGTTGCTGGCGGCCGGTACTAACGGAGTTATCGGTGCTGAAGTGAAATATCAATACCCGTTTGAGCCGACCAAACTCGAGGTATCGCCGGATTCTTTACTTTTTCCTCGAGAAGGTGGAAATCTTACGGTTGTAGTTTCCACTGATGCTGATTCCTGGAATTATACGATTATAACCAATTTGGTTCCCTGGCTTAAAATTTCGCAAGAAAAAAATCAACTCAAAGTATCAGTAGAAGAAAATGAATCTGTTAATGTCCGTGAAGCGTTTATTGGTATTAATGCTAATGAGAAACAGGAATACCTCTGGGTCATACAAGAAAGGGATGGCAGGCAAACGCAGGCTCCATATAAAATAGGAGACTTTTATAATGAGAACGGAGTGGTTGGTATGGTTTACAAAATTAATGATAGTGGAATGCATGGGATGATTACATCGTTAAAGAATACGAGTACTGTATGGGCCGTTTCAGGAACTCTTACTAATGCCTTGGATCAAAATGATGGAATGAATAATACGGATGTAATTAAACAATTGACAGATTGGGAAAGCCGCTATCCTGCTTTTAAATGGTGTGACGATCTTAATCGGAATGGGGTTAGTGGTTGGTATTTGCCGTCTATTAACGAGTTGAAAGAACTTTACGCCGGTTTTTGCGGACTTGACGAATATCCGGGGTATGAGGCTGAGGCTTCGGTACGATATGGAGAGGCCCGATATAATTTTGAGGCTACTTTGAGGAAAAAAGGAGGTTATGGTATGCTCAATACTGTAATAGAACCTTATGTGCCTTCTTTAATCTATATGAGTTCTACTGAAATTAATTCATCCTATTTTAATGGAGTACGATTTTATGATGGTTTAGTGACAAATGGTAATAAGACCGATAATTCTTACAAATATTATATTATCCGTGCCGTTCGGCCGTTTTAAATAGCTGTAATTGTTCTAAATCAATTGGGTTAGAGTGAGAAGGAGAAGGCTGTTTTGTAATTGATTCAAGCGGATGGGAAATTGAAGATACATATAATTTGTAAATTCGATTTCCCATTTTTGATTTTGTAAATCGGTGTAGCATTAGGCACTTTATTCTAATCGTCATCCGGCTATTTTCTCCAGCCGGGTCCAGGAGGTCCGGCTGATTTTATGGGCGATCAGGAACAGGATACTCCATAGCAGGAGGATGCCGGCCGGAATGCCGTAGGGAATGTAACGCAAGCCCATGTGAATGGCACTGAAAACAGCGGTGACGAGCATGGTGATAAGTATGAATACCAATACTTTGCCGGAATTGTATGTACTTCTTTCCCGGGAAAACGGGAAAGCGGGGGATATTCCCAGGGTGGCGACCAGGGTGGTGATGGTGATGGCCGTAAAGATAAACAATATATCCGGGAGAATAGCGATGCCGCCGATGTATATCAGGGGTATGGAAACGAACAGGAAGGTCGGAACGAAATATTTCAGGTAGAGGGCTTTGAAAGCGCCCAGCAGAATGCTGCCCGGCCGGTAGAGCGGCTTGGTGCGGTAGAGCCAGAAATAATCTCCGAGTTCGTTGTATTTCATATTGTCTATAATCGTGTAACCGATTAATAAAGTAAGATAAAGTGGGAAAAAACCCATAAAGTCGCTGACATTAAAATCTCCTTTTTTCCAGATGGAAAAGATTTGAAGACCGATGAGCACGATGATGTAAGCGATTGAAGGGAGTATGGCTTCTTTGTATTTCCGGTTGCCGGCGGCGAGACGCCAACTCAGCATAAATCCGGATTTTTGCATGGCCGACCGGGTAAATAAGGCAGCCAGGAAACGGGCCGTTTTTTCCTTGCCCGCCCGGGCGGTTTTTACCGGAGCTTCGTTTGCCGGATTGAGGTGAGCGGCGAAATAAGGAGCGAACCATTTGATCGTAACATAGGCCGAAATAAAAGGCAGGACGATTCCGATGGCTGCATATAGGTATACTGTGGCAGAAGGAGCCAGAAACAGTTCGGTCAGCGCCGTGAACCATACCGGAGGCAGGAGATAAAACCACCAGGGATCGGATGCTGTCAGTTCCAGTATGAGGTTGTCGGGGATATTGGCTACCAATTGATAGCTGCAAACGACAAGTACAATCATAAGGATCTGGATATAGCTGAGTATATTTCTGAAATTCTCGCCCGAAGCAAACCGCATACATCCCATATAGACCAGATTGGTTAATAGCAGGGCAAATAAGGTGTTGAGTAGGGTTGCCGACAATAACAGCAGGCCGGTCGCGACTCCTTTGGTGAAGATAAATACCAGTGTAGGGATGAGTGCCGAACAAAAGCTTAGGAACAGCATGTAATATCCGATAGTTATCAATTTGGCTGTAGAGATGGTACGGGAATCGACGGGTAAACGTAACAATATATGCGTGTCTCTGCTGTCGAACAGCATTTGGGTGTATTCCGATAACAGGGAAAGGATCAACATAACTAATATCATGCTGTGGTACAGTAGAATAGCTGTCGTAAGTCCGCTTTTAGACCAGGTCATCAGAAGAGCGAAGGTACCCATAACGAGCATGCTGAAACCTTGCTGCAACAAAGCGGAATTGATCTGTTTCGTTTTGTTGGAGTTGATGTTTTTGGACGTCCGGTTGTCAATGGTCAGTTTGGTCCGGATGATAGTGATCATTTTATCGAAATCGACCCCGGATTTGTAGAACAGGAGACGAAAAGGCCGCAATATAAAAAGTAAAAAGCGAATCATAAAAATTATTTTTCAAATACGTCTATAATTTGTCCGGCTTTTTCCGAATGGTCGTTTTTCCCGGTCAATTTCGAAAACAGTTCTTCCAGCGAAGTACTGCCGGAGTCTTGTTTTAATTGCTCTACAGTACCGTTGGCGATGATACGGCCGCCGTCGATAAGGACGATCCTGCTGGATATTTTTTCTACGATATCCATAAGGTGGGAGCAATAGAAAATGGTTTTGCCTTCTCTGGCCAGTTGCGTGATGATTTCTTTGACAATGATGACAGCGTTGGCATCCAGACCGTTCAGGGGCTCGTCCATAAACAGTATGTCCGGATTGTGGAGCAGTCCGGAAATGATATGGATTTTCTGCTTCATACCTTTTGAAAAACTAATGATCCGCTCGTTGTTATGGGATTTCATTTCAAACAGTTCGAGCAATTCCGTAATTTTCCGGTGGGCGATGTCGGGCTGCATACCGTAAAGGGTGCTGACGAATTCAAGGTATTCGACCGGTGTGAGTTGTTCGTAAACGACGGCGTTTTCAGGAATATATCCGATGCGTTTTTTGATTTCCAGATCGTCGGTACGCAGGTTGTGTCCGAGGATGGAAACTTCGCCTTCGAATTGGCGGATGAGTCCGCATAATATTTTTACCGTCGTGGATTTGCCGGCTCCGTTGCTACCGAGGTAGCCTATGACTTCTCCGGCCGATATGTTAAGGTCGATGCCTTTAAGTACTTCGTTTTTGCGAAAACTTTTTTTCAGGTTCTTGATTTCAATACAGTTGTCTGTCATTTTATACGATTTTATCCGGATTTTTTTTGATATAGTCCCCCCAGTCTTTGCATTTCGGGCTACCGGTGGTCGGGAGTGAACCTTGTAAGTGGTGGCAATAGGCGATGGCAATGGCATCCGTTTCGTCCAGGTTCTCGGAGGTCGTATGGATTTCCATAAATTTACCCAGCAGCAGGGCAATTTGTTCTTTGGAAGCCGTACCGCTTCCCGTTACGCTCATTTTAATTTTTTTAGGCGCATACTCGAAGATGGGAATTTCCCGTTGCAGGGCGGCGGCGATAGCAACTCCCTGTGCCCGGCCGAGTTTGAGCATTGACTGTATGTTTTTACCGTAGAACTGGGCTTCGATTGCCAATTCATCCGGATGATAGGAGTCAATGACCTGTAATGTCCGTTTGAATATCCGTTGTAATTTAATGTAAGGATCGGATATTTTGTCCATATCCAATACACCGGATATCACCAACTGCGGTTTTTTAGATTTGCCGAAGGTGCGGATAATGGCATAGCCCATAAAGTTTGTTCCGGGGTCGATCCCCATGATTAGTTTTTCCATATACGGACGCCGGAAGGCCGGCCGATCAGATTTCGGTTAAAGTACTGCTGAAACAAAGATAACGATTTTTATATTTATCGGTTATTTTTTCTTCCAATAGCGGTAAATGATGTTGTGTGAAATGTTCCAGGGATTCAGGGGTATCAAAAACGACTTGCAACGAATAGGTTTTACCGTCGGGTTGATCGATGGATACTTTTGTAAAGAGCACGTCTTGTACGAATTGTTGCCGGCGGAGATAGGCGATATATTGTTCGCGCATAAAATCCTGCCATTCGGTTTCAATGTTTTCTTCGACGATATAGGTGGTGTTGAAAATAAGGCGCATGTTTTTGATTTACGATTTATGATTGAAATTGCAGATTTTATTGTAGTATTCAGTTGACGGGTGTTATTTTTTCGTTTTTGATTGTCTTTTCCAGTTCCCGGTATATTTTTCCGGCTTCGACACTGTATACGCTGCCGGAATAGTCGGAAACCAGTTGCTGATATAAATCGAGGGCCTGCTGTTTTTGATCTGTACGATTTTTGAGATTGGCAAGTTCGAATATTGCCTTTGCCCGGATATACGTTTGTCCGGATGCTTTCGCCAGTTTTTCCAATATCAGAGCGGCTTCTTGGTCTTGGTGTTGCGATAGTAAAACCCCGGATTTTACCAGGGCGGCATAATCGGCAATTCCGGCGGCGGAATTTTGGATCAGGCTATCCAAAACGGGTAGAGCTTCTTCGCTTTGGTGGCGGTAAACGGCATATTCTGTGGTGGCCAGTCGTTCTAAATCACTGTTATCGCCTTCTTCTTCGTAGTTCATGTTCAGGAAATGACTCATTTGCAGCGCATCGTTGGATATCAGCTTACTGGTAGAACCTTTCAGAACATCGTATTGGGCTTTTGCCCATAGTAAGTCTCCTTCGAAGTAAGCCAGACGGGCTTTCTTGAGTTTGGCTTCGTATCCGATATCGTTGTTGGGATTCGCTTTTTCAATTTGAGTATAGAGAATCACGGCTTCCCAGGGATTATTCATATAAGTCAGTAAATCGGCCCGTTTCGATTTAAAAATATCTAAGGTCAGGGTATTCAATCGTTTTATACCGATTCCTTTTTGTAAAATCTGATCGGCTGAGTCCGGAAGGCTTAGATGGTAGGCATACAGATCACTTGTCAGGACAATGATATCGGCGTTTGCATTGCTATACCCCGTTTCTTGTAAAAAATCTTTACATTCGGAAACCAGGTTGCGGTAATTTTCTACCGGGGGCTGGGCTTGGTCGTATTGCCGGTATTTGCAATTGAGGATTTCTTTGCGTGCCGTGTAATAATAAGGATTTTCTTCTTTCCCTTTTTGAATAACCCGCTGATAGGCTTGTCTGGCGATATCGTATTTTCGGGCATTTGCGGCTTCGTGGGCAATATCGATGTAGATGTATAATTTATCCGTGTTTTTTGCGTTGAGCTTTACAGCGTGATTGAAGGCTTGCGTATAATCACCCGTTTGCAGGGAATACCATACACCCAGTTCGTCAAATACGGAAGGGTAATCTTTTTGCCGGAATATTTTTTCCAGCTGGGAGGCGATAACTTTATCGGCATTGCCGTTTACGTCATAAGAACGCGCAAAACTGAGTTTGGAGGTGATGGTGCTGAGTTTTTCCGGATTTTGAAGCAAGGCTTCTACAAAGAGTGCGAACATATTGTCGTAATCCCTGTCCATCATATAGTTGTCGCCCATTTCGGCCGTAAAGGCCAACGGGCGGTTTAACAGTTCCCGCCCTTTGAGGTAAGTTTTGTTGGCCCAGTTGTATTCCCGGATATTCCGGAATTTATTGGCCAGGCTGTGGATATCGTTTTCGTATGGGATCAATTTTTTGACGGCCCGGTTGAAATATTCCTCGGCTTTGTTGGTTTTGCCTTGTTGGGTATAAATGTAACCGAGATTCACTAAAAAATCTTTGTTGTTATCGTCCGTTTTCAGGTATTTTTTCAATGTCTTTTCTGCACTATCGTATTCTTTAGCGTTGATCAGGCTGATGATGTGATAATCGAGGTAGTAAGAGGCCCGGGTACGTTCGTAAAGTTGCAAAAACATTTCTGCCGCTTTTACATATTCCTTGTTCTGGTAGTAGGTATATGCCAGTTTGGAATCGCTTTGCTGGGCGAATACGATGTTTGAAAAGCAGAATAAAATCAGAATGAGGATGAATCTCATAGAATTTAAAGATTTGGAGATTTGGAAATCCGAAGATGTTCTCCTTTCCAAATCTCCTTAATTTTTATCGGATCATATCGGTTCCCATAAACGGTTGTAATACTTCCGGCAGACGTATACCTTCAGCGCATTGATTGTTTTCCAGTAATGCGGCCACGATACGCGGTAATGCCAGGGAGCTTCCGTTCAGGGTGTGTACCATCGTCGTTTTTTTATCGCCTTTGTTCCGGTAGCGGAGTTTCAGACGATTGGCCTGGAAATCTTCGAAGTTTGATACCGAGCTGACTTCCAGCCATTTTTCCTGGGCTTTGGAAAATACTTCAAAGTCATAAGTCAGAGCCGAGGTGAAGCTGATATCTCCTCCACAGAGACGGACGATGCGGTAGGGAAGTCCCAGTTTGATCAGCAGGCTTTCTACGTGAGCTACCATGCCTTCGAGGGCTTCGTAAGAGATTTCCGGCTTGGTGATCTGTACGATTTCTACCTTGTCGAATTGATGAAGCCGGTTCAAGCCGCGAACGTCTTTTCCGTAGGAACCCGCTTCGCGGCGGAAACATGCCGTATAAGCCGTATTTTTAATCGGTAATTTTTCTCCTTCTACGATCATGTCCCGGTAAATGTTGGTAACCGGGACTTCGGCTGTCGGAATCAGGTATAATTTATCTTCGTTGACGTAATACATCTGGCCGTCTTTATCGGGTAACTGTCCCGTGCCGTATCCTGAATCTGCATTTACCATCAGGGGAGGCATTACTTCCTGATAGCCGGCCTTGATGTTTTCATCCAGGAAGAAATTGATCAGAGCTCTTTGCAAGCGGGCTCCGAGGCCTTTGTATACCGGAAATCCGGCTCCTGTGATCTTTACTCCCGTTTCGAAATCGATCAGATCGTATTTTTTAGTCAGTTCCCAATGCGGAACATCGTCTTCGTGACGATGAGGGATGTCGCTGACGATTTTGATAATTTCGTTGTCTGCATCCGATTTACCGCGGGGTACACTTGTATGCGGCATATTCGGTAAACGCAACAGAATTTCTGTTACCTCCGCATTCAGGTTGTTTACCTGCGGGACCAATGCTGCTATTTCTTCTTTTAATTGGGTCGTTTCCTGACGGGCTTTTTCCGCTTCTTCTTTTTTTCCGGCTTTCATCAGGTTTCCGATTTCCTTGGCGATGGCGTTCATCCGTGCTTGCTTATTTTCGGAATCTTGTTGTAATTTCCGGCGTTCTCCGTCCAGATATATGATTTTTTCAACGCTTTCCCGGGCATCAAAATTTTTTACAGCTAAACGTTCGATGACCGTTTCTTTGTTTTCCTGAATGAATTTTAAATTTAGCATGATCGTAATAAGTTTGGATTTTCAGATTGCCGGTTGTCATACGATACGTTGTTTTCATATCGTAAGGCAGCCGATTCTAAATAAGCTGAAATAATGAATGAACTATTAAAGTTTACTTCCCTTTGTTCAAGGCAGCTACTGAAATAGTCAATAAGTCAACAGACTTAAGTCATAAATTATTTTCCGAGCGGTAAATATACAAAAAAACTCCTGTATCGCTTACAATACAGGAGTTTTAAATTTTTATTTCAGGCTTATTCTGCTGCGTTTTCTACAGTTGCCGGTTTAACAGATACATAAGATCTGTTTTTTTGTTTTTTGGTGAAAACAACTTCACCGTCAACCAATGCGAATAAGGTGTGATCTTTACCTATACCCACGTTTAATCCCGGGTTGTGTACTGTACCTCTCTGACGAACGATAATATTACCGGCTTTGGCAAATTGTCCGCCCCATATTTTAACTCCTAATCGTTTGCTTTCGGATTCGCGGCCGTTCTTGGAACTACCGACACCTTTCTTATGTGCCATATCTTATTGAATTTTAGAGTTTACTAAATAATTTTTCTTTCAGATTAAGCGTTGATCGCTTCGATCTGGATTTGTGTCATAGACTGACGATGTCCGTTCAATTTCTGATACGTTTTTCTTCTTCTTTTCTTGAAGATAAGAACTTTGTCAGCTTTTACATGAGCCAATACTTTTGCGGTAACTTTAGCGCCTTCCACTTTCGGCGTACCGATTTTAATGTTGCTTCCGTCTTCAACGAGAAGTACATTATCAAATTCTACCTGAGTGCCTTCTTCTGCAGCCAGACGATGGACATACACTTTGCGGTCTTTTTCTACTTTGAACTGCTGTCCTTGAATTTCAACAATTGCGTACATTGTAAATTGTTTTAATGTTACTACCATGGGGTGAGATACTTATCTGCTTATTGAACCCCTGAGGAAAAATTTTTGTGGTGCAAAGATACAAATTGTTTTGAAAATGCAAAAGAGATTTGGATTTAGATTTACGATTTAAGATTTACGATTGGGAGAGAGGGGGATGTGTTTGTGTATTTTGGAAAAGAAGAGGTTTATTTTAAATTTTGGATTTTAAATTTTAAATTGAAAATTAAAGTATGTATTTATTAAATTTGTGCCTTAAAATTTAAAATATGAAGGTTGTTTTATTACTGTTAGGCATTTTTATAGCTTCCGTTGTGAAGTGTCAGGTACTGGAGGGGGTGGTTTCCGATGCCGAGGGACAGGCGGTAGAAGGGGCTACGGTTTATGTACGGGAAACGGCACAAGGATGTGTGGCCGATGAAAACGGGAATTTTCGGATTGCGCTGCCCTCCGGAACTTATGTATGTGAGGTGAGCGCTTTGGGATATGAAAAACAGACATTGCAGGTCGGAGTAGGAGAGAAACGGGATGTATTGCGGGTGGTTCTGAAACCGATGGTGTATATGTTGCAAGAGGCAAAAGTAAATGCCAGAGGGGAAGATCCGGCTTTTTATATTATGCGGCATGCGATTGCCCGGGCACCTTATCACCGGCATCAGGTGAAGCGTTATCTGTCGGAGGTATATACAAAAGGTACGATGCAGTTGGAAAAGATACCTAAATTACTTATGTTGTCGAAAGAAATACGGAAAGAGGTGACGCCTTATCTGGGAAAAGTATTTACCCTGGAATCGGTGATGGAAGTTGCTTTTGAAGCTCCCGACACTTACGAGCGGAAGATAGTGGCTTTTTCCAGTTCTATCCCGGATGATCTGAGCCCGGATGAAGCTTTGGGGATCGTCACCGCTTCGGTTTACGATCCGGATGTGATGGGTATGGTGTCGCCTCTGGCACCCGGAGCGTTTTCGTATTACCGTTTCCGTTTTGCAGAATGTTATCTGGAAGACGGAAAAACGATCAATAAAATCCGGGTCGAACCCCGGAAAAAGAACAGTCAATTGCTGGATGGTTATATTTATATTGTCGAAAATGACTGGAGTGTGGTGAATTTTGATTTTTCGGCAAAACTTACCGGGGTGACCCTGCACATCAAAGGGGTATTTCATGACGTAAAACCTTCCGTTTTTCTTCCGACTTCTTACGATATTGATGTGGACGTAAAAATTTTCGGAGTAAAGGCCGGTGGAAAGTATTATGCTTCTGTCAAATATAAAGAGGTGGAGGCGGATACGACCAATGGAGTTGTCGTGAAGCCTGTGTCTGTTGTTGCTGAAAATAAAGCATTGCCCGAGCCGGCTAAATCTCCGAAACGGGAAAAGGCGGAACGTAAGCTGGAAGCTTTACTGGAGAAAGAGGAGCTGACAACCCGGGATGCTTACCGGATGGCCCGTTTGTCCCAGCAATTGATGACTCCCGAACGACCGGATACGATACCTCCGCTTGAGATCCGGGAAGAGGTCGTTACGGAAAAGGTATCGGTCGATTCGATGGCTGTGCGGCGCGATTCGGCTTATTGGTTACAGATGCGTACGATACCCTTGAAACAGGAAGAGGTAAAGGGATATCAGATGAGGGATAGTTTGCGGGCTGTTGTGAAGAAGTCGGAGGGAGAAACGGATACGACCCGCCGTGCGCATCGGGATGTTTTCGGACAGATATTGTGGGGAAGTTCTTATAAATTAGGAAAACAGGGACGGTTTGAGTTCGACGGACTGGTAAAGGCTTTTCCCGAATATAATTTTGTGGATGGTTTCTGGATAGGGCAACGGTTCGGTGTGTCGCTTGCCGTAGCACCGGGACAGCGTTTGTATGTAGAACCTTCGGTTTATTATGCAACGGCCCGTAAATCCTGGATCTGGCAGGTCTATTCTTCTTATACTTATGCTCCTTTGAAACGGGGATTATTAAAGGTTCGTTTCGGAGATGTTTCTGCAGATTATAAAGGGAATGCCGGGGCATGGCGGCTGGAAAATACGTTGACCTCGCTTGTGTGTGCCGATAATTTTATGAAATTTTACGGGAAGCGTTATGTCGCTTTAGAAAACCGGATCGATATCAGTAACGGTTTGGTGTTGTCTGTCGGTGGAAATTACGAAAAGAGACGGGTGTTGGAGAATCATATCTCTTATAATATTTATAAGAAGGATCCGAAACCCAATACGCCTTCTTCCGAAGGGGGAGTCGATATGCCCGACAACACGGCTTTGCATGTTTACGGGCAACTGGATTATACGCCCCGTTCGTTTTACCGGCTCAGAAACGGCTATAAGCGGTATGTACGTTCCGACTGGCCTACTTTTTCCGTGCGTTATGACCGGGGAATTTCCGTCGGTTCCGGATTGAGCAGTGCTTACAACCGGATTGCAATCGGAGTGCAGCAAAAAAAATCTCTGGGGCTTTTTGACAAAATTTCTTATAAAGTTCAGGCGGGTAAGTTTTTTTCGGTAAAAGAGTTGTATTTCCCGGATTATAAGCAGTTCGGCGCTACAGGATGGGTTTTTAGCAAAGAAATGTTTTTCAGCGACTTTTACCTGACGGACTACTATGAGTTGGCAACGGCTGAAAAGTGGTTTCAGGGAGCTCTGAATTATACTTCTTCTTATTTGTTGATCAAGCGATTGTCTTTTATGCAACGTTTCTTATTCAATGAGGCTGTGCATGTCCGGTATGTCTGGATGCCGGAAACTAAAAGTTATACGGAGTGCGGATATTCGCTGGGATTCGAGGATGAAATCCGGGGAGGTGTATTTTTCGGGTTTGACCGGGAGGGGTACCGGGGTGTCGGAGTACGGGTTGTATTGCCGTTGGATTGGAAATAAGTTGTATATTTACAATGTACATATTAAAATTGTATATTTACGATTTTAGATTAAATAAATCCGATGACGAATCGGCTTGTCGGGTAATTTAAAATTTACAATCTAAAATTTACAATTTATATACAGGATTAAGGTAGCTCTTAAAGAGTATTCAGGAAATAAATTTATAGGTTATGAAATATATAGCACGATTTATAATGTGGTTGGGGGGATGGAAGTACAAGGGGGAATTACCGGAAGTGAAAAAGGCTGTCATTATTTCTGTGCCCCATACTTCCAATTGGGATTTTGTATGGGGGGAATTGGCTTTTTTAAGTCAGCGTATTCCGGCTTTTATTTTGATGAAAAAAGAATTTTTCTTTTTTCCGCTGGGAATGATTTTACGGGCATTGCGGGTGATTCCGGTCGACCGGGGGAAAAAGGACAGTCATTTGGTGGATCAGATGATTACAGAGTTTAAGAAGCGGGATTCCATGTATTTGTGTATCACACCCGAAGGAAGCCGGAGTAAGCGGAAAAAGTGGAAAAAGGGCTTTTTGGTCATTGCAAAGGCTGCGGGTGTCCCCGTATATCTGGGACGAATCGATTATAAAGGAAAGTATTGTGAAATCGGTCCTTTATTTAATCCGACGGATGATGTAGATGCGGACTTGCAATACATTATGAGTACTTATAAAGATGCTAATCCGCGACATCCGGAGAAATTTTCCTGGGGGGAGTGAATGAAAAGAGAGAAAGAGCGTTGCGATTCATGTAGGCGTCGGGAAACGTTTTCGCCGGATGATGATGTATCCGGTTTGTAATAATCAAACGGAATGACCAATAAGCGAAGCATTTTAATTTTTGTTTTTGTTTTATTTCTGCTGGCTTGTACAGGTCGGAATAAAACGGTTGAAATTGCTGTGGAACCGGGGTGGATGGTGGAGGTGGATGATTCCCTCATACTGGATGAACGGATGTTCTGTTCTGAAACGGAAACAGAAAAGAGGATGCTGAGTATGGGATTGGTGGATATCGGGAAATTGGATCGGCGGATAAAAGTGAAGTTGGTTTATGCCACACCGGATAATTTTACCGGAAAAGTTTTGTACCGGGAATTGAGAAAGGCATATATGCGGCCTTTGGTAGCGGAAAAGTTGATCCGGGCACAGGATTTACTGGAAAATATTCGGACAGGTTGGCAAATTGTCGTGTATGATGCCGCGCGTCCGATGTCGGTTCAGCGGGAAATGTGGGAGTTGGTAAAAGGAACTCCCAGACATATATTTGTCAGTAATCCGGGTCGGGGAGGCGGATTGCATAATTACGGACTGGCAGTGGATGTAACTTTATGTGACTCTTCCGGGGGATTCCCGGATATGGGGTCGGCATTCGATTATTTCGGAGAGGAAGCCCGGGGAGATAAAGAGGAAGAATTGGTTATACGGGGAAAAATTACGCCGGAAGCTTTTGAAAACCGGCAGTTGTTACGTAAGGTAATGACGGAAGCCGGTTTTATTGCGCTCGGGAGTGAATGGTGGCATTTCAATGCTCTTCCGCGAAGAGAGGTGATCGGTAAATGGGAAAGAATAGAGTGAGGAGTATATTATTATAGATTTAAAATTTTAGATTGTCGATTTAGATTGAGGAGAAATGGGGCGGAGTTATTGCATTGTTTATGATTTGGATTGAGGGAGATGGGGGTAATTAAGGTTTGAAATAGAAGGTTTGAATGAAAATAGCATTGGTCCAGTCTTCTCTGGTATGGGGAGATATAGAAAAAAATTTGGCGCTTTTTGACCGGAAATTAGCCGGGATAGGGGCGTGTGATGTCATTTTGTTGCCGGAAATGTTTACGTCAGGGAGTATGTTGGTGAAGCAGGATAAAAGGGTGGCGGATGCGGAGAAAAACAAAACGGCAGCTTGTTATGAGCGGGTCAGGCGACTGATGTCGGAATGGGCAGAAAAGCGGGATGCGCTGGTTATGGGGTCTACGGTATATAACGAAGGAGAGTCGTATTATAACCGTATGATTGTGGCATTTCCGGATGGAAAGAATTTGTATTACGACAAGCGGCATTGCTTTCGGATGGGGGGAGAAAATGAACATTTTACTGCCGGTAGGCGGCATCTGTTTTTTGATTTCCGGGGAGTTCGGATAGCGACCTTTATCTGTTATGATTTGCGCTTCCCGGTATGGAGCCGGAATACCGATAATTATGATCTGGCGGTGTATGTGGCCAATTGGCCGGCATCCAGGCGTAAGGTTTGGCAGTTGTTGTTACAGGCCCGGGCAATAGAAAATCAGGCTTTTGTGGCGGGTGTGAATTGTGTGGGTACCGACACTGCCGGCTTGACGTATGCGGGAGATTCTGCCGTTATTGATGCTAAAGGAAATGTCGTGGGAGCATGCCGGGAATATAAAGAGGAAATTAAGATTATCGGGATTGATATGGAAGAATTGCGTCGGTTCAGGAATAAATTTGCCGTGTCGGAAGACAGAGATGTTTTTGAAATTAAAGGTATTGACGGGCTGGAAGTAGAGTGATAAGATCGTGTGGGGATAGGTGGGTTAATAGGCAATTTTTATATCTTTGCAAACGTGGTCGGAATTTATAAACTCGGTTTTATTAAACTTTGTGTTTTAATCCTGTATTTGTTTTGAATCGCTTTAATTTACTTAAATTTAAAATATATGAGATATTTATTACTTACATGTATCGGAATGGCTATGATGTTTAGTTCAAAGGCACAGGATAAGATGCTGACGATGGAAGATGCCGTTTTGGGTTATGAATTGCGGCCGAAGACGCGTTATATTCAATGGCAGGGCGACCGGGATATAATGACCTATACGGAAGGGACGGATTTGGTTGCGGAGGATGTATTGAAAGGAGAGAAAAAGGTGTTGATGACCGTAGAGGAACTGAATCGGTTATTAACTGCGGATTTGAAAGGATGGCCTATGTATGGCTGGGCGGATGCCGAAACGTTGGTAATCGTAAGGAAGGGAAACAGATACGAGATTGATATCGTGGGGAAACGGGTTCTTCGTACGCTTCCCTTGCCGAAAAAAGGTGGAAATGTAACCTATAACGGATACAATGCTTTTGCTTTTACGCGTGACAATAATTTGTATTATTCGGACGAAAGGGGAAATGAATACGCCGTGACGAAGGATTCAGATCCGAATATTGTAAACGGTCAGACTGTAAGCCGGAGTGAAATGGGTATTTCCAACGGTATTTTCTGGTCTCCGGATGGCAAAAAGTTGGCTTTTTACCGGAAAGACGAAAGTGCTGTGAGTAGTTTTCCGTTGTTGGATATAACGACCCGTACCGGAAGTTTACGTGAGATTAAGTATCCGATGGCCGGTATGCCTTCAGAGCAGGTAAGTCTCGGCGTATATGATTTGGCTTCAGAACGGACGGTGTTTATGGATGTAACTGATTTCGGACGGGAGCAATACCTGACCAATATTACCTGGAATCCGGCATCCGACGTAATTTATATACAGGTTGTCGACCGGGATCAGAAGCATGTCCGTTTGAACAAATACAATGCTGTGACAGGTAAATACCTGGGGACGGTTTTGGAAGAGAAAAACGATCGTTGGGTAGAGCCGTCGAATGCTTTGGTGTTTTTGAAGAATGATCCGTCTAAGTTTATTTACCGCACGGATAACCGGGACGGTTTCCGTAATTTATACCTATGTGATACGGAAGGTAAATCTGTCCGCCGGCTTACCGATACGGATGCTGATGTAGAATATGTGGCTCAGGACGGTCGTTTTGTATATTATACTTCGGCAGAGGTTAGTCCTGTCGAAAATCATTTGTTCCGGGTGGATTTGAAATCCGGTAAAAAAAGCCGTCTGACGGATGCAGAAGGATGGCATTCGCCGGCTGTAAGTCCTGGTGGACATTATTTCGTCGATAGTTATAGCAGTCTGAATGTTCCCCGGGTTATGGCTGTACGGCAGACCGACGGTAAAATCGTACGGGAACTGATGCGGGCGGAAAATCCCACAAAAGATTACAATTTCGGAGAGATAAGTATGGGAACGGTAAAGAGTGCCGACGGCAGGTTTGATAATTATTATCGTTTGATCAAACCGGTGGGGTTCGATCCTTCGAAGAAATATCCGGTCATTGTGTATGTATACGGAGGTCCTCATTCGCAAATGGTTAAAAATACCTGGCAGGCGGAATTGCGTCGTTGGGAGATGTATATGACACAGCAAGGATATGTCGTGTATGTAATGGATAACCGCGGAACTTCCAATCGGGGTGCCGACTTTGAGAAAGCGATATACGGCTTGTGCGGTCAGGCTGAAATGGCCGATCAGATGAAAGGCATCGAGTTCCTGAAATCTCAGCCTTGGGTGGATGCCGGCCGTATCGGGGTACATGGATGGAGCTACGGTGGTTTTATGACGATTTCTTTGATTACGAATTATCCGGAGGTGTTTAAGGTGGGGGTTGCAGGCGGACCTGTAATCGATTGGAAATGGTATGAGGTGATGTATGGCGAGCGTTATATGGATACTCCCCAGCGCAATGCCGAGGGATATGCTAAGGTAAGTCTGATGAATAGGGCGAAAGATTTGAAAGGCAAGCTGTTGATTTGCCAGGGAGCTATCGATAATACGGTGCTGTGGCAGCATAGCCTGAATTTTATAAGGGAATGTATAAAGAATCAGGTACAGGTGGATTATTTTCCTTATCCTTGTGCAGAACACAATGTTTTCGGACGCGACCGTATCCATCTGATGCAGAAAGTAACCGATTATTTCGACGATTATCTGAAATAGGTATTCCGGGGAGGTTCGGAATAGCATAATAATGCGGAACCGGGACTTTTAAAACCTGGTTCCGCATTTTTATTTAATAACGTTTCCCTGCTTTCGGTAAAATAGAAAGTTCCTATTGAAGCGTGTGGGAAATCGGCTGAAATTTTATAAAATCATTCTGTGCATTGCCTGATTTTTCTGTTTCCCTTTGTCTTTGGGGAAAATGGATGAAAATAGTTATCTTTACCACCGGAAAACGAAGAAATCAAGATTATGCGTATAGATATACTGAGTGTTGTGCCGGAATTGTTGGAGAGTCCGTTGAATCATTCGATTGTAAAGCGTGCCCGGGATAAAGGGATTGTCGAAATATACATTCACAATATCCGGGACTGGTCGAAAGATAAATACCGTAAGGTAGATGATTATCCTTTCGGCGGAGAGGCGGGCATGGTGATGATGATTCAGCCTGTATTCGATTGCATTAACGAATTGAAATCCCAGCGTGATTACGATGAGATTATCTATACTTCTCCGGATGCGCCCGTGTTTAATCAACGGGTGGCGAATGAATTGTCTTTGAAAGAGAATATCATTTTATTGTGCGGACACTATAAAGGAATTGACCAGCGTATCCGGGAACATCTGGTTACCCGGGAAATATCTGTCGGGGATTACGTATTGACAGGAGGAGAGTTGCCGGCTTGTATTATGACGGATGCTATCGTACGTTTGATTCCGGGTGCGATGAGTGACGAGAGTTCTGCATTGAGTGATTCATTTCAGGATAATTTGCTGGCGGCACCCGTGTATACCCGTCCGGCGGAATTTAACGGTTGGCAGGTTCCGGAAATTTTGTTGTCCGGTAATCACGCTAAAATCCGGGAATGGCAGGAGAAGGTGGCTTATGAGCGGACAAAGGCATTGCGGCCGGATTTATTGGATGAGTAAAATTACCGGATGGGGCAGAATTTTGGTTCTGTAAATTCGTTTTTATGATGTGTATATAGAAATCTGTCAGGGATATGGAAATTATCGAAGGAATAACTTTAAACGATTTGTTGCAACGCCTGGGTATCCACTCCTCCTGGTTGTTGAGTACCCTTGAATTCACGATCCGGATATTGTTTATAGCCATAGTAGCTTGGCTTACTTATTTTATTGCCCGGAAATGGTTGGCAAAGATCGTTGTCAAATTGGCCGGCCGGACCGATACACGTTGGGATGATCTGATGTTTGACCAGCGTTTTTTCAATTATTTTGCTTTTTTCATTACCCCTATCGTTATCCGGATGGTATCTTTTCAGATCGGTTTGGAGTATCTGGTGGTTATCAATAAAGTTATCGATATCTGGATTGTTTTTGCGGTGGCATTTCTGTTGTCTGTGGTAATGGATGGGGTAAACCGGATTTATAACAGTTATCCCGTTGCGCGTAATCGTCCGATCAAGGTGTTTATACAGGTGATTAAGATATTTGTATATTGTGTGGTGACGGTTATTGTTTTCAGCATTATCCTGGGAAAAGATCCGGAAGCATTGTTGGTCGGTTTGAGTGCTTTTGCCGCGGTTTTGATGTTGATTTTCAAAGATGCGATACTGGGATTTGTAGCCGGAGTGCAGTTGATAGCCAATAAGATGGTTAATCTGGGCGACTGGATCGTGATGCCTTCTGCAAATGCCGACGGAGAAGTGCTGGAGATCAATTTGACGACCGTAAAAGTACAGAATTGGGATAAGACTATTTCTACGATACCGACTTATAAGATGGTATCCGAATCTTTTACAAATTGGCGGGGAATGGAAGAGTCGAACGGGCGGCGTATAAAACGTTCTGTAAATATCGATGTGCAATCCATTCATTATCTCACGCCCGGAGAAATAGAACAATTGGCAAAATCCGAATTGTTGAAAGATTATATATTGACGAAAAAGGCCGAGCTGGATATAAATTATGCAGATGCCAGTACACCTTTAGACGGAATTCGGATGACAAATATCGGTACTTTCCGGGAATATATGGAGCTTTGGATTGCGCAGAATCCTAATATCGCTCAGAATATGACGCATATGGTAAGACAATTGCAGCCCGGTCCGACCGGCGTACCGTTGGAAATTTATTGTTTTTCGGCCAGGCAGAAGTGGGTGGAGTATGAGAAAGTACAATCCGATCTTTTCGACCATTTGTATGCTGTGGTTCCGCTTTTTAATCTTCGCTTATTCCAGTATCCTTCCGATAAATGGGTAGCAGAGGGGGATAATTTTTGATTTACGATTTTTGATTTACGATTACGATTTTTGATTGGTTCCGCAGATTGGTAATGGATTGAAAATCGAAAGGAATCTGCTACGCCCAGTTCCGGTTCGGGGCTCATTCTGTATATTCCGGAGGCTAAAGGAGTTCTGTTTTTTATTTTTATTTGAGAAAATAATTGTGAAACAGATTATTATTCTTACCTTTGCGCCCGTATTCAAAATAATGTCTAACTTATTAGTTAAGAAAGAATTAATTTTTATGTCAGAAGAACAAAAAGATTTGCAGGCTATAGCTGCAGAAAAAGAAACCAAAAAAACGGCTCCTGTTACAACAGCAGAAGCTGATGAAAATTTTGATTGGGATGCTTATGCTAATGATGTTGTAACTCCCGTTTCCCAGAAACAAGAACTGGAAGAAAAGTATGCCGGTACACTTTCGCAGATTGCAGAGCGTGAAGTGGTAGACGGTAAAGTAATCTCTATGAACAAGAGAGAAGTCGTTGTAAATATCGGCTACAAATCAGACGGTATCATTTCTTTGAACGAATTCCGTTACAATCCGGATTTGAAAGTAGGTGATACGGTTGAGGTCTATGTGGAAACACAGGAAGACAAAAAAGGTCAGTTGACTTTGTCACATAAGAAAGCGCGTGCAATGCGTAGCTGGGATCGTGTGAACGAAGCATTGGAAAAAGACGAAATTATCAAAGGATTTGTTAAATGTCGTACGAAAGGCGGTATGATCGTTGACGTATTCGGTATCGAAGCGTTCTTGCCGGGTTCTCAGATCGATGTTAAGCCGATCCGTGATTACGATATTTATGTAGGTAAAACCATGGAATTCAAGGTGGTTAAGATTAACCAGGAATTCAAAAATGTGGTTGTATCTCATAAAGCTCTTATTGAAGCAGAGCTTGAACAGCAGAAGAAAGACATTATTTCCAAGCTGGAGAAAGGTCAGGTACTTGAAGGTACGGTTAAAAATATTACCTCTTACGGTGTATTCATCGATTTGGGCGGTGTAGACGGATTGATTCACATCACCGACCTGTCTTGGGGTCGTGTAAATCATCCGAACGAAATCGTTCAGTTGGATCAGAAACTGAATGTGGTTATTTTGGATTTCGATGATGAGAAAAAACGTATTGCTTTAGGTCTGAAACAATTGACTCCGCATCCGTGGGATGCTTTGGATGCAGATTTGAAGGTCGGTGACAAAGTGAAGGGTAAGGTTGTGGTTATGGCTGACTACGGTGCATTCGTTGAAATTGCACCGGGGGTAGAAGGTTTGATCCACGTATCTGAGATGTCATGGTCACAGCATTTGCGTTCTGCTCAGGATTTCATGAAAGTAGGGGATGAAGTAGAAGCTGTTATCCTGACTTTGGATCGTGACGAAAGAAAAATGTCATTGGGTATCAAACAGTTGAAAGCTGATCCGTGGCAGAATATCGAAGAGAAATATGGTGTTGGCAGCAAACACAAAGCTACTGTACGTAATTTCACAAACTTCGGTGTATTTGTTGAAATAGAAGAAGGTGTTGACGGATTGATTCATATTTCCGATCTTTCCTGGACGAAGAAAGTAAAACATCCGGCAGAATTCACTCAGATCGGTGCTGAAATCGACGTTGTTGTATTGGAAATCGATAAAGAAAACCGTCGTTTGAGCTTAGGTCACAAACAATTGGAAGAAAATCCGTGGGATGTATTTGAAACGATTTTCACTGTAGATTCAGTTCACGAAGGTACGATTACCGAAATTTTCGATAAGGGTGCTGTGATTGCATTGCCTTATGGTGTTGAAGGATTTGCTACTCCGCGTCATTTGGTAAAAGAAGACGGATCACAGGCTAAAGTTGAAGAGAAATTGGACTTCAAGGTAATTGAATTCAATAAAGCCGCTAAACGGATCATTCTTTCTCATTCCCGTATTTTCGAAGATGCACAGAAATCGGATGAGAGAGCTAAGAAATCGGCCGAAGAAAAAACAACCAAAAAAGCCGTTAAACAGGTAAAAGATAAACTGGAAAAAACGACTTTGGGTGATATCACCGAGTTGGCTGCTTTAAAAGAACAGATGACTGCTAAAGCAGAACAGGCTGAAAAAGCTCCGAAAGCTAAAGCTGCTGAAGACAAAGCAGAAGAAGCTCCGGCAGAAGCTTAATGAGTCAAAGAACTAGGGTCTGCATAGCAGACCTTAGAATATAATAAAAGAGTCTGAACGGTTAGCTGTTCAGGCTCTTTTAGCATTAACCCGGAAATAAAAAAGGATGAAATTCGAATTGACGATTCTCGGTGCCGGCTCTGCTGTTCCGACAGCCCGAAGGAACTCTTCGGCACAGGTATTGAATATTCAGGAACGTTATTTCCTGATTGATTGTGCGGAAGCTACTCAACATCAATTGCGTCGTTTTCATATCCCCTATAATAAAATCGGTCATATTTTTATTTCCCATTTGCATGGGGATCATTTTTTCGGTTTGATCGGCTTATTGTCCAGTCTGGCGCTCCAGGGACGTAAAGGGGAGGTACATGTTTATGCAGACAGACGATTGCAGGAGATCATTGAATTTCAATTGAAGGTAATGAACAGCCGTTTGGGGTTTGCACTTGTTTTCCATCATTTGAGCCGGGAGGAAGAGGTTGTTTATGAAGATAAAGCGGTTACCGTGACTTCCTTTCCGTTGTCCCATCGTTATGATGCTCCGGTGTGCGGCTTTCTGTTCCGGGAAAGAGAGCGGGAAAGAACCATACGCAAAGATATGGCTCTGGCCTGGGATGTGCCGGTCGCTTTTATGCAACACCTTAAAAAAGGAGCTGATTTTGTAACGCCGGAGGGGCAGGTGATTGCTAACGACCGGTTAACGATTGCCGCTCCGCCTTCCCGTTCTTATGCCTATATGACCGATACTTTGTTCCGGGAACGTTTTGCTGCCTATGTTAAAGGGGTCGATCTGTTGTATCATGAGGCGACTTATGACCGCACGCTGGAACAATTGGCCAAAGAAACCTACCATAGCACGGCAGAGCAAGCGGCCCGGATGGCTCTTTTGGCCGGTGCAAAAAAATTGTTGTTGGGGCATTTCTCAGCCCGTTATCCGGATCCCTCTTGTATGTTGCCGGAGGCCCGGGCTATTTTTCCGGATACGTTCGTTTGTACGGATGGGGATGTTTTTGATATTCCGGCCCTCAAGAGAAAAGAAGGTTGATTTGATCCGTTGTTTGCAATTTCTGATCGGCTTCCTAGGGGTACCGGTCTGTACACTGTGAAATACCGGTATTAAAGGTCCTCTTCTATAACTTTTAAAATATCCGGAGATAGGAGATCCAGAAGGCCCAATATGTAAATCACACCGATGATAATTGCTGTAATCAATATTGTAAAGAGCAGGATGAGTAATCCTGAGTAGAGAAACATAAGTGCTGTTTTTCGCAGGGCTTTCCAGAAACCTATTTTGAATAATTGTTTTAGATCCCAAACGGTAACGGCGAAATAAAGACTGTATACGATCTGAAAGGAATTATCTGTCAGTTCCGTTGTATGGGTGCAGACCATAATCGGTAAGGCTATGAATAAAGCTAAAATCAACCGTTGGCATGCTATGTAAGCAAATATGAATATATATTCTGTGAAATTGTAGGTATATTTTTTCCGGATTTGGTAACGGTAGCGTGCATGATAGGTGGCAATAAACCGGTAATCCGAAAGGGTATAGTTGTAAGAGCGTTTCCTTGGAGGCAGGGTATAGTAATACATCCAGGCGGAGAGGCCTTTTCTGGTTCCCGGTCCGTATGGATGAAAAGGAGGGGTGTAAAAGGCGAGGCGTGATGCCCAGGCAAAGAACGGCAAGGTTACAATAGCCGTCAGCGACATACTGGAATCGATCCATTGTTCCAGTAAATTGAAAAACCTTTCCCAAAAAGTTAAATCAGTGACGGTCTGGACTGCTTCAACCGGTTTTGCCGGTAAAAGGATCTGTGACATTAAGCCGTAGAATCCGGCGGTGATGAATAACATCGGGAACGGTTGGAAATGGATAATGCGTTTACCGCTGACATAGTCGGCCAGCATGTGTCCGGGGCGGATAAACAGTTCTTTGAATGTGAATAAAATCCCTCTGTCGCAATTGGTCAATCCGTAAGCCCAATTATCGATTACCGAGCGTAATGTCAGTCTCCCGACTTTAGCTCTTTGACCGCATTGGTTACAGTAATTCCCTTTGTATCGGGCACCGCAGTTTTTACAGATATGAGGCATAAATTTAACTTTCCTGCCTACAAATTTAATTTAATTATTTAAATTTATCATTTTGTGGGGTTACTTTTGCCCGGTTATTTGATCGGGTAAGGCCGGGGTGCCGAATAGTTCCAGAATTTTTTTACGCACCTGGTATGTATTTTCGCGGAATGCCTTGTCATCTCTGCCAACGCCGACAAATCCATTGAATCCGTTGAGGAAATTGTCCGGATAATAGGTTTTATTATTGTTGCGTTGGAATTGTTGTTCGATATCGGCATATCTGTTCAGGTCGTCAAAACTCCGTCCCTTTTCCAACAATAAGGGAAGCCGGCTGAATAGCAGAGAATCGTATGTACCGAGCGGGTTGCGTTGGGCGACGTGAATTTTTACAGCGACTGAATGTGTGCGAAACTCTTTTTTAACAGGTTTGTAATCGTAGCAACAGAAGGCTTCTTTTTCAATCAGGTTTCCGGCAGAGGGAAGCATGCGGGAAGGTTGCTCTAAAACCAGAAAATCATTTCCCAGATCGTATTTCCATTGAGTGGTCGTCTGGCAAGAGCGGATGTAGATCTGATTGTTTTTGTCGTATCCGAAAGTAAGGTCCGCCCGGGTGGAATAGGGGGAACTGGTCTTTCTGCGGTTTGTCAGCAAAACTTGCCGGAGCAATTGGTAATCGATGTATTCGAAAGTCATTCTTTTTAGAATGTGACGATGGAAGTCTATGACGAGGGTGCCTTTGCAGGAGATTCGGGTTTGGTCCGGATAATCCTGGGAACGGGTATGGAAGGAATAAACGTAGTCGAGACTGTCGGTATCGACCGGTTTAAATTCGTATGTATGTGTTCCGGAGAAAAGAGGACCGTATAATTGAACGGCACGCAGTAATGTGAATATCTTTCTCGTTCCGGCATCGAAACGGTTGTCTTCCGTCGTAATATACAGCGGCGAAAGGGTATCGCTGCCGTTATTGGTTAGGTTATAACTTCTTTGCGTGTATACAGGTAGAAAGTAGGAGCGAAAACTCTGGTCCCATATATTTTTAGGACGGATGTCTCCGGAAGTAAAGTAATAGCCGTATTCACGCCGGTATTCTAGAGTCGTATCCCGGTAGTTCGTAATTTTTTCATATTGAGCATTGCCGTAGAAGTTGCAATAGGGCAGGGTACTACGCGGGAACTTCTTTAATTTAGCACTTACTTTATTCAGCAATTCTTCGGTTGAGATACTTTGGACGATGGTTTCTTCCAGTTGGTAGCTCAATTCTTCGAGTTGGATGCGGTCGATTTTTTGTAAAGCTGCCGGAGTATACGTTACGAGTTTGTACCCCATTCCCTGAAATTGAATGGAGTCATTCGGATGAAGCAGGCGGTTGTGGATGATACATTCGCCGTCAATATCCGAGGAGGTAATCAGGAAGCTTTTGTTTTTATTGATGACATATACACCGAATATCGGTCGGTTTTGAGTATCTGTAATTTTTATTCGTAATGTGGTTGTATCGCTGACAGTCAGATATTGGGCTTGTAATGAACAAGTCCCTGAAAAGAAAAGGCAAATTAGTAAGAAATGTCTCATCGGAATATACGGATAATTGTGAACTTACGATTCAGAATGACAATGTCTTCGGGATGACTCCGATTTGTCGGTTTCTTTTTCTTTGGCCGTCAGATATATTTTCCCAATGCTTTTTTCAATTGCTCGATAGAAACGGGTTTTGTTAAAAAATCATTGCAACCTGCTGCAAAAGCTTCTGCCTTATCGGATTCAAAGGCAAAGGCTGTAAGTGCTATGATGGGAATGTTTTTGTCCTCTTGGCGGATTATACGGGTGGCCTCCAAACCGTCCATTTCCGGCATTTTTATATCCATAAGAATTAAATCCGGATGTACGGTTTTGTTCAGTTCGATAGCCTCTTTCCCGTTTACAGCTCTGACTAAATCGTATTCTTTACCGATCATTGCTTTTAGCAATAGAAAGTTGCTGTTTACATCTTCAGCAATTAAGATTACTTTGTGCTGATCCATATGTTTTTCTTTATTTTGTATACTTGTTATTCTTTCCGGTGTCTTTCCGTTTTTTTCTTTTCCGTCTATCGGAATGGTAAAGCGGAATGTGGAGCCTTTCCCGACAGCAGATTCTACTTCGATATATCCGCCCAGATTGTTGATGATCATTTGGCAGATAGACAGGCCGAGTCCGGAACCTTGTGCGAAGTTATTCAATTTTACAAAGCGGTTGAATATACTTTCGAGATTTTGGGGTGCAATACCGATACCTGTATCTTGTACGAAAAATTCGATGTTTTTGTCTTTCTGTTTGTATCCGAAACGAATCTCTCCTTCGGTTGTAAATTTTTGCGCATTGGTTATCAGGTTGGAGATAACCTGAGCCAACCGGTTGTTATCACTGGTAATTGTCATATCCGGCGCATCGGTGTCCAATATGAGCCGTACATTTGACTGTGTTTTATGGAGGTGAGTGTTGTAAAGGCTTTGGCACAGTTCTTTTAAATCTACGGGTTTCATTACAAATTCCAATGTCCCGGCTTCAATTTTGGAGAGATCCAGAATGTCGTTGATCAATTGTAATAATAGTTCAGCATTTAAATTGATGATATCGTCGTATTGCCGGAGTTCTTCCGGGTCCTGTGTTTCTGCTATCAATCTGGAAAAACCGACGATTGCATTTAAGGGGGTCCGGATTTCATGGCTCATATTGGCCAGAAAAGCAGATTTTAATTTGTCGGATTGTTCTGCTTTTATACGGGCTTCGATTAAAGCCGTTTCCGTATTTTTTAATTCAGTGATATCCCAGGCAATACCGATGATAAAAGGGGGTTTATTGTCTTCAAAGGGTACCAGGGTTTTTATGGTATTGACTGTCCGGATTTCTCCGCTGGTTGTCATATAATCTTCCTGGTATTCTATTTTTTCTCCGTTTGTTAAGAGGCGTAAATCGTCTTCTCTGAATTTGCGGGCATCTTCCGGATTCGGGAAAATTTCGTAGTCCGTGTGTCCCAATGCATGGTCGGCGAGAATACCGGAATGTTCTTCGAAAGCTTTGTTCCAATACAGGTAACGAAATTCATTCCCCGTATCTTTAACGAATAGATATACCGGAACATTATTCAGTATGGTATCCATAATAAAATTGAGTTCCCGTATTTTTCTCTGTTGTTGGAGTCTTTCTGAAATATTGCGTCCGAAGGTCCAGACAATTTCTTTTTCTTCGTCATACTCTTTTACGATATAAGTCGTTATTTCGAGAGTTATGGAAGTGCCGTCGGCGTTTTTGTGGCTTGTCGTGTATTTTAAGGTTCCGTTTGCTTCCCTGAGATTTTGGATTTGAGTCTGCCATGAATCCCGGGTGATATCCGGATATATGTCGTATATTTTTTGTTCCCGGATATCGCCGCTTAAATGATAATTGTTATAAAACTGGGCATTGGCAAAAATCAGATTTCCTTCAATCGTGCAGGCATATATTTCTTCAATGGAATTATTGACAGCCGATTTTACCATTTCTAATTTCTGTTGTGTTTGAATAGCTTCTGTCTTATCACGGCAGATACAGAGTACATGGTTGTCATCCAATGGAATGATCCGGTTTTCGAAGAAATGTTTTTCTCCGTTTAAGGGCAGGGAATGGCAGGCAATACCCGTTGTTTGCGTATGGATTACCTGATCCAGATTCGTCTTGATAATTTCGTAGGCATCTTTCGGGAGTATATCCCGTATATTTTTACCCAGCATGGCTGCTGAACTGTTACCTACGTGTACGGTTTTCTCAGAAGACACAAGTTCGACATAATTTCCTTCGTAGTCCAGAACGGAAAGCATATCGGGCAGGGCTTCCAGCGCTTTGGAACCGAATTGTTTTTCCAGGTTGCGCTTGTTTTCAGTAGTTACAGACCGGGCACAAATGGAAGAATCTTGTTTGCCGGAAAGATTTTCGATTTGTTTTTCCAGGTCTGCTATTCTATTTAGTAAGTCCTGACGCGATAGATGTTCGTAGACTTCCATAGTTATCGGAATTGGTTAATACGTCTTTTGATCGACCGGTTGTTATTATACAAAAGTAGCATAATTAATGAAATTTCTATGTTTTATTCCGCCCGTTTTGCTTTTTCCCACGTACCTTTCCCTTTGAATTTTTTGTAATAAAAGAATGCTTTTATAACATTCAGGTTCATAAATAGAAAGTAGTAAGGAATGAAAAGAATTTTAATTTTGATTTGTTTGCTTTGAAAATAAGCTCCTGTTGAGGCCAGGATGTAAAATAACAGTTGCAACAGAAGAATAATCCGGTAAATAAGCGAGGGTGAGCAAATGGCGAGTCCGGTATTTAACGGGAGTAGCAATAAAAGGGCTACGGGTGTGACGGACCAGCGTAACACCCGGTGTGAAATGTATTGGAAACTCAGAGTCTTGTATTTGAAAAGGTTCAGAAGTGAGCGCAATCTACAGATGGCTTGCAATCCTCCGGCTGCAATCCGGATTTTTCTTTTTTGTTCGTTTCTGATATCTGCCGATCCTTTTTCAATAGCATAGGCAGAAGCACAATATGTAATTTTATACCCCTTTTCAGCAATTCTCAGCGAGATCATGAAGTCATCCAATAAGGTATCGGCGGGCATGGGTTCAAATAGGGTGGTTTGTATTGCAAAAAGTTCTCCGGCTGCTCCTACTGTGGAATACAGCCGTGAATCCCATGCCTTTAGTTTGGATTCATAACGCCAGTAAAACCCTTCCCCTCCTGATGCAGCGTTGTCTTTTGTATTGTTTTCAATGCGTTTTTCACCGGCAACACAACCTGTTTGCTTATCGGCAAAAGCATTGACAATTTCCCGGACGGCCTCCGGATTGAGCATGGTATTTGCGTCGGTTAAGATCGTATAGGGAGTCGTAACAAATGGCACTGCCCGGTTGAGGGCAGCTGTTTTCCCTTTTCTTTCCGGATGGAAATAGAGTTTTATTTCCGGATATTGGGCCAGTAGAGAGTTTGTATTGTCATTGCTGCCGTCCGTAATCCAGGCGATAGTCAATTTTTGGGGAGGATAATTCAGGGCTTTGCAGTTCCTCATTTTTTCCTCTACAATCTTTTCTTCGTTATAAGCTGCAATGAGAAGAGTCACTTCGGGAAGTTCCTCTTGCCATTCAGGTTTACAATATGGGTGAAAGAACTCTTTTATTCGTACGAATAAATAGAGTAGCATGCCATACCCTACGTAAGTATAGAAGACAATAACCAGACAAATCCAGAATAAAATTTCAAAAAACGACTGCCACATGAAACTTTAGACTCAATTCCGGTATATAAGATGTTCTTCGGGAAAGATATACCAGTCTGCATTGTCTTTCCCGCTGCTTTTTACCCATGCTTCAAATTGAGGATATACATCGGTTATTTTTCTCCATTCCTGCGGATAACGGAAAATGCCCGGAACGCGGATACTCCACATGTATTGCTGGGTAACTTCCTGTAATTTGGCCGGAGTAACACTCAAATTCGTATGCTTGTACCGGGGTAAATGGATTTCTGTACGAGGCAGCCGGGTGCCTACGATTGTAAAATAGTTTATGGCATCCAATTGAATGTCTTCTTCCTGAATCAGTGAGGAAAATTCTATCGTTACATCGAAAGAAACCGGCTTGGCCGTTGCGCCTCCCTGGATTGTATTGACGATCGTGGTCGTGTTGCTATACCCCAGTATCTGATGGGCATTGTCAAATAACGGAATAACCGCTTGTTTCTGTTTTTGTTCCGTAGAGTTACCGTTTCTGTAAAAGTTATCCAGCGGCAATTCTGTGGAATAGCTTACCGATTTTACGCTCTCTTTTCCAAGACGGTCTAATTGCAAGGCAGCACCCAATTGTCTGGTTGCACCTACTGCTCTCAAGGTAAAATGCAAAGTCACCCGGTCTATTCCGTTTTTCTGCGGATAGTAATAACTTGTTGAATCCAGACTTAAAACGATGTCATTCATGTCGTAATCTCCCGGATTCGGATAGTTATCTTCGGAAGCGAATGTGTAGGTCTGGGTATAGGTTACCGTTTTGGGAAATTCCGGTTCTTCCGGTTGCTCCGGAACATAGTCGTTTCCCTGGCTGCATTCGCTGGGCTTGATCTCGATGGTCGCACCCGTAGAAACATCTTCCAGCATACAATTAAACAGAATATTATAAGTCCATGGATCTGCCGGATATTGATTGCAACTGATGTAAAGGTTAGAAATAAAGTTTAACGGCGCGTACCGTGAAGGGCAGATCATTTTGTCGATCCGGACTAAAGCATAGTCATTTCCGTTTCCCTGGATGAATGGGCTTCCCCAATTGGCTGTGGTGAGTGTACCTACTTCCAGCATAGCAGAGTTGCCCAGATATACCGAAGAGTTTGCCATGGAAAAATCTTCGCTGACGAAAGAGCAGTCCGGAGAAACGGTCAGTATACTTTGGTTGTTCAGCTTAAATTTTTTGATATGGGCATAACATTCATTCCGGAATAGAAATGCAACGTCGGATGTCGTCAGTCCGTTTGCATAGAATTTTCCCTTGTTGACAAATAACATGCCGGCAGCATTGGCCGTGATCCAATCTCCGTAAAAATTTCCTTCATTGATGACGGCTCCCGGATTATGAAATTCCAGACCGATATTGTTTTGCTCGGGGGTACCCAATTGTCCGCCGGGGGCGATACCCATAACACCTCCTGCCGAATTCCATTTAAATGTACAGGAAGCCGCAGAAGATAACAGTTTTCCCGTTCCCATAATGTAGATATCCGAGCCTTTGTTAAGGACCGTCATGTTATTCGGGTTGATCCACGTACCCGTAATGTACAGAGAACTGTTGCCACTGCCGGGGAATGTAATTTTACCGGTATACGTTTCCCGGATAACGTAATTTTTATTGGCTTCCAAGGTTACGTTATTGGGGCCTTCTTTGATTTCGTTTGCGTCTGCGGGTACATTTTCCGGTATTCTTTCATCGGCATATGCCCGGGTGGTTGCCGGGGCGCTGCTTGTATTTTTTTCCGGGTAGAAGCTGCAATCGAGTTTGTTGTTTTTGATTTCCGCTTCTTTGATGCTTTTTCTTCCGCCGGGAGTCGTTTGACGGATATACAAGGTTTTTTGAACAGCCGGAACGGTTATCGTTTTTTGTAGAGGTTGTTTTCCGGTACACCAGCCCGTAGTATACAATACAGCCGACGGATCGGTAAGCGGGTTTTTATCGAAAATTTCAATCGTGTAGAGGTATTGTCCTTCGTACCGGTCATAAGGAATTACGGACGTCTGAACGGAAGAGGTCGTCGACCAGGTAAAATCACTTGGAATATTCTGGATAAAATAATCCTTGCCCAGTGCTTCCGGGTCATATATTTCTTCGTGGCAACTACACAATAGAAATAGTCCACAAAGTATGCATAAAATACTGCTGTGTATTCGTTTCATGGTATCTTGATTAAAATCCGGACGGTTGTGTTTGGGAATTTACATGCTACCCAATCTACTTAATTATGTAACAAATATACAATTCTTATTGATTCATTTCAAGAATATTACTCTTTTTTTTTAAGTAATTTCATTACTATCGGATTGTGGTCGCTTCCCGGAAGGCTGGGAGAGTCGTATGTCAAACCGACGAAGTGGGAATCATAGGCAATGAAGTCGATTCGCAACAAGCCTTTGATGCCTTTGAACGAGTGGCCGTAGCCTTTGCCACAGGCCCGGAAGCCGTCGGTAAGGTCGTGATTGCGGATGTGGTTGAAAGCATAGGAGACCGGGGTGTCGTTAAAATCTCCGCAGACAATCACGGGGTATTTCGTCGTATCTATTATTTGCCGGACAAGTTGAGATTGGCGGGCACGGATCTGAAAGTTTTCTTTCAGTTGTTCCAATAGGTTGACGAGGGTGTGGGCCTGGCCTTTCCAGTTTTTTACACTTTTGTACTCGTAATATTTCTTTTTGTTCAGACTGACATTCGTGGTTTGCAGGTGGTTGTTAAAAACCCGTATGGTATCCTGGCCTACCAGGATATCTACCCACATGGCAGCATTCGTTTCGGAGTGAAAGTCGATATCGGTATGCCGTATTATAGGATGACGGCTGTATACGCTGATACCGAAATTGGCCCACGAAGTCCGGCGATTGAAAAACGTACAACGAAACGGGAGAGGGATTCTTTCACGGATGGTGGCTGAATCCAGATTGACTTCTTCGCAATGTTCCTGTACACAGAGAATGTCTATATTTTCAAGAGACAGTTTGCGAAGCAGTGCATAGCCTTTCGGAGAATGGCTGATTTCGTAAAATCCTTCGACATTGTAGCTGGCAATGTGCAAAACTTTTCCCGCATCTGAAATTTCAGGTAATTTTTTCCAGGGATTCTGGAAGATGGAAAAAAGGTAATTGTAATTTAATAAGATTGTAATTAAAGGCAAAACCAGCCATATTTTTTTGTGAAATCCCCAGAATATCAGTAAAAAGAAGTTGCCGATAAGAATGACAGGCATAAATAATCCGGAAAATGCAGGTACCCACCATGTATTAGGGTCAATATACGGTGCCAGTATGCCGGTTAATCCCAAGACGGCCATACCTATGGCTATAGGTTTCATTAAAAGGTAAAAGAAAAACCTTAAGGCAGCCATCTTATTCGTTCTTATTGTTATCTGACATGGTGAAATAACTCACAATAACCGATTGTGCTTTTGACACAATCTTTCTCTCCTACGCTTGAATTGAGGTTAATGATCGGATTGGCAAAGTTAAGATTATTTATAGAATATTAAAATCTTAAAATATTCGTTCCAATACTTTTTTTATCTGTCTTTCCCAGGAGAGTTCCTGAATGGAAGCTCTGATTCCGGAAGGTGAGACGGAGAGTTGCCGGTAGAAAGCGATGAGCCGGCCGATGTTGACGGGGGCTTCGTTTGCCGGGACTTTTAGGATGTAAGGACGGTTTTCAAAATCAGTATCCGTTTCCGAGTAGATAAAAGGAATACCTCTGGCTGCATATTCTCTGTTTTTCAGGGTTTTGATGTGCTGTATGCCGCTGCGATGGCGTCCCAGACTACCGATTCCCATATCGCAGCGGTCGAACAGGTTATCCAGTGCCTTGCCGTGTAATGCTCCGTGGAGAATGACATAGGGCCCGAGCCCGGATTGTCCGATAAGGGGGACAATTTCATTACGCTCGCGGGCACTGAAAAAGTCGCCTATAAGGTGGAAATATACTTTATAGTCAGGTTGCGTGGCGTAGTATTCTGCCATTCCTTTTATCAGGCGGTCGTATCCGTGCCAGTAATGGATTTCTGCTACTCCGATGAGATGCAGTTCACGCTCCGGTGTATTGAGGGCGTGTTTCAAGGGGATTGCTTCGAAATCTATACCATTGGAAATTTGTATGGTCGGGATACCGAAGATTGTTTTATAGTCGGAAAAGGTAACGATACCGTCGAGGCAACGGGCCAGTTTTTTACGGTAATAACGGTCGAGGTATAAACCGATTTTCATGCGGAAGGTCACGTATTCCTGGTCGTAGGGATAGGTGGGGATTTCCATGATTACCCGGCACCCCTCCTGTTTCAGCCGCCGCACCAGTCGGATGGTAAAAGGATTGGCATTGTGGGCGGAGCGCATATATACCAATTTTATTTTTTCCCGGACGACAAAGCGAACGATGGAATCGAATTCGATCCGTTTGCTTATTTTGCTTCTCCAGCCTGTGCCGTAATCGGCAATGACTTGCTTGCCGGCCATGCGTTGTTTCCGGCCGTGTTCTTCGGACAGATAGCACAGGTAAGTTTCTAAACCGTTGGCTTCCAATGCACGGACTTGATAATGAATCTTTTTGCTGATGCCGTTGGCTGCGTCGAAACCGTGGAATGTGAGAAAAAGTGCTTTCATCTGTCGTCGCGTTTTTATACCTTTGCCGATATTTTTTAATTTATGGCGGAGTCAAGAGTTCAAAAGAGTATCCAGAATGCAAAAGTAAATCTAATATTCTATTTTATTACTTTATTTTTGTCGTTCTTTTCCCGGAAAATATTTTTAGATTGCCTGGGGGATGATTTTGTGGGGTTGACCGGAACATTGGGTAATTTGCTGAATTTTCTGAATCTGGCCGAATTGGGGATCGGGGCTGCTATCGGTACGGTATTGTATAAGCCGATTTTTGATTGCGACCGGGAGAAAATCAATGAGATTATCTCGGTGTTCGGCTATTTTTATCGGAAAGTGGGATTTGTTATTGCCGGAGGCGGGATTGCTTTATCTGCTTTCTTACCCCTTATTTTTGCAAAGACGGAATTTGACTTGGCTTTGATTTATTTTGCTTTTTATGCTTTTCTGACTTCGGCATTGATCGGCTATTTTGCAAATTATAAGCAAGTATTACTGGGAGCCGACCAGCGGAATTATGTTGTAATCGCCTATTTTCAGACTTCGAATCTCATTAAGACTTTCATTCAGATTGCTTTGGCTTATTATACCCGGAATTATTATTACTGGGTAGCGGTTGAGTTGTGTTTCGGGGTGATCTATAGTATTATATTGAATTGGAAAATTCGGAAAGTATATCCCTGGCTGCGTTCAGAGATTCGCAACGGCAGGTTGCTGCGTAAGCGCTATCCGTTGATTATGACTTATTCGAGGCAATTATTTGTACACAAAATAGGTTCTTTGGTACAATTTCAGATCAAGCCTTTATTGATCTATAGTTTTGTATCTTTACAGGTTGTTGCCTTTTACGGAAACTATTCGTTGATTATCGATAAGGTGATTTTGCTTATCAAAAATATGCTGGGAAGCACAGGGGCCGGGGTGGGTAATCTGGTGGCGGAAGGGGATAAAGTAAAAATCCGGAAAATATATTGGGAATTGACGGCTTTGAATTATTTTATTGCGGGTTTGTTTGTATTTGCCGTTTATCACCTGATACAGCCTTTTATTGTATTGTGGGTAGGGCCGGAGTATGTATTGAGTCGTTGGGTATTGATTATTTTGTTGGGGAATATGTTTATTATGCAGACCCGGGGTACGAATGATCAGTTTTTATATGCCTACAGTCTTTTTCATGATATATGGGCTCCGATTGTGGAGACGGTCGTCAGTATTTCCATATCTTTGGCCGGAGGATATTATTGGGGGTTGGAAGGCGTATTGTTGGGAAGTGTGATAAGTATGTTTTTTATTGTGGTTTTATGGAAACCCTATTTTTTATACCGGAGAGGCTTTCAGGACAAACTTCGGGAATACTGGTGGGGTATCGTCAGGTATATTCTTTTGATCTTGGTTGCCTGGATCATAACGTCCGGAATTATCCGTTATGTTTCCATCGATCCTTACCGGAGTTATTGGAACTGGATACAGTTTGCCCTTGTGATCGTCGGTATTCTGGGGGGAGTGTTGTTTACCTTCTTTTGTTTATTCAGTGCAGGATTCCGTTATTTTTTGAAACGTGTGAAGGAACGCTTGAAACTGAAATTTAAAATCAAAGCCTGATAGGATTTACGATTTACGATTTACGATTTTTGATTTACGATTTTAGCTCAACCTAAACTGTTATCGCTTTACAGGAGTCGAAATAATTCTGTATTTGTCCGGATTGTCAGTCAATTTACAATCCGGGCTTCAGGTATGCCGGTAAAAATACCCCCGGTCAATGTGTGTGAACAGACCGGGGGCTATTTTTTATAAGAATTACAATTGTTACTCGAGTTCTTTTACGATTTTTTCGACATCTCCGGGAACGACACGGCCGAATACTTTTTCGCCGATGAGTACAACCGGCGCCAGACCGCATGCACCGACGCAACGGAGACTGGTGAGTGAGTATTTACCGTCGGCAGTGGTTTCGCCGACGTTGATTCCCAGTACACGTTTGAATTCGTCGAGTACTTTTTCTGCTCCTCGTACGTAACAGGCGGTTCCCATACATACGGAAATGGGATGTTCGCCTTTGGGGGTCATTGTAAAGAATGAATAGAAGGTAACGACACCGTATACTTTGGAAACCGGAATAGACAGTTGGCGGGCTATGATTTCCTGTACTTCACGGGGCAGATAACCGAATTTATCCTGTGCTTTGTGAAGTATGTTGATCAGTTCGCCGGGTTGGTTACCGAATGATTCACAGATCTGCACCAACTCTTTGACTTTATTTTCGGATAATTTTATTTCTGACATAACTTATCGGATTTGACTGTCTGCAGACCGGCATTTGCATACCGGTCTGACAGATGTTTTAATTACTTTTGTTGAAATAGTGGGTATGTAACAGATGGTGTGCTTTTTCACTCATCGGTTTACCCAGAAATTCCTCATATAATTTGATAATATCGGGATTCTCGTGTGATTTGCGAAGCGGTTTGTTACGGTCTTCCTCATAAAGAGCCCGGGTACGGGCTTTAAGCAATTCTGAATTGCCGTGGTGCAGAGGTTGTCCGCCGCCACCGATGCATCCGCCCGGACAGGCCATAATTTCGATGGCGTGGTATTCGGATTTACCTTCGCGGATTTCTTCCAGTAACCGTCTTGCATTTCCCAGACCGTGAGCAATACCGACATTCAATTTCACTCCGTTCAGTTCTATCGTTGCTTTTTTGATGTTTTCGAGTCCGCGTACGGCTTCGAAGTCTACTTTATCCAGTTTCTTTTGCGTATACAATTCGTAGGCTGTACGTAATGCTGCTTCCATCACGCCGCCGGAAGCTCCGAAGATAACACCCGCTCCGGTAGATTCTCCCAACGGATGATCGAAATCTTCGTCAGGCAGACTGTTGAAGTCGATGTTGGCCCGTTTGATAAGCGATGCCAATTCGCGGGTGGAGATGGAGTAGTTTACATCCGGATCGCCGTCTACCTTGAATTCGTCGCGATTGCATTCGTATTTCTTAGCCAGACACGGCATGATGGAAACCACGATCAGGTTTTCGCGCGGAATATTCATCTTTTCAGCCCAGAAGGTTTTGGCAATAGAGCCGAACATTTGCTGGGGTGAACGGGCAGTAGAGGGGATGTCGAGCATATCCGGGAACTGGTGTTCGAAGAAATTGACCCATGCCGGACAACAGGATGTCAGGATCGGAAGGCGTACGCTTTTGTCTCCTTCCAGGTATTTTGTCAGACGTCCCAGTAATTCAGAGCCTTCTTCCATAATGGTCAGGTCGGCAGCAAAATCGGTGTCGAATACTTTCGAAAAACCCAGTTGCCGGAGTGCGGCAACCATTTTTCCGGTTACGGAAGTGCCGGATGCCAGGCCGAATTCTTCTCCGAGTGCAGCGCGTACGGCGGGAGCCGTTTGTACGATCACAGTTTTTTTCGGATTATTGAGGTCGTTGATAAGACGGTTGGTGTGGTCCATTTCCGTCAATGCACCCACCGGACATACGGCAACGCATTGTCCGCAGAAGGTACATTCGGATTCACTCAGCGGTTGCTCGAATGCCGGGGATATGATGGAGGCAAAGCCCCGGTTTACAGCACCCAGTGCACCGACAGTCTGTACTTCGTTACACATCATTTCACATCTCCGGCAATAGATACATTTGTTCATATCCCGGATCAGGGAAGGTGAGCTTTCTACCTTGTAAGAACACTGTTCGCCGGCAAACGGCATTTCTCTGATCTTCAATTTTATGGCCAGATTCTGTAATTCACAGTTTCCGGATTTCGGACAGATCAGGCAGTCGTTGGGATGGTCTGAAAGGATCAGTTCCAATACCGTTTTGCGGGCATTCAATACCCGTAACGTACTGGTGTGTACCTGCATACCGTTTTCACAGCGGGTTGCACAGGCCGGAGCCAGGTTACGACGACCTTCAACTTCTACGACACAAATTCTGCATGAAGCCGGAAGGTTGGTGATGCACATGTCCTTCAGGTTCATGTAACAAAGTGAAGGAATATTGATCCCAACACCCCGTGCCGCTTCAAGGATAGTTGTGCCTCTGGCAACTTCGACGGTGTGGTGATCTATTTGTAATGTTATAGTAGGTTCCATAATTTTCTATTTCTCAAAGCAATGTACATAGTTTTTCTTAGACGGCACTGATTGCCTTAAATTTACATTTTTCCATGCAGGTACCGCATTTGATACATTTGGAGGTATCAATAAAGTGGGCTTCCTTGCGTTCTCCGATGATAGCGTCAACCGGACAATTGCGGGAGCAAAGGGTACAGCCTACGCACAGTTGCGGATCGATACGGAAAGAAAGCAGTGCTTTACATTTTCCGGAAGGACACTTCTTATCCTGAATGTGAGCAATGTATTCATCGTAGAAATTTTCCAAGGTAGAAAGTACCGGGTTAGGAGAAGTTTGTCCAAGACCGCAAAGGGCTGTGTCTTTGATGACATGACTGAGGTTGCGGAGCATATCCAGGTCGTCCATGCTGCCTTTGCCTTCCGTAATCCGGGTTAAGATTTCAAGTAACCGTTTATTGCCGATACGGCAGGGGGAACATTTTCCGCAGGATTCTTCCACAATGAATTCCAGATAGAATTTGGCAACAGCTACCATACAGTCGTCTTCGTCCATAACGATCATACCTCCGGAGCCCATCATCGAGCCGGCGGCAATCAGATTGTCGAAATCGATCGGAGTATCCAGGTGCTTTTCTGTCAGGCATCCGCCGGAAGGGCCTCCGGTTTGGACAGCTTTGAATTTCTTACCGTTTTTGATGCCTCCTCCGATTTCGTAAATGACTTCACGTAAAGTTGTTCCCATAGGCACTTCAATAAGTCCGACATTGTTGATCTTGCCGGCCAAAGCAAAAACTTTGGTTCCTTTGGACTTTTCGGTACCGATCTTATTGAACCAATTGGCTCCTTTGGTAAGGATTACCGGAATATTGGCCAGGGTTTCAACATTGTTTACATTTGTCGGTTTGTTCAAATAACCCGATTCGGCAGGGAAGGGAGGTTTTGTTGTCGGTTCACCGCGTTTTCCTTCCATGGAATGGATCAGGGCGGTTTCTTCCCCGCATACAAAAGCTCCGGCTCCATACCGGATTTCAATATTGAAACAGAAGCCGGTACCCATAATATTTTTACCGAGCAAACCGAATTCTTCCGCCTGGCGGATGGCTATCCGCAGGCGTTCAATGGCCAATGGGTATTCGGCCCGGATGTATACCAAACCTTTGTCGGCTCCGATACTGTATCCGCAAATGGCCATCGCTTCGATGACCGAATGCGGGTCGCCCTCCATAATCGAACGGTCCATAAAAGCTCCCGGATCGCCTTCGTCGGCATTGCATACGACGTATTTGCAATCAGACTGGTATTTGCGGGCAAATTCCCATTTCAATCCGGTAGGGAAACCGCCGCCCCCGCGTCCGCGTAGTCCGGAAAGTTTAATTTCATTGATGACTTCCTCCGGCGTCATTTCGGAAAGGCATTTTGCCAATGCAGCATAACCGTCCCGTCCGATGTATTCTTCAATATTTTCCGGATCGATGAACCCGCAATTACGCAATGCAATACGCAATTGCTTTTTATAAAACCCCATGTGTTTGGAGTCGCTTACGGCCGCTTTCTTTTCCGGATCTTTGTAGAGCAGGCGTTCTACTTTCCGGCCTTTTATGATATGCTCATTGATGATTTCTTCCGCATCTTCCGGTTTTACCTGGGTGTAAAACGTATTGTCGGGCATGATCTTTACAATCGGCCCTTTTTCGCAGAAACCGAAACAACCGGTAGCAATAACTTGTACTTCATCCTCCAGATTTTTTTCTTTGAGGTAATCTTCCATTCTGCTGATGATGTTCTTGCTGGAGGAAGCGCGGCATCCGGTACCCCCACATACAAGAATATGCATTTTATAACTCATAATTCTTAGTTTTCAGATTTCAATGTTCAATAGTGTCGTAATTTACCGGAATAATTCCTTCTACCAGTTCATCGTGTTTCAGATATTTCTGGATGATTTCTTCTGCTTTTTCACAGTTGACATGACCGAAGACGATCGGTTCTTTTCCGGGTTTTGTAATTTCTACTGTCGGCTCTGCAAAACAATAGCCCATACAACCCGTCTGTGTCACCACGGCTGCAATCCCGTTTTCTTCCAGATGAGAAAGGAAATAGTTCATTGTTTCCTTACTCCCGGATGCGATACCGCAGGTAGCCATAGCTACTTTTATCTGTATCATGTTTTCGGGATGTTCGCTTTTTTCGCGCAGGTCTATTTTAGCCTGAACATTGTCCCTGATTTTTTTCAGGTCGGCGAGTGTTTTTATTTTTTCCATAAGTCTCTAATGTTGTGTCGCCCCGGCGACGTTTCAGGTTAACTATTCTGTAATTTCTTTTTCATTTTCTTTTATCATTTCCTGTATTCCCATGATGATTTCCGGGTGGTTGACCGGAATGCCTTCCAGCATGTTTTTCAGTTCACGGGTATCGATGCTGAATGTACCGCGATCGGAGCAATGGGTATATAAAAATTCTCTTTCAGGGTTGGCAGCGATCAGTAAACTGATGGTTTCCGCCATGTTACCGAGTGGAGGGCGGTCTATGTGAGAATGCATAAACCGGGCTTCCACGATTGTCCCTTTCCCTTGCTGTGAAGTAATACTTAATGAACCCCCTGTACGCTCTGCGTTTTGTTGAAATAGCGGGATGCCGAGTCCGACTTTACGGACTGTACGGCTGGTAAAAAAAGGATCCCGCACCCGTTGCAGGGTTTCTTCGTCCATCCCGTCTCCATCGTCTTTCACTGTGATCGTCAATAAATCATCGGACCAATGTTCCTCTACGGTAATTTCTATATTTTGTGCATTGGCCCGAACTGAGTTCTGGACAATATCCATGATATGGGAAGCCAGGTCTTTCACGCGTGATTCTTTCGATCTATTTTATTTAGCCTTATTTTGAAATGAATCTGTAATAAAACGCCTCAAATTTAATTTAAATTTGAATACTTACAACGATTGCATGAAAAAGAATTTTTAAAAATGAAAAAAGATGTTGAATTTGATTCCGGATTTTTACCGGAACGGGCATTTTACTGTTTTTGATTTATCAAAAATTAAAACCTGCTATTGTGTATGGCTTCCCGGATAGTGGAGAACGATATTTCGTCCAGTTCGAAAGGAGTCGATACCTTTCCGATATCCGGCAGATAATGTGCATCGGAGGACCGGATGAAAGGATAGTTTTTCAGGTAATCGTAATTGTGTATAAAGGATGTGTACGTTGTGTGGGGACTTAATTCCAGCGCATCGCATTGTAGAGAGGGAGGAATAAACCCCAATTGTGACAATATGCTGAAATGACTTTTGTCGATGTGAGCGGGAATGAAAATACCTTGCAGGCTGTGTACTTTTTTTTCGATTTCTTCCAAACCCGGGGTGATGGCAGAGATCAATAATTTAGGTTCTTCATATATAATATTGTCCTGAATATCGGCGACGACCTGATAGCCGAATTTTTCCGGATTGTTCGGAATATCGGGAAGATATGTATCCAGGTATGTCTGAAAGTCTGTCAGTTGCCCGTCTTCTTCAAAGAATGCAAGACAATGCACTTCTTCGCGAGTGGTCACTTCGGCTCCGGCGAGTACAAATAGTCCCGTATTTTCAGCTGCATCGCGGATGATTTTTGCTTCCCGTGTCGAATTATGATCGGTTATGCCGATAATATCCAGTCCTTTTTGGCGGGCAGTTCGCAATATGTTTGCCGGACTCATTTCCAAATCCCCGCAGGGAGAAAGGACTGTGTGTATATGTAAATCGGCATATCGTGTTTTCATAAACCGTTTCGGAAAACTCCGTTTCGTGTAAGGATGGCGTAAGCCGTTATTTTTGTTTCAGCAGTTCGTATATCTCGCCTGTAATTTCAAAGGTCTGTTTTGTAGTGGAAAGTATCGGGATGCCTTCGGCTTCACTTTCGGTGACGGTATCCTCTTCCGGCTTGTAACCTTTCACCAGAATAACGGCCGATAGTTCTTTCAGCGAAGCGATGGCCATTACGTTTTTATGTGTCTGCAAGGTGATCCACAAGTTTCCTTCCTGGGCGTTTCCCATGACGTCACTCAACAGATCGGATGTGTATCCGCCTTTGATTTCGCGGTTTATTCCGGCTGTTCCGCAACATATTTCCAGTCCTAATTTTTCGACGATATCTGCGACTTTCATGATGGTATTTTATTTGTATTGATGATTCAGGTTATTTATTTGTCGAATTTTTCCTCTCCCCAGATTTTGCAGGAGAGTTCCATGGATTCTTCCGGCGTAATCAAACCTTCTTTTGTCAGTATTTTCTGCATGAATACACATTGGTTCAGTTTGGCTTTTCCCTGTGCGACATCTTGAGCCAGCGCCTGACAGGAAGGGGCTCCGCAGGCGCCGCAATCGATTTGCGGCAACACCTTCATGACCCGGTTGATCTTTTCCATCTTTTCCATAGCGATCAGCATGTTTTCGTCCAGTTTCTCGATGGAGCGGGGGCGAATCTCTCCCGTCAGCCGGATTTGTTCATTCAGAAATTCCCGGTATTGGGGCATTTTGTTGGTTGATGTGTAATTGTTCCGGATGTAGTTTGTCATCCTTTTTTGCAGGCGTTCGATGGTTAAAAAACGGTTGTTGATAGTGAGGGCTCCTCCGGCACAGGAATGATCACAGGCCCGTAGTTCCAGAAAATCGATGTCCGTAATTTCATCGTTTTCCAGCTTTTCCAGAATTTCGATGACGTTGTGTATTTCATCGATGGCCAGACAGCGACCGGTATAATGGGCGGCTTCGCCTCCTGTCAGCGTCCAGTTGATAGATTCCGGAGTCAGATGGTATTGTTCGGGTACTTTGGTAATGGGTTTGTCTTTGTTTTTGTTAATGGCCAAAAGGATTTTATTGTATATGAAATCCATGTTGATTACCCCGTCGACGGAAGATTTTTCTTCTCCTACCGGGCATTTGATGGCGGCAATTTTTGCGGCACATTGGGTTACGAAAAATACACCGATCTCTTCTTCCGGAATCCCTTTGTCGATGAATTTTTTCCGTACATATATGGCTGCCGTATCCATGACTTGCTTCAATCGGATAATGTGGTCGATCAAGGACGGGAACCGGACTTGTATCAGCCGGATGACAGCCGGACAGGAATTCGAGATAAAAGGTTTCAGGTGGGCGTTTTTCTCCATGTATTTCCGGGTTTCTTCTGCCAGAATGCCGGTGGCTTTGTCCACTTCCATCACATAGTTAAAACCCATATTATGTAGTTCGGAAAAGATTTGCTCTTCGCTGATATCTTCCGGGAATTGTCCGATCAGCACAGTGGGGAGCAAAATGATCCGGTAAGAGAACTTGAATATTTGGCTGAAATCGTCCTGTTCGACAATAATAGCGTGTTGAGGACAGGTTTTCAGACACATTCCGCAATCTGTACAGGCCGCTTCATTTAAGGACGCCTTTCCGTTCCGGATTCGTATGGCGGAGGTAGGGCATATATGCATACAATGGGTGCAGCCTGTACAGACGGCGTCCACGATTTTTAATGCATGATAAAATTCCCCTCCGCTCATTACTCGTTATTTTATATTTCCCTTATTTGTACGGGGTATTTGTTATTTCGTTCTTACTTTAAATAGGTGATCATGCGGACAGTCGTACCCACGTTGATTTCGGATTGAATGTCCAGCTTGTCACAGTTTTTCTGCATATTGGGTAATCCCATTCCCGCTCCGAATCCCATTTCCCTGACTTCGGGGGTAGCCGTGGAATATCCTTCCTGCATGGCCAAACCGATATCCGGAATACCCGGTCCCTTGTCAGCTACGGTAAGTTGGATCGCTTCCGGCGTAATTTGTAATTTGACAGAACCTTCCCAGGCGTGGGCAACGACATTGACTTCGGCTTCGTACAATGCGACGACGATACGTTTGATCAAATTGCTGTCGACATTCAGTTGTTTGAGTATTTTTTTTATTTCGCTGGAAGCTGTACCGGCACGTGAAAAGTTACCGCCTTCTATGTTGAAATTAAATTCCATAATTCTGTTTTAATATACGGGTTCCAGTCCGGCTTTATAGAGTTCGCCACAGACTTTAAACATACTTTGGGAACATTGTAAAACGGCGATACCGTTTTCCCGGGCCAGTTCCAGCATATCCGGACTGACTTTTTTGTCCCGGACAAAGAGAATGAAATTGATGTCGGACATTTCGGCTGTCCGGATCACCTGAAGATTAGCGAGTCCGGTGATCAAAAGCATTTCTTCCGTATTCAGACGCAGGACATCACTCATAAGATCGGCTGCAAATGCCCGTTTTATTTCGCATTCGAGATGTTGGTCTCCGCATATAACGGAGGCTTTTAACAGTTGCACAATATCATTTAATACCATCTTTCGGAATTTAGATGGTTACGAATATAACAATTGCAATCGTTTTAAAAAAATTTTTTTAAGGAAAGATTGAATTTCAGACATTGTCCGGAACTGAAAAAGACGGAATGTATGGTATTGATATCAGATGGTATATGTAAATTTTAATTCATTGTGAAGTGGATCGTATCTTAAAGGAAACTGTTATTAATGACAAGGGATATACAAGGCATCATCTCTGGGAATTAATAACGTAGGGGTGTGCGAATAACGTTTGAATAAGCGCAGATTCAGCGGTGTATAGAATGGAAACAGACGGAAAGGCCGCATGATAAACACAATGGAATTGTCTGTTTGTATGAACGTATTTTTTAAAATATGCTCGAAACTCCCTTTGAAGAAGGATTTGGTGTACCGGGCATTGGAATTGTTGAAAATATTTTCGATAAAGCTGACGTTGTTATCAACCAAATGAGCTATACCTTCGTCTTTTTCCTGCGGAATCGTCAACTCGATCGTTGCTTTTGTATTGTATCTTTGGAAAAAGTTCGCCCAGACTACTTTTTCTTTGTTTTCCTGCAGGTAACCTACCGGAATATTGAAATGATTGTAGGAATCCTCGGGATAAGACGCCCGGACAAGCAACATCGGTTTGTTGATCTCGTAGGCATATTTCAACAACTTACCGAATTTCAACGTATCCCGGTTAAGTATGCACAATACTGTTTTTTCGGAAAGGAGTGTAACAATGGAGGCCGCAGTTGCCGGAAGCTTTTCGAATCTGACATTCAGGTTGTATAGTATCCCTATTTTGTTTGCCAGAACCGTGATTTCTTCCTCACTGTCCTTATAAAATGCAATGATTTCGTAATTTGCCATGGCATTTTTTTATTAGTTTTTCAAAGTAAGCTAAAAAACAAATAATAAACAAATATTTAGATACTAAAACTAATATTGAATAAAAACTCTGCAAACATCGATTTGGTTTGTGTTTCGTAACCTGTCCGGATTCCCATGGTCAGGGGAAACGGTAATCTCAAAAAATGGAATCCTGCTGTCAATTCTGCTCCGTAAGAGTAATAGTTTTTTTCCGCCCGGCGGAATTTTTCATGTCCCATATCGAAGAAAAGTCCTCCATCCAGACGTTTTATATAAAAGAGGGAAGTGATGTGCTGGTCGGGAAAAAGCAGAGGTAATTTATAATTTGTCCGTAGAGTTGTCAATTCTGAACCGTAAAAATGAATACCCCGGGGTTGGAGTATTTTTTTTCCGTAGGCTCTGTTATCGGGGCGTTCCTGGTATCCTCCGTATAAAGAAATGGAGTTGTTGACTGCAAAGCCGGGAAAATAGAATGTGCCGGATACCCACCATTCATGTCCCAGATCCAGTTTTTTCCAGGGTGTATGTGCGTAGCCTATTTGTATTGATTGCCCCCAGCGGGGGTTGATTTCCTGTGGCGTCATACGGGTTTGGCTGCCTAACAGCAGGCCGTACTCCAACATCTGGTAATAGTTGGAAGGGGTCGAGAAACGGAAGTCGGAAGGGTTTACCGGCAGAATGTAGCCAATATCGCCCTTTTTTGTCAATAGGTAGGTTTCGCGGACTTTATTGTTGTGTATGGCCTCGATTTTGTAACGGGCGTAAGGGGTGATATAACGGTTGTAATTTTTTCTGGATATGTTGAAGGGGAGTTGAACGGTAAATTCACCCTGGGTATAATTCGACCGGTTTTTCAGGTAGAGGGTATCTTTTGTTCCGGTGTGCAGGTTTTCGGCCTTTGTGTTGAAGGTATAATAGTCGTATCTTCCGCTACGGATGTCGACGGAGAATACCGGCCATATTCCTTTGTAGCTGGCGTTAAGCATCCAGGCGCCGTGATCGTAGTCCGAATCCAGAATATATCCGGCAGATAAGGACAACGTGCTCAATTTGTTTTGGGAATAGGCAACGATGCCGGCTGTGATTTCCTGTCTGCTGGGATCTATGTACAAAGGGCCCCAACTGTGGAAATTGAACAGGTGGGTAAGTTTCCGGTATTTCCGGGTCGGATATATGGAATCGTTATCCCAGGACATCTTCCAGTTTTCTCTTCTAACGAGAGAGTCGGCCAGACGGAAATGTTCTTTGTCTAAAGGGATATTTTTTAAGTCCTTTAAGGCTATACGTCCGGGTTTATAACCGTCGGAAGTATAGAACGAGAAATACAGGGAATCGGTATATAAAGAAGGGAAACGCACTCCGTAGGGAGCATTCAGGACATTGTCGATGTGACCTGTCCGGCTGTTTCTGGCATAAAATGAATTATTGGCATTGAAAGAAGCCCGGAACAGCAGCAGGCTGTCCTGTACAACCGGGTTATCCAGTTCATACCAGACGGGGACGGTGATTTTTTCTCTTGTACCGCTGTGCAGGTCGATCGATTCCAGATGTATGCCTTGCCGACCCTGAACGACGGTTGTTATCTTTTTACCATCGTAATGCGGGTGAATAAATAACTCATCTTTGGATGCCTTGATGCGTTGCAATTCTTTTTTCATTTCCGGGTCGAGAATGACCAGTGAGGCCTGGTTATTGTCGTTTACTTCGACAACACCCCAGTTTTCACCGACAGAGAAAGGAGAAAACCGGTTGTGACGACTTTTGTGATAACGGTATTTGTGTCTGTGCAGATCGTAACTTACAAGCGTGTTGCGGCCGCCGTGCTCCCAACGGATATCCGGCCGGTATTCCGTCCAGACGATACGGTCGTCGTTTATGGCATATCGGTTGTCGTCCATGACTCCCGTGCGTGTCAGTAGTTTGTCTTTGTCTGAGCCGATGCTTACGAAAGCACCGGTTTCCCGCAACCCTTTTTTGTAAGCAATGAGCCGTCCATCCTGTAAACGGATGGGGTAAAGGTAATGGGTATAGGTTCGGTTGTGTGTGGAAACGGTATCGAATTTACTGGAATCGTGTATAACTTCTTTTTGCCAGATGCGTTGTAATTCCGTAAAATTATCCCGGTATAGGGTGCGTTTGGCATCCCGGTAAGTATTGGCTTTTTTTACACTGTCTGCATTGATAAAGAGGGACCGGAAGGTGGAATCCCGCCACAGGCTGTCCCGTTTTTGCGCCAGGGTTTTACGCAGGCTGCGGGCAAAAGGGGCCAGGCTAAAAGGACGGCGGCCGATGCGGTTCAAGGCGTCGGTCCAGATTTCGTTACCGTAGTTTACCCGGGCATTGCCCACCATAAAATAGCCCATGTTATAGCGATTGGGGACAAAGTCTTTATCCGATCCGAGGGTTGCCTTATAATAGGTGTATATACCTTTTTCAACGATTTGTGCTTTCATTTCATTGAGAAATTCAGGAGAACGTCCTCTGCCGATATGTCCGACGGCGGTTTCGAATGTCACGGCGTCGCCTTCGAGGAACCACAGGGGAAGATATAAGCCGGTAACGGCAATCGTAATTTCTTCTCCGAAAATGTAATATAGCAGTTTCGTCAGTCCCTGGTTCACTTTGTCGATTTGTACGACATGACGGAATTCATGTACACAGAGGTGTTCCAGCCAGGTATCGGATGGTTCCTGGGGAGGCATCGTATACAGATCGGTTTTACGGGGGGCCCAGGCAACGTTACCATTGGCAATACCTCCGCTGGCGTGAATGACCATCGATATTTTTACGGGTTTATGTGCCAGAGAATTCGAGTGGCGGTACAAGGCTGCGTATATATTCGCAATTTTTTGGGCATTTTCTTCGAAATAGTCCGGGTAAATGATCTGAAAATCTTCTGTTTTAATTTGTTTCCAGCGTAAACCTGCCGGATCTTGCCCTAAATCGACAAACTGAGCTTTTGCGGAAAATAGTAACAGTAAAAAAAAGACGGATAATTTGATCTTCATAGTTTACGTTGTAGTCTTATTTAAGTGTCTAAAAATATAGTTTAGATTTGAAATATTGTATAATTCATCAATATATTTTGATAAAATAACTGTAAGCCGGTTTGAAAAATACCTTTTTTTCAGGATTTTCCTGCATTTTTCGAACTCTTTCAGAAGGAAAGAAAATGATTATTTTTCCGTAACTTTGTCGTAAAGATTTATACGGAAACTATGGAAAAAGCAGAGGAACGGCTATTGGCGTTGCGTAAATTACTGGAATATCATAATAATAAGTACTATATCGATAATGCACCGGAGATTTCGGATATCGAATTCGATCGTTTGATGCATGAGCTGGAAGCTTTGGAAGAAGCTCATCCGGAATGGTATGATCCGAATTCTCCGACACAGCGGGTCGGTCAGGATATAAACCGGGAATTTACCCAGGTGGAGCATAAATATCCGATGCTTTCGCTCAGTAATACATACAGCGAGGAAGAAATCCGGGACTTTGATACCCGGGTACGTAAAACGGCAGGTGAAGTACAATATGTATGCGAGTTGAAATACGATGGAACTTCGATCAGTCTGACTTATACCGGTGGGGAATTGACACAGGCCGTTACCCGTGGGGACGGGGTGAGAGGCGATGATGTGACGGCTAATGTCCGGACCATTCGTATGGTCCCTTTAAAACTTCAGGGAGATTATCCTGCCGAATTTGAGATACGGGGTGAAATTTTAATGCCTTTTGCTGTTTTCAACCGTTTAAATCAGGAGAAAGCGGAAGCAGGGGAAGCGCTGTTTGCCAATCCCCGGAATGCTGCTGCCGGTACGTTGAAATTACAAAATTCGGCTTTGGTGGCCAAACGGCATTTGGATTGTTTTCTTTATTATTTACCCGGAGAGAATACGCCGGCAGATACGCATTACGGTAGCCTGATGAAGGCAAAGGAGTGGGGATTTTATATACCGCCTTATCTCCGGCTTTGTAATACCATCGGGGAAGTATGGGATTTTGTGAAAGAATGGGATAAAAAGAGGGTGGATTTGCCGGTACCTATCGATGGTATCGTCGTAAAAGTCAATGATCTTGAAAAACAACATTTATTAGGCTATACGGCAAAATCTCCCCGCTGGGCGATCGCTTACAAGTTTAAGGCAGAACGGGAAGCTACTCCGTTGATTTCGGTCAGTTACCAGGTAGGCAGAACGGGGAGTATAACCCCTGTTGCTAATCTGGAACCGGTGCATCTGGCCGGAACGGTGGTGAAACGGGCTTCTTTACACAATGCGGATATTATAGCCGATTTGGATTTGCATGAGCATGATACGGTGTATGTCGAGAAAGGGGGAGAAATCATTCCGAAGATTGTAGGAGTGGATGTGAGCCGTAGAAAACCGGATGCGTTACCGGTGCAATTTATTACACATTGTCCCGAATGTGGAACGGAATTGGTGCGGATAGAAGGCGAGGCCAACCATTATTGTCCGAATGAAGAACATTGTCCCCCGCAGATTGCCGGTAAAATCGAACATTTTGTCAGTCGCCGGGCCATGGATATAGAAGGTATGGGGGAAGAGACGATAGATTTATTGTTGAGCCGGCACTTTATACAAAATGTGGCCGATATATATACTTTACCGGAACGGCGGGCCGAATTGATCGGATTGGAGAAAATCATTTATTCTCAAAGTTTTGAGATGACGAGTATTCCGTTGGCTAAGGTGATTTACGGCTTTGAAATCGGATTGAAAAACATATCGGCTCGTCTGGCAACGATGCTGGCAGGGCGTTTTTCCAGCCTGAAGGCATTAGCCGAGGCCGGTAAGGAAGAGTTGATGGCCTTGCCTTGGGGAGAGAGTAAAGATATAGAGAAGAACGTAAACCGGATTCTGGATTATTTCCGGACTCCTTTCAATGAGCCTTTAGAGCGTTTGAAAGCAGCCGGAGAGGTGGCGGATATTCCTTCGGATGATGTCATTTTTGCCTTTTGTATACCCGGGGTTGACAGGTATAAAGCGGAATTATTGGCAGCTTCTTACGATTATATTTATGAATTGGCAACGGCTTCTGAATCGGAAATAGCAACGGTAGAGGGAATGACAGATACGGATGCCGTCAATATCCGGAATTTTTTCCTGCGTAATGAAAAAATGGTACGGAAATTGAATACCTTAAACGTATACCGGATGCAGGAAAAGTCAGTGGATAACTTGATCACCGGTATTGAAAAATCGAAAACCGCCGGATTTCCTGCCTTATTATATGGTTTGGGGATTCGTTATATCGGTGAAACGGCTTCCCGTAATCTGGCCAGAAGTTTCCGGAGTATGGAGAAATTGATGGCTGCCGACTATGAACAACTGATAGAGGTGGAGGATATCGGAGAGCAGATGGCGAATAGTTTATTGAAATATTTTGCACGGATAGAGAATCGGATACTGATCGAACGTTTGCTGAAATATGGGGTTGCCGGAGAGATGGAGGAACAAGCTGAAGAAAACAATATCCTTGAAGGACAGATTTTCGTAATAACAGGGACATTGAGCCGGCCGCGGGAATATTTTAAAGATATCATATTGAGTGCCGGCGGCAAGGTCAGTGATTCGGTATCTTCAAAAACCACTTTTTTGCTGGCGGGAGAAAATGCCGGAAGTAAATTGAAAAAAGCTGAAAAATTGGGAATCCGGATTATCGGAGAAAATGAATTTAAGGAGATGATTAACGATAAGTAATAATAATTTCTTTTTTTCAATAGTGATTTTCATTGGAATGTATTATTTTTATGATGTCAAATGCGACTTTTCAGATTTTAAGTAAGAGTTGCTTATTAAATAAAAATGGGTAAAAGCGATACAAAAAGATTAAAACAGATAATGACCTCTGCAGGAGAGGAAGCTAAACGTTTGGGTAATTCGAAGATTTATCCCGAACATTTGTTTTTGGGGCTGTTGAGGTTGAGTCGGGGCCGGGCAATAGATGTGCTGATGGCTCTGGGGGTGGATTTCTATGAGGTGAAGGATCGGATAGAAGAAAAACTGGCAAAGAAAAAAGAAAAAATAGAATCTTTGACAGAGTTGGATTTTACATTGGCCGCCAACAGTATTTTGAAACGGGTGATGGAGGAAGCTTTGAAATTAGGCGATGAGCAGGTGGATTCGGAACATGTCATGTTGGCTATACTGCGAAGTGAAGCTGTATTTGTATCCAAACTATTCAAATCCATGGGGGTCGATTACGAGGTGTTCAGGGAGCAGTTGCTGAAAGAGCGGGCCCGGATGCAATCGGATTATAAGGAGGATTCCGAGGATGAGGACATGGAGGATGAAGATCCGTTGTATAATCCTTACCGTCAGCAGGGAATGTCTAAATCAGATACTCCGGTACTGGATAATTTCGGAATCGATATTACAAAAGCTGCGGAAGAAGGTACATTGGACCCGATTGTCGGTCGTGAACGGGAAATCGAGCGTTTGGCACAGATATTGAGCCGCCGCAAAAAAAATAATCCGGTATTGATAGGTGAACCCGGTGTCGGCAAATCGGCCATAGCAGAGGGGTTGGCTATTCGTATCACGCAACGTAAGGTGTCCCGGGTGTTGTTTGATAAGCGGGTTGTGGCTTTGGATATTGCTGCTATCGTGGCGGGAACAAAATACCGGGGACAGTTTGAAGAGCGTTTGAAAGCGATTTTGAATGAATTGGCCAAGAATAAAAACGTTATTTTATTTATAGATGAGATTCATACCATTGTCGGAGCCGGAGGATCGGGGGGAAGCCTTGATGCTGCCAATATGCTGAAACCGGCACTGGCCAGAGGAGAGATTCAATGTATCGGCGCGACGACATTGGACGAATATCGTCAGAATATAGAGAAAGACGGTGCTTTGGAACGTCGTTTTCAGAAAGTATTGGTAGAGCCGACAACTTTTGAAGAAACGGTAGAGATTCTGAATAATATAAAGTCGCGTTATGAAGAGCATCATAATGTAAAATATACGCCGGCAGCTATTAAAGCGTGTGTAAAGCTTACCATGCGTTACATTTCGGACAGGGCATTGCCTGATAAGGCAATCGATGCTTTGGATGAAGCGGGGTCCAGGGTGCATATTACGAACATCAACGTTCCGGCTGTAATTGAGGACCTGGAAAAGAATATCGAAGAGGTAAAGTATCAGAAGAAGGAGGCTGTAAAACAACAGAACTTCGAGGTCGCTGCAGCTTTTCGGGATAAAGAGCGTCATCTGACTTCATTGTTGGAGCGGGAAAACGAGTCATGGCAAAAAGAATTGAATGAGAATCCGATTCTTGTCGATGAGGAGCAGGTTGCCGAAGTGGTGGCTATGATGACCGGTGTGCCTGTAAAACGGATTGCACGCACGGAAGGTATAAAGTTGCTGCAAATGCGGGACGAGCTGGCGGGTAGTGTTGTCGGTCAGGAAGAGGCGATTGAAAAGATTGTGAAATCGATTCATCGGAACCGGGCCGGTCTGAAAGATCCCAACCGCCCGATTGGTTCTTTTATATTCCTGGGACCTACAGGGGTCGGAAAAACCCAGTTGGCTAAAGTTCTGGCAAAATATCTGTTCGATACAGACGATGCTTTGATTCGTATCGACATGAGCGAATATATGGAAAAATTTGCCGTATCCCGGCTGGTCGGAGCACCTCCCGGATATGTCGGATATGAGGAAGGCGGACAATTGACGGAAAAGGTAAGAAGAAAACCTTATTCGGTGGTGCTGTTGGATGAGATCGAGAAAGCCCATCCGGATGTTTTCAATATTTTGCTGCAGTTGCTGGACGACGGGCAGTTGACGGATAGCCTTGGACGGCGGGTGGATTTTAAGAATACCATAATAATCATGACGTCCAATATCGGAAGCCGGCAATTGAAGGATTTCGGCAGAGGCATCGGATTTAGCCGGGAAGACCGGGTGAATGATAAGGATTATGCCCGGGGTGTAGTACAAAAGGCGTTGAAAAATGCATTTGCTCCCGAATTTCTGAACCGTATCGATGATGTAATTGTCTTCAATGCATTGACGAAAGAGGATATTCATAAGATTATCGATATCGAATTAAAAGGACTGATGAAACGGGTCGGCGATTTGGGATATGTTGTCGAGATTTCGGAGGAAGCCCGGGAATTCCTGACAGAGAAAGGATATGATCCGCAATATGGGGCGCGTCCTTTGAAACGAGCCATTCAGAAGTATCTGGAAGATGAATTGGCAGAGGTGATTATTAAAGGTACGGTTCCGGAAGGAGGCGTGTTGAAAGTCGACTGTGACAAGGAACACGACAGAGTAATCGTTATATAAAAAAAAGAGCTTGAAAAAGCTCTTTTTTTATTTGGGATCTTCTGTAAGCAGATCGACTTGTTTTTCGATAATGGTATCCAAAGATATAAAAGATTCCGTTTTAGCGATCCCCGGTATATTCTGAAGGGTATTGATCAAAACATCCATCAGATGCTGATGATTGTTACACCGAAGCTTCAAAAGAAAGGCATAATGGCCTGTAATAAAATGGCATTCCGTGATTTCCGGAATTTTTTCTAACTCTTTAACCACAGATTTGTATTGATGGGCATTGTCAAGAACAACACCGATAAAAGCACATATCTTAAGCCCTAAGGCTCTGGGTTTTACAATAAAACGGGAACCTTCAATAATTCCTGCATCTTCCATTTTTTTTACACGTTGATGGATGGCAGCTCCGGATATTCCGCATTCTCTCGCTATTTCAAGGAAAGGTACCCTTGCATTTTTTACCAGATAGGAAAGGATTTTTCTATCTATGTCGTCTATTTGATATTTCATAGTTGTTTATTTTAAACTGATTGACCGGAAATTACCGGAAGTTTAAAACACTGTAAAGCTGTTTGCGTTGCTTGTAGTATCTTTTTCCTTCCTCATTTGTGATTGATTTGATAATGCTGTCGATCAGATTGTTGAAAATTGTCGTAAATGTAAATCCTTCAGGCGGATAGATTTCCGGATTGTGGATATCATTCAATTTGGCAATAAACATGCGGGCAATCATTTCGCTGGAAGCATCCTGTTTATAAATTCCCTGTTCCATGCCTTTTTCGATGTTGATTTTTATCTTTTCGTATATATAATCCGAACGGAGATTCTTATGTTCTTCGTAAAGATCCGGATAGGCTTTTGATAAAGCCATTGTTACCGAGGGGGTTACGTTGAAAAAACGATTGTTAATCTCGTTACTTACAATCAGTAAGATGTCAATTGCATTCCACCCTTCAAAGTTGTATTCATTGAAAATTTCTTCGAAACACCTTCTTTCATGAGCTAAAATCGTATTAACCATGTCTTTACGATCTGTAAAGTATTCTTTCAGTTCATTTGTGGATAAGCCTACTTTTTGTAGATGCTCTTCGCTGAAATCGTTGATCCCGTAGCGACTGATATAGGTCCTGAGTTTTTCTGCCAGCTGAAATTTCTTGTCCTCCATAATTTAATTCAGGTTTAATTGAAGTGGTAAATATAGTAAACAAATAGGAAAACTACACAAGCTTACTTATAAATTATAATATTTTGCTCCCTTTTTCTTTAAAACCGAAACTCCGACATCCTTTGTTGATAATATGCGGAATCCGAGGTGTTAAACATCATTAAAATCACGGTAATCTTGTTGTAACGATTAAAATATTTTTTGATTTTCATTTTTCGGTTTTTAATTGTTTTTACCTTTGTTGCTTTGAGAAAATTGTCGTCATCAGATAGAATCGGTTATGAAATATATATATGTTTTTCTGCTGTTTTGTTGTGTGTTGAAAGGATATGCTTCGGAAAATAAGACCAGGCTGATCGTCACTATTACGATTGATCAGTTTTATCCGGAATGGTTATCCGTTTATGCCGGGGATTTGGAAGAAGGAGGATTCAAAAGGATTATGAATCAGGGAAAAAGGAGTGTTGCCGATTACAATTATTTGTATTCCCAGACCGGAGTCGACCAGGCTACGATATATACAGGTGTACTGCCTATTATTCACGGGATTGTGGCTCATGACTGGTATGACAGATTGAGACGCTGCCGGATAAATAATGTGGCCACTGTGAATTATCCGGAAATCGGTTACGGTGATTCGCTGAAAGGATATAGTCCTGAAGGATTGGAGGCGTTGACTCTGGGCTGTGTATTGAAAATGAATGATGTATTTTCCAAGGTATACAGTGTGGCTGTTAATCCGGAAGTGGCGGTGCTGGGAGGTGGTAGTTGTGCCAATCTGTCGTTGTGGCTGAGTGAAAAAAGCGGCAAATGGGTTTCTTCCGGTTTTTACGCTGATTCTCTCCCGGCCTGGCTGACGGCTTATAACGGAAAAATCGAAAGTGATTTCCTCATTCGCCGGGGATGGATGCCTTTGGCAGAAGAACAGAGTAATTCACTTTCGTTGAAAATGAAAAATAAGTTGGGCATGGGAAATAGTTTTTTTTATGATATCGCCCAGGCTAAAAAGAAATTTAATACTTACCGGGTGTTGAAAGCCACACCTTATGCTAATACGATGGTGGTGGATCTGGCCGAGCAATTGGTAAATTCGGAGGGATTGGGCAAAGACAATGATGTGGATTTGCTGGCTCTCGGCTTTTCGAGCCTTGATTATATGAACCGGGATTTTGGGGTTTATGCCCGGGAATTTCAGGATATGGTGCTGCGTATGGACAAAGACATACAGCGTTTGCTGGAATTCTTGGATAGTAAGGTCGGGAAAGAGGGGTATACGGTGGTGCTGACTTATACGGAAGCCCGGGAGTTGTTGCCCGAAGAATTGGATAAAATGCGGATAGAGAGTGGGTATTTCAGTATTTTTAAGTCTGTGGCCTTATTGAAATCTTATCTGAACCTGGTGTATGGGGACGGAGAATGGGTAGCTGATTACGATGCCGGACAAATTTATTTAAACCGGGGATTGATAGAGAAAAACAAACTGTCATTGGAGGAAATACAGGATAAAGTAGCTGATTTTATGGTTGAATTCGAGGGAATATCCAAAGTATTGACGGCTTATTCTTTGTCCCGGAATGCATTTTCTCACGGACAGGAGATGTTGATGCAGAATGCTTTTTCCCAGAAGAGGAGCGGAGATGTGATGTTTTGTTTGCAGCCCACCTGGATTCCGGAATTGAAGGACAGGGAAGACAATTATTTTCGTTACAGTAAACGTAATAAAGTGCCTGTATTCTTTTACGGTGCAGGTATCGGGCATTCTCTGGCTCCGGAATGTAAGATGACGGACCTATTGCCGACCTTGTGTTATTTGGCAGGGATACCGGTACCTTATACGGCTAAAGGGGAAATTCTTTTCCGGTGATCTTACCGGCTAAATTCGGCCGACTCCATAAGTTCGACGATGTCTTTCCGTAAATATTCGATGACCGGGGCCAGGGAATCTTTGTTGGGATGTGTATGAAAATACAGGGACCCTCTGAGGAAATGCCGGGTGGAATCAGTGATATAAAATTGTGTCGATGAAGCTGTATTGCCTTCAATCAGGTAAAGCAAACCGTGTAATCCTTTGTCCCGGCTGAAATACTGTTCTTTTATCGATTCTGCTTTTACTGTATGAGCATAAGCCAGCCGATGACAATCCTGTTCGTAACTAAGGAGAGAAGAATCATTCGCAATGGTTTTGTAGGACAGATTGATTATAGCGTTGTATGCCGGATAACGGATGTTTATCCAGTAGGCTTCTGCATCCGGCGATTTATCGGGTTCGATTACGGCCTGGTCCGATATATTGAATGTGTAAGGTAAACCGGGAGCAGTCATCGGTGAGTATGCTTTCTCCGGAAAATCGATCCGGTAGTAACCGTAAGGACGCGGAGAGTAATTTTCCCGGCAGCTCATCGGTAGTATGGCAATAGATAATAAGCAGGCCGTGAAAATTATTTTTCCTGAAAATCCGGTGTTTATCTTCATTTTATTCTGTCTCTTGGTCCAGGTCTTCGTATTTGATCTTCTTGATTCTTCGCTTATCGACATCCAGAATGGTGAATTTATGCTGCCGGTAGGTAATGACTTCATTTTTTCGGGGCAGCTCTCCTTTGATTTCGAGAATTAAACCGGCTAACGTGTCCGCTTCACCTTCTATGTCTTTGAAATAATCGTCTTTAATATCTGCAATCTTTTCAAAATCGTTCAGTAATGTATGGCCTTCGAAAATATAGGCGTTGTTTTTGATTTTGATATATGTCTTTTCTTTTTCATCGGTTTCGTCATTGATTTCTCCTACGATTTCTTCCAGAATGTCTTCCATGGTGACAATACCCGACGTGCCCCCGTATTCATCTACGACAATAGCCAGATGTACCTTCTTGGTCTGGAATTCTTCCAGCAGGTCGTTAATTTTTTTGGTCTCCGGGACAAAATAGGCTGGCCGTATCAAGCTTTGCCACTGAAAATGATCGTCTTCCTGTAAATGTGCCAGCAGGTCTTTTATATATAATATACCTACGATCGTATCAAGATTGTCTTTATATACCGGGAGCCGGGAATATCCGTGTTCGATAATCAGCTCGCGGATGTGTTTGAAAGAATCTTCTTCGTCGATGGCAATAATATTGATACGGGGCTGAATAATATCGATCGCATAAATATTACTGAAACGCACAATACCTTCCAGAATGTCCTTTTCTTCATTGATTTCGGAATCTTTGGTCAATTCCAGGGCTTTTGACAACTGGTCGATGGAGATACTGTCTTTTTTAGCCACTTTTTTACTGATAATCGAAGTCGAATTGATTAATAAGGCTGAAAGCGGACGAAACAGGTAGCTCAACACGGTTAAGGGCGATGCCATAAATATCGCCATCTTTATCGGGGAGCGGTTGGCATACAGTTTGGGAATGATCTCGCCGAATAGTAATATGATGAATGTGACGACGATAACCTGGATGACAAAGCCCAATAAAGGGTTTCCGGAAAAATCGAACAACGAATCTACCAGATAAGAGGATAATATGACAATTGCGACATTGACGAAATTGTTGGATATCAAAATTGTCGCTAATAGCTTTTCCGGTTTGCGATGGAGGTGACATACCTTTTCATAACCTTTTTGCCGGATTTCTTCTAACTGGCCCGGACTCAAAGAAAAATAAGCTACTTCCGAGCCTGAAATGACGGCCGAAGAAAAAAGCAGCAGCAGTAAAATAATAATGAAGATGACATCGGTTAAGTTAAACGGTCCATATGCAACATCCGATACGGCACTTATTAGCTCAGTTTCCAAAATTTATATTATTAGTTAAACAATTTCACCCTCCTCTTGCCTTACCTTCTTTCTTTAATCTCTGTTCTTTATTCGGTATCAGAACGGCAGATCGTCGCTTTCATCAGTAGCCGGAGAAATATTCTGAACCGGAGCAGAGGGGGCTGCTGAAAAATTACTGCGAGGCGCAACATCGGCATTGTCTCCGCGGTTGAATGACAACATTTGCATGTTGTCGGCGTAAATTTCAGTGGTGTACCGTTTTACTCCGTTTTGATCGTCCCAGGAACGGGTACGGATTCGGCCTTCGATATAAAGCCGCATACCTTTTTTAACGTATTTTTCGACAATTTCCGCTAAACCCCGCCATAATACGATATTATGCCATTCCGTTTGATCGACTTTTTCTCCGTTTTTGTTTTTGTAGCTTTCTGTCGTTGCCAGCCGTAAATTCGCAACTGCAACACCACCATCGAGGTACCTTACTTCCGGATCGGCACCTACATTTCCGATTAAAATCACTTTGTTAACCATACTTCTTACCCTTTAAATTTTCACACAAGTTACGAAAAAGACGGCAATTTTAAAACCCTATTCTTATTAAATATCGAATTGCGAATTTAAAAATAAATTGTGGGAAACAAAAGACCGGATATTAAGTTTTTATTTCAGGAGATATAAATCCTTGTTTTCGTACTCTGTTTGAGTGGTGAAACGCAGTGTCCGGCAGAATTACCCGGGTCTGGATTCTGGCGGAGGGAAGATATTAAACTGAAAATTTCGGTGAATTGTGAAAAGCGTATTTATTTATATAGTAACGATTCTGTCTGTCGGGGATGTAGAAACAGACCGCAAAGATGGATCTTATACTTAACAGGATATGTTTCGGTTAAAAATTTTGATATTATTATAAAGTGAAAAGTGAAAGGCGGAAGGGGAAACAGGGTGTGGGAAAAGCAACTATCTGATATTTTTTCAGAAAAAATCGAAAGGTTTGTTTCATTGTTCCAGGAAAACACTTATATTTGCAGACTGAAAACAGATCAGAAGAAATAAATTATTGAATATTAAATATTTATAGAAAATGACTAAAGCGGATATTGTTAACGAAATTTCGAGAACAACCGGGATTGAGAAAGTAGCGGTTCAGGCTACAGTAGAGGCTTTTATGGAGTCAATAAAGAATTCCGTGGTTGGTGGTAAGAACGTGTATTTGAGAGGATTCGGTAGTTTTATCGTGAAAAAGAGAGCAGAAAAAACAGCCCGTAACATTTCAAAGAACGTAACTATCAAAATACCCGAACATTTCATTCCTTCATTCAAACCTTCCAAAAGTTTTGTAACGGAAGTTAAAGGTAAAGTTAAAAAATAAGAAAGGAGTAGATTATGCCAAGCGGAAAAAAGAGAAAAAGACATAAGATGGCTACTCACAAACGTAAAAAAAGACTGAGAAAAAATCGTCATAAGAAGAAATAAGTTTGTGAGTTGAAGATAAACCTAAAGAACCGGTGTTCTTTAGGTTTATTTAATTATAAAAGAAAAATGTATACACATGAACAGTGAGCTAGTTATTGATGTCAGGGCAGATGAGGTTATTATCGCTTTGCTGCGGGAAAAGAAGTTGGTGGAGTTGACGAAAGAAAAAACGAGCGTCCAGTTTGCCGTGGGGGATATTTATCTGGGAAAAGTAAAAAAGATCATGCCCGGATTGAATGCGGCATTTGTAAATGTGGGATACGAGAAAGATGCATTTCTTCATTACCTGGATTTGAGTCCTCAATTCCATTCTCTGGATACCTATATCAAACAGTGTATTGCCCGTAAAGGACTGCCGTTGGCTAAACTGAAGCTGGAACCGGAGATCAGTAAGAACGGAAAGATTTCTGATATTCTTACCGTTGGACAATGGGTTGCCGTACAGGTGGCCAAAGAGCCTATTTCCACGAAAGGGCCGCGTTTGACTTCAGAGTTGAGTATTGCCGGACGTAATCTCGTCTTGATGCCCTTTGCGGATAAGGTATCCGTTTCGCAGAAGATAAAATCTCCTGAAGAACGGAAAAGGTTGAAACGGCTTATTGAGAGCATCAAGCCTAAAAACTACGGGGTAATAGTGCGGACGGTGGCCGAAGGGAAAAAGGTGGCGCAGTTCGACAATGAACTCAAGGAATTGGTGGATAGATTTGAGAGTGCATTTAAACATATCCGGGATATCGAGCCGCCTAAGCTTATTTTAGGGGAAATCGACCGGACAAGTGTTATTTTACGTGACATTCTGAATTCTTCTTTCGAGAATATATATGTCAATGACATTACTTTAAGTAAGGAAATACGGCATTATCTTAGCTCGATAGCGCCCGAGAAAGAAGATATCGTAAAATATGTATCTCCTGAAATACCGATACTCGACCATTTCGGTGTGGATAAGCAGATAAAATCTTCGTTGGGGAAAACAGTTTCCTTTAAGAACGGGGCTTATTTGATTATCGAACATACGGAAGCTTTTCATGTCATCGATGTGAACAGTGGCAATCGGGCAAAATTGGGTGACGATCAGGAGTCAAATGCCCTGGAAGTTAATCTGGCGGCCGCAGAAGAGGTGGCCCGGCAATTGCAGTTGAGGGATATGGGAGGCATCATCGTTATTGATTTTATCGATATGCAATTGGCCGAAAACCGGCAGAAATTGTATGATAAAATGAAAGCCTGTATGGAAATCGACCGGGCGAAACATACGATTTTGCCGTTGAGTAAATTCGGATTGATGCAGATCACCCGTCAGCGGGTACGGCCGGAAATGACTGTCGATACGATGGAAACTTGTCCCGTATGTCACGGGACGGGAAAAGCGGAACCTGCTATTTTGGTTATCGACCGGATTGAAGACCAGTTGGAACACATTGCCCGGGAAAAGAGATGCCGGAATATCGTATTGAAAGTACATCCGTTTATCGGCGCTTATTTGAAAAAAGGTTTTATTTCCATGCGCCGTCGCTGGGCTTTCCGGTATAAGATATCTCTTCGTATCGTGGATGTCCCGTCGTATTATATTTATGAATATCATTTTTATAATTCCTATAAGCGGGAAATTGTGGATTGAGAAACCGGGGAGTATCTTAGGGAAACAAATGATAAAATGTAAAAACGGCGGAATTTTTCCGCCGTTTTAATTATATGTTAAATTTAACAAATTCATAGTATTCCGTGATAAAATAATTCTATTTTTGTCTTTGAGTTAAATATTTGTAGTTATACATTCATATGCATAATTGAAACTTATGAGAAAAAAATTATTTACTTTTTTATTGTTTTGGACAATAGGTATATTAACAGCCTTTGCTCAGGTAGAAAATCCGGCGACATGGTCATATAGCGAGAAGAGTTTGGGAAACGGGGAATACGAATTGACATTAAAAGCTGAATTGAAACCCGGTTGGACGATATATTCCATGTATACTCCCGAAGGCGGACCGATGCAAACCTCTTTGAATTTCGAGGCTGCGGGGAAAGGAATCGAATTGCTGGGGAAAGCTACCGAAAACGAACCGCATAAAGAGTATGATCCGATATTTGAGGTGGATGTATGGCATTTTGCAGGGGAATTTGTAATTACCCAGAAAATCAAAGTGACCGATCCGGCATTGACTTCGGTAAAAGGAACGTTGGAATATCAGGTATGTCAGGAAGGACAGTGTGTCATGTTCGACGAAGAGTTTACGATTCCTTTGAAGGGGGCGGGAAATGTTGTCGAAAAAACAGCGGAGGTACCGTCGGGAGATCTGCAGGCATCTGATACGCAGAAAGACGAGTCTTTGTGGATGTTTTTCTGGCTTGCTTTTGTAGCGGGGTTAGCAGCTGTCGTGATGCCTTGTGTATTTCCGATGATTCCGATGACGGTATCTTTCTTTATGCACGGAGATTCTAATAAGGCCAAAGCCAAAGCGAAAGCATTGTTTTTTTCTTTCTCGATCATTGCTATTTACACGGTGCTGGGATTGATTATTTCGGTTGTGCTTGGACCGGATTTTATCAATTGGCTGAGTACGAACTGGGTTCCTAATGTATTCTTCTTTATCATTTTTATGATCTTTGCTGCTTCGTTTTTCGGAGCTTTTGAAATCGTACTTCCTTCCTGGCTTGTAAATAAGTCCGATAAGCAGGCTGATAAAGGCGGTTATATCGGTGCTTTTTTTATGGCTTTTACTTTGGTATTGGTGTCATTCTCGTGTACGGCACCGATTGTCGGTACAGTGCTCGTTGAAGCTGCCCGGGGATCGGTATTGAGACCGGTTATCGGTATGCTGGGTTTTTCGCTAGCAGTGGCTTTGCCTTTCGGTTTTTTTGCTTTTTTCCCTTCTAAATTGGGAAATTTGCCCAAATCAGGAGGATGGCTGAATTCGGTAAAAGTGGTTTTGGGTTTTATTGAAGTCGCTTTAGGCTTTAAATTCCTGATGGTAGCCGACCAGACATATCATTGGGGATTACTCGACCGGGAGGTATATATCGCCATCTGGGTAGCTGTTTTCACTTTACAGGGCTTGTATCTGATGGGTAAACTGAAATTTAGAAATGACAGTGATTTACAATATATCGGTGTAACCCGGCTGGCATTTATTATTGCTACCTTTGCTTTTGTTATTTATCTGATTCCGGGTATGTTCGGAGCTCCTTTGAAAGCATTGGCCGGTTATTTCCCGCCACAGGAGACGATCGATTTCGATATTAACCGTATTGTACGCGACAATGCCAAAGAAATTATGAAGAGTGGTGTGGCTCTCGGTAATCCGGCGGCCGTATCCAGGAATCAGGAAGCCTGTGAATCTCCCAAATATGCAGACTTCTTACATTTGCCTCATGGAATCGACGGATATTTCGATTATGAACAGGCATTAAAATGTGCCCGGGCACAGAATAAACCACTGTTTATCGCTTTTACGGGACATGGATGTGTGAATTGCCGGGAAATGGAACAATCCGTATGGTCCGATCCCCGTATTTTGGATATGCTCAGAAATGATTATGTCGTTGTGGCTTTGCATGTGGACGATAAAAAGACTTTGCCTGAAAATGAATGGTATATTTCTGACTATGATGGAAAGAAGAAAAAGACTCTCGGAAAGAAAAATGCCGATTTTCAGATTAAATATTTTAATTCCAATGCTCAACCCAATTATATTCTATTGGACAGTCATGTTGAAGGAAAGGATCTGGAAAAGTATATGTTGATGCCTGCCCGCGGATATGATCTGAACCGGGATGCTTTCTACAATTTTCTCAAAGAAGGACTGGAAAAGTTTAAACAGAGAAACCAATAAGAAATTCATTCGGTATTTCAAAGGCTCCCAAATATCAGATTTATTTGGGAGCTTTTTTATTTATCGGTTGTTCAGGATACCCGGAAAACCGGTTTTAAAACAAAAAGAGAGTGTGTGAAGTTGTGGCTACCGGAATCCATGTATTGCATCCTTATTTAGCTTGGAAGGCAGGACGGGGCAAACCGGATTTATTATTTTTAAATTTCTTGTATATTGATGTAACTTTTGATTGACTGATCTGTCTGGTATATACGATGAAGATAGAAGAATTTAAAAATAAGATTTTGCCTTTACGGGATAAGTTGTTTCGCTTGGCTTTACGAATAATGCGGAGTACGGAAGATGCGGAAGATGTTGTACAGGAGGTCATGCTTAAAATGTGGGATATACGGGAGGATTGGGAGAGGATCGGGAACAAAGAGGCCTATTGTTGCAGGATGGTACGGAATATTTCGTTGGGAAAGATTGGGCTGAAAGAATATGGAAATGAAACATTGGATGAACATTGGGAATTGAGGCTGGAGGAAGAGAGGCCGGATGAGAGAATCGAAAAAGACGATAATCTGAGATGGTTGCATGAGTTGATCGGCCGTCTTCCGGAAAAGCAAAGAACGGTTATACAGTTGAGAGACATTGAAGGTATGAGTTACCGGGAAATTGCCGCTTGTATGGCTGTTTCGGAAGAACAGGTGAAAGTAAATCTGTTCAGAGCGAGAAAAGAAATCAGGGAAATGTTTTTAAAAATTGACGGTTATGGATTACGGAAGAATTGAAAAATTGTTGGAAAAATACTGGAGCTGTGAAACAACAGTGGAAGAGGAGGAAGAATTACGTCTTTTTTTTACCAGAGAAGAAGAGATGCCGGAGCATTTATCCCGCTATACCTCCCTGTTTGTATTCCAGCGGACAGAACGGAAAGTGGGATTGAATGATTCGTTTGATGAAAGGATTTTGCGGCAGATCGACCGGAAACAGGGTGGGGCAAGGATGTGGCTGACGTTGGGCATGCGCCTGGCTGCCGTATTTGTATTGTTTATCGGCATGGGACTGTTGTACCGGCATATGGACCGGATGCAAAAACCGGAACCGGCAGATACCTATCAAAATCCGGCGGAAGCTTTAGCACAGGTTGAGAAGACTTTAATGCTCGTTTCGGATAAAATGATGCAGGGACAAAAGAAAGCTGAACGGAATATAGAGAAAACAGAGACTCTGATTAAATATATCAAGTAAAAACTTTAAAACTTAGAAAGATGAAAAAGATAACATTGCTAGTGGTGCTTGTTTGCCTGGGATGGGGTGGCTTCGCACAAAATTTTGTAGAAGAATTCGAGATGCGTTATGCCGATAATGAGAATTTTTCGGTCGTAAATATTTCTTCCAAGATGTTTGAGTTGATTGCGATGATGGCGGATGAAAAGAAAACGGATTCGGAGACGAAGATAAGGTATCAGATTTCTGCCGATGGGGAGTTGGAGGTACAGAAAATGGTTTCGAAATTGAAGGGTATGAAAGTGTTGACCTCGGAAGTGGATGCCCGGAAATATTATGATGCTGCTGTGAAAGATCTTACAAAAAGCGGGTCTGTATATGAGGAACTGATGAACGTAAAGGAAAAAAAGGAGTGGGTCCGGATATATACGCGGGAGAAGAAAGGGACGGTTTCGGAGTTAGTGATGGTTATTCTCGATGAGAATGAGTTTGTTTTAATCGGATTTACGGGAGAAATCGATCTGAAACAGATTTCCGGTATAGCTGAAATGGTCAATGTGAAAGGGGCTGAACAGTTGAAAAAAATCGATGAAAATAAATGATAGGATATGAAACGGTTTCTTTTGGTATCTCTGCTGGTCATAGTGGCTTTAACAGGGATGGGGCAGACCCGGGAATTTCAGGAGATATGTGATAAGTACAAAGAGCACGAAGATGTCGTAAGTTTGCGGGTAAATCGGTTCGGGTGTTTTTTTCTCTCCTTGTTTATGCCGGCAGGAAAAGAGAGTGAGGTTGTCCGTAATTTTATACGTCACAGTTCTTCCTTTCAACTTTTGGTTACAGAAGGAGAAATCGTCAGGGATGTTACGAAAGAGATAAAGAATTATATAAAAAAGGATCAGTTGGAAGAATTATTGAATGTAAAGGATAAAAAAGACGAAATAAAGATCTATACCCTGGACGATAAAAAAGTGATCCGGCAATTGTTTATTTCGGTTGTCGACGGAGGGAAGGAGGCGGTTTTTCTGCAAGTGAAAGGAAAATATTCCATGAAGATGATACAGGATTTGGCTAAAGTGAACCGTTAATTTGGTTATATTTGCATTCTCAAAATGAGAGAGGGATGCAAATTATTAAAATTGCGGTTATATTGGGGATATTTCTGTGGTGTGGATGTAGCGGAGATAAAAAAAACGATCGTTTTTCCTATTTCCGGAATTATTCGCGCACATTCAATGATTTGAATGACAAACATCTGCAGGGAGCCCGAAAATGGGGGATACAACCGGTCGGGTCGGTGAATGAGTTGAAACGGATGAAAGGGCAGGTCGAAGAAATCCGGTCTTGCCGGCTGTATGAAGTAGACGAACTGACCCATTCGCAGCCTTATCTGGTGCCCAGGGCCGTCGGCTTATTGCAAGCGATAGGGCGGAATTTCCGGGATTCTTTATCGGCTAAAGACTTACCTTCTTACCGGATTATTGTGACCAGTGTGTTGCGGACAGATGAGTCGGTAAAGAAACTCCGGAAAAGAAATATAAATGCCAGTGCCAATTCAGCACATGTTTTCGGTACGACTTTCGATGTGGCTTATGCACGTTTTAAGAAAACCGGTTTCGGAAAGACGGAAAACGATAAACTGAAGTCGGTATTGGCAGAAGTTTTGCAGGATTTGCGTAAAGCAAAACAATGTTATGTCCGCTATGAGTATAAACAAGGATGTTTTCATATCACAGTGAGGTAAGGTATAAAATTATCTGTAGGTAAATCGGACAATTTAATTTCAGGATTTAACTTTACATTTTTGATTCTTCTTTTTCAGGGAAAGGTTATGGGCCGGATTTAAAATCGTAAATCTAAAATCCGCAATTAAAACCGACTATTCGAAAGTTTGGCTATCTTTGCGGACGGAAAATTCTGGAATATTCCCGTGGCCTGTCGTTTATGTCTGCGGATATTTCCGGAAAGAATAGAGTAGTGATATAAATAATTGATATTAAATATTTAATGTAAATTTATGGGTTTACAATGTGGTATTGTCGGACTGCCGAATGTCGGAAAGTCGACCTTGTTTAATTGTTTGAGTAACGCCAAGGCACAGTCTGCCAATTTCCCGTTCTGCACGATCGAACCGAATGTGGGTGTGATTACAGTGCCCGATGAGCGATTGAATAAGTTGGTGGAATTGGTGAAGCCCGCGAATGTCGTACCGGCTGTCGTGGAGATTGTGGATATTGCCGGCCTGGTAAAAGGGGCCAGTAAAGGAGAAGGGCTGGGAAATAAATTTCTGTCGAACATCCGGGAAACGGATGCGATTATCCATGTATTACGTTGTTTCGATGACGATAATATTGTGCATGTGGATGGACGTGTAAATCCTGTAGGGGATAAAGAAATTATCGATGTCGAATTGCAACTGAAAGATTTGGAAACGGTCGAAAACCGGCTTCAGAAAGAAGAAAAGAGGGCAATGACCGGAGGCGATGCCAATGCGAAGCGCTTGGTTGAAGTGTTGCATATGTATAAGGATGCCCTGGAAAAAGGGTTGTCGGCCCGGACGGTTGTGCTGGACGATTTACAGCAGGATGTCGCTAAGGATTTACAGTTGCTGACCAACAAACCGGTATTGTATGTGTGTAATGTGGATGAAGCTTCGGTTGTCAATGGTAATAAATATGTGGAAGCTGTCAGAGAGGCTGTTAAAGACGAACGGGCAGAAGTACTGGTGATCGGAGCCGCTATCGAAGCCGATATTGCGGAATTGGAGACCTACGAGGAAAAACAGCTGTTTCTGGAAGATTTGGGTTTGAAAGAAGCAGGGGTAAATAAACTGATCCGTACAGCTTATCATTTGTTGAATTTGCAGACTTATTTCACTGCCGGTCCGAAGGAAGTCCGGGCATGGACTTTCCGCAAAGGAATGAAGGCACCCCAGACAGCCGGAATTATACATACCGATTTCGAAAAAGGGTTTATCCGCGCGGAAGTAATCAAATACAATGATTTTATTACTTACGGTTCGGAAGCCAAGTGCAAAGAAGCCGGAAAAATGTCGGTAGAAGGCAAGGATTATGTGGTACAGGATGGAGATATGATGAATTTCCGTTTTAATGTTTAATTCCGGGCGATAGCCTGACAAGCGATATAAAAAATACCGGGAACTGACCATCGTCAACTCCCGGTATTTATTTTTGAAAGAAATTTATTATCTCATATCGACAACTTCCACATCAGCATGTTTTGCCGTATCGAATTTGAAAAAAGAATCGGCAGGAATGGGGGAAGGTTGTTTTATACTGTTGATGGTAATAATTAGATTATTACCGTCTTTACCGAAAGAGGTAACTTCCTGGATGGAAGAATCGGCTGTTTTTACCCGTATGCCTATTTTGACGAAATTCTTTTTCAGGTCGATGGGGTAGAGCTCGATATAGGCAATCCCGTTTGTCGTTGAAATCAATTGTTGCTTGAAACCGGTGTTGTGGATGTCAAAAATCTTTGTCGGATTCAGCATGTCCTCTTCTTCGTCAGATGGGTTTTTAATGTTTACTTCCTGAACTTCAGGCATATAGGTGTAAATATTGGTTCCATCATAGTAGTTTTCTACGTCCATGACGTTTAATTTATACAGATTACCTTTCATCCAAGCTTTGCCTTCATGCTCCTCATTGATGTTTTCGGCTTTGTTTTCCATCGTCAATGTAAATTGGATTTCCACAGCCGGAAGAGCTTTTATTTTAGCTGCCGATTTATCCAAAATCGTTTTCGCTTCATTTTGACCTAGTGTGGGTAAACAAAATGCGATAAATGAAAGTAGTGTAATGATGTAGTGCATAGATGTCGTGTTTTTAAGTGCTCAAAAAATGCAATATTTAAGAATATAATAAGCTTCAACGGATAAAGTTACAAAAATACAATTGAAACGTAAATTTTAATAAGTCAATAGACTTAAAACGAATGACAAAGGTAGTGATTTTATAGCCTGTTTTTCTTTTTTACGTTGAAAAAAAAGGAATTTACAAGGATTGTTTAATTTTGCAGAGCTAAAAATAGAAGAATGGGAAAAATACGGGGGATAATATATGCCTGTTTGTCGGCTGCCACATTTGGTATGATACCTTTATTTGCCAATACGGCTATGCAGGAAGGAGTCAACAACGATACCATATTGGTTTACCGCTATATGATAGCGGCCATCGTATACGGCATATACCTTCTGTTTCGGAAAACCGACCTGAGGATCGGTAAAAAAGCTTGTGTCGAGCTGCTATGGGCAGGTGTCGGGGGATACGGGATTACAGCTTATTTTCTTTTCCTTTCCTATCGGTATATGCCGACTGGGATTGCGACTTCGATTCATTATCTTTATCCGGTAGTCGTGGCTATTTTTATGTCTTTATTTTATAGGCAGCATTTGTCGTTGCTGGTGAAAGGAGCTATCGGGCTGGCAATTGTCGGGGTTTACTTTATGTTGTGGAGTGGGGGAGAAATCAAATGGGCCGGATTGGTGTTTGCCATATTGACGACCTTTACTTACGGTACGTACATTGTGGCTTTGAATCGTCCGTTACTGCGGTCGATGAACCCTGACGTACTTACATTTTATGTATTGCTGTTTACCGCTTTGTTCTATTGGATTGCTGCCGGGGTTAAAGGTACGTTTACTTTAAATTATACGCCTCATTTTCTCTTCGATATGTCGATGCTCGGCATATTGAGTACGGTGATTTCTGCCCGCTTGTTAGTGGCGGCGGTAGCGCGTATCGGTTCTGTTGCGACTTCGGTGTTGGGAACCCTGGAACCGATTACCGCAATTATTGTCGGCGTTTACGCTTTTCACGAGGAATTGGGTATCAAAAACTTCGTCGGTCTGTTATTGGTATTGATGTCCGTATTGATCGTTATACTAAGTATGAACGAACGCCATCGGAAATCGAAGGAAAGGACGGCCAATAATTAAAAATTAATTGTAGATTTGTATAATGAATTGAAAAGACCAGCAGTATGATATCGTTGTTTATCAAGTTCGGGGTATTTGATGTATTGGATATACTGATTGTTGCTTTTATTTTTTATCAGGTGTACAGATTGGTAAAAGGAACGGCTGCAATCAATATTTTTATCGGGATTTTCATATTTTACCTCGCATGGTTGCTGGTACGGGCTTTCAATATGGAGTTGATCTCTTCAATTCTGGGACAGTTTATCGGGATGGGGGTAATCGCTTTGCTGATCGTATTTCAGCAGGAAGTAAGGCGTTTCCTGTTGCTGGTGGGTAGTAAATACAATTTACAGAATATCTTCAATTTTGAAAGTCTTTTTGCTAAACCGGTGATCAAGGACGATGTATCCGAAGCCATCGTACAGTCGTGTGTCTATTTTTCGCAAACCAAAACGGGAGCATTGATTGTTTTCGCCCAGAATACGGAGTTGTACAATTATGCCCAGACCGGGGTAATGTTGAAGGCGAAGGTAACCAGCGATCTGATCGAGAATATTTTCTTTAAAAATACTCCCTTACACGATGGTGCCGTTATTATTGCAGAAAATAAAATTTTGGCGGCCCGTTGTATCCTGCCGGTATCGGATAAAACGGACCTGCCGGGGAGTATGGGGTTGCGTCACCGGGCTGCCCTCGGATTGAGTGCTGTAAGCGATGCGCTTATTATTGTGGTGAGTGAAGAAACCGGTAATATAACTTTTGTCAAAGACGGCAATTACAAAGTGCGCATTACGGCCGACGAGTTGCGCAATTTCCTGCACGGCGATTTCAAAACTTTTATTGTAAAATGACGGAAGCCGGAAAGCGGACCACTTTTCTTACCGGTTACAGACCGGATTAAATCGGGAAAATACGTTTAAAATCTGTTGCGGTTTAGAACTTTTCAGATCGGTAGTCGTTTATAAGTTTTACGAATGTTAGAACTTATGGAGATACTGGTAACTGGATTACACGGATTTATCGGACAGGTCTTGAAGGAGACGTTTGAAAAGAACGGACATCATGTATTTACCGCTTCCAGGGAGGCATTGCTTACCGGGAATGAGGAATTGAAGGATGCAGCCCGGAGAGCCGATATTGTCGTAAATCTGGCAGGGGAGAGCATTGCCGGACGTTGGACCGATGAGAAGATGATTGAAATCGTTGAATCCAGACGTTGTATCACCCGTAATCTGGTCAGGTGTATACAGGGATCGGAAAAAAAGCCGCTATTGTGGATCAATGCTTCTGCTGTCGGTGTTTACAAACCCGATACCTTTTGTGACGAATATTCTGCCGATCTGGGACATCATTTTCTGGCCGGAGTGATAAAGGTATGGGAAGGAGAGGTCGCTCAGTTGGAGCAGGTACGTAAAGTTATTCTGAGATTCGGTATTGTCATCGGACAAAACGGAGGGGTGTTGCATAAACTAAAGCCGATGATCAAATCACGTGTAGCCGTGATTATGGGAAACGGAAAACAGGAATTCCCGCTGATACATGTGGAAGATGTGGCAGGGTTCGTAATGTATGTGCTGGACCACAGAGATATGGAAGGCGTTTACAACCTGGTTATTCCCAATGCCGTTACTTACCGGGAGTTTGTCCGATCCCTGGCTGTTATTCGCAAGCCTCTGTTTACGGTTGTTTTACCGGAATGGCTGCTGTGGTTGCTGATGGGGGAATCCGCCTACACCCTCACCCGTTCGGCCCACGTTATCCCGATGCGTATGATGACCTCCGGTTATGAGCTGAAATACCGGACGGTGAGGGAGATCGTACACTAAACTACCTCTGAACCGGGAAACGGTTGACAGCCGTTTGGGTATCCGAAATGCCGTTTTAGAAAAATTTGCCTGTCATTCGAAAAATAAATTTCCTGCGTGGAATCCGGACACTTATTTTTGTTTTATCACTCTGTTTTTATGCAGTCTATGGAAGCGGAAAAAGTACACCAGGAAAAAAACGACCGTACCCCTCAATTGGTACGCGGTGGTACGGCACAGTTTGTGGATAACCGGCCCTTATCTCTGCTTAGCCAGATTACTCAAAGAAAAGAAAATACGCTTGACCAATCTGGAGTAATTCTAAAAAATGTATGGGGCTGTTTTATGGATAAGGTGCATCAAAAGGGAGGTGCTTCATCTGAAATTATACAGAGATTAAAGCTTAAAAGGAGTTCATCAAGAGAAGTGATTGACTTTACCGGGATATCTAAAGTAAAATCCCGGGAAGCAAGTCGTGGTATATATATCAAAGCTGGACGTGTTTATAAAATATTCGGAAAAACTGCTACAGCCCAAAAAGAGTATAATGAAACTACTAATGTAAATTCTAATTTTAAAGTGCCGATAGCAGCTCCTGTTGACTATTATCCGGCGACAATAGTTGATACTCCTGGGAAGGAGGTAGGTGTTTTTGAATCTACAGAGTTAAAAGGTGAATTTTTTCAATTAAGTAAAGGAGGTAAACTTAAGAGTTATGTAGGTGGACTTACCGATGAGACTAAACTTAATTTGGGATTAATAGCACTGGTAGCTGCTAGAGATGCAAAATTATCTGACCCGCAAGGTTTTTTAGAAGATACCGGGTCAATAATTTTTATTGATATACATACTGCAAGTACTCCGCATCCAACTATAGTTGCCTTAATAGAATCGATAGAACAAAAATTAAGTGTTCAGTAAAAAATAGTAATAGTAAATATTTCAGGTCATGAAAGCGGAAAAAGTGTATCGGAAAAAAGTTTCTCGTACTATTCAACGGTTACATGTTGGTAGTCGTAGTGCGCAATCAGTGAATAAGCTTTCCCCTGCTATTGTTTTGGCTCAGCTTAAAGAGGTGAATGAGCCGGCTAAAAATTTTGGAGTAAATAATTCTTTGGACAATCGTGCTATCCAAAGAGCTGTACTTGGGAATATAAATTGTCCGAATATTGGGAGTGCGATGGCTATCGGTACTCATATTCATGGGATATTGGAGGCTGATTATCTGGTGAATGGACATCCGAATCCGGCTCATCCGACATGGATTAAAGGAGTTGAGATACCTACACCGACAGGACAAATTCCCGATTTAAGTCTGAGAACTCCGGGATTAGGATTTATCAGGTCTGTCGGGGAAATAAAACCGGCAGGGCAGGTGGTGGCTGGGGCGGCGCAAATAGCAACCCACCTGGCGAATATGCCGGCTAATGGTTTGAATGCCGTACATCCGGTTATAAATGATCCTGCGTGGGCTGCTGCTGCTACTTTTCCTGTTGCCAATCTGGATCCGGCAGCCGTAAGTCCGACAGGTAATGTAAATGTTTGGCAGGCTCCGGGAACAAACGGCTTATACCTTTATGACGGATAGAGATAAGCTTTAAATCGGAGAATGGAAAAACAAACGAATAAAAATCTCCGTACCGTTTGAAAACGATACGGAGTATTTTAAAATATACATCTGTATTATAAGCTTTTCAGGTAATTGTCGACGTTGGTTTCGATGCGTTGGAGGACGTTGGTGCCTTCGCCTTTGACGAATTTTTCCCCGGTGATGTTTTCGTACAGTTCGATGTAGCGGTCGGTGATACCGGCGATGATTTCGGGGGTCATTTCAGGCACTTGCTGACCTTCTTTGCCCTGGAATCCGTTGTCCATCAGCCATTCACGTACGAACTCTTTGGAGAGTTGTTTTTGCTTTTCTCCTTTTTCAAACCGTGCTTCATAACCTTCGGCATAGAAATAACGGGAGGAATCCGGTGTATGAATTTCGTCGATCAGGTAAATTTTACCGTCTTTTTTACCGAATTCGTATTTGGTATCGACTAAGATCAGTCCTTTTTCGGCAGCCATCTGAGTACCTCTCTCAAATAAGGCCATCGTATATTTTTCCAATAATTCGTAATCTTCACGGCTGACCAATCCCTGGGCGATGATTTCTTCTTTGGATATATTTTCGTCGTGACCTTCGTCAGCTTTTGTCGTCGGGGTGATCAGCGGAACCGGGAACTTCTGATTCTCTTTCATTCCTTCCGGCAGGGGATGCCCGCAAAGGTCGCGTCCGCCTTCTTTGTACAAGCGCCAGGAACTACCGGTCAGATAACCCCGGATAACCATTTCTACTTTGAACGGTTCGCATTTGTGACCTATTGTAACCATCGGGTCGGGCGTTGCGATTTTCCAGTTCGGAACGATATCGGCCGTTGCATCCAGAAATTTGGAGGCAATCTGATTCAATACCTGACCTTTGTAAGGAATACCTTTCGGAAGAACGACGTCGAATGCCGATATCCGGTCGGAAACCAACATGACTAAATATTCGTCCTTGATGTTATACACATCGCGTACCTTCCCTTTGTAAACGCTTTTTTGGCCGGGAAAGTGAAAATCGGTTTTTACAATAGCTTCCATGCTTATTTGCTGATTATTGTTAATGATATAATTGAGACAAAATTAAGTAAAATTCTTTACTTCGGTTTCCGGAATTGCGGTTTTTTCTTCAACCGGTATGTTTAATACAAGATGTTGAAAATGTGATGTTTCAGTAATCCAGCGTTCAACCCTGTCTTTCTTTTTTCTTTTCCTCTTTCTCGCCTTCTTTTTCGTATGCTTTTACGATGTCCTTGACCAGACGGTGGCGTATGATATCTCCTGCATCGAACTCTACAAAAGCAATTCCTCTGATTTTATGCAGGATTTTAAAAGCATGTGTCAGGCCTGAATCGCTTTTTCGGGGCAGGTCGATCTGACTCATATCGCCGGTGATGACGAATTTGGCACTGACACCCATACGGGTCAGGAACATTTTCAATTGGTTGCGGGTGGTATTCTGTGCTTCGTCCAGGATAACGAAGGCATCGTTTAGTGTCCGTCCCCGCATATAAGCCAGAGGGGCGATCTGTATAATGTCTGTCGCCAGATAATCTTCCAGTTTCTTCGGTGGGATCATATCCGAGAGCGCATCGTATAAGGGTTGCAGATACGGATCTACTTTTTCTTTCAGGTCTCCCGGTAAAAAGCCCAGGCTTTCGCCGGCTTCCACTGCCGGCCGGCTGAGTATGATACGTTTTACTTCCCGGTTGCGCAATGCCTTTACTGCCAGTGCTATGGCCGTATATGTCTTTCCGGAACCTGCCGGTCCGGTTGCGAACAGCAGGTCGTTGTCCCGGGCCAATTCAACTAATTTGCGTTGGTTGGGAGTGCGGGCCCGTATGGCTTTGCCTGAATTCCCGAACAGGATAACGGATGCCAGGTCTTCCGGATTTTCCAGTACGTTGTCTTCCAGTAAAATGCGTTTTAAGTTTGCCACCGTCAACATATTGTACCGGTGGTAATGCTCCAGAAGTGCCGTAATTTTGGAATGAAGAATTTCTATATCGCTCTCTTCTCCCTGTATGATGATCTCGTCCCCTCTTGCCGTAATTTTTAATTTTGGAAAAAATTCTTTCAGTAAATTGAATTTTGTATTGCCAACACCATAAAAATCAATGGGATCTATATTTCCGATACTTATTCTTTGCTCGATCATGAAACTTCAGATAAAACCTTTATTTTTGCAGGTGCAAATTAATAAAAATCAATATAGGATTGTCGATTGAGGGATAAAGATTTCCGTGCTTTGTTGTATTGACCGGCTAACTGATGGAGAATGTTAGGTTTATGAATAATTTAGAGCAGAAAAAAGCGGCTTTTGCCGATTTGATAGAAATCATAGAGACCTTGCGGGAGAAGTGCCCCTGGGATAAAAAACAGACGTTGGAATCTTTGCGTAGCCTGACGATAGAAGAAGTTTACGAGTTGGGGGATGCTATTTTGGCCAAGGATATGCAGGAGGTAAAAAAAGAATTGGGGGATTTGATTATGCACCTTGTATTTTATGCCCGTTTGGCAGAAGAGCAGGGGGAGTTTGACATGGCCGGCGTATTGACGGCGATCTGTGATAAATTGCGCTACCGTCATCCGCATATATACGGAGATATTCAGGTAGAAGACGAGCAGGACGTATTGCGGAATTGGGAACAGTTGAAGTTGAAGGAAAAGGGACGGAAGCACAAAGTATTGGAGGGCGTACCGGTTTCTTTACCGGCTTTGGTCAAAGCTTACCGGATACAGGATAAGGTCAGGGGTGTCGGATTCGACTGGAAACAGAAAGAAGATGTGTGGGACAAGGTTCGGGAAGAACTGGGAGAGTTTGAAGAAGAGCTTCGGAAAGGAGACAAGGAGAAAATGGAGGAGGAACTGGGAGATTTTATGTTTGCGGTGATCAATGCCGCCCGTTTGTACGGCCTTAATCCCGAAAATGCGCTGGAAAAGACAAATCGTAAGTTTATCAAACGCTTCTCTTATGTAGAAGATAAAGCCAATGCAGCCGGAAAAAAACTGGCCGATATGAATCTGGAGGAAATGGAGGCGTATTGGCAGGAAGCCAAACGGACAGAAGAATAATATACCGATAATAGCAGGAAGATATATGGATTTAACCGGTAAATGGAGATACAGGGAAAATTACGGCTATGGGACGGCAGAAGGGGAGGTTGTCCTCAAACAGGAGGAAGAAAAGCTTTCGGGCCGTATCGTTTTTATGGATAATACGAGTGAAGAAGATGAACTGATGGTGCAGGAGTTCCTGATCGGTGAGATCGAAGACCGTAAGGTTAAGCTACAAGCTGTAGAAGTGGATATTATTCATGCCAATACGGTTATCGAGTACAAGCTCGACTCGTGGTTTGGCTTATTGGTTGACGATTGTACGGTAAAAGGGATCAGTGTAGATTTGCAAGGCATAGAAGGAAGTTTTGTATTTGAGCGGATGATTTGATCCCGGTGTAGAAATCGGGGCAGGAAATGCTGAAGAGCATATTCCGGAAAATGAAAAGTTGACAATTGTCAGCTTTTTTTTTGTTTTTAATATATAAGTTTACCCAAATCTAAATAACCTTAATAAAATACGAACTTATGTCTAAAATACAACATCATCCGATATTGGACGTACCTGTCCGGAGTAAAGTCACTTTTGTATATCGTGGCAAAAAAATTGAAGCTGAAAGTGGCTATACAATAGCAGCGGCTCTCCATCAGGCCGGTTATCCTGTGCATAGTCATAGTCTTGACGGACGTGAGCGTTCCCTGGAATGCGGTATCGGTAAATGCGGAGCGTGTGAAATGCTCGTTGACGGAAAAATCCGGCGGATATGTATTACGAAGGTCGATGGGGTGAAAGAAGTAGAAGAGATTACCGATCGTTTTATGCCTAAAGAAAAGGAGCGTGAATTGCCGGAAAAAAAGAAAATATTGCGTACGACGGTTGTAATTGTCGGGGCCGGTCCTGCCGGTCTGGCCGTTCGGGAAGAATTCAATAAATACGGTGTCGACAACATCGTTATCGATAACAATGATAAAATCGGCGGACAGTTTACGATGCAAACCCATCAGTTTTTCTTTTTTGAAAAAGAAAAGAGATTCGGAGGGATGCGGGGATTCGATATTGCGAAAACCCTGGCCGGTGACAATGCCGAAGGTATTTATCTGAACTCCACCGTTTGGGATTTGTTGGAGGGGAAGAGAGTGGCTGTAAAGAATGTGCATACGGAGGAGGTGTTTTTTGTCGATGCCGATTACCTGGTTGTTGCTACGGGAGCCGTACCTTTTATGCCGGCTTTTGAGAATGACGACCTGCCCGGCGTATACACGGCTGCCGTTGTCCAGAAGATGATGAACAATGAAATGACCCTGTTGGGGAAAAATGTGTTGACGGTGGGGGCCGGAAATATCGGATATCTGACCTCCTACCAGTTGATGCAGGCCGGCGCCCATGTCAAAGCCATTGTTGAAGCAATGCCGCAGGAAGGCGGTTTTCCGGTGCAGGCCAATCGGGTACGTCGCCTGGCCATACCGGTTATGACTTCCCATATTCTTTTAAAAGCCATTCCGAATAAGGCACGCAATGGTATTACAGGGGCTGTGATTGCCCGTTGTGAGAATTTTAAACCGGTACCGGGGACAGAAAAAATCATAGGGGGTATCGATGTCATCAATATATGTACCGGGCTGATTCCGGATAATCAGTTGTGGGCAAAAGGGAAAGAAGTTTTCGGCGGACAATGTTTTGCTGCCGGAGATGCCATCCGGATCGGGGAAGGGACGAGTGCCGTGTTGAAAGGCCGGCATACGGCCATGCAGATCATGATGGAATTGGGAGTGAGGGTAAATTACGACGATTATTTGTTGCTTTCCAAAGAATACATCGATTCCCAGCAGCATCCTGTCAGGATATTGGATGAGCCGCGTTTACCGGAGCCGGAACGCATGTTTGCCCGGGGATTTGTACAGGCTGACTGTCTCTATGGCTTTGCCTGCAACCCCTGTTCCTTTGCGTGTCCGCACGGAGCGATTACCAAGTCGTCTACTTCTGCGGTGCCGATCGTTGATTACGACCGGTGTATCGGTTGTATGGAATGTGTATATCAATGTCCCGGACTGGCGATCTTCGGATACAATGTAAAGAAAGATATGCTGTTTTTGCCGATAGAGTATGAAGCACAGGAAGGACAGGAAGTATTTCTGGTAAACAATAACGGAGAGAAACTGGGAGAAGGAGTCATTGAGAAAATATTATCCAAACCGAACAAGACGAATGTGGCCCGGGTGAGGGCTTTATCGATACACGGAGAAGAACTGACCCTGGTACGGGGCTTTATCGTTAAAACTTCTTATCCGGAACCGCTGGATTTAAAACCTCTGTTGCGGGACGATAAGGGAGAAACCTATATTTGCCATTGTGATGATGTGAAACTGGAAGAAGTATTGCAGATGATAGGCGACCGTAAGTTTATTTCGATCGACGAGGTGAAGCATACGACTCATCTGGGAATGGGACCTTGCCGCGGAAAACGGTGTATTCCGCGTTTGCGCCAGGCGTTAAGAAGCCGGGGAATCGAGTTGACCGGAGATGCAACGCCGCGTGCACCGCTTTCCAATCAGTTGACATTGGGGGAATTGCACCCGGCTAAGAAAGGAAATGTTTATCTGGTGGCCAACCGGGAAGGTTTTAAAAAAATAGAAGTCGGGGCTTTGATTGCCGGCGGCGGTATTGCCGGAAGTGCTTTGTTCAGGTATATGGCGGAAGCCGGTATGAATCCGGTATTGGTAAATGCCGACCGGGGGTCTTCCTGGCGTAATATCGGCGGTGGACGCACGGCATTTTCTATTCCGGAACTGGCTGAGATTGCCACCCGTAATCACACTATTTTCAAAGAGTTGCAATACCTGTCGAATATCGATTATCGTCCGATCAAATATATCAATTTTGCTCACGATGAAGCAACGTACAAGGCATTGGAGGCAAGTAAAGCCTGGTCTAAGGCAGAAATGGTCGCTCCCAAGCAATTCCGGGAGGAGATCTCGCCTTATTTTAATCCCAGGTCTAAAAAATACCTGGCGGCTTTGATTACCGATGATTGCTGGCAGGCGACGCCCGGTAAGGTAGTCGATCTGGTCCGGAATATAGGTATCGCGGCCGGAGGTACGGTGATGGAGGATTGCCGGGTGATAGAGGCGGTGAAAGAAGGGAAATACACCAGTGTATTGGTATTGACACATGATAAAAAATATGTGGAATACCGTACGGAGCATTTTGTGAATGCCTTGGGAGGAGGAGCCGGAAAATTGTGCGATAGCATGGGAATAGATGCTGGCTTATATCCGGTGCGCCATCAGGCTTTTATTACCCGCCGTCTGCCGATGCTGGGGAAGAACGGAGCTAATCTGGATATGCTCATCGATCGTCAGGATTATAAGGGATTTTCTGCCGTATACGGACAACAGATTGCCCATACGGGACAGATCATCGGTTGTGCTTCCCCGAAGCTGGATGCTATGCGTATCGATAAGAACTTAAAACTGAATACAAAAGCGTTTCTGGAAATCGTGAGCGAAATGTTTGTGGAATGGATTCCGGATTTGGCCGGTGTCGGGATACAGGCCGTATGGGCCGGTTATTATACCGAACCGCGTTATATTGTAGATCCGGAACTGGGGCTGTTTGTCGGTATGCGCGGACACGGTTTTATGCTTGCCCAGTACATTGCGAAGATGTATGTCGACAAATTGATGGGACGGCCGGTGCCGGAGTATTTCGAGAAATTGAAGCTTCACGGACCCGGTTTGTCGGAAAAAGCCTTTAAATAATTTGAAATTAGCAGGAGAACTGTAAGTGTAAAACTATTTTTTGAACTACTTTTGTGAATAAAATAAATATTTATGATTGAGATCGGAAAATACAATACACTTACAGTGATCAAAGCTGTTGATTTCGGAGTCTACCTGGATGGAGAGGATAGGGGCGAAATACTGTTGCCGAAGGAATATGTGCCGGAAAAGTGTTTCCCGAACGACGAATTGAAAGTTTTTATATATTTCGATTCCGAAGACCGGGTTATCGCGACAACGGAAATACCGAATATCGTTGTCGGGGAATTTGCCTGCATGAAAGTGGTGGCGACAAGTTCTGTCGGAGCTTTTCTGGATTGGGGACTGCGGAAGGATTTGCTGGTACCTTTCCGGGAACAGCGGGAACGGATGAAGGAAGGTAATACCTATCTGGTATACGCTTATGTCGATGAAGAAAGTGATCGCATCGCTGCTACGGCTAAGATTGAGAAATATCTGGACCGCACTCCGGCTGCTTATGAAGTCGGACAGGAAGTTGATTTACTGATCGCCCGCCCTTCCGATTTGGGATACAGTGTAATTGTTAATAATGCCCATTGGGGCTTGATATACCGTAATGAGATTTTTCAGCCGGTACGTGTCGGTCAGAAAGTGAAAGGATACATTAAAGAGATGCGTCCGGACGGTAAAATCGATGTCTCTTTACAGCGGGCCGGTTACGGGCAAAGTGATGAGCTGACGGCTAAGATACTGGAAAAGATAAAAGACAACGGCGGTGTGTTGGATGTTTCCGATAAAAGTGCTCCGGAAATTATTTACAATCTTTTCGGATGCAGTAAGAAAAATTATAAGAAAGCTATCGGAGCACTCTATAAGCAGGGGATAATCGAGATTGCCGAAGATGAAATCCGCCTGAAACAGTAAAGAAATTGAAAATGGGAAATATTAATTTTCCACTTTCAATTTTTATTTTTTTAAAATGGCAGGTCGTCGGCTTCCGGCATAGGCGGAATATCTTCGACGGCATATTCCGGAACCGGGGGCATCATTTCAGATGTCTGTTCCTGGAGTTTTTCGATACGCCAGCCTTCCAGATTTGTGAAATAACTGACCTGACCTTTATTTTCCCACTTGCGTCCGCGGACATTGAAATATACTTTTATATTTTCATTCAGAGCGATATTTTCCAATAGATCGCATCTGTCCTGGATGAGTTGGATTTTGATAAAGTCGTTCCATTGCGGATTTTTCTCATTTTCCACCTCAATCACAAATTCCCTTTTCTGGAATCTTTCACTGATATGCTGTGTATCTTCTTTGAAAATGAGTTTACCCTTGATTTCGTAATTCATAAGGAAAAAATAAATGCTGTAAATGATGTTTTATGTAATAACAAAGCCTGGGGTTGCCCCCAAGCTCTGCTATTTATTTGGTAGTCAGATTACTTTTTGTCGGCAGCCGGTTGTTGTGCATCCGGGTTTACGATATCAAGTAATTCAACTTCGAAAATCAGAGTTTCGTTCGGGCCGATAGCGCCGCCTGCACCTCTTGGGCCGTAAGCCTGATCCGAAGGAATATAAAGAATCCATTTAGATCCTACAGGCATCTGCTGAATTGCTTTCGTCCAGCCCGGGATAACCTGATTCAGACGGAATTCTGCCGGTTCGTTACGTTTGATGGAAGAATCGAATTCAGTACCGTCGATCAAAGTGCCCTTATAGTGTACTTTTACCATATCGGTAGCTACCGGTTTCGGGCCGTTGCCTTCTTTAACCACTTTGTATTGAATGCCGTCGGATAAGGTATCTACACCTGATTTTTTGGCATTTTCCTTCATGAATTCAGCTCCTTTTGTCAGGTTTTCTTCAGCCACTTTTTGTGCCATTTTTTGCAGATATGTGCTGACAAACATTTGCATTTGCATTTGATCGGCACCGGTCTCTTTTTTCTCGATAGCTGTATTCATACCGGCAACGATAGCCTGCATGTTTGGTTCTTTAATACCGGAACGTGTAATACCGGTTCCGTACATGTAACCGATATAGTAGCAAGCCGTATCAGCTTCTGTCTTTAAAGTAGCAGTGGTAGATGTCATAGAGCCGCTGTTACAGCCCGATAAAATGCATGTACCTACTGCAAGTACTAATAGTAAATTTTTTGCATTCATTGTTTAAAAATTTAAGACTATAAATTATAGGTTATTTTATTCGGTAATTTCCGCTTTGGGAAAGATCTCTGCTTTCCCGGTTAAACGATGTCCAACAGTTCGACATCGAAAACCAGCGTTTCGTTCGGACCGATAGACTGTCCTGCTCCGCGGGCACCGTAAGCCAGTTCGGAGGGAATATACAATTGCCATTTGGAACCTGTATTCATCAGTTGTAAAGCTTCCACCCAACCGGCAATAACGCCGTTTACCGGGAATTCTGCCGGTTCGCCTCTCCGGATCGATGAATCGAAAACAGCTCCGTTTATCAAACGGCCTTCATAATGGCATTTTACCGTATCCGAAGCTTTGGGTTTCGGACCGTTGCCCTCTTTTAATATTTTGTATTGCAAGCCGCTGGGTAGGGTTACAACTCCTTCTTTGGATTTGTTCTCCGACAGGAATTTTTCTCCGGCTTTCAGGGCTGCCTCTCCTTTTTTATTCTGAAGTTTATCAAAATAATCCTGCAGAATTTTATTTGCTTCGTCCGGAATGATTTCCGGCATTTTTCCTGCAAATACCGTAGACATAGCATCGTTGAATGCTTCTGCGTTAATGGTGTCTACTCCTGAAGAAATCAGGTTGCTGGCGATGCTCAGCCCAAGGCAATAACTTACCTTATCAAGATCATTTGAATACTTCATGAATTTTCTTTTTTAATTCCTATTTTTTTGTAATAAATTCTTTAAAATCACGCAAAGATAAAAGGAAAACTAAAAACTAAAAATATAAAGGTTAAAAATATAGTTGTACAAGTCGTATTTTTAGCTTTTTAAATATGTTTTCAACTTTATGCAATTTTGCCGTCCTTCAGCCGTATTTGTCTGTCGGACATCTCTGCCAATCCCGTGTCGTGGGTTACGATAACAAAAGTCTGACCCAATTGATCCCTCAGTGAAAAAAATAACCGGTGCAGGTCGTTTTTCGTTTGCGAGTCCAGATTACCGGATGGTTCGTCGGCCAGGATCACCTGCGGATTGTTGATCAGGGCTCTGGCAACGGACACCCGTTGTTGCTCTCCTCCCGACAGTTCGTTGGGTTTATGTGCAATACGATCTTTTAGCCCCATAAGTTCCAATAATTCCCCGGCTTTTTTTTCAGCTTCCTTTTTGGCCGTTCCTTTTATCCAGGCCGGAATACAGACATTCTCAAGGGCAGTGAACTCCGGAAGTAAGTGATGGAATTGAAATACGAAACCGATATTGTGGTTTCGGAAAGCAGCCAGTCTGACAGGAGAAAGGGTAGCTATATTTGTTTCACCGAACCATAGCTCACCGGAGTCCGGAAGATCCAGTGTTCCGATAATATGTAGTAGGGTGCTTTTCCCAGCTCCGCTGGCGCCGACAATCGTAACAATCTCTTTTTCATTGACAGTGAGGTCTATCCCTTTCAATACCTGGAGGTCTCCGTAATTTTTAGTGATATTTTTTATCCGGATCATAAGATCTGCGCAAATTTTAATTTTGTTTCCGGGGTCTTCTTAGGCCGGCCTGAACTTTAAGCCCTGTAAAGATAGGCAATAAACCGTAGAACTTGTATCTTTGTACACATTTTTATTGGAAAAGTACGATCCCTTTGATCACAGATATCACAACAATAGCAAAACGATTTAAAATGGCAGAATTTTATATAGACCCGGTTATTTTTATTGCAGAGGAAACAAGTGTGGAGGCTAAATATATCCGTAACTTACTTGCGCTTCTGGACGAAGGGGCTACCATCCCTTTTATTGCCCGGTATCGTAAGGAAAGAACAGGAAGTATGGATGAGGTTCGTATCGGGGAGATAGAAGAGAGGTATGTACAGTACAAGGAGTTGGAAAAACGGAAAACTTCGGTTTTGGAAACGATCGGGCAGCAGGAAAAACTGACGTCCCAACTTGAAAAGCAGATTAAAGAATGCCGGGAATTGCGGACGTTAGAGGATATTTATTTACCCTATAAGCCGAAAAAGCAAACCCGGGCGTCGAAAGCGAAGGCTTTGGGACTGGAGCCTTTGGCCGCTATTCTGATGCGCCAGGAAAACGGGGATGTCGTGGCGAAAGCCGGCCGTTTTGTAAAAGGAGAGGTAAAAACCGAAACGGAGGCTTTACAGGGTGCCCGCGATATCATTGCAGAGTGGGTCAGTGAACACGAGCGGGCCCGCAACATTACCCGCCGGCAAGTAGAACGTGAGGCGTATATCCGTTCGAAAGTGGTAAAAGGAAAAGAGAGTGAAGGAGAGAAATACAGTGACTATTTCGATTATACGGAATTGCTGAGGCGTTGCCCTTCTCACCGGATGCTGGCGATGCGGAGAGGGGAAAACGAGGGGATACTGAAAGTGACTTTGATTGTAGATGACGAAATTTTGCTCGATACGATCGGCCGGTTGTTTGTAAAAGGCCGTAACGATAGTGCTGTACAGGTATCCGATGCTGTGAAAGACGGGTATAAGCGTTTACTTTTTCCTTCCATCGAGTCGGAATACCTGAGCCTTTCGAAGCAGAAAGCCGATGAAGAAGCGATCCGGGTATTTGCAGAAAATCTGAGACAATTATTGTTGGCGCCGCCTTTGGGAAATAAGCGTATTCTGGCCATAGACCCCGGATTTCGTACCGGGTGTAAAGTGGTCTGTCTGGATGAGACAGGACACCTGCTGCATAATGAAAACATATATCCTCATCCGCCCCGGGGAGAATACAAACAAGCGGCAGCGAAAATTACCAATATGGTGGAAACTTACGATATACAGGCGATAGCGATTGGAAACGGTACTGCAGGGCGGGAAACGGAAACTTTTATTCAGAGTTTGCGGTTCGATCGTAAATTGCAGGTATTTGTGGTGAGTGAAAGCGGAGCCTCGGTATATTCAGCTTCTTCCATTGCACGGGAAGAATTTCCGGAATATGACGTTACCGTGAGGGGAGCCGTATCTATCGGACGCCGCCTGATGGATCCCTTGGCTGAGTTGGTGAAAATCGACCCCAAATCGATAGGTGTCGGTCAGTATCAGCACGATGTCGACCAGACGAAATTGAAAGAGAGTTTGAACCGGGTAGTCGAATCCTGTGTAAACCGGGTCGGAGTCAATGTGAACACCGCAGGGAAATACCTGTTGATGCATATTTCCGGATTGGGACCTGTATTGGCTGAAAATATCGATAATTATATCCGGGAAAACGGAGCTATCCGTAGTCGCAATGAATTAAAAAAAGTGAAACGTATGGGAGCTAAGGCTTATGAACAGTGTGCCGGTTTCCTGCGTATCGAAGGAGCCGCCAATCCGTTGGATAATTCCTCTGTGCATCCGGAGTCTTATGCCGTTGTCGAAAAGATGGCCCGTGATTTGAATGTGAATGTCGGACAACTGGTCGGTAATAGTGTATTGTGTGATAAGATTGATTTGAAACGTTATGTGGATGAACGAATCGGATTACCGACTTTACAGGATATATTGGACGAGTTGAAAAAGCCGGGACGCGATCCCCGTTCGGTGGCCCGGGTTTTCAGTTTTGCCGAGGGAATCACGAAAATAGAGGATTTGCAGGAAGGGATGGTTTTGCCCGGAATTGTGACGAATATAACAAATTTCGGGGTGTTTGTAGATGTCGGTGTGAAACAGGACGGTTTGGTACATATATCGGAGATTGCCGATCGTTATATCGCTAATCCGGCAGATGTGATAACCCTTCATCAGCATGTAACCGTAAAAGTATTACAGGCAGATAAAGACCGCAAGAGAATCAGCCTGTCGATAAAACAGGCTTGAAAATGTATTTTAGCGGTAAATTAATTTATGTCGGTTAACCTTATTCGTGTAAATATATTACAATTCCTTTTATACATAAAGATCGGGGTTAGTAAAAGAAGCATAGCTATAATTTGTTCGTATACACATATAGACTATCTTTGTACTGAATTTTAAGATGTAAATAAAAACTAAACAGATTGGGATATTTATTACATTTTGCCTAACCGAAATCTTATATACTGTGCCCAAAAAAAAATTACATAATCATCCGGTTTCCGGCTTTATTCCTGGAATTTATAATTTTTGCGATCGTTGGTGTGAGAAATGCAGTTATAAGGCGAATTGCCTCAGTTATACGATGGAAAAAAAATTCAAGGAAAGGGAGGGGGAGGATTCGGAACGGAATGTAATGCATTTGAGGGATAGTTTTTGGAATTATTGGGAATATATATGTCGTTCAGCTTATGATGTCGTACAAGATATAGCCAAGGAACGGGGTGTCGGCATTGAGGATATTTATTTGGCGGAACCGCTGAGAGAAGAAGGCTTGTGGCATAAATTCGGGACGGAGATCAGCGATGATGAAGATGAATACAGTTATATAGAGACCTTCGATATTGTCAACATTTGTCAGTTATATGAGGTGTTGGCAGAAGAATGTCTGGATGAAATCTTCGGTTTCCTGGACGAGCAGGATTGGAAGGAAGGAAGCGAGGAAGTGAAAATTACGGAGGAAGCGTTGGAGGTTATCAATTGGTATTTGGATACGATCCAGCCGAAGATACGGGAAGCTTTGTTCGATTGCCTTCGGAAAGACAATGCCGTGGCTGAAGCAATGCCCGGGAAAGAATATAACGGTTCGGCTAAAGTGGCCCTGATTTGTGTGATACGCTCGGTAGATGCCTGGAATGTGCTTGAAAAATATTGTCATCCCCTGGCAGTTGACATTCAACACATCAAGGTCGTATTGGAGCAATTGGAAAAAGAAGTCGATTATCAGTTTCCTTATGCCCGGACGTTCCTGCGCCCGGGTTTCGATACTATTTAAATAATTTCTCCAAGCCTTTCAGAGCTTTATTTTTCAGATCTTTTTCAGCTGCTTTTCTTACTTTGTTGATGGCTTTCGACAAATCGGGTTGCACCTGTGGCCGGTTTAAGGTACCTGTGATTTTGGCGTCTATATCCAGATTCTGTATGTTTTTGGAACCCGGTATCGAACGTAATAAATTTTCAATATCTTGGCCGAAAAATTTGCGGTCGATATTCATGGAAATCGTATAGTCGATTTTCCCGTCTACTGTTTGGCTACCCCAAATCGTGGCCGGGTTACCGGCTAAACGGGTCGTGAAAGGCGCGATGGTAATATTCCCCTGGTCGATTTTAAAATCGACTTTCAAAGAACTGATGGATAAGCGGCTCAATTCGTCATTTTTCACCACAGAGGCCAGCTTAAGCATAGCCGGATTCTCATTGATCAGAATACCTTTGGAATCGATATAGCCCGATCCGTTCAAGGTATTGGTACGCACGGACATATCCATACTCAAATCCGAAGACAAGTTGAGAACGGAAGATATTTTTCCTTCACAGTTCATGGTTATCGGCAAATTATTCCGGACAAATGAAAAGGATTCGGAAGCAGAATGTATGTCGAGATCCGAGACATTCAACCGCAGGTCGAAATGAGGAAAACTGTATTTTTCGGTTGTGTATTTTCCGCTTACTTCCATATTCCCTTCCAGCAGATTCATACTCAATCTGTCGAGTATGGCAGAAGCATTGGCCAGACTTACTTTTCCTCTGACTTTACTGATTTTCAGCTTATCGAAAAGTATGGTATTTATGTCGGTATTGATTTGCAACTGTAGATTCGCCGGAATAATCGGGGCCTCATTTTTGACATCTCCTTTCGCTTGGGTATTCGTCGTGTCTTTTACCGGCGTATTGGGGGTTATAAACTCATTCAGATCCAGGCGGTCGGAAGACAGGGTGAAATTCCCTTTTAATGTTTCTTTTTTTAAGATATAGGGGAGGTAGCCTGAAACATAACCTTTGAGTTTCAGGTCCGAAGAGTTAACCTTGGCTTGTAAATCGGTGATGTGCAATTCAGCCGGGGTTACCCGGAGCGTTCCTGTCGGAATATGTATTCCTTTCGGGAAATCGGTATTTGCATAAAATATATCTTTGACTTGTATATCTCCTTTGGCCGTAAATTTTTCGTATTGCTTTTGCTCGATGTATTTATACCGGCCTTGGAAGGTCAGACTGGTCTGAAGCGAGCCTTCCAGGGTTACGCCTTGTAGCGGTAAAACCTTTTTGAGATCGTTGAAATCGATACTGCCTTTCGCTCCTCCATTGAGCAGAGGATCGTTTAATTCGGATATTTGCAGGTGGACGTCAAACGGATTGCCTCCGAGGGTGAAAGAAAGTTTTTGGAGATCGATATCCGTAGAGTCGGAAGGACCTCCCGGATTTTTTACATTCAGTGCCATATTGATGTTTTCTATCGCTTCCGGTAAGTCTTCATATTTGGCACGGGCATTGTCGATATTGAAATGCAGATCGAATGCCGGGAGATGATCTTTATAATATTCACCTTTGGCGGTCAGTTCGAAGGTGAAATTGCCGCTGGTCTGTAGTTTTGACAATTGCTCTTTATATGTCTTGGGAAGTAACGCCAATAAGCTTTCAAAACGGGTGTCCGGCGTATTCAAACGTAAGTCGAGCAGAGTTTTGTCTCCGGCCTGGGCTACCTTACCGTTTAAATCCAGACGGAGGTCATTGAGAACAAGCGTATTCTTTTGGATGTCGAAAGACCGTTCTTGCAATGCGGCAGCCAATTCAGCCTGCCATTGCAAATCGGAATGACTGATCCATACCGTATTTTGCTGCCGGAAGAAAATATCCTTGACTTGTAAATCGATTTTTAAAATTGTTTCGGCAGCACTCAAATTTCCGGACAGGTTGAGATTCAATTGTCCGACAGTCGTTTGTATCGCGCCCGGAATATCGGTGTAATTCAGTGAAAGGTTTTCGATTTGAATGTCGTTGAAATGAAGTATTTCGTTTTTGCCTTTCTTTTCTTTGGGAGATTCTGCTTTCTTTATACTGGTTGTGTCGGTGGTCTTACGGATCAGAATGTCCCAGTTGTTTTGTCCGGATGTCCCGATTTCCGGATTCAGCCGGGCATCTTTCAGGTATATCTTTTTAACGATAATTTCTTCGCCTTTTATGAGCGACATTACATTTACAGAAGCATTGAACGTATTGATGGCCGCTACCGTATCGCCTTCAAATTCCCCTTTGCCGCATAGAACGATATTTTTTACCCGGACATTCAAATCGGGAAAGCTTTTGAACATACTCAAACGCATGTCCTCGATTTGCAATTCTGCATTCAGGTATTTTGCCGATTGTTTTTCTATAATTTCTGAAATATTGCCTTGCAAGAAAAGGGGAAGCAGTAATAAAAATACAATAAAAATACCGATGATGACAGAGAAAATAATAAGGATTTTTTTCATAGCGTTGAAGATTTTCAATACGTTTTATACGGACTTCGGACAAAGATAAGAAATTACATGAAATAAGGTTTTATTTTTTTTAGTTTATACACGGGTAGTATTTTTCTTTTTTCCAAAGTATCCATACTTATTTTTTTGTATTTGTTTTTGGCATTGAAAATAAGCTTGACATCTTCGTATTCGAGATACGGATGTCTCAATACTTCTTTGAATGTCAGTGTATTTAAGTCCTTTTTACGGATAAGCCCGGGATTTACAGTAAACAGGTGTGCGGAGGAATCGACATTAAAGTAGGTCATCCGGAGCTCTTTCAATTGTTCGGTCCGGTAATATCCGCCGAGCCGTTCCCGATAGCGGATGATTTTGGCGGCGTAATAAGGGCCGATACCCCGGATTTCTACCAACGTTGTGCTATCGGCACTATTCAGTTCAATCGGTTCTTGCTCTGCAGGGAAGGTCATCCGGATAGAATCTGCTATCGAATGGGGAGTTTGAAGCAAAAAGGCATCCGTTTTTTTGTGTTTGATCTGGCGGGGAATGACGATAAAAGCGACGATAAGCAGCAACAACACCAGTAACCCCTTTTTTTCATAGTAATAAAGTAACATCACACCGGAATTTAGAAGTTTCGGAATATAAGTTACGACATTTTCAGGAAAGAGCAAACACTTTCATGAGCAAAACCGTAAAAAATGGTTGGATATAGGATTCAGATTATGAGTAAATTGTAATTTATCCTCATAAAATATCTTATAAAAAACGAACGTATTATTTGCATTCTTCGGAAATCTGTCTAAATTTGCACCCGCAATTAGGCAAATAGACTGATTCGCTAGCTCAGTAGGTAGAGCACAACACTTTTAATGTTGGGGTCCTGGGTTCGAATCCCAGGCGGATCACGGAAAGATACGCTAAATGGCGGTCAAACTAAGTCAAACCTTTCTAAACTACTGTTTTAGAAAGGTTTTTTCTTTTCCGGCAAGTCAGGCCGGAGCCACGAAAAAGCCACCTAAAGACAGAAAATCGTTACTAAATCGTTACGGTAAAAACGGAAAGTCAAAATCGTAACGATTTTAATGATAAGTCATTGATTTGGCGTTGTTTGTCTTTCAGATGTCTGCTCTTGTTTCACCAAATCAAAATAGTTTTGTGAACAAAAGAAAAGACACTATGAAAAGTACATTCAGGATTCTGTTCTACCTCAAAAAGAACGAGCCAAAGAAGAACGGACACGTTACGATCATGATACGGGTAACCGTAGACGGCTCCAACACCCAATTCAGCAGCAAACTCGATATTCATCCCGATGATTGGGACGTATCCAAGGGACAAGCCAAAACAGGTAAAGGATACAGAGCAAAGAACTCCGCTTTAAACCGACTGTTGGAAAGCATAAAATCAGAACTTACCGTTCATTACAACCGTCTGTTGAACGTTAAAGGCTATGCCCTTCCCGAACAGATCCGCAACGCTTTCTTAGGGTTGGAGGAAAAGGAAAAAACGCTGATTACCTACTTTTCCCAGTTTAACGAGCAGTATAAACAGAAAGTAGGAACAACCGCCACACAAAAGACTTATTCCCGTTACGAGCTGACAAAACAACGGCTGATTGATTTTATGAAGGAAAAGTATCATGTATCCGATATGCCCGTGCGTGAACTCAATACGGTATTCATTGAAAACTTCTATCTCTATTTGCGGAATGCGTGCGGCATCAATAACAACACCGCCATGAAGTTTGTGCAGCGTTTCCGCACAGTCCTTGGTTATGACAGAAATACCGGGCTTGATTTTATAGACCCTTTTGCCAATTATAAATTCAACTTTGACCGGGTAGACAGAGGGTATTTAGAGCAGGCTGAAATAGATAAGATTTACAACAAGGCATTTGCTTCCAAACGGCTGGAGCAGGTAAGGGATATGTTTATCTTCAGCTGCTATACCGGATTATCTTATATTGACCTTTGTAACCTGACGGCGGAAAACATCAGAACCGGATTCGACGGAAAGCTCTGGATTATGACTAAACGGGAGAAGACGGGAATAGATTCTGATATCCCTTTGCTTGAAATACCCCGTCAGATACTTCAAAAATATGAAGGGAAACTGAAAGACGGAAAACTTCTTCCGGTAATCAGTAATCAAAAGATGAACGACTATTTGAGTGAAATAGCCGCGCTTTGTGGGATAGATAAACATATTACTTTCCACCTTGCCCGTCATACTTTTGCCACTGAAATCTGCATTACGCAGGGTGTGCCCATTGAAAGCGTATCGAAAATGTTAGGGCATACCAATATTAAGACTACCTAGATTTATGCCCGTGTGGTAGACCGGAAGGTGAGCCATGATATGAGCGTATTGGAACGCAAAATCAACAGCCGTAAAAGACAACAGGAAACCGTAGTGGTAAACTTATAAACACCATCATCATGGAAAGAGGTAAAATGGATATTCATTTTTCAGAGTCGTTACAGGAGCTATCCGTTCACATTCAGTTATCCGAAGATGGAACGGTTTGGCTTACAAAGGAGGAAATTGCTGATTTGTTCGATGTATATATTCAGACGGTAAGAGCCGGATTGAAAGCTCTCTTTCAGCGGGGAGTGTTGTTTGAAACGAAGGTAATGCGAATGCATCGGTTCATAAACGCAAAAGGCCGGGTATGTTCGTTGGAACTTTATAATCTGGATGCGGTCATAGCGTTAGGTTTTTATATGAAAGGGGGGATTTGCCGTTCGTTCCGGCAATGGGTTTATAACCGGATAAAGCAACCGGAAAATAATAACACTGCTCCAAGACCGCTTATCATTCAGCTCAGTCCGGGTTCTGCCCTAAACTGATAAAGAAAAAGCCACTCTGAATAAAACAGGGTGGCTTTTGCGCGGCCATTTTCTTGTTTTCTCCTCTCGCTTTCCTGCCGTTCCTGCTCATACAGTTTTTCCCGGATTTCTTCTTCTACGCTTGCTTCCCGGTAGTAATAACCGATGAGGATACCTGAAACGAAAGAGGCAATAATGGCAATGAACGTTTTCATGGTTAGTTTAAGTTTAAAAAAAAGGTCATAATCACTTTGGCTCCTCTTTTAGCAAAGAGTAGTTTATCCGCAAGGGTAATCATCAGGTAAAGCCCTCTTCCGGTACATTGCATAAATGTTTCCGGCCTGCTGAAATCGGGAATTTTGCTAAGGTCGAAACCTTCACCTTCGTCCTCTACCGTGATGCTCACTTTTATGGGGTTTTTTATGGCCGTAATGGTGATTTTCTTTTTCGGGTCGCGTTTGTTTCCATAGAGGATCGAATTATGTACAGCCTCAATGATGGATAAGGTGATCCTTCCGTTAAGGGATTGAGGTAACTCGAAACGGTCGAGTAGGAATTCGATAAAGTTATCGACCTGGTGTGTGCTGTTCATATCCGACGGGATGGTAAGGGATAATTTGTTCATTTGGTTTCAGAATATAGGATTTGATATTTAAGTGGTTTACTGTTATTTTCGCTTTTACTCCTGTCCGGGAAGCTGACCTGAGCCTGATTGAGGGGCTCCGCAGCTTCCCGTCCTCGCCCGAAATCATTGAAAAAGTCAGAATAACCCTGACGGGTTATTTCCGGCTTTTACAACAATTTCCTCCGCCGCACAAACGCTGCAAGTAAGAGGAGAAGTCGTTTTATATAGGGTATGTTTCTTTTCATGATTTGATTATTTGTTTTGTTTTTTATTATCAGATATTTATAAAGATGGTATTGAAACATAAGGAATAAAATTACGTTTCGTTTATCGCCTATTGGCGTTTAAGTGACCCATGAAAAATGCCTTAATTGCATAAATTTTAAACTTAAATGGCGTTAGCTGATATAGAACAATATGTGATTGATAAAGTAAGAGCTAAAAGGCTTGAACTGGACTGGACGCAGGAAGATTTATCTGCTGCCTCCGGGTTGTCACAAGGTTTTATCGGTGATATCGAATCCGGGAAAAGAGGGAAAAAGTACAACTTTAAACACGTCAATATCTTTGCTAAAGTGTTTAAATGCTCTCCTAAAGATTTCTTGCCTGACCATCCGTTTTGAACAGAATATAAGGCAATAAAGGTATTTAGACTATCCATATTAAAAACGTGGAATATTGTTAACTATCCGCCTAAAGGCTCTGCAACAAGCCCGTCCAACAAACAGTACAATAATTCCACGTATGAAACATGAAACTAATTGTCTATCTGGTTGGACTTTTGAATGTTGCAGATTCTTAGGCCAAGATTTCCATTTAGTTTACAGAACCATTCCGATAATTTAGGAATGGTTTTTTATTTTTTATGTCTTTCTCTCTTTAGTTTATAAATATCTCAATTATAGCATAAATAATATTTCGCAGACCTTCTTACATAAAGGCTTGACTTTGATTACAAAGGTAGAAAACTCTTTGAATACCCCCAAAAGTTATCAAAATATAATTTCTCTGTAATTACATTCTTATAGCTGTCCAGACGTCCAGACGTTCCAACGTCAATACGTCCAGATGTCCAGACGCTCCAACAGAAGAATATCCATCTGTAATACAGTTAGCTAATGATTTATACTTACTACACAGTATTGAGCAGTATCATCTAACTAACTTCTTCTTAAAATCTAAGGAAATACTTTATCATCTGAAAGTAAACCTTGTTAGCATCAGCTAACAGCAAGATGTGTTCCGAGTAACCCGGAACATTTCGGTTACCCGAAAATCTTGCCCCTTGCAGGGGGAAAATCAACCTCCAAAGTCGGCCGATTAAAATGACTAACGATATGTAAAATTCAATTTTCAATAGAACATAAGAAAATTAAAGTTAGATATATATCTATATTTAATGAATAAACAATTTAAATTTGAACAACATAGATAATGTTTTTATATATATTCGCGATAAGTATAAAATGTATGGTATAAACATTCCAAAAATATGACCTCATTAGGAAAAGGGAGGTGTTATATTATTTCATTAATATTTGAATAATTTATTATCGGAGAATAATGGACATAGAAAAATTGGCTACGGCTGCAGTAACAACATATATCTCAAAAACAGATTGTTTATCTCCTTTTATTAGCGAAGGAGATAAAGAACCTTCATGGGATGGTAATATCTATCTTTTTGGAAGTAGTCAAAAAAGAAAAGATGATTTTATAGGTAGAGTTTCTGTGCAAGTGAAAGGAAAATATTTAAAAAAACTAATTGATAAATCAAAGTACAAATACCATGTTGATATATCCGATCTACGTAATTATGAATTATATGGAACAGCATACTTTGTGGTTTTAATAAATGAAAAAAAGGATACATTCATATATTATAATTTGTTTCATCCTATTGATATTAAACGTATTATTTCAAGAGTAGGTAATCAAAAAGGAACTAACATAGAATTTAAAGCTGTTCCTTCTTATGAGGATATTACATCAATTCTTATTAATTTTAATGATAATTGTCATAAGCAGATTTCTTTTGTTAAGAATCCTTCTTTTAAAGTGCTTGACCTTAACTCTATTAAAGAAGAACAATTACCAATAGAATTCAGTATTTCTTGTTCTGGGAAAGATTTATCGGTTGTATTTGATTATATGTTTACGAATGAAGTGTTTCTATATGCCAAATCGCCCGTAGAGGGTTATCCCAATAAACCTATTGACAAAGTTTTGATTCAGCAAATTGAAGGTGTAGTTAATAAAAAGGTAACAATAGATAATATCGTCTATTTTGATGAGTTTGTAATACAACAAGCTAAGGGAAAGTTTAGCTTTAACCTTGGAAAGTGTATTATAATAGATTATTTCGATAATAAACCGTGTAAATTTAATATAAATCTTAACCATACTCTAAAAGAACAGATTGTCGCATTGAAGTTTATTATTGAATTATGCAAAAAGTCCAGTTTTAATTTAGGTAATAAAAAATTGCATTTGAGTAATAAGGCTAATTTTGATATAAAGACTTACGAAAGACGTTTGAAGGGCTTACAGAGTATTCAGGTCGTACTTGATATTCTGAAGGTTCAAGAGGATTTAATTATTGAATATGGTAAGTATAATGATAATCATTATTTGTTAGAAATACTAATAAAGGTACTTGTAAATAAAGAACCATATAACAATAGTAAATGGGGTGATATCCAACGTGTAGATATGAAAATATATAATATCTATTTACCATTGATATTTGTAAAAGGTAAAAATGGTGAACCAGATACATTTATAAATATATTAACTTCAGATATTGATATAACTTTAAGTTTTGAAAATGGGAAAATAATTCCTGCACCGCAATGTATATTGTTGGGTCAGAAAGATTACCAATCAATATCCAATTTATACTACAAGCATATTTTTAAATCACTTACTAGTTATGGAAATGAAGCTCTATTAATAGAAAGGATAAACCTTTCAATGCTTTCGATGCTTTTGGCTTATGATAAGATACATAGTAAAGAACTATTAGATTTGTCTATTTCATTGTCTGAATGGTTATTTGTGATGGGAGATTCGTTACCAATTGAAATAAGATTACTAAACAAATTACAAGCTATAAGGAGACTTCGTTCTTTAAATGCTAAAGAAATAATTGGTTTGAGAGAAATTACTCAGGATTGTAAGAAGCCTAATATACTTGCAGCCGTATATTTGTTATTAGATGAAAAAGATAAGGCAAAACAATATTATGAACAGATTGAGAATAAGAATGATTTTAATTGTTATCCTATTTATTCGTTTATGAAATAAAAGGAATAGAGTGGAAGTTATTTTTATATAATAGAAGATTTAATGGAAATATTAATACTGTTCAAATCTTTTTCCTATATTTGGTCACGAAACAAAGCAGAAACCGGAAGTCAATTTACTGCCAGTTGATGCCAATAAAACGTTACTAAATCATTACGGTACAAGGGTAACAGTTTAGAAAAGGTTTGAAGATTAGCAAGATAAACGCTGGTGGTTAAAATCCCAGGCGGATCACTTTTCAAGATGAAAAAACGAAGCAAACTCCTGAAATTCAACGAATTTCGGGAGTTTTTGTTTTCAGGCAAACCCTCAAAAAACAACAGATTCCGGTAAGAAAATCTGGTGAAATAGGGATAGTGTCCCGAAAAGTGTGATAGTGTTTCAAAAAGTGTGTAAATCCCATTTTGATTATTTTTGTAATTGCACATCAAAAATGAATTATTATGGAATTTACACAGGAACAAATTACGGAAATAATTTCGGAAATCACAAATGGAGCATCCGGTCTTCCGGGTTTAGTCAAACAAGGTTTAGAGAGTTTAATGCTCTCGGAAACGAAGTCTTCATAATGAAGCTTTATCTGATGTGAGTAACGGTTTCTGAGGCCGTCGGGTATGTCATGGAGGTAAGGTATTCGAATTACGGGTCCCTCGTAGTCGTAAGAGTAATTTTTACCCGATGTTACTAGGCGTGTTGAAAGATCAGGAAGAAGAGGCCCAAAAGCTAGTGAGCAGTCTTTATTGTATCGGTTTAACCACGGAACAATACCATTTAAAAATAAATTGAAGAAACAACTGTTGGATGTTATGGATAATCTAAAGTCTAAAATTTATCAAGAGTTCAAAGAAGATTTAATGAAACAATAGGATGTTTATAAAATAATTATTATCTTTGTACTAACATGCTTACCCCGCTTCCCGTTAGAACAGCGCGCTTAGGGTAAGCTTTTTATTTTTAGTGCTATGAGTACGATTCCGTATACTAAACAGTTGATTTCATTTGAAGAACAGGTCGATCTATTAAAAGATAGGGGAATGTCAGTTGAGAATGAAGATAAGGCAGTTCATATCTTGCAAAACGTAAGTTATTACAGATTGAGTGGATATTGGTATCCGCTTTTGGAAGATAAAGAAAATCATGTTTTTAAACCTGGGGCAACTTTCGATACTGTATTTGCCATCTATAAATTTGATAGTAAACTTCGTAAACTGATTATAACAGAATTAGAAAAAATAGAAGTTGCTGTAAGAACACAGATTGTGCATATTCTATCTCAACGATATGACGGTTATTGGTTTACGAATGCGGCACTTTTTACAAGCCCTACAAAACACGCTAAAGCTTTAATAAAAATTGCCGAGGAATATAACCGTAGTGATGAAGAGTTTGTTACAGCATTTAAGAATAAATATTCAAATCCATTTCCTCCAAGCTGGATGACGATGGAAATAACCTCTTTTGGTTCGCTCTCTATTTTATATAGCAATTTGAAACCGGGAAAGACAAAAAGAGAAATCGCAAATTACTTTGGTTTACCTGATACGGTATTGGAATCATGGCTTCATAGTATTGTATATCTGCGCAATATCTGTGCCCATCATTGTCGGTTATGGAATAGGGTGTTGAGTATACGTCCTTTAATGCCCCGATCTCCTAAAAAACAATTTATACAGGATAAGACAGTTAGTAATAAGAGAACATACTTTATTCTTTGTATGGTTATCTATATGTTAAACACAGTCAATCCGAAACACTCTTTCATTGTCAGGTTTAAGAAATTGCTTGTAGAATATCCGAACATTGATGTAAAAGCCATGGGATTTCCGGTTAATTGGGAAAATGATCCACTTTGGCAATCTGACAACAATTAACTTGCATATTCAAGTAAATCTTTCTACTTTTGATTATCAAATGATGTAAACGGCAGCAACCAACAGAAATCTATCTGCTGCGAAATAGGTGGGGTTTGCAAAACCGTTTTTGTAACTTATTGAAAATGTAAGATATACCACTGGGTATAAAACCCCAGCTGGATCACAAAAACCGTGTCAAAGTCGGTCAATACTTATTGTAAAACCTGTAATATTAAGACATTACAGTTTTTTTGTGTCTTTTGTCAAACCGTCGCCGTCTTTGCATATTGACAATTTAAGCCTAAAAAGGTCACTTATCCGTCCACTATCCTATCCGTCCACGTACTTTTCGCCTTTTTTGCCTAAAATGGCGTGGACGGGAAAAGACGATATGACTGCATAACTCCCACATTGTCTAAGGGTTAAAACATCAAAAATCAGGATGTAAACGTATTTTTGTAACCTTTAAATGTAAACTTATGGGAAAAAGCACAGACAACGGAGTTACATTTTTTATTAACCGTTAAATGCTCGATACGGAAGGTAAAAGATCAATTCGCGGAAATATCGTTATTAACGGAGATCGGAGGAAATTCAGTACCGGCTTACGTATATCTGAAAAAATATGGGATGCCAAATGTAACCAAGCTAAAAGACACAGCCCGGAAGCGCAAAGGATAAATATTTCGTTAATAAAGATAAGAGAGATTATAGAAAACTTAAAAGTCAACTTATTATTAAAAGACGGTTTCGTATCTGCTGTTACTGTCCGGGATGCTTATGTCGAGCTTAGCAAAACACCCGAAAAGAGAGCAAAGGAGGAAGCTATAAAAAAGGCAAAAGAGGAAGAGGAACAGAGAAAAATTGAAGAAGAACGGGAACGTAAGGAATTGGAAGAAATCGGAATAACTTTATTAGAATATTTCGACACATACATAGACTCTCGGAGAAAGGAAGTGGAAGCGGGAGAATTAACGCATGTAACCTACGGTCGTTATCTATGTACCCGTAACCGTTTAATTTTATTTATGTTAGAGGAAATAGTATATATGTTATCGCTGAAACATATTAGATTAAGAATAGATACGCATCATATTGCCTTATTACTTTTTCTGAAACTTGAAGGACTACATCCTTTGTTTTTCTTAAAGAATTTACTCAAATGGCTTTCATCAGTAAATCCTAGTTCTTCGGCAATCTCATTTATTCTCATTTGACTATGTAACAATCTGCTTTCGACCAATTTTAGTTTATAGTTTAATATGTATTGCTGCATTGTTTCGTTGGTATGCTTTTTTATATAACGTCCCAAGTAACTTTCAGATATACCAAAATGCTGACTGATTTCTTTTGCTCTAATTTTACCTGTTTGATAGATATTTGCTTGAATATATTGAAGAATATCGAGAGACTTATCATCTGAACATTCATCGACTTGTTGAGGTAAAAACATAGCTATATTTCTTGCCACAACAATAATTATAGTATTTACCAACTGCGTGATAATCTCTTTGCTATACAGATTCCTATTTACATACTCCCGAATAATTGCTTCAATCATTGGTTTCACTAATAACTTATCCACCTTATTTCTAAGGATGCAACCCGGTTGATGATTTGCATGTTGCAAAATAAATTCTAATCTCTGGATATTCTCTGAACCAAATATGGCTGAATGTATATAGATGTCATTAAACTTGATGTTAATGAATTTTGTAGTTGTATGAATCTCAAAGGAATGAGAATCATTTGGAGTTATCAAGAACAAGTGTCCATCATGATATGGGAACATATTATTGTTAATCCATTGAATACCTGTTCCTGTTAAAATGTAGACCAGTTCAAAAAAAGTATGCTCATGCTCAGTCAATAACGATTCATTATGCTCGTTAAAGCTGATCTCAAATGGTTGATGAAGATTTTCTTTTTTCATACTTCAAATATAATACATAAAGCGGAATTATACCAATATAGCGAAAATATATACCTATATTTGAAATAAAATAGGTATAACTTTGCCATAAATCAAAATTAGATTACTTATGAACTTTTTAGAACTATCAAAACAACGTTATTCTGCAAGAAACTATTCTTCTGATATGATTGAGCAAGAAAAACTCGACTACATTTTGGAATGTGCCCGTTTTGCTCCTTCTGCTGTAAACTATCAACCTTGGCACTTCTTTGTCGTAAAAAGTAATAAACAAAAACGACTGATTCAACAATCTTATCCACGTGAATGGTTTACCGAAGCTCCACTCTATATTGTAGTTTGCGCTGACAGTTCAATTTCTTGGGTAAGAAAATCAGACAATAAGAACCATTGCGATATTGATGCGGCAATTGCAACTGAACATATTTGTTTAGCCGCAGCAGAACAAGGATTAGGTAGCTGCTGGGTATGTAATTTCGATCCTGATATGCTAAAGAATAATCTTCATTTATCTCCCAATATGTACCCTGTGGCAATTATTTCATTAGGTTATGTAAAACAACCACCCGAAAAATCATCTAAGAGAAAAGATATTACCGAAATAGTTTCAATCTTATAAACGCAACAATTATGAAAACAGAAATGGAAAAATGTCTGGCTGGTGAATGGTATGATTGCCACAACCAAGTTTTCTTGGATTTAAAAACCCGAACACATAAGTTATTGATGAAATATAATTCATTACCTTATGAGGATAAAGAAGAAAAACACAGCTTGCTAAAAAAGATGCTAGGTAGTATCGGAATGAAAGTTTCGGTTGCCAGCCCGTTTATCTGTGATTATGGTTGCAATGTACATATAGGAGATAATGTTACTGTAAATACCGGTTGTACCTTTGTGGATTGTAATAAAATCACTATCGGAAGCAATGTTCTTATTGCTCCAAATGTTCAGCTTTATACAGCAACTCACCCTATTGATTTAGATGAACGGTTAGCACCTGTTGAAACAGAAGATGGAATAAAACGAATTCGCCGTACTTACGCTTTGCCTATTACGATTGAGGACGGATGCTGGATTGGTGGCGGTGTAGTAATCCTTCCCGGAATTACAATTGGTTACGGTAGTGTAATTGGAGCAGGTAGTGTTGTTACAAAAGATATTCCGGCAAATAGTTTGGCTGTTGGAAATCCATGTAAAGTAATACGTCAAATCAATCAAACTAAGAAACTATGGTAAAACTGGTAGCTTTTGATTTGGATGGTACAATTGCCGATACAATCCCAATGTGTATCGAAGCCTTTAAGCAGGCAGTATCTCCCTATGCATCAAAAATATTGTCAGAAGATGATATTGTGAAAACATTCGGACTTAATGAAGAGGGAATGATTAAAGAGGTCGTTTCAGAAGATTGGGAAAAAGCTCTGATTGATTTTTATGTGATATACAAAGAAATGCACACAGTCTACATTCAACCATTTGTGGGGATAAGAGAATTGATAACAGAGTTGAAGGAGAACTCAATTATTGTATCTTTAATAACAGGTAAAGGGCAAAGGAGTTGTGATATTACACTTCACCATTTTAAAATGGAAGCTCTTTTTGATAGTATTTCAATCGGATCGCCAGATAGAAACACAAAAGCGGAATCAATGACGGAACTAATGTCAAAATATAATATCCAACCAGCAGAAATGGTATATGTTGGAGATGAATTTTCCGATATTACCGCTTGTATTAAAGTTGGAATACAATGCTTATCTGCTGCATGGATAGCCTCACTCTCAAAAATGAAGAAATTAGAAAAGGAAAATCAAGGATATGTGTTTAGTTCTATCAAATCACTTCATTCTTTTCTAAAGAAAGAAGCTCATTTAGTTTAGATTCATATTCGTTGATTGATTTTAGTATTTTCTGGCATAATGGATATTTATTGGTAATATAAAAGTATGAAATCAGACGTTAAGTCTTTCTATATAATACTTACCATTAAAATTATGCTTATGAATGTATTGTTAAACATGAGGATGTTCGGACTATTTTCTGAAACCTCACAAGAAGTAACTAATAATGATATGGATTTCCCTGTAATCTGGAAAGTTTGTTCCGCTCAAAAGGCGGAACAAACTTGAATACCAAGCAACAGACCTATGGTTAAGGAGAATGTCCTTTTCATTGTATCCTAAAAGATATTTCCAAATACAAACCCCGAAATCGTTGCCATTAAGATGACGAGTGCCACATAAACGACGGTTTTCTTTGTTCCTAACACACCACGAATAACCAGCATATTCGGCAGAGAGAGCGATGGTCCGGCTAACAACAAAGCCAAAGCAGGGCCTTTACCCATGCCGGAAGCTAGTAATCCCTGAATGATAGGTACTTCAGTCAGGGTGGCGAAGTACATGAATGCCCCCGTAAAACTTGCGAAAAAGTTGGATAGCAACGAATTTCCGCCGACCGCCCATTCGATCCAGCTATTCGGGATAATACCTGCGATAGCCGTATTGTCATGCGTAGAACCTAAAAGGAAACCCGCCGTAACCACGCCGATAGCCAACAACGGTAATATCTGTTTGGCAAAACCCCAGGAAGAGAAAACCCATTCTCGATTTTCTTCGTCCCGTTTGTCGAAAAGCAGGATTATGGAGAGTGCGGTGATAGCCACTATCATCGGCACGAGCGGAACCAATTTAGCATTGTCGATGAACAGGCTGGCGGGAATTATGGAAACGGCCGTCACCATAGCTCCGAGCAACACCCACAGGGTACACAATTTCAATATCCTGATTAGCGACCAGCACAACAGAAGCGATAACGCTCCGGTGATATACCACTTATAAGCAAAGATAGTATACCATAGTCCTGTATCGGATGCGGCAGGTGCACCCCAATTTGTAAATACGAGAATAAGCACCAATGTAAAAAAGTGGAAGGAGGTTTGCCACATCGGTCGTTTTTCGGGGGGGGGAACGATGTTCATCTGCTCCTCTTTCTTGGCTTTCTCTTCCTTGCGGAAAATAAAAGACATCAGCAATCCGATAACGACGGAAAAAAGCACAGCACCGATTATACGGGCAATACCCATCTCCATACCTAGAATCCGGGAGGTCAGAATAATCGACAGAATACTGATTGCCGGACCGGAATAGAGGAATGCAATAGCTGGCCCCAAGCCTGCACCCCGTTTATAGATGCTTGTAAAGAGAGGCAGAATCGTACACGAACATACGGCAAGAATACCTCCCGAAACGGCAGCCACCGTGTAGGAGAGCCACTTTTTCGCATTCGCACCGAAATATTTGAGTACCGAACCCTGACTGACGAATACGGCAATTACACCAGCAATGAAGAAGGCAGGCAGCAGACACAATACGACATGTTCCTGCGCATACCATTTTGTAAGGTCGAGTGTGGCATCCACGGCTGTCATAAACCGCTCACTACCGAGCGGCATGAAGAACACGGCTGCAAAGACGATGACAACCCACAAGAGGATTTTCAGTTCTTTTTTCGTATCCATAGCCACATTGTTAAATGCCGAGTAGCTGTTTTATTTCGCTTTCGGAGGGGACGTACCCTTTGATTTTAATCACACCGTCCACCATGACAGCCGGAGTAGCCATCACGCCGGAATTGAGGATCTCCACAATATCCTCTACTTTCATAAGTTTCACATCGAGATTATTCTCGTTGATTACTTTTTCGATTGCCTGATAGGTTGTCTTGCATTTGGCGCAACCTGTTCCCAAAACTCTGATTTCCATATTTCTATTTTTTATAAATACATCATTACACAATAATACATACCGATAATTACGAACAGACCTCCTACGATCCAATTCAGCCATTTTTGAATGATCTGCATCTTACCGTAAAAATTGCTGATATGTTGTACGCTGAATGCCAGGATCCAAGCGACGGCCAAAACAGGCAGTGCGGTAGCCACGGCGAAAAGCACGGGGAGAAGATACCCTGCGGTCGCCGTGGCCGACATCGGGATCAGCATTCCGAAGTAGAAAACTCCGCTTGTGGGGCAGAATGCCATTGCGAACAACACTCCGAGCAGGAGCCCACCCCAGTTGCCTTTGCGTGCCAAGCCCTCGCCGTTGCCTTTGAAACCGAAAGAGGGCAGTTTGAGTTTGCTGCCGGCCAGCATGAATAAACCGATAATCAACAATGCCGGTCCGAGAATAAGCTCTCCGTATTTCCCGATGAACTTTTGAATACCGAATAAGCTGGAACCCTCTTTGAGTATCAGTATCAATACGATACCCAACACCGTGTAAGCGAGCACACGACCGAGCGTGTACAGCAAGCCGTTCAGGAAAATCCGGCGGCGATTTTCAATGTTTTTGCCGATAAATCCGATTGCGGCGATATTCGTTGCCAGCGGACACGGAGAAATTGCCGTCAGCAGTCCCAGCAGAAAAGCCGTCAATACAGGTGTTGTGCTGCTATCCAATAATGTCTGTAACCACTCCATAGCTCTATTTCAGTAAGGCTCTGACTTGCTCGATTACTTTGCTTTTAAATGCGTCGGGAGTAGTTCGGGCATTGGCAAAAGCGTACTCGGTCAGATTCTCGTAACTCTCTTTGCCGTCTTTCCATTTGCTGACGAACAGAGACGACCAGGTAACCTCGTATTTTTCGGCAATCTTTTCATTCTCTGCTTTTGAAATGTCGATTGATTTGAAAACTACCGTTCCGTTTTTCAATTCATCGGCAAATGTCATTTCGATCGCTTCTTTGGCATGCTTTTCTATCGCCATGCAAGTGGCACACCGTTGTTTGCCGTGAAAATACAATACTTCCACACGGTCTTTTTTAGATTGCTCTTCTGTTGCTTTATTTCCTTTTGCATTACCATTGCCACATGCAAACAGTCCGAGGTACATGGCCATCAATAAAATTACATTTTTCATTTCACTTGATTTAATGGGTTTTTGTTATTTGGGTTATCAATTCATCAAAATAATGCTCTGCTCATTGATAAATAGATTGCTTTTTTCATTGTATTTTAGATGTTTGTATTTCGCCAAACTACGAACATTCGAACTAAAAAAATTGCCGCTATTCGCAACAACTTTCTTTCTTGCATACACATTGCCCGAAAAACTCGGCAAAAAGTATAGAGGCAATTTTCCAATTTTCACGATTGATGCAATATTTCACTTTCGGTGTTTCTATCTCTCCTTGTATCAGGCCTGCGTCTTTCAACTCTTTCAAATGTTGCGATACCGTTGCTTTGGAAATAGGCAATACTTCGTGTATATCGCCGAAAAAACAACAATCTTGTTTGGCCAAAAAGTTAAGTATTGCAATTCGTGCCGGATGTCCCATCGCTTTTGCAAAGCGGGCTATTTGTTCTTGCTTCGTTGTATATTCTTTGTTTTCCATGTCTATTCTTATTTGTTGTTCGCAAAATAACGAACAATATTTTATATAGCAAAATAATATGTTGAATTTCTTTTTAGAATTTTATTTCCCTTCTTTCGTTGTGTCTGTATCGGTCAGCCTGCCCGAATTTAAAATTCCGCTACGTGTGTATTTTAATTTATTCCTTAGATCAGATAGTGAGCCGGAAAGACCGCGAATAAAAAGAAGCTATCACTGCTTACTAATCATAAGAACACCAGAAAAGGAATAGTAACAAGTGGTTTTAATACAAAGGTATATCCCGGGGCTGAAACGTCAATGCTAAGCCCTGTGAATTTGGAAAAATTTCTTTCTTTGGATTCCACAAAAAGAGTAAATTTCTTCAAAGCGTTGCCTTATTTATTTTCTCCATATAAAAGATGTTTATCAGAGAAAAAAAGAAAATTACCGTAATTTTTCTCTTTTTACATTCCTTGTTTTCAGCGTACTTAAAATATTTCGGGTCACTCGAAATCCTTGTACTCTTGCAGAAGAAAATCAACCGACTTTAGAGATTGATTAATTATATTGAAACAGTTGAAAAGAAGTGAGATAAATTTGTTTAAATTAAGAATATTGATTTAAAACAATTCATAATATAAATTGCATCCTGTATGATAAGTTTTTGCTGACAATGTTGATTATCTTTGCTGAAAGTAATATTTGGCAATATTCGATGATTTAATATTATCATAATTGCACTGATTCAAATGTGTAAACCGGAAAATCGGCAAGATTTCGCTATCACCGATTGGCTATTGAAAGGATGATTTCATTTCAGGTTTTTTGAAAGTAGGTTTACGAATCATTCGGAGATACACTCTAATACAAAGTAACGCAATGGTACCAATTTGAAATATGTAAACAATAGGGATGAGATTAAAATAAGCAGGTTTTATATCTGCGCTTTCTCATTGCCGCCAAGCGAATTCCGAAATTAAAAATTACCTGGAACAGAAAAAATATGAGAACGACAATAGTTATCCTTTCCGGATGGATATTGCTTTTAATGTTAACAGCGTGTAGTGAAAACTATACACCCCGGAAGTATATGGGTCTGAAAGGAAAGGTCACGAGTTTGCGGGATACGGTATATCGTTTCAAGTACTCTTATGACACCCTGAGAACCCCGGACAAAATCGGTCATATCACAATCATCGGTTTTGATGATTGGGGAAATATCACGAGCCAATATGAGTATTTGGGAATGGATTCTGTTCCTTTCCAGATAGAAGAGTATCTATATAGTGGCGATACGCTTTTGTGGAGTAGTTCCCGAATACGCCAGTCAGATGGAACTTATGCCGCTCTTGTTTATGAATTTGTTTCCCGGAACAACAACACCGTGAAATACAAAATAGATAATGGCAGCGAGATTTGGGAAGAACAAGTCAGAACTTCGGGAAAATATCGTTGTTATTCCGGGAAGGGGGAGTGGGGATACGAAAAAAAAGAGGCATGGGCCGACAAGAATAACAACATTACAAAATGGAAATTATTGAGTGTGAGTGATGAATTCAAGAGCGTGACGAAAGACAGTTCAAATACCTTCAGTGTGCTTCGTATGTATAAATATGACTCTTATGACCATGTAATAGAAGAGATACATATTGAGGATGGTGATACCACGGTATATACTAATTCTTATTCCGGTTATGATGACCGTGGTAACTGGACAGAAAGCAAAACTCAAGTAGACGGCCGCTTCAAAATTTTGACGAAACGAACCATAAAATATACGGAATAATCTGATTATGAACGAATAATCAATAACAAACGCTCCCCGTCTCTTTGTAAAAAACAGGGAGCGAAATTGGTTATCCGGTAACTCTAAATCTTCTTGCCGATATAGAAAACATATCCGTAAAAGGCTTTATATTTGCGGTATAGCTCTTCTTCCTGTCGGCTGAAAGCAATGAAGTCTGCAACCGCCTGATTACCTGCGTACTTTTTTAAAATCTTCTCGCGCACTGCGGCTTGCGGAGCAAAATAGTGTTCCGTCCAGCAGTTTTCGGGTAGAATAAAGGTTGCCACCGGAACGTATCCGGCTCTCTGCATTTGAGAAACCTTTCGGGGAATCGTATCTATGCCGGGTTCTGCCGCCATCCAGAAATTGTTAATCTCAGAAGGACGTTCGCCGGTAAACCACGATGGTTCGGTAACGGCAATGTAGCCTCCTTGTTTGAGGTATTCATACCACTGACGCAACCCCTGCTCGAAACCGATATTACAGATAGCTCCTTCCGACCAGATGAGGTCCAATGATTCTTTCTTGAAGGGAAGAGCTTCTTCCATCGACCCGACAATGCCTTTTACCCGTTCTTGCAGACTGAGCCTTCCGGCATTGCGGTTGAAAAGGGTGATAAAATCGGGAAACAGATCGAGTCCTGTAATATGGCCCGGAATATTTTGAGCCAGCACCATTGTCTGACCTCCCGTTCCGCAACCAATATCGGCAATGCGGGAATTTTCGGTCAGATTGTCGATAAAACTCAATGCTTTAAGTGTTGCTTCGGGACTACCTGGCCCTTGTCGTTCGAGATTGGAAAAATATTCGCAGATTAGATTCAATTCGAATTGGCTGATTGTTTTATTTTCGTTACTCATTGTTTTAATGTGTTTTGCGCACAGGCAAAAGCATAACAATACCTGCTTACTGTGCACAAATTAAACTTGAATTATTATAATAGAAAACTGCTATCGGAAGAGTATCCGAATGCAAACAAAAGAACAATCCGTGTCAAAACACAGACTGCTTATTAAACAATATCCCAATAGAATGTTTTTGTCATCGCTACAAAGATAGCGTACATTTCTCAGTTTGCAAAATAATTCGCTAACAAACAACAAGTTGTATTGCAAGATTATTTTTTTCGGCAAATACAATCGGTCAGGTGATCGTTAATAAACCCTGCGGCCTGTAAATGTGCATAACAAATCGTCGAGCCGAAGAATTTGAATCCACGCTTTTTCATATCCTTGCTCATCGCGTCCGATTCGGGAGAAGATACCGGGATCTTGTTCAATGAGCTAAAAGTATTGACTATCGGTTTCCTGTCGGGAAAGAAAGAGAGCGTGTAATCATAAAAATTGCCGAATTCTTTCTGCACTGCGAGGAACAGCCTTGCGTTGGTAATGGTTGCCTTGATTTTCAGGCGGTTTTTTACAATGCCGTCGAATTGCATCAACCGTTCCACATCTTCGTCGGTCATTTGTGCCACCTTCTCGGCATCAAAGTCGCAAAATGCTTTGCGGTAGCCTTCTCTTTTTCTGAGAATAGTTATCCAACTCAGTCCGGCTTGGGCACTTTCCAGTACAAGAAATTCAAAAAGCGTTTTATCATCGGTAACTAATCGTCCCCATTCTTCGTCGTGGTATTTCACATAAAGCTCGTCGGTTCCGCACCAACCGCAGCGTCCGTTTACAATATCTTGCATAATCATATCCTTCGTTTCAGATAAATCATATCTTTAAGTAACACACCATCCTCAAGTATCGGATGGTCGTAATTGTCGGTGAAAAAATTTTCGATCCGATGGGAGTACTTAAACCCACAACTGTTGTAGAATCCGATTGTGCTCGGCACATCACCTGTTCCGACCAACATTTGGGTATATTTTCCCGCATAGTGGACAAGAAGGTGATTTATCAACTTCTTGCCGTATCCCTGCCTTTGGAATTCGGAGGTAACTGCAATATTCTTGAGTTCACAAACACCATCCTTCTCATTCGTAACCACACAAACCGCTTTAATACCATTATCCTCAAGTGCAAACATATCTCCCCGTTCCAGATAACGATCTATCATAGATTCCTGTTCGTCGGCAAGCAACAGCAGGTCGATGTATTGTTTCTTATTGTTAGTTATTTGATTAATGCAAAAGCTCATGTTACTGTATATTAATAAACTATGTTGCAAAATTACTCTGTCTTCAAGTAGCACATTTTCCCCGTCCCCCGGGTGCTTTTTACTGTAAGGTTTGGGGGTGGTGTTCGAAGTTGATACCGGCTTTGCGGGCTTGGGAGTGTTGAAATTGGCGCTTGATGTGGTAGAGTTGGCCGTCTTTGATGAATTTTGCCCCGGTTTGTTTGAACCAGAAAGCGATGTTGTTTTTTATGCAGATGTTCCGGAGTTCCATTACCCAGTCGAAATCACAGGGACGGGAGTTATAGCCGGATTCGCCGCCTGCAACGACCTGTTCGATCCATTCGCCGATGCGGTAAGGGTGCAGGTCGATCCGTTCCAGAAGCGGTTCGCAGATGATGATTTTATGCCTGATGGGGGCGGTCTGGTAGATTGGCAGACGGTAATCGGCACAGGCTTGGTTTTCGATTGTACAGCAAATGGTGACATTGTCGTATCCGTCTCCCCAGTCTGCAGGCAGACAACGGGAAAAGCGGTCTATCCGTTTGGTGATCATCAAGAAATTGAGATCATTGCGCAGTCGTATCATTTCCCAGGCTTGGGAACGCCACACATCGGCATCTTCGACGAAAAAATCGGAGGTAAAACAGGTATATACGAGTGTCCCGGGAGGGATTTTGTACTCTCCGTTGCGTTTTTTTCGTATGGGCAGATCGAAATTTTTCGTTTGTGTTACCACCGAACTGTTTACGTCTCGTTTGGCATCGCCGCGATAAACGTAGCAATGCTGGCAACCGGGACTTACCTTGTGGCAACCGTGCCACAGGTTCCACATGACAGATTTTGAGGCAATGGCATTCGTTGGCATCAGGATTCTTATTTTGCAATTGATCCGGTAATTTCGTAAACTGTTCCGTTTTTGGGCTATTCGTAAATGATCCGGTCGTCAAATGTACGGATAATCTTTTTACTTTATCCGGTGATTAAAAATTAATATTTATGCCACCCATGAATGTTGCTTTGGGCATGGGAAAGCCGGCGTTGACTTCGTAATGTTGGGCCAGCAGGTTTTCACCTTTGACGAACAAATGGGCATGGCGGGTCAGTCGGTAATTTGCCCTGATGTTCCAAAGTACGAAATCTTCCGTGATTTCCTTTGGTGTTACCGCAGTATACAGGTTTTTCACATATTGCAGGCCTGTCGATGCGCTCCAGCGGCCTTTGGTGAAATCGGCTCCGGCAAATAACTTGTGTTCCGGGGCTGCTATCACCGGATTTTCCATATTCAGCCAACTGTAATTGGCGGACAGGTTCCATTGCGGATGGAGGCGGTAGGAAAAATTGATCTCAACTCCCCAGTTTTCGATCTCCCCGGTATTTACATTCAACGGTTTGCCTGAAGTACGGTCTACCGTAATCATATTATCTCCGTCGATATAATACAGATTTATACCGTAATAAAAAGTATTTTTCAATAGTTTCTGCGAGAACGAGAGTTCGTAATTCATCAAACGCTCGGGACGCAAATCCGGATTTTGTGGCGGAAACATATACATTTCCCGGATGGTCGGGTTCCGGAACCCTTTACTTGCCATGGCTTTCAGTTCTGCGTTCCGGGGGAGATGAACGGCCAGACCGCCTTGCGGAATAATTTCTGTACCTACGTGTGAATGGTGATCTATACGCACGCCGGCGTTCAGCGATAATCGCTTTCCGATATCCTGGCGAAAATCGACATATCCGGCGAATTCGTCCATTTGCTTGTCGACACCGGGTTCACGTTCTCCCGAAGCTAAAACCTTATTCCATGATTCTCCTCCGAAATGCTGGTAATCGAAACCCGTTGTCAGGCGATTGCCGCTGAACAATGTCGCGCTCTGGTACCAGGAAATGCCGTACATTTGATCTTTGGAGTTGAAATGCGATTTTTGCGGCTCTTCTCCAGGATGATAACCGTCATTTATTTTATGACGTCCCCAGTTATAAAAAAAGCTCAATGTTCCGGAAGTTTTTGCATAATGATTTTCTAAAGCGAACGAAGTCATACCACGGGTGATGCGCGAGTCGTTGTCAATATACGGAGCATCGGTAGTCCCCGGATTGGAAGCGTTGAAATGAGTAATATTTACATCGCCCCACAATTTCCAGTGGGAGGTAAAGTCGTATCCCGCTTTGGCGTATCCGCCGTATTGTTCGAAACCCATATCCGGCCGGTGTCCGTCGGTCCGGTTGTAAGAACCTGTCACGACACTGCTGAAACGGCCTTTTCTGATGCGGTTGGACAGTTCGCTTTGTAATGTTCCGTACGAACCGGCACTTATATTGACACCGGTTTTTATTCCGTCCTGCTGTTGTTTCCGGGTGACGATATTGATAACCCCGCCCATCGCATTTGAGCCATAAAGTACGGAGGCCGGACCGCGCAGTACTTCAACCCGTTCGGCCAGCATCGATTGGTAGGCGTCGGCAATGGGATGTCCCATCAATCCCATGTATTGGGGATGTCCGTCGATCAATACCAATAATCCGGTAGTCGGGCTGCCACCGATGCCGCGCAGGCTTATGCCTCCGGCGGCTCCCGTAGATACTCCGTAACCCATTATGCCCCGGCTGGTCGTGAAAAGTCCCGGGATTTGCTCCGTAAGTATCGGGAGTAACGAGGGCTCGTAACGTTTTTCTATCTGGGAACGGTTTACGACAGAAACCGTCATCGGCAGATGACGGATATCCGTCTCATTACGGGTGCCCGTTACGACTACTTCTTCCATGGTAAGATTACGGACAATACGGGAAGTATCGCTTTCGGCTTTTACATGCACTGCCGTTCCGATAAGTGTGCAGAACATTAAAACAACAGTCCGTTTTTTCTTTATCCTTATTTTGCTTGTAAAATTTCGAATCATGGGGTGAATTTTATTTTAGCTGTTCAGTAAACCTATACGCCGTGTAAAGATAAGTGTAATTTGTCTTTTTTGGGAAAAACATCATTTGTTATTATAAGCTGCCGTATTCCGTTTGGAAGGACTCGAAAAGCCTTTTGTACCGGCAATTGCCGGACAGAGTTTTCTGAAGTGTTCCCGTTTATTCTCCGGGAATCTCTTTTACTATTTCGGCAGGTACACCGGCGACAACCGTATTGGGAGGAACGTCCCGGCTGACGACGGCTCCCGCCGCAACAACGGAGTTTTCTCCGATGGTTACTCCCGGTAAAACGGTTGCAGCAGCACCGATCCATACGTTTCGGCCAATAAAGATAGGACGGGAAGTGAGGATATGCCTTTCGGAAGATTTCAAACCGTGATTTTCCGTAATCAGATTTACACGCGGTCCGATTTTAGTATTTTCTTCAATCGTAATGCCGCCCCGGTCCATGAAAATACAGGCCTGATTTATGAATACGTGTTTACCTATTCTGATAAACTTACCGAAATCGGTATAGAACGGCAGACGGATCATAGCGGTTTTATCGATTTCGGCACCCAGCAAACGGATGAGGTTCAGAGCTTCCTCCGGTTCGTGGTAAGAGGTGTTGAGTTCGCTCGTTACGATTCGGGCATGTTCCAGGGCTTCCTGCATTTTATCATTTTCGGGGTCGTTCAGAGAGATGGGTTCTCCTGCAAGTGAGCGTTCAAAGATATTCTTTTTCATAATGTATTATTTTAATTGAGGAAACGAAAGTGTTTTGTTTTATACTATTATTGTTTTGTATGGCATGAGCATTAAACGGATTGGTTTCAGTCAAACCCTGTATATTATATTCTTTGTAATTCTTGTTTTTAATTTTTAACCGGCCGAACAGTTTCTGATTTTCGTATTGCAAAAATAAAGAGATCGATTCGTTTCCTTTGTAGACGGATTACGGATGATTTTACCCGAATTACAGATTTTGTGCATTCGTCGCTAACTTGGATGTTTTCCGGTTGGTTTGTATGGTATTATGGTTCTGATAACTTTGATTGGTGCGGTTGCACAGATCGGCGAATCGTTACCGGGAGATATTGGAGGGGCGATAGACGTATTACATACGGATTTATACCTGTAATATGGGTATAATAATCTGTAATTTGTATACCATGATATTGATAGAATACAGGTATTTTTGTTGAAAATAAACAATAAAATCAAAGATATGAAAAAAGTTTGTTTAATTATCGGTATAGCGGGACTGGCTGCAGTAACCTCGTTGTGTGTCCCGAAGGGAGGGAAAGCAGAAACGGTGGAAGCTTCTGCTTTAAAAGCAGCAGAGACTTCCGCTTCTTCGACGGACAGTAAGGTGCTTGTCGCTTATTTCACCTGGCCTGAAACGGACGGTGTTGATGCTTCGTCGGGGGCAAGCCGGGTTGTCGCCCACGGTAAGGTGTACGGCAACACGGAGTATATCGCCGGAATGATAGCTGAGGCTACGGGCGGAGACCTGTTTGCCATCAAAACCGAAAGAAATTATCCGGGTTCGCACAAGGAATTGATCGACGAGGCTAAACGGGAAGCCGAAGCCGGAGAACATCCCCGGTTGGTCACGCATATTGAAAATTTAAAAGATTATGATGTCATTTTTGTGGGGTATCCCAACTGGTGGTATGATATGCCGATGGCGATTTATACCTTTTTCGAAGAGTATGATTTTAGCGGAAAGACAGTGATTCCATTCTGTACTCACGGCGGCAGCCGCTTTTCGCGTTCCGTGGAGACAATCACCGGAATGGAGAAAAACGCCCGTGTGGTGCGCGGGTTGTCAGTTGCCGGACGGGATGTGCCCGAGGCCCGGCAGACCGTGCGGAATTGGCTGGAAAAGCAGAATTTATTGAAACATTAAAATATAACGATGAAATCGAATGTATTACGAAAAATAAGAATAGCGCTTGCTATTGTCTGTTTTCTACTGATTACGTTACTTTTTCTGGATTTTACAGGAACGATACATGTTTGGTTCGGCTGGTTGGCGAAAGTACAGTTTTTACCTGCCGTGCTGGCCGTAAATATCGGTGTAGTGGTTGCGCTGGTGATACTGACCTTGCTGTTTGGCCGGGTATATTGTTCAGTGATCTGTCCGTTGGGGGTAATGCAGGATATCTGGGGTCGGTTGGGAAAAAGACGTAAAAAAAACCGTTATACCTATTCTCCTGCTTTATCGTGGTTACGGTATGGGGTATTGGGAATTTTTGTCGTTGCCTTGATTGCCGGTATCGGCTCACTGGTGGCTTTGCTGGCCCCTTATAGTGCTTACGGACGAATAGCGTCTGATTTGTTTGCTCCGTTCTGGCAATGGGGAAATAATGGTTTGGCTTATATTGCCGAACGGGTCAATAGCTATGCTTTTTATTCGGTTGACGTATGGATAAAGAACACGGCAACGCTTGTTGTCGCTATCGTTTCTTTCGTTGTCCTGGCGGTTTTGGCATGGCGTAACGGTCGTACGTATTGTAATACGATCTGTCCCGTAGGTACTGTCTTGGGTTTTTTGGCCCGTTTCTCACTTTTCCGGCCCGTAATCGATCAGTCGAAGTGTAACGGCTGTACTCTTTGTGCCCGGAATTGTAAAGCGGCGTGTATTGATACCAAAACGCATGTGATTGATTACAGCCGTTGTGTCGTTTGTATGGATTGCATCGGTAAGTGTCATAGAGGTGCGATTTCTTATGCTTTGTGCCACAGCATAAAAAAAAGAAAACAGACAACTGCGGAGATAGAGGCGGATGGAATTTCGCGTCGCGGTTTTCTTGCTATTGCCGCATTGTTCAGCACGACATCGCTTGTCCGGGCACAGGAAAAAAAGGTGGATGGCGGATTGGCTGTTATTACTGCAAAGAAGATCCCGAACCGGACGACACCGGTTGTACCGCCCGGTGCACAGGGGCTTCGTAATATGGCAGCTCATTGCACGGGTTGTCAGCTTTGCGTTTCGGTATGTCCCAATCAGGTATTGCGTCCGTCGGGTAAACCGGGAACGCTGATGCAGCCAGAGGCTTCGTATGAGCGGGGCTATTGCCGGCCCGAATGTGTGAAGTGTGGTGAAGTTTGTCCCGCAGGAGCTATTCTGAAAATTACGACTGCCGATAAATCGGCTATTCAGGTTGGACATGCCGTGTGGATAAAAGAAAATTGCGTGTCTCTGACTGATGGTGTGGATTGTGGAAATTGTGCACGTCATTGTTCTGTCGGGGCCATTACGATGGTCGCATCCGATCCGGATGTGCCGGATTCGCCTAAAATACCGGTTGTGAATGTCGAGCGTTGTATCGGGTGCGGTGCCTGTGAGAATCTTTGTCCGGCACGTCCGTTCAGTGCTATTTATGTCGAAGGTCATGAATGTCACAGAGTGATTTAAAATTACAGGTAATGGAAGAGAAAAATAAGAAAAATCAAATAGACCGCCGGGAGTTTCTCAAACGTCTTGGCATAGGGGCGGCTGTTTCGACCGTTGCGTTGACCGGCTGTAACTCTGGAAAGAATTCGGTTTCGGGTGATCGTTCGGCTTTGGGTGATATTCCGGTCGATAGGATGACTTTCCGCACCAATCCGAAGACGGGAGAAAAAGTATCGTTATTGGGGTACGGCTGTATGCGCTGGCCTACTCTTCCCGGAGGAGATGAGCCTATTGATCAGGAAACGGTGAACCGTTTGGTGGATTTTGCCATCGGACACGGTGTGAATTATTTCGATACGTCGCCGGCTTATTGCAAAGGACGGTCGGAACGGGCAACCGGGATAGCGCTCAAACGGTATCCGCGCGATAAATTTTTCATTGCTACCAAGTTGTCGAATTTTGCTCCATCGACCTGGACCCGGGAGGAGTCCCTGAAAATGTATCACAATTCATTCAGGGAATTGCAGGTCGATTATATCGACTATATGTTGCTGCACGGCGTAGGGATGGGAAATGGCATGGCTGAATTGGAGGCGCGTTATATCGATAACGGAATACTCGACTTTCTGATGACCGAACGTGAGGCGGGACGTATCCGTAATCTCGGTTTTTCCTACCACGGTGATATACGGGTATTCGACTATTTGCTGTCGCAGCACGAAAAATACAAGTGGGACTTCGTGCAAATACAGCTTAATTACGTCGACTGGAAACATGCGAAGGAAGTCAATACGCGTAACACCGATGCCGAATATCTTTACGGTGAACTTGCCAAACTGAATATTCCGGCGGTTATCATGGAACCTTTGCTGGGCGGGCGGCTTTCAAATGTACACGATCACATAGCTGCCAAGCTTAAGCAGCGGCGTCCCGACGAAAGTGTGGCTTCATGGGCATTCCGGTTTGCCGGATCGTTTCCCGGGGTGTTGACTGTGTTGAGCGGTATGACTTATATGGAACATCTGCAGGATAATCTGCGTACTTTTGCGCCCTTGGACCCGCTGACTGAAGCAGACATGGAATTTTTGGAAGAAACAGCTCAGGCTCTGCTGCGCTACCCGACGATTCCCTGTAATGATTGCAAATACTGTATGCCCTGTCCTTATGGACTGGATATTCCGGGAATATTGCTGCATTTCAACAAATGTATCAACGAAGGTAATATGCCTTCTTCGGCTCAGGATGCCGGTTACCGGAAGGCACGCCGGGCTTTCCTCGTAGGATACGACCGTTCGGTACCGCGTTTGCGGCAGGCCGATCATTGTATCGGATGCAACCAATGTGTACATCATTGTCCGCAGAACATCCGTATACCCGAGGAAATGCAACGTATCGACAGGTTTGTGGAAGACTTGAAACAAGGGCGTGAATTCTGAAAGCAGAATACAATGGGACAGGAGATGGGGTTTATGACGGAAGAAGAACGGCAGAGCCTGATTGGATATCTGTTTACTGAAAAGTGTTCGTGTGTGATCCGTAACGGCAAGGACATTCGGGTGTTCCGTGAACGGGGCGTGAAAGATTTGTACCGGCTGTTGAAAGAGGAACCGGAATTTTTGAAAGGGGCTTTTGTTGCGGATAAGGTTGTCGGTAAGGCGGCTGCGGCATTGATGATACTGGGCGGGGTGAAAGAGCTGTTTGCAGGGGTGGCCAGCTTTCCGGCTCTTGAGCTTTGCCGGAAAACCGGCCTGCGGGTCGGTTGCATACACGAAGTACCCTATATCGTCAACCGTATGCAGACAGGTTGGTGTCCTTTGGAAATTCGTTGTAAAAACCTGGAAACGCCGGAGGAATGCCGGATAAAAATTGAAGAATTTATAAATATACAATTTAAAAATCAATAATCGGAAATTATGCAGACAACAACAGTAAAACTCTATTCGCTGGAGTATACGGATGCGAAAACATACCTGACAGCCGCCTTGTTTATGGCGGGGAATATCGTACTGCCGCAATTGTGCCACCTCGTACCGCAGGGAGGAGCACAGTGGTTGCCTATTTATTTTTTTACGTTGATCGGAGCATACAAATACGGCTGGAGGGTCGGATTGCTGACAGCGGTCGTTTCCCCTCTGCTCAATTCCATTCTCTTCGGAATGCCTGCTGTGGCGGTATTACCGGCTATTTTGTTCAAGTCGGTGTTATTGGCATTGCTTGCTGGCTTGGCTGCCATGCGTTTCAAAAGAGTTTCATTACTTTTGTTTGCCGCAGTCGTGGGTATCTATCAGACGATAGGTACATTGGGCGAATGGGGGATAAAAGGTGATTTTTTCCTGGCCGTACAGGATTTCCGCATCGGATTACCGGGCATGTTGTTGCAGGTGTTCGGCGGTTGGGCCGTTGTTAAATTTTTTATTCGTAAATGATAAGGTATCGTTGTTGATGGGAGATTACCGGTATACAGGAAATACCGGTCTCCTCCAACAATGCACTTACGGGCTTACTGCCTGAATTAACCGAAATCGATATATCCGGAAATTACATTTCCGGATATATTTCTGATAACTTTCGGTATATTATCCGGTCTTTTTCGAAAATCTGTAATCGGGGTTATAATACCTGTAATTCATCTACTAAAACTTTTCTCGGGACAACGTAATTTTGTTGTGTAAAATGATTCTGAAAGCTGCTTGATAATTTTAAAGAGTAGCCGTTACTGATCTGTAGAAAATAATTTAAACTTATAAAATAAACGATTATGGCAAAAAGAGTATTGATTTTATCGTCTAGTCCGCGCCGTGGCGGAAATTCCGACACCCTTTGCGATGAATTTATGCGGGGAACTGTTGAAGCGGGAAATGAAGCGGAAAAGATTTTTCTGGGTGATAAAACCGTTCATTATTGTACGGGATGCAGTGTTTGTAGTTTGCATAAAAAGCCTTGTCCGCAGAAAGACGATGCAGCCGGGATTATTGGGAAAATGTTGACAGCCGACGTGATTGTCATGGCCACCCCGGTTTATTTCTATACCATGAGCGCTCAGATGAAAACGCTGATAGACCGTTGCTGCGGACTTTATACGGAGATGAGCAACAAGGAATTTTATTTTATCGTTACTGCGGCAGAAGAAGATACCCGCTTGCTGGAACGTACCGTCGACACCTTTCAGGGATTTCTCGATTGTCTGAAAAAACCTCTCGTCAGAGGGGTAGTATTGGGTACGGGGGTGTGGCATGTCGGGGAAATAAAAGATAAGCCTGCTATGTACGAAGCGTATGAAATGGGAAAACAGGTCTGATTTAATTTATGAGATCATGAAACGGAATTTGTTGAATATATTAATACTTGTTTTTATGTTGCCGTTCGGTATGTATGCCTGTCATCCTGCTCAGGTAAAAGTAATAAATAATGACCCGGAACAGACAGGAGAGGATAGCGTTACTTCCGGATTTCCCAAAGTATACTTGTGTAAAGACATCACTGCCGGAAATCTGGTCCGGATTTATGAAGCACTGGGACGTCCGGTAAAAGGTAAAGTAGCCGTAAAACTCAGTACGGGAGAGCCGGGAGGCCATAATTTTCTGCAACCGGCTTTAATTAAAGACCTGGTAAAAAAGGTCAACGGTACGATTGTGGAATGCAATACCGCTTACGGGGGCGGACGTTCGGATACCGAATCTCACTTTAAGGCAGCCGAAGATCATGGTTTTACAGCCATAGCTCCGGTGGATATTATGGATGCTGACGGAGAAGTCAGGCTTCCGGTTAAAAACGGAAAACATCTGAAGGAAGATATTGTCGGTTCTCATTATCTGAATTATGATTTTACGGTGGTGCTTTCCCACTTTAAGGGACATGCTATGGGCGGTTTCGGAGGCGCGATCAAGAATATTTCAATCGGAATCGCTTCTTCTGACGGGAAACGCCTGATTCATTCGGCTGGGACAAGTACAACCGATTGGGGAAATCCCGCCCAGGATGATTTTTTGGAGTCTATGGCCGAGGCGGCACAAGCTGTCATTCAGCATTGCGGCGACAATATCCTATACATTAGTGTGGCCAATAATTTGTCGGTAGACTGCGATTGTGATTCCAATCCGGCCGATCCGCAGATGGGGGATATTGGTATTTTGGCCTCACTTGACCCGGTGGCACTCGATAAGGCATGCACCGATTTGGTTCGGGCATCGGAAGATCATGGAAAGATACATCTGATTGAACGCATAGATTCCCGTCATGGTATGCATACGCTGGATTATGCCGAACGGATCGGATTGGGTAGCCAAAAGTATGAATTGGTGGAGTTGAAATGAAAATCATTGATTTTATCATTGTCGCGCTACAGTAACCTCTTTTCCTTTTTTCCGTTTCTATGGATAGAAACAGGCGGAAGGAATGAAAAAGAAAATCAGGATAGTTGTTTATGTCATTTTTGCACTTGTCATTGTATATTTCGGAGTACAATGGATACTGGAAAGTAAAATCAGGAACCTCGTTGAAAAAAAGATATATGAAGTGACCCGGGGGACTGTAAAGGCTGAAGTCGGTTCGGTTTCTTTGCGGTTGATCAGTCGCTCGTTATGGCTGAAAGAGGTGAAAATCAGTTCAGATACAGGAGCCGGCCTTCAAAACGGTCTGCCTCTGATAACTGCTGAGGGGTACCTTAAAAAAGTGGGGATACGCGGCATTCGTTTTAAAAAAAAAGATTCCGTAATTTACTTACGGGCAAAGGGGGTTGAATTGGACGTTTCGCGGCTGTCGGCCGATATATTGAAGAAAAGCCGGGATATCTCGGCTATGGATCGGAATATACCGCGCTTGCAGTTACAAATACAAAAAATAGCTGTCCGGCTCGGTCATATCCACTGCTGTGAAATCGAAGGACGTGATTCCGCCGAATTCCGTTTGCAGGATTTTAACGGGGAAGTAAACGATTGGGAGATGAATACGCTTTCCCGGAACACCGGTTTACCTTTTTCCTGCCGGGATTTACAAATGGCTTTGTCCTCCTTTCACTATTCGTTTGGAGAGAATTCACAGGTATTGGAAATCGATTCATTAAAACTGCAAGGAGCAAAGGGCCGCTTTGCTGTCGGAAATATCCGGTTGATGCCCCGGTATGGCATGTACGAATTTGCAGAAAAGGCCCCGGGACATGCGGATTGGATCCGAATCAAGGCCTCCGGATTGCGGGGGGAAGGGTTCAGTTTACAAAAACTGATGTCTGAACGGTTTATATTTATCGATAGTATTTCTTTGGAAAAGGCTTCTGTCAGTAGTTTTAAAAATCGGCAGATTGAGCAGAAAGCTCGGGTAAAACGTTTGTTTTACGAATCGGTACAGGAATTCTCTCTTCCTTTTGCTGTCCGGAGGGTTGCCCTGAACCGTGTCGATGTCGAATACCTGGAGTTGGCTAAACACGGACTTTCACCGGGAAGAATTGCTTTCGGTGATTTGCGGGGAATATTTTACGATCTGACAAACAGACCTCCATCCGGACAGTCTTTTTATACCTTAAGGGCCGAAGGTAGACTGATGGATCAAGGGAAAATACAGGCTGTTTTCCGTTTACCGGCCGATTCTGTAAAACCGGCTTTTGAAATTGCCGGAGAGATGGGACCTCTGAATTTAGCTGTTTTAAATCCGATACTGGAACCTTTGGCAAAAATTAAGGTCACATCCGGACATTTGGAGAAAATGACATTTGAAATAAAAGGGAATTCGCAAAAAGCCCGGGTAGATATGGTGTTTTTGTATGAGAGGCTCCGGATTCGTATAATGAAAGAAAAGGACGGAAAGCTTGAGACCAGTTCGTTTCTTACAACTTTGGCTAATGGAATGATTGTAAAGGAAAATAACCCGGATCACCGGGGAATACGAAAAGGAGAGGGCTGGGCCGAAAGAGATCCCTATCGTTCCCAGTTCAATTACCTTTGGAAAATAATGCTCGAGGGACTGAAAAAATCTGTCGGACTCTAATTTTGCCGGAAAATAGGATTGGGGTAAGAAAGATTCGGAAGCTCTTCCTTTTTATTTTCATGCTCTTTTTAAACATCAGTAATGGATTTCTTCGATAGTAGTAGTGGTTGATAGTGTCTTTCGTATTTCGGTTTCCGTAATGATACTCTGTCAAATAACCTGAAAATAGATTTCTGTATGGCAAAAAAATATATATTTGTATAAATTCAACCGAAACAGTAAATACAATGGGGTTATTAAATTTTATATTCGGTAAATCGAATAAAATGGAAAATGAGTTTTTCGGAACAATGACTTTTTTTGAGTTTAAGAGAGAACCTCATAAAAATTATTTCGAATGTAGTCGTCATTTTAAACCGACCGACAAAATAATAGAAATCGGCATCGACGGAGATAAGGCAGGAGTAACCAAAGAGCAAATCGGGTTTTTTAGGCGTATAGAGGACAATTATTCCAAAATATGCCAAACGGTTGCTCCTTTGATTGAGAAGGAATTCGGGAGTTGGAAAGAAGGGTTCAGAATACTTGATTTTCAAAAGGAATTCGAGGCAGTCTATTTGAGTTTACCGCGATGTGAAACCCAGCCTGTTATTTGGGAAATTGCTTTTGAATCGGAACATGACGGAAATCATACCTTCACATTAACTATGTCAGACTTTGAGGCAAAAGAAATACTTATCGACGGATAAAACAATAGGTAGTCTGTTTCTGTCCGGATATTAAACGATGTAATGAAATGAAAAGCCTATTTTTATTCCTATTGGTCAGTTTTTGGACATTGGAGACCGTATTCGGTCAGAATCCGGCCTTGGCAGAAGCTGCTTGTCAGATAGAAAATCCTGCGATTCAATACGACCCTTCTTATTTTAGGATTTCCTACCCTAACGGGGATGTGCCGGTAGATAAAGGTGTATGTACAGATGTCGTGATCAGGGCTTACCGGAAATTAGGAATTGATTTACAGAAAAATGTCCATGAAGATATGAAAGCTAACTTTGGCAGGTATCCTAAAAACTGGGGACTTACCCGACCCGATCCGAATATAGACCATCGGCGAGTGCCTAATTTAATGACATTCTTTTCGAGATACGGTGAAGTGCTTGAGATTACAGATCGTCCGGAGGATTATAAACAGGGAGATATCGTTTGCTGGGATTTGGGACGTGGAATATTACACATCGGGATCGTTTCGAATGTCGCTTCAAAGGAGCAGGTTCCTGATTCTAACAACCGTCTTTTGATGATGCACAACATCGGCGCCGGTCAGGTATTGGAAGATTGTCTGTTTGACTGGAAAATAATAGGTCATTACAGGTATTTCGGAGAAGTCGAATGAAGGAAGTGCGCTACAGAAGTGTGCTCTTAAATTGGGCAGATTGTTTTGTGTTTAAAGTCGGCTTTATCGTCTTTGGTCAATGTATTCAAAGCCAAGGGGATGATAAGTTCGGCCGATTCCAGAAGATTGAATGTGAAAAATTCGGTTTTTGCCGATTCCGGGAGAATACCGAGATCCGCTAATTACTTCCGAAAATCTGATCTTGCGGTAATTTAAAATTATCCAAAACCAGGAGAATAATAGAACATCCTTGGGGTATCGGGGGTATAAACGACGTTTGCTCTGCGTATACCTATGGCTACATATACGACGGTACAGGAACGGTATAGCTGCGGTATATGAACGGTCCCCGCCGGAGTTGTACCGGAGTTGTACCGGAGTTAATAAGGCGAATCCCCGGCGAATCTCCGGTTGATCTCATACGGGGAACATAGCACTTTATCCCCGTCCCCGGGTGCTACTACGGACTTTGTTTGTTTTTTATTTTAAGGATGGATATAAGTGATTTATTCGTCCATGCTATGTTTTTCGATGTCAGGTAGAGCGGATACATTGTCAGGGCGGTTGTCATTCCCACGATTGAACCCAACATAATGTCTTCGGCAAAATGTTGCGATAGGTAAATGCGCGAGTAAGCTGCCACAATCGCCAGCATAAGACAAAAGAACGATATGTATCGGTTTTGTGACAAAAGGGTGATACAGGTCATGGTGGCAAAAACGGCGGAGGTGTGCCCTGACGGAAAACTGTTGGCGGTATGTATCTTCATTCCCTCCACAAACTGCAAAGCCACGTCAGGGAAGTTCTCTTCGAAAAATATTTTGGGGCGCGGCACACCGAAGAACCATTTCAGTCCTTTGGTAAGCAAAGCGTTCACAAGCAGAGTGATCAGCAGGTAAAACGATTGGTTTATTCGGAGGAAAAGATAAACCATAACAATAACGAAGGGGATGCTGGCACCCAGGTGGGTAAAATAGGTGAAAAAAAAATCCAGAAAAGACGAGCGATAGACATTGAGCATCAAGTGTAGTTCGCCCTTTTCGTAAATTACAATCAGTAAAAACCAGATTATTGCAAAAACGGCGTATGGAACAAGAAAGCAGATGAAAGTTTTTTTATTCATTTTTCTTAATTGTTATTCAGTAATTACGTGCAAAGCACGAACAACGCAAACGGAGAGTGTGTAAAACGGCATAACCGGATAACGTGCAATGCGTCAGTTATAAATATTCAATTCTTCTTTATAAATCGGACTTTCCACTCCCAGGAAATTCAGCACGCTGTGAAATACGTGATTTTGTGTCAACGATTCATTCGGTTTGAGTTGTCTCAAACTGTCGGATACCCAAACGATAAAGGGAATTTCGTACTGCTCCCGCGGAGCAATACTCATAGGTAGGCCATGCATATAGAGATTTTTTTCGCCCAGCGACTCGCCGTGATCCGAAACAAATATCATCGAGCTGTCATACTCTTTCAGTTCTTTCAGTAGTTCAATCAGGCTGTGCAACAAATAGTCGGTATAAACAATGGTATTATCGTAAGCGTTTATCAACTCCTCTTGCGAACAGTCTGCCAGTTCAACGCTGTTGCATACGGGGGTGAAAATTTCGAAACGAGGAGGATATTTTTTGCTGTATGTCGGACCGTGGCTTGTGCTTGTGTGCAGAATGATTAACACTTTATTGTGTTCGCTTTCCGATATCTGCTCTTTCAGTCCGCTTAAAAGGATTTCGTCGTAATTGCCGTTTTCTCCTTTATAGCCAGGCATCAGGGCCGCTCTGTTTTGATAGGTCTTTATATGAACCGGCGGTTCTCCCCAGTTGGTTGTTCGCCACACAACCGACACATTGTTGCGAAACAAATAGTTGGGCAGTATCTCGTATAAATCATTGGACTTTTTGTGTGTTAAAATACATTTCATGCCGGCAGTGGTGTAGGTGGCACAAGATACCGCCGGGAAATAAAACAGGTTGGGCGTTTCGGACAACAAGGGGTTGGTATTCTTTTCGTAACCATAGAGCGAAAAGTTTTTACTTCTTGCCGATTCGCCTATTACCAGAACCAATACCGATTTTTTATTGTCTTTTAGGATGGCGTCGGGCAACAGAATTTCTTTTCTGTTGCTTTGGTGCTTATGGATATAAAAGCGTGCGATATTTACCGTGTAAGACCATGGCATTACAAGCCCGCCCAGAGTGGTGTCGTGTTTGTCAATCCATAGCCAGTTCGTGGCGTTGACAAATATCAATGCGGCGAAAAACAGCAGTGTCAGTGAAGTCGTTACCAAAAACTTTTTTAGCTTTACGGTTATTATTTTAGCCTTGATGATGTAGATCGAGGGAAATATGCCGAACAATAAGATGTATAGCAGTAACTTTACCGAGAAAAAACTGCTTGCTTCATCATAATTTGTATTGATAACGTTGCCTATCATTCCCTTGTCTATGATAATGTTGTAAGTATTTACAAAATAGGTGGCAATTGAGCTTATTATAAAGGTTACAACCATCAGAAACTTCCCTACAAAACGCGACAGGAAAAGAAATAGATAAAAAGTAAAAGCATTAAACAGTAATAATAAAACAAAGAGACTGATAACCAGTAATATGCCGTTGAAACTTTTATAATTGAGGTTATTGAAAACAAAAGCAAGAAACGAATAGTGGAAAAACAAAAGGTTGAACAGACTCATCAACAAGGCGAAATGAGTAATTTTTATACTTTTTGTCAATTGGGGAAACAATAACTTCATGCAGCAATAGATTTTATGTGAATTAGTGATAAATAAATTAGAGTAAGTTGTCGCCTTTCAATTGGACGCTTTTTGTACAAGAAAAACGGAATGGCAATCAAAACAATATTTGAAATCTATGCGGCAATTATCGGATTCATACCTCTTTGCATTTTTGGTGCCGAAAAAGTGCAGCGCCAAGCACTGTAAGAATAAAAGCCGAGATTACTCCGGCACGCGTAGAGGTATATTACAATTCGAATTTTAAAATAGTGTTTTTTAACCAGTAGCCAACAGACAATTAATTTGTGCGTAAAACTAAGAAATTTGCGTTTAAAAACTTAATGGCTATAGGTTAAAATTAGTTAATTGGGTTTTCCGTGACGAATAATTAAGGCATTTATATACAAGTTTACCGTGAATTATTTCTTGTCTTTATATTGTTAAATCCACTATACTACATGGACTTGTTCATGTCAAGTCTGCACCCTGATAAAGGGGGAATTGCCTCAAAATAATTGTCTGATTAAGTCACAATTATTAGCACTTTAGCCCCGTCCCCGGGTGCTATTTCGGTTTACAATTGTTTTGTTTTTTTGAATTCTAATATTTACAACGAAATATTAGGATGTTGTGATTGGATTTTTTAATTTTAACAATTAATTTTTTGTTATGCGCCTGAAATTGATATTGAAGTTATTGGATGGTAATTGTTTACCTTGTAATTATATGTACGAGTTATCGAGTGCTTTGTATAAAGTTTTGAATGAGGGGAATACTGATTTTACAACCTGGCTGCACGATAAAGGGTATTGCAAGGAGAAGAAATCTTTCAAATTATTCACTTTTTCCAATTTATACATTCCCCGTTTTAAAATCGAGGGGGATCGGTTGGGGATTCTGACAGATACGGTGCAGTTGATTGTTTCTTTCTATCCGATCGAAGCGATTGAAGCTTTTGTAATGGGAGTATTCAGGAACAGGCGGATGGAGATCGGAGACCGTAAATCACGGGTAGCATTTGAAGTCATGACGGTGGAACGTTTGCCCGAACCGGAATTCACACCGAAGATGACTTTTAAAGCTATTTCCCCGGTTTTTGTGGAAGAGCAGTTTCCGGATACGTCCCGGACAGTCCATCTTACTCCGGGAGATCCCCGGTTTGCAGAATTACTTCATCTGAATTTACTGGAAAAGTACAGGGCATTTCATCAGCAGGAACCTGATCCGCAGTGGCCTGTGACCCGTTTGAAAGTATTATCAGCCCCAAAAGCAAAGACTATTGCTTTGAGGGCAGGAACTCCCCAGGAAACGAAAATGAAAGGGTATCTTTTCAATTTTGAGTTGCAAGGAGAGCCTGAATTATTGCGTCTGGGGTATTACGGTGGCTTCGGGCGTTTGAACAGCCAGGGATTTGGTTGTACGGAGATCATACGGATATAATTCAGCTTATCATGGAAGGAGATTAAACGACTACAAATTGTAGCCAGTTGGAAGTGCTTGCTGAAGGTGGTAAAATGCGAATAACAGATGTCGCTGATGTGGAGTTGTTAAATATTAATGAATTTTTATAACCCAATATAATGCTTCAGGAAATTGATAATTTTATGAATGTTCTTCCTGCTGGATTAAAGCAGGCAGGACTTAAACCCAAAGAGGGATTGCATGTGCTGTTAAGGTTTCAGGAGAAAGATGGAACGGTCTGTTTAGACCGGAATTCTGTTGCTCAGTTTTGTCTGACCCGGAAGGCAACGGAATTCGACTATCCTTTTTTGCAGCGATGTGCTGAATTGACACAAGTTAGTTGGTGTGTGAATACCAATAAATGTTTCGACTTACCGGCTAAAGGTATACATTCCTGCTCACCCTATTGTGTGGCGTTGAAACGTGAATCTCTGGAGGGAGGTGGGAAGTACGCAAAAGACAAGACTAAAATATACGATCGTATTAATTCTTATTTTGCGAATGCTTTGGCTTTAGTGAAGGGAGATGCAGAGAAGGAAAGAATAAAGGTATTTCAGTATTTTATCAATTCCAAAGAAAAACTGGATGATCTGTTGGGTTGTTTTCAGCAGGAATTTGATGAGGTAAAAGATAAAGAATACATTATACTGTATCTGGACGAGGATATAGAAAAATATTGTCAGGTAAATGAATGCTATTTATCGGATAAATTATTTAATACCAATGAGTTTAATGTCGGGATTGGAGATGAGGTGTACGGAACGAGTGATTTTCTGAATGGATTTCCCACGAAGAAACCTTTTTTATCCCATCAGTCGGCAACTTTCGATATTGCAGGACGGATATCCGGACAAATGGCCCGGGATTTATATGAATTTCAGGATTTGATGGCCCGGAATGTATTTCCTCGTCCATTACCTTTGTTTATATACAGGGAAGAATTGAAGGAGAGGATGTTTGCAGTTTTATCAAAGTATTTTGATGAAGGAGAACGGATAGGGTATCAGGATATCATCCGGGAACTCTATGAAAAATACAAGGAGGATCTGGGTGATTACTACCTGTTGTATTTTTATGGAGGAAAGGTCTGTGATTTTGATTTCGTTTCTAAATTCCGCTATAATTTAAAGTATGGAAATAAAGATTACTGGGAGATTAAAGATTACTTCAATATTGCAAAAGGAGAGAAAATACACAATGTATTTGAATTGGAAGGTAAGGTTTTGAAGATTATCTTTAATAATTCGCTTGTTGTCGAGACTCAGGCAGGTGGGATTCAGCGTAAATATTTCGATGAACTGGATGCGAAATACTGTAAATCGGAAAATAACTATCTATTGATCTTAAAATACCGGAAAGCTTTCTATGATTATATCTATAAATCCCGGGAGCAGGCAATTACCCGGCAAATGTTCGATGATATTCTATTGACTGGAATTTTAGAAGACATTCGGCAGGATGAAATCAAGGGTGGTCAACATTCCCATCGCTGGGGGATATTGGTGAAAATGAACGTTTGGTTCAGTTTGTCGGAAAATTTTGATCTACAACTTAAAAATACAGATATTATGGCTAGTAAATTGAATGAACTCAGAGAATTTATTATCGCATTGGCACAGGAAAAAGCCGAGTTGGAAAATGATGAACAATACGCTTTTACTGCCGGACAGGTAATATATTATCTGTTACACAAAAGTAAGACTGCTGATAAAAGTTATAAACGGCTGGAACCTTTTTTACAACAGGTACATGCTTCTGAATTGAATAAAGCCATTGCCCGGCTTTTTGATACTTATAAACATGAAAATTTTTCAAAGAATTTCCGGAATCCATTTGCTTCAGTCATGGCATATCAAACGAGCGCGAACCTGCGGGAATATTTACCCATGATGCTTGCCGGAATCTTTTCCGGAAATCAGCTTTTTGCTGCTGATAAATCAGATGAAGAAAACTAACTAAAATATAAAGATTATGAGCAATTTATTTAAAAACAGAGTATTTGGTTGTGCTATTATCAAGTCGGTCAATTCAAATTATAATGCGGATTTTTCCCATCAACCCCGTACATTGCCTGATGGGACTGTATACGCGACCGATAAAGCCCTGAAATATACCATCCGGAATTATATGGATAAAAATTGGCCTCAAGAGAAAATCTTTTACTTTAAAAGCCTGAATGAGGATATGCAACCGAGGGATTTGGATCAGAATTATGTCCGGCATTTCGGGGAATTTCCGAAATCAGATAAAAAAGATGAATCGAAAGCCCGGAAAGTTATTTTGGAGAATTTGTTGAGTTGTCTGGATGTTCGTTTATTCGGGGGTACTTTTGCCAGTAAGAATGCTAATTTGTCCATACATGGAGTTGTACAACCAACCCATGGAGTAAACCGTTTTGTGGAAAGTATTATTTATTCCGAGCAGATTGCCTCGCCTTTCCGGAATTCGAATGACAAAAGTAGTGATTCGATGCAGACTACCTTGGGTACTCAATTTAAATTAAAAGAAGGACATTATGTGCACCATTTTTCGGTAAATCCCGGAAATTTATCGGATATAACGGAGTTTGTCGATTGTGACGGAGTTACAGTGGAGGATATTCACAAATTGAAAGAAGCATTGCGCTGTGGGGCTACGTTCTATGATTCTGCTTCTAAAGTGGGAACAGAGAATGAAGCTTTATTGTGGGTGGAATTAAAAGAAGGTTCCAAATTGGTTTTACCCTCGTTAGTAGAATTAGTAAATGTAAATGCAGAGCGGGAGATAGATTTCGAGCGGGTACGTATTCTTTTGCAGAAAGAAAATGTAAAGAATGAAATTTTGCGGATTGAACTGTATTATAATATAGGAATAACGAAAGTGATTAATCTTCCCGAAGGAACTGTCGAACTTGAATTGAATTAGTTATGAGTGGTCAACGACTGATTTCGTTTGATTTGCAGGCCGATTTCGGCTTTTTCAAGAAACCGGATTATAATGATGGAATATTGCTGACATACAATATGTTGCATAAACCGGCATTGTTGGGTTTGTTGGGGGCGGTGATCGGACTGCAAGGATATAGGAGAAAGGGTGAATTGCCTGAATATTATCAGCGTCTGGAAGAGCTATCTGTCGGGATCGAGCCATTGGAAAAACGGCATGAAAAAGGAAATTTCAGGAAGTCGGTAGTAAAGTATACCAATACGGTAGGTTATGCTAATCAAGACGGTAATTTGCTGATTGAGGAAAGTATGCTGATCCGGCCCGGATATCGTTGCTACCTGTTATTGGATTTAGATAACCAGGATCATCATAAGCTGTATGACTACCTGAAAAACGGCTGGTCGGAATATATTCCCTATCTGGGCAAAAATGAATATCCCTGTTGGTTTGGGGATACATTCCGGGAGTATGAGTTCTCTGTTTTTCAGCCTGCTGCTATTTTCCGGATATCTTCTCTGTTTATAAAGGAAGGGGTGATTCGGGGGAAAAAGGTGGAAGCCAGTTTTTCTCTGTCAGCCATGGGAATGGAAAATGAGAGTAGCTTTGTTTATTTCGAGCGTTTACCGATAGGTTTTCATCCGGAACTGATGCAATACGAATTGGCTGATTTTGCTTACACAGATTGGCTGATGCAGGCTGATTCTCAAATAACCGGTTTATTTTATCTTGTTGTTGAAGGAGAAAAGAAGGTTATTCAATTGTTTTAAAGAGTGGATCGTTTTGAAGAAATAATCAACAGTCAGATGGAGTTATTATCAGGATGCCTGAATGACAACTCTTATCTGGCTCATATTTGTGCCGGGAAAAAATCAGAGTCTTTGAAGGAACATTTGGAGAAGGTTGCTGAATATGCTTGTCTGTTAGTAAAGAAGCACAGGCTGGATGGGGTTGTGGATAGGTTGGTGGAAGATATGGCTGGTGAGTATAGTCAGAAAAGCCGGAATTGGTTGAAACGGATGTTTGCAGCTGTTATTGTTTTCCATGATACCGGTAAAGTGAATGAGAATTTTCAGCGGCTTCGGATGATGAACCGGATTTTTGCAGTACGCAAAACTGAAGTATTAGAACCTTCCTATGGACATTCTTTTTTAGGAAGCTGGTTATTTCTTGCTTTTATACTGGATGGTGTATGGGATGATTCTCAAATGACGGATGAAGAGAAAAAGTGTCTGTTTGTTTACGCTTTTTTCTTTTCTTATGTGATCCGTCAACATCATAGTGCGGGTCTTCATTGTGCTGGTGAAGAGTATTTTTTGAATTCATTTGCCGGATGTTATGAAGAATTCCGGGATTACTTAACGGTTTGGGGATATAAAGCCGATGGACAGAGGATAGAGAGTGTGTTTAAATGTATTGTAGGTATTCAGCAGGAGACCCAAAAATACAGATCGTCTTCTTTTTCTCTGTTTTCTTTGCTTAAATTGAATTCTTCGTTACTGACTGCTGCCGACTATCTGGCTACCCACGAATATATGAATGCCAGTGCAATCGACAGTTTGGGTATATTTGAAGATCGTAGCCGGGTAGAAGAGATGATCGGCCATTTGAAAAATTATAAACATAATCAGGAGATATATAAAAATCTGAACGGTTTTACCTTTAAATATCCGGTTGAGAAATCCGGAGATCATCTGAATTGTTTACGGACGGAAATGGCTGTGGAAGTTATACAGACCATCCGTGCACATCCGGATGACCGCTTATTTTATATAGAAGCACCGACAGGTGGGGGTAAAACTAATTTATCAATGATTGCAGTTACGGAGTTGATGGAAAAACATTCCGATATTCAGAAAATATTCTATGTTTTTCCGTTTACGACTTTGATAACGCAGACTTATCAGACTTTACAAAAGGCCTTGGGGTTGACTTCGTCAGAGCTGGCTGAATTACATTCAAAGGCGGCATTCAATGTGAAGAAAGAGGAAAATGAGGATGGAATATATGGAGATAAAACTCAGGATTATATCGACCGTTTGTTTGCCTTATATCCGGTTTGTGTTTTGTCACATGTGAAGTTTTTCGATATGCTCAAAGGTAACCGGAAGGAAATGAATTATTTGTTTCACCGTTTGGCAAACTCTGTGGTTGTTATAGATGAGTTGCAGACCTACAATCCTTTATTATGGGATAAAATGTATTATCTGATTGAACAATATGCCCGTTTTTTCAATGTACGCTTCATTTTAATGTCGGCTACGTTGCCTAAGATCGGAAAACTGAATGTTCCGTTGACGCAAAAAACAGAATTCGTGGATTTACTTCCTCGTGCCAGAGAATATATTGTCAATCCGAATTTTGCAGGACGTGTAAAGTTCCGTTTCGATCTGTTTCAGGAGAAAACAGATTGTGTTTGTTTGGCAGAGATTGTCCTTGAAAAGTCTAAGGAGTATGCGCTGAAAAATTCTCTGGATGGTACGGTTCATACGATTATTGAATTTATTTATAAAAAGACAGCTTCTGAATTTTACAGGCAAATAGGGGATATGGCTTCTTTTTTTGATGAGGTATTGGTGTTGTCCGGAACTGTGTTGGAGCCGAGACGGCGGGAAGTGATTAATTATTTGAAAAATCCGGCTAACCGGAAGAGAAATGTTCTGCTGATTACAACACAGGTAGTAGAAGCCGGCGTAGATATCGATATGGATCTGGGATTTAAAAACAGTTCACTGCTGGATAGTGATGAGCAATTGGCCGGACGTGTAAACCGCAATGCCCGAAAGTCGGGGTGCGAGGTGTATTTATTCCGGTTGGATGAGGCCAAGGTTTTGTATGGTAAGGATGAGCGGTATAAGCTGGTGCAGAAATATATTACTCCGGAGGAGTATGAGCGAATGCTGATTGATAAAAATTTTGCCCGATTGTATGAATTGGTTTTTGAAAAAATAGATGCAACCAATCGGGAGACACTTGTGCAAAATTTTCATTCGGAATTTTTAAAGAGTATAGAAAGATTGGATTTTGCTGACATAGATAAAGGTTTCCAGATTATAGAACAGAAAAATGAGACCATTTTTGTACCTTTGAAAATACCTGTCGAAATAGCTTCAAAGGATAAAGGAATAAAAGAGAGATTGATCTCAGAAATGGAATTGGATTTTTTAAATAATCTGGGAGTTGTGCTGAAAGATGGGAAATTAGATGGTCGTGATGTTTGGGAGATATATGAACAATTTGTTTCTCATTCTGATCAAAAGAGTTTTAATCTGGATAGAAAGATTCATTTTAAGGTGCTCCAGAGAATTATGTCATGGTTTACGTTTTCTTTGATATATCAATCCAAAGATTTGAGTGAATTGAAATGTGGTTTTGGAGAAGACCGGTACGGGTATTTCTATTTGTCACATTGGGATGAAGACAGAGGAAACGGAGTGGTATATGATTATAATATGGGATTAAATACAAATGCGTTAAAAGATATTCCGTTTATATGATGAATGTAACTGGTACTTTGATAAATCTTTATCATGTGTGTAAACGCGAAATGTGGTTGCATGCCAATAATATAAGGATGGAACATACTTCGGATGTTGTTACAGAAGGGAAACTGGTACATGAAACATCCTATCCGAATCGGGCTGCACGTTATGAGGAAATACGGATAGGCGGTTCGGTGATTGATTTTTACGATCCGCATGAAAAAGTCATTCATGAAATAAAAAAGTCGGAGTCGAAAGAAGAGGCTTATATCTGGCAAGTGAAATATTACCTGTATCTGTTTGAGCAGGAAGGGATTGAAGGTGTTATCGGGTTATTGGAATATCCGTTGTTGCGGGAAACTGTACGGGTAGAATTGGAGGAAAATGACCGGGAAACCCTTCGGAATATGGAAGATGAAATCCGGAAGATTATTGGTTATGAGATATGTCCGCCTGTCTTATCGAAGGGAAAATGTGGGAAGTGTTCGTATTATGAGTTTTGTTATTCGGGGGAAGAAGAGTAAAATTATGAAAGCTTTGAGAATTATGAAATAAGCAGATGAAACTGAAACTTTAAAACAATGAAAAGGACTTACTATCTGTTTAATCCGGGGCGATTGAGCCGGAAGGACAATACTTTGAAGTTTACGCCCGTGGATGAGGAGGGGCGTGAAGGACAACCGCGTTATATTCCGATTGAAACGGTAGATAATCTGTTTGTTTTCGGAAGTCTGGATGCCAATAGTATGATGTATAATTTTCTGGGGAAAAATCAGGTTGCTGTGCATTTTTTCGATTATTACGAGCATTATACCGGTTCGTTTATGCCGAAGGATTATCTGTTATCGGGGAAAATGCAGATTGCTCAGATGAAACATCATATTCGTCAGGAAAAACGAATGCTTATTGCCAGGCGTTTTATTGACGGAGCAGCCTTTAATATGTTGAAAAATTTGAGGTATTATACAAATCGTGGAAAAGATGTCACCCAGCAGATTGAACGTATTGAGGCATACGTACCTCTGATTTCTACTGCGACTGATATTCCCATGTTAATGGGGATAGAAGGAAATATCCGGCAAACGTATTATGAGGCGTTTGATACGATAATCGATGGCTTTACGATGGGCAACCGGACAAAATTACCACCTTCGAATGAGGTAAATGCGATGATTTCTTTTGCCAATAGTATGTGTTATTCGGTATGTTTGGATGCGATATATCATACGCAATTGAATCCGACCATCAGTTTTTTGCATGAGCCGGGAGAGCGGCGTTATTCATTAGCTTTGGATATTGCCGAGATTTTTAAACCGATATTGGCGGATCGGTTGTTGTTTTCAATGTTTAACCGGAAACAGTTACGCGAATCCGATTTCGATCAGAACTTGAATCGTTGTTTATTAAAGCCGTCTTCCATGAAAAAAGTGGCACAGGAATGGGAGGAAAGGACAAAAGAGACGATCAAGCATAGAAAACTGGGAAGAAGTGTGAGTTATAAGCATCTGATTAAGTTGGAATGTTATAAACTGACAAAGCATTTATTAGGAATGGAAGAGTATAAACCCTTAAAAATATGGTGGTGAAATGTATGTGATTTTGGTATATGATGTGGATCAGAAAAGGACGGCAAAAATGTTGAAGTTGTGTCGACGTTATCTTTCCTGGATTCAGAATAGTGTATTTGAAGGGGAGATTTCTGAAGTTCAATTAAAGTATTTGGTCGTTGAAGCTAAAGAAATAATGAAAGAAAAAGATAGTCTGATTTTATTTAAAAGCAGGGATGAAAAATGGTTGGAAAAGGAAATTGTTGGGGATGAAAAAGCCAGTGTCTCGAATTTTTTGTAGCGTCAACCTATTTAGAGATATTGGCTATTCGAAACCGATTTATTAGATACTTGGGAAAAAAGTCCTTTGACATATTGAAAATAAGCAAGTTATAAATAGTCGTCGAAAGTCGGGGAAAATCTAAGAATTGGAGGTCGACTGCAAATAACTGTAAAAATTAACGGTTGCTTAGTTGATAAGATGTTGATTTTCATGTATATTCCAGGCAGTATTTAACGGCTTTTAATTGAACTAAGGTAGAATTGAAACGCTGGTAAGCCCTGAAAGGCAAGGCCGAAACATAATCTTTTAATTGAACTAAGGTAGAATTGAAACAAACTAAGATTAAACAAATTTCGTCTAGGTTTTTTAACTTTTAATTGAACTAAGGTAGAATTGAAACAGTTAAAAAATGTTAAATATAGACACCGTATAAATCTTTTAATTGAACTAAGGTAGAATTGAAACAAGCTCTTTTACGAATAACAGTGTTCGAATAAGTTTCTTTTAATTGAACTAAGGTAGAATTGAAACTTTTGTCAATATTATGTTAACTGTTAAATGTTTGACTTTTAATTGAACTAAGGTAGAATTGAAACGTTTCTTCGGGTACTTTGGTTTCGAATGGTTCCAACTTTTAATTGAACTAAGGTAGAATTGAAACTACCGAGGAGCAGATGAAGCATTACCAGTCGAACCCCTTTTAATTGAACTAAGGTAGAATTGAAACGCTGGTAAGCCCTGAAAGGCAAGGCCGAAACATAACTTTTAATTGAACTAAGGTAGAATTGAAACATAATATTTAACCTGCTCCGAAGGGTCAGCAGGATTACTTTTAATTGAACTAAGGTAGAATTGAAACATAATATTTAACCTGCTCCGAAGGGTCAGCAGGATCTTTTAATTGAACTAAGGTAGAATTGAAACACCACTCCTGCAACTTCTGTGCAGCACGCAAATCATCTTTTAATTGAACTAAGGTAGAATTGAAACAAAGTGAGCTTAGGAAAACACAGGTTGACTTGGTTAACTTTTAATTGAACTAAGGTAGAATTGAAACTTACTAATACGGAGAAGTTAGGTAAGGAACATATTGCTTTTAATTGAACTAAGGTAGAATTGAAACTTAGAACGCATAGGTTACAGACTGTAAGTTGCTATACTTTTAATTGAACTAAGGTAGAATTGAAACGATGATATACGACAGGGTTAAGGATGGTTCCTATTCCTTTTAATTGAACTAAGGTAGAATTGAAACACATCACCCTTCGATTCCTTTTTAGGGGCTTTGTCACTTTTAATTGAACTAAGGTAGAATTGAAACAAGCTTCTAAAACTGTGAAACAGGTAATGGAAGCCACTTTTAATTGAACTAAGGTAGAATTGAAACATATTCTGATCCCCTTTTCCATCAGCCTTTACCCATCTTTTAATTGAACTAAGGTAGAATTGAAACGGGTTTCCAATTCGCTACACCCGTAACCGTTCCTCCTTTTAATTGAACTAAGGTAGAATTGAAACGGAGATTTGTTGTCCGCCAGAACTACGAATACGGACTTTTAATTGAACTAAGGTAGAATTGAAACATGATTTGCAATTGCAGACCAAGGACAAAAAAATCCGCTTTTAATTGAACTAAGGTAGAATTGAAACTTATCGCCGTAGGTTTCATACACCCCCCTTTCAAGCTTTTAATTGAACTAAGGTAGAATTGAAACTGGGTTCAAACGGCGTTGCATCCGGCCGGCATTTCCCTTTTAATTGAACTAAGGTAGAATTGAAACGTTTAAACACGAGGTAGAACGGATACGCGCCGTTTCTTTTAATTGAACTAAGGTAGAATTGAAACATGCTTTCCAATGCCTGACTAACGGTAATTTGATGGCTTTTAATTGAACTAAGGTAGAATTGAAACACAATTTGAAATATGAAAGCAGATAAAAAGGCTATTCTTTTAATTGAACTAAGGTAGAATTGAAACCACTCCAGCAGGGCTTTTATTGTTGCCTGATCCGCTTTTAATTGAACTAAGGTAGAATTGAAACTACTTTTCGGAAGTTTTTCGAAGAGCATGGCTATGTCTTTTAATTGAACTAAGGTAGAATTGAAACTCGATTTCCTTCCTAAACAGATCCAAAGTTAACTCGCTTTTAATTGAACTAAGGTAGAATTGAAACTCTGGGAACAATAATTGCGGTGGCTGCCACCTTCACTTTTAATTGAACTAAGGTAGAATTGAAACATAACAACAGGAGTATTTATTTCGGCACGCTTACAACTTTTAATTGAACTAAGGTAGAATTGAAACAAGATGTAAAATGTGCTTTTGTAGATGGAAATAAAACTTTTAATTGAACTAAGGTAGAATTGAAACGGTGTATATTTTTTATCTAAAAACATATCACCTTTACTTTTAATTGAACTAAGGTAGAATTGAAACTCCTGTACATTCACTTGTACATTTTCTTTACACAACCTTTTAATTGAACTAAGGTAGAATTGAAACACCTGTTTAAAGTCATCATCGCTATTGCCTTTCCTCTTTTAATTGAACTAAGGTAGAATTGAAACTTTTTAAAATTTGTGCGATAAACAAATTCCGTATATCTTTTAATTGAACTAAGGTAGAATTGAAACTAGCAACAAATCCCCTAATTTCCTGGCATTATCACTTTTAATTGAACTAAGGTAGAATTAAGATTTTTGATCTAATGTGTATTTTTGTTTTGTAAGCGGTTTTTAATTGAGTCGATAGGTGATTATCTATGGAAAAAATAATATCTTTGATATTCTGAAAAGTAGGTAGTGTTTATGAAAATACGTTCTCCATACGATAGGGGTGATTTGCATATCAAGAAACGTGACAGGGTGCTGGAGATTGGGCCGGGGCACAATCCTTCCGTGCGCTCTGATGTGATTGCCGAAAAGTTTGTCGATTCGAATTATCACCGTTGCGGGGATATGAAAATCTATCCTCACCAGACATTTATCGAGGCAGACGGTGAAAATCTTCCGTTTAAGGATAAGGAGTTTGATTATGTCATTTGTAACCAAGTACTCGAGCATGTGGAATCGCCGGAAAAGTTTATTGCCGAGCAATGCCGGGTGGCTAAACGGGGGTATATCGAAACGCCGAGTTTGTTGGGAGAATTTTTGTTTCCCAAGTTGTCGCATAAATGGGTTATCCTGGATATCGATAATAAGCTGGTTATGTATGAAAAGTCGCTGATGCCCGGGAATTATGCCCATAATTACGGGGAACTGTTTTTGAATTATCTGCCTTTTCAATCTTTACCCTATAAGCTTTTGTGGCTTACGGAGGGGGATATCATGCTCAATCGTTATGAGTGGCGGGATAATATCGAGGTGGTTGTTAATCCGCAGGATCCTTATTACCTTTCTTTTTTTACACAGCCGTGGAGCCGGGAAATGGTGGAAAAGCTCTATCCCAGACGTTCCGCTTCGAAGGAAGTGCGTAAGACGCTCGGCGCATTAAATTATCTTTTGAAACAAAAGCTACGTCAGAAATTTTCCAAACGTCCCCCGCTTTTGACACTGGCAGAATATATGGAACGGCAACGGTCTTAGTCTGGAGATGGTAAGGTGTTTGACGGTTAAAAGAAATTGTATTTTATTCCGGTAGCATCGGTTTTTAATTTTTACCGTTTTTTTGAATGCGCCGGCAAAGGAGGTGCATAAAACGTTTGGGACCCAGTATTTTCAGGGCGATGATCCAGGCGGTAGGATGGGCTGTGATGTCCGACCAACGAGGTACGTATGGTTTTACGGCTGTCAGGTAAGGATGGATGTCTGTTTGCGGAGAACTGAGCCGGGCGGAAATCAGGCGGCGGAAAAGCCGGGTGAAAGCGGTGACCCGGGCGGGACGCAGAAGGGGGTATTCGGTCATTTTGGCATAGGTGCGCAGGTGGGCTTCAAACAGGTCGATGTGTTTCGGAAAAGTGTAGGCGGATGTTAGGGAGTTGTTGCGTATGCGGTAATAATAACGGCCCTGGCCGGAGATACAGACCCGGTTTACCCGTTCGACGAAGTCGGCGACAAGGTAGGTGTCTTCGGATACATGGCCTTCCCGGTAGCGGAGTCCTTCGAATACGGTGCGCCGGAATATTTTGTTCAGGTTGGCGAAATGGAGGATGTTGCCTTCCCACCAGTTAAGCAGTATCCGGTCTTTCCCCTCGATGAGTTGCGGGCGTACTTCCAACTTTTCCTGCCGTCCGTTTTCGTAGCAATTGATGTAGGGAAATTGCAGGATGTCTATGTCAGGATGAGCTTCGAGATAGCGGACGTTTTCGTAAGTGTCGGGTGAAACGGAGTCGTCGGGGTCGAGCATGGTGAGGTATTTGCCGGTGCATTTGTCCAGGGCTGCGTTGCGGGCACTGCTGACACCGCCGTTGGTTTTACGGATCACCTTAAAACGGGAGTCGGCTGCGGCATAACGGTCGCAGATCAGGCCCGAACCGTCTGTCGAGCCGTCGTCGACAAGCAATGCTTCGAAGTCACGGAAAGTTTGTGCCTGTAAACTGTCCAGACATTCGCCGATGTAAGGCGATACGTTGTAAACAGGAATGATGATGCTGAGCAGGGGTGTGTTCATTGCGCCGTTTTTTTATTTATGCGAATATAGTTTTTCTACGCCGATATTTCTTTAATTTTGCTGTAAATAAGTCGGCCGGTTTGTTTGGAATGTTTGTTATTTTTTCAGATAAGCAGGATCGGAGGATACGGTAATTGTCGTTAATTTATAATTTAGCTTTGAAATATGCCTTTACTGACTATTGTTATACCGGTTTATAATGCGGAAAATTATCTGAAACCCTGCCTGGATTCGGTAGCAGCTCAGGAGTTTACAGATTATGAACTGGTGTTGGTGGACGACGGATCGGCAGACGGATCGGGGAGGATATGCGACGAATATGCCGTACGTGATCCGCGGATCAGGGTGATTCATCAGTCTAACGGCGGACAGGCAGCGGCCCGTAACCGGGGAATCGATGCTGCCGTAGGCGATTATGTCGGTTTTTGTGATAATGACGATATTCTGCATCCTTCTATTTTCCGGGTGTTGCTTGAAAATGCCGGCGCAGCCGGGGCCGATATTTCGGCTTGTTCGTATAACGAAAGGGATATGCGGGGGAAGGTGTCGCACGACCGGCATTCGGGGGAGACACTCTATCTGTCGAACCGGGGAGGGATGGAGCAATTTCTTTCACGGGAGAAGATGGATATTTATGTGTGGACGAAGATATACAGGCGGACATTTCTGGAGGCCCACGGTATCCGTTTCGAACAAGGGAGGAACGATGAGGATTTTTTGTTCAATTATGCCGCTTTCCGGCGGGCAGGACAGACTGTATTTACCGACCGGGCCCTGTATACCTACAATGTGCGGGATGATTCGGAATGCCGGATGTTTTATAGGAAGGATTTACGGCGTTACCTGCACAACACCTTGTATCGTACTTATAAGATCGAGTCTGGGATACGCAGGGAGTATCCGGAATTGCTTTCTTTGGCCAAACGGCAGACAATCCGTTACCACATAATGATGATCGGCAGGATTATACAGACCGGCTATCGTTTGTCAGAACCCTATTTTTCGTATATGATGCGTTATTTGCGGGAAAACCGCCGACAGGTGATTGCACAACGGAATTATTGGGGAATGTCCCGGTTGGGGATTAGCCTGTTATTGCTGTTACCGCCCCGTTGGTATTGTTTTTACAGGCGCATCCTCGAAAAAGTAAGGAAATAAATTTACAGATTGCTGTAAAATTCCTTCCACAAGGTGTCGTTTAAGGGCGGTGTGGCCGCGATGGTGACACGCTCTTTACTGACGGGATGGATAAAACTGATTTCGCGGGCGTGCAGGCTGATACCTCCGTTTTCATTTGAGCGCGGGAAACCGTATTTCAGGTCGCCTTTGATAGGGCAGCCGATCTTGGCCAACTGGCAGCGTATCTGGTGGTGGCGGCCGGTGCACAATTTGATTTCCAACAGGTAGTATCTTTGGGAATGGCCGATCAGTTTGTATTCCAGAATGGCTTTTTTACTCCCCTTTTTTTCCTTTTCGTAGGCGTAGGATTTATTCTTTTCGGAGTCTTTGATCATGTAATGTATCAATGTCCCGTTGTCCTGAGGCGGCAGGTTGCCGACAATGGCCCAGTATTTTTTGGAGATTTCCTCGTCGTGTTCCTGAAACATTTTATTCAGTCGGGCCAGGGCTTTGCTGGTACGGGCAAACAATACGACACCGCTTACCGGGCGGTCGATGCGATGGGGCACTCCCAGAAATACGTCTCCCGGTTTGTTGTATTTTTTTTTGATGTAACTCTTTACTTCTTCACTCAGAGGCGTGTCTCCGGTTTTGTCTCCCTGCACGATGTCGGAGTTCTTTTTGTTGACAGCAATGATATGGTTGTCCTCGTATAAAATTTCCAGCATTGGATTTAGTTTTATGAAATCGGTGCAAAAGTACGAAATTCTTTTGCTATTTCCGATTTTTGACTGCATGAATCAGCCGTTTTGTTTGTTTTATAGAATTGAAATATTTCACTAAACGGCAGTAAATGCAGTAGTAAACCGCTTTTAATTGAATCCGGCAAATTGAATCGATCAGAATGTATTTGTTGGATAGCTGTCCTACATTCAGAACAATTGAGTATCTGTAAAAAGAAAAAATGGGACGAAATGATAATTGTTTGACACATTTTGTTAATTAATTATCTATATATAATTTGTAATTTTGTTGCATTGATAAAAAGTAAAGTTTAAGTTATGCTTATTACGGGTGCTAAATTAAAGATCAACGGTTCGGAATACGATATTCTCCGGATGAATTATGGTTTCTATCGGAAAATAGATCGTAAGGGGCGTCCGGGCTCGGGGGTCCGCGGAGGGAGCCTTTGTGTACAGTTTGAATCGGGAAGAGATAATGCTGTTCTTCAGCAAATGTTACTGGAAGATGTACCTCCTGTCAGGGGCTGCATCGAGGTGGTGACTGGGCAGGATGGTCAACGGATGAGGTACATCGAATTCGAAACGGCATATATTTGTTCGCAGGAGGAAAATATGTTTGCCGGTTCCGTATATCCTATGTTGACCACAGTGGTAATCAGTCCCGTCCGCCTTGACATTGACGGCAAGGTACGGCTTGATCGTCGCTGGCCTGAAACTTATGGTTTCTGGTGGCAGGTGTATAGGCCGGAAAATATGAAATGCGCAAAAAAGGAAGTGACAGAGGAGAAAAAGCCTGTTACTGTTTTGGTGAGGAAAATCAAAGGGCCTGAAATGGCTTTGGTCGGTTCGGAAGCCGAATATGAGGTAACGGATTATAGCATCAGGGAAGTAAGTTCTCACAATAAGCTCCGGATCAAATGGGTGGTAGAGACCGGCGGTAAAAGATATGTACAAACCGGACAAGGGGAAAAAATTAGAATAACCATGGCAGAAGCATGGGTGGGCAAAGAAATTACCGTGATGGCATATCTGAAAAAACCGGTAGAGAGTGTGAGTGTAAAAACCAGGGTAGAGAGATGGTTTTTGCCCCGCGTCCTGGTCCAGACCCGGACAAAAGAGGGATTCGGGACGAAGAGTGAGCGGTCGCAATTGGAATATGAGGACTGTGAAGGAAAAGGACTAACCCCCGTAAGTGCTCAGATCGCTGTCGATATGCACTATGGGGATGGAAAGACACATACCGGTCATTTCACGTTGGGGAGTATCAAAGATGCAAATGTTTTGCAAAATATTAACGAACTCAATCTACGGTACAATGATTCGGAATTGTTTAACTTATTCAGGGAGCTTATCCGCTACACGTCGATGGGTTCCCTCGAATCTCATAATTTAGAAATGGTCGGCCATGTTCAAAAGCAAACCTATCAAAATCCTCAAATGCAGCATAAAGACCGAAGACTTACCGAGGCGGTATTCGGGCATGAGAGTACAATGAAATTTGTTAAAACAATAACAGATGCATTTAAATATGCAATATCAGAAAGTGAAGGTAATCTCAATAAGGCTCATATACTGAAAGCTTTTGAAGATACAAGTTTTCCGAAACGTCCCTCTTTTTCCGGTAAAATGGATCGATTGAAAGGTTTGACCATAGCTCTTAATGATACATGGGGATTCAGGGTGACAATTACCCGATATTCGTTAAATGCGGATACGAAAGAGTGTACTGCCGTCCTCAGGTATAGAATTTTCGATCATTTCGGATTGGATACAGACGATATCGAAAGTTACGGCACCAAGGAAAAAGTGATGAAAAAATCAGGCGGTCTCGGTACGATTGCCGATCATATGACGATGCCTCGCGACGAGAGGGGTAATCCGCTGATACAGCAAAGTGTGGCCAGGTCGGTAGCTGAAGAGATTGCCAACGGATTTTGTGCCTGGTTTATTTTACAACATTTGCGTGGTTATAAGCCTTTTGTGACGATTATGGAAACAGAGGAAACTTTAACGTTTAGCATATGAAGAAAAATGTAATCCGGCTGTTGGCGTGCGTGTTGATCGGAGCACTGATCTGGTGGTTATATTCGGATGATTACGATAGTGGTAAACCGACCGAATTTTATAAAATAGAAGAAAGTAAGACGGATAGGGTTTCTTACGAAATTTATGTTGTACATAATGCACCTTACGATACTTTGGAGATAAAAAAAGTAATTGAGAAATTTAATTTGGAAACCTGGTCAATCGATTCGTTAAAAAAGTATGGTGGCGGAGGGCGTTTGTTTTATCGTGAAACGAAATACATGACCCGTCATTTTAAGGAGGGTGCACCTTACGATCCTAAATACAGTTCGTGGGATAACACACAGGATTACAGAAATCATTTTAAGGATATTTTAATGACGACATCGTATAGTATAAACCCTGCAGGTGATGGGGACTGTTATTATAGATACTGGTTGTATTGGAATTATTGGAACAATATTGACGCAAAGTATGATAATAAAGTCCATATTTTATTCCGTGATCTGGATTCCCTTTATCGCGCTAAGAAAAAGGAATATGGAATTGAGGAGTAGTTTTAATATCTGTATGGTTACAAATCTTTTGTGACGATTATGGAAACAGAGGAAACTTTAACGTTTAGCATATGAAGAAAAAGGTAATTTGGCTGTTGGGGGTTGTGTCGATCGGAGCAGTGATCTGGTGGTTATTTTCGGATGATTACGATAGTGGTAAACCGACAGAATTTTATATGATAGTTGATAATATGGATAGAATAAAGAAATCCGGACATGAGATTTTTGTAGTGCATAATGCACCTTACGATACTTTAGAAATAAAAAAAGTCATTGAAAAATTTAACCTGGAAACATTGCCTGTAGATTCATTGAAAAAATATAGGGGATATGGTCGTATTTTTTATCGTGAAACGAAATACATGACTCGTCATTTTAAGGAGGGTGATCCTTATGATCCGGAATACAGTTCGTGGGATAATACTCAGGATTTCAGAAATCACTTTAAGGATATTTTAATGACGACATCGTATAGTATAAACCCTACCGGCAATGGGAAATGTTATTATTACTATTGGCTTTATTGGAATTATTGGAACAATATTGACGCAAAGTATGATAATAAAGTTAAAATTGTATTTTACAATCTGGATTCCCTTTATTGCGCTAAGAAAAAGGAATATGGAATTGAGGAGTAGTTTTAATGTCTGTGTGGTTATAAACCTTTTGTGACGACTATGGAAACAGAGGAAACTTTAACGTTTAGCATATGAAGAAAAATGTAATTTGGCTGTTAGGGATTGTGTCGATCGGAGCAGTGATCTGGTGGTTATTTTCGGATGATTACGATAGAGGTAAACCGACAGAATTTTATGAAATAGAAGACGGGATTTTTGTAGTGCATAATGCACCTTATGATACTTTAGAAATAAAAAAAGTAATTGAGAAATTTAATTTGGAAACCTGGTCAATCGATTCGTTAAAAAAATATGGTGGCGGAGGGCGTTTGTTTTATCGTGAAACGAAATACATGACTCGTCATTTTAAGGAGGGTGATCCTTATGATCCGGAATATAGTTCGTGGGATAATACTCAGGATTTCAGAAATCACTTTAAGGATATTTTAATGACGACATCGTATAGTATAAACCCTGCCGGCAATGGGAAATGTTATTATTACTATTGGCTTTATTGGAATTATTGGAACAATATTGACGCAAAGTATGATAATAAAGTTAAGATTGTATTTTACAATCTGGATTCTCTTTATCGCGCTAAGAAAAAGGAATATGGAATTGAGGAGTAGTTTTAATGTCTGCGTGGTTATAAGCCTTTTGTGACGATTATGGAAACAGAGGAAACTTTAACGTTTAGCATATGAAGAAAAATGTAATTTGGCTGTTGGGGATTGTGTCGATCGGAGCAGTGATCTGGTGGTTATTTTCGGATGATTACGATAGTGGTAAACCGACAGAATTTTATAAAATAGAAGAAAATAAGACAGATAGAGTTTCTTACGAAATTTATGTTGTACATAATGCACCTTACGATACTTTGGAGATAAAAAAAGTAATTGAGAAATTTAATCTGGAAACCTGGTCAATCGATTCGTTAAAAAAATATGGTGGTGGAGGGCGTTTGTTTTATCGTGAAACGAAATACATGACCCGCCATTTTAAAGAGGGTGTTCCCTACGATCCTGAATATAGTTCGTGGGATAACACCCAGGATTATAGAAATCACGACGATGATATTTTAATGACAACTGGCTATTCAATAAATCCAGCAGGCAATGGGAAATGTTATTATTACTATTGGCTTTATTGGAATTATGGAAAAAACATCAGTGCGATGTATGATAACAGAATGCGAATTATATTTTACAATCTGGATTCCCTTTATTGCGCTAAGAAAAAGGAATATGGAATTGAGAATTAGTTTTAATGTCTGAGTGGTTATAAGCCTTTTGTGACGATTATGGAAACAGAGGAAACTTTAACGTTTAGCATATGAAGAAAAAGGTTATTTGGCTGTTGGGGGTTGTGTCGATCGGAGCAGTGATCTGGTGGTTATTTTCGGATGATTACGATAGAGGTAAACCGACAGAATTTTATGAAATAGAAGACGGGATTTTTGTAGTGCATAATGCACCTTATGATACTTTAGAAATAAAAAAAGTAATTGAGAAATTTAATCTGGAAACCTGGTCAATCGATTCGTTAAAAAAATATGGTGGCGGAGGGCGTTTGTTTTATCGTGAAACGAAATACATGACCCGCCATTTTAAGGAGGGTGATCCTTATGATCCGGAATACAGTTCGTGGGATAACACCCAGGACTATAGAAATCATTTTAAGGATATTTTAATGACGACATCGTATAGTATAAACCCTGTAGGTGATGGGGATTGTTATTATAGATACTGGTTGTATTGGAATTATTGGAACAATATTGACGCAAAGTATGATAATGAAGTTGAGATTGTATTTTATAATCTGGATTCCCTTTATTGCGCTAAGAAAAAGGAATATGGAATTGAGGACTAGTTTTGTTAAAATATAATTGTGATGGTTATAAATCATGACTATTTTATTCGCTTTTGATAGAAGGCAGAGGATAATGCAGATAAGGAGAAAGATATTAAGGAATGGAACTTTTTGGGTGGTTATTGTTTAAAAATGAAAGAATTTTATTACATTTGCGTTATAATTTATTATTTATATGGATTTAGAGATCAAAAATATATTCCAGGGCATTGCTTTGGTCGGGGAAGAAGAGCAATTTGATTTATTGATAAAAGGAAAACATTACCGCATAGACCGGATTGTTTCTTCGGGGCATAGTTCGCCCCAGGGGTTTTGGTATGATCAGGAAGACGACGAGTGGATTATGCTGATTCAGGGGAAGGCTGTGCTGGAAATTGAGGACAAGCTGGTAGAATTGAAAGCGGGAGATTATTTATTTTTACCGAAAAATTGCAGACACAGGGTGGAAAAAACGAGTGTAGACCCGGCATGTGTATGGCTTTGTTTTTTCGCTATTGAATAAGAGGTGAGATGAAAAAGAAGATGAAAATTACTACGGAGGATTATATCCGGATGAACCGGAAGATCAGCCGGGAAGAAGAGATTGCCCGGCATGGGCATCCGATTGGTTTTAAGCGGGTGTTTAAATCCCGGAAAGTATATGACCGTAAAAGGAGTAAGGCAGATCTGAATAAGGATTTGCCTTATTTTTTTGAAAATATATTGAATGGGTGTTTATCGGTTTTTCTTCCGGACGATATAGGGGGGAAAGGAATAAAGGCTTAATTTTGTAGAAACTGAAAAAACAGAAGATATGTGGAAACTAATTTTTAAGAGTACGATATTCAAACTTTTACTGGCAGTTGCCATCGGTATTGTAGCCGGCTTTTTCGTAAATGAAGGTTTTATGAATGTAGTGGTGACTGTAAAATATATTCTGGGGCAATTGATCTTTTTTATGGTGCCTTTGATTATTCTCGGTTTTATATCTTCTTCGATTGCCCGGATGAAGGGTAATGCTTCCCGTATGTTGGGCAGTGCATTGGGGTTGGCTTATTTTTCTTCTGTAGGAGCTGCTTTTTTTGCCCTGGTGCTCGGGTATTGGCTGATTCCTCTTTTGTCTGTGGAGCCCGCTACCGAAGGGTTGAAGGAGATTCCGCCGCTGGTGTTCCGGCTGGATATACCTCCTGTTATGAGCGTTATGAGTGCTTTGGTACTTTCGATTATGATCGGTTTGGCTACGGTGTGGACAAAATCGGAAGTTTTCGGCAATATACTCGATAATTTTCAGAAGATGGTGTTGTTGCTGATTAACCGTATTCTCATTCCGGTGCTCCCGTTTTTTATTGCGGCAAACTTTTGTGCCTTGAGTTATGAAGGCTCGATTACGCGGCAACTGCCTGTTTTTATCGGGGTCATGGGTATTGTATTGGTCGCTCATTTTATCTGGCTGACGTTTCTGTATCTTTCGGCCGGACTTGTCAGCCGTAAGAATCCCTGGCTGGTGTTGAAATATTATGGTCCGGCCTACCTGACGGCTGTCGGGACGATGTCGTCGGCGGCAACATTGGCTGTGGCCTTGAAATGTGCCAAGAAAAGTCCGGTTTTAAAAGATGAGGTGGTAGATTTTGCCGTTCCTCTGTTTTCCAATATTCACCTTTGCGGTTCTATTCTGACAGAGGTTTTTTTTGTCATGACGGTGTCTTTGATGTTATACGGTACTTTACCTGCCGTTTCCGTGATGGTTTTGTTTATTTTATTGCTCGGAATTTTTGCTATCGGTGCTCCGGGTGTGCCCGGAGGGACTGTTATTGCTTCTCTGGGTATCGTTGTTTCGATTTTGGGATTCGACGAGGCGGGTACTGCCTTGCTGCTGACCATATTCGCTTTGCAGGACAGTTTCGGCACGGCATGTAATATTACCGGTGACGGTGCTTTGACTTTGATCCTGACTAAAATCGACAAGTAAGACGCTGATTTCGGATACCGACGGGGGACGGTTTGGCATTGTTTTTGCATATATAAAGCATTTTTAATAAAATTATGTGCATGGGTTTTATTTTGGAAACCTATACTTATTAGTTTTCGTTCTATAGAGAAAAATGCTTGAGAGATGAAATGCTTATTGAACATGCGGTCGGTTGTCCGGTGCTTTTTGCTGTTTTATGTCGTACCGGTGTATGCCCAGAAGGAAAGAGTGGAGTTAATCGGATATGGAGATATGGATAAATGGATGGTACGGAAGGTCGAGGAGTCTTTTGTGATAGGGGGAAATACCAAATATTTGTATGAGATTGCCAGTGGGGATACTTTACTGCATAATACGCCTTATAAAAATACGGATTCGCCCTGGGCGACTTCTTCGGTAATGGCCAAGGTAAGCGGAGTGGTAAAGACAAGTCTTACGGTTTTTCCGGAAAAGCGGGGAGACGGTTATTGTGCCCGTTTGGAAACCCGGATGGAGACTTGCAAGGTGTTGGGATTGTTTAATATACGGGTTGTGGCGAGTGGTACGGTATTTTTAGGACAAATGGTGGAACCCATTACGGATACTAAAAATCCGCAGAGTAAGCTGATATCGGGTATTCCTTTTACGGGACGGCCGATAGCCCTGATGTACGATTATAAGGTCATAACGGGAGGACTGCGCACCTATGCTTCCGGTTTCGGAAAACCTGAGCCTCGGAAGGACAGGGATATGGCCGAAACTTCCATGTTGTTGCAGCATCGTTGGGAAGATGCCGCCGGAAATGTTTATGCCCGCCGGGTGGCTACGGCCTGGAAGCATTACGAGCAATCGGAAACCGATTGGCAAACCGATTATCGTCTGCCGGTGTATTACGGTGATATTACTTCCGAGCCCTATTATGAAAATTATATGGGGTTGATAAACGGAGAGCATGCTTATTATACCCGTAACAGCAAGGGAAAGATTGTGCCGATTCAGGAAATAGGCTGGGGAAGTCCGGATGAAGAGATTACTCATATCGTGCTGCAATTTTCGTCCAGTAACGGCGGTCCTTATATCGGAAGTCTGGACAGTAAGTTTTGGGTCGATAATGTCAGATTGGTGTATTGATTTTTCGGTATTTTTGCTTTGAATTTTGAGTATTGGGTATGGATTTGGAAGAAATATACCGTTTGGCTGTGGATTTTCGCCGTTATTTTCACCGGAAACCGGAAGTAGCAGAACAGGAATACGAAACACAGGCTTATATTACCGATGTGTTGCAACGTTATGGGATTGCGTATACAACTGTCGGTACGGGAATTATTGCCCGTGTGGGGCAAGGGGCACTTTGTGTCGCTTTACGGGGAGAGATGGATGCTTTACGGGTGAAGGAAGCGACCGGTTTGCCTTTTGCTTCTGAAAACGAAGGGGTGATGCATGCCTGTGGGCATGATATGCATTTGGCGATGGTGTTGGCGGTGACGATAGCTTTAAAGCAACAGGAACCGCTGTTACAAAAAACCGTGAAAATCGTTTTTCAACCGAGTGAGGAAAAGCGTCCCGGCGGTGCCCGTCTGTTGTTGCCTGAATTATTGAAAGATCCGGTGCCCCGGGCGATTTTTGCGCAGCATGTTTATCCCGGTTTACCGACGGGGTACGTGGGAGTGCGTTCCGGTGCTTTTTTCGCTTCTTCGGATAATATTATTTTCTCAGTAGAGGGAAAAGGAACCCATGCGGCGATGCCCCAGAACGGTTCGGACCCGATTTTGGCAACGGCCTGTCTGATTCAGTTTTACCAGACGTTGGTGACGAAATTCCGTAATCCGCTTACACCTGCCGTAGTTTCTGTGACTTCCGTACACGGAGGCACTGCTAACAACGTAATTCCTGACCGGGTGGATGTCAAAGGAACGGTACGTACACACGATAATGAATTACGGGACCGGATTTTTGAGTTGATAGATGAGAAGTCGGAAGCGATCTGCGGACTTTACGGATGTCGGTTTAAACGGGATAAAACGATGAACGGTCTGCCTGTGCTGATGAATGACCGGCTGCTGACAGAACAATTTGTCGGGAGAGCCGGATATCTTTTGGGACAGGAACATGTCCGTCTGATGGAACCTTTGACTTTGGGAGAAGATTTCGCTATTTATCTGCAATCGATACCCGGTGTGATGTGGGTGTTGGGGGTGTGTCCGCCGATACAGGATGCGATGCCTCCCTTGCATAATCCCGGTTTTTCTCCGGATGAAGAAGCTATGCGCACAGGCATTGTGATGTTGCTGGATTGTGTGAATCGTTTTCCGGTGAATTAATCGGGTATTTCTTTTCGTCAGACCGTCGGGAATTTTATACCTTTGGGCCCGTCTAAAATATTGCATTATGTTTATAAAGTTTAAAAAAATCCGGGAAAGGTTCCGGAAGGCTGTCGTATTTTCGCCGGTGGAAGCCGTTGTTTCGTCGGTGTATTTTCTTACAGCCGTTGTCAGTTATTATCAGCATATCGGTTATGATGATTTTCTGGGATCTTTTCCCATCTGCTTTTGCCTGATTTATGCTGTGAACAGGTTTAGCAGGGGAACCGGATGGCGTTGGCTGTATTATATATCGGTTTTGAGTATCGGGGGATTTTGGGCCTGGAATTTACGACTGACGGATTCGATATACTGGATAACTCTGATTGTCAGTCAATTGTTGGTATTATTGAGTGCGCGAGCTGCGGATAATGATGCTTTTGTCCGGAATGGCTTGTGTTATGTCCGGAATATGGTGGCGGCGACGGTATTGGCTCTGGTGGGCTGGTTGCTGGCCTGGGCGATTTATGCTTCGGTGACGTATATTTTCGATTTGTCTGCGAATTATCGTATAATGGTGTACATCAGTCAGGGTGTCTGGTTTATGGTGGCGCCGATATTGTTTTTAATGTTCGGTATACGTCAGAACCAGGAATTCATAGCCAATTCCTTTTTGGACGTTTTGTTGAATTTTATCGTTACTCCGGCATTGATGATCTACAATTTGATTTTGTATCTGTATTTTGTAAAAATTGCCGTGGTGTGGTCGTTGCCGAAAGGGGGAGTTGCCTATATGGTTCTGGCCTTTATACTTTTATTGCTGGCGGTAAAGTCCATACAGCCTGTGTTACGCCGCCGGTATTACGATTGGTATTATCGTTTTTTCAGTTTGTGGGTGGTGTTGCCTCTGGCGATGTTGTGGATCAGTGTACTGTTCCGGGTAGGTGAGTATGGCTGGACGGAATGGAGGGTTTATCTGATGCTGTCTGCGTGTATGGCTACCTTTACGGCGGTGTTATTTATGATTCCCCGCTGGAGTAACTACAAATGGGTGGTATTGGGGGTTTTGGCGACGCTTGCCGTATTTACCTATATTCCGGGAATAAATGCGGGTGATTTGGGTTTGCGTTCTCAGGAGAACCGGATCAGGACGGTATTGTATCCGGAAACGGGAGAAAGATGGAATGACGGTACCGACTCGGTGGTTTCGGCCCGGTATATGATGTTGTATAATTCTTCCAGGTATGTTCAAAGTCGCAAAAGTGCTGAATATATGCGGGAGCGTTTCGGATTCGATTGCGAGTATCTGGAAGAGAATATTCCCGAAAAGGTGAAAGACGATTGGGGATGGAATGGTGTTGACGATGAAATGTTATATCTGGTGTATCCTTACGGTGCGACGTTTGATATCAGCGGGTTCGACAGTTTGCGGCAGATTCTCAATAATGCAGTCGGGGGAGGTGTGTATTATGAATTTGAGGACAACAGATTCCGGCTTATCAGCCGATCGGATACGTTGGTAGATGTAGATATTCATTTTTTGCTGAAAGAAAAGCTGGCAGAAGTAGGGGTAGATACGACCGGCGGTTTGTCGCAGGAACAGGTCGGGGAGTTTCACGAATTTTTGTGTACGTACGATATCGGCAGGCTGCGGGTTATTTTTGGGGAAATCTGTATCGATGAGAAAGATATGGCAATTATCAGCCTTTCGCCCAGGTTTTTGTTGACGCGGAAGAAGATGAAATAAGTGGGAAGGGGGATTTTTGATTTTTGATTTACGATTTACGATTTACGATTTTTGATTTGCGATTGCGATTTCAGATTTTTGATTTACGATTTTGATAGGTCTGCGGATTTCGCCGGTATGTACGGGTTATTCATTAGGAGTATATCGGCGAAATCTGCAGGTTATATTCCGGTTATTCATCGGTGAGTAGCAGCAGGAAAGTTACGATAGCCGCTTCTTCTTCGGGGCTGAGGCCGAGATTACCCAATTCGTCATAGTTAACGGTTGCAGGGTATTCGGCCGGTGGAAATTCATTGCTTACATCGCGTACGTTGTAGAAATGTACGATCTCTTCCAACGTTTTGAAGTAACCGTTGTGGCCGTAAGGTGCGGTAAGGGCGATATTACGTAATGTCGGTACCCGGAATTTTCCGTTTTCGGTGCTGTCGTTGACGATGGCTCCCAGGCCCAGGTCGATATAGGACTCACCCTGGATGTTGTATTCGGCCGGCAGGGTGAAATAAGGGTTTTCCGGATTACGCGGGATGCCCAGGTTGTCGTACGTATGATCGGTAAATAGTACTTTTCCGGCTTTCGGATCGGGAGTCAGTATATGGCATTCGGCGCATAATGCTTTTTTCTCGAATAGTTCCAATCCTTCTTTTTCTTGCTTTGTCAGGTGGTATTTTCCGGCCAGATAAGCGTCGTATTTGGAAGAAAACGGATTTACTTCCGCCGAACTTTGATAGGCTGCCAGAGCATCGGTGATGTGGGCGTAGAGGGTGTCACTGTTATCCGTTTCGCCGTATATGGCCGTCAGTTCCGGGTAATAAGGAGCTTGTCTTATTTTTCGGGTAATCATAAGGTGGTCGGTGTTGCCCATTTCCAGCGGATTGACAAAAGGCTGGCCGGCTTGTGCCTGCAGGTCGTTGACGCGCCCGTCCCAGAACAGACCGCCTATATAGGTTTCTTCTTCCTGGTCGTAAGATAGTGCAGGGACAAATGACGAATAACAGATTGTCATGGAATTGCGGTTGCTGAACAGACCTTTGACGGCTCCTTCCGAAATAGGACGGGAAAGGGTGTCGGCAAACCCGTTGGCGGGGGTATGGCAGGTGGCACAGGATTGTCCCGGCGGGTTTGATAAGGCCGTGTCGAAAAAGATCAGTTTACCTAACTGTTCTTTGGGGGTAAGCTTACGGGGCTGCTCTTCCCGGCATGCGCTTAGCAAAACGAACAGGCAGCATAAAAGTATATAGGAATTTCTCATGTCGGTTTATTTTCCGTAAAAATAGATTGAAAAAATAAAATATCCAAAATGGAAAGGGTGAGAACGATAATTTTAAAAAATTATTGTATAACTTCGAAAGCTATTTTCTTTCTTCTTTTATAAAGAAATGAGCTTAACTACGGCTATATGAAAAAACGATTTTTCTTTCTGTGTTGTTTTGGCCTCTGTTTTTTGCTGGGAGGCTTTATGGTTTGCCACTGGCAAAGCGGAATGGCTCAGACTCAGCAGGATCGTTTACAAACGGCTTTGAAGCAGGTGAGAGGTGTTTTTGATGATGTGGTACGGGTGATGGGACTTTCCGATTATCCGAAAGCGGTGGAGTTGTCGTATCAATTACTGGGACAAATCGAAGATGAGCCGGCTTTTAAACCCTATATTAAAAAGCAATTGAAAAGCCGGGTATATTATAATTTGGCTTGTGCCTATGCGTTGGCCGGAGAAAGAAAGAAGGCCGCAGAGGTTTTGGGTGAATCACTGGAAAACGGTTTCGACGATTATGAACACATCATGACGGATACGGACTTGAATCCCATCCGCGAAGAGGCTGAATTTAAAAAATTATTGCAGGGATTGCGTCAGAGCCGGGATTATGTGACTATGTTGCAAAAGGCTTTCTATACGGGCGTATCGTTTTCTGATACGTTGCGTTTTACTTATCAGCCGGAGGATGATCCGGAGTTGGCAGAGATCCGGAAATATTTTAATCTGGATAGTATTGCCGGGGAGGGAGATGAGATCAGCCGGATAAAGAATTTATTGGCATGGGTGCATAATGCCGTAAGGCATGATGGGAATTCGTATAGTCCGGAACAGCGGAATGCCATTGATTTGATCCGGATTTGCCGGACGGAAAACCGGGGGATCAATTGCCGGATGATGGCTATTATCCTGAACGAATGTTATCTGGCTATGGGATTTCCTTCCCGTTTTGTAACCTGTTTGCCGAAATCAGAGACCGATACTGATTGTCATGTCATTACCATCGTATATTCGCGCATGCTGCACAAATGGATTTGGATGGACCCTACTTTTAAGGCTTACGTATCGGATGAAGACGGGATGTTACTGGGGATTGCGGAAGTCCGGGAAAGACTGGTGATGGGAAAACCTTTGGTGCTGAATGAGGATGCCAATTGGAATAACCGTACCCGGCAAACGAAGGAAAGCTATCTGGACCGGTATATGGCAAAAAATCTGTATTGGTTCGAATGTACGAAAGACAGCCGGAGAGATGTGGAGTCGGTGGATGGTAGGCCTTCGGAATATGTGAGCTTGTTACCTAAAGATTTCAGACATAAATATGCTTCCGGATACATGACTTCAAATCCGGATTACTTTTGGCAAACTCCTGAATAGTGGAATTATTCAGAAAAAGATACGTTAAATTTCTAAATGATATGAACACAAAATTGTATTTACCTGTGCTTGCATTGGCTTTGACTACGGTTGCCTGTGGAGGCGGAAAAAAAGATGTTGCCGGTATTGATCCGGCGAATTTGGATACTACGGTTATGCCGGGTACCGATTTTTACCAATATGCCTGTGGCGGATGGATGAAAGCTCATCCGTTGACGGCTGAATATGCCCGTTTCGGATCGTTCGACCTGTTAGCAGAGAACAATCGGGAGCAATTGAAATCGTTGATCGGGGAGTTGGCTGCCAAACCGGAAGCCCCGGGGAGCGTAGCCCAGAAGATCGGAGACCTTTATAATGTAGCTATGGATTCGGTGAAATTGAATGCCGACGGGGTGGAACCGATCCGGGGAGAACTGGAAAAGATCGCTGCGATAACGGATGTAAAAGAGATGTCGGAGATTGTGGCGGAGATGCGCCGTAAAGGATTCGATGCCTATTTTGTACTTGGTGTCGGGGCAGATGAAAAGAACAGTGCGATGAATATTGTATATGCTTACCAAAGCGGGATGAGTCTGGGCGAGCGGGAGTATTATCTGGATAACGACGATCATACCAGAGAGATTCGGGAGAAATACCGGGAACATGTCGCCAATATGTTCCGTCTGGCCGGGTTTACGGACGAGGAAGCCCGGAAGGATGCCGATGCTGTTTTGAAGGTGGAAACGATGTTGGCTGAAGCGGCTTACGATAACGTAAAGTTACGTGATCCTCAGGCGAATTACCACAAGATGAAGGTGACCGATCTGAAGCGGGAAGTTCCCGGTATCGACTGGGATGTATATCTGGCTGCTGCCGGGTTGGGAGGCATAGAAGAACTGAATGTCGGACAGCCGGAAGTTTTAAAGGCTGTTGCCGATATCTGGAACAAATTGCCTTTAAACGAACAGAAAGCGTATCTGCAATGGAAGGTGCTTGATGAAGCCGGTTCTTATCTGAGCGATGCCTTTGCTGCCGAGAGTTTCGATTTTTACGGTAAAACCTTGTCGGGACAGCAGCAGATCAAGCCGCGTTGGAAGAGAGCTGTCGGGACGGTGAACGGTGTACTCGGTGAAGCTGTCGGACAAATGTATGTGGAGAAATATTTCCCGGCTGCTGCTAAGGAGCGCATGACCGCATTGGTGGCTAATTTACAGTCGGCTTTGGGAGAGCGCATTAAAAATTTGACCTGGATGAGCGAGGAAACCAAGGCGAAGGCTCTGGAAAAACTCTCGACTATTTATGTGAAGGTGGGATATCCCAACAAATGGCGTGACTATTCAGGATTGGAAATTAAGGATGATTCCTACTGGGGAAATATCATGCGTTCGAATGAATTCGATTATAATTATATGATCGCTGACGCCGGTAAACCGGTTGACCGGGATCGCTGGTTTATGACCCCGCAGACGGTAAACGCCTATTATAATCCGACGACGAATGAAATCTGTTTCCCTGCCGGTATTTTGCAATATCCGTTTTTCGATATGAATGCAGATGATGCCTTTAATTACGGGGCTATCGGTGTTGTGATCGGACACGAGATGACCCACGGATTCGACGACCAGGGACGGCAGTACGATAAGGAAGGGAATCTGGCCGACTGGTGGACGGAGACCGATGCCGTTAATTTCGGGGCCGGTACCCAAAAACTGGTAAATCACTTCGATAGTATTGAGGTGTTACCGGGATTGTTTGCCAACGGTAAGTTGACTTTGGGAGAGAATATAGCTGACCACGGAGGTTTACAGGTGGCTTATACGGCATTTAAGGAAGCTACTGCCGGTAAAGAGTTGCCGGTTATCGACGGATTTACGCCCGAACAACGTTTCTTCCTGGCTTATGCCAATGTATGGGCAGGGAATATCCGGGATGAGCAAATCCGGGTACAGACGAAATCCGATCCTCATTCATTGGGACGCTGGCGGGTGAACGGTGCGCTTCCGCATATCAATGCCTGGTATGAAGCTTTCGGTATTCAGGAAGGTGATCCGTTGTATCTGGCTCCGGAAAAACGGGCTGTTATCTGGTAGTCCGCAATGTATTAATGATTTGAACGGCTGTCTGAAATTTCCAGGCAGCCGTTTTATTTTTGAAAATCAGGCTTTGTTGAGTTTTTTCAATGCTTTTATCAGGAATATGGAACTGATGGCTCCGGCCAGCAGGTCGGAGATAGGATTGGCAAACCATACTCCGTCGAGGTGATAAAATCGGGGAAGCAGGTATAGGATCGGTATCAGGATAATCACCTGGCGAAGCAGGGAGAGAAAAGCGGCGATGCCTGCCTTACCGATGGATTGATAGTAGCTGCCGATAATGATTTGAAAACCAACGACCGGAAAAAAGAGCGTAAATATCCGCAAGCCTTTCCGTCCGAGTTCGAATAGTTCCGGGTTATTGGTATTGAAAATCCGGACAATCTCTCCGGGCAATAGCTGTGTGAGTGCAAATCCGCCGAAGGAAATGAATGTGGCGGCATAGATACAGATGAGCAGGGTTTCTTTGACCCGTTTGTACTGCTCGGCTCCGAAGTTAAATCCGATGATGGGTTGTGATGCCATATTGATGGCTATGATGCTCATAACCAGTAATTGACCTACACTGTTGATGATGCCCATTGCTCCGACAGCCAGTTCTCCTCCGTAGCGGATCAATTGGGTGTTTAGCACGGCTTGCACGGCACTGGCCGCCATTTGCATGGAGAAGGGCGCGAAGCCGATGGTGATGATGTTGTATATGATGTGGCTGTTCAGACGCAGGTTACTGAAATGCAGTTTAAGGGTAGAGCGTTTGCTGTAGAAATGGGCTACTACCCATATACAGAGTACGAATTGGGAAATGATGGTGGCGATGGCGGCACCTTTTACCCCCATACCGAAACCGAAAATGAAAATCGGGTCGAGTACCGTGTTGGTACCGGCAGAAATAAAGAGGGAATACATCGCGGTTTTCGGATTGCCTTCGGCCCGGCAGGCATTGTTCAGGATAAATCCGATGTTGGCGAAGATATTGGCGAATAGGATGTATTCGAAATATTCCAGTGCATAGGGCATGGCTCCTTCTCCTTCTCCGAAAATTTTCAGCAGGGGATACCGGTATATGTATCCGAATAGGGTCAGCAGAATGGAAATGATTATACCCAATGTGACGGCATTTCCCAGAACCCATTCGGCGCGTTTGTAGTCTCTTTTTCCCATATTGATGGAAATGCGGACATTGGCTCCGATGGCGACGAGCATAGCGAAGGCAAAGATAATCAGCATCAGGGGAAAGACGGCACTGAGTCCGGAAAGAGCCAGAGCATCGACGCCGCGACCGATAAATATACGGTCGACGATGTTGTACAATGCGTTGACGAGTACTCCTGTAAAAGCCGGAAGAAAATATTTCCACAACAGGCGACGTATGCCCATTTCTTCCATTTCTTTTATGTTTTTTACCGCTCTGTCCATATTATGAGTTACGATACATTTATCTTTCCGGTGAGGATACAGGTTTTGCTGCCGACCGGTTAACGGGGCACCGGAATATATAGTAATTTTAAATTGTGTATATACTAACTTCGTATATAAAGTCGTTGATATCCATAAGATTTTACGGATCCGGAGGCTTTATTTAAGTTTTTGATTTACGATAGATGACAGCAATTTTCGTTCCAATTGTGTATCGATCGTAAATAAAGAGGGCAACAGCCCTGAAAATATTTAAAGGGTCGCAACGCTAGTATTGTTCTTTTTCATTCGGGAAATCACCGCTTTTCACATCGGCAGCATAACGTCCGACGGCTTCGGTCATTTCGTCAAAAAGATTGAGGTAACGGCGTAAAAAACGGGGCGAAAATTCTTTGTTGATACCGAGCATGTCGTGGATGACCAGTACCTGTCCGTCTACTCCGTTACCGGCACCGATACCGATTATCGGAATGGATAATTCGCGGGCCACCTGTTCGGCCAGGGCTGCCGGTATTTTTTCAAGCACAATACCGAAGCAGCCTGCTTCTTCCAGTAAATGAGCGTCTTCGATCAGCTTCTGGGCTTCGGCCTGTTCTTTGGCCCGAACGGAATAGGTACCGAATTTATGGATACTTTGTGGGGTCAGTCCCAGGTGTCCCATAACCGGTATGCCGGCTGAAAGTATGCGTTTGATGGATTCGACAACTTCAATACCGCCTTCGAGCTTTACGGCATCGGCTGCCGTTTCTTTCATGATCCGGATGGCAGAACAAAGGGCTTCTTTGCTGTTGCCCTGGTAGCTGCCGAAAGGCATGTCGACGACGACCAGGGCCCTTTTTACACCTTTTACTACAGAGGCACCGTGGTAAATCATCTGGTCGAGGGTAATGGGCAGGGTCGTTTCGTTACCGGCCATTACATTGGAAGCCGAGTCGCCTACCAGAATGACATCTATTCCGGCAGCATCGACAATGCGTGCCATAGAATAATCATAGGCGGTGAGCATACTTATTTTTTCTCCCCTTTGTTTCATTTCGTATAAAACGTGGGTAGTTACAATTTTTGCTTTAGATTCTACTGACATAGCTGAAATTGTTTAACGATCGGATGATTTCTCCGGTCTTACTTTTGATTTGTTTTACTAAATCTTCCGATGATCGTTTGTGAACCGACTGTTTTCTGTCCGAGTCTGACCTCGATTTGTGTGCCGAGGGGTAGGAAGAGGTCGACGCGGGATCCGAATTTGATAAATCCGGCGTGTTTATCCTGTCGGGAAATTTCACCTACAGGTGCATAGGATACAATCCGCCGGGCCATAGCTCCGGCTATCTGACGCATTAAGATTTCCTGTCCGTCACCGGTTTCGATGACAATGCTCGTCCGCTCGTTTTCAGTGGAAGACTTCGGCAGGTAGGCCGCTGCAAAGTTACCTTTGTGGTATTTGAAATATTTTACGATTCCGTTAACGGGAAACCAGTTGATATGTACATTGAAGATATTCATAAAAATGGATACCTGTAACCGGCGGTCTTTGAAATATTCCGGTTCTTCGGTTTCTTCGATCACTACGATTTTACCGTCGGCAGGGGCCAGTATCGTGTTGTCGTCAATAATGATATGCCTGTTCGGAAACCGGAAAAAGTTGATCGCCCAAAGGTAGAGTATGCAGGATATTCCCAATATGATATAGGTGACAATTGTGTTGTCGATAAAATAGAAGGTAATGCAATTCAAGATCACCAGAAAAGCCAATATCTTCAGTAATAAAGAGTAACCTGCTTTATGAAGTGTCATTTTTTTCTATTTAAGTGATTAATATACGGCTGACAAAGGTACTATAAAAAGTCAAAAGTCAAAAAGCCGGGGCAAAAAGAAACTTCGGTTCCGGTTATTTAATATACGAATTCCAGGTATACGAATATGGCCGGTATGACAAACAGAACTGCGTCAAAACGGTCGAGTATGCCGCCGTGACCGGGCATGATGTTTCCGGAATCTTTGATTTCGATACTTCTTTTGAACATGGATTCGAGTAAGTCTCCGAAAATACCGAATACAACGACAATAGCAGCTATGACCATATTGTTGTATATGGTTAGTCCTTCGATATAGGGCGCGATGAACAGGGCTGCCAGAATCGTACATATTCCGCCGCCTATCGCTCCTTCCCAGGATTTTTTGGGAGATATCCTCGGAAATAGTTTGTGTCGTCCGAATTGTGAGCCGAGCAGGAATGCGAAAGTATCGTTGAACCAGACGAGCAGAAAGGGAAAGAAGATGATCTCCGGACGCCATTCGTCGTTGGTCATATAAGGCAGGTAGATCAACAGGGTAAAAGGCAGGCTCAAATAAAGCAAGCCGTAATAGGAGAAAGAAAGATTCTGAAAAGAGTTGCCTTTTTTACGGTATAATTCCCAGATACTCAATACAAAGGTGGCTATGAAGAAATAAAGATAACCGTCTCTGTTGCCCAGGTATTTGTGTAAGAATCCGGCTGTAAACAGAATGCTGCCGCAGATTAAAAGCATCGGTAGATTGATATCGACATTCATTCGTCTGGCCATCATGGAAAACTCGCGTAATCCCAGTATGTTGATGATAAAAAACAAAACAAAAAAACAAAGCGGGTGCAGAAAGATGCAACCGGTCAGAATGACAACAAAAAATAAACCGCTGATAGCGCGTTTGACGAAATTACTCACAATGAATGGATTTTATGATTTCTTCGGCCTGATCTTTATGATCGCAGCTTACCATAACCTGTATGGTTCCGAATGTGTTATAAGAAGAATCTTTCTGATTCAGTATAACCGCTTCTACACCATTATCGCACAATACACTTTTTACTAATTCTGCTTTGTAAAGCTGATCCGTTTCGAAAATGGATATCCAATTGTTCATACGGTCGGGTATTTGTATAACCGGCGGCATAAAGTCACCGGTTATGTGTTATTGTTCTCCCTGTGGCTGTTCCGTTGCTTCTTCGCCGGAACCGTCTTTTTCATCTTCTTCGTCTTTCCAGGGACGTTTACCGAGTATACGCTCGAGGTCGTCGCTGAAAATAACTTCTCTTTCAATGAGTAACTCGGCCACCTCCCTGTGCTGTTCCAGATGGTCGGATAAGAGTTGTTTGGCACGGACATAGGCTGCTTCTACCATTTCTTTGACTTCGGCGTCGATCAATTCGGCTGTTTTTTCCGAATAGGGCTTGGTGAAACTGAAATCACTCTGTCCTGACGAATCGTAATAGCTCAGGTTGCCGATTTTATCGCTCATACCGAAGATGCTTACCATGGCGTAAGCTTGTTTCGTTGCTTTTTCCAGATCGTTTTGCGCTCCGGTAGAGATTTGTCCGAATACCAGTTCTTCGGCAGCCCGTCCTCCCAATACAGAACACATTTGGTCGAGTAATTGGGTTTTGGTGGTGATTTGCCTTTCCTGCGGTAAATACCAGGCAGCTCCCAAGGCTTTCCCTCTCGGAACAATTGTCACTTTGAGCAGGGGATGAGCATGTTCCAATAACCAGGATACCGTTGCGTGGCCGGCTTCGTGGTAGGCAATGGCCTTTCTTTCGCTGGATTTAATTACTTTGCTGCGGTTTTCCAAACCTCCGACAATACGGTCGATGGCATCCAGAAAATCTTGTTTTTCAACGGCATTTTTGTTTTTACGGGCGGCAATCAGAGCGGCTTCATTGGCTACATTGGCAATGTCGGCACCCGAGAAGCCCGGCGTTTGCTTGGCCAGAAAATCGACGTCCACATCTTCTGCCAGTTTCAGCGGTTTCAGATGTACTTTAAATATCGCTTCGCGGTCTTTTAATTCGGGCAGGTCAACATAAATCTGGCGGTCGAACCGTCCGGCACGCAGCAATGCGCTGTCCAGAATGTCTGCCCGGTTGGTTGCTGCCAGAATGATAACCCCTGAATTGGTTTCGAAGCCGTCCATTTCGGTAAGCAATTGGTTCAGCGTGTTTTCCCGTTCGTCGTTGGAACCCATATTGGGGTTTTTACCGCGGGCCCGGCCGATGGCATCAATTTCGTCGATGAAAATGATACACGGTGCTTTTTCTTTGGCTTGTTTGAAAAGGTCGCGTACACGGGAAGCTCCTACACCGACGAACATTTCCACAAAGTCAGAACCTGACATGGAGAAGAAAGGTACGTTTGCCTCTCCTGCCATTGCTTTGGCCATCAATGTCTTTCCGGTTCCCGGAGGACCTACCAGTAAGGCTCCCTTCGGAATTTTTCCTCCTAACTTGGTATATTTGTCCGGACTTTTCAGGAAGGATACGATTTCTTCCACTTCCTGCTTGGCCTCTGCCAATCCGGCAACATCTTTAAAGGTAACTTTGATATTCGATTCTTTATCGAATAGTTTGGCCTGGGACTTGCCGACATTAAATATGCCTCCGCCGGGGCCACCGCTGCCTTTGCTCATCCGCCGGAAGAAAAACATCCAAATGAATACCAATAGAGCCAACGGGAAAAGGAAGGATAAAATATCTCCCCAACCGTCGTATTCTTTTTCATATTCTATGGTGGTGTTAGCCGCTCCCGGAATATCTTTCTGGGCTTCGGCTACATTTTTCTCGAATCCTTCCAGTGAACCGATCGCAAATGTGAATTGGGGACCGGGACTCGAGTTTTTGAATCCTTTGGATTTCAGTTGGGAATAATCCTCGATTTTATTCGGTTTTAGGAATACGTTCACCTGTCCCTTATTGGTGATGACAACGAATTTTTCGATGTCCCCCTTTTCCAGCATTTTGGTTTTTACTTCCTGCCAGTTGGTTTTCACCGGTTCGGTTTGCAGGTTGAGGAAATTAAACCCGACAATGATAAGTGCTATGATGAGATATAACCAATATCCTCCGACTTTCGGAGCTTTTATATTTTTTCCGCCGCCACCGACAGGGGGAAAATTGAAGTTCTCTTTATTGTTTTTTTTGTTCTCTGCCATATGTTTCAGTCGCTTCACAAACGGCCGGAATACCCGGCCTGTTTTATTACTTTTTTGTTTTTATTATTGTTCCGAGTTGTTGATTTCTTCTTTTATGCCGTCTCCCCAAAAGTCTTCCAGTTGATAATAATCCCGTTGTTCTTTCTGGAAAACATGTACAATGACATCCCCGTAATCGACAATGATCCATTGTGCTTGCTCCCGGCCTTCCGTGTGGAAAGGTTTCTCATGCAAATCTTCCTGAACTTTATCCTCTACGCCGTCTGCTAATGCGGATACATGGGTATTGGAGGTTCCATGACATATTACGAAGAAACTACAAAAACAGTTTTCAATCTTTCTTAAATCAATTTTTACAATTTGATGTCCTTTGTTTTCGTCCAGACTTTCTATTATTTTATTTACTAATTCTTCCGGTTTATTCATATAGTAAACGTCCCGTTTTTAAGGTTACAAATATATAATTTTTTATACTTAAAAGTAAAAACAAAGCGGCAAAAAGTGGGATATCTATAAAGTCTCTGCCTTCAGACTATCCTTTAGACAGATTATTACGGAATATTTTTTTGTCGGTTGCCTCTATCCGGGGGATAAAGTAAAGATCGCATAAACTTCGCTTGTTTTTTAGGGACAGACAATAACTTTTCAGGGCTTTTGCGACTATATTGCAAAAGAAAATCTAAATTTGTGTATCTAAAATAAATGATGATATGGAAAAATACAGACTTCCGATGGTTCCCGGCCCCGTGTCGGTACCACAGCAGATATTGGATGCCGCAGTCGTTAATTACGGATCGGCAGATTTAGAAAAAGAATATATCGATTTATATAAAGCAACCGAAAAAGCATTGCAAAAGATTATGCGTACCCGGAATTCGGTTGTGATACAGACGGGAGAAGGAATGCTTGCTTTATGGGGTGCATTGAAGAGTTGTTTACAACCGGGAGATAAAGTATTGGCTTTATCGACCGGGCTGTTCGGTTATGGAATCGGAGAAATGGCGGAGTCACTGGGATGTGAGGTGCGTACTGTCGGTTTTTCCTTCGATGAATCGATTACTGATTTTGAAACGGTAGAAAGGGCTATCCGGGAGTTCTGCCCGAAAATGATTACGATGGTACAAAGCGAGACTCCTAGCGGTACGCTGAATCCGGTCGGACGTATCGGGGATTTGAAAGAAAAGTACAATGTCCCGCTGTTGTATGTGGATGCGGTATCCGGACTCGGTGGGAGTGTGGTTGAAACAGATAAATGGCATGTCGATTTGTGTTTGGGAGCTTCCCAGAAATGTTTGTCGGCGCCGGCGAATATGGCATTTTTATCCGTCAGTGAGCGGGCTTGGGAGATTATAGAGGAGACCGGCTATGTCGGTTACGATGCACTTATGCCTTTCCGGGAGGCTGTACGAAACCGGTATTTTCCTTATACGCCCTACTGGCATGGAACGGCACAGTTGTATGCCGCGTGCTGCCTGATATTGGATGAAGGATTGACCAGGGTTATCAACCGGCACGAAAAAGTGGCGGCTTATTGCCGGGAACGGGCTTTGCAGATGGGATTGACGTTGTTTCCTGCTGCGGATGCCATCCTGTCGCCCACAGTAACGGCTTTATATGTTCCGAAAGGTGTGTCCTGGAAAAAACTGGATGCAGCTTTAAGAGAGGAAGGACTTGTTGTGGGAGGAAACTACGGTTGTCTGGCAGGAAAAGTATTCCGGATCGGACATATGGGTGCCCAGGCTGATATGCAGCTGGTAAAGGAGGCGATGGATGTTTTGGAGAAAACTGTTTTGGATTTTTGATTTACGCTTGGGAGGGAACAGATCTACAGTGGTTTGGGGAAGCACGTTTCCGGAATTTGGAATTTTAGTTTTTACCGAACGTAAAAAGGGTGTGGTTGTGGTATTTTGAATGTAACAGTTCTAATTGTATTGACGTATTGTATGCTCGAATGGTTGGAGGCACATCAATTGTCCTGCTGGATTAAATCACTGACCGGAATAGAATGTCCGGGATGCGGTATGCAGAGGGCTTTGATCCTTTTGCTGAAAGGAGAATTATGGGCTTCGATTACCGCCTATCCGGCATTATTGCCGTTGATGTTGTTTTTAATATTGGCTTTATTGAAAGTAACGGGAGTGAAAAAAATTACTTCCGGATGGATAAAAACTAGCGGATTTGTTTGTTTGGGAATAATTTTAATTTCATATTTGCTAAAATTAACAATCAATTGAGATATTTGGATGTTTGAAAGGGAAATGATTGATTCACAGTTTGATCGTTTTTGAATTTAAATCATAAATAACTTAATCTTATGGAAATTATTGATCAGAATAAAAAAGATTTACCGAATTCCACAGCCGTATTGGTATTGGGAATACTTTCATTGGTTTTCTGCTGGTGCTACGGAATTGTCGGATTGATTTTAGGAATTATTGCCGTGGCATTATCCGGAACGCCTCGCCGCTTGTATCAGGCTGATCCGGAGGCCTATACTCCGGCTTCATACAAGAATGTCAATGCAGGACGGATATGTGGTATTATCGGTATCTGTATTGCTGTGCTTGTTTTCCTTGTCGTTATTTTAGTGGTGTGTGGAATTATTGCGGCTGGAATTGGTGCAAGCTGCGGACTATAAATATTGACTCATTATGAACTACAGGTTTGAAATCAGTTTACCGAACAGTTCGGATTTCAGATGTGAGATTGCTATGGGTGGAAAGCAGACTTTTCAGCAATTTCACGATAAAATTATAGAAGTGTTGGGGTATGACGGGTCGCAAATGGCTTCGTTTTACACCTTGGACAGAATGGGCAACCGGGTGAAGGAAATTGCCCTTATGGATATGTCTACCGAAGATGAGGAAACGGATACGTTGGTTATGGACGTGACGGAGATACAGGAGATTGTCAATGCCAACTGTATTGAATTGGAGTATGTTTTCGATTTTTTCAATAATCGTTATTTCCGGGTAGAATACGCCGGGGAATATATCGCGGATTCTGCCGATGTGTTGCCGGTATGTATCTATTGTGATGGTGATATTCCGGAACAGATGGAGTTTGAAGGTGATGAAAAATGGGGATTCGACAAACCGGAAGAAGAGTATGACGATAGTTTTATGGAAGAGTTTTCCAACGATTCGGACGATTATCGCGACGAGGATGATGAATTCGGTCGTGATGATGATGAGTTTGAAGATGAAGGGAGATACGACGACCGGTATGAAAGTATAGACGATTATATCGATAAATTGTAATTCGGAAAAACACGGAGAGGTCGAAAGGCCAGAGGAGACCGGACGGTTTGCTTTGGTCTTCCGGCCTTTTTCGTTTAATAAGCTGGTATGGAAAAAACACTGATCGTATTGCTGGGGCCGACCGGGGTCGGAAAAACGGATTTGAGTATTGATTTGGCCCGGCATTTCGGGACTTCGATTCTGTCCTGTGATTCCAGGCAGATGTACAGGGAAATGCGGATCGGTACTGCGGTTCCGGAGAAAAAACAGCTGACAGCCGTACCTCATTTTTTTATACATACGCTGTCTGTGCACGACTATTATAATTCCTGGCAATTTGAGCAACAGGCTTTGGCAAAAATCCATGAATTACACCGGACAAGGGATGTCGTCCTGATGGTCGGCGGTTCGATGATGTATATCGATGCCGTGTGTAAAGGCATAGACGATATACCGACGATAGACCCGAAACTCCGGGAGGATTTGATGCAACGGTATGCAGAGGAAGGATTGGCTGCTATACAGACGATGTTGAAAAGCCTGGATCCGGTGTTTTATGAGGTTGTCGATTTGAATAATGCCAAACGGGTGCTGCATGCCGTGGAAGTATGTCTGATGGCGGGAAAACCCTATTCTTCGCTGCGTACCAACACCCCTAAAGACCGGGGATTCCGGATCATCAGGATCGGCTTGAACCGGGATAAACAGGAATTGTACGATCGGATTGATAAACGGGTGGACATGATGCTGGCGGAAGGCCTGGAAGAAGAAGCCCGGGCCCTTTTGCCGTACCGGAATCTGAATCCTTTGAATACGGTCGGATATAAGGAATTTTTCGATTATTTTGAAGGGAAAACAGACTATGACGAAGCGGTACGTCTGATTAAACGCAATTCGCGGCGGTATGCCAAAAAACAACTTTCCTGGTTCCGAAGGGACGCAGATATTTCCTGGTTTTATCCGGAAGAAAAAGAGCAGATACTGACATTTGTCGAAAGTAAAATTACACACTGGGACGGACTCATTGTGTAATTTTTGATCGGTGATTAATTGTCGGGATGTAAGGTTTATAAGGATTTGTAGTTCTGGATTCAGAAAGGGCGGGCGGGGAAAATCCGGTGTTTTCTTTTCGTTGTGTAATTACAGAATTTTTTCTTTAAAAACGTTAGATATTTTCACTTATTAATCTTAATTTCGTTGCCGAATAGCGGTAGTGACCGAGTAGTTGTAATTTAAAACTTATATAAGATGGCAGAGTTCAAGTATCAGGAGCCGTTTCCGATCGAAAAGGATACGACCGAGTATCGTTTGTTGACGAAAGATTATGTGAAAACCGTGGATTGTGACGGGCGGAAAATTTTGAAAATTGAAAAAGAAGGACTGGAATTATTAGCCCGTGAGGCGTATGCGGATGTTTCCTTTTATCTGCGTGCTTCTCATTTGCAGAAGCTGGCCGATATTTTAAAAGACCCGGAAGCCAGCGATAATGATAAATTTGTCGCTCATACGTTGTTATTGAATCAGGTCGTTTCTGCGGAAGGTCAGCTTCCTACTTGTCAGGATACGGGCACGGCAATTTGTATCGGTATGAAGGGTCAGGACGTATATACCGGATATAATGATGCAGAGGCTATCAGTAAAGGGGTTTTTGAAACTTACCGCGACCGTAATTTGCGTTATTCCCAGGTAGTGCCTTTTACGATGACGGAAGAGAAGAATACCGGGACGAATTTACCGGCACAAATCGATTTGTATGCTACCCAGGGGAATGCCTATAAATTTTTATTTATGACAAAAGGGGGAGGTTCTGCCAATAAAACTTTTTTGTATCAGCAGACCAAAGCCTTATTGAATGAAGAGACATTGACGAAGTTTATTGCGGAGAAAGTACTTGATCTCGGTACATCCGCATGTCCTCCTTATCATTTGGCAGTGGTTATCGGCGGTACATCCGCTGAAGCTTGTCTGGCTACGGTGAAAAAGGCATCTGCCGGATATTACGATCATTTGCCCACTTCCGGTAATGAGGGCGGACGTGCATTCCGGGATTTAGAATGGGAAGCAAGAATTCAGAAAATATGCCAGCAAAAAGGGATCGGCGCTCAATTCGGAGGTAAATATTGGGTACACGATGTCCGGGTGATCCGTTTGCCGCGTCATGCTGCATCCTGTCCGGTCGGTATTGGGGTAAGTTGTAGTGCAGACCGGAATATCAAGGCGAAGGTTACAGAAGACGGTATTTTCCTGGAACAATTGGAGAAGAATCCGGCCCGGTTTTTACCGGCTGAAACGCCGGCTTTGGCGCCTGCAGTAAATATCGATTTGGATCAGCCGATGGAAAATGTGTTGAAAGAACTGACTAAATATCCGGTTAAGACCCGTCTGAATTTGTCGGGTACGTTGATCGTTGCCCGGGATATCGCTCATGCACGTATCAAACAGATGATAGATGAAGGCAAGCCGATGCCCGAGTATTTTAAGAAACATCCGGTATATTATGCAGGACCGGCTAAAACGCCGCAAGGGATGCCTTCCGGTAGTTTCGGACCGACGACAGCCGGGCGAATGGATCCTTATGTAGATCTGTTCCAGTCTATGGGCGGTTCTATGATTATGGTAGCCAAAGGCAACCGTTCGAAAGCCGTTACCGATGCCTGTCAGAAGCACGGAGGTTTCTATCTGGGTTCTATCGGTGGCCCGGCAGCTATTTTGGCTAAAAACAGCATTAAGTCTGTAGAGGTGGTTGATTTCGAAGAATTGGGTATGGAAGCCGTACGTAAGATCCGGGTGGAAAATTTCCCGGCTTTTATTATCGTCGACGATAAAGGCAACGATTTTTTTGCCGAATGGGCACATTAATCGAAGCTTAATTGAATAAGAGGGCCTGGCTATATATCTAGTCAGGCTCTTTTTTATTCAGGAGTATCGGATTTTTGTCCGTGAGTGAATTTATTCCTTCTGTAACGGGCTGATGCCGGAACAAAATCAGTCCCTTTCCGTACATATGCGCATATAGAACAACACATCGTCGAATCGTACCGGATAATGAAAGGCGCTTTATTTGCATTAGCTACAGTATTGACATGGGCACTGATGGGGGTGGTCAATCGCTATTGCGTATCGAAGTACGGTATTAATGTGCTTGTGTTTACGTCTTTTCTTATTTTTTCGGGAGGTGTGGCTTTGCTCTTGATCCGGGAACGGGTAAATCCGGAAAATTGGAAGAGCGGAGTGCATTATTCCTGGCTCTATACAACGATGCAGATGACCAAGAGTTTTTTTATGATTTCGACCTATTTATACATCACGACGACGGAAACGAGTTTGTTGATTAATATAGAGGTTGTGCTTACTTATCTGATGGCTTATCTGTTTTTTAAACGGGTTCCTCACAAACGGGAATATTGGGGGATTGCTGTAATTCTTATCGGTTTTTTACTGTTGATTTATTCTTTACCGACAGCTGTGAGAATCCCGACGGCTGTATTGATATTGCTTGCAGCCACTGCGAGTTGTATCCGTTCTATCGTTGTGGAACAGACTTCCCGTAAAAGTCCGGAAACCACCGTTCGTCAAAAATGCGGTATTTCCGGATATACGATGTTTGTCGGGGGTACGGTTCTTATTGTTTTCTTTTTCGGGATCGCAGGTATCACTTTTTTGTTCGGAGAGAGTTTACCGAAACTGTTCTTTTTTTTGAATTATTTGCCTCAAATGACGGAAATGCTGAATCCTGAAACCGTAATCAGCGGTTGTTTAGCCGGTTTTTTTCTGAACTCCGCTTCGGTTTATTGGTTTTATGCTGCATTAAAGTGGACAAAGTCAGAAACCTTTATGGCATTTCGTGTATTTCAACCTATCCTGACTTATACTTTGGAGTTGTTGGCGGCTCTTTTTTACGCTGCGATGAAACCGGAATTGAGCACAAAAGATTTTTTTATCGGCGGTATTATTTTGCTGGGCTCAGTTTTGATTCTTATCGTACCTTCCAAAACGACCCGCTCCGAGATTTCCAAAAATTTTATCACCGAGTAGTGTTACTAATTTTTTTAATAAATGTGGCTATTAATATTAAATCTTTTGTATTTTTACAAGAAAATATGAAAGAGACTTTGATTTTAGATTGGGCCCGTAGGTTATGCAGATTCCGCAACTTGATTTTTAGATTGACCTATAAGTTTGATTACGATTAGTGTTTGGGGTGCTTTGTATAGGTTTTTGTTTTCGTGTTTTTGCATGGAAGTTGGAAGGTTTTTGAGGTAAAAATTACACAATGAGTCCGTCCCAGTGTGTAATTTTGAATTGTGATTCAATAAATCGGCAACCGTTTTATCAGATAATCTGAAATCTATAATCGTGTAATCTACAATCTACAATTTAAAATCTACAATTTAAAATCTACAATCTCTCTATATACATTCTGACATGTGGTGTTTTAAGAAGTTTGTTTTTTTGTGTTTATGGATGGGCTGGGGTACTGTTTGTCCGGCCGCGTTTTTTCCGGAATTGTCCGGCCGTGTTATTTCCGAAGGGCGCGGCGTGGAGGGCGTGGCTGTAACCGACGGTTATACGGTGGTGAGGACGGATGCCCGGGGGAGATACCGGCTGCCGGGGAATACAGCGGCAGAGTTTGTATATATCACTTTGCCTGCCGGTTATGAAGTACCGTTGCAGGATGAGGTACCCTGTTTTTTCCGGCGGATTAACAAGGCTGCAAAGAAACAGAAGTTTGATTTTTACCTGCAAAAAAGCGGTAGGAACGATGATAGGCATGTTGTGGTGGTGGCTGCCGACCCGCAGGTGTATTTCGATGAAGAGCTTCCGGCTTTGCAAAAGATTGCAGATGATATGCAGAGTTGGGTGGCCGGTAAATACGGGGAAATACCGGTTTATGGGATGGTAGCGGGGGATGTGATCGGGGATATACAGCGGAATCCGGGATGTTTCGGGGCGGTGAAACATATTCTGTATCATACGCAGATTCCTTTTTTCTATGCTGCCGGTAATCACGATCTGGACAGGGGAGGACGTTCAAATGAGCGTTCCAGGACGATGTATGCCGCTCATTTCGGTCCGGCCTACTATTCTTTTAACCGGGGCAGAGTACATTATATTGTTTTGGACGGGGTGTTTGCTTTGGGAAAGGATTATTTATATACCGGTTATCTGGCTGAAAGGCAATTGGAATGGTTGGAACAGGATCTGGCATTGGTTCCGGAAGGTTCGCCGGTGGTGGTATTGACCCATATTCCGACTTATTCCCGGGAGGCCCGGAGTGGAAATTATGCGAAAGAACGGACTTCACAGGTGATTAACAATCGTGCTCATTTGTACGATTTGTTGAAGTCTTATCGGGTACAGATATTATCGGGACATACCCATTATCATGAAAATTATGTGATAGCGGATAATTTGTACGAGCATGTACATGCCTCTCTCTGCGGTCTGTTTTGGCAGGCACCGTGGTGTGGTGACGGTACCCCCATCGGTTATACGGTGTATGAAATGGACGGAGACAGCATTTCCTGGTATTTCAAGCCGGTTGGAGATGACCGTTCTTATCAGTTCAGGGCATATGCCGCCGGAGAAAATGATTTGAAACCGGAAGCATTGACTGTAAATGTGTGGAATTATGACCCGTCCTGGAAGATATATTGGTATGAGGACGGGGAGAGAATGGGGGAGATGGAACGTTATACCGGTATTGATCCGGTTATCGACAGCTATGTTGTGTCTCACCGGAAGAGTTTTAAATACGATTATATCGGGGCTGAACCGACGGAACATCTGTTTTTTGCGATACCCCGTTCTGCCGGAGCAGCGATCAGGGTGGAGGCGACCGACCGTTTCGGAAATGTATATTCCGGTACACCCCGGAAGGTAGAGGAATGGCTCAACGATCAGTCTGTTCGATAGCTTTTATCCTTTTCAGCAGCGAGGGGTGGGAATAATATACGAATTCATACCAGGGATGAGGAGTGAGGTTGCTCAGGGATTTTACCGATATTTTTTTCAATCCGCTGACGAGTGCTTCTCCTTCGTTATGCCGGGTTGCGAATGCGTCTGCTTCGTATTCATTTTTCCGGGACCAGATGTTCATGCATATTCCCAATAACATACTGACCGGACTGTACAGGATAGCGAAGGTAACCAGACCCAGCTGGAAATAGGCCCGATCGCTCCCCAATGCTTCTGAAAAAGCCTGTATATTAACCAGTAAGGAGAATAGCCACAACATGAAACCGGTTTGCAGAATGGAGGCGGACATGAATTTCAGGGTGTGTTTTTTGCGGTAATGTCCGATTTCGTGTGCCAGTACCGCTACAATTTCTTCTTCTGTCAGATCTTGTAACAGGGTGTCGTAGAGGACGATCCGTTTTTCCGCTCCAAATCCGGTAAAATAGGCATTGGCTTTTGTCGATCGCTTCGATCCGTCGATTACATAGATATTTTTCAACCGGAAACCGGTCCGGGATGCGAATGCCTCGATCTTATCCCGCAGACTGCCGGCTTGCAGCGGGGATTGTTTGTTGAATAAAGGAACAATCAGGCGGGAATAGAACATGGCCATGAATATTGAGAATAAGCTGATCAATACCCAGGCATATATCCAGAACCGGCTTCCTGTCCATAAATAAAAGCCGACGACGGCGGATAAAATGAGTCCGCCGATGATCAATGAGAGAAATACCCCTTTTACCGCATCCGTTATCCAGGTGTTGAGCGTCGATTTATTAAAACCGTATTTTTCTTCTATCCGGAATGTGGCATACCAACTGAACGGCATTTCCAACAGGGTGGATATCACAGACAAGCCCAGCATAAAGAACAGGGTTTGCCAGAGGATGCTGTCGGTGCGGCTTACAATCCAGTCGTTGTACAGGCCGAAACCTCCGGCCGCCAGAAACAGGACGGTTACGGTAAAAGAAAAAGCGGAACTGATCAGGCCGAACCGGTTGTTTTCTTTTTTATAGGATTGAAACCGTTTGTATTCTTTTTCGTCGTAAATACCTTTTAATTTCTCCGGCAGGACGGGTGACATCGCCCGTATATTCAATCCTTCCAAAAATCTTTCGAAGATAAAGTCTGCACATAAAAACAGCAGGATGATGATATATATTGTTTCACTATTCATAGGTTCGTTGTAAATTTTAAATTTATGATTTCAGACTGTAGATTAGCCGATAAAATAATTCGTTGTCGGATTTATTTGACTATACCTCAAAATTACACAATGAGTCCGTCCCAGTGTGTAATTTTGAGCAATTGTAAATCATAAATTTAAAATGCATTGTCGGTATTGTTTTTGCAACAAAGGCATTGCAAAGGTAATAAAAGCCGGAAAATAGAGGTAAAGAAAAGTTTTGAATTTTGGGATTGGCAGATGGATAACGGAGGGAAAAATGTTGTAGTTTTGTTTCGGTTAAAAACAGATTTGTGAATTTCCGGTCCTTTTGCGGATACGGATTTACGGAACAGCTAAGACGAAGTAGTTATGAAAGCGATTATTATTACCATCGGTGATGAAATTTTACTGGGTCAGATTCTGGATACGAATTCCAGGTTTATTGCGGGACATCTGACATTGGCCGGGATCGAGGTTACAGAGATGCGTTCTGTCGCCGATAGGCGGGACGAGATTTACGAAGCCGTGGACTATGCCATGAATGAGGCGGAGCTGGTGATTGTGACCGGAGGGTTGGGACCGACGAAGGATGATGTAACGAAAAAGGTGCTGGCGGAGTATTTCGGTTCTAAGCTGACGTTAAATCCGGAAGTTATGGTGTGGTTGGAGGAATTGTTACAGGGCCGGGGAATTGCTTTGAATGAGAACAATAAAAGTCAGGCGGTATTGCCGGACAATTGCCGGGTTCTGCGGAATTTTAAGGGAACCGCTTCCGGTATGTGGTTCGAACGGGGATGGAAGTCTTTGATTTCTTTGCCCGGTGTCCCTTTTGAAATGGAGCATCTGATGGAAACGTATGTACTTCCGGAGTTGAAAAGGAGATATCCGCATTTGCAGTTGGCTTACCGGATGTTGCAGGTGTACGATATTCCGGAATCGGAATTGGCCGAACGGCTGAGCGGTTGGGAGGAGGCTTTGCCGGAAGGTCTGGGATTGGCTTACCTGCCTTCTCCCGGTTTGGTTAAGCTGCGGATTACGGCTAAGGGGAAAGCGGTCGAAAAGCTGGAAGCGTATTATGAAACGTTGAAGGAAAGTCTTACCGGTTTGTACTATACCGAGGGGGAAGCGGATTCTGTGGAAAAGCAGTTCGGGGAGTGTCTGCGCAAAAGGAATCTGACGATTGCTACGGCAGAGAGCTGTACGGGGGGATATATAGCTCATCTGATTACTTCCGTAGCGGGGAGTTCGGATTATTTCAAAGGGAGCGTAGTTGCGTATGCCAATGAGGTGAAAAATAAAGTGTTAGGGGTGGATATGAACGATATAGAGCGATATGGGGCCGTAAGCGGGGAAGTTGTGAAACAGATGGCGGAGGGAGTAAAGCGGGTGATGGGTACGGACTATGCCGTTGCGACCTCCGGAGTTGCCGGGCCTGCCGGGGGAACACCGGAGAAACCGGTAGGTACGGTTTGGATCGGCGTGGCTACTCCTTGTAAAACGTTTGCCCGGAAGTTTGTATTTTCTTTTACCCGGGAGCGCAATATTGCCAAGACTGCGGTAAAAGCACTGGAGTTGATTGCAGAGGCCGTGCAGGAGGAAGCCTGAAAAATAAATCAGTGCGACTGTCATCCTGTCAGTATTTTCCGAATGGCACAACAATTGCCTGTTGAATAGCGTAAATCAGAAAAATAACTAATCATTAAAATATATACGCTATGACAACAGGCAAAATTGGTGTTTCAACAACTGATTTGTTTCCGATTATCAAAAAGTTTCTTTATTCGGATCATGATATTTTTTTACGTGAGATCGTTTCGAATGCCGTAGACGCTACTCAAAAGCTGAAGGTTCTGGCTTCCTCGGGTGAGTTTAAAGGCGAGCTGGGAGAATTGAAGGTACGGGTGAGGGCTGACAAAGAGGCAGGCACGCTGACGATTTCGGACAACGGGATCGGTATGACCCGTGAAGAAGTGGAAAAATACATCAATCAGATTGCTTTTTCGGGTGCCGAAGAATTTCTGGAAAAACACAAGGACGATGCGGCAACCATTATCGGGCATTTCGGTTTGGGATTTTATTCTTCGTTTATGGTTAGCGATGAAGTGGAGATCGTAACGAAATCTTATCGGGAAGGTGCGCAGGCAGTCAGATGGACCTGTAAAGGGGATCCGGAATATACCCTGGACGATACGGAAAAGGCTGAGCGGGGAACGGATATCATTATGCACATCAACGACGATGATAAAGAATTTCTGGAAGAAGGTAAAATCAGCGAATTGTTGAATAAGTACTGTAAGTTTTTACCTGTAGAAATTGTTTTCGGGAAGAAGAAGGAATGGAAGGACGGGAAATATGAAGAGACTGATGCCGACAATGTGATCAATGATGTTAATCCGGCCTGGACACGTAAACCTTCCGAACTGACGGAAGAAGATTATCAGAAGTTTTACCGTCAGTTGTATCCGATGGCAGAAGATCCTCTGTTTCACATCCATTTGAATGTGGATTATCCTTTTAATCTGACCGGTATACTGTATTTCCCGAAAATCAGTAATAAGTTTGAGATTCAGAAAAATAAGATTCAGCTATACAGCAATCAGGTGTATGTTACGGATTCCGTAGAAGGGATTGTACCCGAATACCTGACTTTATTGCATGGGGTGATCGATTCGCCGGATATTCCGTTGAATGTTTCCCGTTCGTATTTGCAGAGCGACCGCAATGTGAAGAAGATATCCAACCACATAACGAAGAAGGTGGCAGACAGCCTGAGCGATATTTTCAAAAACAACCGGGAAGATTACGAAAAGAAATGGGACGACCTGAAAATATTCATTCAGTATGGAATGCTGACCGATGAAAAATTTGCGGAGAGAGCCCAGGAAATTTATTTGTTCAAAAACACCGACGGAAAATATTTTACTTTTGAAGAGTATGATACTCTGATAAAAGAAAATCAGACGGATAAGGATAAGAATATCGTTTCCCTCTATGCTACAGATGCTACCGAGCAGTTCAGTTATATCGAGAAGGCAAAAGCCAAAGGATACGATGTGTTGTTGATGGACGGACAGTTGGATACCCACTTTATCAATCATCTGGAGCAGAAACATGCCGACCACAAATATTTTAGGGTGGATTCGGATGTTGTAGAGAAACTGATTCAGAAGGAAGAAACCCGTAAGAGCGATCTTTCTGAAGCGGAACAGGATGAGTTGCGTCCGGTATTTTCTTCACAATTACCCAAGGATAACGGCATGTTTATGGTCAGCTTCGAGGCTTTGGGAGAGGGCAGCGATCCGGTTGTCGTGACCCGTTCGGAGTTTATGCGCCGTATGAAAGAAATGGCTGCCATGAATCCGGGAATGAATTTTTACGGGGCAATGGGCGACCAGTATACTTTGGTTGTAAATACCGATCATAAGCTGGTGAAAACCGTTTTGGAGGATGAGAAAAAATCGATGGATGCCAAACTGGCTCCGATTAATTTCGAAATTAAGGAGAATGAAGGGAAGAAAACGGAACTGGACGAATTGAATAAGGGTAAAAAAGACGAGGAAGTACCACAAGTCGATAAAGATCGCCTGAAGGAGTATTCCGAGCAGATCGATAAACTGAAAAAGCAGAAAGAAACCTTGTTGGAGGAATACGGCAAGGAGAATAAGATCGTAGGGCAGTTGATTGATTTGGCTTTACTGGCAAACGGTTTACTGAAAGGAGAAGCTTTGAATAGGTTTGTGAAGAGGAGTGTCGATTTGATCCGGTAATATTCCGGGAAGGCTCATAAAATAAGTATCGTCCGGAAAGTCGTCGTCATAACGTTGGCTTTCCGGATATTTTTTATATTCGTTGCCTGTTTGAAAAAACAGATGCCGGATAATTATAGGATTCTAACAAAAATTGATTACTTTCGTTAAATCAAGGGAAAGAGAAAACGGCCTGGATTTACGGACTTCAATTTTACGTTCCGGTTTTTCTTTTGTCGTTTTTTTGAGTTGCAGGTTATTGTATTTTTCAATAGATTGTCAGTTTTTATAAAATACTTAAAATATCGGATATGAGAATTGTTTATAGTAAGACGACTTTCCGGAATGCCGTATACCGGGCATTGATCTCGGTTATCATCGGGGTTGTTTTGATTGCTTGGCCTGATGTCGCCCTAAAGTCTATCGTTATGTTTATCGGGGCTTTGTTCCTGCTTACCGGAATAATGGCTTTCGTTGCTTCTTACCGTCGCCAGCAGGCCGAACAACGGGCTGACGGCTTGTTGTCCCTGAATGGAATCGGAAGTATGGTGCTGGGTATTTTGCTTATTTCCATACCTTTGTTTTTCACAACGATATTGATGGTTATATTGGGATGTGTCTTGCTTTTGGCGGCAATTGCACAATTGGTGACTTTGTCGGCAGCCCGTCAGCTCGGCTACATTTCCCCTATGAACTATTTTTTCCCTATCCTGATTATGTTGGCGGGATTGGTGGTGGTTTTCAGACCTTGGGGAAGTGCTGAATATGTTGTCATCATATTGGGAATCACTTCCATGTTTTATGGAATCACCGATCTGATCAGTCAGTACGGTATTCATAAGATGCGGAAACATTGGGAAGAAGAGGAGCAGAAAAAGAAACTGGACGGAGACCGGGATATCGAAGACACCGATTATGAAGAAGTGAAGTGACGGATTTCAGAGGGATGCGAACAGCATGATGAAGAAATAGAGGAAAACGGATAAGATAACGCCTTTCGAGGCGTTGTTTTTATTAAAGCGCAGAAACAGGTAAAACAATCCCAGATTGGCAAAAAATACGCCGATAGCAACAATTTTCAAATGTACTTTCAATACGAATGCCTGTTCGATAAATGCAGTGACAGAGAGATAATTGAAGCGCAGTAAGTAGATCAGTGCGACAATGATAAACGGGGCGGTAAGCCCGGCCAGTAAACCGATATACAATTTGTCTTTCATCTGTTTTTACAAAGTTAAATTCCGGATGTATTATTGAAATTCCAGTTCGGTAAAGAATTGCGGTACGTGGAAATTCGGTTCGGGGGTATCGATCGGTTGCCAGGACAAAAAGTGGGGTTTAGATAAGTGGTCTCCGCATTTGTACAGATTGGCTTTTACTTTTATGCCGGACAGGTTTTTGAAACTGTGTTTGAAAAGGGCTGTAGCCGGAATAGCGACGATGAGCCACCAGTGGTTGTCACCTTCCCGTTCTTCGAAGTTTTCGTTCCCCAGTGAAGAAAGCCGTCGGATGCTTTGCATTGTTTCCGGGTTTGCATGTTCTGCATTTTCACGGGTTTGCCGGAATCCAGACAACGCTTTGCCGATGCAGTTGAATTCAAAGTTGTAGTAGCCGTTATCATCGGGAGAGAGGAAAAATTCGACACAGGAATCGGTCCACACCTGTCCGTTGTCTTCCTGCACACGGGCCATCGTATAATTTTCGGATACTTCGAAACGGATGAAAATAGCCTTGTCGTTGTGGGCGATGTTGAAGGCGACCTGGGGGGAATAGGGATATTGTTCAGACCAGTTGTTGCACCGGATGGGGAAGGCGGGTTGCTGCGCCAGAAGCCCGGCGGCTTCGTTCAGACGGTCCGCTTGCAAAGCTGCAATTTTTTTTACCTGAAACATGAGACTCACCTTGAATGAATGATTTTGATTTGTGATTCGTGTGCAAATATACACCGAATCACAAATCAAAAAAAACGTATAGCGATTATTTCAGCTTATTTATTTCTTCTTTTACAATATCGCACATTTTTGTGTATTGATCTTCCATGCTTTGTAAAAGCTTGTGCTGTGCACGGGCACGGATCAGGTTATGTACCTGATTTTTTACTTTGTAATATTTGTCTCCGTCGATGTAATCCATCAGGAAGCGTAATACCTGCTCATAGGTGATGTATTTGGCGGAGAAAGCCAGGTAGTCGATTTCGCTTTGATTTAAGAATTTGGCTGTCTCTGACAGATAGCCCTGTGTGTATCCCCGGAAGATATCAATGTTCATGGATACGTTGTCCAGATTTTCGTCGTCTTCCAGACCGGTGTTTGTATACGACCGCATGGCATCTCCGTAGTCGTTGAGGCAAGTACTGCTTAATACGGTGTCGAGATCGATGACGCAAAGTACATTGCCTGCTTTATCGAACAGAATATTGTTGATTTTTGTATCGTTGTGGGTGACACGGGTCGGGATGGTTCCGTTTTCAACCAATTCCCAGAAGTGCAGCATTTCTTCCCGGCGGCGTTCAATCCATTGGATTTCACTGGGGACAGTGGCTTTACGCCCTACCGGGTCCTTGGCCAATACCTCATCCCATTGTTTGAAGCGGTAACGGATGTTATGAAAACCCGGCAGAATATCGGCGAGCGGTTCTTTGAAATCCGACAGCATGGCCTGGAATTTACCGATGCCTTTGCCTCCCTGATAAGCCAGTTCCGGTGTATCCGCTTTCTGATAATCGATCGTATCGCTGACAAACACACATACGGCCCAGAATTCACCGTCTTCGTCCTGGTAATATAATTTTCCGTCTTTAGTCGGAATAATGGTCATCGCTTCCCGCATCGGATCACCTCCCGCTGCTACGATTTTCTTTTTCAGGTGGTTTGTTACCCGGTAGATATTGTCCATCATGGCCGGAACATCCTTGAAAATATTTTTGTTTTTACGTTGTAAAATATAGTTGGGGGTTGTAGCTTCTGCTGTTGTGATCAACAATGTGTCATTGATAAAACCTTGTCCCAGGGGTTTTACCGATAGAATAGAGCCTTCCAGTTGGAATTGGCTGCAAATTTTACTCAGTCTGTTTTCCATGCTATTTTAATTATTATTTATATATTATTTTATATATAGACAGATTGTTTCGAAAACCCGATTTTGTAACTGATTGTCAGTAAGCTACGCAAACGTTGTCTTTGGCACCTATTTTTTGACGGCGTAAAGGTAGTAAAAAATGCAACTTTGTAAAATTTTTTAATTGAAAAAATCAGATAAAGTAAAAACTTTATTTGACTTATACTTTTAAAGTGTGGTTTACGGATGGAATCGTGACACCTGAAAGTCGTGGATCGGTTTTCCGGCGATGTTATTCAGGGGATAATACGGATTATTTCCGGATTTTTGTTTACCATAAAGCCGTATGTCCGTATCTAGTGTTTTATAATACTTGTTAATAGTAGAGATATGACATCTGTTAAACTGAAACTGAACAAAGACCGTATTTTACTGAACGGAACTTATCCTTTGGTGTTCCAGGTCATCCATCGCAGACGTAAAAAATTGATTTATAGCCGATTTAAAGTTGCCGAGCCGGACTATGATGCCGGGCAAGAGAAAGTGGTATACCGGAAAGACGGGCTGACTCATCGTGAGGTTCGCATTATCAACTGTTGGATCACAAAGGAACGGAAAAAACTGAACAGTTTGATCGGTGAATTGAAGGAGAGTATGCCTGATTTTACCGTGTCTGATATTACCGGACATTACGAGGGGCCTGTAAAAGGCGAGGGACTGTTTGCTTTTATAGACGGTTGTATTCGCCAGAAAGAGGAACTGAACCGGTTGGGGACAGCGGCGGCCTACCGTAGTACCCGTTCGTCCTTGCTGCATTTTACCGGGAAAGAGAAGGTGGCTGTTTCCGAAGTGAATGCCGCTTTTGTGAGGGCCTATGAGAAATACCTTTTAAAAAGCGGGGTATGCCGTAATACGGTGAGTTTTTATATGCGCAATCTGCGTGCGGTTTATAACCAGGCTATTCTGGACGGGAAAATGGAGTCATCCGCAAATCCTTTTCAACATGCACAGACCCGTCCGGCCAAAACCGTGAAGCGAGCAATGAGCCGCGACCATATCCGTCGGCTGATGCAGCTTTCGCTGGAGGACGCTCCCGAACTCGATTTTGTCCGTAATCTGTTTATGTTTAGTTTTTATGCCCGGGGAATGTCTTTTGTGGATATGGTTTTTTTAAAGAAGGAGAATATAAAGTGTAATTTTATCGAGTATTACCGTCACAAGACGCAGCAGCTTATCCGGGTCAGTCTGACGGATCAATTGAAAGACATCATTTCGCGTTACCGGAATGATACGGATTATATTTTTCCGGTTATTGACGATTCTTCCGGTCTTTCGCCTTACCGCCAATACCGTCTGGCGTTGGGAAAGGCGGAACGGAGGCTCAAGCAGTTGGGGCAGCGGCTGGGGTATGAGGTCGAACTGACCACCTATGTCGCCCGACATAGCTGGGCAACCCAGGCTAAGGAATGCGGCATTCCTGTTTCGGTGATCAGCGAAGGGCTCGGACATACTTCTGAAAAAACAACACGGATTTATCTGAAAGAGTTCGATCAGAAGGTTTTGGATGAATGCGACCAATTGGTAGCCCAACTTGTAGAAATGTAAAAAATGTAAATTTTTTTTGATAAAATTACATTTTTTATATATTTGTAAAATCGCTCTATTTAGTGATAGAGATACACCTTTAAACTTATAAAAGATTAACATCTTTTGACAGGACAAAGATAGGGGCTTGTTTCTGATATTTATTAACAAAACGTACTAATCTTTTATCATTTCGTTTTGTGGCGTTATTTTTACGATTCATTGCTAACTTGTTGCTGCTGTTTGATTAACTCTCCGGGGGGACAACCGAATTCGCGTATACAAAAGCGGTTGAACTGGACCGGCGAATCGAAATTAAATAAATCTATCAGCTCCTTTATTGTGATTCCGGGTACGGCTGCTTTTACAAAAACCTGGTGTCTGATTTGTTTCAGCATCCATTGCTTGGGTGACATTCCGAATTCTTTTGTGAATTTTGTATAAAATGCGTTTTTGCTCATCCTCAAAAGCCGTATCATTTCTTCTACACTTCCGGCTTTGATATAATTTTCCTGGATCATATCTCTGAACTTTATTTTATTTCCCATGATGGGATAAAACAGTTGGACGACCTCTTTTTTGGTGTAGAAACCACGGAGGTAGAGAAAGAATTCTTTGTGCTTAATTTCATGTAAATGAGCGCAGTTCATTCCATTTTTGAGACAGAATACCAGTAGTTCTATATATTCGTTTAGCGGATGCCTGACTTTGAGAGGGACGAAATCGTACCGGATATCCCTGTGTAAATTGTAATAAGTTTCGAGCATATTTACGTCGCATACGTTTCTGACCCTTCCGAAGCTGAATAACAGTAATTTACAGTCTTTTTGGGTGTGAGCGTCTACGAGAGCTCCTCTGGGTAAAAGTACCATTTCAGAAGAAGATACTTTACGGTTGTTATATTGGTTACAACTGATAACACATTCACCCTCAATGAGTATAACTACATTATTGTAATGCAGTTTGGGTTCGTATACGTGTGTTCCTTCCTGCACTTCGATGTATTTGAATCCGGTGTCGATTTCTATTTGGTAATTTTTGCAACTCTGGTGTTCGTTTACGTAGAGCAGTTTATTTAATAAAATTTTATGCATGTTCTTAAATATTGATGTTTTTGTTTTAATTCGGTTAATCGTGTTTCAGCAAAGTTGCAGTATATATTTATATAAATATTTAAAAAACAGATATTTATATAGTATAAATGTACTTCTGATTTTCGTGTAATATTTGCTGAAACAATTTTTTTTACTTTTCAATAGATTATGTGTTAATAATCAGGTGTTTATTGCTTTTTATTTTTCTGCATACTCTATCACTAAATAGAGTTTTTCGGAGATGGGTTTTGGGGTGGTGTTTTTTCGGTTTGCAGGGTTGTAAGTTGGAGGAGTTTGGAATAGAATGAAGAAATGAAAGTATAATTATATGGGATTAAAAGTAAACATATTCATTGTTGTTGTTTTCTGTTTTCTGGGAGCACGGGTGTCGGCTCAAGAGGGGGGAGTGAAGAGCAATCTGCTTTATGATGTGACGGGTACGCTGAATTTCGGGATGGAATTCAGTCTGGACTATGAGTGGACGCTGGACGTATCTGCGAATTATAATGCGTGGAATTTTTCGCTGACACGTAAGATGAAGCACTGGCTTTTACAGCCCGAACTGCGTTGGTGGGGGTGTGAGCCTTTTTCGGGGCATTTTTTCGGGATTCATGCGCATGCAGGGCAGTTCAATCTGGGGGGAATGCTTCCTTGGGGGTTCGGGGCTGTCCGTAACAAGCATATTGAGAAAAACCGTTACGAAGGTTGGTTGGCCGGTGCCGGCGTTAGTTACGGTTACAACTGGATTCTGGGTAAGCATTGGAGTTTAGAAGCGACACTGGGGCTGGGGTATGCCTATTTGAAATACGACAAATACCGCTGTGAGAATTGTGGAGAAAAACTGGGCAGCGGTGTACAGCATTATATAGGCCCGACGAAGGCCGCTGTCAACCTGATTTATTATTACTAGAGTGTGTGCCCTTGTTGCCGGTAGGTAGGTTATAAATAAAAAAGAGGTATGAAATATATTATTTTATTGTGTTTTGGACTGTTGTATTCCTTCGGGCTTTCGGCTCAGAATACGGAATTTATAGAGCCGGGGGAGGTTTCCGTCCGCCGTGCCGGGGATTCTGTTTATGTTTCTCTGCGTCTTCGTGTGACGGATATCGGTTCGGATAATTTGGTGACACTTACGCCTGTTTTATACAAGGGCGCTGGCGGTGTCCGTAGCCTGCCGCCCGTGTTGTACGGCAGTCGCCGTGCCCAGCTTCGCCTGTGGAAAAAGGCGAAGGACAAGTCCGCTGTGCCGGTCTGTCATAATTCGGGGGATACGGTTTTTTACCGGGATACCTTTCGTTACGAGCATTGGATGAACGGTTCGGGGCTTCGCCTGGATGCGGAGTTGCGCACCTGCTGCCGCACGATGCATCCCGATCCTTTACTTTTGGCTTCGGATATCGTTCTTTTTACACCTGCAGAGGAGTTTCGTCCTGTGCTTGCGGATATTGTTCCTGCCCTGTCTGCCGGGGATAAACTTTCGGAGCAGGACCGTTTTATAGAACGCTGGCCGGGGGGTATTTCGGATACAATTGCCGTTGTACGCCGGGTAGAAGCAAGTAGTCCTGTAATTTACTTTCCCGTGGGGGAGACGAAGATCGTTCCGGGATACAGAAATAACCTCCGGGAGCTGGAACACATGCTTTTGCTCGTCGATCGGATAGCCTCTTCTAAAGATTCCCGTATCGTTAAAATACTGGTGATGGGCCTGTCTTCTCCTGACGGTCCTTCGTTCTGGAACGAACAGGTTGCCAATGCCCGTGCCCGTTCGCTGGTGGATTACCTGACGGTTCGTACCGGGCTGGATGCTTCCTGTTTCGTACAATATAACGGTAAGGAAGCCTGGTATGAACTGCGTCAACTGATAGCTGCCAGTGATATGGTTTACAGGCAGGAAGTGCTGGATGTGATTGACTATACGCCGGTTTGGGATGTACAGAAAAAGGCGGGCCGTCTGGGACATTTGCAGGCGTTATACGATGGAAAGGCTTACCGTTATTTGAGGGAACATTTTTTTCCTCAGTTGCGGATGGCGGGCTGTGTGAGAGTTTATTACGAGAGAATAGCGGATACGACGGCTGTCGTTCTGAACCGGTCCGTTTTTCTGGCGCGGGCAGGTAAATATGCCGAAGCGCTTGAGGCGGTGGTTGCTATTCCGGACCCGCGTGCAGATAATCTGAAAGGCGTTTGTTATATGATGACAGGCGATGCGGACAAGGCCCGGCGTTTTTTTGAGCGTTCCGCCCGGTCGGGCTGTGTGGCGGGGGCGGATAACCTTCGTCAGTTGGAAGAACTTTTGAACCGGTACTGACCGGAAATACAAAATAAACCAAATATCAACCATTTTTTTAAATTAAAAACAAATTGAAGATGAAAATGAGATCAATTTTATTGTCGGTACTTGCGATAGCGGTGTTGGCAAGTTGTGCAAAGGATAATGGCCTGGGAGCCGGGGAGGATGGGGATGCTTCCGAAGCCAAAGTAACCCTCCGGCTGAAAGGCAACGGAAGTCCTTCTTCCCGGGTGGCGGGTCCTGTTGTCGGCGATGATGAGTCTATCAATACACTGACGGTGTTTTTCCTTAACGCCTCGGATGGGGTTATCGGTACTCCGTTGTGGATCGATGGAACCGGAACTCCGACCACCAATTTGACAACGACGACGGATGCCCGTAGGGTGGTCGTCATTGCTAACCTGGGGACGGATCCGACCGCTACGGGCGGTTTGTTTCATGGTGTAAAAACTCTGTCTCAAATTCAAGGGAAGCTGGGTGATCTGATCTCCGGCACTGCACCGACTCAGAACAGTGGTGATGTATATATGAGCGGTGTTGGCGTCCTGTCTGCTTTTACTTTAGATGGAACCACACAGAAGGCGACGGCAACCGTGACGCTGAATTTTGTCAGTGCCCGTATTCAGATTATGGCTATCGAGTGGAACGGCGGAACCGAAACAAGTAATCAATACGCTGATAAGGCTGCTTTTACAGCCACAGTGAATGCCGATTTTACGATCGAACGGATTTATCTGATGAATGTGCAGACGAAGACGCAGTTTTTACCGAATACGATAGGCTGGACGGATTCTCCTCCTACTTTTGGGACGGATTATATCAAGAAAACTGACAGAAGTTTTGCCGGTGGTATGAGTTGGTCTGGTATGTGGACGGGCGCGGCACCTACAGGCTTTGTACAAAATGCTGAATATTTACTTAATTCGATGCCGGTAGTGGATGCAACAGGAAATAAGCTGGAGTCTCCGGGGTATTGGTATGTGTTTACCAACAACACCGCTGTCACTGCGACGACAGACCACCCGACTGTCCTTGTGGTTGTAACCAAGTGGAGAAGTGTGGCCAATTCGACGAATTCGGACGACTTAAAGACCCGTTATTTTACGGTTTACTTCGGCGGTGGCGATCAGGAGGCTATTGCAGCCGGCAACGACTATCAGGTTAAGCTGAAACTGAACGGCAGCTTTAAGCCAACCGAAGATGGTGGCGACGGTGGCGGTGGTACCGACGATCCGAGCAAGCCGACGGTCAACAGTGCTGTTGATATTACCGTAGATGTGAAGCCCTGGGTGGTTAAAACGATAGACAAGGAGTGGAATTAATCCGTTTTTCTCCGGCATTACGTGGTGTGCTTTAGTGATAATCGACAGGTGCGTGGTATGTGTCGCTTCGGAATCGGCGGCATATACCTTCCCCTGAGGAAGAAGTAATACAAGCAAGAAAATTCATTATGGAGTTCAACAGCAAATACAGAATCATAACGTGTCAGCTTTTCCTGCTGCTTATGCTGCTGCTATTATCGGGGTGTATTTACGACGACCTGAGCAAGTGTTTCAGAGGGCGTGTGTTGTCCTTAAACGTGACCCTGCCCGGGGATATACCCGGGAGTGCTCTTCAGGATATCAGTCTGTACGTATTCGATGAGAACGATTTGCTGCTGGATATCCTTGCGGTGGATGTTTCGGAGCCGGTGGAGCTGAATTACCCGGGAGTCACGGGATTGCATTGTGTGGCCTGGTGTAACGTCGGGGGCGGGGAGGTAACTATGAGTCCCTTAGAGAAAGGCGATACTTTTTCGCAGGGCATGGTTTCATTAAAGCGGTTGACGGATGTGCGCAGCGGCGGTACGCTTTACCGTTCACCTTCCGATTTGTTTTCCGGAAGGTTGAAGCTCGCAGTCGGTGCATCTTCGGGGGGTGAGGGCAGTTACCGGTTGTATGTGGGCCGGATGGTGGCTTCCATGAATGTGACGATCCGCGGTTTGCAGGGGCTTAGCGGCAGTAGCGGCGGCGATTATTCGCTTGTGGTGCGTGAAACGACGGGTAGCATTGATTTCGGCGGGATTTACGGCGGCGATCGTGCGTCTTATTCTGTCAGGGGTAGTATGAATGGGAGGAAGGAGTATGTGGTGCCGAGCTTCCGTCTTTTCCCTGTATTCGAGGGGGAGGGCCTGATTATCGACATTTACCGTGACGGTAGTCTGTTGCGCAGTGTGACACTGGAAGACGACGGTAGTCCTATAGTTCCAGAGGTGGGGACGACGCTGAATGTGCTTCTGAATTTCGAGGGGCATGTGTCGGTGTCGGTGGCTGTGACGAAATGGAATGTTGTACATATTTGGAAGGAGTATGATTGAAGGGATTTGGGATTTACGATTTTTGATTTATGATTTACGATTGGGGTGCTGGGTGATGTGTCGGGTGTTTTGGAGGAGGGTAAATTTTAGATTGAAAGGAGTGAAGGGGATTTACGATTTTTAGAGGGCCAGTGATTTTATTGATGGATTGCCGTTTCAGTATTTTGCGCCGTTTTTTAATGATGATTTTTTACAATAATAAGGATACAATGATGAGTTGTTCATATTTGAAGTTGGTAAAGCTATGCATACCGGTAGTGTTGATTGTATTTTGGAGTTCCTGCCGTTCGGATGATCCTGTGTATGATGTTCCGGAGTCTCCTGCTTTGGTGACATTGTCTGTTTCTTCAGCCCGGGCAGGTTCTTCGGTGCAGGCGTTGCTGCCTTCGGGAGATCAGGATAAGATCAATTCGGTTTATGTCCTTCAGTTTACGTCCGGCAGCAGTGTTGCAGACGGAAAGTTGCTTTATGTGGCAGAAGGGGTATGGAACGGGAGTAAAAAGAAATACGAGGCCACGCTTTTGAAAAGTACCGGTAACAGTGATTTATACCGGGTGGTTATTCTGGCGAATATCAACGGCGGTATTCTTTATACGCTTTACGGCAAGACTTATGCTGAAATACAGCAGCTTTGCCTTAGCGGAACGATTTCCGGAGGGCCATTGTCTTTTACCTCTGCTGCGAGTATTCCGATGTTCGGCGTTGCCCGTAACGATACGCCTTTCGAAGTGGGTAGCGGTACGGATATCGGAGAGGTCCGCTTGCTTCGCAGCATTGCCCGTGTGGACGTTGGGATCGGTCGCTATGATAAAACCACCGGGGTGTGGGATGGAAGCGGCGTGGATTTCAGAATGACGGATATCCAGGTTTGGAAGGCCGGAGAGCGTTATGCGTGGATGCCTGTGCCGGGAAACTATGTTTACACCGGCGGCGATCCTTCTGTGACAGCGGCTTCTCCCGCGGGAGGACTTTCGGCTTTACCCTGGATTTACGATAGCAGTGACATTGTCAGCGGGCTTTATTGTAAGGATGCGATATTTCTTCCGGAAACGAATTTGGGTGGGAGTGTTTTCGATGATGCCCATACGGAGCGCCCTGCTATCATTGTGGGAGGGCATTATCCCTCTGGTTCCGGCATTAAAAGCTGGTACCGTATTGATTTTACGACTTCCTCCGTAAACTCTTCGACAGCTTCGCTAGACCTGGACATACTCCGTAATCATCTCTACCGCTTTACGATTAAGAAGGTAGGAGCAGCAGGCTATACCTCCGCCGAGGAGGCTTACGAAAAGAAACCGCTGGGACTGGGCTTTACCGCGGGAGTGAAACCCTGGCTAACGGGGATCACCGATGGGGCTCCTGTTCCTGTGTCGGGTGTCCGCATGTTGTACAAACTGAGGACGGACGGCAGCAGGCCACAGAGCCGGGCTACCGGGCAGGTGTATGAAAAGGCCGCTTTCTGGCGCGGGCGTCTCGATTATCAGTACGGAAATAGCCAGCCATTTGATTACAATGATTTTTACGGCGAGGGCTCCAATTTCTATTACCCTTATGAAGGGGTGGGGAGCAATAACGGCGATATCTATCACTACGGAACGGTGGCAGAAGCAGAAACCGAGAATCATAACCTCAGATTTGCCGCCCTCTGGGTAGAGGGTGCTTATCCTGCCCTGATGATTGCCCCCGATGATCTTACGGACACCGACCACCCTGACGGCCTGTTCCCGTGGCGCGACACGGACGGCAGCCTGACTGCTTTCGACGCCTGCCGTGCTTACGAGGGCGGGGGATATACCGACTGGCGCCTGCCGCGTCTTTCGGAGCTGGCGCTGATGTTCGTGAATAAAGAGGAGCTGACACGGGAATATCCTGCCGCTGTTTTCAGGTATCCCACGGGGAAATACTGGAGCGGGAACGAATATGCCCTCCGGCCTGCGGGGCTGGTGACGGGTACGGGAAGTGGCGCTTCTTACAATTATGAAAAAGGGGTGAAATCAGCTGATCAGGCCTGGGCCTTTGATTTTGATGTCCTTCCGACAGCTAATGCCGGCGCTGTGTTTGAAAAGGGCCCGTGGCCTTCGAAGTCGGAAAAGCGCAAAGTGCGTTGTGTGAGACAAATCGGTAGTGACCTGGATAAAGATTAAATGATATGAGTGTAAATAGGAAAAAATATTTAATGGCGTTGTCCTGTTTGTTTTGGTATGTCCTGCTGTCGGTGTCTTGCGATACGCCTGACGGTCCGGATCTTCCTTCGCCCGGCGATGCGGTGCCCCTTCGTTTCAGTGCTTCGGCCTCTTTGCCGGGGGGTACTCCGGGAACGAGGGCTGTCGGTGAACTGATCACGGGTTTTCCGGAGGATGGCACGACGAGCACGTTCGGCATGTCGCTGACGAAAGAGGACGGCACGACTCCCCTTTTCACGGGTTCCGGGCATGTACGGATGGATCTCCGGAAAACGGGCGGTGCGTGGCAAAGCAGCCTGCACACTCCCGACGGTTCGGTAGATCTGACCGGCAGGGCGATGGTCCTTCCCGGAGCCCGTGTCCGCGTGCAGTCGTGGTACCCCCTGGCCGACTGGACGCGCAGGGACGACGGGACGATAGCCTTCGATTTCAGCGGCGATATGGAGACGACGGCCCAGAAGGAACTGCTCGTTGTGGCTCCCGGTGATCAGTTGAAAACCGTGGGCGGGGACGGGAAGGTAGCCCTTTCTTTCAGTCATGCCTGGACACACATCGTCATCAACGTAAAAAAGGCGGCAGGCGCTGCTGTCACTATCCGCGGTGCCGGTGTCGATAACCAGGGCGGTTTCTGGATCAGAAACCGGGGCCGGATCGATCCCTCTACCGGATTGCGGGTGGCAGAGGCGGACGCTGATACGGATGCCGCCACTGCCGGAGCGATCGGGGGCAATCGCAACGAGACCCTGTCGCTAACGGAAAATAAAACCTATCACTTTTTCGTACCCTCGTTTATGTCCCGGGATGTGAAGAGCGGGAGTGTGGTCCTGTTTCTGAAAACGGGCGCTGCCGGTTCGGGAAGCCGGCTGGTGTTTCCGCTCAGGCGTGCCCACCTCAACAGTGAAGGTACGGGCGATACCACCCGCTACGGTTTCCGTCAGGGATACAGGAACACCTACAACCTGGTGTATGACAATACCGCAATGAGCCTTTCACTGACAGACTGGACCTCTTTGCGGATGGATTACAGCTTTGAGATTCCGGCAATCCAAACGGCCAGAGTGACGTATAAGGCGGGAGGGTGGAACTTTGGTAGCAACCACTATACTCACGATACGCTTGCTGCCGACAGGAGGTACATGTATAACGACTGGCTCGGCACGGTGGCTCTGAAGGATAACGGAAACTATGTTACAGTAGCTCCCGGTGATACCCGTCCGTCCAGGATGGAGGAGGTGGCCTCAATGCTTTGGGTGAGCAAAAGGGATGCCGTTTCATTGCCCGTGGAGTGGTCTGTTGCCGACGGTTCGCTTGTGGCCAGGGAATTTTGCCGCGCCTACGGGGATGGAAAATGGCGTCTTCCCCGTGCTTCGGAATTCCGGATGATGCTTCTCGAGGCTAAAAATAATCCGGGACAGTTTCTGGGCCTTTCCCCCGACCGTCCTTACTGGACGGGGACGGAATCCCAGGCAGATAAGGCCTGGCTGATATCTTATGCGGTGGTTTCCGGAACGGATAATGCTCTCCGTTCCTGGCGTTTCGAGAGTACTTTTAAATTTCAGAAGGCATACGTCCGCTGTGTCCGCGACAGAGCCCCTTAATCCGGAATACCGATACTTATAAAGAAAGATAAAGATGAATATGAAAAAGATAGTGTATTTGCTGTTGCTCCTGTGGTGTCTGTGCTCTTGTTCGGATGAACTGCTGGATGGTCCCGCAAGACCTGTATTGGCGGCCGATTCGGTCCGGGTGACACTCGGTTTCAACAGTCTCTCCTTCGAGAGTCCCTTTTCTGCCGGTCCCCGTACCTTTGCTGTTTCTCCGGATGGGGTGGAAGCGGAACTTGTGGAGATGCCCGTCCCCCTGACCCGTTCCGGGGAAGAAGACCGGGTTTACGGTTTCTGGGTGTTGCAGTTCAATGGCACGGCGGCCACTTCGGTCATGACCCGGAAGCAATACTACAACTGTCCGTCCGGCACTTTGAGCGCCAGCACAGTTACGCTGAACGCCGGGACCGGACAGCAGCGGATTGTGGTGATCGCCAATGCAGGCAGTAATAATTCGAATAGTATCTCACCGATAAGGATAGACCTGACAGTGAACGTGTCTACCTATAACGATCTGCTGAGCCTGCATTATTTTCCTGATAAAACAGATCAGACCGCCTATCCGCTGTATAGGGATAGATATCCGGATGCAACGAATAACCTCGTCTGGCGCGCATTGCGGGTTATGTGCGGTGTCGCGGATGCGAGGATCACCGCCGGTATGTCTGCGCTCTATATTTCTTTGCGGCGTAATGTGTCTAAAATCACAATCCTTCCGGTTGAACTGGATGCCTCGCTCAAAACGGGGGACTATCCCCTGTGGCAGGCTTCTCTGGTGAATATTCCGGCCTCCTCTTACCTGTTGCCTATGGGCCGGGGCAGCCTTTTCCCGGGCACCGGAGCCGGATATACCGGCCATCAGTGGCCGCCAGTGCCCGTTGCGGAAAGCTATACGATCCCTCAGAAAACGTTTGATGTACCCGTCAACCTTTTTCCGTCGGTAGCCGGCCTGACGCTCTATGAGCGTCAGGCAAAGGCTCCCAACGGTTCCACTCATCTTCAGGTGATGGGGTACAAGATCGAATATCACCGGTTTGATACACTTCAGCAGGTTCCGATTATAAAACGTTCTGTCATTTTCCGGATACCCCTGGGTACTAATTTTACGGACAATTTCAGTATTCCCCCGAACCATGACCTGACGTATAAGATCAGGCTGAAAGCTCCGGCGGCAGGAGAGGGGAGCGCAGGAGAGACCCGGTTTGTACCCGGTTATTTCGGGGGAATATTGGTTGGGCTGGATAAAAACGGGACGGTATTGGATAAGCCTGATAATCCGGCAGCCGTACAGTGGAGATTCGGAAGGAAACTGGAGGTTTACCCGCAGAACAACAGATGTCTGATGAAGGAACGGGATGCTTATCTTGAGGATAACAAATATTTTGGTTCTGAAACGATGAGATGGAGAAGAAAAGGGGCGATTTTTAATACCTACTTTCCAAAATGTATGATGGAACTTATGAACGGTAAGACAAATTCGGTTGCGGTAGCGCAAGAAGTGGTATACGGGCCGTTTTGTATGGTTACGGCTTCCCTGGGATACAGACTGGAAAACCAACTAAGTGCAAGTGCCAGTCTAATATATCAGGATGCCTGGTGGTATGCTCCTGCTATCGGGCAATTACTCGGCATCTGGATTGCCGGTTCGGGAATTATCAGTACGATGAGCGGCGTTGAAGGTTTCTGGTCGTCGACTCTTGACAATACCGGTAATCAGGCTTATCTGATGACACTGAAAGGGGAGGTGATGAAAGCGAATCTTGAAACAGATATTTATCATGCCCGTGCTGTGCGTAATCTCCCTAATCCCTGATATAAAATATAAAACTATGAATACTGTAAATTATTTACTATTTTTTCTTTTGTCGGTTTTCATCTTTCCTGCGGGATTGTACGGACAATGTGTAAAGAAGATAACCCTGGAGAATGTGGGAGACCTGTCGGTTACGAGCACATATGCCGTAATTTTCGGCGAGGGAATGCCCGAGATGGCCTGCTGGCCGCTCGGCAAACGGCTGACCCTTGACGACAGGACCGTCCGCCACGGAGTGTCCGGGGGCTATGGCGACAACCTGAACATCAACAGCCGTGTTGCCTTTCGTTTTATTGTAGCTCCGGAGGATGCTCCAGTGAGCGCGGCGGATGCTACTAAGATGATGACCTGGCTCCAGGCCTGCGGATCGGATGGCGGCAGTCTGGATATAGTGCCGAAGGTGGCTTTTTCCGGCCTTGTGGCGACCGGTTGTGCGGCATACAACCACGGCGGGCGCAAGTGGCGTGTTCCCACCCAGCGGGAGTTGCAGCTGATGTGGGTGTTGCGTGACGGAATCAAATATGCATACGTGGGCGTGTCCGGCGCTTCGCCGATGGGAACTCACAGATACTGGAGTTCCACAGAGGAACCGCCGGTGAGTACAGTGTACAACGCCTGGATTTTCGACTTTTCGGCCACTTTCCCTCGTTCACATCCTTCTGATAAAACCGGATCTGGGTATGTACGTTGTGTAAGTGATTATTAACGGTTTATAGGTAGATAAGGACAGCTGTGTTTTTGAGCAGTATGTACGGGCCGGTCAGCGGTTTTTGGTTTGCCCTCTCCGAAATAGATTTTAAGCGATGATCAGATTTTATATATATAGTGTTTTATGGTTGATGTTGTTTACGGCAACGGCCGGCTGTTCGCAGGCTCAGTCAGGAAAAAAGCCGGCAGCAGTACTTCCGGAAAAGGTTTTCACCCTTCCGCAGATTCCGCCTGTACTGATTTCTCCGGGAGACCGGGCTTCCTATTTGGTTGCCCATTATTGGGACGGCTTCGATTTTTCGGATACGACGCTGATTGCCCGTCCGGAGATTACGGAACAGGCTTTTGCGGATTTTCTGGATATTCTGCCGCACGTATCGCCGGATGAGTCGGTGAAGGCTTTGCGTGGATTGATGGCTTCCGCTTCTGTGGATCATACAATGCTGATGTATTTCACCGAGCTGGCGGGAAAGTATCTTTACGATCCGAATTCCCCGTTCCGCAATGAGGAGTTTTATATACCGGTATTGGAATATATCGTCTCTTTACCTGATTTGGCGGAATTGTATAAAATCCGTCCGCGCTATCGGCTGGAACTGGCTCTGAAGAACCGTCCCGGGGATGTGGCGACGGATTTTACCTATACGCTGTCTAACGGTAAAAGCGGACGACTGTCAGGGATAAAGTCGGAATATACGGTGTTGTTTTTTAACAATCCCGATTGTGCGGATTGTATCTCTACCAAAGCGTTTATCGTCGGTTCGGCTTTGTTCAGAAAACTGGTTTTAGCGAAACGGCTTACTGTTGTAGCGGTTTATCCGGACGGTGATCTTTCGCTTTGGAAAAAGACGACCTATCCTCCGGCCTGGATCAACGGTAGTAATCCTGCGCTTTCAGAAGCCCGGTTGTACGATCTGAAGGCTATGCCTACGCTTTATCTGCTGGATAAGGACAAGCGTGTGATTCTGAAAGATGCCCCGGTCGGGAAGATAGAGGAGTGGCTGGACGGGAAGGGAGGCTGGGTAGGCGGGATTTATGATTTATGATTTATGATTTATGATTGGGTCTCCGGATATTTTGGATTCCGTGGATTGGTTCCGATTGCCGGAAGTGCCGTTGTATTAAGGGATGGTTGTCCGGATGAATGTTGATTTAAAATCGTGTTTGATTTGATTACAAGATCATGTTTTCTGATTCGATAAACAGGGGTATTGTTGTTGTGTGGCTGAAGCGTTTTCCGGGTGATCTGCTTCGTATGTTGCTGCTGTTGCCCTGTGCGTTGTCTCTGGGAGTTGCTTTTTTTGTAGCATTTCCGTTTTGGTTATGTGGAAAGTGGCTGAAAGAGAAGTGATGATTTTGTACGGTGTATATACCGAAAGCTGAATGTATGATAAACCGTATCGGACCGCTGGATTGTGGCGCCCTGGGGCCTTCGGATTTTCTGGGTTTTTGCCGCAGGGTGGAGTCGTTGCTTGCAGAGACCGGGATGCCGGATATTTTGCCGGAAACAATCGTGTTCCGGAATACCTTACAGCTGTATGGTGACTGTATTTCCCGGTCTTCTACAGCCATTTGCACAGAGGAGGATGCCGCTGTACCGGATGCTTTCCGGAGCCGGTTTTATATCCATGCCCGCAGAAGCCTGGAGGCAGCCTTGCAGTTGTTGTTTGCCCGGCTTCAGGGCCTTGCGGGGGTACTGGCGGAAGCCGACAGTGTACTTTCCGGTATCGGTCGGTGGAGCAGTTATTATGCGGCACGTTTTGACTGTCGTAAAAAATGAGAAATTAAAAAAATGCTATGTTGAATTTCAATAAGTCCAGAGAAGGGCAGGAGGAGGTCTCCGTTTCTCTGGCGCCGACCCTGATCAGCGGGTCTGTTCATTGCAGGGGGCATTTGTCGGGTAATGCCGATGTGGTGGTGGAAGGCGAGTTTTCGGGAACGATCCGAATCGGCGGTCGTTTGATCATACGTCCCGGCGGCCGGGTCCATTCGGAAGGCATCGAATGCCGTATCGCCGATATATCGGGAGAAGCCGACGGAATTTTTTACATCAACGAGTTGTTGTATATCCGCCAACGGGGTGTTGTTTCCGGTGATGTGGCGGTTGGGGGCATCCGAATTGAAGAAGGCGGAGCGTTCAACGGCAATTGCAAGACGGTGGTTTCCGCTAATCCTTTGCTTACAGGTGCGACGCCGGATTTTCCTGTAGACCGGATACCCGCCGTTTGCACCGAATGAGAAAAAATACACTGAACAATAAATTTATATCCATAATGCCGGTTTCCCAATCTTTTCCTTCGTAATCCGTCCGGATTGCACATATTTATACAATACATGCACATATTTACCTACTTAAATTTGGGAGCCGGCATTTTTTTTTTAGCACCCGGGGACGGGGCTAAAGTGCTACATATTGGATTTTTTTATATTTCATACACCACGCTAACAATTAGTGGATTATTGTGGTTGGTGAATCTTTTCGGATAGCACTTTAGCCCCGTCCCCGGGTGCTACATATTGGATTTTTTAATTTTTCATACACCACGCTAACAATTAGTGGATTATTGTGGTTGGTGAATCTTTTCGGATAGCACTTTAGCCCCGTCCCCGGGTACTACATATTGGATTTTTTAATTTTTCATACACCAAGCTAACATTAGTGGATTATTGTGGTTGGTGAATTTTTCTGGGTAGCACTTTAGCCCCGTCCCCGGGTGCTACATATTGGATTTTTTAATTTTTCATACACCAAGCTAACATTAGTGGATTATTGTGGTTGGTGAATTTTTCCGGGTAGCACTTTAGCCCCGTCCCCGGGTGCTATTCTCCAGGAAAACGTCCGTTTTTTTAGGAAGAGAATTTTAAACTTTTTTTACAAAAATAAAAATTTATCGTCTTTAGTCTCAAAGAATTGGTTTTTTTTTGAAAAAAAATTTTTTCGTCCAATAAAAACGGACGTTTTAGGGAAGTCTGTTCTCCTTAGATGTCAATTTTTTAGGGTATGTCAGAAGATTACGTTTTTTGGTGTGGAAAAAGAGTGTGTTTCAATATTGATTACTAACCAGCCTTGAGGACAATAGTCCGTTAAAGGGTTAAAAATTGAAATTATGAAGCAAATAAATCTTCCGGAGAGGACGAGGTACAGGTTGTGCTTTGTCCGTCACAATGTGTTTCAAGTGTTTTTATTACTTCTGGTTTTTCTTCCATCTTTTTTGTATGCGGGGGGAGCGGAGAATGGTTCCCTGCAGGATACGAAAAAGATACAGGGAGTTGTGGTCGATGAATCCGGTGTACCTTTACCGGGAGTAGCGGTAAAGGTGAAGGGGGAGCAAAAAGGAACGGCGACGGATGTCAACGGTGTTTTTGAACTGGTAATAGGAGAAAATCCCGATGCGGTGCTGGAATTTTCGTTTATCGGAATGAAACCGCAGGAAGTCCGGGTCGGCAACAGGTTGCATATCCGGATAACGATGGTAGCCCAGCATACGGAGTTGGAAGAAGTGATGGTTGTCGCGTACGGAACGGTGAAGAAGGAATCGTTTACCGGTTCGGCTGTCAGTGTGCAGGGGGATAAGCTGACACAGGCTGCGGCTTCGCGTACATCGGCCGTGCAGGCATTGCAAGGGAATGTTGCCGGTGTGCGGTTTTCGCGTACTTCCGGTCAGCCGGGTGATCTTTCTTCGATACAGATCCGGGGAATCGGTTCTTTGAACGAGTCGACGGCTCCTTTATATATCATTGACGGAGTGACGATCAGTTCCGGATTGAATATGTTGAATCCGGAAGATATAGAAACGATGACGGTATTGAAGGATGCGGCGGCTACTTCTTTATACGGAAACCGGGCTTCCAACGGTGTCGTGATCATTACGACCAAATCCGGGAAACAGGGAAAAATAAAGGTTTCGGTTACCTATGAACGGGCCTGGTCTTCACAGGCGATGCCGCGGGCTCTGAAAGGGTTTTATATGAATACGAAAGAATTGACGGAATATTCGATCGAGGCATTGAAGAACAGATATTTATATAACAACAATGCTTTGCCCTGGCAATCGAACTATGATCCTAATAATACGAATATTCAGGAAGCTGCGAGGGCATATGCCATGCAAAATCTGAAAGGTACGGCTAAATTAATTCACCCTGACGATCCCCTGGACGGTACGTTCGATTATTCGACTGCTGACCTGGAAAAATATCTGACCCATCCGCGGGAATACAATTGGGAAGATGTTATTTTTCGTACGGGAGAGGAAAATAAAATCAATGTATCAGCAACCGGAGGAAGGGAAAATCTGAATTTTTACGCTTCTTTGGGGTATGTCGATCAGAAAGGAATCGTGATAGGAAGTGAATTCGAGCGTTTTACGGGACGTTTGTCCGTAACGGGTAAAATCGGAAGGCTGGTGGACTTTTCCATTGGAGAAAATATAGGTTATTCTATTAAGGACGAGCAAACGGAAGAAGGAGGCTATTATTACAGCAACGCTGTTTACGGCCTGGGCCAGATCAACCCTTCCCAACCGGTATGGTTGGATGAGCATACGCTTAATCCGAAGCCGGGGTTTGCCAACAATATCCCCAATTATGTAGCTAATCTGAGTCAGGTGCAGTTCGGTACGAAGCAGTTGTCCAGTATTTCCAATCTGGTGTTTACGCTGAAATTTACCGATTGGTTGAATTTCCGGACCGTTAACGGAGTGGATATCAATTATACCCAGCAGAAGCAGGTGTGGACACCGGAATCGAATGACGGTGCCGCTACTAACGGTTATGTATGGCAGTACGGTAGTATGTATCAAACACTGACCACTTCCAATACGTTGAATTTCAATAAAGATTTCGGAAAGCACAATGTTTCTGCCTTGGTCGGGTATGAAGCGATGAAATATCTGTACGATAATTTTTCGGGGGAAGGACAGCAGTTTGCATATGGCGATCTGATGTATCTGGGAAATGCGGCTGTGCCTTCAGGTGTTGGCGGAGCTTTGGGAAAAGACCGTATGGTGTCTGTTATCAGTAAACTGGATTATAATTACGGAAATAAATATTATTTGTCCGGTAGCTTCCGGCGGGACGGTACCTCCCGTTTTATCCGGGAAAACCGTTGGGGTAATTTCTGGTCTGTTTCAGGTGCCTGGAATATTACCCGGGAAGCTTTTATGGCCCCGGTTGAAAACTGGCTTGATAATTTGCGGCTGAAAGTATCTTACGGAACTAATGGTAATCAGCCTTCCAATTATTTCAATTCGATGACTTTATTCTCGGTGACAGCCAAGCATAATCAGCAGGCGGCTACCGTTGCTTCTTCTTACGGAAATCCTTCCCTGACCTGGGAAAAATCGTATACCTGGAATGCCGGCCTTGATTTTTCCGTGCTGAAGGGAGCTTTAAGGGGAACGGTGGAATATTATAACCGGTTGACAACGGATTTGATCGACTGGACGAATGTTTCTTATATGACGGGTTGGAGCAGTTATATCGTCAATGACGGGAAACTCCGCAATACCGGTGTGGAAATCACCCTCAGCAGTCGCAATATAGACCGGGAATTTAAGTGGATGACTGATTTCAATATTTCCTATATGCGTTCCAAGGTAGAAGATTTGAAGGGAGGAGCCCGTATCAATCATCCTTATATTACCCAGGAAGGCAAAGATGTGTATTCGTTCTATACCCGGGAATGGGCCGGAGTGGATCCGGAAACGGGTTTGGGTACCTGGAAAATGAATACGAAGGATGCAAATGGAAATGTGATCGACCGGGAAAGTATCACTACGAATGTGAATGAGGCCGACCGTGTTATTGTCGGTAAAGGATATCCGGATTGGTTCGGCGGTTTGACCAATACATTTACGTATAAAGGGGTAGAACTTTCTTTCTTGCTGACGTTTACCCTGGGAGGAGATATGTGGGACAATACGCATTACGATGTAGTGACGGACGGTAGGAATATCGGGTGGCAGAATTTCCGTAAGGATGCCGGAAAAGATTACTGGCGGAAACCGGGCGACCGTGCCAAAAATCCGATTGTCATTTATAATAATCCTTTTAAATCTTCGGAAAGTACTTCTACGCGCCGTTTGCTTTCTTCCGATCATCTGCGGGTGAAAAACATTACGCTGGCTTATAATTTCCCGAAAACCTGGATAAACCGGATCGGGTTGGCAGGAGCGAAAGTATATGTAAACGGAAACGATGTGCTTACCTTTTCCAAGAGCAAGTATATCGATCCGGAGGTGGGTATGAACGGAATGTCCAGGGGTATCGACGGTTGGCCGATGCTGAAATCCTGGCGGGTAGGTATTAATGTTCAATTTTAAATGAAAAAGTTATGAAATTCTTCAAAAAAATAGGACTTTTGGTGATAGGAGGGCTGTTTGCCGCCGGTTGCGGAAACAATTTTCTGGATATCAAACCTACGGGATCGGTACCTGTAGACAAAGATATGATCAGGACGAATGCGCAATTACGGAGTGCTGTAAACGGAGCGTATACGTATCTGGAATATTACCGTTATAGCAGTATGCTGGACGGAGATGTGATGGGGGATGATTTGCAAAGTTGTTATGGAAATTACCGGATGGAGCTTTTTTACGATTTGACGCAACGTTCGGTAAATTATACGAATATGACCCTGTGGAGCCGGCTGTATTCTACGGCTTACGATATCAATACCGTACTTAATCAGGTGCAGTATATCGAAAATCAGAATGCAGAGACGGAAGCTATGGTAGCCGAACTGAGATTTATAAGGGCTTTGGTGCATTGGGATGCTTCTTTGCGCTACGGGCCTCTGCCTTCTAATCTGGGAAAGGGAAAAATAAAGGAGGACGCACTCGGAGTTATGATTACGGACAAGTTGCCGGAGGATATCCAGGGGATGTATTACCGGGATAAAGTGAGTGATGTGTTTGCTTTTATGATCCGTGAAATGGAGGAGTGTGTCGATAAACTTCCTGCAGAACACCGGAATGGATACCTCAACTATTGGGCAGGCCGGATGTTTATGGCACGTCTGTACCTGTATACGGAACAATGGGATAAGGCCTTTCAGTGTGCGAAAGAGGTTATCGATGACGGCGGTTATTCTTTATATTCTCAGGAACAGTATGTAAAAGCCTGGCAGCAGACCTATACTTCCGAATCCATATTCGAGATGCCGACGACGGAATCGGATAACGGTAGTTGGGACGGATTGAGTTATTTCGTTTCACCTAACGGTTACTGGTCTGTGATGGCATCGCTGGAATTTATGCAGTTGAGGAATTCCGACCCCAAGGATGTACGTTTCGGCGTAGTGCAATATGGTTGGTGGGATTGGTTGCCTTGGGAAGACAACGATTGGGATGAGTGTTATTTCATTTCCGGAAAATATCCGGGTCGGGACGGTAATCCGCTTGTATGTAATCCGAAAATTTTCCGTTTGTCGGAAGCTTACCTGATTGCTGCCGAAGCCGCACTGAGGGGATCGGAAGGAGTGAGAACGGGAAGTTATTATCTTTCCGAATTGCGGCGCAACCGTACGACTACGGACCCGGATAAGTATGATGCCGGCTATGATTTGGACGATGTGCTATATGAAAGACGGCTGGAATTGCTGGGAGAGGGACACAGGGCTTTCGACCTTTGGCGTAATCAGCGGCCGGTGGTTCGCTATGACGGCAGCCGCACTTTTCATTGGTGTCCCAGGGAATTGGATGAGATCGCTTTTGATGATCACCGCATTCTTTTACCGATCGCTGTGCGCGAACTGGAATTGATGAGTGCAGAGGACCGGGCCACACAACAAAATCCCGGTTATGGATTGTATTGATACACACGAATAGTTAGAATAGTTAAAGACCGCCGGATCGGATATCCGGCGGTCTTTAATTTTATTTCAGGGGGGAGTGTTCGGCTTTCTTGTTTTATCCTGCTTTTACTCTCGTTTTTTATCCTTATCTTTGTCCTGAGATCGTGTAAGCCGAAGGTAATTTTTAAATGAACCCGGATGTTGCTGAGGTATTACGGTCTATCGTTTGCAAATGATGACAGGATTAAATTTGAAATATGGCAGGGAATACGTTCGGAAAGATATATAAGTTGAGCTCGTTCGGAGAGTCGCACGGAGTGGCTGTCGGAGGAATGATAGACGGTTGTCCGGCCGGTATCGCATTGTCGGCGGAGATGATTCAGCAGGAGTTGAACCGTCGTCGTCCGGGACAGTCGGAGATATCAACACCGAGGGAAGAAGCGGACCGGGTGGAAATACTTTCCGGAATTTTTGAGGGTAAAACCACCGGCATGCCGATCGGTTTTATTGTACACAATACGAATCAGAACAGTAAGGATTACGGTCATTTAAAGGATTTGTACCGTCCTTCTCATGCCGATTATTCCTGGCAGCAAAAATACGGTGTACGCGATTACAGGGGCGGGGGACGTTCTTCGGCCCGGGAACATATTGCCCGGGTTGTCGGCGGAGCGGTTGCGAAACAGATACTGGCTGCTTACGGGATTTGTGTACAAGGGTATACTTCTCAAGTCGGAACGGTTGTTTTACCCCATTCATACCGGGAAATCGATCTGAGTATGACCGAGGCGAATATCGTTCGTTGTCCCGACCCGGTGATTGCAGAAAGTATGATTGCGTTGATCCGGGAGGTAAAGGAGGCCGGAGACAGTGTCGGTGGGGTGGTCAGTTGTGTGATCCGGGGTGTTATGCCCGGTTTGGGGGAACCGGTGTTCGACCGGTTTCAGGCGCGTCTTGCGCAGGCAATGCTGAGTATTAATGCGGTTAAAGGTTTTGAATACGGAACCGGTTTTGCTGCGGCTGCAATGCGCGGAAGCGAGCATAACGATCCTTTTGTTATGAAAGAAGGAAAGGTGCATACGGAGAGTAACCGTTCCGGTGGACTGCAAGGCGGGGTCAGCAATGGGGAAGATATTTATTTCCGTGTGGCTTTTAAGCCGGTGGCTACGATTATGCAGAAACAGAATACGGTGGACCGGGAAGGGAAGGAAATTCTTCTGGAGGCTCACGGCCGTCATGATCCTTGTGTCGTGCCCCGTGCCGTACCCGTGGTTGAGGCTATGGCAGCTATGACGGTTGTGGATATGCTGTTCGAGGCTAAGGCCGGAAGAGAGGGGGATTTAGGATTTTAGATTTACGATTTTTGATTTACGATTGGGTGGTTGGAGAAGGTGGATTTAGATTTTTGGATTGGAATTATTGTTTTAGGGTATAGGAATTATGAGGGGGTTTGATTTACGATTTATGATTGAGGAGGTTGCTGGATTGTAGCGGGTTTTGGAGGGCGTAGTTTAGGATTTTAAATTTTAGATTTTAGATTTTAAATTGGAGTCGTGGATTGGTAAGGAATTACATAGAGGGAGGGACTTGTTTTGTTATTTACGATTTAGGATTTTAGATTGGGTGAATAGGGGGATGAATTTCAGGGTTTTGATTTACGATTTTCAGGCAGGAGCGGAATTTTGTTATCAGGGGAAGTGACGGGGTGATTTTTGAAGCTTTTCGGCGAAAAATTTGTAAAGGAGGAATGGTTTTTATACTTTTGATGGAAATTAAATGAAATAAGCTATGGCAAGTATCAGAAGATTAAAGAAAGACATTGATTACCTGACATTTTCAGTTGTAGGCGATTGCTTCAATTATGCAATTGTGACAGGTAAAAATAATCCGCAGGTAAGTGAGATCGTAAAAAATATAATTGCTACCCGTAATGATTTGCGTGACCGTATCGGTGCTGCCGGTAAACTGGAAAATAAAAAAGAAGTGAAAAAACATTTCAACAGGATTTTCGGAGATTTGTTGGTAAGCGTAGATAAAGCTTTTACGGAGCTGAGTGAAGCTATTAAAAAAGAAGACTGAGAATATAGCTGATGATAGAGAAGAGAATGTCGTCAGGCATTCTCTTTTTGTTTCTATAAGAACGGTGTATGGAAAGTTTTGAGATACCGGGAATTGGAAGCGTTAAGATACGAAGGGGCAGGCATATCCGTACGATGTCGGTACGTCTCGCTCCGGGAAGAGGTGTATGGATCAATATTCCTTACGGTGTCAGCGGACGTCAGGCCGAGAAGTTTCTTTTGGAAAAAAGGGAATGGATCATACAGCATATATCCCGGATGAAGGTGTACGAAAAGGATACCGGGGTCGGTCTGGCTGTCGGGGCGGAAGTAAAGACGAAATTGCATACCCTGAAAATAGCAGAGGCAGTGATTGAGAAGCCTGCTTACAGGATTGAGCAGGAGCTGATCACCTTGTTTATTCCTAAAGGAACGGATTACGGGGCGATTGAAGAGATCGTAAAGAAATTTTTACTTGAGATTTACCGGATGGAAGCCCGGAAGATTCTTCCGGGCCGGGTAAAGCTGCTGGCTGAAAAATATGGGTTCCGATATACTCGTCTGACTTTCCGGAATAATATATCGAATTGGGGCAGTTGTTCTTACGATAATCATATCAGTTTGAATATCAAATTGATGAAGTTGCCGGATGAGGTTATCGATTACGTTATTTTGCATGAGCTTTGTCATACGATAGAGAAAAATCATTCCGCTGATTTCTGGGCGTTGGTGAAGAAGGTGTGTCCCGGATTTGAGTCTTACCGCCGTGCACTGCGCAATTACAATACACGTTTGTAATTGATTTCAGATTTACGATTCTTATTTTTGCAACAGTAGGTCTGTAGGACCCAATCTAAAATCGTAAATCTATATGTCCAAAATTATTCGTTGCGTTGGAGGATGTAGCTTACGTTGGCCGACAGTATCCGGTCGTAGAACGATGGGTGGAGCAGTTGTAATATCGTCATATAGGATTCGGTGGTAAAGGTAAATTCCAGAATCGGGGAGTTGAGGTTAACCGTTCCTTCCAGTATCAGAGGTAAATTGTCGGGAGGAACGATGTTCAATATGTTTTTTCTGAGGCTACAGGCGTAAGTGCCCGGTTGGGTAAAACCCATATAACTGATGGTAAGACTGATACTGTCGTTGTGAAAGATGATTTCTGAATTTTCTTCCAGAAAGGTGTATTGCAACAGAGAGTCTTCCAGGGCAAGGGCTTCTGTTTGTCCGCCTTCCCGCGGCCATACTTTTACCGCTTTGTTCTGGACGGTCCAGGTGCCTTGTAATTGGTAGATTTTATTATCGTTGTCGTCTTCTCCGCATGCTACGAACAGACCGGATAACAAAAGACAAAGGTAAAGCAGGTGTTTTTTCATATTGTACAGTTTAAGGAACTCCGGAATCTGAACGGTTACCGAAGAGATCGACCGGGTTCTGTTTTTTCGTTTTTTTCTACGTGTAAAAATGGAAGTGGTTGGATAAATCTCTGCTTTTAACTAAAAATACGAGGTAAAAATTCTATCTTTGTTTCTTTAGAATAAACGGGCTTGCAGAAGGCAGGTCTTTGTATGTAAAAAATCATAAACGATATGTTACAAAATAATTTAAAAGACGTCCGGGATTTACTGACGGAAATAAAATATCCCGGAACTTCGAAGGATATTGTTGCATTGGATATGGTGCAACAGATAAAGATAGAGGGAGACAAAGTTTCTTTTCGTTTGGTGTTTCAAAAAGCAAATGATCCTTTTGTAGCGGCTTTGCGTAAAAAATGCGATGCTTTGATTAAGGAGAAGACGGCTTATAAGGAGGTCGGTATTGAGACCGTGTTTGTGCAGGAGATGGAGCGTCCGTTTTCATTGGAAAAAGTGAAGCATATTGTAGCCGTATCTTCCGGTAAGGGAGGTGTCGGAAAATCTACCGTTGCGGCTAATCTTGCCGTGGCTTTGGCGCAACAGGGGTATAAGGTGGGGCTGGTGGATGCCGATATTTTCGGCCCGTCTATCCCTAAGATGTTCGGTTGTGAAGATGCCCGTCCGTATATGTCTGAAATAGACGGGAAAGAATATATTGTTCCGGTGGAGAAATACGGAGTGAAATTATTGTCTATCGGTTTTTTTGTCGATCCGGGTTCGGCTACGGTGTGGCGTGGGCCGATGGCTTCCAATGCGTTGAAACAAATGGTGGAGCAAGGATTTTGGGATGAGTTGGATTTTATGCTGATCGACTTGCCGCCGGGAACGAGCGATATTCACCTGACATTGGTTCAGACGGTGGCTTTGAGCGGTGCAATTGTGGTGAGTACTCCCCAACAGGTGGCTTTGGCCGATGCCGTGAAAGGGATCCAGATGTTTGAATCTCCCGGTATTGCCGTTCCTGTTTTAGGATTGGTCGAGAATATGGCTTGGTTTACTCCGGCAGAATTACCGGAAAATAAATATTACCTGTTCGGTAAGGAAGGCTGTAAGCAGTTGGCCGAGGAGAAGGGATTGCGTTTGTTGGGACAAATTCCTGTCGTACAACGTATTTGTGAGGGCGGGGATGCCGGAGAACCGGTGGCTTTAAATCCCGATTCGGTTACAGGGAATGCTTTTATGCAATTGGCGGAACAGGTTGCCGGGGCAGTTAATGAAAATACGACTCAGGCACGCAGGGTAAGAATACAAAAACATTGACACAGCATATTTCCGGATACCGATATTCAATGAAGTCTATTTTTTATATATCATTAGCTGTTTTGGTGTTTGCACTGACGGGCTGCTCTACTAAAAAGAATAACTTTTTTACCCGGCAATATCACCGGTTGACAACTCGTTATAATGTATATTTTAACGGAGATGAGGCGTTGAAGGGCGGTGTGAAAAAGATGGAACAAAACCACAAGGAGGATTATACTAATTTATTGCCGGTATTTGTTTCCAATAATGAACAGACCAGGGCTATCGGCGGCAGTGATATGGATTATGCGATTGAAAAAGCCGTAAAGGCTATCGATAAGCATTCGATCACAGCAAAACCGAAGAGACGGCGGAATAAGAATTCAAAGAATTACGAGACTTTCCGTAAAAAGAAAGAGTTTAACGATCAGATTGCCAAATGTTATTTGCTATTAGGTAAAGCCTATTTTTACAAAGAGAAATATAACATGGCGGGCAATACGTTCCGTTATATTCAGCGGCAGTATCCGGAAGATAAGGCTTTGATGACAGAGGTAGATCTGTGGATGTTCCGGAACCTGACCGAGATGGGACGTTACGATGAAGCGGTACAATACCTCGCCTCTCTCGAGGGGGCTAAATTGAAACGTCGGCAAAGAGAGATGTATGCGGCTGCCCGTACCGATTTTTATGTCAGGCAGGCACAGTATCCGCAGGCCATCCGGGAGGCGGAGAATTTGCTCGGTGTGTGTAAGAGTATGAAGCGTAAGCCCCGTTACAATTTTATGCTTTCCCAGCTATATCTCAAAGAGAATCAGGATGCGCAGGCGATGGCTGCCTTAAAGAAAGCGGTTCGGTTTAACTTCAATTACGAAATGGTTTTCAATGCCAAGATCAATATGGCATTGGCATACCAGGCTGGAGATGAAAGTGTGAAGAAGAAATTGAATAAGATGTTGAAAGATTCCCGGAATGAGGAATACCAGGACCGTATATACTATGCTTTGGCCAATATAGAAGAAAAGAAAGGAAATGAGGAGGCTGCTATCGATTTGTATTGGAAGTCTGTAAAATCCAGTATAGACAACGATAACCAGAAGTCTTTGTCGTTTTTAAAGTTGGGCGGTTATTATTACAAAGAACGGCAGTATGTACCGGCTCAAAGCTGTTACGATTCCTGTATGTATTTTATGGATTCCCGGATTGAAGGTTATGAGCAGTTGAAGACGCTGGTGGGCGATTTGACGGAACTGGTAACGAATTTGAATACCATTCAGCGGCAGGATAGTTTACAACGTCTGGCTGCCTTGTCGGATGCGGAACGGAATAATATAATCGACGGGATTATCCAGGATATTAAGGATGAGGAAAAACGGCAAAAAGAAATAGAGCAGCAGGCTATGCTCGAGCGTAATTTTTTCCAGCGCAACGATATGTTGAGCCGGGGAAATACTTATAACCAATCTTCTTCCGGAAGCGGAGGCGACTGGTATTTTTATAATCCGATGACGATTTCATTGGGGAAAAATGACTTTAAGCGGAAGTGGGGACGCCGTAAACTGGAAGATAACTGGAGACGGCAGAACAAAGCCATGGTCGATTTTACGGAAGAATCGGAAGTATTGGCAGAGGAAGGAGAAGGTACAGTAAAGAAGGCGGATATTACCAGCCGTGATTATTATCTCGAAGATATTCCTTTGACGGAAGAGCAGATGACCGCTTCCAATAAGAAAATAGAGGATGCCTATTATAAGGCGGGAGAAGTGTATCTTTATAAATTCAATGATCCGGAAAAAGCATTGGATTGCTTTACTGCTTTTATCTCCCGTTTCCCGGAGAGCGGCAATATCACGTTGGTTTATTATCTGGCGTATGAGGCGGCGGGAAAAGCCGGCAAAGCCTCCCAGGCGGAGACGTTGAAGGACGAGCTGATCCGGAAATTTCCCGACAGCGATTATGCCAAAGGCTTGCAAGATCCCGAATATTTTAAGAAGGTGGACAGTGATTTAAGGACCGTCGACCGGATGTATGCGGAAGCTTACGAGTTGTATCAGAATGTATATTACAAAGAGGCGTTGGCCCGTTGTGAAGATATTTTACAGCAGTTTCCCGGGAGTAAGATGAGCAGTTATGTGTTGTTTTTGCGGGCGATGTGTATCGTGAATCTTCAACCGGCTGACGAGGCCCGGATTGCTTTGAATGAAGTTTTGGCAGCCAAACCGACAAAGCGTATTCAGACTGTTGTCAACGGGATACTGGCTTCGATGGATGTCGGGGATAAACCCGTTTTGTATGCCGATGCCGAGATGTATGATGCCCGCTATTTGAAGTCGGTGCGTAACTGGACGTTCGATGAGGAAAAGAATGCGGAGAATACGGAAGAGGACCGGGAAAATCCGTATAAACTAAATAAAGAAGAGGAATATTGCGTGGTTATCCTTCTGCCCGAGGATATGAAGACGATGCAGGTGTTGCATTTACAAACCCGTCTTACTTTCCTGAATGCGGCTTTGAAAGCGGAACAGAAAGATGAAAAGGGGGATTATCAGGTAAAGAAAGAGGATCTGTGGTATAAAACGACGGCATTACAGATCGAGCCTTTTGCAAATTACGGGGAGGCTGCCGTGTATTTAAACCGGGTTGCCGTAGATAAAACATTATTGAAAAATTTCAAAGGAGCCAGGTATCGTATTTTTGCAATCAGTAAAACGAATTTTTCCGTATTGAAGCGGTTGAAGAATGCAGAGCAATATGTCGATTTCTTTGTAACGAATTATTTTGACGACCGGGGTCAGGGAGAGATCATAACAGGCCGCCAGGGGGCTGCTGCCCATTTGTTTAAATACGGGGCCGATGAAAAGCATGATTTTGTCTTAATGGTACCTTACCGTCAGGTGAATGTGAAAAAAATGGCAGAATTATTGCATGGTATAGAACCTGCTTTTGCCTTGGAAAAAGAGACTTATGATGACCGGTATGAGATGGTTGTGGTGAAGAATGTCGGTACGCAGGTGCAGTCTATGGAATATCTGCAATTGGTTTCGCGCAATAAGGAGATTTTCGACCGGCTTTCCGGTACATCTTCGTATATGTTTACGATTACGCAGAGCAATTTGGGTATTTTACTGGAGAATCAGAATATCGAAGAGTATATGAAATTTTTCGATGATAATTATCAACGGAATCAAAGCGGGGAAGTCGGTGTCGGAGACGGCGATTTCGTATATGCGAAGAGTGTTGCCCATAAATTCGTATTGTTTTATCCGAATACGATCGATCCTTTTAAATTGAAGACGACTTTTGAAGAGTTTAATTTTGCCGGATTGATGGTAAATAACGTGAAGTATGACGATGAGCACGATTGTATGGTGGTGTCCGGATTCCGGAATAAGGAAGAAGCTATGCGTTATTTTCAGACTGCGGTCGATAATCGCAAGTTGTTCCGGTCTTTGAGGAATGTCGATTACCGGAATTTTATTATTTCCGACAGTAATTTCGATACCATGTGTGAGAAAAAAGAAATAGAACAGTATTTACAGTTTTTCAAAAAATATTATTTGGAATAACTTATGAATTTTAGATTTACGATTTTAGATTTACGATTGGGGTGAGGGAGGATTTGTGCTGGCTTTTGGGAAAAGGGGGATAATTTACGATTTATGATTTATGATTTACGATTTTAGATTTTAGATTTACGATTTCAGATTGATTGAAATACAGGGTTGGAGCAGATGGAGGTGTTGTTTGGAGTTGATGGTAAAAAATTACACACTGGGACGGACTTGTTGTGTAATTATTAATTTGCGATTGAGCTACAGGTAAGCATTTGTAAGGAGATGGAGGTGTTCCGGTTTTAGATTAAAAGAAGGTCAAAAAATCGTAAATGATAAGCAGTGTTTTAAATGATTTGAATGTGGGACGACCGGGGCGGAGATGTAAAAATACAGAGATAAAGTTATGAAATGGACTATCGGTAGTTTGGAAGAGATCAATGAGACAGCCCGGAAATTTCTGGACTATGTCGGTGACCGGAAGATATTTGCTTTATATGGTGCTATGGGTGTCGGAAAAACAACTTTTGTAAAAGCCATAGCCGGTTGCAGCGGTGTCGTCGATGATGTGAGTTCGCCTACTTTTGCTATTGTGAACGAATATCAGACAGAAAATGAAAAAGTGATATACCATTTTGATTTTTATCGTATAAAAGATATATCGGAGGCTTTGGATTTCGGTTATGAAGAATATTTTTTCAGCGGGAATCCTTGCTATATCGAATGGCCGGAGAAAATAGCCGAATTGTTGCCGGAAGATACGGTGGCTTGTTATTTTAGGGAACTGGCTGACGGTAGCCGGGAGTTAGAGGTTGATATGTAATATAATACCTTAGAATTATGGGAGATACAGATAAAAGATGCAGTACTGTCGGGCAAGAATGGTTGTTTTGCCAGGAGAAAGCTGTTTTTCTGGGGAGAAAACAGAAAAAGTTAGTTATCGGTATTCCCAACGAATTGGAAAAAGGTGAAAACCGGGTTTGTCTGACGCCGGAATCTGTGCAGATTTTGGTATCCATGGGGCATACTCTGTTTGTACAGCGGGGAGCGGGGGGGAATGCCCATTATTCGGATACGGAATATTGTGACGCAGGAGCTTATATTGTTGAGAGTGCAGAAGAGGTTTATACTGCGGATATTGTTATGAAAGCGACTTCTGTGTCTTTGTCCGAGGCCCGTTTGATGCATGACAAGCAGGTTATTCTTTCTCCTTTGAAATTGGTGGATTTGCGTAAAGATGCGATTGTCGAGATGATGCAGAAAAAAGTGACGGCAGTCGGTTTCGATATTATCAAGGATGCAGACGGCTTTTATCCGGTAGTACGTATTATGAGCGAGATCGCCGGGAATTGTGCCATTATGATTGCCAGTGAATATCTGAGTAATTCCGGAGGCGGGAAAGGTATTATTTTAGGAGGGGTCAGTGGGATTACACCTACGGAGGTGGTTATTCTCGGGGCGGGAACTTTGGGAGAGTATGCGGCCCGGAATGCGTTGGGACTCGGAGCTACGGTGAAAGTATTCGATCGTTCGGTCAACAGGTTGCAACAATTAACCGAGCACCTCGGGCAGCGTGTTTATACGTCGGTGATGCATCGTCCTGTTTTGGAAAAGGCTTTGAAGACGGCAGACGTGCTTATCGGTGCAGTGCGTTGCTTCGATAATGATGACGATATGGTGGTTAACGAGGAACAGGTGCGGTTGATGAAAAGGGGGGCTGTCATTGTCGATCTCTCCATCGATCACGGTAGTTGTATCGGTACGTGTGGTCCTACTACGCATGAGCATCCCGTTTATATGTATGAGGGAGTGGTTCATTATTGTGTGCCGAATGTGCTTTCCCGGGTAGCCCGGACGGCTTCGATCGCTTACAGCAATGTATTTTTGCCTTTGTTGGAGAAAATAGCACTCCAGGGCGGATTGTCCAATGCCATCCGGCAGGATATCGGTTTGCGGAACGGAGTCTATATTTATAACGGAATTTTGACGAAAGAAGTCATTGCCGATAAATTCGGTTTGATTTCCAGAGATATAAATCTATTGATAGCAGCTTTATAAGATATGATCGGAAAATTATCATTCTTACTGACTTTAATTGTATTGGTGTGTGCGTCCTGTTCTTCCCGCTATTATATAAGAAGGGGAAATGTGATTTATGAAACCGGACGTTATTATAAGGCAGAAACCAAATACGACAAGGCGTTTAATAAAGCCCGGAATCCTGAATTGCGGGCCCGTGCCGCGATGTTGGCCGCCCGTTGTACGGAAGATGTAAACAAGATTGCCGATGCGCACAATTGGTATCGGAAGGCAGTACAGGCCAATAAGGAATTGCCTGATCCGTATCTTAAAATGGCGGAGATGAATGTACGCAGGGGGGATTTCGATGCCGCTTTTGAAAATTACGAGCGTTTTGCAGAGTTGTTTCCGGAGGACGAACGGGCAAAAGACGGTAGATATTATGTGGAGTTGCTGATGAAGGATTTGTCTCAAGAGACCCGTTATACGGTGGAATTACAGAAAGATTTCAATTCGCGTTACGGAGATTTCGGCCCGGTATTCTATCCGGAAGACAATAATATCGTGTATTTTGCCTCCAGCCGTCCGCAGGAGAAGCGGAAAGGGAAGAGAACGGACCCGGTTACCGGGGATGCTTTTTGTCATATATATGTGACGGAATATACACAGGAAATTAAGACGGTCGATAAACAAGGTAAGGTAAAAGTAAAGCGTTTCCCGGAACCCCGCTGGCTGAAACCGGCTGTTCTCAAGGATTCACTCTGGTCACCCAAAGGAGAGGGCGGCTTGTGTTTTTCTGCCGACGGGAATGATCTTTATTTTACTTCTTCCCGCGTTGTGGAAGGAAGAAACCGGGGGACCCGGATTTACAAGGCTCAACGCACGGAAGACGAGAAAACCGGAAAGAAGATATGGGGTAAGTTGTCGAAATCCGGGATATGCGGGGATTCGGTTTCTGTCGGTCATCCCGCTGTTACGCCTGACGGTTCGCGGATATATTTTGCTACCGATCTTTTACCCGGCGGTAAAGGCGGAAAAGATATCTGGTTTGCCGAATGGCTGGATGGAAAATGGGGAGAACCGCAGAATGCCGGAGATTTGATCAATACGGAAAAGGATGAGATGTATCCCTATGTGCGTGATAACGGAGAGTTGTATTTTGCCTCCAACGGCCATAACGGTTACGGAGGACTCGATATTTATTGTTTAAAGGAGGTGGAAGGAGAACAGCAACTGGAACATTTGCCGGCTCCGATCAATTCTTTTGCCGATGATTTCGGTATCACGTTCAGATCGGGTAAGGAGGAGGGTTTTTTCACTTCTTCCCGGGTGGGGCGGAATGATAAAATTTATAGTTTTGCTTATATTCCCCAACAATTGAAGGTGAAATTGCTGGCCCGTAACAATACGACCGAGTTGCCTATTCCTAAGGTTGCGGTGACGGTAACCTGCGACGATGGTAGTGTCGTATATCTTGAAACCGATTCGACGGGTATGGCTCAGATGGAGGTTTTGCCTCAACAGGAATATGTGTTTGCGGCGGAAAACCCCCGTTTCCTGAAAGGAAAGGGGATGGTATCGACTTATCGGGAAAAGGGAGACCGGGTGTTCGAGGTGCTTATCGAAATGCAGCCGATCGAAAAACCGATTGTTATCCCGAATATTTATTTCGATCTCGGCAAATGGGAGTTGCGTCAGGATGCGATGGATAATTTAAAGGAGTTGTTGACGATTCTGAAAGACAATCCCAATATAGCGATAGAATTGTCAGCCCATACCGATATGATCGGTAATGATAAGGCCAATCTCGAACTTTCGGAAAAGCGGGCTCAATCGGTCGTGGATTATCTGATTTCCAAGGGCGTATATTGGGACCGGCTGGAAGCTAAAGGCTATGGTGAGACCCAGCCGAGGCAGATTGATGAGAAAACGGCAAAGGCATATTCTTTTCTGAAAGTGGGGGATGTATTGACAGAGCGTTTTGTAAACCGGTTGAGGGGACAGCAGCGGGAAGATGCCTTGCAATTGAACCGGCGTATCGAGTTTAAGGTTACACGTACCAATTATAAGCCCGGTCCCGATTCCCGGCACAATCCTTATCTGGTGGCCCGGACGGCGGAAGAGGTGCAGAAAGTGGGCGAGACCCGGTTGAAGGATCTGAAGAGTGTGAAAGGAGCGTTTTTTACCCTTCAGTTGGGGGTTTTCAAAACGGTTCCCCAGCTTATCTATAATTTCCCGGTTGTATTCACGGAAAAAGTGAACAACGGGGGCGTGCGTTATTGCACCGGCATTTACGATACCCGCGAAGAAGCCGCTGCCGCCGCCGCTGCCCTTAAAAAGAAGGGGATCGATTGCTTTGTCCGGGGCTATAATTAAGACGGGTATATTCGGGTAGTGAAATAAAAATCGTCTGAATTTGTCAGACGATTTTTTTATTGTTCCAGCATGGAATCCTGGCGGTGGACTTTCAGGACGCCGGGAAGGTGTTTCAGGCGGGTAATCAGTTGGGACAAGTGTTCTGCGGTGTCGATCAGCAGAGTGATGTGTCCTTCGAACAGACCTTCGCCTGAATTGATGGCAATGGCCCGCATGGTTACCCGGGGATCTTTGCTGATCAATTCCGTGATCTGGTTGACAATACCGATTTCATCTTTTCCCATAAGGTCCAGAACGGTTTGGTAGGAAGCTGCTCCCTCGTTGGTCCATTGGGCTTGTACGATACGGTAAGGATAGCGTTTTTGCAGATCAAGGGCATTTTTACATTGTTGGCGGTGTACTTTGATACCTTCTCCGATGGATACGAATCCGATGATCTGATCTCCGTATACCGGATTACAACAACGCGCAAATTTATAATCTACGTTGTTTACGTTTTTATCGATAACCAATACATCCTCGCTGATTTTTTTCGGATGGATGCGTATATCTTTGGGAATTGCGGCGGTTGCCGGTTTTTCTTCCTCTTTTGTCTGCAGTAAAATCTCTTTGATCTCTGTGGGATCGTGTTTGCCGATGGCGATTCCCTGGTATAAATCGAGGGCAAATTTGTATTTGTAATACTGCATCAGTTTACGGATGACGTCGTCCGTAAAATCGATCTTCCAGTTTTTCAGTCTTCGTTCCAGCAATTCTTTTCCGATATTGGCCTGGTGATTGATTTCTTCGTTCAGGTATTGCCGGATTTTGTTGCGGGCTTTGGAGGTTACGGCAAAGTTCAGCCAGTCGGCTTTCGGCTGCTGGTTGGAAGAGGTCAATACCGATATCTGATCGCCGTTGCGGAGTTGATAGCGCAGGGGTTCATTGCGTTGGTTTACTTTGCCTCCGACGCATTTTCCTCCGATATTGGTGTGTATGGCGTAGGCAAAATCGAGCAATGTGGCTCCTGCCGGAAGAGTGATCAGGTCTCCTTTGGGAGTGAATACATGGACTTCTTTGTCTTGTAAATCCAGTTTCAGGTCGTCCAGTAATTCGATGGCATTCTCTTCCGGACTTTCCAGGATTTCGCGCAATTCGTTCAGCCAGTTTTCGATGATGGAATCCGAGCTTCCTCCTTTGTATTTCCAGTGGGCGGCAAAACCTTTTTCCGCGATTTCGTCCATACGTTCGGTGCGGATTTGTACCTCTACCCAGCGTTTACCCGGTCCTAAAACGGTGGTTTGTAAGGATTCATAACCGTTGGATTTCGGTACGGAGATCCAGTCGCGCAGCCGCTGCGGATTAGGGGTATATTTATCCGTTACGATGGAATATACCCGCCAGCAATCCGGTTTTTCATTTTCACCTGTGCTGTCGATGATGAATCGTACGGCGAAAATATCGTATATCTCTTCGAATTCCACCTGGCTTTTACGCATTTTATTCAGGATGGAAGCGATGGTTTTCGTCCGGTATTTAACTTTGAAACGGATGTTGCGTTTGTTCAGCTCTTCGACGATGGGAGCGATGAATTCGGCAATGTATTTTTCGCGGGCGTCTTTCGATTCTGCCAGTTTACGTGATATTTCGGCATAAATATCCGGATTGGAGTAGCGCAGGGAGCGGTCTTCCATTTCCGATTTGATGTTATACAAGCCCAGACGGTGTGCAAAGGGAATGTAAATGTAGTCTGTTTCCTGTGCCAGAGCTTTTTGTTGTCCGGAAGGCATGTGTTCGGCTTCCCGGAGGGCATAAAGTTTTTCTGCCAGAAAGATCAGTTGTACACGGATGTCCTGTGCAAAACTCAATAATAGTTTCCGGAAATTTTCCGAGTCTACAATTTTTTGTGTCGCATAGATATGACTGATATTTTTGAGGCCTTCGAGGATTTGTGCTACTTTCTGACCGAATATATCTGTGACGGTGTCGAGCCGGATTTGTTCTTTTTCAACAGACTGATGCAATAGGGCACAAATCAAAGAGGTGCGTCCCAAGCCGATTTCCGATGTGACAATGTAGGCAATGTCGAGTATACGAGTAACTTCCTGTTCCGGTAATAATACAGGTGTAACGTCAGATGATGTCTCGGGCGGTGTACCGTTTTGAATGGCAATAGTAAAAGCTTTTTCTACCAGCCGGATGTCTTCTTCTGACAACAGGTTACGGCATGATTTCTGTAATGTCCCGAGTTTTTCGCCGATCAGCGGATTGTAGTTGGATAGTAATTCCCTCATCACGATTCCTTATAGTTAGTCATGTTAGTGTGTCACTGACAAAAATAGACATTTCTTTTTAAGAATATTGGGTAAGAAATTCTATTTTTGTAAAGTTTTATTGAAAATAATTAAAACAAAGAATTTGTATGCGTGTCGCTTTATATTGCCTTTCCTTGCTTTGGTGCTGCTGTATCTGCTCTTCTGTTTTTTCCCAGGATACCAAGACTTTAACCCAGTCGTTGGAAACAATATTTAAGGATGTCCGTTCCGGAGAAAAGAAAGTTTTGATCGATGATTGTATCGCGACGTGGACTTCTTCTTTTTTGCCTGAAAACGAGAAGGACAGTATCCGTGTTATCTTTCAGGATATGCAGGCACTGCGTTTGTCTCCGGTTGCTGAACTCCGGGATTTTGCGGAGTGTGTGAATGCATTTTGCAAAAAACAGGAAAAGGAAAATTTAGACGTGTGGCTGACCGGTATAAAGAAGGCTCTGAACGCTCCGGATAAAAAACGGACCGTGGTAAAAAGATATCTGGAGTCGACCCGCAAGCTGGCGTGTGACGATCTTCTGTTTGCCGGGACATCCCACAGATGGTATATCAAAGGACAGGCCCGCTGGGTTTGGGGTACTCCTCTACGGATAGACTATACAGAGGCGGAGGTTGTCTGTAAGACGGCTAAAGATTCGATATGTATCGTTTCTACAGAAGGGGTTTATTTTTTGGAGAGTAATAAATGGGGCGGCCGGGGCGGATGCGTATATTGGTCGGATGTGGATTCTTTGAAGGCCGATCTGGCCAGGTACACGATCGATTTGAATATGTCCGAATATGCTGCGGATTCGGTGCTTTTTCATTGCGAAGCCAAATATGGCCGGCCGATTTTGGGAAAATTAAAGGATAATGCCTCCAAATATGCCCGGAATAAAAAAGCGGAATATCCTTATTTTATGTCGTATGCAACCGATATTGTGATCGATTCTTTATTCCCGTATGCCAGTTACCGGGGAGGGATTATTTATGCCGGGGAAAAGTTTTCCGGGTATGGACCGGGAGAGAATCCGGCTTATGTACATATCCAGCCTAACGATACCTTGAATATGTATGTTTATTCGGAACGTTTTACGATCGATACGAGCCGTGTGCTGGCTGCGACTTCACGGATCGTTCTGGATATGGATTCCGGACAGTTGTTTCATCCGAATGTCAATTTTGTCTATATGGATAAGAATCGTACGGTAACGGTCAAGCGGCTTACGGAACAAAGTCTTCATGTGCCGTTCAGGGACGATTTTCATAAAATATTGTTCAGTGTAGAGCAGATCATATGGCCGATAGACAGCAGTTATATGGAAATGAGTATGAACAGCCGCTCCGGACTTTTCAAGGCACAGGTCGAATCCCTGAATTTTTTCAATGATCGTATTTACGATAACCTGCAGGGGCTGGATGAAGTGCATCCTCTAAACGGTCTGCATAAAGCGGCAATCGAGTTGGAAACCAATACATTTTCGATACGAGAATATGCCGGGATTATGAAAAAACCGGAAGACCAGTTGCGCAAGGAGTTGATTTCTTTGTCGTACCGGGATTTTCTGGACTATAATGAAAAGAAGGACGAAGTGACGCTAAAGCCCCGTTTGTTTGCTTATACGGAGGCCCGTGTCGGGAAACGGGATTACGATAATATCCGTTTTGATTCGCATCCGAAGAACGGACGTATCAATGCCGTACTCGATTTAAGGAATTATAATCTGAAGATTTACGGTGTGGAGAAATTTACGATCAGTGAGACCAAAGATATCTATGTGGAACCTTCGGATAAAACGGTCGTGATGATGAAGAACCGCGATATGGAATTCAGCGGTAAGCTGAAAGCCGGAATGTTCGATATGTACGGGACGAATCTTTTCTTTTCATACGACCGTTATACGGTGGATTTGACACATGTCGATTCTACCGGCATGTATCTTACGGACCGCATGACGAGAAAAAGAGGGGAAAGGATCAACTCGTTGATACGGGATGTAACCGGCGATATCGTCATCGACAAACCGGATAACAAATCCGGAAGGAAAGAAAATCCCGATTTCCCGGTTTTCAACTCGACGAAAGATTCTTATGTGTATTTCGACGATCCGGAGATACAAAACGGAGTTTATAAGCAGGATAGTTTTTATTTTGTGATCCGCCCTTATACATTGAAAAATATCAATGATGCCGGTAAGTTCCGTTATGCTTTCAGCGGTACGATGGTGTCTCATATCGTACCGGATATCAACGATACATTGGTGTTGATGAAGGGGAATGCTTTGGGAATGGAATACGAGACACCGGGAAACGGATTGAAGCTGTACGGAGAAGGAAATCTGAAAAGCCGCATTACGATGAGTCAGAACGGATTCCGGGCAGATGGAGCTGTTACCATGAACGGTACTGATTTTAAATCTTCCGATATATTGATGACTCCGGATTCGATGATGACAGCGACGAAGCAGATTACAGTAGATTCTGTCGCAGACCGGCGTCCGGGGGCTGTGGGGAAAGAGGTACAGATTAAATACCTTCGAAAAGATAAGAATCTGATGGCGACGTCGACAACCTTACCTTTCAGTGTGTATAATGACCGGATTAAACATGCCGGAACGCTTTTTGTGTATCAAGACCGGATGAATGCTTCCGGAACGATTGAGATGAAAGATGCCAGTCTTTCTTCAACGCTATTTCATTTACAGGATCATAATATCCTTTCCGAACATACCGATTTGCAGTTGAGCTCGCTGGGCAATAAGAACATACAGTTGAATACAGCCAATGTAAAGGCCAATATCGATCTGGCATTGAATAAGGGTAAGTTTATGAATAATGAGGATGCCAATAAGGCCGATTTCCCGTCCAACAAATACGAATGTTCTTTCAGGAGTTTTGTGTGGTATATGGATGAGGCTTATTTGAATATCGGTATTGAGGATGAGAAAGAGTTGCACCGGATCTGGCAGATCGACGATGAGAAACGGATACCCGACCAGGGGAAGAATATATTCGTTTCGACAGACAAGGCTTGTGATTCGCTTACTTTTATTGCTCCGCTTGCAAAATATAATCTGGCAACCGGTGAAATACAATGTTTCTGGGTCAATCATATCGATTTGGCCAACGGCCGTTTTTTCCCCGATGAAGGAAAAATATTTATCGGTAGTTTGGGGGATATTCAGGAATTCAAGCAAGGACGGTTTTTGTGTGAATTGACCGACCGGACGAAAACCTTGACGAATGTGGATTTAAAGTTAAAGGGCAGGTATACTTTTGACGGTAGCGGTGATTTCGATTATATCAATCAGGACCGGAAACGGAATGTAATCCGCTTTACGGAGATTAAGGCAGATACGTCCGGTTTTATTTATGCGAAAGTAAATATTCCTGACAATGCTTTTTTTGATCTGAATGAAGGTATTGTTTATAAAGGCAATATCACGATGTTTTCCAGGGAAAAGCATTTATTTTTCAACGGTTATGTCGGTTTGATTACCGATGATTCATTTTTGAAACACAATTGGCTGAAGGTGAAAACTTATTTTGCGGCCAATGATATCCGTATACCTGTACAGGTGGAGAACCGTAACGATAAGGATGCGCGGATTTACAACGGAATCTTCCTGAATGTCGATAAGGTTGTCAAACCTTATGCCGCTTTCCAGAGTAACCGGATTTTTTATAATGACGAATTAATTATCGGAGGACAAGGGGAGATGGTGTGGTCTAAGCACGACAAGAAATACATTATCCGGGATACCTTTATCGGTAAAGATTACCGGATGTGCTACGATCCCGCCACGGCTACCGTATCGGCTTTCGGCCGTTTGAATATAGCTTTGGAAGCTCCGGGAATCTATCAGAATACTGCCGGACAGATTCGGTATAATCTGAGAGAAGAACAATTGAATATAGACAATGCTTTGTATATCATTAATTTCCCGATGTTGGGAAAGATGGAGGCCGTGCTGCAACGGGATTTGACTGATAAAAAGTTGAAGGGGATACAGATATCGCCGGCTTTGCGTTCCAAACTGACGGCTGTATTCGGGCGTAAAGAAATGGCGTTGTTGAATAAGCAATTGGATAGAAGCGGTAACAATATTCCGGATTCACTGAATCAGACGTTTGTCCTTGATTCGTTGTCTTTGAGTTGGGATGCCAGGAAAAGAAGTTATGTAGCGAACGGAAAAGTTATGGTGTTGTCGTTTATGAAGAAACCGGTCGGAAAAGAGATGAAAATAAAGATGGAATTGATACGGCGGAGAACAGGAAATGAGATTTATATGTATCTTTACGATGACAATATGTGGTATTATTTCGAATATTCCGATAAGTCTTTGTATGCCTTATCTTCCAGTGCCGAATATAATGAGATCATTAAGAATGAAAAGGCTGATAAGAAGGATATCCGGGATAAAGACAAGCAGTTGTTGTATACGATTACACTTTGTCCGGACTCGAAGAAAGAGCGGTTTTTGAAAAGGATAGGAGAAGGGGATTTATGATTTACGATTTACGATCTTTGATTTACGATTTATGATTTACGATTTTAGATTTATAATCGGTGCGGTGTTTCCTGAATTTGTGTTTTTAGGAAGGGGAGATATTGGTTATTTATGATTTACGATCTTTGATTTATGATTTACGATTTTAAATTTGAAATACAAGGGTGGAGGAGAGGTAAACGGAGAAATTCTTTCCATTTCTGATTTACGATTGGGTGTGCAGGTTTGATTGTAAATGGTGAGGTAACGTGTTTAATAATTTTAATACAAAAGAAAATGACAACGAAAGAAAGATATAAAGGTTTTATAGCCTGGTTTAGTGAGCATATGCCGGTGGCGGAAAGTGAATTGCAATATCAGACTCCTTTTGAACTTTTGGTGGCCGTGATATTGTCTGCCCAATGCACCGATAAGCGGGTAAATATGACTACGCCTGCCTTATTTGCGCGTTTCCCGGATGTTTTTGCTATGGCAGAGGGAACGGTAGAAGAAATCTATGATCTGATAAAGTCGATTTCATATCCCAACAATAAATCCAAGCATCTTTCCGCTATGTCGAAGAAGCTGGTAGAGGATTTTAACGGTGTCGTACCGGATGATATGGAGTTGCTTCAGACCTTACCGGGAGTGGGGCGTAAAACGGCTAATGTGGTCGAAGCGGTGGCTTTTCATCGTCCTGCTATGCCTGTAGATACTCATGTATTTCGGGTGGCAGACCGTATCGGTTTGGTAACTGGTGCTAAGACTCCTTTGGAAACCGAGAAACAACTGGTTAAAAATATTTCTCCCGATATTCTTTCTACGGCCCACCATTGGCTGATATTGCACGGGCGTTATACCTGTACGGCCCGGAAACCCAAGTGTGAAGAGTGTGGTATCAAGGCTTATTGCCGCTATTTTGAAAAAAAATAAATTTTTTTTTATACCGGAACGCAACCATTCCCGTAATTGTGCATCTTAGTTACAAACAACTAAAAGTTTTTTTCATATAGCAACTGAGTAATAATTACGGGAATAATTATTGTTGTTTATGGGGTTAGTTAGACGGTACATCTTAACGGATGTACCGTTTTTTTGTATACGAGGCTTGTTTTCAGTGTCGTTGTATTATAAAAATAAATAGTTCATCAGCTAATCTTTAAATTTTCAGATTTCACAAATTCTTTTTTCTATTTTTGTAAGATATTGTAATTTGGAAAGTGGAGAATATAAAACAGATAATATGGCATGTAATAGCAGGCGAAAGCCGGAATGGTTAAAAATTAAATTACCGAAGGGACAGCTTTCGGTAGATGTACTGAATATTGTTCGGGAGCATCATTTACATACGATATGTACGAGTGGAATGTGTCCTAATCAGGGAGAGTGCTGGGGATGCGGTACGGCGACATTTATGATCTGCGGGGATGTCTGTACCCGCGGATGTAAGTTTTGTAATGTGAAAACTGGAAAACCGGCTCCTCTGGATCCCTCAGAGCCTTATAATATTGCGAATTCAGTAAAGTTACTGAAACTGAAACATGCAGTGATTACTTCGGTTGACCGGGATGATCTGGATGATTTGGGGGCTGCTCATTGGGTGAAAGTGATAGAAGCGGTAAAAAAAGAGAATCCGGAGGTTACGATGGAAGTGTTGATACCTGATTTTCAGGGTAGGAAAGAGTTAATCGGCCGAGTTATTGCTGCCCGTCCGGAAGTTATTTCGCATAATCTGGAAACTGTACGGCGTTTGACGAATGCTATTCGTAGCCGGGCTACCTATGATATGTCGCTGGAGGTTGTACGGCAGGTATCGGAATCGGGTGTTGTTTCGAAATCCGGAATTATGCTGGGATTAGGTGAGACAAGAGCAGAGATTTTGCAGACGATGGATGATTTGAGAAGTGTCGGTTGCCGTGTCATGACCATCGGGCAATATTTGCAGCCGACGGCATCTAATGTGGAAGTGAAGGAATATGTTACCCCTGAAGTGTTTGATGAATATCGTCGTATCGGTTTGGAAAAAGGGTTTACACATGTCGAAAGCGGACCATTGGTGCGTTCCAGCTATCATGCAGAGAAACATGTCAGATAAGTCAGAAAGGTGATTTGTAAGAATCGCGGAAGAGAAGCTGGTGAGAACGATGGTCCTGCATGCGGACAAAGGACAGGCATCAGGCGTTTGAATTTTCGCTTGATGATTCATAATGTCATTTTTGAATGAAAAACGGTAGGTTTGAATTTATCAGTTCAATATGGAAAAGAGACATACGATATATGAGGATTTAGGATCGAGGCGTTACCGGGAAGTGTGGGAAATGCAGGAGAAGGTGCTGGAGGAAACGAGGGAACGGAAGCTGCAAGGAAAAGTAACTTCCAATTACCTTTTCTTTGTGGAACATTTGCCTGTATATACCTTGGGTAAAAGCGGAAAAGAGGGTAATATGCTGATCGATACCATACAACTTCGGGCCAGGCATGCCGAGTTTATAAAAGTCGACCGGGGAGGAGATATTACTTTTCACGGTCCGGGGCAATTGGTGGCCTATCCGGTTATCGACCTGGAAAATTTCGGCTGGGGAGTAAAGGAATACGTTCATGAGCTGGAGGAAGTGGTGATACGGAGTATCCGGGAGTATGGGATAGAAGGTTGCCGGGTGGAAGGTGCTACAGGTGTATGGTTAGAGGCCGGTAGCAGCAGGGAACGGAAAATTTGTGCGATCGGGGTGAAATGTTCCCGTTATATTACCATGCACGGTTTTGCTTTGAATGTGAATACGGATTTGAGTTATTTTAATTATATTCATCCCTGTGGTTTTATCGACAAAGGGGTCACTTCGCTGGAAAAAGAGTTAGGGCATAAAGTAAGCATGGAAGAGGTAAAACAGGTTGTTCTCCGCTGTTTCCGGGAGGTGATGGGCATGGAGATCATATGAGTGTATTGAATCGATAAATCCGTTGACGGATATTATATTTTGCAATCTGCTCTATAAAAATTTGTAAAACATGAATTGTCGGCTTTTATAGGGCATTTTAAAACAATTGTATGAAGAAAGGAATATTTTTAGCGATTTGTGTATTGTATATAATGAATGTGTTTGCTGTTGATACTTTGACAGTAAGTAATATACAGCGGATTGCCGACGGATTGAAAATGCCCGGTATTCAGGCCGGTGATAAACAGGTGGTTTTCCCGGCGGTACCGGAGGGGTATGTTTTGGAATTGAAAGGAACGGACCGTTTGCCGGTAGTGGATGCCCAGGGACATATCGGGAAGCCTTTGACAGATGCTTATGTACGGTTTTATTTTACGCTTACCGATCAGAGTACGGGAGAGACACTGGAAGTGACTCATCTGGACGCCCTTGTTCCGGGAGAGTGTACGCCTTTGGCTGATGCCAATGCTTGTCCGGAAGTGATACCATCCATACGGGAATGGTGTGGAGGAAAAGGTGTTTTCCTGTTGGAAAAAGGGAAAACTATCGTTATTGATCCGGCCTATGTCCGCGAATTACAAAAAACGGCGGAGATACTGGTTGAAGATATGAATACTTTATGCGGACTTAAATACGAGGTGAAAACGGGAAATCCCGGTGAAGGAGATATCTACCTTACATTGAAAACAGACGATCGTAGTCTGGGGGAAGAGGGATACCGCATGACGATAGGAAAGCGGGTGGATATAGAAGGAGTTGCTGCTAAAGGTGTATTTTGGGGAACACGTACTTTGTTACAACTTGCTGAACATGGCCGTTTGAGTTTGCCCGTCGGGAAAATCCGGGATTATCCGAAGTATGCGCGCCGGGGATTTATGCTGGATGTGGCCCGTAAATTTTTCCGGCTGGAATTTTTGCAGGCTTATGTCAGAATTATGGCCTATTACAAGATGAATGAATTTCATGTGCATTTGAACGATAATGGGTTTATACAATTTTTCGATAACGATTGGGACAAAACTTATGCGGCTTTCCGTCTGGAGTGTGAAACGTTTCCCGGTCTGACAGCTAAGGATGGTTTTTATACAAAACGTCAGTTTACGGATTTGCAATTACAGGGAATGGATTATGGCGTGAATGTAGTGCCGGAAATTGATGTTCCTGCTCATTCACTGGCATTTTCACATTACCGGAAATCGTTGGGGAGCCGGAAATACGGTATGGATCATTTGGATTTGTCGAATCCGGAAATATATCCCTTTCTGGACAGTTTGTTCAGGGAATATCTCGGGGGTAGCGAACCGGTGTTTGTCGGTCCCGAAGTACATATCGGTACGGATGAATATGCTAAAGAAGAGGCGGAGGGTTTCCGGAAATTTACCGACCATTATCTGAAATATGTGCAGGGGTTCGGCAAACGGGCCCGGCTTTGGGGGGCATTGACACATGCGCAGGGCAAAACTCCCGTTACTTCTGAAAACGTAATTATGAATGTCTGGTACAACGGTTATGCCGATCCGAAGGAGATGATAAAAGAGGGATATGAGCTGATCAGTACGCCCGACGGGTGGTTGTATATCGTGCCTGCTGCGGGATATTATCATGATTACCTCAATTTAGGTGTGGTGTATGATAAATGGGAACCCATACAAATCGGGAATCAGTTGTTTCCTGCCGGTCACCCGCAAATTCTGGGCGGAACGTTTGCCGTGTGGAACGACCATTGCGGAAACGGCATTTCCGAAAAAGATGTGCATCACCGGACTTTTCCCGCGATGCAGGTGTTGGCACAGAAAATGTGGGCCGGACGTACAGAAGTTCCGTATGAAGCTTTTGCCGCTTTAGCGGGAAATTTGAGTGAGGCACCGGGAGTAAATTTGATGGGTAAGGTAAAATCTGCCGGGGCTACAGTTTTGGAATATCGTTTTGCAACGACGGAAGGTAAAGATTTATCCGGGAATGGGTATGATTGCATGATTCCCGTAAAGGCTGTAAATTCAGAAGGATTAAAGCTGAACGGTAAAACAATGGTTTGTACTCCGGTAAAGGAAATCGGATATGACTATGCGGTTGAGTTTGAGATTGCGCCTGCCAGTGGAAATTTAACGGAGTCTGTCCTGTTCCGTTCCCCCGATGCGGTTGTCGTATATACTGCCGGCGGACAATTGGGGTTCCGGCGTGACGGTTATTTTTATACTTTCGATTATCAGCTGAAACCCGCCGAATGGCAGAAGATAAAGATAGAAGGGGATGCTAAAGGTACTACATTGTATGTTGATGGGAAGCAGGAACAGCGTTTGGAGGGGAAAAAGCGGGTTGTAAAAGATAAGAACGGCCGTGAAAGTACAATGTATATCCAACAAACTCTTGTCTTCCCGTTGGAACAAATCGGGGATACAGAGGACGGATTTACCGGGAAGATCAGGAGTCTGAAAGTGACAGACCGGAATGCTGCGGTCAAAAATTGAGAGATAAAACGGAATCCTCATATTGAGTTTATGATCTATGAAAACAGAATTGGAAATATGTGCATATTCCCTGGAATCTTGTCTGGCAGCCAAAGAGGGCGGTGCAGACCGGGTGGAACTGTGTGCCGGAATGTATGACGGAGGAACAACGCCTTCTGCTGCAACGATTCGGATGGCCCGTGAAATTACCGGGAATATGCAGTTGTTTGTCATGATCCGTCCCCGGGGAGGAGATTTTCTATATTCTGATTTGGAGTACAGGCAGATGCGGGAGGATATTCTCTTTGCCAAAGAGACGGGAGCGGATGGCGTTGTGTTGGGGATATTGGACCGGGCCGGGAAGGTTGATAAAGTGCGTACGGCAGAATTGGTGAGGCTGGCTTTGCCTATGCAGGTGACTTTTCATCGGGCTTTCGATATGACGGACGATTATAAAGAGGCGTTGGAGGCTGTTATTGAAGCCGGTTGTTACCGGATACTGACATCGGGACTCCGGAATACGGTTATGGAAGGATACGATACCCTCAGGGAGATTGTAAAGTCGGCGGAGGGGCGTATTCACATTATGGCCGGCAGCGGTGTTTGTGCCGCTAATGCGGCTACGATTGCTGCTTTGGGAGTCAATGCATTGCATATGAGCGGTAAAAGCAGCAGGGACAGTAAAATGTCGTTCCGGAATCCGGCTGTTTTTATGGGTGGCGTACCGGGAATACCGGAATACAATATTGCCTATAGCGATGTGGAAAAAATCCGGAATGTAAAAAGTATATTGCAAAATTTTTGATATAAGATACCGAATGAAAAGAAAACCGGACACAACAAGTTGTGTTTTTCCCCGTATATCCCGCTATATATGGATTATCGGGAGTATGGTATATCTGATTGGAGCAGGCGGATGTTGCCGGGAAGGTTTTACGCCTGGAGAAAAGCAGATCATCTGGTCCCGGGAAGGAAAGATGATGCGGTTGTATACGGTAGATAACGGGGAGGATTCTTTGTTGCTTAGAAGCCGGGCTTTGGCTTTGACTCCGGAAATGTTGCAGACAGAGGAATACAGGCTGTTGAAAGCAGGTATGCTGGCGACAGTGAGGGATACGGCTAATACCGGGGTTGGCATTGCAGCACCGCAAGTCGGTGTGTCGAGACAATTGATCGCTGTGCAGCGGTTTGATAAGGCGGGAGAACCTTTTGAGTTTTATATCAATCCGGAAATAATACAGTATTCGGAAGAGAAACAATGTGGTCCTGAAGGTTGTCTGTCGCTACCCGGAGCCCGGGATAGCGTGATGCGCTCCGAACGAATTGTTGTCAGTTATATTGATGAGGTGAATCATAATGTGTGCCGGGATACGGTGAAGGGTTTTACCGCAGTTGTTTTCCAGCATGAAATAGATCATCTGAAAGGGATTTTGTTTACGGATAAAGCTGTTAAAAAGTAGTGTGTATGACGAGAAGAAGTACTTTTGCTGAAAAAATATTGAATGCTCCCGCAGGAAGCATTGTATATATCGAGCCTGATATCGTACTCAGTCACGATAATTCCGCCCGGGTACGGAAACTGTTTCAGAAGATGGGAGGAGAAAATGTATTGCATCCGGACCGTTTGGTGGTTGTTCTCGACCGTAAGATGACCGGGACGGTAAACAATATGATCCAGGATTACAATTCCATCCATGATTTTATGGAAGAACAGTGTGTAGAGCATTTTTTCGATTGTGATAAAGGGATCTGTCATCAGGTTTTAGCCGGTTTTCTGCACCAGGGGCTTGTTGTTGTCGGAAGCGACAGCCATACTTGTACGGCAGGTGCGTTAGACTGTTTTGCCGTCGGATTGAATAAAACCGAGACGGCTTATTTGTGGAAGACCGGAAAGATGTGGTTCCGGGTACCTGAGACGGTAAAAATTACGTTATCCGGTAAGTTCAGGGAAGGGGTGTATGCCAAAGATTTAGCCTTGCATATTCTGGGCATGCTGAGGGATGAGGATGTGGATTATACCCTTGTCGAATATCATGGTGAAGGTGTGAAAGAATTGTCGATTTCCGACCGGATGACAATTGCCAATATATCGGCAGAAGCAGGATTGAAGACCTCTGTGTTTCCGCCTGACGACAGATTGGCGGATTATTTCGGGGATTATGCCGTACAAGGGGTATGGGCGGATGAGAATGCCGTTTATCACAAAGAGTTTACACTGGATTTAGGACAGGTGATGCCGCTGGTTATGGTTACTCATCAGTTGAATGATGTGAAGAGTGTTGCCGAAGCGGAAATGCTGGAAATTCAGCAGGGTTTGATCGGGGCATGTTCTAACGGACGTATTGAAGATTTGCGGGTAGTGGCCCGTATTCTGGAGGGAAAACGGTTGGCTTCCGGTTTTCAGCTTTCCGTTATACCGGCTTCCTATGATATTTATATACAGGCCCGGGAGGAAGGACTTGTAGATAAAATAACGAAGGCCGGTGCTTCCGTGTTGGGTGCCAGTTGCGGACCTTGTCTGGGAAGCAGTCATATGCTGAATGCCGATACCAAACGTTTTATTACGACCACCAATAGTAATTCCATGCAGCGGATGTCGGAAGTCGGTGTGGAGAAATACATTGCGTCGCCTGCAACAGTTGCCGCGACTGCATTGACCGGAAAGCTAAGTGCAGAGGTAGAATATTCGGGAGAGGTATACGGTTATTGGGCGACTCCCGTTGTAGCGGTACGGATTGATGAATGTGACGACCGCAGACGGGGATATGTTTGGAATTATACGGATGTGAATCATATTTCTTCCGGTCAGTTGTTTGAAGAAAAGCAGTCTTACCGGATTTCGATCGAGGATTCGCGTGCGATGGTCCCGCATTTGCTCGCCGGCTTGGATGCTTCGTTTGCAACACGGGTGGAATCGGGTGATATTATTCTGGCAGGTGAAGATTTCGGCTGCGGTAAATTGATCAAACATGCCGCCATCGGTTTAGTGGAAGCCGGGGTAAAAGCCGTGATCGTGAAATCCGTTAATCGTAATTTTTTCCGGATGGCTTTAAATCACGGGTTGTTGATTATCGTCGCTCCGGAAATCATAGAGGCATATCGTTCCGGAGATGCTGTAATTGTGGATATATCCGACGGAAAAGTGAATGTCAATGAAAAAGAATACTGTCTTCCGGAATACAATCCGATCATTCTGGAGATGATAGCTAAAAAAGGAATCATGGGATTATGAAAAAGCTGATATGGGGCGGGAGTATTTTACTTCTGCTGGTAGTTGTCTGGTTAGCCGGGCCTCGTTTTCCGGAACCTGTTTTAAATACGGATTTTCCTCGTATCGAAATTGCTGCCGATCGTATTGTAGATTATATCGAAGAACAGGAGGCTGCCTATGCCGTGAAACCGGACAATCAAAGCCTTGTTTTATGGGGAGATGGTGTTGGTAAAAAGACAGAATATGTCCTTTTGTATTTACATGGTTTTTCCGCCAGTCGGTATGAAGCTTATCCTGTGACTCACGATTTCGTCCGTGAATTTCATGTAAATGCATATTTGCCCCGTCTGGCGGAGCACGGGTTGCAGGGGGACGATGCCCTTTTGAATATGACTCCCGAACGTTTGTATGCTTCTGCCCGCGAAGCTTTGGCAATAGCTCACAATCTGGGAAATAAAGTGGTTATAATGGGGACGTCTACCGGATGTACCTTGGCTTTGATGTTGGCGGCCGATTTCCCGGCTAAAGTGGAGGGACTGATATTGTATTCTCCGAATATACGCATTAATAATCTGTTTGCGCCTCTCTTGTCGGGGCCCTGGGGCTTGCAAATCGCCCGCTTGGCTTATGGAGGAAAATACAGACAGAGTGAGGATGCTCCCGACAGTAAAATATGTCAGTATTGGAATTGCAGTTACCGGCTGGAAGCAACGGTTTACTTGCAACAGTTGCTGGACGCCCGTATGACGGAAGCTGAATTTGCCAAAGTGCAGGCGCCCGTATTTTTAGGGTATTATTATAAAGATAAAAAGCACCAGGATCCGACAATAGACGTGAAAGCGGCTTTGTGGATGTATGATGCCCTGGGTACCCCCGAAGACAGGAAGGTAAAAATTGCATTTCCCAATGCCGGCGCCCATGTGATTGCCTGTGAACTAACCTCCGGTTCTTTCCGGGAAGTTGAAGAGGAAACTTTTACTTTTTTCAGGGAGATGATTTTGAAGTAAGACGGGGAAAGAGAAAAATTATTTAAGATTTCTGATTTACGATTGGGGTGTAGATTTAACCAAAAAGGAGGTTTTTAAAATCATAAATCAAAAATTACACAAATGAGTCCGTCCCAGTGTGTAATTTTTTTGATCAGATAATTTGAATTAACCAGTCTGAAAGTCTTTTAGACCCGGGAATAATAGGGACGGGAAGCAAAGAAAAGAGAAAAAAATCTTTTGAATAGACAAAAGTGTTAAAAAAAATCGTTATGTTTGCGTATAGTATAAAATGCAACATAGATAATGAACGACGTCAGAGAATTGGTATCCTATTTGAGTAGGGCCGAAAGAGGCTATACCAAAGTTTTAAACAGGGCTTTTCAGAAAGCAGGTTATGATCTTAGTCGGGAGCAGTTTGAATTGCTTCAGGTGTTGTGGGAAGAAGACAATGTCAACCAGCAGACGATTTCCAGACGGTTGCAGAAGGATAAGTATAATGTGACCAAGTTACTGAATACCTTGACAAAAAGAGGTTTTGTACAGCGTAAGATGAGCCAGGAGGATCGTCGGAATAACTTTGTGGTGTTAACGGAGAAGGGACAGGAAGCCCGTAAGGCTTTGATTGGCGTGGAAGAGCAGGTGCATGCCGACCTTACTTTTACAATTGCTCCGCAGGAAATAAAATCCTGTGTATGGGTTTTACGGAAATTGACCGATTTGATGAATTAAGATTAATAACTACTTACTTATGAAATTTGGAGAATTACAACCGAAAGATTTATGGCATTATTTTGAGGAGATATGCCAGATTCCACGCCCTTCGAAAAAAGAAGAGAAGATCGCTGCCTATTTACTGAATTTTGCGAAAGAGCAGGGATTGGAAGCTAAAAAAGACGAAGCAGGAAATGTGTTGATTATAAAGCCGGCTTCGGCAGGTATGGAACAGACGCCTACCGTTGTATTGCAGGCGCATATGGATATGGTGTGTGAGAAAAATGCGGATACGGTTCACGATTTCGATAAAGATCCGATTCAGCCTTATATAGATGGGGAATGGGTAAAAGCCAAAGGGACGACTTTGGGGGCGGACGATGGGATCGGGATGGCTGCCCAGTTGGCGATATTGGCTTCGGATACCATAAAGCACGGACCGTTGGAATGCCTTTTTACCGTGGATGAAGAGACCGGTTTAACCGGCGCTTTTGCTTTAAAACCGGGATTTTTTGAAGGAAGAATGTTGTTGAATCTGGATTCGGAGGATGAGGGGGAATTGTTTATCGGGTGTGCCGGAGGTATAGATACCGTTATCGAAATGCCGGTGGAAAAGGACGCTCCGATAGGAAGTGTATTTGCCGTAAAAATAACGGTGAAAGGTTTGCAGGGCGGACATTCCGGGGATGATATCAATAAAGGGAGAGGGAATGCAATCAAGATATTGAACCGCTTTTTATGGGATTTAAATCATAAATACGGTATTCGCATTGCTGATTTTTCGGGAGGTAACCTTAGAAATGCCATTGCCCGGGAAGCCAGTGCGGTCATTGTCTTTTCCGAAAAGTGTAAAGAGCAGGTACGGGTGGATTTCAATGTGTATCAGGCAGAGATGGAGTCGGTATGGAAGCTTACCGAACCCGGATTAAAGATGGAACTGGAATCGACGGATTTGCCGGAGCAGGTGTTGGTCCCGATTTATACTGCCCGGTTGTTGAATGCTTTGTATGCCTGTCCGCACGGGGTTTTCAGCATGAGTTACCGTATGCCCGGAATGGTGGAGACTTCCACGAATCTGGCGTCTGTAAAGATGCTGGATGACAACGTGCTTATTACAACTTCTCAACGAAGTGATGTCGATTCGGAAAAAATGAATATCGCCCATATGGTTGCTTCTGTATTCAGTCTGGCCCATGCGAAAGTAACCCATGGAGAAGGGTATCCGGGCTGGGCTCCCAATCCGGATTCGGCTTTGTTGAAGATTGCCGTCGCATCATACCGGAAATTGTTCGGAAAAGAACCGATCGTTCGTTCCATTCATGCCGGTTTGGAATGTGGCTTGTTTTTGGAAAAATATCCGGATATGGATATGATTTCGTTCGGTCCTACATTGAGAGGTGTTCATTCTCCGGATGAGAAAGTAAATATTGCAACGGTGGAGATGTGGTGGCGGCATTTGATCGATATTCTGGAACATATCGGAGAAAATTGAGGGTAAGGACATGTCGAAAAAATTGGAAAAATACGATCGGCTATACGAGCAGATCAAGCAATATATCGTAACGACCGAAGATATCTGGGCCCGTTTGGCGACGATGGAAGCCGTGTTGCATCATAAAATGCAGACTTTTTTCTGGACCGGTGTTTATGTATTGGTGGATGACGAATTGCTTGTACGTTCTTATCAGGGACCTGTAGCCTGTCAGAAATTGCGCCATCATACGGGGGTATGCTGGGCAGCCGTGAGTTCCGGGAAAACAGTTATTGTTCCCAATGTGGAAGAATTTCCGGGACATATAGCCTGCAATTCGGCTTCGAAAAGCGAGATTGTCATTCCGTTACGGGACAGGGAAGGTAAAGTATTCGGGTGTCTGGACGTCGACAGCGACCGGCCGGATGCTTTCGATAAAGAGGATGAGCAGGGATTGTGTAAAATCCTGTCTTTATTGTATAGTAATTAATTTTGTGTTAAAAAAAATTAATGCTGCTTTGAATTTTTTATTGACATTATTACCTTAGTTGCCACAAAGGAAAAATACAAATTCGTTAAATACAAAAGAGAAAAATTATGAGAAAAACAGTATTGTTACTTTTGATGAGTTTTATGGCTTTAGGAGCTTTTGCCCAGGATCCCGGTGCTACTGAAAAGAATGCAGGAAACGCTGCCTGGAAGGCTAAAAATTATGCAGAGGCTTTTACGAATTTCGAGAAGTATCTGCAGATCGTAAATTTTAGCGATAAGGCTTATATTTATAATGCGGCTGTTGCTGCAAGCAAAATGAATAATTATGCTGCTGCCGAGAAATATTTTGAGATGGCCATAAAAAAGAATTATAAAGTGGCCAATTCTTATTTGGGTAAGGCTCAGGCTGAAGAGGACCTGAAAAAAGAAGGCGAGATGCTGGCTACATTGGAAGAGGGATTGAAAGCTGTTCCGGGAAATGTGAAATTGGAAAGTATGTACGGTTCTTATTATCTGAAAAAAGGAGTGGAAGCTCAAAAAAACAATAATCTGGAAGCTGCTGCTGCCGATTATGTGAAAATTACCAATCTTACCAATGTAGACCTGAAATCAAAAGCATTTATGGCTTTGGCTTCTTTGTATTTTAATAACGGTGCTGCTATTTTGCAGAAAGCTTCTCCGATTGCCAATACAGAGAAAGAAAAATATGCATCAGAAAAAGAAAAAGCTTTAGGAAATTTCAAGAAAGCGTTGGATTATGTCAATCAGGCCCTCAAACTTTCTCCCGAAAGTACGGATGTAAAAGATTTGGCGAAACAGATCAAAGATGCTATGAAATAACAGACTCGGGAATAAAATAAAAAGAGCAGATTTTCATAAAATGTACCCCAAAAGTCAACCAAAACTTTTGGGGTATTTTTATAAGTAAACTTTAGTTATTTATGCTGCCCAACAAATGTTGTAATATGGTTTTATCTGAGATAAGGATCGACGCAGTTCCTTTCATACCTTTTTTTATAGCGTAATTCTTTTCAGAGGTAGATATGGTTGCAATAAAATAGTTCATGCCGTTAGTGTCAACGATATCCTCAAAGACGGAGTTTATTATACCATGTTTGTAACCATATTGATTGGCCTGATAGCCTTCAAATTCAATTTCTACATTTGTACCGACATGTATAACATTAATGTAATTATATGGAATCATAATTTTTATTTCATTTGAATTAACCGCTGTGGCATCAGCCTTTAGATTTTCAGGATATGGTATATAATAAATTGCAAAAAATAATCCTATAAGTATTATAGACATGATGGTCATTCCGTACCGAATAATTTTATTGGGTAGCTTTCCTATAATATTGCGAACTTTTTCACTCCTAAGTTCAATTTTTTCCAATTCACTCATGCTATTTTATGTTAATTTCCCAACTCTAATTGATTTTTCACAAGACTATAATATGTACCTCGTTTTTTAATAAGGGTAGTATGATTTCCTGTTTCTACTATATGTCCTCCATCCAATACGATGATTTGATCGGCATTTTTCACTGTACTTAATCGATGGGCAACTACAATCACGGTGCGACCTTTATAAAACTCATTCAATTTCTTTACAATGCTGCGCTCATTTTTTGCATCCAGCGCATTTAAAGACATTCGGATCAGCCGGACTTTGCATTGTCTCCCAATATATATTATTGTTGATGTGAGTAAATAACGCTGTAAGATTCAGCTTGTTTCCAAATAATGATGAACAGGTGGATCTTGCAGAGCAAGAACTAAAACAGGTCAAATCGGAAATCCGTACCGACAAGCTCAAGAGCGTAGCCACCGATACGGCAACCGCACTCGCAAGCAGTGTGGGTTCTCTTTTCGGCAGCGGAAAGATGAAGTCTTTGGAAAGGGAGAACGAGGATTTAAGGGATGAGATAGCAACCCACGAAGAAACAATAGAGCAGTTGCAAGCCAAAATAGGAACTATGCAGAATGAACACAGACAGGCTATGATGAACAAGGAGAATGAACATCGCAAGGTTCTTGAGGCAAAGGAAGCAAAGCACAATGAGGAACTCAACTTCCTTAACTTGCTTTATATGAAAGCCCGAAGATGGTTTCCCGATTTGGCAGACCTACTTAAAATTGAAAAGGAATGTTCAGAAATAGGCATAAACTCATCGAACTTTAGCACCTTGCTTGATTACAAGGAACACAAATTTAACGGAAATTTATTCTCTCCCGAACACAGAAGAAAGTTCGAACTTAACAATACGCCTATTCAGATTGTGCGAGATACTGACAACCGTCTGAAATTGCATATCAATCATAAACCTATCAAAGAATGGTTTATGGAGCAATGGGAGAAACTCCGACAGGCTATCCATCGCCCGATGCAGCCACCAAAGCAGAACAGAGGAATGAAACTTTGAATTGATAAAAAGCGGTAATAATTTGCACCTAAAACAAATTATCACGGCTTTTCCGTAACTTTGCAAATAAATAGCAAAACAGAAATTAAAAATGAAATATTATATATCTATTATTCTCTTTACAGTATCCTTATTATCCTGTAATAGGCACTCAGAGTATTGGGACAGAATTGTTTTAGCGGAGTCATTGATTTATGAAAAACCAGACAGTGCTATGGCAGTTTTAAATCAAATTAATACAAAAGATTTGATAGATAAACATGAAATAGCCGCCTATTCTCTTTATTTAACAATGGCTTTGGAAGAAGCAGGAGAAAGACAGGTCAATTTTGACATCTTTCAGCCTGCGCTTGATTTTTATACTAACAGTACTGAAGGAGAAAAGACTAGTTCTTCAACGGAGAAGATGAGAGGTCGTTATTATGCAGGCCGTATTCATCAAGTAAAGAATGATACTTTGGCTGCTATGCAGTACTATTGTAATGCTTTATATAAAGGTGTAGATTCCGATGATATACTGACAAAAGCTCGCATACATTATTCTCAAGGTGAAATTTACAGCTATATCCATGAGTGGGATAGGTCGATAGTTTGCAATCAAAAAGCAGCCCAACTATTCAGAGAGTTAAACAGGACAAATGATTATGCACGATGTCTCATTAATTCTATTATATACTTCGGTCATAAAAAAGATAGTATAAATGCGGAAAAATATATAGAACGGTGTAAAGAATTGCTTCCTATAATCAATGCGGATCTACAAAGTGACTTTTATGTGGCACAATTAAAATGTATTTTAAACTACGATAATGCAGCCATGATTAAAGAATATCTTGACGAATACTTTCTACACGTTCCTATGTCAAGATACAATTGGCTGTTAATTGCTGAGACGTATTGTCGAATAAAAGATTTTGATAAGGCGCAAAGCGCCATTTCTAATTATAAAGGACATTCCGCTACTAATGAAGAAAAGGCCACATATCATCTTATTGTATCGGAATTATATAAGAATAAAGGTGATTATGATAAAGCTCTATATGAGATTGAGCAATATAAACACACCATCAATGGTATCTATTCTTCTATCATTAGTCAAGACACCAAAATTGTAGAAACAATCGTAAGTAACACAGGTATATTTTTAAAACATTTAGCAAATAGGGAAACGGTTGTTTATATTGCCATTTTACTTTTGCTTGTTGTCTTATTATTATTTCGTACTATTTATAAGAAAAATAAAATTCAGAGGAGATTGGTGGAACAAGAAATGGAGACATACAAATTATTGTACTTGCAAATGGAGCAGGAACGTGATAATTTGACAGAGTTGCTGTCACAAAATTGTGATTTGCCTACAAATGTGCAGAAGTCAGTCGCTCAACGCTTGGAATTGCTTAATAAGTTTTTTACCGCTTATATCACCAATAACAATGAAATTGACCGTAAAGCCAACATGGAATTAGAGGAATTGTTAGCTAATAAAGATGCCTTTATGATTTCTACTAGATTGGCTTTCTCTGGAAGCCATCCTAATTTTATTAAATATTTGGAAGAAAGAAATTTGACGGAATGGGAGATAAATTATTGTTGCTTGTATGCATTAGGGCTCAAAGGAAAGGAGGTCGGTTCTTATATAAAGATGCGTTCTCATTATAATAATAGTATTGAGATTCGGAAAAAATTGGAAATTAATGAACATGAAACTAACTTAGGTATATATATCAGGAAATTGCTAAAAAGTTTGGAATAGAACAATATGCAATAAACTGAAAGTTTAATAGATGTTGTTCCAAAATATTTTCAATTATAATTGATTATCAGTTTATTGTAAATCAAAATCTGAAACTTTATATTTGGGAATGAAACTATCTATTGGTATTTTTGCCCCATAAAAACAATCAAAAATTAGTTTTATGAAGCATTGTTTGTTAATCGTTACATTGTGTATTTGTTCTATGGGAGTGCTGCCAATAATATCATGTACCCCTGATCAAGAATTCTATCCTATTGAATTATCGACAGAAGGTATTGAGTTTATTAAGGTTGATCGACTTACACTGTCGGCAGAAATTCCAAGTGAAGGTATTAACTTTTCCATTACGGGTATCGGGGAATACGCCGATAGGATTTGTGTAAATGATGTAACAATAGATGGCTAGGTACAGAATGACCCATCTATGCCAATAACATCACTAAGTGGGGATTGGGGAAGTTTCAATCAAAATGGTAATACAAAACGCATGTTGGAATTTACCATTGGTGGTGGATATGGGGTTAGGTATCTTCGTTTAACTCAGGAATGTTCGGAATCTAACAATTAATTGTTCATAGGCGAACTATCGCCAATACTACAGATAAAATAGTATATAACCTGTTGGTTGAATATTATAGATGACTTTTTTAGAATGAGTAGAGCCTCGAAATGCTCTGCTCTTTTTTATTGCTATATATGAGTATATGCTCATCTTTGTAAAAGCTCAAACCTCTTGTCTTCCTATCAAAATAGAACAATATACAATAACCTGAAAGTTTAATAGATGTTGTTCCAAAATATTTTCAATTATTATTGATTATCAGATATTTAAAAGCAAAAACCTGAAACTTTATATTTTGGGATGAAACTATCTTCCGATAATTTTGCACCAGAAAAACAATCAAAAATTAGTTTTATTATGAAGCATTATTTATTAATAGTTACGTTGTGTATTTGTTCTATGGGCCAATTGATGGCTCAGAACATTTCGGGAAAAGTAGTGGATGAGGAAAATAATCCACTGCCTTATGTTAGTGTTATTCTTCAAAGTGTTCAGGATTCATCATATGTAGGTGGAGTCGCCACGAATACTGAAGGTTTATTCGCTTTGCCAGCAAAGGCAAATAGAGAGTATGTATTGATTGTATCTTATATTGGGTATCAAACTATCAATAAAATCTGTAAGGCTGGAGATGTTGGTTCTATCATATTAAAAGAAGATGTAATGATGCTTAAAGAAATCAGTGTTGTTGCCTCGAGAACTCAACACGATGCAAATGGCTACACTGTCAATCTTCGGTCATCAGGAATAGTTAAAGGCAAACAGTCTTCAGATGCATTGGCTTTTCTTCCTGGTGTAACTAATGAGGATGGTAATTATAAAATTAATGGATTACCTGTAAGTGAGATATACATAGATGGAGTAAAGCTCTCATCTGCTAACGAACTAAAAAATCTACCAGCAGATATGATTGACAAAGTGAGTGTAAAGTATTTGGCAGGTAGTAATCAGAATGCAGCAATGACTGGCGGTACAGTTGAAATCTCCTTGAAACAACCACTTAAAGGTGGATATTACGGAGCATTGACAGGTGGATTAACTTTCTATCCTTCGTACGGTTTTAGTAATGAAAATCTTGGTGGTATTATGTACTATCGTCATAAAAACTTAAGCATTTACGATAACTTGTCATTGAATTTCAATCAACCAGAGGAGACTGCTGAGCAAATAATCTGGGACCAAACTTCCAATTTGCGTACTGAAATAGATGAAGAGACTCGCTATAAAGGACATACAATAAACAATCGTTTGAGTCTTACACAACAGATTAATGAAAAGAATACTATCGGAGGTAGTTATTATATCTCCACAAATAAACTCAACACATTCTCTAATACTATTGGCAGAGATGTAAATGCTATTCAGTCTATAATTGATAGCAAAAATAGCTATCTTGATCAGGAAGCCACATTGAAATATACATCTATACTAAGCAAACGTGGAACAACACTTGAAATCATTGGAGATTATTTCAACCGCCAATCAGATAGCAAATCCGATTATTTATATAGCGACAATACATATAGTGTTTCTGGAGATAAATCTTCATTGAATATGTACAAGTTTTCAATGGATTTAACAGATCCCCGCAGCCAGAAGTTGGTGTGGAAATATGGTGTCTCAGTGCAATATATATCATCAGATTATACCCCAATGATTAATACCATTGAAAACTCAAACCGTTTCCAAACAAGTCAAATAGCAACACGTACAAGTGGTTTGATTCCACTTGCATATGTTTCGGCAATGGGTCAGATTTGGAAGATAAGATATAGTGCGGGGCTAAATGTTCAATTGAATAAGATTCAGTATGAAACATTAGACAATAATTCAAAGTCTTCAGATATTCAGTGGGGAATAAACCCAATAGTTCAGTTGATGATGCCACTTGACAAGAAAGGCAACCATGCTTTAATGCTTAACTACAAACGTACCCTTGATGATATTCCCTATGCTGCAATTTCATCAACAATCCGTTGGAGTGATCCATATAACTACACAGTTGGCAATCCTAATTTGAAATCGCCTACAGCAGATATGGTTATTGCTGGTGTATCTTTGTTTCGTAATATCTTGAACCTAACAGCAGTTTATGCTCACTCGAAAGATGTCATTTATTGGGAGACTATGCAGAGCCCGACTGCATCAGATGTGTTTTATACAACACCTGTCAATCTACGAGCTGAAAATATGTATGGAGTTGGAGCTGAAATTAATTGGAGTCCCGTAAAGCCGTGGACTATGAAATTATCAGGTCGTCTTGAAATACATCCTGAAGATTTAACATTAGGTGGTATCTATTATGGAGAGACAAGACTTCGTCAATATTATGTGATGTATAATACTTTCAGCTTTAAGCATGGTTGGGGTGGAATGTTAAATCTCATGTTTGAACCAACTTACAAGACATACGACAGAACATATCATATGGTTTATAATGTAGGCGGTCAGATTTATAAGAATATGTACAAAGACAAATTGCAATTAACCCTTACCTTTAATGCTCTTGGAGACCGTCGCAAGTATGACCGATATACCAATGGCAGCAAGATAACTTATAATTATACTACACCAGTGCAGAATATAGGTTTATCACTTATATGGCGACTCTCAGGTGGCAAGAGTGTAAGTGTTAATACTGTAGAGAATGGTTCCCAGAATTACAAGGAGATTAAAGATATTAGGTAGTAGGTTATGTCTCGATTCCATTTCATAAAACAACATGATGCAATGCAGTGTGGTATTGCTTGCTTAGCGATGGTATGCCCTTATTATGGTAAGAATTATTCGTTGGATACACTGACTGAAATCTGTAATACTGCCAATGAAGGCGTTTCATTACTTGGCATTTCAGATATAGCTGAACGACTCGGAATGCATACGATTATTGGGTATTCATCCATAGCCCAATTAAGTAAAATCACATTGCCTTGTATCTTGTAGTGGAATCAGAACCATTTTATTGTACTTTATAAAATTAGGTGGAAGAGATATTATATGGCAGATCCCAAAGAAGGATTGATAAAGTATAATGAATCAGGGATTAAACGACATTGGATAAGTGTTAGTTATGATGATGAAGAAAAAGGAGTTGCAATGTTTTTGAAGCCCTCAAATTATTTTTTGTAATTTGACGAATGATTAGTAATCATGACAACTATTTATCGAAATTATTTTAGTAATTATAGTGTCCTATAGATATAAAAATCCCCCGGAAAAATGTATTTCCGGAGGATTTTAATAAGTTTTTATGTCTATATAAAAAACAGTATTTTTAAAATAATTAAAGGGACTGTCTAACAAGCTTGTAGACAGCCTCTTTTTTATTTGTGTCTTATTCGACGATGGTTACCCGGTTAAGCGGGTTGCTGTCAAACATATTGGCGACACCGCCTTTGGCTTCTACTTTCAGTTGATTCGGATTAACACCGTAATCTTTGGTCAGGATTTTGAATACATTCTCGGCGCGTTGACGGCTGAGTTGCATGTTGAATTCAGGTGTTCCGGTTGCTTTATCCGCATATCCGATAATGGTATAGACTTTGTTCGGATTTTGCTTGATCGTTTCTGCTACATATTTCAGGTTGACTTTATCCCGGGCCGTAATATTGGCACGATTGATGGTGAAGAAAATAGCTAACGGAGCCATTACTGTTTCTTTTTCAACTTTTACGTCTTGTTTCATGGCTCTGGTACGGTCGAGATCTTCCAGTAATTTCCGGTTGTGCGCCTGTTGTTCGGCTAACTGAGCACGTGTTGCTTCCAGTTGTTGTGTTGTAGCAGCCAGAGCTATGTCTTCTGCCATAACAACCGGTTGCATGCTGCGTTGGAAGTGACGTTCGTTGAATTTGTAGGTAAAACCTGCAGTTACGCTTAAGATACCGTTGGCTCTCTTACCTCCCGGCTCACCGGCAAATTTCTTTTCAAATACCGAACCGCGGATTTCTACGTTCAGGTCAAAAGCATCGGAAAGACGCATTTTGTTGATCAAACCTGCATTTGCCGTGAATACATTGTTACTGGCAGAGCGACAAGCATGCATGATACCGAATCCTAAATAAGGAACGGCTTCGTAAAAACGATCCGTACGATAGCCGCCGATCCAGTTAGAAAGGTTCAAAAGCACGTCTCCGTGAACATTGAACTGTTTCCAGTTTTGTTTGTACAAACCGTCTTTGTCGGGACTGCCTGTTACATACATGTTATTGGGATCATAGGTGAATCCTTTTAATGTAAAACCACTTACCTGGGCACGTAAGCCGATGGTAGGTACGAGCCATTTACCTATGGAAAAATCGAAAGACGGAGCAATACGTTTCCCGAATTTACCCTGGGAGTCATTTTGTCCGAAATAAACCTGACCTCCTGCACCGATGGATATAAACCAATTGTCCCAGAAACCATTGGTTACATAGCCACTCCAGGAAGTGTTCCTCTCCTGTACCACTATTTCAGTACTTTCCTGCGCGAATGACAACAATGGTACCCACGCGATTAATAACATTACTAGTTTCTTTTTCATCTTTTTTCGTTAGTTTAGTTTTCAGTTATAACGTTACGGTAATTTCAAGGGTTTCTTTCTTTAACTAATTTTTCTTTGTGATCTGTTTCCTGTTTTATTGTTTTAAATCCGTTGACTTATTTCCCTTTTTCGTAAATACCTTGAATTTAGTTCTTTAAATTTTTGAAATGTATGACTATTCTAAAGGTCTGTTCTTGTTGTAAAATGTCAAAGAACCCGAATTCAAAAGAGTTACGGGATTTTTTCAGATAAGTTTTAATAAATGACCCAATTTTTGATTTACGGTTATAAAAAATCGATAAATGATAACCGATATTGGTAATTCAGATGTTGATCTCTCCCTGAATAATTAAAAATTTAAAGTTTAGACCTGCTTTTTGCCGATAGTAATTCTTTTATATTTTGACTTGTTTCGGGCTGAAAACAATAAATAAAATTTGAAAACTTTTTTGGTTTTTAAAGTTTTCAGACTACCTTTGTGCGGTTCAAAAAATAAGGTATATGGATGCAGAACTGGAACAAAGGATTGTAAAGCGTGCTTCTGAACTTTTTCTGATGCACGGGATTAAATCGATAACGATGGATTTTATTGCGGGGGATATTGGAATTTCTAAACGTACATTGTATGAAGTTTTTAGGGATAAAGATGCCTTGCTGTTGAAAACTTTGGCATATCAGGAGGAGAAAAGCAGGGAAGAGCGGGATAAACTGGCGCTTACCTGTACGAATCCGTTTGAATTGGGATTGAAGGAATTTGCCCGGATATCGCAAGCGATACGGCGGGTAAACCGGAATTATATGCGTGATTTACAGAAATATCATCCGAAGGTACTTCCTTATCTGGAAGCTAACCGGAAATCGAATACGGAGGGGTTGATACGTTTGACGGAGGAGGGGATTCGGGAAGGGTATGTACGTCCGGAACTGAACGGTCGTTTGTTGGCATTGATTTTGCAAGCGCAATTCGAAATCCTGATGAATTTCGAAAAAATCGAAGAATACAACTTTTCGTTTTCGGAGGTGTTTGAAACAATTGTTATAAATTTTGCCAGGGGTATGGCGACTCAGAAAGGTTTGGAGCTGGTTGACAATTATTTGAGTAAGAAGAATGAATAAATGTTTGAAATAATTTAAAAATTATGCGTGGTAAATTAGTATTTGGGTTGATGTGTGCGGCTTGTATTGTGTCGTGTAAACAGCCGGAAGTGAAGGAAAGCGGTCCTCGTCCGGTAAAAGTGACGAAAGCACTTCCTTTGAATGTGGTGGAAAAATCTTTCAGTGGTGTCGTTTCTCCGGATCAGTTCAGTGATCTGGCTTTTAAGATGTCGGGACCGTTGATTGCCCTGAATGTCGAAGAAGGGCAGCGGGTGAAGAAAGGACAGGTTGTTGCCGTGTTGGATCCTTTGGACTTCCGTCTACAGTATGAAGCTAAAAAGTCTTCATATATGACGGCTAAATCTCAGATGGAGCGGTCGGAAAAACTGATTAAAAAGCAGGCGATCTCGCACCAGGATTATGAGTCGACACAGGCCAGCTATGCCAATGCGAAGGCGGCTTATGAAAATGCAAAGAACATATTGGACGAGACAAAACTGCTGGCACCTTTCGACGGTTTTATTCAGAAAAAATATGTGGAAAATTATCAGAAAGTGCAGGCAGGCCAGGGAATCGTATGTTTGATCAATCCGAATAAGTTATTGGTTAAATTCACATTGCCGGAAAATAATATGCAGTATTTGCTCGCTTCGCCCCAAATTGCCGTGGAATTCGAAAATTACCGCGGAAGATTCTTTAAGGCGAAAGTGAAAGAGTATATCGAAGCTTCTCCCGACGGTTCGGGAGTTCCCGTATCTCTCTATGTAGACGATCCGGATTTCAATCTGAATGATTACAAAGTCGCTACCGGTTTTTCTTGCCGTGTGGTGTTGAAAATATCCCGGGAGGGATATGCAAATTATGTGCAGGTGCCTTTGACATCCGTTTTTATGGATCCCCGGACGAAAGAGAAACGGGTGTTCGTATATAACGATGCGGCCGGTAAAGTGGAGCAGCGTGTAGTGAAGGAAGGCGGATTGGTGGATAAAGATATGATTATTATTACAGAAGGACTGAATCCGGATGAAAAAGTGGTGATTGCGGGGACGACCCGTTTGATAGACGGACAGCCGGTAAATGTGTTAACAGAATAAGAGCAGCATATGAATCTTCCAAAATATTCACTAGAGCATACGAAAGTAGTGTATTTTTTTCTGATTATCATGCTGATCGGAGGTACCATTTCGTTTTTTAAATTGCCTAAAAAAGAGGACGCACCTTTTGTTATCAAACAGGCGGTGCTGATCACCCAGTATCCGGGAGCTACGGCTTCGGAAGTGGAAAAATTGATAACCGAACCCATCGAACGGGAAATCCAGTCGATGTCGGAAGTAAAACAGATCAAATCCGAATCGTATTACGGAATTTCTAAAATCAGCATCGAGTTGAAACCGACCATTAAACCGGAGCGTATGCCTGTGAAATGGGATGAGTTGAGGCGTAAGGTGTTGAATATCCGTCCGAAATTACCCCAGGGGGCTTCGGATATTACCGTCAGCGACGATTTCGGGGATGTGTACGGTATTTATTATGCGCTTACCATCGATGAGGGCTTTTCGTATAAAGAGTTGCGGGACTGGGCGCAGAGAATAAAGACGGAATTGACCCCGATTGAAGGGGTACAAAAGGTTCAGTTGTTCGGGGAACAGACAGAGGTTGTGTATGTACGGTTTTCCGTACCCAAATTGTCTGCTCTCGGGCTCGATCCCAACCTGATCGCCCAGACTTTACAGACACAGAATTTGCAGGTAAATACGGGGGAAATCAATGCCGGGAGCTTCCAGTTAAAGATTGTGGCCGACGGTACTTATAAAGATCTGGACGATATTCGCAATCAGTTGATTATTACAAAGGAAGGTAATGAGGTGCGGTTGGGGGATATAGCTACCGTTGAAAGGGGGTACCTCGATCCGCCTTCCAATCTGATGCGGGTGGACGGTAAACGGGCTATCGGCATCGGGGTCGCTTCCGGGGCTGAGGATAACGTAGTTGCTGTCGGGGATTTGGTAGCCGGACGTTTGCATTTGTTAGAGAAATTAATACCCGTCGGCATGGATGTGGTGTCGATTTATCCGGAGAATGTAATCGCCCGGGAAGCGAATAACGGGTTTATCCTGAATCTGATCGAATCTTTATTGATTGTTGTTGCTATTATATTTATCGTGATGGGAGCCCGGGCCGGTATGCTGATCGGGAGTTCTCTGTTGTTTTCAGTGACGGGCACCTTGTTGATTATGTTGTTTCTGGGAGTAGGCCTGAACCGTACTTCTCTGGCTGCGTTTATCATAGCCATGGGTATGCTGGTTGACAATGCCATTGTGGTGACCGACAATGCCCAGATCGGAATCAAACGGGGCATGTCCAGATACAGAGCTTTGATCGCAGGGGCTACGGGACCTCAATGGGGACTGCTCGGTGCGACTTTTATTGCAGTTTGTTCTTTTTTACCGATGTTTCTGGCTCCCGATTCCGTGGCTGAAATCGTAAAGCCTTTATTTATCGTGTTGGCTGTATCTCTCGGACTTAGCTGGATATTGGCATTGACCCAGACACCGACTTTCGGGAATTTCATATTGAAAGAGAATACCTCTGAAGTAAAGTCCGATCCCTATGATACGAAATTTTATCACAGGTTCGAAGGAGTATTGCATAAATTGATTCATCATCGCTTTATAACTTTGTTTACGGTTATTGCAGTGTTGATATTTTCTTTGGTTGTTATGGCTTTGATGCCGCAGAGTTTCTTCCCTTTGATGAATAAACCGTATATGCGCGCCGATCTGATATTTCCGAATGGCTACGGTATACGGGATGTGGAACAGAATGTGTTTCAGATAGAAGAATACCTGAAACAGGATCCGAAGGTGAAGTCCTTTTCCGTGACGATGGGGAGTTCGCCTTTGCGTTACTACCTGGCCAGTTCTTCTTTCGGACCTATTCCCAATTTTGCCAATGTGCTGATAGAAACACACGATCCGAAAGATTCCCCTGCTATGGAGCAGGAGTTTTACGATTATATGCTCCGCAATTATCCGAATGTACTGACCCGTTCGTCTTTATTCATGTTGTCGCCCGTGCCGGAGGCGACGATTGAAATCGGATTTATCGGAGAAAATATCGATACCCTGGTGGCCTTGTGTGAGAGGGCGAAAGCTATCGCCCGTGAATGCGACGAGGTGATGGAAGTGAGGAGTAGCTGGGGAACACCTGTACCTGTATGGAAACCAATGTTCTCGCAGGAAAAGGGGTTGCGTTTGGGGATTACCCGTCAGCAGGTGGCGTATTCCTTGAAAGCGGCTACCAATGGAGTTCCTTTGGGCGAATACCGGGAAGGCGATGTATTTATGCCGATTCTGATGAAAATATCCGATCAGGATTCCATAAATCCGCAGGATATACGTACGTTACCTGTGTTCAGTTCAAAAGGGAAGTCGATAAAAGTGGAACAGGTGACCGATAATTTTAAATTGGAATACGATTATAGTGTTATCAAACGGTACAACCGGGAACGTTGCTTGATGATGCAATGTGATCCGAAACGGGGAGCGAATGCGATGGCTGCTTTTCAGCAGGTGCTGACCAGTGTACAAAGTCAGGTACAGATGCCTGAGGGGTATAAGATGAAATATTTCGGAGATCAGGAACAACAGGATACTTCGATGGCTGCTTTGGGAAAAAATATTCCGTTGATGTTTTTGTTGATTTATCTTACCTTATTATTACTGTTTCCTAAAAATTACCGGAGTCCGGTTGTGATTATGCTGATGTTGCCTCTGATTTTTATCGGCGTGGTGTGGGGATTGATCGGATTCGGCAAATCGATGGACTTTTTTGCCATGCTGGGATTATTGGGGTTGATCGGTATGAATATCAAGAATGCGATTGTACTGGTGGATCAGATCGGAATAGAACTCGAATCGGGTAAAGAACCGGTACAGGCTGTGGTACAGGCAACGAAAACCCGTATTGTGCCGGTGACGATGGCGTCGGGTACGACGATTCTGGGTATGTTGCCCTTGTTGTGGGATGCTATGTTTGCCGGGATGGCTGCGACGATTATGGGGGGGCTGTTTGTGGCGACAATGCTGACTTTGTTTGTTTTGCCGGTAACCTATTGTATTTTTTATAAGATACGTATTGACCGGTAATTGATTTTAGATTGTTGATTTGCGATTTTTGGCAGTTGGCTGTAGAAGTGGCTGATAATAGGTTGTTGATCGTAAATTGAAAATTAGAAATATAATAAATGTAACGTATGAAAAAATGGATCATATACAGTTGTTGCTGGCTGGGCGGTTTACCGCTGGCTGCACAGACAACTTCGCTGACAGTTGGTGAGTACAGGCAAAAGGTACTGAATTACAGCCAGCAGATCAAGCAGAGTGCCGAACAGCGCATAGCTATGCAGGAAGCGATGAAGACGGCTAAAACGGCTTATCTGCCACAGGTGAATGTTTCTGGGAATGTACAATACCGTATCAATGACTACGATATGGATTTCGGCGGAGTCAAGGTTCCGATGGCGAACGAAACTTACAGTGTCGAAGCCGGATTGACACAGACCTTATATGGCGGCGGGGCTGTCCGGAACAGCTATAAGGCTGCCGAGGTACAGAAAAATATAGCCGAGAAAGCGGAAGAACTGACCGTCGATAATATCCTGTATGCCGCCGATGTTAATTATTGGTCGACGGTGGCCAAGAAAGACCTGTACCGGGTTATGAATCAGTATGTGAAGATTATCGGAGAACTGGAGAAGGTGCTGACGGACCGTTTTAATGACGGATATATCAGCAAAACCGATCTTTTGCAGGTACAGGCCCGTTTAAAGGATGCTGAGTTGCAGAGAAGTAATGCTTTTAAACAATTTCAGGTGGCCTTGCAGAATCTGAATGTATTGATGGGGGAGTTACCGATGAATGAGGTTTATATTACCGACAGTATCAGTATGTTGCTGGCACTGCCTCCTCAAATCGGAGCGGAAGCCGCTTTTGAAAACCGGCCCGAATATACGATTGCCGGGTTGAATATTGAATATCAGAAGCGGCAGGTTAATCTGACCCGTAGCAAATATTTGCCCTCCCTGGCGGTTGGATTAAAGGAAAACTGGGGCACACAGATGCTGAATATCGACGGTTCGACAATGTGGAATACGGTTGCTTTTGCTTCGGTGAGTATTCCGGTTTTCCAGTGGGGGGCTCATCGTAAAGAGGTGAATGTACAGCGGGCCATGTTGCATAGCAAGGAGTATGACCTGCAAATTACAAAGGATCAGATTACCCTGGAAGTCAGTAATGCCTGGACAAACCTGACCGAAAATACAAAACAGATAGCGGTGGCTGAAGAAGCCTGCCGGATAGCGGAAGAAAACCTGGAGTTGAATACGTTCAGCTATACGGAAGGAAAATTGCCGATTATCGATGTGCTTTCGGCACAGGTGACCTGGATTCAATCATATAGCAGTTTGATTCAAACCTGGCTGCAACAGAAAGTTTCCCTGGCAGATTATAACAAAGCTATCAGTCATTGATACCGGCGCTGGATGTCGTGTAAATCGGGAAACGGATTATTCAATAGTAAAGACACAGAGGATTACTTCTGTGTCTTTACTGATTTTATTCTATATTTGTTTTTTAGAGCAAATAAATTGTAAATCATGAAAAAGCAGTATCTGTCGATCATCCTTATGATCGGTTTGTCGATTGTATTTTCGGACTCTTTTGCCGGGCGGAAAAAAGTGGGACTGGTGTTGAGTGGAGGCGGGGCGAAAGGAATAGCCCATATCGGAGTAATCGAAGTGTTGGAAAAGGCCGGAATCCCTATTGATTATGTGGTCGGTACCAGTATGGGATCTATTGTTGGCGGATTGTATGCCATCGGTTATACCGGAGAGGAACTGGATACGCTGGTGCGGCAACAGGACTGGACTTTTTTGTTGAGCGATAAGGTGAAGCGGGATTATCTGCCTTTTATGGAAAAGGAAGCTACAGAAAAATATGTTTTTTCTTTTTCTTTCGGTAAAGGGAAGGAAAGGCGTGTTCCGGCCGGGTTTGTTGCCGGGCAGAACGTTTACAATCTTTTTACAGATTTGACATTGGGATATCATGATTCGTTGGATTTTAACCGGTTGCCCATTCCTTTTGCCTGTATTGCAGCAAATATCGTAGACGGACAGGAGGTGGTATTGAATAAGGGGAATCTGGTGCAGGCGATGCGGGCCAGTATGGCGATTCCGGGCTTTTTTACTCCGGTACATCTGGATAGTATGGTATTGGTGGACGGTGGTATTGTCAACAATTTTCCGGCAGATGTAGCCAAGGCTATGGGAGCAGATATCATTATCGGAGTGGATGTACAGGCTGACTTGCGGAAGAGCGATAAGTTGAATACTTTTCCGGAGGTGATGGGACAGTTGATTAATCTGATGTGTTTAAATAAGTTCGAAGAAAATTATGCATTGACGGATTTGTATATAAAGCCGGATATTAATGAATATTCGGCTGCCAGCTTTAATCCGCAGGCCGTTGATACGCTGATTGTCAGAGGCAAGAGGGCTGCCGAGGCGCAGTGGGAAAAGCTGATGGCTTTGAAGAAGGAAATCGGAATAACGGAGGAGGTAGTACGGAAACCCAGGCAGATACAGGAAGATACCTTTTTTATACGTTCGATCGTGCTGAAAGGGGTATCCGAAGACGAGGCCAAACGATTGCGCCGGAATATCCGGATACAGGAAAATGAAGGGATTACCCTGACCGGGTTGCATAGAGCTATCGCTTCTCTGTATGGGACAAAAGCTTTTTCCGGAGTAACCTATCGTTTGCTCGGGGGGCCGGAATACGTTCTGGAATTGTTGCTGACGGAAAAGCATATGGATGTTGTGAATCTCGGTTTCCGTTTCGATACGGAAGAAATGGCTGCTATTTTATTGAATACCAAATTCAATTATAAAGCTTTGGGAGGGTCCAAGTTTTCTCTGACTGCCCGTTTGAATAAAAATCCTTATATCCGATTGGACTATGCTTTGGAAAATCCTTTTTTACGGCGTTTGAATCTGGCTTATATGTTTCGGTACAATGATTTTAATCTGTATGACAAAGGAAGTAAAAGTAACAGCATTACTTACCGCTATCATTTGGGAGAAGCCAGTTTGTCCGATCTTTATTTCCGGAATTTCAAATTCCAGGTGGGGGTGCGCTATGAATATTTCGATTATGATCCCTTTTTATATAAGGAGGATAGTCAGGGTACGGATGCCATATCGAAAGGATACATTAGCTATTTTGCCTTGGCTCATTTGGAAACGTATGACAGAAAATATTATCCGACCCGGGGATTGTCTTTTGAGGCTGCTTATTCGTTGCATACCGATAATTTTGTCCGGCTGGACGGACATGCTCCCTGTTCGGCTTTGAGTGCCGGATTCACGGGTGTCGTATCGCTTTCCAACCGTTTTAAGATGTTGCCTTCTGTATACGGGCGTGTGTTGATCGGTAATTACGTGCCTTATCCTTATCTGAATTACATGGGAGGGCAGGTAGAAGGCCGTTATATGGCACAGCAGCTTCCGTTCGAAGGTATCAGCCATATCGAAGTCTTTGAAAAATCATTGATGGTGGCCAGATTGCAATTCCGTCAGCGTATGGGAAGCCGCCATTATCTGTTTGTGACCGGAAATTTTGCTTTACAGAACGATAATTTTTTCGATATCCTCGGTGACCGGGGGATCTGGGGCGGAAGTGTGGGTTATTCTTATGATACGGCTGTCGGGCCCATCGGTTGCAGTTTCAATATGTCCGATTATACCGATAAGCTGGGTTTCTATTTTAATCTCGGGTATTATTTTTAAACAGGTCGAAACCTGAAATTGTGAATTTCCGGCCCTTTTTTCTTAAGAAAAAAGGGCCGGATTTATATTGATAAGGTTTTTGTTAAAAATGCATCTGATAATCAGATTGTTATAAGTGCAGTGATAAGGTTTTTGTTTTTGCCTGTCTGAATTTTTTTGGCCTTTGTACTTTAAATTTAGTACAGAAAAACCGGTTATCATGAATTATGCAGCTTTTGTGTTGTTCCGGTTGAATAACGGATGTGTCGCGTGATAAACGAAATAAGATAGGTTATTTGCCTTATTGTTCGAATTGTCTGACAATGCTTGATTTATTTTTTGTATTATTTATTAAATCTTTTCAATTATGAAAACTTTGGGACTTTTTACGTGTGCTATGTTATTGTTCTGCCGGGGGTATGGACAGCAGTTAAACCAATTGTACGATCTGCCGAAAATCCAGCAGGATAATCTTTCGTTACCGACTCCGGAGCCGGCTCAATTGATCCGTTATGTGGACTATCCGGTGTCTTACAGTACGGGTATACCGGAAATATCGGTTCCGCTTTATACTGTAAAATTACGGGAACTGTCATTGCCGCTGAGTTTGTCTTATCATGCGGGAGGTATTAAAGTGGAGGATGTTTCAGGTAATACGGGATTGGGGTGGAGTCTGGTGGCGGGAGGTGTGATCAGTCGTGTGGTCAACAACCAGCCTGATGATACCCGTTCTTTCGATTTGCGGGATCAGATCGGTATTATAAACCGGCAGGAGCATACATACCTGAAACAGGTGTTGCGACATGAAAAAGAGGCTGGTTACGACCGGTATTATTACAATTTTCCGGGAGGAAGCGGTTCGTTTATCTATGATGTCAATACGAAACAGATTACCGAGATTCCGGTTACCGATAATAAAATAGAAGTATTATCGGTACCTTCGGCGGTCTATTCCAAATTCAATTTTAAAATAACGACACCGGACGGTACGGCGTATTATTTTACGGAAACGGAAGGGATCGGGAAACGAAATCCGGTAGCGACTTCAATGACCAATTTATATGTGAATACGGATTACAGGACTACTTCGAGCTGGTATCTGACAAAAATCGAAACGTTTAATAAAACGGAGACCATCGAATTCGTTTACCGGAATGTAGGCCAGTGGTCGCGTAGTTTACCGGTCAATACGATATCCGGTTCGGCAAGCGCCGCTTTAGGGGATGTCCCGGTGGGGGATTATTCCCCGGACATATTGGGTTGGAGTTCCGTGGAATATTTCGATTGTAAGGTGTTATCGGAAATACGCTATAAAGGAGGGAAGGTTGTATTTACACATATGCAGGACCGCACGGATAACGGCCTGAAAGCCCGGTTAAGCCGTATGGATGTATATGCCGGTTCGGTTTTACGGCAGTATGCCGTGTTTCAGAATCAGAACAGTTATTTCGGAGACGGGCGTTTGCGTCTGGCGGGTGTGACGGTTTACGGTTCGGACGGTAGTGTTGCCGATCGTTACGGTTTTAAATATATAGATGAAAGTGTAACTATCTCTTCCCGTTTTGCCCAGGATTTTTTTGGGTATTACACAGCTTCCAAGACCCAGAATCTGACTTTTCTGAATACCGGCAGTGTGCGGATACCCGGGAAATACGATTATTCTTTTTCCGATGCGGAAAGGTATTCTTTGAAACGTATTACGAATGCGACGGGCGGGTATACGGAGTTTGTCTATGAAGCGAATCAGCATGATGAACCGGTCATCGGTCCGGTATCTATCGGTGTCCGGATCAAGGAAATCGGTCAGTATGAATCGGACGGAACCTTATTACGCAAACGGAGTTTCAATTATTACGACAGTTTCACGTCGATAGATTTTACAAAAGTTAATGCCAGTTGCTTTCTGACTCAAAGCGGGATAAAAAGTGTCGGTACCATTTTTGAACGGGTTATGGTGTCGCAATCGAATTCTTATTCTTCGGGCAGTGTTCTGCCCGGCTTGTCCCTGGAAAATGCCCGGGTATATTACGGGCGGGTATCGGAATTGACCACCGGAGCCGGAAGCGGGGATACGATCCGGACGGATTACGAATACAACCCGCGTTACGGACGCAACCATTTCGTTTATGCCGGATGGCCATATGTACCTTCTTATCCGCTGGGAGGTGAGGAAGCCCAGCGCTATCTGGGAAATGGTTTCGGTTGTTCCCTGGCTTCTCAGTGTGCTCCTTATAAGTTGCAATTTATACCGGGATATTTTCTGGAATCGAATTGGGCTTACGATAAACTTATCCGGCGTACAATGTATAAAAAAGAAAACGGAATTTTCAAACCGGTGGAGATAGAAACCCATGAATACGAGAAATTCGATTTGAAAGAACTGCAGGTAGGACTTTATGTACAAGGTATCGTTTACACGATACAGGACCGGACCAATGGGCAGTATTCGGAAGATTTCAAAAGCGTAAATGATTTCTTTTATTTCGATGTAAATCTTTACAACGGGTATTGTAAGTTGAAATCGACGACGAAAAAGCAGATTTTCGGGAGCGATACGTTGCGGGAACGTTGGGACTATGCATATTATTCCGGTTCACCGCAGGAAAATCCGGGAATTCCGATTGCCGAAACGGATCCTTTTGCCAATTATACGCCTTTTGTACCGGAAGAGCCGGAGGAACCCGGAATAGACCGTCCCTTACATCCGGTTAATCCTGAGCGTCCGAAAGATCCGAAAGATCCGAAAGATCCGACCGATCCCGGCGATCCGGGAACGTCCCTATTGATGTCGGTCCGGAGCGCCGGTTCGATCGACAGACCGCTTATTCCCGATACAATACAGCTTGCCGATATCGGTAATTCGGCATTGTTGCGGAGTGAGTCTTATACCTGTAACGGCAAGACATACAAACGGGAATATACGTATGCAACCGATTTTTATCTGATCGGTGCTCATAATTTGTCGGCTTTGAAAGAAGAGAAGTTTTCTATCGACGGCGTGAAAAAAGCGGCTGTTAACTATACTTATACACAAGTGACCTGCGGTGGTAAGACAATAACCGTGCCGTCTACGGTCTATCGTCAGGTGGAAGACGTCGAAACCGACCGTAAAACCGTCACTGCTTATGACGTGAACGGTTGTCCTGCCAGTATGACCAGGACGGGAGAGCCTGTGACCTGTTATCTGTGGAGTTATAACGGGCTTTATCCCGTAGCCGAAATTAAGAATGCGTCTTATCCGGCGGTGGTTTCAGCTATGGGAGGGGCTGCCGTTGTAAATGCGATGGCGGTGGCTGCCGAACCGACGGCTGGCGATCAGAATCGTTTGGAAGGCTTGCGTGCGGCTTTACCGGGAGCTTTGGTCACCTTGTATACTTATCTTCCTTTTATCGGTCTGACGTCGGTTACCGATCCTTCGGGCCGGAAACAGATGTATGGTTATGATTCCTGCGGACGTTTGTTATCGGTGAAAGACGAGGACGGGAATATTGTGGAACAATATGAATACCATTTAAAAGAATAGGGGATTGCCTTCACAGGGGAGAACTTTTTTGAGATTATCGGAATTTTTTTCATTTAAAATTTTGTCGTTATGAAAATCGTTTTTTTTCTGTTTTTTTTGTTTCGGGGCTTTTGGGTGCTGGCTCAAACCGATCTTGAGCCTCTTCCGTTGCATACGATAACGCCTTCTGCCGATCGCAATTATACGATCCGTTATCGTCCGCATTTTGGGGTAACTTTTGTAAATCATCGTTTGGGTTTGTCGGGATCGGAAGCGACGATCAGCTATTTCGACGGGTTGGGGCGTTGTGTGCAGGTGGTGGAATCCGGAGCGAATCCGGGCCGTCAGGATTTGATTACACCCGTTTCACCTGATTTCTACGGGCGTGAAGAGGTAAAATCCTATCTTCCTTATGCAGGCGGTACGGATAAGGGGATTTACAATATCGGTGCACAATTGGCGCAAAACAACTATTATGGTGGACTATACGGTTCTTCGGGCGGTAATGCTTACGCGTACAGTGAGCGCCGTTACGAGGAATCGGGTGCCGGTCGTTTGCTGGAAAGCAGTCGGCCCGGAGCACCCTACCGCTTGTCCGGCGGGCATACGGTTCGTTACAATTATAGCTTGAACAGCGGAAATGAGGTCCGCCGGTATGTTTATGCTAACGGCAGTGTGAGTAGCCCGGGGTATTTTGCTGCCGGCACATTGTATCGTCAGGAAATATCCGGAGAAGATAACCGCCGTCGCATCGTATTTACCAATTTTCGGGGCGATGCGGTACTGGAGCGCTGTTATGCTTCTTCCGGGGAAGCTTTGGATACCTATTACGTTTATGATGTGCTGGATCGTCTGGTTTGTGTGATTCCGCCGATGCTCGGAGGTAGTGCCGTAATCTCTTCTGCTTCTTTATCGGCCTATTGTTACCGCTATAATTACGATAAGCGGGGAAATATTACGGAGCGTATGCTTCCCGGAGTCGTAACGGAAAAGATCGGTTATAATGCCGCCGGACTTCCTGTGAGCCGTGATCAGGGAGACCGGCATTTTATGCTGAGTTATGATAACCATAACCGTCTGTTACAAGAGTCGTACCGTTACGGCAGCGGTAGCAGTATTGTACTGACGGAGCGTTGTTACGACAGTTATCCCCCGGTGAATGGATTGGGGTTTGTGGCTGCTACAGGCTATGCTTCGGCTTATGACAGTCGTGTGGTGGGTTTACAGACATATGAGAAAGAGCGGATACTGGCCGGTAACAGTGTCTCGGAACCGGGGCTTTCGGGACGTTATATCGAGCGTTGTTTTTATTACGATAGTAAAGGACGTTTGATACAGCGTGTTGAGAAAAACCATTTGGGCGGAGTGAGCCGTTATCATTATGCCTATGATTTTGTGGGTAATGTGACCTCGGAATGTGAAACTCATACCGTCGGAGGTGTTACCACAAATTTGGAGAAAGTCAATAACTATGACCATGTAAGTCGTTTGCTTTGTTGCAAGGTATACCTGAACGGAGTATATAAAGGCAAGGTGGATTATGAATACGACGCATTGGGTCGATTGTCTGTCCGCCGTTACGGGGAGAATGCGGCGACGGAAACCCTGTCATACGATATACGCGGGCGTTTGACGGAACAGGGTTCTTCTTTTTTCCGTTTGGGATTGCGGTATGAGAATGCACAGAAAGGGCCGGGACTTTATGGGGGAGATATTTCGGAATGGAGTTGCCGTTACGGTAGCAAAGCGGAACAGTTGTATACGTTTTCTTATGACGGAGCCGGCCGATTTACCGGAGGTAACCATTACGAAAACGGTGTTTTGGTAAATAAATATGTGGAGCAGGGGATCGGTTATGATAAAAACGGCAATATATTATCATTGAAGCGTTACAGCAACGGTGTTCTGGTAGACAATCTGGTCTATAGCTACAACGGTAACAGCTTGTCCGGTCTGACGGAATCGGCCGTGGTCGCTTCGGGCGATATTTACGAGCGTAAGAATGTATCCGGCGGCAGCTATGACTACGACATTTATGGTAACCTGTCAAAAGACAGTCGAAAAAATTTGAATTGTTGAATACAATCTTTTAAATTTGTTACACAATGTCAGGAAAGGTAGTACGACTATAGCTGGTTATAAATACGGTTACCGAGGGGGTAAGTTAAAGGTATGGAGTAGTGACTGCAACGGTTATGCTTATGTGGGAAACCTGGTTTACCGGGTTACGGGTAGTTCTTTTGTTTTTGAAAGCGGTCTTTTCGGTGAGGGAGTGGTGAGCGGCAGCAGTATCTGTTATCATCTGAAAGATCATCTGGGCAGTATCCGCGCAATTGTCGACGGCAGCGGCCGTTTACTGGAAGAGAACGATTATTATGCCTTCGGTCACCGGCATCCCCGCAGCGAACACGCACAGTCTTCCGCAAACCGTTTTAAATACAACGGCAAGGAATTACAGACGGTCGGTGGCCTGGGTTATCTGGACTACGGCGCCCGCATGTACGACCAATCCTTAGGGCGGTGGTTTACGACGGACCCCTTGTCTGAAAAGTATTACGGTTTGAGTCCGTATGTGTATTGTGGGAATAATCCGTTAAATATGATTGACCCGGATGGGAGAGCGGCAAGTCCGTATTATGATAGTGATGGATTTTTTTTAGGGACAGATGAGGAAGGATTTAGTGGAACAGTACGTATTGTCACAGGCCGAACAGCCGCTTCTAAGAGTAAGGAACGACTTAGTCCTCAGAATAGTAAGCCTTTGGAAAAGGTTTCTCTTTCGGCTAAATCCTATTCCCGTATATATACGGATATATTGAAACAATTGGGCTATGATGTATCACTGTTGGATGGCGGCGAGGTTGCCGTAAAAAATGGGGATGACACATATAATGATCCTTTTTCTAGTGTTGAATATGCAATAACGACATATATAGTCGGGAATAAAAATTTTCGCATATCTGTAGACCAGATGAATGACGGAGTACAACGTGATTTAAATACAGTCGAGCATATTGAAAATGTTTTGGGTGTACACGAATATACCGGACATGGAATAAGGAGATTCAGTGAAACGAAAAGAACTCATTATATGGCTTATGAATTGCAATTCAAACATGCTTCGTGGAAACATTGTACACTTTTGTTTCGGAGAGAAATGCTGTCTAGATATTATGGTATAGTAAATAAGGAGAACCCGGACCGTTATCGTCAGATGCGTCCTTTTATTTTAAAATATTGGTATAAATGAACAGATTTCTTTTTTTTATAATTTTTGGAATGCTTTTTGGTTTCCACGGATGTCGTAAGCCGGAGTCTTTGGTTGATAAGATCAATATCCGTATAGATCGAGTCTATTCGAATCAATATCCGGATAAATATTATCCATTGGGAGAGAGTTTTATGGGATTTCTTTTTTTGGATATCACCATAGAGAATCATAGTGATAGTGTTGTGCGTATTTTTATGCGTGAATATCCGGAAGATCCTAACATTCCTAGCAGGCATCCTTCCCGCTTGAACGGAGCTTATGGTATATATCAGGGTGATACGCTTGAAATGGAAGCTCATCGTATTTTAAATATTCCTCCCCATAGTTTTGAAACGCGTCAGTTTATGTATGGAAACGATTGGCTGGAGTATCTCTATAACAGGGGCAATTACTCTACGATTCCTAATTTTATGGAAACGCTTTTTCGTAACAGTCATTTTTATTTTGTTATAAATGAACGTTACGTTCGTAAATTGGAACCTTCTCCCGATTTGAATATTGATTTTCTGGGTCGTCCAAATGAAGATGGGGAATGGATACATATAGCTCCTCGTCGTAAAGGGATATTGCATGATAAACAATAGGTCATTTTTAATCTATTCCCGGCAGAATTTCTGCCGGGATTTTTTAATCTATATATTTTGGGGGTCTTTTCAAATAAATTTGAATTTTGAATATAATCTTCTACATTTGTTACACAATGTCAGGGAAGGTGGTACGATTATAGCTGGTTATGAATACAGTTACGGCGGAGTTAAGTTAAAGGTATGGGGCAGTGACGGCAACGGTTATGCTTATGTGGGGAAGTCTGGTTTACGGGTAGTTCTTTTGTTTTTGAATGCGGTCTTTTCAGTGAGGGAGTGGTGAGCGGCAGCAGTATCTGTTATCATCTGAAAGATCATCTGGGCAGCATCCGTGCGATTGTAGACGGCAACGGTCGTTTACTGGAAGAAAACGATTATTATGCCTTCGGTCACCGGTATCCCCGCAGCGAACAGGCACAGTCTTCCGCAAACCGTTTTAAATACAACGGCAAGGAATTACAGACGGTCGGCGGCCTGGGCTATCTGGACTACGGCGCCCGTATGTACGACCAGTCCTTAGGCCGGTGGTTTACGACGGACCCCTTGTCTGAAAAGTATTACGGTTTGAGTCCGTATGTATATTGTGGGAATAATCCGTTGAGATATGTTGATCCGGATGGGAGAGCGGCAAGTCCGTATTATGATAGTGATGGATTTTTTTTAGGGACAGATGAGGAAGGATTTCGTGGAACAGTACGTATTGTCACAGGCCGAACAGCCGCTTCTAAGAGTAAGGAACGACTTAGTCCTCAGAATAGTAAGCCTTTGGAAAAGGTTTCTCTTTCGGCTAAATCCTATTCCCGTATATATACGGATATATTGAAACAATTGGGCTATGATGTATCACTGTTGGATGGCGGCGAGGTTGCCGTAAAAAATGGGGATGACACATATAATGATCCTTCTTCTAGTGTTGAATATGCTATAACGACATATATAGTCGGGAATAAAAATTTTCGCATATCTGTAGACCAGATGAATGACGGAGTACAACGTGATTTAAATACAGTCGAGCATATTGAAAATGTTTTGGGTGTACACGAATATACCGGACATGGAATAAGGAGATTCAGTGAAAAGAAAAAAACTCATTATATGGCTTATGAATTGCAATTCAAACACGCTTCGTGGAAACATTGTACCCCTCTGTTTCGTGGAGGAATGTTGTCTAGATATTATGGTATAGTAAAAAAGGAGAACCCGGAACGTTATCGTCAGATGCGTCCTTTTATTTTAAAATATTGGTATAAATGAACAGATTTCTTTTTTTTATAATTTTTGGAATGCTTTTTGGTTTCCACGGATGTCGTAAGCCGGAGTCTTTGGTTGATAAGATCAATATCCGTATAGATCGAGTCTATTCGAATCAATATCCGGATAAATATTATCCATTGGGAGAGAGTTTTATGGGATTTCTTTTTTTGGATATCACCATAGAGAATCATAGTGATAGTGTTGTGCGTATTTTTATGCGTGAATATCCGGAAGATCCTAACATTCCTAGCAGGCATCCTTCCCGCTTGAACGGAGCTTATGGTATATATCAGGGTGATACGCTTGAAATGGAAGCTCATCGTATTTTAAATATTCCTCCCCATAGTTTTGAAACGCGTCAGTTTATGTATGGAAACGATTGGCTGGAGTATCTCTATAACAGGGGCAATTACTCTACGATTCCTAATTTTATGGAAACGCTTTTTCGTAACAGTCATTTTTATTTTGTTATAAATGAACGTTACGTTCGTAAATTGGAACCTTCTCCCGATTTGAATATTAATTTTCTGGGTCGTCCAAATGCAGATGGGGAATGGATACATATAGTTCCTCTTCGTAAAGGGATATTGCATGATAAGCAATAGGTCATTTTTAATCTATTCCCGGCAGAATTTCTGCCGGGATTTTTTAATCTATATATTTTGGGGGTCTTTTCAAATAAATTTGAATTGTTGAATACAATCTTTTAAATTTGTTACACAATGTCAGGGAAGGTAGTGTATAATTATGGCTGGTTATGAATATAGTTACGGCGGAATTAAGCTAAAGGTATGGGACAGTGACGGCACCGGTTATGCTTATGTGGGAAACCTGGTTTACCGGGTTACGGGTCGTTCTTTTGTTTTTGAAAGCGGTCTTTTCGGTGAGGGGGTGGTGAGTGGCAGCGGTATCTGTTATCATCTGAAAGATCATCTGGGCAGTATCCGCGCAATTGTCGACGGCAGCGGCCGTTTACTGGAAGAGAACGATTATTATGCGTTCGGTCACCGGCATCCCCGCAGCGAACACGCGCAGTCTTCCGCAAACCGCTTTAAATACAACGGCAAGGAATTACAGACGGTCGGCGGCCTGGGTTATCTGGACTACGGCGCCCGCCTGTACGACCAGTCCTTAGGGCGGTGGTTTACGACGGACCCTTTGTCTGAAAAGTATTACGGTTTGAGTCCGTATGTGTATTGTGGGAATAATCCGATAAGATACGTAGACCCCACAGGGTTAAGCCATTCGGAATTTGATGAAAATGGAAATTATTTAAGAACAACAAAAGATAATTGGTTTCATAATACATTTTTCGGGCGTACAGGGCGTATTGTGGATGGTGATGGTAATGTTACACAAAAGTTCAAATTTGCTGACCCAAAGAATGATGTACAAGACCTGAAAGATGGAAAAATAAACAGGGTTCAGTTTGTACAGGAAAGCGAGATTATCAGCATGCTGTCATGGGCAGGTGCATTTAATTCTGAAAATAAGACCGCAAATTCTGATAGCAGGTATGGATATATTTCAGAAGAAGGAAAAGGTGAAGGTAGATTTGATTTTGCTGTTACAGGAATACCAAGCAATTATTCCGATTATAATCAATCATTATTTTTAGTGGATGGCGTTGCTCATAATCGTTATAATTATGGAAATTTCTTGTTTGGAGCCGCGGGCAGGGCACTTGGACTAACTTCGTTTGAACTAAGAATGGGGGCACATTATAATAGTGTTTTCAATCCAAGTACAAATGGCTATAAGCCACAATTAGACTCTCAGGACGACCAATTTTCAATACGGATGGGTGTGCGACATGCCAATAAGCATGGCTATAAGGATATGTATTACAGAGTTACCGTAGGACCATTATCAAGACCATAAACGATTATACAATGAAAATAATGAAGATAATAATTGTCAGTATAGTAGTAATAATCGGTATTGTTTTCATATCACGACCTGTTTTATATTTATATGGCGAATGTGCAGTATATTTTCATAAAAAGGCATTTTTTGATAAATACGAGTTGGAGGATTTTTCTCAATTCAAAGGTGTTAATATTTTCAAACGTGGAGGAGATGAAAACGACCAAATTCTTGTCATGGATGTATCTTATTTTGTAAATGATACTTCAAAAACAGGATGTTATATTGTAACATTGGACAAAAAAAATTATCATGTAACGAAAGCAAAATGGACGACAGAATATCATGTCGATTCTGATACTGCAAAACTTCAACAATTAGCACAAGTGTTTATGCGATATGAAATACCTCGTTTGAATGTTGATACAGCAGGAAATGTTTTTGTTTATCTGAAAGATATTGAAACGTTGACTTTGGTTCGGTTTGCTAATGAAGATGAGTTACAGAAACGAAGTAAGGAAACTAAATGGACTAATATTAAAGGCAATTGGTACAAGCGGAAATAATAGAAATAATAAAACACAAAAGTAGTAGTAAATCAGAGTATAAACCGTCCATCAGGACATAAAACATTAAAATTATGGCCATACTGATTAAAACGGTAGAATGCTCACGACCTGATGTGGCAGGTGGCGGTGTAAAGAAATTTTATGCAAGCCCTGTGCATGATAGAGAAATAAGCCTTGATAACCTGACCAATGCTATCGAAAAGACAAGTACTGTATGCTTTCCGGTGTGGTGACGGAAAAGATCGGTTACAATGCCGCCGGACTTCCTGTGAGCCGTGACCAGGGAGACCGGCATTTTATGTTGAGTTATGATAACCATAACCGTCTGTTACAAGAGTCGTACCATTACGGCAGCGGAAGCAGTATTGTACTGGCGGAGCGTCGTTACGACAGTTATCCCCCGGTGAATGGATTGGGGTTTGTGGCTGCTACAGGCTATGCTTCGGCTTATGACAGTCGTGTAGTGGGTTTACAGACGTATGAAAAAGAGCGGATATTGGCCGGTAACAGAGTCTCGGAACCGGGGCTTTCGGGACGTTATATCGAGCGTTGTTTTTATTACGATAGTAAAGGACGTTTGATACAGCGTGTTGAACAAAACCATTTGGGCGGAGTGAGCCGTTATCATTATGCCTATGATTTTGTGGGTAATGTAACCTCGGAATGTGAAACTCATACCGTCGGAGGTGTTACCACAAATTTGGAGAAGGTCAATAACTATGACCATGTAAGTCGTTTGCTTGGCTGCAAGGTATACCTGAACGGCGTATATAAAGGCAAGGTGGATTATGAATACGACGCATTGGGTCGATTGTCTGTCCGCCGTTACGGTAGCGAAGCGGAACAGTTGTATACGTTTTCTTATGACGGAGCCGGCCGATTTACCGGAGGTAACCATTACGAAAACGGTGTTTTGGTAAATAAATATGTGGAGCGGGGGATCGGTTATGATAAAAACGGCAATATATTATCATTGAAGCGTTACAGCAACGGTGTTCTGGTAGACAATCTGGTCTATAGCTACAACGGTAACAGCTTGTCCGGTCTGACGGAATCGGCCGTGGTCGCTTCGGGCGATATTTACGAGCGTAAGAATGTATCCGGCGGCAGCTATGACTACGACATTTATGGTAACCTGTCAAAAGACAGTCGAAAAAATTTGAATTGTTGAATACAATCTTTTAAATTTGTTACACAATGTCAGGAAAGGTAGTACGACTATAGCTGGTTATAAATACGGTTACCGAGGGGGTAAGTTAAAGGTATGGAGTAGTGACTGCAACGGTTATGCTTATGTGGGAAACCTGGTTTACCGGGTTACGGGTAGTTCTTTTGTTTTTGAAAGCGGTCTTTTCGGAGAGGGAGTGGTGAGCAGCAACAGTATCTGTTATCATCTGAAAGATCATTAGGCCGGTGGTTTACGACGGACCCTTTGTCTGAAAAGTATTACGGTTTGAGTCCGTATGTGTATTGTGGGAATAATCTGTTGAGGTATGTTGATCCGGATGGGAAAGAGTGGAAAGAAAAGAAAGATGAGGAAATTGCCAAACAGTTACAGCAACAAATTGCCAGCCGTGATAAATCTTTGGCAAAGCAAGAAACAAGCATAAATGCTAAAATTGAGAAAATAGAAAATAACACAAAGTTAAGTGTTGAAAAGAAAACTCAACGAATAGCAAAACAGCAAGGCAAGTTAGAAAATATACAATTCCAAAGAACGCTTTTATCCAATTTAGACAATGGCATAACACAGTTAGGTAATTCCAAAACTTCCTATACGTTTAATACCGTGGAAGCGGGAACTACTGCTACTTTATCATCTATGAGTGATGGAACTATCATTATAAATAATTACGGAATGACAGGAAACAGAGCGCATGAAACAACTCATGCTATTCAACACGATAACGGAAAAATAACATTTAATCCATTAGGTACGAATAATGCGCTAATGCAAAATCCAATGGGATTAGAGATACAAGCGTATGCAACAGAATACTCAATTACAAATGGTGTTGTTCCTTCTTCTGATGTAAAACACCCGCGTACGGTATTTGGTATTAACCTTCAGTGGTTATATGGATTAAAAGACCGCAACACAGGTATTTATATTTATCGACCTGAAAATTATAAATGACATGAAATTATTTTTTAAATTTATTTTGCTTTGTTGGGGTGGAACTGTGCTTTTTTCGTGTCAAACCCAACATAATATAACAGGAAAATATACGCTTGTTCAACAAGGAAAATATCCGAAGATAAACCCTGTTACTTTGTATATAACTTTGAATAATGATAGTTCATTTGGCTATCATTATAGGGGTGGTTTTCACGGTGAGATTTCTTCGGGGATTTGGTCTGTTAGTCAAAAAAGAAACAATATAGTTTTGAGTAGTTATATTAAAAATATGCAAGATATTCCTATGATTATAACTGAAACAGAAAATGATAAGTGCGCATCTTCTATATTTGTATTCAATAATCCTTTGAAGTCAGACACATTAACAAATTGGATTTTGAATATCAATGGAATAGATTACTCAATGAATAAAGATACTCTTTTATTTGTTGAAAAGTTTGTTGTAGATAGTTTTTATATACGCGGTTTTCAATCTGTAAAAGATAACGCTTGGATGGTCCCTATTCCACTACAAGATACAATACAAAGTGAAACGTATTATGTGAAATACACAAATAGCAACGTGTATCGTATTGCTTTTCAGACATTTGTTAATGATGATATTTTTCATTACAAACCGATACAAGACCGTTTTCCGTTAAAAAATAATACAATTTTGTTTAATGGAATAAAATTAAGAAAGAAAAAATAAAATAAACAGTCCCGCGAAATGAACTGCGCCTCAAAAGTTAGACATGAAACTTTTGGAGTGCAGTTCATTTTTTTATTGTTAGACAGCCTCTTTTTTATCTACATATTTTTCCTATCCTTTTCAAATAAATTTGAATTGTTGAATACAATATTTTAAATTTGTTACATAATGCCAGGGAAGGTAGTACGATTATGGCCGGTTATGAATACGGTTACGGAGGGGGTAAGTTAAAGGTATCGGGCAGTGACGGCAGCGGTTATGCTTATGTGGGAAACCTGGTTTACCGGGTTACGGGTAGTTCTTTTGTTTTTGAAAGCGGTCTTTTCGGTGAGGGAGTGGTGAGCGGCAGCAGTATCTGTTATCATCTGAAAGATCATCTGGGCAGTATCCGCGCAATTGTCGACGGCAGCGGCCGTTTACTGGAAGAGAACGATTATTATGCCTTCGGTCACCGGCATCCCCGCAGCGAACACGCCCAGTCTTCGGCAAACCGTTTTAAATACAACGGCAAGGAATTACAGACGGTCGGTGGCCTGGGTTATCTGGACTACGGCGCCCGCCTGTACGACCAGTCCTTAGGGCGGTGGTTTACGACGGACCCCTTGTCTGAAAAGTATTACGGTTTGAGTCCGTATGTATATTGTGGGAATAATCCGTTAAATATGATTGATCCGGATGGTAGAATTAAAAAAGCAACTTCTAATTGGTAGGTAGGTTATGGAGAATCTTAAAATAAATAAAGTCTTTGGAATTATAGCAACAGGAATAAGTACATTATTATTGTTCAAGTCCTTTTATTTGCTTTACTGCTATAAATTTACAAATTTATTGTTCCTTTTTATGTATCCCAATTGGATATTGTTGATAAATGCTGTGTTTGGAACTATTGGGATTTACATATCAATACTTCTATGCAAAGAGAGAATTAGATTTAGATTATTTCTGATTTTGATATTATTGATATGGCTTCTTGCTTTTGGAAGTTATGTTTTTCCGATAATATTTTAATCAGTTAAAGCCCCGCACTTGCGGGGTTTTTCTTTTTTTGGGGCTTTTTTCTTTGTGTGGTCGAATCATGGAAAATTCACTCTCAGCTGCTCCCCCCTAAATTCACTTTAAAGTGAATTTAAGGAGCTGGTTTGAGTGGATTTTCTAATCAGGACATAAAACATCAAAATTATGGCAATACTGATTAAAACGGTAGGATGCTCACGACCTGATGTGGCAGGTGGCGGTGTAAAGAAATTTTATGCAAGCCCTGTGCATGATAGAGAAATAAGCCTCGATAACCTGACCAAAGCTATCGAAAAGACAAGTACCGTATGCTTCCCGGTGTGGTGACGGAAAAGATCGGTTATAATGCCGCTGGACTTCCTGTGAGCCGTGACCAGGGAGACCGGCATTTTATGCTGAGTTATGATAACCATAACCGTCTGTTACAAGAGTCGTACCGTTACGGCAGCGGAAGCAGTATTGTACTGGCGGAGCGTTGTTACGACAGTTATCCCCCGGTGAATGGATTGGGGTTTGTGGCTGCTACAGGCTATGCTTCGGCTTATGACAGTCGTGTGGTGGGTTTACAGACGTATGAGAAAGAGCGGATACTGGCCGGTAACAGAGTCTCGGAACCGGGGCTTTCGGGACGTTATATCGAGCGTTGTTTTTATTACGATAGTAAAGGACGTTTGATACAGCGTGTTGAGCAAAACCATTTGGGCGGAGTGAGCCGTTATCATTATGCCTATGATTTTGTGGGTAATGTAACCTCGGAATGTGAAACTCATACCGTCGGAGGTGTTACCACAAATTTGGAGAAAGTCAATAACTATGACCATGTAAGTCGTTTGCTTTGTTGTAAGGTATACCTGAATGGTGTATATAAAGGCAAGGTGGATTATGAATACGACGCATTGGGTCGATTGTCTGTCCGCCGTTACGGGGAGAATGCGGTGACGGAAACCCTGTCGTACGATATACGCGGGCGTTTGACGGAACAGGGTTCTTCTTTTTTCCGTTTGGGATTGCGGTATGAGAATGCACAGAAAGGGCCGGGACTTTATGGGGGAGATATTTCGGAATGGAGTTGCCGTTACGGTAGCAAAGCGGAACAGTTGTATACGTTTTCTTATGACGGAGCCGGCCGATTTACCGGAGGTAACCATTACGAAAACGGTGTTTTGGTAAATAAATATGTGGAGCAGGGGATCGGTTATGATAAAAACGGCAATATATTATCATTGAAGCGTTACAGCAACGGTGTTCTGGTAGACAATCTGGTCTATAGCTACAACGGTAACAGCTTGTCCGGTCTGACGGAATCGGCCGTGGTCGCTTCGGGCGATATTTACGAGCGTAAGAATGTATCCGGCGGCAGCTATGACTACGACATTTATGGTAACCTGTCAAAAGACAGTCGAAAAAATTTGAATTGTTGAATACAATCTTTTAAATTTGTTACACAATGTCAGGAAAGGTAGTACGACTATAGCTGGTTATAAATACGGTTACCGAGGGGGTAAGTTAAAGGTATGGAGTAGTGACTGCAACGGTTATGCTTATGTGGGAAACCTGGTTTACCGGGTTACGGGTAGTTCTTTTGTTTTTGAAAGCGGTCTTTTCGGTGAGGGAGTGGTGAGCGGCAGCAGTATCTGTTATCATCTGAAAGATCATCTGGGCAGTATCCGCGCAATTGTCGACGGCAGCGGCCGTTTACTGGAAGAGAACGATTATTATGCCTTCGGTCATCGGCATCCCCGCAGCGAACAGGCACAGTCTTCCGCAAACCGTTTTAAATACAACGGCAAGGAATTACAGACGGTCGGCGGCCTGGGTTATCTGGACTACGGCGCCCGCATGTACGACCAATCCTTAGGGCGGTGGTTTACGACGGACCCCTTGTCTGAAAAGTATTACGGTTTGAGTCCGTATGTGTATTGTGGGAATAATCCGTTGAGGTATGTTGATCCGGATGGGCGAGACGTTTGGGAGGTTAACAATGAAGGACGGATAATAAACCGCATAAAAGACAAAACGCAAGACGCTTTTTATATGGTTGTTAAAGATGCAGATGGCAATTATCAACGCACATTTACAACTGATGCTGAAGGCAATAAAAATTATAATAGCATTAATTTTGAATATGGAACTGTGGAATCTCAAAGGTCTATATCTTTTTCTCCTGATGGAAAAACAACAGATACTTACGATGTATATAGAATAAGAGGAGATGGCAATGGAACAAAACTGTTTGAATTTATGTCTAATAATGTATCTGGAAGTGGAACAGGTGTAGAAATTAGCCAAGCGATGACTGGAGTTGCAGAAGATAAAGGATTGAACTTTATTACAACAGGGCATATGAAGGCAACAGAACCAGGCATGACTTATTTACTTCGCGGACAACTGTTACATGGATATACAATTAGAGAATTAAACCATAGCCACCCATATACTCCAAAGCCAAGTAAAAGCGACAATGGATTTGCTTCACAAATTACTAATATTATGAAGCAACGAAATGTTCCTGCTCCTACTTTTAATCTCTATTATGTTCCTGGCAAACAAAAAATACCATTTGGTAAATAATATCAGATCTATGAAAATGAGTTTTTTAATAATATTATCAGTTTTATTTATGTTTTCAACAAAAGGCCAGCAACTTGGCAAAGAAACGTGGACAGAAATTACTCACGAAGTTAAACAGCTTGTATTATCAAACGAAAAGGTTCAATACGAATTAGAAAGTTTGTTATTTAACATAAATCAGGATACAGTTTTAAATATTTTTAGGGAATATAAATATTTTCATTTGAACGTAAAAAATGATACTGCTTGTCAAAAGCTTGAATTTTGGTTAAGCAATTATCCTTATAAATCTGAAGGTCTTATTGGCTTTTTTATTTTGAAAGGATATTTTGTTTTTGTCCACGATGAATTACCCGATTTTCTTGAATCAACAGAACACAAGAAAAAATTTTCTTACATCGAACACAAATTAGGCGATCTTGTTATGATGGAAGATGATACTGGTTGTTGGGTTATTGAATATAAGAATCGTCAATTTAGATTATTGCATTATCCTGCTAAACAATAAAAACGCAAAACAGAATTAGCAATTAACCAGAGTATAAACCGTCCATCAGGACATAAAACATCAAAATTATGGCAATACTGATAAAACAGTAGAATGCTCACGACCTGATGTGGCAGGTGGCGGTGTAAAGAAATTTTATGCAAGCCCTGTGCATGATAGAGAAATAAGCCTTGATAACCTGACCAAAGCTATCGAAAAGACAAGTACCGTATGCTTCCCGGTGTGGTGACGGAAAAGATCGGTTACAATGCCGCCGGACTTCCTGTCAGCCGTGACCAGGGAGACCGGCATTTTATGTTGAGTTATGATAACCATAACCGCTTGCTACAGGAGTCGTACCATTACGGCAGCGGAAGCAGTATTGTACTGGCGGAGCGTTGTTACGACAGTTATCCCCCCGTGAATGGATTGGGGTTTGTGGTTGCTACAGGCTATGCTTCGGCTTATGACAGTCGTGTGGTGGGTTTACAGACGTATGAGAAAGAGCGGATACTGGCCGGTAACAGAGTCTCGGAACCGGGGCTTTCGGGACGTTATGTCAAGCGTTGTTTTTATTACGATAGTAAAGGACGTTTGATACAGCGTGTTGAGCAAAACCATTTGGGCGGAGTGAGCCGTTATCATTATGCCTATGATTTTGTGGGTAATGTAACCTCGGAATGTGAAACTCATACCGTCGGAGGTGTTACCACAAGTTTGGAGAAGGTCAATAACTATGACCATGTAAGTCGTTTGCTTTGTTGTAAGGTATACCTGAATGGTGTATATAAAGGCAAGGTGGATTATGAATACGACGCATTGGGTCGATTGTCTGTCCGCCGTTACGGGGAGAATGCGGCGACGGAACCCCTGTCGTACGATATACGCGGGCGTTTGACGGAACAGGGTTCTTCTTTTTTCCGTTTGGGATTGCGGTATGAGAATGCACAGAAAGGGCCGGGACTTTATGGGGGAGATATTTCGGAATGGAGTTGCCGTTACGGTAGCAAAGCGGAACAGTTGTATACGTTTTCTTATGACGGAGCCGGCCGATTTACCGGAGGTAACCATTACGAAAACGGTGTTTTGGTAGACAATCTGGCCTATAGCTACAACGGTAACAGCTTGTCCGGTCTGACGGAATCGGCCGTGGTCGCTTCGGGCGATATTTACGAGCGTAAGAATATATCCGGCGGCAGCTATGACTACGACATTTATGGTAACCTGTCAAAAGACAGTCGAAAAAATTTGAATTGTTGAATACAATCTTTTAAATTTGTTACACAATGTCAGGAAAGGTAGTACGACTATAGCTGGTTATAAATACGGTTACCGAGGGGGTAAGTTAAAGGTATGGAGTAGTGACTGCAACGGTTATGCTTATGTGGGGAAGTCTGGTTTACGGGTAGTTCTTTTGTTTTTGAAAGCGGTCTTTTCGGTGAGGGAGTGGTGAGCGGCAGCGGTATCTGTTATCCTCTGAAAGATCATTTGGGCAGTATCCGTGCGATTATAGACGGCAACGGCCGTTTACTGGAAGAGAACGATTATTATGCCTTCGGTCACCGGTATCCCCGCAGCGAACAGGCACAGTCTTCCGCAAACCGTTTTAAATACAACGGCAAGGAATTACAGACGGTCGGCGGCCTGGGTTATCTGGACTACGGCGCCCGCATGTACGACCAGTCCTTAGGCCGGTGGTTTACGACGGACCCCTTGTCTGAAAAGTATTACGGTTTGAGTCCGTATGTATATTGTGGGAATAATCCGTTGAGGTATGTTGATCCGGATGGGAAAGAGTGGAAAGAAAAGAAAGATGAGGAAATTGCCAAACAGTTACAGCAACAAATTGCCAGCCGTGATAAATCTTTGGCAAAGCAAGAAACAAGCATAAATGCTAAAATTGAGAAAATAGAAAATAACACAAAGTTAAGTGTTGAAAAGAAAACTCAACGAATAGCAAAACAGCAAGGCAAGTTAGAAAATATACAATTCCAAAGAACGCTTTTATCCAATTTAGACAATGGCATAACACAGTTAGGTAATTCCAAAACTTCCTATACGTTTAATACCGTGGAAGCGGGAACTACTGCTACTTTATCATCTATGAGTGATGGAACTATCATTATAAATAATTACGGAATGACAGGAAACAGAGCGCATGAAACAACTCATGCTATTCAACACGATAACGGAAAAATAACATTTAATCCATTAGGTACGAATAATGCGCTAATGCAAAATCCAATGGGATTAGAGATACAAGCGTATGCAACAGAATACTCAATTACAAATGGTGTTGTTCCTTCTTCTGATGTAAAACACCCGCGTACGGTATTTGGTATTAACCTTCAGTGGTTATATGGATTAAAAGACCGCAACACAGGTATTTATATTTATCGACCTGAAAATTATAAATGACATGAAATTATTTTTTAAATTTATTTTGCTTTGTTGGGGTGGAACTGTGCTTTTTTCGTGTCAAACCCAACATAATATAACAGGAAAATATACGCTTGTTCAACAAGGAAAATATCCGAAGATAAACCCTGTTACTTTGTATATAACTTTGAATAATGATAGTTCATTTGGCTATCATTATAGGGGTGGTTTTCACGGTGAGATTTCTTCGGGGGTTTGGTCAGTTAGTCAAAAAAGAAACAATATAGTTTTGAGTAGTTATATTAAAAATATGCAAGATATTCCTATGATTATAACTGAAACAGAAAATGATAAGTGCGCATCTTCTATATTTGTATTCAATAATCTTTTGAAGTCAGACATATTAACAAATTGGATTTTGAATATCAATGGAATAGATTACTCAATGAATAAAGATACTCTTTTATTTGTTGAAAAGTTTGTTGTAGATAGTTTTTATATACGCGGTTTTCAATCTGTAAAAGATAACGCTTGGATGGTCCCTATTCCACTACAAGATACAATACAAAGTGAAACGTATTATGTGAAATACACAAATAGCAACGTGTATCGTATTGCTTTTCAGACATTTGTTAATGATGATATTTTTCATTACAAACCGATACAAGACCGTTTTCCGTTAAAAAATAATACAATTTTGTTTAATGGAATAAAATTAAGAAAGAAAAAATAAAATAAACAGTCCCGCGAAATGAACTGCACTCCAAAAGTTTCGTGTCTAACTTTTGAGGCGCAGTTCATTTTTTTATTGTTAGACAGCCTCTTTTTTATCTACATATTTTTCCTATCCTTTTCAAATAAATTTGAATTGTTGAATACAATATTTTAAATTTGTTACATAATGCCAGGGAAGGTAGTACGATTATGGCCGGTTATGAATACGGTTACGGCGGAGGTAAGTTAAAGGTATCGGGCGGGGACGGCAGCGGTTATGTTTATGTGGGAAGTCTGGTGTACCGGGTTATGGGTAGTTCTTATCTGGCTTATGAATTGCAATTCAAACACGCTTTGTGGAAACATTGTACACTTTTGTTTCGGGGAGAAATGTTGTTTAGATATTATGGTATAGTAAAAGAGGAGAACCCGGACCGTTATCGTCAGATGCGTCCTTTTATTTTAAAATATTGGTATAAATGAACAGATTTCTTTTTTTTATAATTTTTGGAATGCTTTTTGGTTTCCACGGATGTCGTAAGCCGGAGTCTTTGGTTGATAAGATCAATATCCGTATAGATCAAGTCTATTCGAATCAATATCCGGATAAATATTATCCATTGGGAGAGAGTTTTATGGGATTTCTTTTTTTGGATATCACCATAGAGAATCATAGTGATAGTGTTGTGCGTATATTTATGCGGGACTATCCGGAACTTCCTAGCAGGCATCCTTCCCGCTTGAACGGAGCTTATGGTATATATCAGGGTGATACGCTTGAAATGGAAGCTCATCGTATTTTAAATATTCCTCCCCATAGTTTTGAAACGCGTCAGTTTATGTATGGAAACGATTGGCTGGAGTATCTTTATAACAGAGGTAATTACTCTACGATTCCTAATTTTATGGAAACGCTTTTTCGTAACAGTCATTTTTATTTTGTTATAAATGAACGTTATATTCGTAAATTGGAACCTTCTCCCGATTTGAATATTGATTTTCTGGGTCGTCCAAATGAAGATGGGGAATGGATACTTATAGGTCCTCTTCGTAAAGGGATATTGCATGATAAGTAATAGGTCATTTTTAATCTATTCCCGGCAAAATTTCTGCTGGGATTTTTTAATCTATATATTTTTTGGGTCTTTTCAAATAAATTTAAATTTTGAATATAATCTTCTACATTTGTTACACAATGTCAGGGAAGGTGGTACGATTATAGCTGGTTATGAATACGGTTACGGCGGAGTTAAGTTAAAGGTATGGGACAGTGACGGCAACGGTTATGCTTATGTAGGAAGCTTGGTTTACCGGGTTACGGGTAGTTCTTTTGTTTTTGAAAGCGGGCTTTTTAGTGAGGGGGTGGTGAGCGGCAGCGGTATCTGTTATCCTCTGAAAGATCATCTGGGTAGTATCCGTGCGATTATAGACGGCAACGGCCGTTTACTGGAAGAGAACGATTATTATGCCTTCGGTCACCGGCATCCCCGCAGCGAACAGGCACAGTCTTCCGCAAACCGTTTTAAATACAACGGCAAGGAATTACAGACGGTCGGCGGCCTGGGTTATCTGGACTACGGCGCCCGCCTGTACGACCAGTCCTCGGGGCGGTGGTTTACGACGGCCCCTTGTCTGAAAAGTATTACGGTTTGAGTCCGTATGTATATTGTGGGAATAATCCGTTAAGGTATGTTGATCCGGATGGAAGAGATGCGGTATATATTGCTTTTCCAGATTATAAAATATCTGCTTTTGGAAAACAATGGTCTAATTTAGGACACGCAGGAATATGGTTAATTGACAATAAAACGGGGATAACTAAATATTACGAATATGGAAGATATGATAAAGCAGAAATAGGTGAAGTTAGGCAACGGACAATATCGAATATTGTAATGGGAAAAGAGGATAAACCGACTGCGGAGTCTTTGAATAAAGTTATGGGGAAATATCTGAAATAGCAGGACACGGAGGGCGAATTGAGGGTGCTTATATCAAAAGCGATAAATTTAAGGAAATGAATGATTATGCGCAGCGCAGTCCAAAAAAGCCGAAAATAACGATCCCGATAGAAAAGAATACTCAATAATGAGTAATAACTGTGGGACATTTGCCACTGAGGTTGTTAAACAAGACTCAGAAGTAAAGAAGAAAGCACCAACAATTGTTGATCCCAGGCCTAATAGCATTGTAAAAGAATACCAAGATAATTTCAAGCCTGTTACCTATAATCCAAAAACTAAAAAAACGATATTGGAGGAATAGATATGAGTGAACAAAATATTTCAATATGGGAAGTTCTATTGTTACAACTTTTTTTAGGTTCTATAATATATATAGTTGGTAGTATTGTATTGTTTTTCGTTTTGCGAAAGGTAGTAAGTTACAAATATAAAATAGTTTCATTATTGTTAGTTCAATTGGGGATTTCGGTTTTATTATCACTTATTATTTGGAAATCTTGGATTATTAATATTGATATAATGATATTGGAATTTATTAATTTACCTGCTTTGTTTTCTGAACTTATTACAATTCCAATAATTTATTTTATTTTGAAAAAAACAAAATAAATTATATGAAAGAGAAGCCCCGTAAATGCGGGGTTTTCTTTTTAGGGGATGGTGAAAAAGCCATCTAAAGAAGATAAAAGATAAATTGTTTTCCTTTTGTTCTGGTTGTCGAAGTTCTTTATTATCTTCATAAAGAGAGATTGAATGATAAGGAATAAGAATGTTTTACTATTTTCCCGTCAGAAATTCTGTCGGGATTTTTTTGTTTTTATATGATGTAAATTTTTTTGTCATTCGAATCGTGTAGCTTTTGTGTTGTTCCGGTTGAATAACAGATATGTCATGTGATAAAATTGAAATAAGTTATTGTTCGAATTGTCTGACAATGCTTGATTCATTTTTTATTATTTATTAAATCTTTTCAATTATGAAAATTTTGGGACTTTTTACGTGTGCTGTGCTATTGTTTAGTTGGGATGTATCTGGCGGCAGCTATGACATTTACGGTAACCTGTCAAAAGGCAGTCGAAAAAATTTGAATTTTGAATGCAATCTTCTAAATTTGTTACACAAGGTCAGGGAAGGTGGTACGATTATAGCTGTTTATGAATACGGTTAGGGCGGAGTTAAGTTAAAGGTATGGGGTAGTGACAGCAACGGTTATGCTTATGTGGGGAAGTCTGGTTTACCGGTTTACGGGTGGTAGTTCTTTTGTTTTTGAAAGTGGGCTTTTCGGTGAGGGAGTGGTGAGCGGCAGCAGTATCTGTTATCATCTGAAAGATCATCTGGGCAGTATCCGTGCAATTATCGACGGCAGCGGCCGTTTACTGGAAGAGAACGATTATTATGCGTTCGGTCAGCGGCATCCCCGCAGCGAACACGCACAGTCTTCCGCAAACCGCTTTAAATACAACGGCAAGGAATTACAGACGGTCGGCGCCTGGGGTATCTGGACTACGGTGCCTGTATATACGACCAGTCCTTGGGGCGGTGGTTTACGACGCCCCCCTTGTCTGAAAAGTATTACGATTTGAGTCCGTATGTGTATTGTGGGAATAATTCTATCAATGCTGTTGATTTACATGGGATAGTATAACTACAATTATTCAGGAACTGATGCTTTTGTAAACTCATTAACAACTGCATTAAATGATTTACGGATGGGTGGAAATGTTGGTAATGCTTTAGTGTCTGATTTAGTTAGTTCGACAAAAAATGTACAGATAGTACAAGGGAAAAATACAGTTGACCTAAATGAAGTTTATGTAAAATGGAATCCTAATTCAACAACAGGAGGAATGAACCAAATTGGTACAGAAAACAGACCAGCGTACATAGGGTTAGGACATGAAATGGCTCATATTCAGGATTGTTGGAGAGGAACTATTGATAATACAACTTGGGTAACTGTTGGAGGAACTACAATACCAAATGCAGAAAAATATGCTACTCATATAGAAAATCAGTTAAGGGCAGAAAATGATATACCTTTGCGTACTCATTATGGAATAGATGTGAGTTCAGGAAGACGAGTTGGATTAGAGAGTACTCGAATAATTCATGGAAATTTAAGTTTATTTTATAATTAATCAAATGGAAGAAGTCTAGGGGGTATCCCTTTGTTATATATACCATTTTTTTATAGAAATAAATAAATTATGAAAAAATATATATTCGGTTCAGTATTTGCCTGTATCTTTTTGTGTTGTGGTACGTCTAGAAACACTTATCATTCTAAGATATACCACAAGATTTATAATTGTCAAGGTATTGACATTAAATTATTAAATCAGAATAGGAAACACTCTCGTTATGTGAAAATACAGATGGACAATATAAATAAGTTAATACAGTGGGATTATTTGGCCAAATTAAATTATTCAAAAGAAAATGATACTATTTATATTTTGGAAATGGATGGTATCCAAGGCGATTTCTTTTTTACCGTTTGGAATAAAAATGACACATTGTCTTATACGAATGAACCTGGAAAACTTATGCAAACAGAGCAACGTTTATTCACAAAATATATGATGAAGTTAGTGTCGGATTGGAATATTCCGGAAATTAGAAGAGAAGAAAAAATTAATAAAGTGAATTTACCCGAAGAAATTATTTATGCGACTAAAATCACCTTCAATAAAGGTAAATATTTTATTGATTGTTTCACCTTTAATGATTTTTTTAATTTAAAGAGAGATGGAGTAGATTAAGAAAGCATATTGTCGTCAAGAGGCCGACCGAAAAGTAAAATAATCCTAATGAACGGGTTGTAACAAGCGGCCATGAAGTGATTGGATGCAGTCGTTCATTAGCTTTAGGACGAGGACATGCAAACTAACACGTTGATGCAGTTCAAACAGAAAACTTGATTTTACGAGTTATGGGGATTAATTATATTAATATATGGTAGTACTCATGGGCCAAGAATTGTTATTTCGAATCCATCTGCTCTACCAGAATTTAAATAGAAATTTATATGAAATTTTTTTGTATATGATATTAGTATTTTTTGTAATCCCAATTTGGCTATATAGTTAAAATAATACTCAATCTGTTCGTATTTACGATGAATATGAGGCGGGTAGACGAATTATTAGGGAAATTATTGTAGAGAATAATTTAGAAGATACACTAAAAAGCTGTGCTTATGCAGGTTATTTTATTGGTCCATCTCTTTTTCTCATTATCAAGGAAGCAGATTCATTTTTTGAAGTATATCAAGGAGAAAGAGATAAAGGAATTTTAAATGTCTATAAATTTGATTTAGCAGATAAACGTTTGAGTTCTTTGTTTTCAGGGACGAAGCATGACGAGATTATATATGACGTCCAATCCTCAGAATATACTGCTATTTATTATTATTTCATTTTGTATGATAAGAATCACGATAAAAAATTGGAGTTTAATATATCGACAATGTCTGCATATAAAATGCTCAAAAATCAAAAAAAATCGTAAAATATTATCATTTACAAAAGAGCAGCAACGACTTATTTGGAAATTATTTGGACTTTTTTGATAAACAGTACAACAAGTAGGTAACTAAATATTTCCGCAATCGGCAAGCATTCCTTCAGCAACAGACAGAGGAACTTTCAGTCAATATAATACAAATATTATGGTCGGACCTTTGGGAACTGTAAAGACTGCTACTATAAACTCTAATGGGACTTTAAATTTTCCCAATAGATCCAATGGGGCGTTATTTATAATAGGAATACAACGCTACAAGTAGAATTTACAAGAAAAGCTATTCAAAACATAATAAAAAATGAAAATTATGAAAAAGTGTGTGTATTGGATTTTATTCCTATTTATATGTCAAATTTCTATGGCTCAAGAAAATAGAAAAAATTTTGATTTTATAGTCTGTGTTGATGGAGAAATTGTAACTTCATTAACTAAACCTGTAATTATAGTTAAGCAAGGTATGAATGTTTTGAAAAGAATAGATATAAACTACTACGCAGGTAATTTATCATTGAGTTCCGAAGATTATAATCTGATTCTTTCAGAGCAAGAAATTACCTTGTTTCTTCAATTTGATTATTATCAATATTCATCTAAAGGGAAACAGGAAATTTATAATTATGAAATCGAAATAGGAAAGAATTGGTTTGAACAGACATTTGTTATTCTTAAAATTTACAATTTAGACAAAAAGAAGTATAAGAAAAGATTAGCCCCATTATCAAAAGACAAAAAATATACTTTTGATTTAGAAACTTCTGAAGGACAAATGATAAGAGTTAGAAAAAGATAAATTATTTCCCTTTCATTTTATAATATTGTTTGGCTATTGAAGTTCTTTATTCTCTTCGTAAAGAAAGATTGAATGATAAGGAATAAGACTGTTTTACTATTTTCCCGGCAGAATTTCTGCCGGGATTTTTTAATCTATATATTTGGGGGCTTTTCAAATAAATTTGAATTTTGAATATAATCTTCTACATTTGTTACACAATGTCAGGGAAGGTGGTACGATTATAGCTGGTTATGAATACGGTTACGGCGGAGTTAAGTTAAAGGTATGGGGTAGTGACGGCAACGGTTATGCTTATGTGGGGAAGTCTGGTTTACCGGTGGTAGTTCTTTTGTTTTTGAAAGCGGTCTTTTCGGTGAGGGAGTGGTGAGCGGCAGCAGTATCTGTTATCATCTGAAAGATCATCTGGGCAGTATCCGCGCAATTGTCGACGGCAGCGGCCGTTTACTGGAAGAAAACGATTATTATGCTTTCGGTCATCGGCATCCCCGCAGCGAACACGCCCAGTCTTCCGCAAACCGCTTTAAATACAACGGCAAGGAATTACAGACGGTCGGTGGCCTGGGCTATCTGGACTACGGCGCCCGCCTGTACGACCAGTCCTTAGGCCGGTGGTTTACGACGGACCCCTTGTCTGAAAAGTATTACGGTTTGAGTCCGTATGTGTATTGTGGGAATAATCCGTTAAATATGATTGATCCGGATGGGCGGGATGCGATTTATATTGCTTTTCCAAAATACAGAGCAAACGGAATTCCATTTACTGGATACGCAGGAGTTTTATTGATTGACAATAAAACAGGTCTGACAAAATACTATGAATATGGAAGATACGATAAAGAGGGTAAAGGCTTAATAAGAACTGTTACAATTTCAAATGTCGTTATAGGAAAAGACGGAAAACCTACCATTCAAAGTTTAAACAAAGTAATATAATCGGAACAGGCAATGAAAAAGATGCAAAAATTAAGATTAAAGATAATAAAGATTAAATTGTTATATTTTTTTGCAGGAATTATAATAGCTATTATTTGTGCGATTTTATTCTTTAATTGGAAGTTCAAGCAATCATGTGAAGAATGGAAAAAACCTGTAAATGTTCCTATTTCTGCTGTTTGGAAAGGCGGTTGTGATGGTGGTAATTGGGTGGAATTGGTAGATATTAAGACAGATACAATTCGATTTAGAATTTACCGTGATTGGAATGGCGATTTAATATTGGATGCAGATTTTGTATATCAAAATTGCAATGATTTACGATTGACAGAAGCAAATTGGAATGAATACGTTTCGTATTTTGATAATGCTTTGGAAATATATAGTAAATTTCAATCGGATAGTAGTTATTGTCGATTAATTCCTGTTTATCCTGCATATTACGAGGAAAAAGTTGAATAATAATTAAACAAGAGGCAGTTTTAATTGGCTTGTTTTAAATATTAAGAACGAGATTCATTTTTGAATCCCGTTCTTTCTTTCTCCTTAGGAAAAAGATAGGATTTATTGACTGAATTTCAGTAGTAAAGTCTTTTACTTAAAAAATATTATCTTTTATATTATATTGTTATGTGATTACACAAAAAATTTACTATTATAAATTGTAAGATAAGAATTATTATATTCAAGTAAACGATAGCTTGAAATATAGGTTTCCCGGCAGAAATTCTGTCGGGATTTTTTTGTTTTTTATGATGTAAATAAAACAGGTAAATACGTACGACAACCGCGACCGCTTGCTCAGTCAGACGGTTTATCTGGGTGGGGTGGAAAAAGCAAAAACCACCTATGTGTATAACGAGTTGGGGCAACTACAGAATGTAACTTACGGTAATAATCTGTATACGGATACCAGGGCTTATAATATCAGGGGCTTGCAGACCCGTCAGTCGGGCACGCAGTTTACGATGAATCTGCGTTATGAGAATCCGACGAAAGGAACGGCCTGTTACAACGGGAATATTTCGGAATGGGACTGTGTTTTTCCTTTGAAAAATACGTCGTTGTATACTTTTACTTACGATAACCTGAACCGGTTTGCGGGCAACGAATATTATGAAAACAATATAAAGCGGATAGCCTATTTCGAACAGGGCATTACCTATGATAAAAACGGCAACTTACTGACATTAAACCGCCAGAATACCGGACTGTCGTCAAAGGCATATACGTACCAATATACCGGAAATCGTTTGACAGGCCTGAATGTATCCGGAGTAAACGGAACTTATACTTATGACAACTACGGAAATATGTTGTCCGACAGCCGGAAAGCTTTGAATTTAGAATATAATTTTTTAAATTTGTTATCAGGCGTAATCCAATCGGGCAGCCGTGTAGCGACTTATGCGTATGCTTCGGACGGTACGAAGCTTTCGGTTGTCGGAGCGGATGGCCGGGGTTACGAATATTACGGAAGTCTGATTTATCAGATTAACGGCAGTTCTTTGACTTTCGAGAGTGCAGGCTTTAATGAGGGCCGTATTTATTCGGGCGGAGCCTATTATCATGTCAAAGATCATCTGGGCAGTATCCGCCTGGTCATGGATCAGACGGGATCGGTCAAGGAACAGAACGATTACTATCCTTTCGGAATGCGTCAGGAGCGGAGCAATTACGCTTTGTTTGCCGGTAACCGTTTTAAATACAACGGCAAGGAGGAGCAGACAACGGGCGGATTGGGTTATCTGGACTACGGTGCCCGTATGTACGATGCGGAATCGGGGCGTTGGTTCGGCGTGGACCCGTTGCTGGAGAAGTATTACGGTTTGAGTCCTTATGTATATTGCGGGAATAATCCGCTTATCTATATTGACCCGGACGGTCAGCTTAGTACCCATTATGTAGATAAATATTATAATGTAATATTTCAATCTTCAGATAAGAGTGACGATGTTATAAAAGTTCCTGATGATCGGATTGCTGATTTTTTGGCGCTTTTACAAGCCTCGAGCTGGGATGTCAAACGTATTAATTCTTCCGGTTTTAATGATTATTTAAAAGGAGAATATGGGTTGGCTGATTACCAATTTTCAGAAGCTCAACTCAATGCTTTGGATCAATTTTCAACGACTTGGTCGCGTAATAATGCAGCCCGTTATATGTTGAATCCGATAATGGTTAATGCTTTGCGGATGGGATGGAGCGAAGCTTTAAGCCAATGGACTAATCCGGAGTTGGTTGCTACAGGCTTAAGTGCCGGAATTTTGGGATTGCAGGGATTGGCGAGGCATGCTGCTAAGGGGGAAATACAGTATTCTGATGATTTGCTAAAGACAGCACGGAGCCTATATCCAAGCAAAGCAGGTAAAATAGAGATGCACCATATCACTCCGAAATATTTAGGCGGTGGGAAGGATGGTCCACTTGTTCCGTTAGACGCATCATATCACCAAGTAATCACAAATGAGTTTAGAGCATTGTGGCCTTATGGTAAAGGTGTTCCGAGTGCCACGGAATTACAAGATATAATAAAGCAGGTTTATTCTAAGTATCCATTGCCGCCAAGCTATTAAAATTAAAAATGGTAATGAAAGACATTAGAATTTACTGTAAACTACGATTATACTTATTTTCTTTTTAAAGCAGATGAAGGTCAGAATATAGGAACATCTAAAATTTAAGAATAGTAATGAAAGAAACATTAGAACTTAGAATAAACTACGATTATGCTCATTTGCTTTTTAAAGCAGATGAAGGTCAGAATATAGGAACATCTGTAAAAGTTGTTGAACTCTCAAAGGAAGACTCAAGATATAGGCAAGTGCCAATTATTGCAGAAGAAGTAAGGAAAAAATATAACGGGAAATTTTTCTTTGGTTGGAAAATCGGACGTAAATACAGTAGAAGGGAATTAGATACAGCTATATTACTGCATTTAAAAATAAAAACAATATTTGAGCCGACAGGTGAAGAATGCGGAACGCTGTATGATGAAACGGCAGCTTGTACTATATGCGGAGCTAACAGGAAACAGGTAAGTCCTTTAATTCTTGAGAAAGGAACGATGCCCAAAAAGGATATTGCTAAAACAATAGGGGGCGAAGTAGTTGTATCAGAAAAGTTTGTAAATGCAGTAAAGCGGAGAAATTTAAAAGGCTTACAGTTTGGTGCTGTCAACGTTGAAAAATATTACCAACTTACTGCAAATACGGATATTGAATTATCGCCCAATACGATTGTAGGTATTAATCCATTTGATTTATCAACGAGTAACGAAGGAGAAATTTACAAATGTCCAAAAGGTGATACAATCGGTTTAAATCTTTTGTCAGAACCTTACGTTTTAAATAGCCAATCAATCGGGAAATATGATTTCTATGCAAGCAGGCAAAAAGTTGGTGTTAGACGTGGATTGTTACGGCCAGAGCCGATTTATTTTTGTTCACCAGCTTTCAGGAAAATGGTTGAAGAAGAAAAGCTAAGTGGATTTGAATTTGAGATAACAAATATTGAATAATGAACAAAGCCACTAGGAATGAACTTACCCCCAAAAGTTTTGTGTCCAACTTTTGGGGGCCAGTTCACTTTTTGGACACCCTCTTCTTTTTCAGAGACGGGCGGCTTTGCCGCTAAAAAATCATTTTTAAGGCATTTTTTGCCTATTCACTGCTTATTTCTGTTAAATCTTGGTTGTTCTTGTCTTATTTTATCCCCCAAAATCGTCCTTTCCAGAAAAAGTGATCAACAATCCCTAATTTTATGCTAACGCTTCTTCGTAACAGTCGTTTTTATTTTGTTATAAATGAACGGTATATTAGTATATTAGAACCTTCTCCCGATTTAAATATCAATTTTCTGGGTCGTCCTAATGCGATGGGGAATGGATACTTAATAGGTATTCTTTGTAAAGGGAGATTGCGTGATAAGCAATAAGCTTGTTTTAATATATTTCCGGCAAAAATCTGCCGGAAATTTTTTTGTTTTTTATGATGTAAATTTTTTTGTCATTCTGATATATCCGGTGTTTTTTGGTCTCTTTTTTAGTTAAAAAAGGGCTGTTTTTGCAGTGATAAGGTTTTTGTAAAAAACAGGTCTTATAATCAGGTGTTTAGAAGTGCAGTGATAAGGTTTCTGTTTGCATGTCGGAGAATCTTTTTGGATTTTGTGCTTTAAATTTAGCACAAATAATCAAATGCAATCGTTATGAAATCTATTCGTGCAAAATTGGAGTTGAAGGCATTTTCTTTGCCTGAGTTATTAGTTGTGCTTGTTATCATCGGGATTCTTGTTTTGATTGCTTTGCCTAATCTGATGCCTCTTATATCAAAGGCTAAAAGTACGGAGGCTCAGCAGCAGTTGGTGTTTTTGCACACCTTGGAAAAAACTCATTTTTATATGCATTCCCGGTATTCGGCTTCTTTGGAGGAGTTGGGCTTTGAGCAGCAGAAGCTGGTGACGGACGGAGGAAGTGCCAATTACCGGATTGAAGTTACCGAAGCCAGTGAGAAAGGATTTAAAGCGAAGGCTACCGCTGTGGTCGATTTCGACGGAGACGGGACATACAATGTCTGGGAAATCGACCAGGATAAAAACCTGAAGGAAGTAACGAAAGATTAAGGCCTGAAATAAAGCAATATGTGGGATTTGTTATTGATACTGCCTTTGGGAAGTATGATGTGTTCGGATTTCCGGATGCGTAGAATTACATTGGCGGATTTGTTACTGTTCGGAATATTACAGTGGGGAATGTCTTATTACGAATGGGGGTGTTGTGCATTCTTTGTGAGAATATTCGTAAACCTGTCGTTGCTTTGCTTTATAGGAATAATTGTAGCCGGGTATTATTACCTGCGTTACGGCAAAAAATCGTTACGTAAACAAATCGGAGTGGGGGATTTGTGGTTTTGTTTGTTGTTGCTGCCTGCTTTTTCCTGTTGGGAGTTGACTTTTTTTCTGACTTTTTCCGGTTTGATTATGTTGTCGGTGTGGTGGGTGTATGTCCGGATAAAAAGGAGGGAAGTGACAATACCTCTGGTGGGCGGTTTGGGATGTATGTATATGTTGTTAATCTTAATGCGTGTTTTGGGTTATGGATGAGAAGCATATTCCGGCCGGTATAACGGGTTTTTTTACAGCAGAGGAAGCCCGTGCCTATCATTTGATTCCTGTGGAGAGGAATGCCGGAGAGTTGAAATGTTATGGTAAAAAAGGATGTTGTTATGACAGTGTACGGGAGGAAATTGCCGTAGTCCGGGGGGTGAAGCTACAGGTGGAAGTTTTACCGGAAGACGGATTCGAGCGGCTTATGCGGCAGTGTTATCGGTATGGGGGAGCGATTGCGGATATGTCCGATGGTGATGTAGGAAGTTCGGATTTTTTGAGTCGGTTGATATTGGAGGCTTATCATTGTTATGCCAGCGATTTGCATTTTGAAGCTTATGAGGAGCGTTGCCGGGTACGTTTCCGGATAGACGGGCGTTTATTGGAACGATATGCAATCGGAAAGGAGAATTATGCGGCTTTGGTCAATCAGATAAAGATTTTGGCTAATCTGGATATTTCCGAAAAGCGTTTGCCGCAGGATGGACGGATTTTTTTCAATAGGGAGGCCTGTCGTTTTGATGTCAGGGTGTCTTGTCTGCCGGCCATATACGGTGAAAAGATCGTTCTTCGCTTACTGACGCGTCATACGGAATTGCTCGATCTGGATAATTTGGGTTTTGATGACAGGCAATTGGCGGATTACCGGGAAGCTGTCTCCAATCCGCATGGGTTGATCCTGATCAGCGGTCCGACCGGTTCGGGTAAAAGCACTACATTGTATGCCACTTTACGTTTGCTGAACCGTGAAGACAATAATATTCTGACGATAGAGGATCCCGTGGAGTATACGCTGGAGGGGGTCAATCAGGTGCAGTTGAAGGAGGAGATCGGGCTTACCTTCGGTAGTGCTTTGCGTACTTTTTTACGGCAAGATCCGGATATTATCATGTTGGGAGAAATCCGGGATACGGAAACGGCCCGTATGGCCGTAAGAAGTTCTTTGACGGGGCATTTGATTTTTTCGACGATACATACGAACAGTGCCTGGGGATGTGTGGCCCGCCTTACGGATATGGGACTTCATTCTTTTCTGATTGCCGATACGTTGCTTTTGTGTATGGCTCAGCGCTTGGTGCGTTTGCTTTGTCCTCATTGCAAGTGCGGGATGAATGCAGAGGAGGGAGGATTGGCGCATTTGGCCGGTGTTCCCCGCCGTCTTTTCCGGGCTGTAGGATGTGAGGCTTGTTATTATACCGGTTATTCCGGGCGGAAGGCCGTTTATGAGGTGCTGCCTGTCGATTCGCGTTTGGCTTTGGCCATTCGTAATCAGGAAACGGAAATAGCGGCTTTGTTAAAGGAAAGAGGGATAAAAACATTGAGAGAGTCTGCCTTGCAACTGTTAGAGGACGGTCTGACTTCTCTGGAAGAGGTATTGCCCTTGTTGAACGAATAAACGGTAGGTTATGATTTTAAGGTGTTTGTTTTCAGTGATTATATTGGTCGTATCGGGAAGTGTGTATGCCCAGGAGAGTGCCGACTCTTTGGCGGTAGTACAGACAGATGTTTTACGAAGGACTTTGGATAGTTTGGGAAGCAGGGATCCCGCTTATTTGCAGGAAACGGATCTTTCGGTGGGAAATATTCCGCTTTCCGAGTTATTACGTAGTATTGCGACAGTCAATCAGGTGAATTTATGTGTAAAGGTAGCAACCGATCCTTTGGTCGCCTGTAATTTCAGTCGGGCACGTATTACAGACCTGTTGTATTTTCTTTGCCGGGAGTACGGTTTGGAGGCCGAAATCAGCGGTAATATTGTGACACTCCGTTCAGCTGCCGTTTTACCGCAATCCGAACCGGAACCAACGGTGCGTTACGATTCGTTACAGGTTTCTCTCTCTTTCGATTTTCAGGAAGTTTTGCTTCCGGAGGTGGCTCGTTGCATCACCCGGCTGACAGGACAAAATGTAATTGTACCTCAGAATTTGTATGCTTCCCGCGTATCGTCTTATCTGCAACAATTAAAAGTGCCTGATGCAATCCGTGCTTTGGCTGCAGCTAACGGTTTGGTGGTTACGGAAGAAAAGAGAGGCGTATGGATTTTTGATTCCTCCGGAGAAAGAGAATCTGAAGGGCAGGAACGGAATAAGCATTTTGTCCGGAGAGAGGTATATGCAACAGACCGGTTATCGGCCGATAGTCTGGGCTGTCTTACCGCACATATAACAAATGGAAATTTGAGCGATATATTGTCAGAAGCCTGTGAGTTGCTAAAGCTGAATTATTTTTTTGCCACCCCTTTGAAGGGCCAGACTTCGGTGTATTTACAGCATATAGAGTATGAGACTTTTTTCGACGTTGTACTGGCGGGAAGCGGGATCAGTTGCGGGAAGTATGACGGGGTGTATGTATTCGGAACAACAGGGAAGGAGAATGCTTTGGTGACAACGCGTGTCGTTCCGTTGCGTTACCGTACGGCGGAGCATTTACCCGAGCTGATACCGGATGCATTGAAAAAAGAGGTGCAGGTGCAGCTTTTCCCCGATCTCAACAGTTTGATCGTAAGCGGAGACAGCCGGCATGTGACGGCCGTGTGTCGTTTTCTGGAGAGCATAGACCGGAGAGTACCTTTGATAACGATTGACGTTATGATTGTCGAGGTGACGAAAAGTACGATCCGGGAAGCCGGAATTGAAGCCGGCCTGGGGGAGAAACCGGCGGTAACGAAGGGCTCTTTTTCTCCCGGTATCAATATGACTTTGGGAGCTGTATCGGTAAATAAGCTGATTAATAGTTTCAACGGTTTCGGATCGGTGAATCTGGGAAGGGTTACTCCTGATTTTTACATGAATCTTAAATTTCTGGAAGAGGCCGGAGATATTGAGTTGCGTTCGACACCGAAACTTTCGACGCTGAACGGACACGAGGCGACGCTGAAAAGCGGGGAAACCCGGTATTACAAAGAAGTGTCGAGTAATATTATCGGGTCACAGACTCCCATACAATCGGATTCCTATACCTGGAAAAGTATAGATGCTAATTTGTGTGTACGGATTGTACCTTATGTGGGAGAGGACGGACATATCACTTTGCAGGTAGAAATCGAACAGAGCGAATTTACGGGAAAAGAGGAAAAAGATGCTCCCCCTTCGACGGCTACCCGTAGTTTTAAGTCTCAGATCAGGGTGAAAGACGGTGAAATGGTGTTGCTGGGCGGGATCGAACGCAACAGCCGGGACCGCAGTAGCCGGGGATTGCCTTATATTGCCCGTATTCCTTTGTTGAAGTGGTTGTTCGGATCGACCAGAAACAATAAGGTGAACCAAAAACTCAATATTTTTATTAAACCGACAGTATTATAAATAATTCAACAATGGTATTACCTGAAACTATCACCGGATACGCTCAATTTCTAAAGGTGGTTATTCTGCCGGACGGAAGTTTTCAAACGGTTCTGTATGTACTGCGTAAAGGAAAATGTGTGAGTATACCGGAAAAAGTCGCAGGAAGGCAGGCTTTAACATTCGTATTGCTGGAGGGGGAAGGGGTATTGCGGAGGGTTTACCGGGAAGGTGATGAAAGTATACGCAGAATTACCGGGAATCCGGATTTGTTATACGATTCGGAACAGAGGGAAGATGGAACGGTGTTACGGTTTATGCGGCGGGATAAGGCTGACGAGGTCGTAACCGGATTGAAACAGAGAGGTATACAGGTGTACGGAGTGTATTTGTCCAGGGGAGAAGAAAAAAGTCTGTCTTCGCCGGAAGAAGATGAAGTTGTCCGGTGGTTGCGGATTCGAAAGGAAGAAATGAGATTCCGGGTTTTGTTCCGGCCTGACCGGAAAGGAAAGGTGTTGGGAGAATGTGTTTTCCGGCGCTTGAGGTTACCGTTGTTGTGTTTTTGGCTGATCGTACTGATCGGTAATTTTTTCGGAACCGTTGCATTGGAAGAAAGAGTGCGGGAACAGGAGGCGATCGTGGCGGTACGTATGCGGGAACGGGAAGGAAGAAGCCGGGAGGATGAAGGAATTCGCAATTTGTCGGAGAAAGTCCGTAGGTGGTCGGTCGGGCGTTGTGCTTTACTGTTGGACCGGATTGCCCGGCATGTTCCGGGGGAGATGCAATTGTCTTTATTGAGTGTAGCTCCTTCTGAGGGAAAGCTCCGATCGGGGCGGGATCCGGAAATCGTATCGGGAGTGGTGTTGATCGGCGGGGAGACTTCGGATCCCGGAACGGTTACCCGTTTTTGCCGTTTGCTGGAAAAGGAAACTTTTTGCCGGGAGATAGAATTAAAAACGATACACAGGTTGTCGGGACGGGAGGCATATCGTTTTGAAATCAAGGTTTCTTTGTAATTCCGGGATTAAAATAGAAGTTATGAAAGAATATACGGGGCTTGTGAAATTGTCGGTACTGGTCGTTGTGTTGCCTTTATTTGTCTGGTCATTCGCTTTGAAGAGAAGCGTAGGCCTTTGGAAGCGGTATACGGCTGAAAAAGTGAAGTCGGAACAATTGTCGGAACAGAAATTGCCTTTACCGAATGAAACGAAGCAGGAGGAGATCGGCGGTTCCTTATTGGTGGACGGTAAGTTACTGGACGGGCTGACGGAAATCATCCGCCGCGAAAATGTCGGGGTCGTCAGCTATTTGCCCGTAGTGCTTCATAAGGAAGGGAAGTATTGTTTGTATGCGGGCGAATTGGTTTTGGCCGGAAGGTATGGCGGATTACTTCGTTTCATGGATGTATTGGAGACGGAAATGCCTTCGGTGAAGATCGTTTCTGCCGGATTCCGGTTGTTTAAGGAAAGATACAATGACAAGCCGGAATTGCATTTGGCATTGATTGTTGTGGAGTTGGCGGGGGAAAAATAAATTTCAGCGTTGGGGATTGTCGCTTGAATAAAGGTTGTTATTAAATAAAATGTGTCATTCGTTATAGGGTTTATGTAAAAACAGGTTATGAAAATTAAAGTGTTGTTTTTGTCGTATTGTTTGTTATTCCTGTCTTGTGAAGATGTCTTCGAAAAAGATATCAGCCGGAAAAAGGTGGAGGTGATGGCTCCCGGAGCGGGATGGGTCTTAAACGAAGCGGAGCAGGTATTTGTCTGGAAGTTGATGGAGGGGGCTTCTGCCTACCGTCTGGTGGTGGTGTCTCCATCCTTTGCCCGTATCGGCCGTTATGTTGCAGATACACTGGTAACCGGCAATCATTGGAAAACGGTTTTGCCGGAAGGACCTTATGAGTGGTCGGTGAGGGGATGTAATTCGGCTTATGAGTCACAGGATACTGTTTTGGCTTTTTCGGTAGATCGGGAATGAATCAGATCGGGAATAAAAGGGAGTAACTATGAAAAATAGAAAGGTAGTAGGTGTGCTTTTGCTTGTTGTTGCCGTTGTATGGAGTATCGTTATTTGGCGGATTGCCGGCGCTTTGGGAGATCAGAAAGATATGGACGCCGTTAACGGTTACCGGCCGTCACCTGCTGTTACGGTATGTGACAGTATACGGGTAGATTATCCCGATCCTTTCCTGAAGTCAGAATTACAGGTAAACTCCGGAAAGCAATCGGCTATACGTCCCTCTGCTTTCTTTGTTCCCGATATGCCCTTGCATACGGCTGATCCGCCGTCTTTTCTTTTCCGGGGCAGACTGAGGCGGGGAAAACGGGCGTATGTGTTGTTGGAGTCGGACGGTCGTCGTGAGATTGTGGGGGTGGGAGACGTAATTGACGGCTTCCGGATTGTAAAATCAGCCGGAGATTCTGCCGTATTTGTAAAGGGGAATCAGAGGTACGTATTGAAAAAATAAGGATATGAAGACGTTTAAAGCTTCGGTTCTGGCGACGGTTGTTGTGGTGTCTGTATTGATGCTGTTGTTTGTCTGCGGAATTTTTTCGTTGAAGATGTATTATGGTCGTCCTGTCCGGGAATGGGTGGCGGAACAACAGGAGAGAATGTGGCTGGATTCCGGTTTTTTGTTGTATTGCCGGGATACGTCGGTTGTATTGACGGATACTTCCGGTTATGTGCTTTTCCCTCCGGACGAACGTTCCCGTATCCGGGTTGAAGTTTTACCTTGGGGATTGTATGAGGTCGTGACAGTTTCACTTGCTTCGGGGAGAGCTTCGGTACGTTGGGTAGGTAAAAAACGATTGTATAACCGTAATGTACAATTGTATGTGAGTGATAAAGGGGCTGTTTTTTGTCTGGCAGGCCGTACGGTAATCCGGGGAAAGGTAGCCGTACCGAAAGCCGGAATCAATTATACGTCAGTCAATTCCGAATTTTTCACCGGGGAGATACTGGCGGATTCTGCCGTTTGTCGGAGTGGGACGGGTTTACCGGAAGTTTTGGAAGGACTACGAAAACAAGCCGGTGAGTATGGTCGTCTGCAGGAACCGCTTTCCATTCCCTGCGACGGTTTTGCCGGTTTGAAGCGTAGTTTCCGGGAGGAAACTTTGCCGGTTGTTTGTGAAGAACGGGTTAGCGGAAACTATGCCGGACGATTGGTGTTGTACAGCCGTTTTCCTTTGTATATCGGTCCGGAGTGCCGTTTAAGCCGTGTTTTGGTAGCAGCGCCTTCTGTAATGGTGGGTAAAGGTTTTCGGGGATCATTGCAGATTTTTGCCCGGGATACGGTAGTGTTGGATGAGCAGGTGGAGTTGGAGTATCCTTCGGGGGTGTTTTTAAGTGCGGAAAATCCGGCAAGAAGGGTTGAAATCCGGGATAGTGCTGTCCTGAACGGTTATGTCGTGGTCGACGGGGATGGAGCGGAAAACCGGCCTCCCGTGCTGCATTACCGTCAGGTTCCGACGGCGAAGGTGAGGGGACTGGTGTATGTGGACGGTATTGCCCAGGTGCAGGGAGAAGTAGCGGGGGCTCTTTTTCTTCGGGAGAGTTATTATTTTTCTCCGGCGGGCTATTATGCAGATATCCTGTATGGAGTGGACTTGTCAGAAAGTAAGGACATGATCTGGCCTTTCTGGTTGGCCGGAGATACGGAAAAGGAGGTGATCGGATGGCTGGAATAAATAAACGGCTCGGGGCTTCGACTTTGGTTGAAGTGATTGTTGCGGCTTTGATCCTGATGATTGTCTTTGCCGTGACGATGGAAACTTTGGTACGGTTTTCGGTGCAGGATAGCGAACCGATAGAGTTGACGGATGCCGTCACAGCCGTGCGTACCTATTACCGTTTATCCGGAAAGGAGGAGGAGAATGAAACCCTGGAATACAAGTGGGGGAAAATAAGAGTAGATGTCAAGCCTTATCGTCCGGGTTTCCGGCAGGTAACTCTGACGGTTATTCCAGGACACGGGCAGTATAAGCCGGTATTTGTTTATTTAAAATAGATGGACATGAGGTTCCGAATAGGTGGAAGCCGATGGGGCAACTGTTTTAGAAGGTGTTTTTACTGTATGAATCCGATAGGTTTAAAGAAGGTGCAGGTAAAAATGCGATGCGTTCGGAAATATACCTATCGGGCTATGACTTTGCCTGAATTGCTGGTGGTCATGATAGTCGGAGGAATTGTGTTTCTCATGGTATTTGAGGCCTGGAATATGGCAGGGCGTTACGGAAGACAACAGACAGAGAGGAGTTTGTCGGAAAGTACGTTTTTTACGGCCGTTTCCCGTCTGGAAACTTTGTGTATGTCGGCAGATTCACTTACTGTCAGGGGGGACGGACTGGTCGTTCATCGTGCTGCCGGAAATGAGGTGTATCTGTACCGGGAGGGAGATTGTCTGGTTGTGTTATTCGGGGAAGGGGACGATTGTATACCCGTTTTGCGGGACACGTTGTTCCGAAATGTAGATGACGTCAGATGGACATCTGAAAGCGATGTTCCGAAACGGATAGACAGCTTGTATGTACTTCTGCAATTGGGCAAACATCGGAAAGAATTCGGATTCGGTTGTACTGATCGCGGTTCGGAACGGTGGGGAAAAGTTTTTCAGACAGAAGAGAACAGGTAAAAGATCAATAAAGGTATTTATTTAAATCAGGTGTAATGGCAGTTTTGGTTTTTAAAGATTCGAGAAAAGAGACTTTGTTTTCGGAATTGAGTTCTTTACTGGCTTCGGGACTTGATTTCAGCCGCTCGTTCTCACTGTTGACGGAAGGCGAAGAGAAGGGGCGGATAAAAGAAATGTTAAAGTCGATACATCGTTCTGTGGTGAAAGGAAATGCCTTGTGGCAGGCGTTGGAAGAAAACGGAGGTTTTTCTCCTTTGGACCGGGGAGTTGTACGTATCGGGGAAGAAACGGGACGGTTGAGTGAAGCTTTGGTGTTTCTGGCTGAATATTACCGTAAACGGATTGCCCGTCGCCGGATGATTTCGAGTGCCGTCAGTTATCCTTTGGTGGTATTGGGAACGGCGGTTATCGTATTGGTGTTTATGATTTTAGTGGTGGTGCCTATGTTCGAGCAGGTATATACCCGTATGGGGGGAGAATTGCCGGCCATGACCCGCGGTATGATCGCTCTTTCCCGTTCGTTTCCGTATTGGCTGGGAGGAGTGACGGCAGTCGCCGGAGGCGGGGCGTTGTTTTTTCGTTATTTCGGAAAACGCCCGGAGGTGCAATCGGCTGTAGCTGCTTTTCTGCTTCGTCTTCCTTTGGTCGGCGGACTTATCCGGCAGAATTGTGAAGCCCGGTTTTGTAGTTTACTTTGGTTGCTGAATAGTTCAGGGGTACCGCTTTTACGGAGTATCGGCTTGCTGGAGGGAATTATTTCTTTTTACCCTTACCGTAAATCTTTTACCTCCATTGCTCAGGAACTGGGACGGGGAACCCTTTTTTCCACTGCCCTTTCGCTTTTTCCCCGTTTGTACGACCGTAAATTGGTCATGTTGTTGCGTGTGGGAGAAGAAACCAACCGTTTGGGGGATATGTTGTCGAGACAGGGAGAGGAACTCAGCCAGCGCCTCGAGCACGGATTGAAGCAGGCGGGTAATCTGCTTGAACCGATTTTGGTACTGGGTGTCGGTGCTTTAGTGGCTGCCGTTCTGATTGCAATGTACCTGCCGATGTTCCGGTTGGGAACAACGATATATTGATTTTTATCTCAATAATACCTGTTGTATTTTTCCGGTTATCCGGTCTAAATCATCGGAAATATATATAATATTTAGAAATATTTTACTTTTCGGAAAGGGAAACCGTTTTGTCATTACAATAAATATTATAAATGTCTATTGTATTTTATATCAGAATATAAACTTTACTTATTTTAATCTGTAATATAATGATTAATCCGACGGATTGCATTTCTATATTTTACAATATACTATTTTTCAATTATGCAATTAATTCATATATAGGTTTGATGTAAAAAAATGTTAATAATTTAGTGCGTAACTTTAATTTACAAATTTTAAATTTTACGTACTTATGGAAAAAACATTTTTTATCGATCAGATTCAAGGGCTAAAAGAGAGTGTTTACAGAATTTTTAGCAGAAGGAGAAGGCAGAAAAGAATTGTAGCGGATAAAGGGGATGAGGATTTTAAATTTATCTCCGGGATTATATTGTCGTATGTACGACATCTGACATTGTTGTTCGGACAATATAAGAATCGTTATGAAATTATTTATCACCGTATTTATGAAATTATAGAAAAGGAAATTATAGACGGGGAGGGCAAGACGGTGTTGTGTAAAATTATAAATCAATGTTTTGACGGAATTGCCGATAAGTTACGGGCGTCCCATCCTGAGCTTCGGGATACGGATGTCGAGTTTTTGTGTTTTCTGGCTGTGGGTTTTACGGCATTGGAATTGATGTTGATGTACCGTTTGGAAAGTGTGGAAGCAGTGTATGTAAAGTGTTCGCGTTTAAAAAAAAAATACATTTGGATTGTCCGTTAAATATTTATTTACAGGAATATGTACCGTATAAAATAAATTGGGAGCCCGGGCGTTTGTTTCAGGAGGTGTTTGTGGTATCGGAGGATATTTAATATTTTCAGGATTTTATTTTCCGTTTTTACTTTTTAGCTTAACTTTGTAGCTTGTGGAAATGAACAGGTATTTGATAGCGGCATTGTATGTCATGGCCGGATGTGTCGTGACAGTTCCTTTAAAGGTGCAGGGAAACCCGGAGCCTTTAAGGGGGGAAAGGTGCAGGCTGATTGTTACGACTACGGTTAAAACGGTGTCGGAATATGTCGGGGATCAGGAGGCGGAGCAGCTTGTTTTTGACCTGGCTCCGGAATATTTCTGGTCGCCGGACATTGCGGTTCATAAGACGATTTTTTTGTCTGATTACGGGAAAGCGGAGCAAATCGAGACTCCGGCATATACTTCCCATAAAATCCGGGCTCCGGGGCTGTAATCCTGATACAGTTTTCGATTTATGACCCAGGATTCGGATATGAATCCCGGTTTGAAGGCAGGTCGTGCATTTTAATGAATGACGATTTCCGGTAAGGATCGAAAGTTTTATTTTTACAAGTTATATTTTTAACAGAGTTGCCAGGCAACAAAATATTAATTACAATTTAAAATTTACAATTCAATGGGTTTAAATGATATATTGAAGAAATTACTCGGTAATAAGTCGGATCGGGATATGAAGGAGTTGGTGCCGATTGTGGGCAAGGTAAATGCCGAGTGGGAAAAGATAAAAGGACTCAGTAATGACGAGTTGCGTGCTGCTGCCGATGATTTGAAAGCCAAAATCCGGGCGCATATACAGGAAGAGCAGGACGAGATAACAGAGTTGAAGAGAAAGGTGGATGAAGAACGGCCGACAATCGAAGAACGGGAGGAAATATACGACCGTATCGACAAGCTGGAAGAGGAGATTGATAAGAAGGTGGAGGAGATTCTGACGGAATTGTTACCTGCGGCTTTTGCGATTATGAAGGATACAGCCCGTCGTTTTAAAGAAAACGAGGAAATTGAGGTAACAGCTACCCCATTTGACCGGAATTTATCTGTGAATCATGATTTTGTGGAGATTGAAGGAGATAAGGCGATTTGGTTTAATTCGTGGATTGCCGGAGGAAATGAGGTGACGTGGGATATGGTGCATTACGATGTACAGTTGATCGGCGGGGCTGTGCTTCATCAGGGCAAGATTGCGGAAATGGCTACGGGTGAAGGTAAAACGTTGGTTGCTACTTTACCGGTATTTCTGAATGCTTTGACGGGGCGCGGAGTGCATATGGTGACGGTGAATGATTATCTGGCAAAGCGTGACTCGGAGTGGATGGGACCTTTGTATATGTTCCACGGTTTGTCTGTGGATTGTATTGATAAGCATCAGCCTAATTCTCCGGAACGCCGTAAGGCTTATATGGCGGATATTACTTTCGGTACGAATAACGAATTCGGTTTCGATTATCTGCGCGATAACATGGCGGTTCATCCCGAGGATCTGGTACAGCGTAAACACAATTATGCGATTGTGGATGAGGTTGACTCGGTGTTGATCGACGATGCCCGTACGCCTTTGATTATTTCTGGTCCGGTACCGAAAGGGGACGATCAGATGTTCGACGAATATAAGCCGCGTGTTGACCGTTTGGTAAGGATGCAGCGTGAGCTGGTGATGAAGATATTCAATGAAGCGAAGGAGTTGCTGAATAGTGACGATTCGAAGAAGCGGAAAGAAGGGGGAGTCCTGTTGCTTAGAGCACATAAAGGTTTACCGAAATATAAACCTTTGATTAAGTTTTTGAGTGAGCAAGGGAATAAGGCAATATTGATCAAGACGGAAAACGAATACATGCAGGAAAATAACCGGAGGATGCCGGAAATTACAGATCCGCTGTATTTTGTGATTGATGAGAAGCAGAACACGATCGATTTGACGGATAAGGGACACGATGCGATTACTGCTGCCGGCGAGGATCCGAAGTTCTTTATTCTTCCGAATATCGGTGAAGAAATCGCCGAAATTGAAAAGACGGTGAAGGATGAAAACGAGAAGTTGCAGCGTAAAGACGAAATGATTCAGAATTACGCCGTGAAATCGGAGCGTGTGCATACTGTAAGTCAGTTGCTGAAAGCTTACACTTTGTTCGAGAAGGATGTAGAATATGTGGTGATCGATAATAAGGTGAAGATTGTGGATGAGCAGACCGGTCGTATCATGGAGGGGCGCCGTTATTCGGATGGTCTGCACCAGGCGATTGAAGCTAAAGAAGATGTGAAGGTTGAAGCGGCTACACAGACTTTTGCTACGATTACGTTGCAGAATTATTTCCGTATGTATCATAAATTGGCCGGTATGACCGGTACGGCAGAAACGGAAGCCGGTGAGTTGTGGGATATCTACAAGCTGGATGTCGTTGTGATCCCGACGAACAAACCGATCATCCGGAAGGATGCCAACGATTTGGTATATAAGACGAAGCGGGAGAAATACAATGCGGTGATCGATGAAATCGTCCGTCTGGTAGAAGCCGGTCGTCCGGTATTGGTAGGTACGACTTCGGTAGAAGTGTCGGAGTTATTGAGCCGTATGCTGAAATTGCGGAATATTTCTCACAATGTGCTGAATGCGAAGTTGCATCACAAAGAGGCTGATATTGTAGCACAGGCCGGACAGAAAGGTACTGTAACTATTGCTACCAATATGGCCGGTCGTGGTACCGATATCAAGTTGACTCCGGAGGTACGGGAAGCGGGAGGTTTGGCTATTATCGGTACGGAGCGGCATGATTCCCGTCGTGTGGACCGTCAGTTGCGGGGCCGTGCCGGACGTCAGGGAGATCCGGGATCTTCCCAGTTTTTTGTTTCTCTGGAAGACGATCTGATGCGTTTGTTCAGTTCCGAAAGAATTATCCGGGTAATGGACCGCTTGGGTCATCAGGAGGGAGATGTTATTCAGCATTCGATGATCACCCGTTCTATCGAACGGGCACAGAAAAAAGTGGAAGAGAATAATTTCGGTATCCGGAAGCGTTTGCTGGAATATGACGATGTGATGAATTCCCAGCGTACGATTATTTATAAACAGCGCCGGAATGCGTTGTTGGGAGAGCGTATCGGGGTTGCTGTTGCCAATAATACCTACGATGTATGTGAAACTATTGTGAATGAATATCAGCCGGCGAATGATTTGGAAGGTTTACGGATGGAAGTTTTGCGTATACTCTCGATCGATTTTGAAGTTACGCCGGAGGAATTCCAAACTATGAAGGCCGAGGATTTGACGGAGAAATTGTACGATAAGGTGCGGGAAGTATATACGCGTAAGGGGGAACATATTGCAGAGCAGGCCTATCCGGTAATCAAGAATGTATTCGAGACCCGGGGAGAGATGTTTAAGAATATCGTCGTTCCGTTTACAGACGGACAACGGATGTATAATGTGGTGACGAATTTGGAAAAGGCTTACCGGAGTCAGGGAGAGGATCTGATGCGCTCTTATGAGAAGTCAATCATATTGGCACAGATTGACGATGCCTGGAAGGAGCAGTTGCGTGAAATGGACGAATTAAAGCAGTCGGTACAGAATGCAGCTTATGAACAGAAGGATCCGCTGTTGATTTATAAATTCGAATCCTATAATTTGTTTAAAACCATGGTTGAAAAGATCAACCGGGGTATCGTATCTACTTTGATGAAAGGACAGATTCCGATGCAGGAACCGGAAGAAGTCAGGGAAGCCAGGGAACGCCGTACGGACATGAGCCGTATGAAAGAAGGGCGTGCAGAAGCTGCGGTTCCCCAGAATCAACAACCGCCGAAACATGAGCCGGTGCGTGTCGGTCCGAAGGTGGGACGTAATGATCCCTGCCCTTGTGGAAGCGGCTTGAAGTATAAGAATTGTCACGGAAAGACAGAATAATTAATTTTAGATTTGTGATTTGCGGTTTTTGTCCGGAAGGAGAGGAGCCGTAAATCATAAGCTATAAATCCTGAATCAATGTTATTGTATATCAATTGGAATGTAGACCCGGAATTGTTCAATCTGGGGGCGATCTCGATCCGGTATTACGGTTTGTTATTTGCTTTGGCCTTTATTTTCGGATATAAGGTGGAGGAAAAGATGTTTAAGTCGGAGGGGTTGAGCCAGGCCTGGTTGGATAAATTGTGGATATATGTGGCTATTGCGACGGTGATCGGTGCCCGTTTGGGGCATTGTTTCTTCTACGATTGGGCTTATTATAGTCAGCATCCTTTGGAAATTGTATTACCGTTTCAGTTCAATCCTTTCAAATTTACCGGGTTTCAGGGACTGGCCAGTCATGGTGCAGCGGTTGGTATTATTGCAGGATTGTGGTATTATTCGCGGAAGGTGAGTAAAAAATCGATTTTTTGGATATTGGACCGGGCTGTCATTCCGATTGCTTTGGCCGGTTTTTTTATCCGGATGGGGAATCTGATGAATTCGGAGATTATCGGAAAAGCGACCAATGTGCCCTGGGCTTTTCAGTTTGTCAACGCCAGCGGGATTGCTGATCCGTCGACGCCGCGACATCCGGCTCAATTGTACGAAGCGGTTTGTTATCTGCTCAGTTTCGGAATTCTGATGTATTTTTATTGGAGAACACGGGCTAAGGAGCATTTAGGCTTTTTGTTCGGATTGTTTTTGATACTGATTTTTTCAGCCCGTTTCTTTATTGAATTTATAAAGGAACCGCAGGAGCCGTGGGAAGCTGATATGGCTCTTAATATGGGACAATGGCTGAGTATTCCGTTTGTAATTGCGGGCTTGTTTATGATATGGTACAGTAAAAGTCATAGGGTGACGGAGTCACAGAGTCACAAAGTCAAAAAGAGAAAATAGTTATTATGTACGAGAAGAAGTTTATGGAAGAGGCCATTCGGTTGGCTGTAGAGAATGTGAAAAAAGGGGCAGGAGGTCCTTTCGGAGCGGTGGTTGTGAAAGATGGAAAGGTGGTTGCTGCTTCTGCTAATACGGTTACTCCGGATAATGATCCGACGGCACATGCCGAGGTAAATGCGATCCGGCAGGCTTGCCGCCGACTCGGTAGTTTTCAGTTGGCGGGTTGCGAAATTTATTGCAGTTGTGAGCCTTGTCCGATGTGTTTGGGAGCTATTTACTGGGCTCGTCCGGACAAGGTGTATTATGCCTGTACGAAGACGGATGCTGCAGAGGCTGGATTCGATGATTCGTTTATATACCGGGAAATTGAGATGCCGGAGGCAGAGCGGAGTATTCCTTTCTGTAACCAGCGGGAAAAAGAGGCCGGAGAAGAGTTCCGGTTGTGGCGAACGAAAGAAGATAAGACGATATATTGAGAAAACAGAGGTTTTACCTCTGTTTTTTTTATCATTTATTAAATGAAATTATTTGATAATAATTAAAAAAAAGTATATTTGTTTCCAAATGATAGGATGGGTAGTAGAAGATTGCTTTCACGACGGATGTTAACTTCCTAAATATATGAGTATGAAAAGAATCTTTTATGTTTTGTTTTTGGCTGTGTTGGGAGCTTTGTTGGCTTCTTGCAACACATCCCGTGACTATGAAAGTGTGCCGGGTGATCCCTTGAATGCCCGCATATACACTTTGGATAACGGTTTGAAGGTATATCTGACCGTTAATCCGGAAAAGCCGCGTATTCAGACTTACATTGCCGTGCGTGTCGGCGGTAAGAACGATCCTGCTGAAACGACCGGTTTGGCTCACTATTTTGAGCATTTGATGTTTAAAGGTACGGAAGAGTTCGGTACGCAGAATTATGCACAGGAAAAACCGATGCTCGATGAAATCGAGAATTTGTTTGAGGTGTACCGGAAAACAACGGACGAAGGCGAGCGTGCGGCTTTGTACAAGAAAATCGACAGTATTTCGTATGAAGCTTCGAAGCTGGCTATCCCGAATGAGTATGACAAGCTGATGTCCGCTATCGGCGCCAACGGTACGAATGCCTATACCGGTAACGATATGACGGTTTATGTAGAGGATATTCCTTCGAATGAAGTTGAAAATTGGGCTAAAATACAGGCTGATCGTTTCCAGCATAATGTTATCCGCGGTTTCCATACAGAACTTGAAACGGTGTATGAAGAGAAAAACATGTCTTTGACACGTGATAACCGGAAGGTGTACGAGCAGATAATGGCGGCTCTTTTCCCGAATCATCCTTACGGAACCCAAACGGTGTTGGGGACACAGGAGCATTTGAAGAATCCGTCTATTACCAATATCAAGAACTATTACAAGGAATGGTATGTGCCCAACAATATGGCTATTTGTATGTCGGGTGATTTCAATCCGGATGAAGTCATTGTTACGATCAAGCAATATTTCGGAGGTATGCAACCGAACCCCAATTTACCGAAGCTGAATTTCCAGCCGGAACCTGCCATAGAACAACCGATTGTAAAAGAAGTCCTGGGATTGGAGGCTGCAAATGTGGCTTTGGCCTGGCGTTTTCCGGGAGCTTCTTCTCCGGATGCTGAATTACTGGAATTGGTGGGACAGATTTTGTATAACGGTAAAGCGGGTTTGATCGATTTAGATATCAATCAGCAACAAAAATTGTTGTCGGCTTATGCTTATCCGAATATGATGTCCGATTACAGTATGTTTATGATGAATGCCCGTCCGAAACAAGGACAGACGTTGGAAGAAGCCAAAGATATTTTATTGGCGGAAGTCGAAAAACTGAAGAAAGGCGAATTTGACGAGAGTTTAATCGAGGCTACGGTAAACAATTATAAACGTTATATGCAATCGTTGATGGAGAGCAACAGCTCCCGGGCCGATCAGTTTGTGGATGCTTTTATCAATGGAATCGAGTGGAAAGATAAGGTGGCTTCATTGGATAAAATGAGTAAAGTTACCAAGCAACAGATTGTGGACTTTGCAAATGCGAATTTCAAGGATAATTATGCTGTGGTATACAAACGGGAAGGAAAAGACCCGAATGAAAAGAAAATGTCAAAGCCTGCCATTACGCCGATTTTTATGAACCGGGATACTTCCAGTGCATTTTTGCGGGAAATTCAGGCTTCGCAGGTGAAACCGATCGAACCGGTATTTCTGGATTATGCCAAGGATATGGGACAGACGACGGCTAAATCGGGCATTCCTGTGCTTTACAAGCAGAATACAACGAACGATCTGTTTACGATCATGTATGTATTTGATATGGGTACTTCTCAGGACAAAGTTTTAGGAACGGCCGTACAGTATCTGGATTATCTGGGTACCAGCAAGATGACTCCGGAACAGATCAAACAGGAATTCTATAAATTGGCTTGTGACTATTTTGTATCTCCGGGAACGGAACGGGTATTTGTAGGTATATCCGGATTGAGTGAGAATATGGGTAAGGCAATGGAATTGTTTGAATCTTTGCTGGCAGATGCTCAACCGGCTCCGGAAGTTCTGGAAAACATGAAGGCCGATATTTTGAAATCCCGTCAGAATGCAAAATTGAACCAATCCGCCAATTTCAGCCGATTGACTCAGTATGCTCAATTCGGACCGAATTCACCCGCCCGCAATATATTGTCGGCTAAGGAACTGCAGGAGTTGAAGCCGGAAGATTTACTGTCGCGGACCAGTGAACTGAACAATTATGCGCATAAGATACTGTATTACGGTCCGATGACGATGGAGGAAGTGGTTGCTGTTATCAATGACAAGCACCAGGTTCCGGAGCAATTGACTCCTGTCCCTGATAATAAATGTTTCGTTCCTCAGTTGACGCCGACCAATAAGGTGCTTATTGCTCCTTACGATGCAAAACAGATTTATATGGCTTCTATTTCCAATCGGGGAGAAAAATTCAATCCGTCTATTTATCCGGTATTATCCATGTACAATGAGTATTTCGGCGGTGGAATGAATGCCATTGTATTCCAGGAAATGCGTGAAGCCCGCGGTTTGGCTTATTCGGCCGGAGCCGGTCTCAGTCAACCCGGAAAGTTGGATAAGCCTTATATTTTCAATACTTTTATCGCTTGTCAAAATGATAAGATGATAGATGCATTGGCGGCTTTCGATGAAATTATCAACGATATGCCGGAATCGGAAAACGCCTTTAAGCTGGCTAAGGATGCTCTCCTGACCCGCTTACGGACACAGCGTATCACGAAATCGGATATATTGTGGAATTATTTGGGGGCACAAGATTTGGGGCTGACAACGGATCGTCGTAAAGAGTTGTTTGAAAAAGCCCAGACGATGACGTTGGAGGATGTGAAGAAATTCCAGGAAGAATGGATTAAAGGTCGTACGTATACGTATTGTATCTTAGGAGACGAAAAAGAACTGGATTTGAAGGGCTTGCAAAAATACGGACCGATTACCCATTTGACCCGGGAAGAGATATTCGGTTATTAAAATAAAGAAGGTGCCAGCACTGGCACCTTTTTTTATTTTCCGTTTATTTCATTCAGGATTTCCTGAATTTGTTCCTGACAACCGCCGCAGCCTGTTCCTGCATTGGTTTCTTCTCCTACTTCTTCTACTGTTTTCAGTCCTTTTTCGCGGATGGCTTTCTCAATTTCTTCACGGCTTACATCAAAGCAATGACATATCGTTTCACTCATAATCGTTTGTTTTTATTGATTTATAATTATTTTGTTCCAAAATTACGATAAAAACCGTTGTCAGCCTTAATAAATCCGATCATATCTTTTTATGTCATTATAGATAAGATTTATAATTTGCGTGAATATATGAAAAGATATTCGATTTTTACTATTTTTGCATTTCTCTAAAAATAGAATGTGAAGCGGATTATAAATGAAATAATGAGGTTCTTGCTTCCGGTTATCTTTATCGGATATATCGGGATTATTTCGCTTTGTACCCACGTCCATGTCGTGGATGGGGTAACGATCGTGCATTCGCATTTGTTTAAAAATGTTCCGGGACAGCCTCCCCATTCGCATACACATGCCGGGTTCCAGTTGATACATGCCGTTACTTCGTATACTTCGACGACAGATGTCGTTCCCTGTTTCGATTTTGCCGCTGTTTGTTTGGAATTACCCGTCGTACTCTGTGTGTCCGGTGCATCGGTTTTTATATCTGCTGTACCCGGCGTATTATCTCTTCGTGGTCCTCCGGCCGGTCTATAGGGACTGTGATCGGATTTCAGATTGAATTTCTCTTTTATAATTTACGATTTATTTTTATCGTTTATCTGTTGCGTTATTTTATATGACGTTTCAGGGAGAGCCGTTTTATTGGAAGATGAACGATTTTTCATCTTGTAATCTTTGTTTTTATTTCATTCTTTCCGATCAATCAATGATCTGAAATTCAGTTGTCCCGGAGTTCAGACTATCTTATTATTTATGTTTTTAAAGAAATTTGTTTATGATGAAGAGATATATACTTTTAGTGGTATTGTTGTTGAGTGTGTCTGTTTGTTTACAGGGTATACCGCCTGAACTGAATCCGACAGACGCCAATATATACGGACATGTGATAAGTAAAAAAAGCAGAGAACATCTGGCATTTATGACAGTGGCATTGAAGGGAACAACAATCGGAACGGCGACGGATGCAAGCGGACATTATTTTTTGAAAAACCTGCCGGAAGGAAAGTTTACGATGGTTGTAACGGCTGTCGGTTATAAGCCGGTACAGCGGGAGGTCGTGCTGAAGAAAGGGAAAACCCTGGAAGTTAATTTTGAGGTAGAGGAAGATCAGGTGGCTTTGGACGAAGTGGTGGTTTCGGCTAACCGGAACGAGACGACAAGGCGGATGGCTCCGACTTTAGTAAAGGTTTTGGATACAAAGATGTTCGAGACACAGGGAGCAGTTTGTTTAGCCGAGGGGCTGAATTTTCAGCCGGGGGTCCGGGTGGAGAATAATTGCCAGAATTGTGGATTTCAACAGGTACGAATTAATGGGCTGGACGGTCCCTATACTCAGATACTGATTGATTCGCGTCCGGTTTTCAGTGCTTTGAGCGGAGTTTACGGGTTAGAGCAGATCCCGGCAAATATGATTGAACGTGTAGAGGTAATGCGGGGAGGGGGAAGCGCTTTGTTCGGGTCTTCGGCAATTGCCGGAACAATCAATATCATTACAAAAGAGCCACAACGTAATTCGGCTCAAATTGCCCATAATGTAACGATGTTGGGGGGAAGTAATACATACGATCATGCGACTTCATTGAATGCTTCCCTGGTTTCGGATAACCGGAAAGCAGGTCTGTATGTGTTCGGGCAGTCGCGCTTCCGGCCGGGATACGATTATGACGGAGACGGATATACGGAGTTGCCGAAGATCAAAAGTAAGACGCTGGGGATGCGTTCGTTTTTGAAAACGGGAACTTACAGCCGGCTGACAGCCGAATATCATACCATTCATGAATTCAGACGGGGTGGTAATAAGTTGGACAGACCGCCACACGAGGCCGATATAGCCGAGCAAGTGGAACATGATATCAATACGGGAAGTTTGAAGTTCGATTATTTTGCCCCGAATGAAAAATACCGTTTCAGCTTGTTTTCGTCGGTACAACACATTAACCGGGAGAGCTATTACGGTACGGGAAAAGATTTGAATGCTTACGGGAATACGACGGATTTGACATATGTCGGCGGGGGGCAGTTGTTTTATCATTTCGACCGGTTTTTATTTATGCCTTCGGACTTAACCGTCGGTGCCGAATTTAATTACGATCGCCTGGCGGATAAGATTTGCGGGTATAACCGGGATTTTGACCAGACGACACGGATTGTAAGTGCTTTTATACAAAACGAATGGAAGAACGATCGCTGGAGTTTTCTGATAGGGGGACGGGCAGATAAGCACAATATGTTGGATCATGTCGTATTGAGTCCGCGCGTGAATATCCGGTATAATCCGACTCCCAATCTGAATTTCCGGGCCAGTTATTCGGGAGGTTTTCGGGCGCCGCAGGCTTTTGACGAGGATTTGCATATTGCGGCGGTCGGTGGAAAGGTGGCGATAATAAAAATCGATCCGGATTTGAAGGAAGAACGGTCGCAAAGTGTCAGTGTTTCGGCAGATATGTATCATCGTTTCGGACAGGTGCAGGTGAATTTGCTGGTAGAAGGGTTTTATACAAATTTGAAGGATGTATTTGTTCTGGAAGATATCAGTACGGACAATGGGATTCTGACGAAGGAAAGACGGAACGGTTCCGGAGCGGAGGTAATGGGAGTAAATCTGGAAGGGCGCGCTGTTTTTACCCGTTGGCTGGAATTACAGGCCGGAGCGACGATACAGCGCAGCCGTTATAAGGAACCCGAAAAATGGAGTGAAGATCCGGAGGTGCCTGCTGAAAGAAAAATTTTCCGTACACCGGATGTATATGGGTATTTTACGGCTTTACTTAATCCGGTCAAGCGTTTTTCGGTAGTGCTTTCCGGTACTTATACCGGTGAAATGCTGGTGCCGCATGCAAAAGGGTATATTCCCAAAGATATCGCGGTGGATACGCGTGATTTTTTGGATATGGATGTAAAACTGGCTTATGATTTTTCAATAAGTAAAGAGATCGGTTTACAATTGAATGCCGGTGTACGTAACATATTTGAAGCTTATCAATCGGATTTTGACAAGGGCCCTGACCGGGACTCGGGATATATATACGGTCCCGGACTTCCCCGGAGTTATTTTGCCGGTGTAAAGATTTCTTTTTAAGAACCGGACTGTTTTTAACTATAAATAGTGAGTCTGCGCATAAAAAGAACTGCTTTTTACCTCTAAATGGGGATTTGCAGCAAACAGACAACGGTTTATCTTTGTCCTATCACAATACAAAGATAACGATTGATTAATAATGATTTGGAAAGACTGCAGACAAATGAACTGCAGTCTTTTTTATAGACAAGGTGGAATTCCGGATTTTAATTTTTTTCATCTGAAATAAAATCTGATGATTTTGTCCCGGGGTTTTTGTTTGGTGTAAAATCTGTGTAATTTTGTTTCTCCTCAAAAAGTTTGTTAAGTCTCTAAAAAATAAAATTAATGATGTTTTTTGCACGTTTTAGGGTGTTGGTATGGATTGCTGTTTTATCGTTGGCAGTTGTTGTATATTCCTGCGATGAACCGGGAAAGGAAAGAGAACTGATCTTGCTGCATACCAATGACAGTCATGGTAGTATTGTGCCTGTCGATAGTATGGGCGGAATGGCTGAGCGGGCTACTTTTATCCGGGAAATCCGGGAGAAGAATAAGCATGTGTTATTAGTGGACGCCGGTGATTTCAATACAGGGCAGGCAGCTTCGAATATGGCAGACGCTCATCCGGATATTGCAGCCTATAATTATATGGGATATGATGCAGTGACGGTCGGTAATCACGAGTTCGACAAACCTTTGGAGGTGTTGCTTAAACAAATGGAATGGGCTGATTTCCCTTTTGTGGTTTCGAATATCCGGCAAAAAGGAAAGATTTTAGGTCAGGAATATCTGATTAAAGAAATCGGCGGAATAAAAGTCGGTGTATTCGGTATTACAACTGTTCATACACGTCATATCAGTGTTTGTGCCGATAAGCTGGATTTTGAAGAGGAAATTCATACTGCAGCCCGGATGGTGAAGGTGTTGAGGGAGCAAGGAGCGGATGTCGTGATCGGTTTGGTACATTTGGGATTTACAGAAACAACTCCGGATTATGTAACTTCCCGGAAGCTGGCTTCTCAGGTAGACGGTATCGATATCTTGGTAGACGGGCATTCGCATTCGTATATTGAAAAACCGGAATGGGTTAATCGTACCTGGATCGTGACTGCGAATCAGAGCGGACGTTACGTCGGAATGGGAAAACTTCGGGTAAAAGGGCACCGGCTGACAGGATTCGATTGGAAATCGGTACCTATAAAAGGGTATGCTCCGGATATAATGTTATGGCGGCAATTGGAGCCTTATATAGAGGTTGCTCATTCAGATTTGCAAACGGTTGTCGGCTTAGCAACAAAAGAATTCGCTTTGTATGAGCGGGATGAAAATGTGGCCCGCTATCGGGAGAGTAGTCTCGGAAATTTGGTCGCTGATGCCTTGAAATGGAAAGCTACGGAAGGGTTGCATCTGAAAGCTGATTTCGGTTTGGTAAATTCAGGAGGTATACGTGCCGGATTACCTGCCGGAGAGATTACCCGGGAAGAGGTTTTGTCCGTATTGCCGTTTGCCAATGTGCTGGAGGTGATCGGAATGAGCGGAGCGGATGTACGGCGCCTGTTTACCTTTATTGCTTCCGTTACCCCGGGAAACGGTGCTTTTGCTCAAGTTTCCGGGGATGTTCATGTGGTATATGACCGGCAAGCCCGACAGGTAAAGGCGTTATCAATCGGGGGGAAACCGGTGGTGGATACAATGATTTATTATATGGCAACCTGTGATTATGTGGCAGCAGGTAAGGACGGATATGAGGCCGGACTTGGAAATATAACCTACCGTGAAAATACATCCCGCTTACTTTCTGATGTATTGGCAGACTATATACAGATGAAAGGACGTATAACACCTTATACGGACGGGAGAATAGAGGTAAAATAGCTGTGTTGGAAAGGTTTTTTGTTTTTAGGTATGCTTTGTGTACGTAAAGTCATTTTAAATTGGAATAGTTGATAAGCGGTCCGGTTGAACCGGAATCGTAAATCCTCAAACAAAAATAAAATAAATTAATGACAGAGATTTCCGTTCCGAAACTCCTGCTATTTTCTTAAATTTGTGTAATTGTAATACAAGAGTTATGTTATTGTTATCGATATCCCATTCATTGCCGCTGACAGATCCGGTATTGAAATTTTTGTTGATCCTGATTATTATTTTGTCGGCTCCTTTACTGCTGAATAAATTGAAGGTACCTCATTTGCTGGGTTTAATTATTGCCGGGGCAATTATCGGACCTTACGGTTTAAATTTGGTGCTGCGGGATAGCAGCATCATTTTATCAGGAACGGCGGGTTTGTTATATATTATGTTTTTGGCCGGTTTGGAGATCGATATGGGTGATTTTAAACGGAATAGCGGGAAGAGCCTGGTTTTCGGTATGTATACTTTTTTGATTCCGATGGGTTTAGGGATTGTCGCAGGCTATTATGTCCTGAATTTTTCAATGGAAACCTCTATTTTGCTGGCAAGTATGTTTGCTTCCCATACGCTGATTGCCTATCCGATTATCAGCCGGCTGGGCATTACGAAGGATAAATCCGTAAGTATTACCGTGGGGGGAACGATGATCACCGATACTTTGGCTTTGTTGGTGCTGACCGTTATTGTAGGAATGGCTACCGGACAGACGGGAGATTATTTCTGGACCCGGTTATCCGTATCCGTGATTGTATTCGCTTTGTTTGTCGTTATTGTTTTTCCTTTGATCGGGCGTTGGTTTTTCAAACGGGTACAGGATAGTATCTCTCAATATATTTTTGTACTGGTCATGGTATTTCTGGGTGCCTATCTGGCGCAGTTGGCCGGAATGGAAGCGATTATCGGTTCGTTTTTGGCCGGTTTGGCTTTGAATCGGTTGATTCCACATTCTTCTCCGTTGATGCACCGGGTGGAATTTATCGGGAATTCTATTTTTATTCCGTTTTTTTTGATCGGAGTCGGCATGTTGATCAATTACCGGGTGTTTTTCACTAGTTTTGAGACGATCAAGGTCGGCATTGTAATGATTATCATTGCAACGGCGGCAAAATATGCTGCTGCCTGGCTGACACAGAAGACCTTTCGTATGTCGGTGGACCAAAGGCGGGTCATTTTCGGTTTGAGTAATGCGCAGGCGGCAGCGACTCTGGCAGCCGTGATGGTTGGGTATAACGCTATTCTGGGGCAGACTCCGGAGGGAGAACCGATACGCTTATTGAACGAAAGTGTGTTGAACGGTACGATATTGATGATTTTGGTAACGTGTACGATGGCTTCTTTTTCGGCGCAGCGGGGTGCTCACAATTTGGCTGTGGCGCAGATTTCTGAGGAGAAACGCCAGGTTGAAGAGCATAAGGAGCGGATATTGATTCCGGTCAGCAATGAGGAAACCGCCGAGGAGTTGGTAAATTTGAGTCTGGCGGTGAAATCGCCGAAGAACATGCGTTTTTTGTATGCCTTGAAGGTGTTGGATAATCAATCGACGGAGGAAGGAAGTGTAAAACAGGCAAAAAGGTTATTGGAAAATGCAGCTTTGACGGCTGCGGCAACGGATACGCATTTGCAGGAACTATTACGTTATGATCTGAATGTACCGAATGCAGTATTGAGTGTGATATTGGAACACAGTATCACCGATCTGGTGCTGGGTTTGCACAAAGAAAAAGGAATCTCGACTTCTTTTTTGGGGCGTATCACAGAAGATATTTTAAATCATAGCGATGTCACGACTTTAATTTATAAATCTGTCCAGCCACTTTCAACCATGAAGCGGCATCTGGTGGTTATTCCCGAACAGGCAGAGAAGGAAATCGGTTTTACTCAATGGGCAAACCGGACCGGAAATCTGGTGCAGAATACGGGGGCCAGAGTTGTTTTTTACGGAACGTTTCAGACCTTGGAACAATTGAAAGGTGTTTTACCCAAGCAAGTACAAGCGGAGTATAAGGAGTTTGGAGATTGGGATGATTTTCTGATTGTCTTCCGGGATGTGAGGCCGGATGATATGCTTTGGGTGGTTATGAGCCGTCATGACCGGATTTCTTATAATCCGGGGATGAACCGGATCCCGGGTTATCTCAATAAATATTTTCAGGCAAACAGTTTTATTTTAGTCTATCCCTTGCAGGCAAGTACGAAGGGAAGTCGTTATTTAACCTGATGTGATATGCAGAAATTGTTGCTACATACTTGTTGTGCTCCTTGTTCCGCAGCGATTATCGAATGGTTGACGGCAAACGGGTTTTGTCCGACATTGTATTATTTTAATCCGAATATTTTTCCACGGACGGAGTATGATATCCGGAAGGAGGAATGCAGCCGTTATGCCCGGGCTTTGGGGTTGGAGATTATAGACGGGGATTACGATCATGCGGGATGGTTGGAACTGGTCAGCGGATTGGAAAGGGAGCCCGAACGGGGAAAACGTTGCTTTGTGTGTTTTAAAATGCGTCTGCTGGCAACTGCCCGTATGGCGCAGGAGAAGGGGTTCGACCGTTTTGCAACGACACTGGCTTCTTCCCGTTGGAAGAATCTGGAACAAATTGCGGAGGCCGGACATTGGGCTGCCGGGCAATTTGAAGGGATTGCCTTTTGGGAGAAAAACTGGCGCAAAGAGGGATTATCCGAACGCCGCCGGATTTTACTGGCAGAAAACGGTTTTTACAATCAGCAATATTGCGGTTGTGAATTCAGTAGACGAGGGAAGGGGGATTTTGATTTACGATTTTAGATTTACGATTTTAGATTGGGGTGTATAGGGTAGCCGGATTTTGGATTTTTTTTTGTAGTGAGATGTTGAGGTATGTAGGGTTGGTTTTGATTTACGATTTTAGATTTACGATTTTTGATTGGGGAGTATAGGGCAGCCGGATTTTGGATTTTTTTTTGTAGTGGGATGTTTTGGTATGTAGGGTTGGTTTGATTTACGATTTTAGATTTACGATTTTTGATTGGGGAGTATAGGGTAGACTGATTTTGGATTTTTTTTGTAGTGAGATGTTAAGGTATGTAGGGTTGGTTTTGATTTATGATTTTAGATTTACGATTTTTGATTGGGGAGTATAGGGTAGACGAATTTGAGATTTTTTTTGTAGTGAGATGTTTTGGTATGTAGGGTTGGTTTGATTTACGATTTACGATTTACGATTTACGATTTTTGATTGGGGAGTATAGGGTAGACGAATTTGGAATTTTTTTGTAGTGAGATGTTTTGGTATGTAGGGTTGTTTTGATTTACGATTTTAGATTTACGATTTTTGATTGGGGAGTATAGGGTAGACGAATTTGAGATTTTTTTGTAGTGGGATGTTAAGGTATGTAGGGTTGGTTTTGATTTACGATTTTAGATTTACGATTTTTGATTTGGGGATATGAGGAGACGGGATTTAGGGTTGGATGAACGGAGGGGGGATATATGGGGAGGATTTGGAAGAGATTATTTATAGAATACGGAAATTTTGTCGTTATGTCTGAGCATCATCATCATGATCATTCGTATGGGATCACTTCGTTGAATAAGGCATTTATTATCGGAATTGTCTTAAATGCAGGTTTTGTCGTCATTGAATTTACTGCAGGTTTCTGGTTCGATTCTTTGGGATTGATTTCGGATGCCGGTCATAATCTTGGGGATGTGGCCAGTTTGTTGCTGGCTATGCTGGCTTTTCGTCTGGCCAAGGTGCAGGCGACTCCCAGATATACATACGGTTACAAGAAAAGTACGGTATTGGTTTCTTTGTTGAATGCAGTTATATTGCTGGTAGCTGTCGGTTTTATTGTCGGAGAGAGTATCAATAAATTATTCCAGCCCCGTCCGGTGGAAGGAGATGCTGTGGCCTGGGTAGCCGGTGTCGGTGTATTGATAAATGCCGTTACGGCTTGGTTGTTCCTGAAGGATAAGGAAAAGGATTTGAATGTGAAAGGCGCTTATTTGCATATGGTTGCAGATGCTTTGGTTTCAGTCGGCGTTATGGTTTCGGGCATCATTATTCAATATACGGGTTATTATGTGATAGACCCTTTGATCGGTATCGGTATTGCTGTTATTATCGTTTATTCTACCTGGGGATTGCTGCGCGATAGTTTACGGCTTTCTATGGACGGAGTTCCGGCAAATACGGATTACAAGACAATTGAAAAAGTTATCGTATCGACACCGGGGGTGAAGGAATGTCATCACATGCATATCTGGGCCTTGAGTACGACGGAAACGGCCTTGACAGCTCATATTGTCGTGGAGGACATCCGGCAGATGGAGGATTTAAAATGCACTTTAAAGCATCGTTTGGGAAATTCCGGGATTGCTCATGCTACGCTGGAGTTTGAGACTGTCGGTGAACATTGCGACGGCTGTTGTGAAAACAATGCTTTGGCAGATTGATACTGTGTGAAAATGACATCCGGACAACCGTATGAGAAAAGCCCGTTTACGAGATCGGTTAACGGGCTTTTGTTTGTATATCGGTTATTTGAAGAAACATAGGAAATACCGGTTATCTCCGGATATTTTTCTCTATTTTTTCCAGTGGAAGCGGCTTGGTACAGAGAAACCAATCGTAACATTTCATACCTGCTTCCTCTTCGTTGGCTCGTTGTTCGGCCTTTTCCATTGTTCCCGGAGATGTTGTTATAACATCGTCTCCCGGCTTCCAGTCTGCCGGTAAGGCTACTTTAAAACGGTCGATGGTTTGTAAACCGATCAGGATGCGTTTCATTTCGTCGAAGTTGCGTCCCAATGCCATCGGATAGTACAGAATTGTCCGGATGATGCCTTCGGGATCGATGAAAAAAACGGCCCGTACAGCTTTGGTATTGCTTTCTCCCGGATGTAACATGCCATAGGTCTTGGCTATTTTCATGCCTACATCGTCGATTACGGGGAAATGAATTTTAACGTTTTTCATTCCTTTATAATTGATTTTTTCTTCTATTGTCCGTAGCCAGGCTATGTGGCTGGATACGCCGTCGATTGAAAGTCCGACCAACTGACAGTTCATTTTTTCAAATTCTGCCGTCATATTTCCGAAAGTAATAAATTCAGTCGTGCATACAGGCGTAAAATCTGCCGGATGACTGAACAAAATGATCCATCTTCCCTGAAAGTCGTCGGGAAAATTAATTTCACCCTCGGTCGTTATGGCTTTAAATGCCGGAGCATCATCTCCGATACGGGGAATGGCTGTGATATCGTTTTCCATTGTATTCATAGCGATTTATGGTTTTAAATGTGTAACGTTTCCGGGGCTATTTTGTTGCTTTCGACTTTTTGACTTGTTTTAATGTTTATCTCGTAAAAAACGGCTAATTTTGTGAGAAGATAGAGTAAAAATATCCGCTATGAACCTAAAGATTATCCTGGGATGCTGTGTAGCTTTGTTGGCACTGGTAAATCCTTTGCAAAAGATTTTGATAGTTACGTCTTTACAGGAACGGTTTACATCGGGTGAGTTACGTTATATCTCCATAAAATCTACCGTTACTGCGGCGATTATTCTTATTTTTTTTCTTTTTTTGGGAGAGATTACTTTTTCTTATGTTTTCCGGGTCGAATTGTATTCTTTTCAGATTACGTGCGGTGCTGTATTGATATACAACGGCCTTTCGGGATTGTTGAAGGGATTTTTTCTTAAGGTGGACGAGCATATCAAGATTGCCGATTTGACGACGGTACCTATTGCCATTCCGATGATTGCCGGACCGGCCACGATTACGGCAGCCGTGACTTTCCCGGTGCAATACGGGCGGGAAATAACGATTGTTGCCATTTTATTGGCTTTGGGGGTTAATTTGTTCTGCATGTTGCAAGCCCGCCGTATCGGAAATTTTTTAATCAGGTATAATTTTATGAATCCCTTGATCCGTATTATCGGATTGATTGTGGCTACGATCGGTTTGCAAATGGTGTTTGACGGGATTACGCTTTTTATTAAAAGCCTGTAGATATGATTTACGCTTTATGATTTCAGATTTACGATTAAGATAAGTCGTAATATTTGTAAGGGATTTTAGATTGTAAATTTGATCCGCCAGGGTTTCCGAATTTGAAATTCATATATCTGCGGAATCAGCGGACGATTTACAATCTAAAATTTTACAATTCTTCGGTTTAGTTTTTTATCTCGATGCCCTGTTTTTTGTATTCGTTTTTGAGCAGGTCGACCATTTGTTCGACAGCCAGGTTTTTGGCTATGATTTTTTTGTCTTTATCGAGAATGTACATGACCGGGGTTGAGAATACGTTGTAGATTGTCCAGTAATTGGATTGTCTGTTCGGATCCCAGCAATTGATAAAATCAAAAAGCTCGTTTTTCTCTATAAATTCTTCCCATTGCTTCTTATCGGTATGCGTATTGACGGCAAATACTTTTAATCCATACGGGCTGAACCGGTCATATATTTCTTTTTTGGCCAAAGGAACCTGTTTTTTGCAATGTCCGCAATTGGGTTCCCAGAATAGAAGCAGGGTATAAGGAGCTTTGGTTTCAAGCAAACTTACCCATCCGCCTTCTAAAGTCGGCAATTTTAAATCCAGGGCTTTCTGACCGATTAAGTTATATTGTCTTTTAATGACTTCATCCGTGATTTTTTTCAATTGCTCTTTGTCGAGCCAATCCACTTGTCCGCTCATATAATAATGTTCACCTAATTTTACAAAGGCTTCGTCCATTCCCATGATTTTATTATCGAAGGTGTATACGATGCAGTAGTTCAGCAGGTAACGGAACATTACCTTACAGGGTTTGGCCTTTTCGATGACACCTACACAGGCACGGTACAGAGAGTCCGGATGTACGACTACCCAATTTTGAAAATAGTCGTCCAGTTTGTTTTTGAATACCGGAGTCCGGATCAGCATGCTGTCTGTAAGATTTGTATTGTCCCAGAAATGTGCTTTGGTGTAGTAGAATGCCCGGCGGCGGATTTCCATATCCCGGTCTTTTGTACCTTCGGGTACCTGTGCTGAAAAATCGGGTGTTTCCGGACTGAGTGTAAAGTTTACGAAGGTTGCTAATGCCGAACCCGGGTATTTTTTACTCAGATCGGCAACATATTTGCGGACTTCGTGGTCGGCCAGATTGAATTTATCGGTATAGGCTTTTCTGATTTCTTCTTTTCCTTTATCCGGATTTTTTTCAAATTCATTTCTCAATACCTGCATTTTCTGATTTTGAGAGGTCATGAATTTCTGAAAGTCCAGAAAAGCTGTATTTTCGGGAGAACCTTCGAATTTCATGGTTTGCAGATAGTTGGTCGTATCGGTTTTTATCGAAAAATGCTGATTGTCTCCGATGATCAGATCGAAATAGTTACTGGGAGAAAACAGCAGGATATACATTCCCCTTGCCAGTTTTTTCTGATTGTTACGGAAAAAGCCATTTCCCTGGTTGTCCAGTTTTGCCGTATCACAGGCATATACTTTGCCTTCAAAGTAGTTGGCGAGTATTACATTTTTACCTGCCATACTGTTGACGTTGATTCGGATGTTATACCCCTGTGCATGCACTGTCGTGAGTTGGAAAACTCCACAAAATAAGAATAGAATAAAAAGATTTTTCATTTTTACGAATAATCTAAATAGGATGGAAATGATTGAATGTTGATAAATACTCAGCCGGATGTTTGCCTTACAGTTTAATATCTGAAGTAAGTGTTGATTGCATCATTAGCTTTGGCAAAACCCAGCCGGGATGCTATCTCAAGATCTTTCAAAGCTTCGTCAGACCGTTCCTGAGCCAACTTGGCAATTCCCCGGTTGTAATAGGATTTTGCATTGGAAGGATCGATGTTGATGGCTTCTGTATAATCTTTAATCGCAGCATCAAGGTTGCCTTGTATTTGCATGATTACTCCCCGGTTGAAATAAAGTCCGGTTTCGGCCAGCCCGAGTTCCATTGCTTTGTTGTAGTCGGCCAGGGCTCCTTCGTAATCTTTCATATAAAACCGGGCAATTCCCCGGTAATGATAGGCTGTGATAAAGTCCGGACGTAAGTTGATCGTTTGCGAGTAATCTTTAATGGCACTGTTGTATATGCCGATATTCTCATACACAATCCCCCGGTTAAAATAAGATTCAGCATGATCCGGGCAATTGGCGAGAATGTAATTGAAATCGTTCAGAGCTTCTTTGTAACGTTTGGTATTGGCATAGCAAATTGCCCGGTTGTAATAAGCCGGTAACCATTCATTATCCGTTATAATTGCATTGTTGAACTCTACGATGGCCTGATCGTACAAGCCTTGTTTGATGTAATTCAATCCGTTTTTATTGGTTTGGGTAACTTTGCTGTTACAGGAAGCCAATAAAACCACTACCGTGATAATCAATCCATATCTAATATTCATCTCTCTATATTACATCTTGGTTTATTAGACCCAAAATTAGTTATTCGTATCGAAATATTAAAGTTTTGTATTGGTTTTTATTATCTGTTATATATTTTTTTTATAAGATCCGGACGTTTAATTCTTTTTAAGGTAGCGATAATTTTTTCCCGAAACTCTCTTTTATACCAGAAAAAGAACATATTTTGTTGTTTTTTTTCCGATTCTGATTTTGGGGATGCGATTTTTTGCAGCGAATAGGGATGGTATCCGGTATAGAAAATCGTAGTTGCCAATGTCATGGGTGTCGGGGTAAAATCCTGCACCTGTTCCAACCGGAAATTCAATTCACGGGTAAGAATAGCCAATTCAGCCATATCTTCCAGGTGACATCCCGGATGGGAGGATATAAAGTAGGGGATTATTTGTTGTTTCTGTCCATTCCGGCTGTTTATCGCATCGAATTTTTCCTTCAGTTCATAGAATAGTTTGAATGAAGGTTTCCGCATTATTTTCAAGACATTATCGGTTGCATGTTCCGGTGCTACTTTAAAGTGTCCGGATACGTGATGACGGATGACGGTTTGTAAATATTCTTCATTGGTCCGGTTGATGTTTTTATTTCCGGAATCGTGCAGGCAAAGGTCGTAGCGGATGCCGGAGCCGACGAATGCATGTTTGATTTTGGGCTGTTGCCGGGTTATGGTATATATTTTTAAAAGGGGGCCGTGATCTGTGTTCAGGTTTTTACATACGGTCGGGAAAGCACAGGAAGCGCGTTTACAAGCGGCACATAGAGTTTTGTTTTGGCCTTGCATTCCGTACATATTGGCGGAGGGGCCGCCCAGGTCGGTTACTGTCCCCCGAAAGTCGGGCATACGGGTAATTTCTTCCAGTTCCTGTCGTATGGACTCTTCGGAACGGGAAGAAATGAATTTCCCCTGATGGGCAGATATCGTACAGAAGGCGCAACCTCCGAAGCATCCCCGGTGAAGAGTCACGGAATGCCGGATCATATTGTAAGCCGGAATTTCTTTCCCTTTGTAACGTGGGTGTGGGAGGCGGGTGAAAGGTAAGGCATATATAGCATCGATTTCAGATGTACTCATGGGAGGATAAGGCGGATTGACGATGATTTGAACGTCTTCGTAAGCTTGTATGAGCCGGGCAGCTTCCAGACTGTTGGATTCCTCTTCGATGTGGCGGAAATTACGGGCGTGATTTATCGGATCTTTCAGGCATTCTTCGTGTGAAAACAGGCGGATCGTTTGCCATTTTTTATTTCCGGCACAGGATTCATGTTGCGGTCTTTGTATACAGGTTTGCGGAACATTGGTTAAACCGGCAAAAGGAACTCCTTTTTTTAATAGTCTGCACAGTTCTGTAAGCGGTTTTTCTCCCATGCCGTAGATCAGCATGTCGGCACCGCTTTCGGTCAGGATGGACGGACGCAGGCGATCCTGCCAATAGTCGTAATGTGTCAACCGCCGTAACGAAGCTTCTATTCCGCCGATGATTACAGGTATGTCCGGATAAAGTTGTTTCAGTATCCGGGTATAGACGATTGTAGGCATATCGGGACGGAATCCGGATTTTCCTCCGGGGGTATATGCGTCGTCAAACCTCAGCCTTTTGGCGGCGGTATAATGGTTTACCATTGAATCCATACTACCGGCACTTATACCGAAGAAAAGATTGGGACGTCCCAGTTTTTTGAAATCACGGAGATCATCACGCCAATTGGGTTGGGGGACGATCGCTACCTTTAAGCCTAAAGATTCTAAAAGTCTTCCGATAACGGCAATACCGAAGGAAGGATGATCGACATAGGCATCTCCGGAAAATAAGATGACATCCAGTGTGTCCCAACCACGTTCCTGTACTTCTTTAGCAGAAGTCGGTAACCATTGTAGTTTCCTTTCGTTGTTCATTCCTTTAAATATTGCACAAAGATAGCGTTTTTTTATACCTTTGCACACCAAAAATTGTAAAGCAGAATTAAGGAATTTGTATATGAAGAAAGTAAATATAATCAGTTTGGGATGTTCGAAAAATCTGGTAGATACAGAATTGTTACTCAAACAATTGGTAAAAGCCGGATATGAGGTAGCGGTAGATGCGGAAAAAGAAGAAGCGGATATTGTCATTATCAATACTTGCGGTTTTATCGGCGATGCCAAGGAGGAGTCTGTGAATACAATATTGGAACAGGTCAGACGTAAGACGGATGGGGAAGTTGATCGGATATTGGTAATGGGATGTTTGTCACAACGTTACAAGTCTGAACTTGAAGTGGAAATTCCGGAGGTAGATGCCTATTTCGGTAAGTTTGACTGGAAAGGCATATTGAATTATTTAGGTAATTCATACGATGAAACGATCCGTAATCAGCGTTTACTGACGACTCCTTCCCATTATGCTTATTTGAAGATAGCAGAAGGGTGTAACCGGACGTGTTCCTATTGTGCCATTCCGATTATGACCGGAAAATATCAATCCCGGGAAATGGAGGAGATATTGGAGGAGTGCCGTAATCTGGTAAAGAATGGGGTGAAGGAGTTATTGGTTATGGCGCAAGACCTGACTTATTACGGTACCGACCTGTACGGTGAAAATAAATTGGCGGAACTGATCAGCCGGATGGCCGATATAGAGGGGGTGGTCTGGATCAAGTTACATTATGCCTATCCGGCCGGTTTTCCCTTGGAAATATTGAAAGTTATGCGGGAGCGGGAGAATGTGTGTAATTACCTCGATATCGCCTTGCAGCATTGCAGTGACTCTATGTTGCAAACTATGCGAAGAGGTGTGACTAAAGAACAAACCATATCACTGGTTAATAAGATACGAAAAGAAGTTCCGGGTATTTTTTTACGGACGACGCTTATGGCAGGGCATCCCGGAGAAACGGAAAAAGATTTTGAGGAGTTGTGTGCCTTCGTCCGGGAAATGAAATTCGAGCGCTTGGGGGTGTTTGCTTATTCTCATGAAGAAGATACGTATTGTGACAAATATTATAAGGATGATGTACCTCTGAAGGTTAAAAAACGTAGAACAGAAAAAATCATGGAGATTCAACGGGAAATCTCCCGGGAAGTAAATGATTCAATGATCGGGAAGACAATGCGGGTATTGATCGACCGGAAGGAGGAGGATTATTATATCGGACGTACGGAATACGATTCGCCTGAAGTTGATCCTGAAGTTTTGATACATTCGGATAAGTTATTGAAGATAGGAGAGTTTTATGATGTAAAAATAACCGGAGCTTACGATTATGATTTGACGGGCGAGGTTTTATGACGATAAGATTTTGTTTAATAAAATAATGGGAAAATGAAAAAAATTCAATTTATGTTGTTGGCCATATTGGTATTGGCCGTTGCATGTAAAAGTAACGAAAAGGCTTTGTTGACTTCTCAGGAGTGGGAATTGAAGCAAATGGAGGGACTTACGGATAAACCGGAAAGAATGCCTTCTCTGCAATTTACGGATACCGCTACGATATTCGGATTTGCGGGGTGTAACCGTTTTTTTGCGACTTATGAGACAGGAAAAGGCAATAAACTTACGATTCACCCGGGAGGTGTGACGATGATGTACTGTCCGGATATGCCTGTGGAGGATCGTTTTTTGCTCGGGCTGAAAAAAGTTGCTGGTTATTCTATTCAGAATAATGAGTTACAATTAAAAGATTCAACCGGGAAAGTACAAATGGTATTCGGGCCTTTGGTAAAAGGTGAGCAGGTTGGTGTTGCCAAAGACGAGCATGGCTGTAACGCGGCTGCGGGTTATACCTGGTCGGAAGTACAGGCAAAATGTATCCGCTTGTTTGAAGATGGTATTCAATTTCAGTCGGTACAGGATACGGCTTCGGCTTTGGCTGCTTATGTAGTGTTTTCTGCGGATTCGTTAAAAGCGGAGGTTTTTGTTCCGGATCAGGAAAATCATCCGGTATTGGACAGAAGGGAATTGCCGGCCGGAGGTTATGCCTGGAATCAGGAAGATGACGATACGTATAACGTAAGGATAAAAGACGGGGTATGGGTTATTGAACAGCGGGGAAATATACTCTATTCGCAGAGCAGATAAGAAATTTTAGATACGTACATTCTCTTACATTTCTTTGTTATATTTAAGGATTAAATTATATTTGTAACAATGATTCTTAACTAAAAGTTTAATTTAAATAATTCAATCATGAGTAACAGAGAAAAAAGTATCGAATTGCTAAACAGAGCAGTGAATGACGAGTTATTGGCCGTTCACCAGTATATGTATTTTCATTTTGTATGTGATGATTTGGGGTATGATTTGCTTTCAGGGCTTTTCCGCCGTACGGCAATTCAGGAAATGATGCATGTTGAGCAACTTTCTGAAAGAATTCTTTTTTTGAAAGGGGAAGTGGACATGAAGGTTGCCGGAGAGGTTCAGAAAATACATGATGCCCGGGAGATGCTGAAACTGGCTGTAAGCATGGAAATGCAATCGGTGGAAGATTACAATAAATGGGCCAATGAATGTGCTGCCAATGCGGATTCTGTATCTAAAAAATTATTTGAGACACTGACAGCCGAGGAAGAAGTTCATCAGGATCAGTATGATACAGAAATGGAGAATTTACAGAAGTTCGGAGATCATTACCTGGCATTGCAATCGGTAGAGCGTAGTAAGAGTGTTGCAATGGGGACACCGGCTGAATGATTTAGTATGGACGATAAAATAAATAAATCATGCTGAATAGTTTATTTTGGATTGTTCCGGTCTGTTCGTTGATTGCTTTGCTTTTTGCCTGGATGTTTTTCCGGGGAATGATGAAAGAATCGGAAGGAACGGATACGATGAAACGTATTGCTTCCCATGTACGTAAGGGAGCAATGGCTTATCTCAGACAACAATATAAGATTGTCGGATTTGTTTTTCTGATACTGTGTATCTTTTTTGCCTGGATGGCCTATGGCCCTGGTTTACAAAATGAATGGGTATGGTTTGCTTTTCTGACCGGTGGTTTCTTTTCCGGTTTGGCAGGCTTTATCGGTATGAAAACGGCCACTTATGCTTCTGCCCGTACTGCCAATGCTGCCCGCCGTAGCATGAATGACGGTTTGAAAGTGGCTTTCCGTTCCGGAGCCGTAATGGGGTTGGTGGTTGTCGGTCTGGCCTTGCTGGATATTTCTTTGTGGTGGTTGGTGCTGGATTATTTTGTGGATGATCCCAGTTCCAGTCATAAGGCGATTATGATTACGACGACGATGCTGACGTTTGGTATGGGTGCTTCTACCCAGGCATTGTTTGCCAGGGTAGGTGGCGGTATTTTTACCAAAGCTGCGGATGTCGGGGCGGATTTGGTCGGGAAGGTGGAAGCCGGTATTCCGGAAGACGATCCCCGTAATCCGGCTACAATTGCCGACAATGTAGGAGATAATGTGGGTGATGTTGCCGGTATGGGGGCCGATCTTTACGAATCGTATTGCGGTTCTGTACTGGCTACGGCTGCATTGGGTGCTGCTGCCTATATATCTGTACCGGAAATGCAGTTTAATGCGATTCTGGCGCCGATGCTGATCGCTGCTTTCGGGGTTATTCTTTCCTTATTGGGTATATTTATGGTTAAGACCAAGGAAGGTGCTTCTCAGTTACAGTTGTTACGGGCATTGGACAGAGGAATCAATACGAGTTCCATACTTATCGTAGGAGCCAGTTTTCTGGTCATTTATTTACTCGGTTTGAGTTATTGGATTTGCGGTTCTGTGATCATCGGCTTACTGACCGGTATTGTGATCGGGAAAGCTACGGAGCATTATACCTCCCATGCTTATAAGCCGACACAGGATATTGCCAGGAGTTCTGAAACCGGACCGGCGACAGTTATTATAAAAGGTATCGGAACCGGTATGATCTCAACGGCTATTCCGGTTATAACCATCGTTGTCGGTATCATTGTGGCTTATTTGTTTGCTGCGGAGTTCGATATGAGTAATATGGCCATGGGGTTGTACGGTGTCGGAATCGCTGCTGTCGGAATGCTTTCGACTTTGGGGATAACCCTGGCAACGGATGCTTACGGTCCGATTGCTGATAATGCCGGCGGTAATGCCGAGATGAGCGAATTGGGCGAAGAAGTACGTAAACGTACGGATGCTTTGGACGCTTTGGGGAATACTACGGCTGCAACCGGAAAAGGTTTTGCTATCGGTTCCGCGGCATTGACGGGGTTGGCTCTTTTGGCTTCTTATATTGAAGAGATAAAAATCGGACTGATCCGCCTGGGTGAGGTTACGATCGATGTGGGTGGAAATATTGTCAATACGGCTTCGGCTACATTGAAGGATATCATGACCTATTATGATGTAAACCTGATGAATCCGAAAGTATTGGCGGGTATTTTTATCGGTTCTATGATGGCTTTTCTGTTCTGTGGGTTAACCATGAATGCTGTCGGACGTGCTGCCCAAAAAATGGTGAATGAGGTGCGCCGTCAGTTCCGTGAAATTAAAGGAATCATGGAAGGTAAAGCAGAACCTGATTATGCCCGTTGTGTTGAAATTTCGACCAAGGGGGCTCAACGTGAAATGCTTTTCCCTTCTTTGCTGGCTATTATTATTCCGATTCTTGTCGGATTGATATTCGGCGTAGCAGGTGTGATGGGGGTATTGGCCGGCGGTTTGGGTTCCGGTTTTGTACTGGCTATTTTTATGGCTAATTCCGGGGGAGCCTGGGATAATGCCAAGAAATACGTGGAAGAAGGGCATTTGGGCGGAAAAGGTTCTGATTGTCACAAGGCGACGGTAATCGGAGATACTGTCGGAGATCCGTTTAAGGATACTTCCGGCCCCAGCTTGAATATTTTAATCAAATTGATGAGCATGGTTGCCATTGTGATGGCCGGAGTTACCTGTACGATCAGCTTGTTTTGATTTTTCTTAATGGTATAATACGGGGGATAAATCCGAATGGGGTTTATCCCCTGTTTTTTATGTATTTTTAGTCTGTCTGGAGGTAAATTTGTAGGCTTTCTCCTCGTTTTTTCGGGGAAAAATGATTATATTTGCATGTTTTGGAAAAAACGGTGAAATCCCTTGAAAATAAACTTATAAATATATGAGCGAAGAAGAAAAAGTGAAATTGGAACCGGAAGAATATTCTGCGGACAGTATTCAGGTGTTGGAAGGCCTTGAAGCCGTGAGAAAACGTCCTTCAATGTATATCGGGGATGTAAACACGGATGGTTTGCATCATTTGGTGTATGAGGTTGTCGATAACTCGATTGACGAGGCATTGGCCGGATACTGTACCCACATTCAGGTTTATATTAATGAAGATAACTCTATAACGGTACGGGATAACGGTCGTGGTATTCCGACGGCCAGACATGCTAAGGAAAACAAATCGGCATTGGAAGTTGTATTGACGGTGTTGCATGCCGGAGGTAAATTCAACAAGGATTCTTATAAGGTGTCCGGAGGTTTGCATGGGGTGGGTGTATCCTGCGTAAATGCACTTTCGGTTAAATTAGTGGCTGAAATATACCGGGAAGGTAAAATATGGCGGCAGGAATTTTGTAGGGGAGTGGCATTGAAGGATGTTGAAATCATAGGGGATACGGATAGAACGGGAACGACCATTACTTTTAAACCGGACGATTCTATCTTTTATGTTACGGAATACAAATATGATACGTTGTCTACCCGTTTGCGGGAACTGGCTTATCTGAATAAAGGCATCCGCCTTTCACTGACGGATAAGAGAGATTTGGATCCGGAGACAAAGGAGCCCCGTCACGAGGTGTTCTATTCGGAATTCGGGTTGCGGGAATATGTGGAATTTATTGATGGAAGCCGGGAAAAGCTGATCGAAAATACAATCGACATCTGTACGGAGAAAAACGGAATTCCGGTAGAGATTGCGATGCATTACAATACTTCTTTTACGGAAAATGTCTTTTCTTACGTAAATAATATCAATACCAAAGAAGGTGGAACGCATCTGGCGGGTTTCAGAAGAGGGTTGACCCAAACGTTGAAGAATTATGCAGAGACCACCGGTATGCTTTCTAAGCTGAAATTCGATATTAACGGTGATGATTTCCGGGAGGGATTGACGGCAGTCGTTTCGGTAAAAGTTCAGGAGCCTCAGTTTGAAGGACAGACAAAAACCAAGCTGGGGAATACGGAAGTCGGGACTGCTGTTGCTCAGGCTGTCAGCACGGCGTTGTCCAATTACCTGGAAGAACACCCCAAAGATGCCAAGTCTATTGTCGATAAAGTCATATTAGCGGCTACGGCACGTCATGCGGCCCGTAAAGCCCGGGATATGGTACAGCGTAAATCTGTGCTTTCAGGTTCAGGTTTGCCCGGAAAATTGGCGGATTGTGCGGATAATAATCCTGCAAATTGTGAAATATTCCTGGTGGAGGGAGACTCTGCAGGCGGATCGGCAAAACAAGGACGTGACCGTCAGTTTCAGGCGATATTGCCTTTGAGGGGTAAGATTCTGAATGTTGAAAAGGCTATGCGGCACCGGGTATATGAGAGTGACGAAATTGTCATGATATTTAAGGCATTGGGTATTACACCCGGGACCGATGAAGACAGTATGGGAGTTGATCTGGAAAAGATACGTTACCACAAGATCATTATTATGGCGGATGCTGACGTCGACGGTGCACACATTGCCACGTTGATTATGACCTTGTTTTTCCGTCATATGAAATCGGTTATTGAGCATGGGTATCTTTATATTGCAACGCCGCCTTTGTATTTGGTAAAGAAAGGCAAAGATCACCGCTATTGCTGGAATGAGGAGGAACGTATCCGTTTGATACAGGAATGGGGCGGTGGTAAGGAAAGCAGTTTGCACATCCAGCGCTATAAAGGTTTGGGAGAGATGAACCCGGAACAGCTTTGGGAGACGACAATGGCACCTGAAGGCCGTACGCTGCGCCAGGTTTCTATTGAAAATGCAGCAGAAGCAGACCGGATATTCTCGATGCTGATGGGAGACGATGTGCCGCCCAGACGGCAATTTATCGAACAGAATGCCACGTATGCGACTATCGATGCTTAATAAAGAAAAAGAGTGCTGCGGCACTCTTTTTTCTTATGTATAATTTGAAATCACGGAAGAATGAATATAGCTGTATTTTGTGCGTCATCCAATCGGGTGAAGGGTGTTTATGCGGAGGCAGCCCGGAAATTGGGACAGGAAATGGCTCAACGGGGCTGGAATCTGGTTTATGGGGGAACAAACTGCGGATTGATGCGGGAAGTTGCCGATGCTGTTTTAGAGCAGGGAGGAGGCGTTAAAGGTATTATTCCCCGCTGTATTGCGGAACGGGGAGTAAAAGCAGAAAAACTGACGGATCTTATCGTCGTCCCGGATATGAAGGAGCGCAAATATTTAATGCGTAAAGCGGCTGATGCTTTTATCGCTTTGCCCGGCGGTTGGGGTACTTTAGAGGAGATTACCGAAGTGATAACCCTGAAACAACTGGGCCTGCATCAAAAACCGATCGTGTTTATCAATACCGACGGTTTTTATGATTTGTTTTTTGATTTTATAAACAAGGCCTTTGAGGAAAGTTTTGTTTCTTCTGCTTATAAGGGGTTGTATAAAGTGGTGGACGAAGTCGTAGAGGCTGTTGCTTATATTGCAGATTATAAGGAAGAAAAAATGGTTTCTAAATATTAGTCCGGTAAATAGAAATGATATTCTTGTCAGAATTAATGTAGCATTTATTTGGAAATTAAATATTAATTATATATTTTTACCGATAAGGGTAGAATTTCCTTTTACGGGTTTTGCTCTTGTGACCATTGTAGTGATTACAAAGGGAGTTTGAATTAGTTTAGTTTAGTTTAGTTTAGTAAAAAGGGGATGCCAGCATCCCCTTTATTTTTTATTCGCCCATTAATCCGCGTCCGCTCTTTTTTATCTGGTTTTCTTCTTTCAGCATTACAACGGCTTTATCCAGGATTCCGTTTATAAATCCTCCGCTTTTAGGAGAACTATAGGACTTGGAAATTTCAATATACTCGTCCAAGGTAACTTTTACCGGTATAGAGGGGAAATGTTTCAGTTCAGCTATGGCTGTGGCCATGATCAGTTTATCCATATCGGAAATACGTTCGATTTCCCAGTTACGGATAAATTTATCTACAACCCGGAGATTGTCCTGGTTTTCGTTTATTGTTTTGCGCAATAGTTTCCTGGCAAAATCGGTATCTTCTTCCGTGTTGTAAATCGGGTAGAGGATATTACTGTCTTCGTTATCTCCTTCTTTTATATTTTTAAGGGTACGGTAAACGACATGCATTACCAGTTCAAAATCATCGTTCCAATATATATTTATATCTTCCAGCGTTTGATAGAATATATCGCTCGGAGCAATTAATTCTGTAAACAGGTCGAGAACCAGTTGTTTGTGGTCCTGAAAGTTGACTTCCGGTTTTTCCATATAAGCCTGATAAGGCGGAAATTCCTGTAGGGTGTTGTAAAAGAAATTGATAATTTCCTGGTTTTCATTCCAGGAAATCGGATTATTGAGTAGGTATGTTCTGAACTTTTTATTATTATTGAGGATAGAAAAAACCGGGTTGTCGATAAACCGGGTATTGGGATGAAGATCCGCTTCCGTTACGAAATGCCTGTTTTTGGCGGCATCGATTTTAAGGAAAGCTTTGCGTTGTAATTCTGATAAAAGTAAGAGGATTTGATAGTAAAGATCTGTACTTTTTTCAATACTTTTTAATAAGTCACGCTCGGCTTCTGCCAGGGATGCTCCTTCTTTTTTGTAGTAAGCATACAGGAGTTGCAGTACTTTTATCCGGATTAATCTTCTGCTTGTCATTTTTATGAAGAACGATTTGTTATTTGCAGGCGCAAAAGTAGTAAATTAATTTAAATGTGAGAATTGAAAATTGAAAATTATATCTTTGCATGATAATACAAGATGAAAAAATGGATAATCGGTTCTGTATGAAGAAAGGTTGGTTGTTGATATGTCTGGTGATTTTGGGCTGTCGTGTATATGCCCAGGAACTGCGTTGTAATATTTCTGTTTCTACACAAAAGATACAGGGAACGAACAAGGAGTTATTTACGAATATGCAGCGGGATATGTATGAGTTTGTAAATAATAAACGTTGGTCTTCCAATGTTTTTTCCTATGATGAACGTGTCGAGTGCAGTATGCAGTTTACGCTGGAAGAACAAATCGGAAGTGATCAGTTCAGGGGCAGCCTGCAGGTGAGAGTGAGCCGGCCGGTATATAATTCATCCTATAATACGGTGTTGCTGAATTTTAAAGACAATGACATCGATTTTCGTTACCGGGAGTTTGAGACCCTGGAATATAATGAATCGGGGCAAAATACGGAATTGGTGAATTTGCTGGCGTTTTATGCCAATATCATATTGGGATTGGATTATGATAGTTTTTCTTTAATGGGAGGAAATGAGTTTTTCAATAAGGCTGAAAACATTGTTGCTCAGTGTCAGAATGCCCGGGAATCCGGCTGGAAATCGTTCGAGAGCCGCAGGAACCGGTATTGGCTGATCAATAATTTGCAGGACAGGAGTTATGCTTCCGTCCGGGAGTGTATATACCGGTATCACCGGCTGGGACTGGATGTAATGGCGGAGAATGTCACGGACGGCCGTTTGGAGTTGTTGTCTGCCTTGGAATTGTTGCAGAAAGCACATCGGGCTAAGCCTAATTCATATATATTGCAGGTGTTTTTCGATGCGAAGTCGGATGAAATCGTCAATATATTCAAACCTGCCTTTACGGATGAACGGAAACGGATATACAATATTGTTTCCGAGGTTAATCCGGCAAATTTATCAAAGTACAGTGTTTTGATTGAAAATAAGACGAATTGATATGATAGAAAGTATTCATATTAATAACTATGCCCTGATCGATAAGACGGAGATCGGGCTGGAAAAAGGATTTTCTGTTATTACCGGAGAGACGGGGGCCGGAAAGTCCATTCTATTGGGAGCAATTGCTTTGACGCTGGGGCAACGGGCGGATGTTTCTGCATTGATGAACCGGGAGAAGAAATGTGTTGCCGAAATCGTTTATCAGGTGAAGGGGTATCCTTTGGAGGCGTGGTTTGAAGCGAATGAGCTGGATTATTCCGACGAGGTGGTTGTTCGCCGGGAAGTTACGCCGGAAGGTAAATCCCGTTGCTTTATCAACGATACGCCGGTCAGTAATCGTCTGTTGAAGGAGTTGGGCGGATTTTTGATCGATATACATTCTCAGCATCAGTCGTTGCTTATCGGTCAGCCTGAATACCAGACCGAAATATTGGATGTTTTTTGCGGTAACGGGGAATTGCGGAGTATCTATCGGCAACATTACGATAAAAGAAAGAAAAAGCTGATTGAGTTAGAGACATTGAAAGAAAAAGCTTTTGAAGCTGCCAGGGAGGAAGATTACCTGAAATTTCGTTTCAGCCAGTTAGAGGGAGCTAATTTGAAGCCGGGGGAGAAAGAAGAGTTGGAAGCCGAACTGACCGTTTTATCGAATGCAGAGACGATAAAAACCAATTTCGGGCATTTGACCTATCAATTGCGGGATGCCGAAAATGCAGTGATTCCCGTATTAAAAAATTGTAAAAACACGATCGCTTCTTTACGGAAAGTCGTAAAAGAAGCAGAAGACTATGAGGGACGTTTGCAGTCCGTTTTGCTGGAGTTAAAGGATATAGCAGACGATGCAGAAGGGAGGGCCGAATCGGTGGGCCTTGATCCGCGGCGTATAGAGACCGTAAATGCGCGTCTTAGTGAAATATACGATCTGATGCTGAAATACAAGGCCGAGGGAGTGGAAGAACTTCTGGCTGTCAAAGCCGGCATTATAGATAAGTTGAATGGTATACAAAACTCCACGGAGGAGATAGAGAAATTAACCAGGGAAATTCAGGAGACGGAAGAGCAGATGCACACGCTGTCACTTCAAATCCGGGAATCGCGTAAGAAAGGCAAAGGACGTCTGGAAGAAGAAATGAGGAAGTTGCTTCAGGAGTTGGGAATCAGGCATGCTTGTTTTGAGGTACTTATTACTCCGGTGGAAGCTTTTTTACCGACGGGAACCGATGAAGTCCGGTTTTTGTTTGCAGCCAATAAGAATCAACAACCGGGGGAAATTGCGAAAGTGGCTTCAGGAGGAGAAATTTCCCGGGTTATGTTATCTTTAAAGTATATTTTGTCGAAGAACAAACAATTGCCGGTTATCGTATTCGATGAGATCGATACCGGCTTATCCGGCGAAGTGGCGCATCGCATGGCACAGATGATGCAGGAAATGGCAACGCGCATGCAGGTTATCAGTATATCTCATTTGCCTCAGATTGCTGCGGCGGGGAATTGTCATTTTAAGGTGTATAAGGAAGATCATTCGGAGCATACGGTTTCCCGTATCCGGAAACTGGCTCCGGAGGAACGGGTAAAGGAAATAGCAGGAATGATCAGCGGAAGTGAGATTTCTGCAGCCGCTTTAGAGGCTGCGAAGAATTTGTTGAATTTTAAATTTTAATGATATGGCGTATAACTTATTAAAAGGAAAAAAAGGAATTATTTTTGGGGCATTGAATGAAATGTCAATTGCCTGGAAAGTGGCAGAATTGTGTCTGGAAGAAGGGGCGCAGATCGTATTGACCAATACACCGTTGTCGATCCGTATGGGGGAGATCCAGGATTTCGCAGCCAGGCATAACGTTCCGTTAATCCCTGCCGATGCTACGAATACGGAGGATTTGACACATTTACTGGAAGAGGCAATGAAACATTTCGGGGGAAAGGTGGATTTTATATTGCATTCTATCGGCATGTCTTTGAATGTCAGAAAAAAACGTTCGTATGACGATCTGGATTATGATTTTCTGCAAAAGACCCTGGATATTTCGGCTGTTTCTTTCCATAAAGTTCTGCAATGTGCCAAGAAATTGGATGCTATAAATGAGTGGGGATCGGTTGTCGCTCTTTCATATGTTGCTGCACAGCGTACGATGTTCGAATACAACGATATGGCAGATGCTAAGGCTATGCTGGAATCCATTGCCCGTAGTTTCGGGTATATTTACGGTCGGGAAAAGAAGATCCGGATCAATACGGTTTCCCAGTCGCCCACTATGACTACGGCAGGAAGCGGTATCAAAGGATTCGATTCTCTGATAGATTTTGCCGATCGTATGTCTCCGCTGGGGAATGCGAATGCAGAGGAGTGTGCCGGATATTGTGTTTGTTTGTTTTCGGATCTGACCCGCAAGGTAACGATGCAGAATTTGTATCATGACGGAGGTTTCTCGAGTATGGGTATGAGTTACCGGGCTATGCATCAGTATAATAAGAGTTTTGACAATTGTGACGAAGTCAAAACGGAACAATAAATATTCGTTTGAGTATGTATTTATTTTTCGATACGGAAACCACCGGTTTACCGAAACGCTGGAATGCTCCGGTAACGGATGTAGATAATTGGCCCCGTTTGGTACAGTTGGCCTGGATCGTTTCGGATAACGAAGGCAATACGCTTCGCAGCCGGAATGTTATTGTCCGTCCGGAAGGTTTTACAATACCCTGGGAGGTATCCAGAGTACATGGAATCACGACAGCTATTGCTATGGAGAAAGGTGTGGATTTGCAAGGTGTGTTGGAAGAATTTTCGAAAGAGATAGATGAATCACAGGTGTTGGTCGGACATAATATCAGTTTTGACGAATGTATCGTCGGGGCCGAATTTGAACGGCTGCATATGATGACTTCTCTTTTTCTGAAACCCAAATATTGTACGATGAAAGGTTCTACGGATTATTGTCGTTTACCGGGGAAAAAAGGGTATAAGTCGCCGAGATTGTCAGAGTTGCATCAGGTCTTGTTCGGGAAAGGCTTTGAAGACGCTCATAATGCGATGGCTGATGTGGAGGCGACGGAACGGTGTTTTTGGAAATTAAAGAGTTTGGGTGTAATAAGATAATAATTTATTGTTTGTAATTCCGGTTGGATTATGGCTAAAAAAACAGAGTATACGAAGACAAATAATTATAAGGATTTGCCTTCTGAATATGGAAAAGTGCCTCCGCAGGCGGTGGACCTGGAGGAAGCTGTATTGGGGGCTTTAATGCTTGAAAAAGATGCTTTTGCCGTGGTGGGGGATTTATTGAAACCGGAATGTTTTTATAAAGATGCCCATCAACGGATATTCCGGGCAGTTCATCAGTTGTTTATCAAGGATGAGCCTGTCGATTTACTGACTGTCAGTGAAAAATTGAAGAGTACAGGGGAACTGGAGCAGGTGGGAGGATATTATTATCTTTCTCAACTGACTTCCCGGGTGGCTTCTGCGGCACATATTGAGTTTCACGCGCGGATTATTGTGCAAAAATTCATACAACGGAAATTAATCGGAGTATGTACGGAATTGCAGGATATGGCCTATGATGAAGCTACTGATGTAGCGGATCTTGTCGACAAGGCGCAGAAATCGGTGTTCGACATTGCTGACGGTAATATTCAGAAAGATACGGCAGAAATCGCTCCCATTATTGAAGATGCCATCCGGGGAATAGAAGCTGCCAGCAAACGCCCGGACGGTATCAGCGGTATTCCTTCCGGCTTTACGGCACTGGACGAAGTTACTTCCGGCTGGCAAAATTCCGATCTGGTGATTATTGCGGCACGTCCTGCTATGGGAAAAACGGCTTTTGTGCTTTCTATGGCCCGGAATATGGCTGTTACTTACAAGCAGCCGATCGCTGTTTTTTCTCTGGAAATGTCTTCCGTCCAATTGGTGAACCGTTTGATTGCCAGTGAGACGGAACTCGGCTCCGAAAAAATTAAGAACGGCCGGTTGTCGGAAGACGAATGGAAGCATTTGCACAGTAAGATCAAGACTTTAATTACGGCGCCGATTCTGGTGGACGATACGCCGGCTTTGTCTATTTTTGAATTGCGGGCCAAATGCCGGCGTTTGAAGCAGAAATACGATATCAAAGTGATTATCATCGACTATTTGCAATTGATGACGGCGGGAGCGGATATGCGGGGAAACCGGGAACAGGAAGTCAGTATGATCTCCCGGCAATTGAAAATTATTGCTAAAGAATTGAATATACCCGTGTTGGCACTTTCACAGTTGAATCGTGGTGTCGAATTGCGTACCGGGGATGCTAAAAAACCGATGTTGTCCGACTTACGTGAATCCGGAGCAATTGAACAGGATGCCGATATGGTGTTATTTATCCACCGGCCTGAAAAGTACGGTATCATGACGGATGCACAGGGAAACAGCCTGAAAGGTATTGCGGATATTATTATCGCAAAACACCGTAATGGTGCTGTGGGAGAAATTCAGTTGCGTTTCCGCAGTGAATTGACGCAGTTCTGTGATTTGGAAACGACGTCTCCTTTCCATTCCGAAACGAGTACCGGGGAATTGGTAACACAGACATTTACGTCGAAGATGAACGACGAACCGGTTCCTCCGTTGGATACTTCTTTTGAAGAAGGTGCCAAGGCATTTTCGAACCCGGGTTTTCCGGGAGAAGCCCCGTTTTAAATGTATTAAGTGAATCGTAAGATGGAGTGCATAAAAAAGTTGCAAGGTATTATATTCCTGTTTTTTATATTCCTTTTTGTAGAAGGTAAGGCGAATCATTTGTTGATTCCGATGGATGATGTGCAGACGAATCATTTGAAGGCTTATGGAGTGGCTTACCATGCGTTGAAGAACGGTTATGAAATTCAATGGCTGATTAATTACAGAGGAGGGGCATTTGTATTGCCTTTTACGCCGGAAGGACGTACTGAGTGCCTGTTGAAAGGGGTCGCTTTTGAAGTCATACCTCCGTCCCGGTTAAATGCTATCCTGAGCGAGATCGCTTCTCCGGAAGTGAATGCCGATGCGATAAAATTGGAAAAAGCGCCTAAGATCGCCGTTTACTCCCCCAAGGAGAAAAAGCCTTGGGACGATGCTGTGACATTGGCGTTGACCTATTCAGAAATACCCTACGATGTCGTATATGATTCGGAGATTTTGGACGGTAAGTTGAAGGATTACGATTGGTTGCATTTGCATCACGAAGATTTTACCGGACAATTGGGTAAGTTTTATCGCGGATACCGGCATTTGGACTGGTATAAGGAGGAAGAGCGGGTGAATTTGCTGACGGCTCAAAAATACGGTTATCCGAAAATTTCCGATTTGAAGAAAGCCGTTGTCAGGACGATCAGGGATTATGTTTCTGCCGGAGGATTTATGTTTGCGATGTGTTCGGCTACGGATACTTACGATATTGCTTTGGCGGCGATGAACGTGGATATCTGTGCCTCTATGTTCGACGGGGATCCCGCCGATCCGGATGCGCAGGAAAAATTGGATTTTTCAAAAACATTTGCTTTTAAGGATTTCAAGCTGGAAATGAATCCGAATGTTTATGAGTATTCGAATATCGATGTAACGGATACCCGTAAGTTGAGTGAGCGCGACGATTATTTTTCCCTGTTTGAATTTTCTGCCAAATGGGACCCGGTGCCTACCATGTTATGTCAGAATCACGTAAATGTGATAAAAGGGTTTATGGGACAGACAACGGCCTTTAATAAGGATGTCATTAAGTCGGGCGTATTGATTATGGGAGAGAATAAAGTAGCCAATGAGGCTCGCTATATTCATGGGGAGTATGGAAAAGGAACCTGGACGTTTTACGGCGGACATGATCCCGAAGATTATCAGCATTTTGTAGGAGATGCCCCGACGGAACTGGATTTACACAAGCAATCACCCGGTTACCGGTTGATTTTAAATAATGTACTATTTCCTGCTGCAAAGAAAAAACAGCACAAGACTTAATAAGAAATTGCAAAATATGCGTTCTAAATTTATTTTTCTTCTGAAATATTATTTCTTCTGGATTGTTGCAGCTGTTGTTGCTAAAGTCATCTTTTTGCTATATGAAGGCGGTGGCGGTATGGTATTCTCCGATTATTGCCAGGTGTTTTGGAGGGGCATACGGATGGATCTTTCTTTGGGCGGTTATATTATGCTATTGGCTTCTGTTTTTATGGCTTTGACTCCTTTTGCCGGAGAGCGTTGGATAAAAGGAATTTATTCTGTCTATACTTTTATTTTACTGGTTTTATTCTGGCTCATTGTTATCGGCGATCTGGAAATATACAAGAGCTGGGGATATCATGTCGATGCAACGCCTTTGTTGTTTATTAAAACTCCGGGAGAGGCTCTGGCCTCTCTGTCAAACGGCTTGTTGACCGGTTTGCTGGTATTGTTGGTTGTGCTGATCGTGAGTTGTTTTTATATTTATAAACGCTGTATCAGCAGACCTTTTCATTTCCGGAAAGGACATTGGCTACAGGCGGTTCTTTTTTTACTGTTGGGTGGACTTATGATTATACCGGTAAGGGGTGGATTTAATGTAGCTCCGATGAACAGCAGTTTTGTTTTTTTCCACAAGACGAATATGCATGCGAATCAGGCTGCCATCAATCCGGTATGGAATTTTATGTATGAAGTGACTCATGCCGGACGTTTGAAAAATAAATACAGCTACATGCCCGACGAGCAGGCTCATCGTTTGTTTGACAGTCTGTATGTGGGTGGAAAAGATTATCCCCGTTTGCTGAAAGAAGAACGTCCGAATATTGTCGTTTTGTTATTGGAAAGTTTTACTGCCAGTGCTATTGAAGCTTTAGGCGGCGAAGCCGGAGTTACTCCTAATCTGAATCAAATAGCCAGGGAAGGCATTCTTTTTTCGAATATTTATGCTACCGGCAATCGTTCGGATCGGGGGATGGTCGGTGTTATCAGTGCTTTTCCTGCCTATCCGGGATATTCTCTGTTGAAATATCCGCAAAAAATAACGGAGCATCCTCGTTTTCCCAAAGATCTGGAAGCCCAGGGGTATCATACTTGTTTTTATTATGCGGGGGATTTGAATTTCGGAGGTTTCCGTTCCTATGTTACCATGAGCTTTCAGGATGTGGTAACCGAGAAAGATTTTTCGGGGGAAGCTGTCGAAAAAAGGTTTAAATGGGGAATCCATGACGAATATATGTTTGACCGTCTTTTTGAGGACATGAACAAAGCTACCCGGCCGTTTATGTATATGGCATTCAATATGAGCAGTCATGAGCCTTTTGAGGTTCCGATGGAAAAACATATTCAGGGAGAAAGTACAGAGAAGAAGTTTTTGAATGCAATTTATTATTCGGATCGTTGTATCGGTCATTTTATCCGCAAGTGTAAGGAAAGCGGATTATGGGATAACACATTGTTCATTTTCGTCGCGGACCACAGTACGATAAAGATCGGAAATCCCCGGGCTTATGAGCCTGAAGCATTCCATATACCGATGATTTTTGCCGGAGGAGTTCTGAACGTACAGGACAGCATTGTCCGGACCATCGGTTCACAAACAGATATGGTGGCTACTTTATTCAGTCAGTTGAATCTGGATCATTCGGCATATAAGTTCAGCAAAAACCTGTTGGCCGAAGATATCGTTCCCTTTGCTTATTATGCCTATTCCGGAGCAGGTGGTTTTATCTCGCGGGAAGGCGTTTCTGTTTATAACCTCCAGAACAATCATTTCATACAAGGGGATTCCCTGCGCTGGAATGACGAACATTTGAAAGCTTACCTGCAAGTTGTGGATGAAGACATCAATAGAAATCGTTCCGGATATTAAGCATCGGACTCTTTTTGGGGAGTGCCTTTGTAAAGTATATCCAGAATGGTGAGATCATCAGACTGTTCCGTCCCCTGAATATGTTCCTGGATGCATTCGAGTATCCGGGTAACAATGGTATAGGGATTCTTGGGTGTTGCTCCGTTAATGCATTCGATCAGCCGGTTTTTACCGAAAAATTGTGCATTTATATTTTCGGCATCTGTAATCCCGTCGGTATAAAGTAAGATTTGCGAGCCTTCCGGAAGAGTGTATTCATACTCCTGAAATTTATAGTCTTCCAATATACCGATAGGCACGTCCGGTTCATCATTTAAAGTACAGATACGACCGTCCGCATATACAATGAAAGGTTTGGGATGTCCGGCATTGGTATAAATGATATGTCCGTTTTGGATATCCATTATCCCGATAAACATGGTCACGTACATATCGTCTTCCGTATTGTCGCACATATGTGTGTTTATCAGATTGCAGATAGCTGCTGTGGATGACTGCCGGCTGGCAATGTATCTGAAGAGTTTTATGACGGAAGCCATATATAGAGAAGCCGGGAAACCCTTACCTGAAACATCGCCGAGGACAAAATAAAGCTTATTGTCCAATATGAAATACTCGTATAAATCTCCGCCTACACTTCTGGATTGCTTTAGTTTTCCATATAGTTCGATATTGGCGGGAAGTAAGATGTCTTTCGGCAAAAATCTCTTTTGGATTTTTTGAGCAAGATTTATTTCCGTTATGATTTCCTGATTTTTAGCTGTAGTCGTCTGAAGACATTGTATGTAGGAGGAAACACGGTCCTGCATATACCGGAAAGCCTGGTACAAGTCTTTTAATTGTTCGTTGTCATATTCTTCCGGTAAGGCTATGTTCACTTGACCGTTTGTGATTTTTCTGACGTTTTCGGTAAATTCACTTAAAGGATAGAGGGAACTTTTTACGATGCGAATGGCACTGTAATATAATATCAGAAATCCGATTCCGAGTATGGCAAATACTAACCATAAAAATTTGGAAGAAGATAATCTGATGTCATCATAGCGGCAAATGATACCGATATGCCAGTCCATGCGGGAACTGGGAGTATAATACAGAAAATATTTCTTGCCTTTTTTATATACGTTTTCATAGCCGGTGGTGTCTTTTGTAAATTTTTTCAGAGTAGAGGAATAATCGATTCCCGGAGAACTGCAAAAACTTTTGAGATTGTGGTATTTGAATACCTGAGGATCCGGATGGAATATGAAGTCCCCTTCCGAATCCGTAACAAATACATAACCGGAACTGAAAATTTTGATGTCATATATAAAATCAGTCAGATGTTTTAAAGGAAAATTTAATTCCAGTAAGCCGGATACCGTTTGCAGGGAATCGGCTTTAATCGGTTGGAAATAACTTATGATGGAATGGCTGGAATCTAACTCTTTTACGCTCCAAAAACCTTGTTTGTCATTTTTCCGGATAATATTGTTCTTATGCGGAACCGTCAGACGGTAAGCCAGGGATTTTGTCTTGATTTTCCCGGATTTGCCTCTGTAAGCATACATCGTGCATCCATCTTTATTGGGTTCTGAAAAAGAGTAATGCAGACAGCAATCTGACAGAAATGGGTAAGCTGTCAGAATTTTGGAAGGAAGCAGACGCATTTCCGATGTGTCGATATTTCCGAACAGTCCGGTGATTGTATTGGGAATGCTTTCAATATCTTTAATCTTGCGTTCAAATGAACGGGAAACGTTGGTAGCAATTGTGTTTGCCTGATATAAGGCATTGTCTGTAATAAATTCGCGGGAAAAAGTAAAAATAGATATGAAGACTAAGCTTCCGGTTATCAAAAGGAGGGAGACAAGATACAATACCAGTCTCTTCGAGAAACTCGTATAATAACGTTTTTTCATTGTAAATTAATAAGTTTGACATTAGTTATGTCAGGTTTAGTTAGGCTTTGCAATTTAAGAAAAAATGTTAATATATTCTATCTTTCATTACAGTTGTTTGTTAAAATAATTACACTGATTGTGGGTCTTAATCCTATTCTGCCGGGGAAGCCAAGGTATCCCTGTCCGCGTGAAACATGCAGATACCGATGATTGTCTTCATATAGTCCGTCATATTCCGGGTAGATATATTGTGACGGACTCCATTTTATATTTCCAATCTCTATGCCTAATTGCATGGCATGGGTATGACCGGAGAGGGTGAGGGGAATATTGTAGTCAAGGATTTGGGCCCTCCAGTGGGTGGGATCGTGTGACATAAGAACGGTGAAATGATCCCGGACTCCTTCCAGTGCTTTCTGTAGTTTGCCGTAACGGGGAAAAGGCGGATTCCCCCAGTTTTCTACGCCGGCAATGTATATTGTATCTTTGCCGGTTATTAAAGGATAATGAGCATTGTTGAGCAGATGAAAACCGGCAGCCTTCATATACTGTAAAAAATCCGTATAATTCCGGGCTTTATCTGCCGGACTTTCCCAGTGGGTGTAATTACCGTAATCGTGGTTCCCCGTTACGGCAAATTTTCCATATCTGGCATTCATTTTGTTTAAAATCCCGATCCAGGGCGTGATCTCGCTTGCAAAATTGTTGACCATGTCTCCGGTGAAAAGGATAACATCCGGCCGGAGGGCATTTACTTTTTCTACCAGTTGGGGAATGCCTTTGTAATGGGTGGAACTACTGCCCAGATGCAAGTCGGAAAGTTGTACGATTCTGAAATTTTGAAAAGCAGGAGGAAGTTGTGGGAAACAAATGGATACAAGTTCTGTTTTGTAATTGTATCGCCCCCAGGTAATACTGTATAAAATCAGTATAAAGCAGCTTACGGCTATAATTGCGGCTATGCTTTGCCCGGCAAGTCGTATCTTTTTATGAATAAGTCCCAACAGGATTGAAAAAAGGTCTAAGACGATAAAAATGAGCTTGGGAATGTAAAATAAGAAAAATATACCTATACCCAGCCCGATCCAGTAATAAAAATCCGGACCCTTGACGGTAGGGATGAAAAAGTGATACGCTAAAACACCTCCCAGGAATAACAAAGAATGCAGACCGTATATCAGAAACCGGATTTTTTTATACAGGTATTTTTTTAAAAGCAAAAACAGCAGTGTATCGGTAAATAGAATAAATCCGATACTTACAATAAGGATCAGTATATTGTTGCGCATAAATAAAATTTACCGTTATAAACGGAATGTTATATGATATGTGAAAAGTATGGAATCTTCCAGCCCAGTTGCCGGAAGATTCCGTTGACTTTTTAGAAGAGTCCTGTGATATGACCTTCTTTGTCGATATCGATGCGTTCTGCTGCAGGGATGTCCGGCAGCCCCGGCATTCTCATGATATCTCCTGTGATCGGAATGATAAAGCCTGCTCCCGAAGCAATTTCAATTTGCCTTACCGTAACGATAAAATCTTTCGGGCGCCCTAAAAGTTTTGGGTTGTCGGATAGAGATTTTTGAGTTTTGGCAATACAGACCGGTAGTTTGTCCAAACCGAGAGCCTGAATTTTTTTCAGATCGCTTTTGGCCTGTGCCGTATAATCAATGGCTGCGGCTCCGTATATTTCTTTCGCGATCGTTTCTATTTTCTTTTCGACACACCAGTTCCATTCGTACAATGGCTGAAGTTTGCATAAACATTGTTCGGCAACCTTGGCAGTCAGAATGGCTAATTTTTCAGCCCCTTCACCGCCTTTGGCCCATACTTCGGCTACTTCCATCGGGACTCCCAATTCCCGGCATTTATCGGCAACGATTTGGATTTCGTTATCGGTGTCGGTAATAAAACGGTTGAGGGCTACAATGGGACATATATTGAACTTTTTCATGTTCTCTACATGTTTTTCCAAATTTTCGATACCTTTTTTCAAGGCTTCGAGGTTTTCTTCTTTCAGAGCATCCAGTTTTACTCCGCCGTGGTATTTTAGCGCACGGATCGTCGCAACCAATACAACTGCACTCGGATTCAGACCGGCTTTTACGCATTTGATATCGAAGAATTTTTCAGCCCCCAGATCAAAACCGAATCCGGCTTCTGTAACGACATAATCTGAGAGGGAAAGTCCCATTTTGGTGGCGATGATAGAGTTTGTGCCCTGTGCGATGTTGGCGAATGGGCCGCCGTGTATAATTGCCGGATTGCCTTCGATGGTTTGTACCAAGTTGGGTTTTATAGCTTCTTTCAATAGAGCAGCCATAGCTCCGTTTGCTTTCAGGTCACGGGCGTAAATCGGTTTTTTGTCATAGGTATAACCGATAAAGATATTTCCCAAACGTTCTTTCAGATCTTCAAAATCTTCAGCCAGACAAAGAATAGCCATTACTTCGGAGGCTGCGGTGATATCGAAGCCTGTTTCCCGGGGGATTCCCGAAGAAGTGCCGCCAAGTCCTACGATGATATGCCGTAAGGAACGGTCGTTCATATCCATTACCCTTTTCCAGGTAACGGTGCGGGGATCGAGACCGATTGAAGAGGTTTTGCTTTGGATATTATTGTCGATCAATGCCGATAGCAGGTTGTGGGCTTTTTCTACGGCATTGAAATCACCTGTAAAATGCAGGTTGATATCTTCCATCGGGAGTACTTGTGAATAGCCGCCACCCGTTGCTCCTCCTTTAATACCGAATACAGGACCTAATGAGGGTTCGCGGAGCACTACCGTCGTTTTTTTGCCGATACGATTCAATCCTTCCGTAAGTCCGATTGAAACGGTGGTTTTTCCTTCTCCGGCCGGTGTCGGGGAGATAGCTGATACCAAAACTAGGTGTTTACCGGCCATTTTCTGAGGATTGATCAAATTTAACGGTAGTTTAGCCTTATATTTTCCGTATTGTTCGATACATGCCGGATCAATACCTAATCTGGATGCGATTTCCGTAATGGGTTTCAGAGTTACTTTATTTGCAATTTCTATGTCTGTCATGGCATTAAGTTTTGTAGTTTATGGTTTGTATTTATTTTAAATAGAATTCAGTACTGCCTATGTTTTCGTTGTCACAAAACAGTTCGGCAGTGTATTTTCCTTTTACGAGGCTACCGTCGTTCGGCCAGTAAATGGCCATCTCCAGGCGTTCACCTTCATATTCGAATTCCCGCTTAGCCGAATAGGTGAGGGAAGCATTTTGGAATTTAAAGAAGGATTTTTCACTAAAGGCAATTACTTTATCGTCCGGACGTTTAAGGCGTAAATAAACGATATGGGTGCCACGCTGGGCTGTCACGTTTTTTGGAATAACGAAATCTGCCCGGAGTTGGAAACATTTTTTCCAGTTTACTTCTTTACCTTTCTTGTTGATAGGAACAACCGTAAAGTTTTCTGCCGTCAGGGCACTGGCGATGGCAATTACTTTTTGCATCGATTTTTGTTCGTTTTCCAGTTTCGTATTTCGTTCCCGTACCCAGTCCATTTGTTGTTTTACCTGGGTGTTTTCCTGTACTAATTGCTGATTTAAACGGTTCAGGGAATCGATTTGCACGACATAGCTTCTCAATACCGTTTTCAGGGTTCCGATTTCCCGTTTATACTTATTGATTTCAGCATAAGAGTTGTCTCTGAATTTTTTCATTTCGTCGAGAAGGGTGGCTATTTTTTCCTGTTCCACCATTAATTTTTCATTCAGAGTGTCGTTGGACGTTTTCAATTGGTCGTAATTTGTACTTAATTCCGATAGTTCCTGGGTTAATAATTCTTTTTCCTGGTGAATGGCAGCGATGTGTTTTTTGTTTTTCGACCATTCTACCATGAAAAAAATGAATAGTATGACTAAAACTGCCGATAGTCCATAGATAATGAACATCAGACTTTTGTTTTTTGTATTCTGAACAGGCTTATTCTCTTCCATAATAATGTGTATAAGTAATAGGTGTTAATCTGTTAAATTATTTATTTAAAAATAGAAGTCATTTTTGATGCTTCCGAGAACAAAGGTAGGAGAAAAAGGAAAATGTTAAAATGAAAAACACCAAATTAAAAGCCGATGCCCTTGATTTTTGTATTTTTTTAACGTAAATTGTAAGAGTCTACAGTTGTGTTATGAAAGAAGAATTTTTACAATATATCTGGGCTAATTCGTTGTACCGGACGGATGAATTTGAAACACAGGCCGGTAAGCCGATTCGTATTCTGGATGTCGGAAAATTAAACCGGGATGCGGGTCCGGATTTTTTTAATGCCCGCATTGCTGTCGGAGAAGTGATGTTGGCCGGTAATATCGAGATTCATTTGCGTAGCAGTGATTGGTACCGGCATTCGCATCACCTGGATGCAGCTTACAATAATGTGATCCTTTCCGTTGTAAAAGAGAATGATACCCGTGTTTACACCAGTAGCGGGAGAGAGGTGGATTGCATCGTCATCGAATATGCGGATTATTTGTACCATGAATATCTTTTTATGCGGGATACATTCAAACGTCCCGGATGTTACCGGCATTTGGATTTACTGGATGATAATTGGTTTTATATGACGTTGCAAAGTCTGGCCATAGAGCGGCTCGAACGGAAAGTGAACGATATCCGGAAAATATTCGGTCAAACGAATGGCGATTGGGAAGAATGTTTTTACCGTTTACTTTGCAAATACTGGTCTGCGGATATAAATTCGGATACCTATTATCAGTTATCCTGTCATTTGTCGTATAAAACGCTGTTGAGATATGCAGATCGTTTGTTGTCCGTAGAGGCTTTGTTGTTAGGTGTTTCCGGACTCTTGGACGATGCTCCGGAGGATCATTACAGTGTAAATTTAAAGCGGGAATATTTGTATTTAAGCAAGAAATATAAATTATGGGAAATGCCTTCCGGCCAATGGAAGTTTATGCGTATCCGTCCCGGGGCTTTTCCGACATTACGTTTGGCTTTACTGGCTGCAATGATCTGTCATTTCAACAGTTTATTGTCGTATGTTTTGGAAGCTGCGACTTTAAAGGAGGTGTTCTCCTTGTTCGAAGTTAAAGCTTCGGCTTATTGGAATACGCATTATATGTTCGGTAAAGAGTCTGTCGTTTCGATAAAAAGTCTGGGCGTTGGAAGCCGGCAGATTTTAATCATCAACGTGGTGATACCTTATTTGTTTTTTTATGGCAGAGAAAGGGGAGAAGAAAAGTTGGTAGAAAAAGCCCTGCAATGGATGGAAGAGATCAAACCTGAAAATAACTATATTGTCAGAAGCTGGGAAAAATACGGTTTTGTATTCGATTCGGCCCTACATACCCAAGCTTTAATTCAGTTGAGAAAAGAATATTGTGACAAACACGACTGTCTTCGTTGCCGTATCGGCAGAGAGATATTTGCACAGTTAAAGCATTAACCTATAACATCTCCAATGCTTCCTGACGAAGTATTTCAGGCAAAGCGATTTCCCGTTGTTCCAAACTGATCAGCCAATCGGATATTTCTTTTTTATTCAGTGTGTACAGTACCTCCCGGAACATATCTATCTGAGAATCGGCATAGGCATCAGCGGCAATTCCTTTAAATTGGTCCAGTTCTTCGTCGTCGAAATACTCGGTTTGTTTTTCAATTTTTTTCAGCCCTTTTTCACAGATAGCATGTGCTCCACAGCATCCCTCTTCGGGAGCTATGATTTCTTCCGGTGTGCCGTTTTTACGTTTAAAAATAAAAGTAAACAGGGCAACTGTTACCAGCAGCCCTGCTATACCTAAGATAATATATAACATATCTTCGTTGCTGTTGGTTTTATCAGAGTTTCAATTCTTTTTTCAATAAATTGACCTGGTTTGTCAGTTTTTGTATTTCTGCATCTCCCTCTGCTTTTTGTTTACGTATCCAATTCAGTTTTTTATTCATTTCGTCCAGATCTTTTTGCAATTTGGCATTTTCATTGTTGCGGATCAGCAAATTGTTTTTACTGGTTTCGATTTCCGATTTCAATTGCCGGTTTTCCCATCCGAGGCTGTTTTCCAGTTCGGTATATTCTTTTTTCAGTTTATCGCGTTCAGCAGTGATCTGTTTCAGGCTTCTGTCGAGGGATACGATTTTTTCCTCCTTGCTTTGGGAAGAATATTTCATTTGATCGTTTATATCTTCCAGTTCAGTTTTTAAAGCCGTTTGTTTCGATTCCAGTCCCCGAAGCTTTGTATAGAGCTCGTCTATCTTTTTGTCTTTGGCAGCATTGTTTTCTGTCAGCTCGTAACGTATTTTATTGAAATCGTCTTTTGCTTGCTGGAGATTTTTTTCCAAATTGCTTTTGTCCTTTTTCAGTTGAGCGACTTGTCTGTCTGACATTGTTTTAGCTCTGGCCAGATCGTCAAACTTTTTCTTGGATACGCAAGAAGTCAGGCTTAAGGAAACTAATGCAAATCCTGCTATGTATAATGCGGTACGTTTCATATCAGCTTTAATTTTTACTATTGCGAAAATAGCTTTGGTTTTAAGAATTATAATTATTTACTTTGGGGGCAAATATATAAATTAAAAACGAAAGGTAAAACCGGATTGCCCGGTGGATTATCAAACATTTTAAATAAAATAACAAAATTGCTATGAACAAAAGTGTGATTTCGGTCATTATACTCCTTTTCAGCCTGTTGGGAACGGGAGTAAATGCACAGGATAATAAGATAACGATAAACGGTATGATTGCAGATGCGACGACAGGGGAGCCGATCCCTTTCGCTAATTTGGGGGTATTGGGAACCTTAGCGGGAGTTGCATCCGATATGGATGGAAAATTTGAATTGGTGTTACCGGATAATTATGCGGACCGGATTATACGGGTTTCTGTCGTAGGATATGCTTCTTATGAGATAAAAGTGGCAGAAGCCGGACAGAAAGGTTTTTTACGTATCGTTTTAAAGCCGGTTACTTATGGTATCGGCGAGGCAGAAGTATATGCGGAATCTTTGGTATATAAGAAAATGTTGCGGCAGGTGGTGGAGAATATCAGCCGTAATTACATTTCCCGGCCTTATAATTACGAAGGTTATTTCCAGTATACGATTACTGAAAACGGTAATCCGCAGAGTATGAAAGAGGCTATCGTGACGATTTTCGATAATAAAGGCTATGAAAGAAGCGATGTGCATACGGCTTATAAAAATCTGAATTACCGTTTCGATCAGGTGAGACGGGATCGTGAAGTTCAGTCGGTATTGGACGGATTGACTTATTTCGACGATATCCTGACCTCCGATGTCATTCGTAATACCCGTAATATTCTGGATATAGCCAACGCTGCTGATTATAAGTTAAAGAATAAAGGACGCCTGATGTATGAGGGAGATTCGGTACGTCTGATTGCCTATGAAGTGGAGAAGCCTTCTTTATCTACTTCCGGAGATGCTGCCGTAACGAAATACAGTGGGGAAATTTATATAAATTTAAAAGATTATGCCGTATTGAAAAATGTGATTCATATTTCAGCGGATAATTTCAATCAGTTGGGACGCAACCTGATTCCCGCAAACGGAACGAAGAAGGAAGATGTCAAGATGACGATCGTGACAAATTATAAAAAGCTGAATTCTGTGTATTTTCTGAGCGGTATAACCATACAATATACGTATAAGGAAGGGGAGAACGATATAAACGGCCGTATGCAATATGTTACGACACGGGTACAGACCGATTCACCGGAAGCCATTCAGGGACGTATGTACTATGAAGATATTAAAACGGATAAAAATTTCTGGGACAATTATACCGTGTATTTTAAAGAATAAGTCCGGAAAGAAGATTTCAGGGAATTAGCAAGAGGGAAGAAGAAGATATCATTTTAAAAAGATATCTTCTTTTTTCATGGGTTTCAAGTCGATCAGCCAACGAAAATCTTTCAGCCGCATATCCTCTGGTTGAACCAGCATAAGCGGATTCAAAGTTCCTTCCGGCTTTTTAATGAAAAGAATATCTTTCACTTTCCGGTCTTTGATGTAAATTTTAATAAAAGAACTGATCGCCTTATTCATACCGATAATTGCACCTTTATCGTCCGGATAATAAAGGGTTTCTCCGTTTCCGTCCACATCAACCAGATACAATTCATTATTTTGCATATGCCCGATCATATTCCGGCCTTTTATCTGATTGAATTTGACGGTATCCATCTGATTGACAATCATGGCTTTATTGTTCAGGTGAAATTGGTGGACCATGTTATTTCTCAACAGCATATTGATGTCGTCGGCCGTCATCTGATTGCCACTGGCCCAAACGACGGGATTACCGTATAAATATACTGTAGAGTCGGCGGTGGGAAACGACATTGAATCGCATACGCCCTGTAATTCCGGGTTGAAAAATTTAGTGTGATAATAAGCTTTCATGACATTGTTGCCCGATGAATCTTTGGAAACGGATAGGGTGTCTCCGTGGATAAACAAAGAATCCTGTTTACCCACAAGAATAAGCATACCTTGTTCCGTTACATAGGCATAATCGTTGTTTTTCAGAACTTCTCCGTAATTGCCTTCTACAATAACGTTATTGACGGAATCATACAAATGGATGTTGTTTCGCAGGATGGCTGTTCCTGAAATACTATCGACCCAGATGGTATCGGCTTTACCGTAAAATTCGTTGTAAGTCAGTTTGTTGTTTTTGTATAATTCGGCGTGAGCATTCAATGAATTGTACCAGCCGTCCTCCGAATAGAGGGTCCGGTTGTCTCCATATATAGTCGTCGGACCTAAAATGGAAATAATTTTGGTTTCCGTTTGATATTTCATCGTATCGGAATAGAGGTCATATTCCGGAGTTGTGACCCTGACACTGTCTTTAAAGAACATTTCATTGTCCCGGGTGAAGTAGTAACCTTCGTTGCTGATAAGGGTAGTCGTACTGTCTTTTATTGTACCTTCGTTGAAATAATACCCGATGCGGGTAAAGGCATTATAATCCAGAAAATCGGTTGTCAGTGTGATTTTGGGATCCTGAAGGACGACATTATCCCGGACTTTAGCCAATTGGGTCGTGCCGTTATAGTTCATATAGTCTCCCCACAGGTGCAATGTATCGTTTTGTATGGCGTGTACATTTCCGAAAGCCTCGACATAATTACTGTCGGAATATTGATACAGGCTATCGCAGAACATGAGCACATCGTTTTGCCTTAGTTTGACATTTCCGATCAGCTTACTGCGGTTCATAGCCGTTTCCGGTTTATAGAAATCGGCATGTAATATCCGGATTTTGCTTTCTTTTTGAGCAATGACCGGAGTAAGCATACCGATCAGGCATATGAAAAGAAGAAATGTTTTCATATTCTGAACTTATTTCATGAATTCTCGGATCAACTCTTCAACGGTGATATGCTCGGCTTCTGCTTTGTAATTTTTAAATATACGGTGTCTTAAGATAGCTTCGGCTACATATTTAACATCTTCCATATCCGGGGCATACTTTCCCTGAAGAGCCGCGTATGTTTTAGCTCCGGAGATCAGAAACTGGGAAGCCCGGGGACCGGCACCCCAATTGAGGTATTTTTCTGCCAGCTCATGAGCACCCGGTTTACCCGGACGCGTTTTAGCAACTAGTTTTACGGCATATTCAGTAATATGTTTGGGAACCGGCATTTTACAAATCACGGCCTGATATTCCAGAATTTCTTCACCGCTGATGATTTTATTCAGTTTTTTCAACCCTTCTCCGGTCGTATTTTCTACAATGGCGATTTCTTCCTCGAGAGTCGGATAATCGAGTATAACACTGAACATAAAACGGTCGAGCTGTGCTTCGGGGAGAGGGTAGGTACCTTCCTGCTCTATCGGATTCTGAGTGGCCAGTACGAAGAACGGTTGTTTTAGTCTCCGGGTAACCCCTGCTGCCGTAATCGCACGCTCCTGCATCGCTTCCAGCAGGGCACTCTGCGTTTTGGGCGGAGTCCGGTTGATTTCGTCGGCCAGGATAATATTAGCGAAAAGAGGACCTTCGATAAATTTGAATTCTCTGTTATTGTCCAGAATTTCAGTACCGATGATATCGGAAGGCATCAGATCGGGCGTAAACTGGATACGGCTGTATTTCAAATCCAACGTTTCTGAAATAGCGGTTACCAGTAAGGTTTTAGCCAGTCCGGGTACACCGATCAGCAGGCAATGCCCGTTACTGAATATTGAAATCAATACTTTGTTGATGACTTCGTCCTGTCCGACAATTTTTTGACCTATTTCTTGTTTTAATGCTTCGTATTTCGCTTTCAGCTGATCGATCAGCTGTACCGTATCTTTCATTCCCTCAACTATTTTTGTGGTTATCGTTAGGACACCTTTATTTTATCCAGTTATCGTAACGGAATTTGGAATTTTTATAAGCGTCGTCGATATGTATATAAGTATTGGCTTGCTTCTCCTTGATCCATTTTTCCATTTTTTCCAATTGCTTCTGGTTTTTCAGCATGGATTCGAATGTCATCCAATCGTCGTCAAGATTGGCTTTGTGTTGGGGATAGTAGGCTTTTACCTTTATGATTTTATATTCTTCCCGGGCTTCGTCCTGGTCCATAAACGGCTCTGAGATTTCACCGACTTTCATACGGTTTACCTGTTTTGCCATTTCTCCGCGGATTTCTGCTTTCTCGATACGGGAATCCAGGCTGTTGGGAGAGGAGAGAAGTCCTCCGTTGTTTCTGGTTTTTTTATCGGTGGAAAAATAGTAAGCTGCTTCGTCAAAAGTCATTTTGTTGTCTGTGATATAACCACGGATCGTGTCCAGGCGATGCAGGGCTTCTTCCCGTTCTGCATCGGATATTTTAGGTTGCAGGATAATATGCCGCACATTGATTTTTTCTCCCTGGCGATCAATCAACTGTATAATGTGGAAACCGAATTCAGATTCGACGATCTTGGAAATTTTTCCGGGTTTTAAGCTGAAAGCTGCTTCGGCAAAAGCAGGGTCCCACATACTTTTGGTTGCATATCCCAGTTCTCCGCCCCGTACTGAAGAGCCGTCTTCAGAATACATTACGGCTAAGGTGCTGAATGTTTTTTCTCCATTGAGGATTTGCTCCCGGAAACTTCTCAAACGATCCCGTATACGTTCTTTTTCAGCTTCACTGACGGTCGGTTTTATAACGATCTGTTGTATTTCGTATTTATCCGGTACATCCGGCAAACTGTCTTTGGGAAGTTTTTTAAAGAAAGCTTTCACCTCAGACGGAGTACTCCGGATTTTATCGACAATGTGTTGCTGCATGGATTCGGTGATCAGTTTCTCACGGATCGGAGCCCGCATATCGCTTTTAATTTCTTCGATGTTTTTTCCGAAATACGTTTCCAGACGCTCTCTCGAACCGATATTTGTCATCAGGTATTGAATGCGCGAATTCACTTCATTTTCGACTTCGTCCTCCGTTACTGAAATACTATCCAGTCGTGCTTGTGCCAACAGAAGCTTTTGAATAAGCTGACGTTCCAGAATTTCAGCACGGTAATCACTGGAAGCAGAAATCAAACCTTGTCCCTGTTCGTGCAGAAATTCGTTTTCGATGTCCGATTTTAAGATAATCTCTTCTCCGACAATAGCGATGATCTTATCTATTACGTTGTTTTGGGCATAGACAACCGCAGTACAAAAAAACAATAGGATAGCGATAAAGCCTTTTTTCATTATATTTGATTTTATAAATTATACGATAATTTTTACCACCGGTAAATATAAAGGGTATCCCCGGTAAATCGGCCTCTAAACTAATATATTTTATCCAAATCCGGGAATATTTCAATCAAATTCAATTTTCTCTTTTTATTTTTCCATGCATTTTAGTACATTTTTACATAGTTTTTCCGGATAGCTTCTTCATTGATTTTCTTATCCAGATCATTTTCAAATTGCAATTTTTTCTTATTTTTCAGAATCAGGATAATTTCATCGCGTACATAACCGAGGGGAGCAACGGTCTGCTCGGGACATAATTCATTGATTTTTAGAAAATAGAAATTGTCATCGTCTTCTTTTTCTATATTTTTGGTACGTTTCACCTCGTTTTCCAGGATATTGCCGTCACCGGGCAAAAGATTGGATACATATTTCAGTTCAATCCAGTTTTCGTTGAAGTCGTCGTATTTCCGGGCATTCGTCAGGCAATATTCTTCCAGTTTCTCCATATCACCGGCTTTATCGGATTTATACCATTTCCTTACGTCATTGATATTGGAGGCCGATTTCGGAATAACGACATATACGGCTTTTATGATGGGGGTAGAGAGTACAAAATTGAATTTGTTGGCTTCGTAGTAGTTTTCTATCTCCTTTTCAGCAATATCTTCCGACAATTTTTGTGCAATCAGCTTTTGTTTGTATTGATGGATGAGAAGAGAAGTACGATAATCTTCCACTTGCTTTTGAATGTTTTTTTCCTGATCCGAAAGATTCTCAATGGCTTTCTGGAGGAGCAATTTATTGGTAATCCAGTTGCGGATATAACTCTGTGCCATCAGCACACTGTCGTCTTTCGGAGTACCGGCAGGTATAAAGGCCACAATTTCAGAGCGCATCAGTTGACTATCGAAAACTTTGGCAACAGGCACATCGTTAGGGTGGGAATTTTGTGTGCAGGCAGTCAGAGCGTACAGAGAAAACAAGTAAAGGAAAATTTTCATATCCGTTCGTACTAAGTAAATAAAGCCGGGGTAAATTATGCCCCGGACTTTATTTTGTCATCTATAAAGATTATCTGCTGTAATTCGGTGCTTCACTGGTAATTGTTACATCATGGGCATGACTTTCGGCCATACCGGAACTTGTAATTTTAACAAACTTGGCTTTGTGTAAAGCTTCTATATCCGGGGCACCGCAATATCCCATACCGGCTCTCAAGCCGCCGATCATCTGGTAAATGACTTCGTATAACGAGCCTTTAAACGGAACTCGGGCGACAATACCTTCGGGAACCAGTTTCTTGATATCGTCTTCTGCATCCTGGAAATACCGGTCCTTCGACCCTTTCTGCATGGCTTCCAGAGAGCCCATGCCCCGGTAAGATTTGAATTTGCGGCCGTTGTAAATAATCGTTTCTCCCGGTGATTCTTCCACTCCGGCGAAAAGAGAACCGGCCATCACACAACTGGCTCCCGCCGCCAGTGCTTTGACGATGTCGCCGGAATAACGTAAGCCTCCGTCTGCAATTACCGGAACACCGCGTTCTTTCATGACTTTCGACACTTCGTAAATTGCCGTGAGCTGAGGAACTCCCACGCCCGCAATGATTCGGGTCGTACAAATGGAACCCGGCCCGATACCTACTTTTACGGCGTCGGCTCCGGCTTCTGCCAGGGCGATTGCAGCTTCTGCTGTAGCGATATTACCTACTACGACCTGTAAATTCGGGAATGTCGATTTTACTTTGCGCAACATGTCGATAACTCCTGCCGAGTGCCCGTGTGCCGTATCGATGACAACGGCGTCCACATTGGCACTGACCAAGGCTTCTACGCGCTCCATGGTGTCTGCCGTTACTCCGACACCGGCAGCTACCCGCAGACGGCCTTTCGAATCTTTGGAGGCCCGGGGTTTGTCTTTGGCTTTCGTAATGTCCTTGTATGTGACCAGACCGATGAGTTTGTTGTGCTTATCAACAACCGGCAGTTTTTCAATCTTATGTTGTTGCAATATCTCGGCAGCCTTTTGTAAATCGGTGCTTTCCGTTGTCGTGATCAGGTTGTCTTTGGTCATCACTTCCTGAATCTGTTTGTCCATCCGGTTTTCAAAACGTAAATCCCGGTTCGTAACAATTCCGACTAACATATTATCGTTATCCACAACCGGAATACCACCGATCTTGAATTCTTTCATCAGTTCCAAAGCATCTTTTACCGTTTTATAAGGTTGAATTGTCACCGGGGCATAAATCATACCGTTTTCTGCCCGCTTTACCATTTCAACTTGCCGTGCCTGATCCTGAATTGTCATGTTTTTATGGATAACTCCGATACCCCCTTCCCGGGCTATGGAGATCGCCATGGCTGCCTCCGTTACCGTATCCATAGCAGCAGAAACAATAGGTGTTTTTAATTCTATTCCCTTGGAAAACCTGGATGTAAGATCTACATTCCGCGGTAAAACTTCCGAATAAGCCGGTACTAAAAGTACGTCATCGAAGGTCAACCCTTCAACGATAATTCTATCTTCTATGAACGACATCGTAAATGATTTTTGGATTTAAAATATTTGGGCGAAGATACGAAAAATAGCTGTAGAACGAATGTTTTCGGAACGTTTTTTTCCTTGAAAAAAAGGAATTGTTTTCCGGATAACGGTTTCTCCTGCAACTTAATCGTAAAATTTCAATTTTTGTCCGAATACAATTATATTTGTACGTTATGATTTTTGACTTATCATTTATAATTCCTCTTTTTACAAGGGAGAGTTGTGGGGGTAAGCTAAAATCGTACATCTAAAATCTACAATTTATAGGTAGGGTAAATACAACGGAGTGGAAGATATCAGGGATATATTAAAACAGTATTGGGGATACGATGCTTTTCGTAGCTTACAGGAAGAAATTATCCTTTCCGTACTGTCCGGAAAAGATACCCTTGCCCTGATGCCGACGGGAGGGGGAAAGTCCATTACCTACCAGGTGGCGGGTCTGGCCAAAGAAGGTATATGTGTGGTGATAACTCCTTTGATTGCTTTGATGAAGGATCAGGTCGAAGATCTCAAGCGGCGGCAGATTCAGGCAGAAGCCGTTTATACCGGAATGGAGCGGGAACATGTCGAGTCGGTTATCAATAAATGTATTTTTTCTCCGGTCAAATTTCTGTATATTTCTCCGGAACGTTTGGCTTCGGAAAGGTTCAGAATAAAGCTGAAACAAATGAAAGTAAGCTTATTCGCAGTGGATGAAGCCCATTGTATCTCACAGTGGGGGTATGATTTCCGGCCTTCTTATTTACGTATTGCAGAAGTCCGTACCTTTTTTCCGGAAGCTCCGGTTTTGGCTCTGACTGCGACGGCGACCCCGGATGTGGTCGAAGATATTCAGAAACAATTGCATTTTACTTGTCCGAATGTATTGTCCAAAAGTTTCCGACGGGAAAATATTTCTTATGTCGTTCGGAACGTGAATGATAAACTGGGGGAATTGTTACACATATTGAGTAAATTGCAGGCAAGTGCCATTGTATATGTACGTAAAAGAAATACGGCAGAGCAATTGGCTCGTTTTCTATCGGAGAACGGTGTTAAAGCCGATTTTTATCATGCGGGGCTCATAGCCCGGCAACGGACCCAGCGACAGGAGGATTGGAAAAACGATATTACTCCGGTGATAGTTGCAACCAATGCATTCGGAATGGGAATCGATAAACCCGATGTGCGTATCGTCGTGCATTTCGATATTCCGGATTGTCCGGAGGCTTATTTTCAGGAAGCCGGCCGTGCCGGGCGTGACGGAAAAAGGGCTTATGCGGTATTGCTCTGTAACCCGGCAGCAGTAACAGCACTGAAAAGCCGGATTACCAAAGGTTTTCCCGAAAAGAAATACATTCGTCAGGTATATGAAGCATTGGGAAATTATTTTCAGATAGCTGAAGGGAGCGGAGCCGGCTATGCCTTTGAATTTGATACGGATGCTTTTGTCCGGGATTTTGGTCTGGATTATGTCCGTACATTTTCGGCTATCCAGATATTACAGGTCGGAGGATACCTGGAATGTACGACGGATATAAATTCCCGTTCCCGGATAAACTTTACAATATCCCGGGAGGCTTTGGCTTATTTTCGTCCGGACGATGACTTGCAAAACAGGATTATTGAATTGCTGATGCGGAGATATCCGGGTATTTTTACGCAATATGTATGGATTAGTGAGGATTATCTGGCACAGGAGGCCGGTGTAAAACGTAAGGAAATATACGAAACCCTGATCGCGTTGGCTAAACGCAGGATCATTAGTTACGTACCCGGAAACGAGCGTCCCTACATTGTTTATCATCAACCCCGTTTGCCCGTATCATACCTGACTATCGGGAAAGCGGCTTACGAAGACCGGAAAAAAGCGTATGCCTCGAAAATAAAAGAAATGGTACGTTATATCGAAGATAGTTCGAGGTGTCGCCAATTGGTATTGATGGACTATTTCGGGCAAAAGGAAAAAAAGGGGTGCGGCATTTGTGATGTATGTCTGGAAACAAAAAAGCACACGACTTCCGGGGATAAAACGAGAATTGAAGATGAAATTATAGCTATTCTGATGAATAAAGATACTGATTTGAAGATTTTGGTTCATCGTTTGGAGGAACAATTCGACCGGGAATTAGTGGTTGCAACTGTCCGTAATTTGCTGGATAAGGGAAAAATTTACTACAAAACTCCTCTGCTGCTTTCCGTGAAAAAAATGAATGTCTGACAACCTGAAAATACAATTGGGTTTTAATCGTATCTGCAAGTTTTTTGTTGTATATCCAGGCGATAATCAACATTATACTCCTTCTTTGGAACCGAAGAGAGCCAGATGCAGACGGTCGCAATAACGCCAGCCGTTCTCGATACAATGACGGAGTGTTTGTTGAATGTTGGCTTCTACATCACGGGAATTACCGCCTTGGGGCATGAGAAGGACATCTTCTTTTTTCCAGTCTGTTAAACAGGAGAGAAGTGTTTTGATTTCAGTAATGTCCGTTTCCTGTGAATACACGAATTTCAATTGAAAATCTTTGTTGTGAGTACGGGTATGGGATATGAATTTCTGTATGGTTTCGGGCGAAAGCCGTTGTTTGTCGTGTAATATATTTTGAGGTGGCGGGGGAATGGAACCGGCCAATTTGGGGGATAAACTGAAAAAATCGATCTGTGTTGCCAATTCTTCAGCGTATAAGGTTGCGTTTGTTTCAAGGGTAATATGAAACTTTTTAATCTTTTTTAGTCTGATACATAGTTCTGTCAGTTCTTTATGTTGAAGTAAAGGTTCGCCTCCTGTGATGACCAGGTGGTCGATAACTCCTGTATTGTAGCCGATCAGCCGGCAGATTTCCTCCAAAGTACAGGAACGGGCCTGCCGGATATGATAAGAGGCATAAGCTGTATCACAAGGAGAAAGGCTACCGTCCGGATTTGTCCAAATGCAATGTAAATTACAGCCGGCTAATCGGATAAATAAAGAAGGAATACCGTTCAACTTTCCTTCTCCCTGAATGGTTCCCGGACAACAGAGTCCGGAATTGGGAAGGGAAGATACCGGTTCTCCCTTCGCATTGCGGGTAATGGGAAAAACTCCGTCTCTGGCAAGTATTATCTTATTTTTTTCCACCATTCATCGGATTTCCATTCTTCCTGTATTGCAGGAGAAAATAAGACATCGGCCGGGGTAAATTCTGCCAGTTTCAGGTCTTCCCGGAATGCTTCGGCATAACCGGTGGCTGTTTCATGTACCCGCACGGATGAAAGTTGTACGTGTCCTTCTCCGTTTCGGAAGGTTGTATTTTCTAAAATCCGGTTGATTATATATAAAAATAACAGGGCAAACCCTTCGGCAGAAGGGGAAACCGGAATCTCTGCCACCCGTTTGTTGTAGCGGTATACGAAATGCTTAAAGTCGGGCTCTTCTTGTGTCCATAGCGTGTATGTGTGATCGAAGCTTGCAATAAAGGCTTTGACCTTGTCCAGCAATCCGAAATCCATAACCATATAGCCGTTGTCCAGCCGGTCGGAAGTAATGAAAACCTCGACGATATAGGAGTGGCCGTGCATATTTTCCCGGCAGTGCCGGGAGGAACAATTCCGGACAATATGTGCTCCTTCGAATTTGAATAATTTCCGTATGATCATAGAACTATCGTTAAGGTTATACAAGTGGATCTACGATACCGGCCTCTGCGAAAGCCCGGGCGCGTAACAGGCAACTGTCACAGGTTCCGCAAGGCTTTTCACCTCCCCGGTAGCAACTCCAGGTCAGGCTGAAATCGACACCCAGTTTTGTCCCCAATTTCACTTCATCGGCTTTCGTCATACGCAGGAAAGGGGCATGGATGGTAATTTTTTGTTTCTTTTCGGCACCGAGTACAGTACCCAGGTTAATGGTTTGTTCCATGGAACGGATAAATTCTTCCCGGCAGTCTACATATCCGGAATAATCCATTTCACTGACACCGATAAAAATATCGGTAATATCGAGAGCATCGGCATAAGAGGCTGCAACGGATAGAAATACCATATTACGGGCCGGTACGTAGGTGTCGGGTATATCTGTCCGGTCGGCATCCCCATCCTGTATTACGACGTCCGGATCTGTAAGGGAAGAACCTTTCCAGGCATTCAGCATAAGCCGGACAATCTTATGTTCTCTAACTCCGACGGCTTTGGCAATTGCCGAGGCACTTCTGATTTCCCGGTCGTGTTTCTGACCGTATTCGAAAGTCAGGGCATATAGTTCATCAAATCCCTCTTTTTTAGCTACATACAGTGCTGTAGATGAATCCAGACCTCCGGATAGTAATACAATGGCTTTTTTCATGTTTTTTCGCGTTTGACGCTGCAAAGATAACGATAGATTACGGTTGTATAGCCTCTTGTCCGTACAAAATTACGGATGTTTGTTTTTTACCGTCCATCAATATGGTTAAAGGTTCTGCGAACCGGATGTGTCTGGCATATTTATATTCTTCTATGACAGGTTGTTGCTTTAATATATCGAAATTGATGAATGAATCGCCGGAATCATAAGGGATGGCAAAGTAACCGACTTTCATGGAGGTGACATTATGGAAGAAATGAGATCCAAGGGACGCATCCAGTGGGTAATCTTTTAACCCCTGCTCAACGATAACCTGAGCTTTGGAGATATCCGACCAACTGACCGGTATGCCGGTCAGCGGATCGCGCGTACCCCAGCGGCCCGGTCCGATAAGCAGATAACGGGCATCACTTTCTGTCATTTTTTGATTCAGTGATTTAATTTCCTGAGCCATATCTTCGGTTTTCAACCGGTCGAACTTGTCCGGGTCGATGTAGATAACATCCCGTATCGTTTCGATTTTACCGTTTCCCATACCTTTGGTTGCCCGTAACAGTACCTGAGTCATATCAATCGGTAACTGATCGATATCCACCCAAAAATCATTTTTAATTAAAGGTTTGATTTGCAATAGATAAAGAGTCGGAACCTGATTTTCTATATTAAGTGAAAATTCAATCTCGACAGGCGATCCCATGGCCTGGGAAAAGATGTTGAGCAATATTTCCAGGCTGGCGGGCAGAGGAATCTGGTCATATTCGAGTAATCCCGGAAAATTCAGAATACGGGCCCCCCGGGTTGAAAAATCGTAGACGATGCGATCGTTCATAAAATCGTATACAGAGGCACAATATTGTAAAGTACCGTCGTTTTCCGCTTCTTTTACATCATATTGACGAATGGCCGCCTTTTCTCCGTCACGTACCAGGTCATAATTCCGGCAGTCCAGGTCTATGGCATAGAAATATTTTTGGGAATCACGCATCATGTCCTGTATGGAAGCCAATTGTAGTTTAGGATAACGGGGACAAAAACGATAGGTTTTTTCACCGCCTACTACGTAAGCACCCAACCCGATTGCAATGACGGCAAAACCGTCTTCCGGCTGTATGTACGAGAACGGATAAAAATTATAGGATTGGGCGACCCCGCTGACGTTCGGATAATATTTACCGTTGTGTTCTTCTCCCACAACTTCCTGGACGATTACGGCCATTTTTTCCTCCTCGATGACGTAGTCGATGGCATTGAAGTAAGCACGTGATTCTTCCGTGTATATAGAGGAATATACCAGTTTAACGGCTGTTTCCAGGTCTTCCAGCCGCTTTTCAATATCCGGATGATTATTGGGAATGAGGTATGTGGCATACACTCCGGCAAAGGGCTGATTCAGAGAATCCTCAAAAAGTCCGGAAGAACGGACGGCCAGCGGTTTCTTCATCACCTCGAGATACGTCCGCAGCTTTTTACGCAGAGCCGGAGGGAGCGCTGCTTTTATAAACGTATCCCGTACGATTTCATAACGTTTTTCTGTATATATCGTTTGTATCAGATTGTTGGATTCAATAAAATTATCGTATTCTTCAACACCGATAACGGCCGTCTTGGGAATGACGATTTTTAAGTCCGGGATCAATTTTTTCAAAGATACATTCTCGATGAAATTGGACAGGAATGCCATACCCCGTCCTTTTCCTCCCAGAGAGCCTTTACCGAGACTGGTAATATACCGGTTGGAATTGACCAGATGCGGACGGAAATTGATAATCCGGCCCCTTATTTTTTTTAACTCATAACTTTCGAAAACCTGTAGAATAAAATGACGGATTTCTTCTGTCGAACGAAAATCTTCAAAACGATACCGTCTCAGGCGTTTTGCCAGACTGATTTGACCTCTGGCCATAAACCAGGTGGAAATGCCGTTGCGAATGGAGTGGTATTCTAAACTTTCGTTGGGGATGGTGCTTAGTTTTTGCTTGAATTCTTCTATCGATCTCGCTTTATCTATCGGATATCCGTTTCGGTTTTTGAATATAAAATCACCGAATCCCAGTCTTTCTTTAATGAAACGGGTAATGTCATGGGAAAGGGTAACCGAGTTTTTGTTGATAAACTCAGCGTTGACCGTTTTGGCTTTAGCTGCGTTTTCAATTTCGTGGCTTTGCAGTAAACAGGGAATTTTATCGTCGGCCCGATGGGTATACTGGATTAATTTTATGCCTGCATCTTCATCCTCTACACCGTTGTGTTTGTATTTTACGTCGGAGATAACACCGATCAGATTATCCCTGTATTTATCGATAACAGCCGTTGCTTCCTCGAATGTACTCACCAGTATGACTTTCGGACGTACCCGGATTTTCATGATCAGACTCATATCGTCGTTTTCCGGTTCGTTTTTAATCAATTCCTGAGTTTGCGTTACGATTTCACTGTAAAGTAAAGGCAGATAACGGGAATAATAACGGATGGAGTCTTCTACCAGTAAAATCACACGAATATCTCCCAAATGAGTGTCTTTTTCCAAATTCTTTTTGTCCTCAATGTATTTGGACATTGCCAGAAATATTTTGGTAGAACCGTTCCAGACAAAGATACGTTCGATGCTCCGGCTTATTTTTTCTTCTATACTGTGGAAATAAGCCAAGTCGGCATTGTTGTTGACAAGCATCAATTGGGGAATTTCAGGATATTGATCTTTGAGGTGTTCACTGATCATCTGCGGGGTTACTTTATCCAATCCTGCCATGATGATAATCAAGTGTATCCGGCGTTGAGATAAGATCTCCAGAGCTTCTTTTTCAGAGGCGACAGCTGTAAAACGAGGAGCGGTATAAAGGTTTACCTGGAGATATTCTCCGTACACCTTGTCTGTAAACTGACCTTCACGTTCAATGGTATAGGCATCGTAGTAATTGGCAATCAATAATATTTCCCTGACTTTAAATGCCATCAATTCCTGAAAGATGTCCCGATCTGTTTTCTTACGTTTATAGATGCGGTGAAGGTCGATTTTTTCCATGAAATAAGTTTTTAATCATTTATTTATGATTTCAAATTTACAATATAAATTAATTGTAGATCTTGAATTTACGATTTTTGATTGAAACTGCAATTTGTGAAATTTGCAATTCCGGATAAACAGCCTTTCAGACCTGATTGGTATTTTGTCAGATAATCTTGGCTGTTCAGGCAATATTACTAAAAAAAATCCGTTTTTAAAATAAAGTTTTACTAACTTGCCGCACTTTTAGAATGGAGAAGAGGTATTTATATAAGGAAAAGAAAATTTATTTTTCGTGCTGGAGCAGGAAAGGATATGCCGTCTTTGTTGCTCTGGGAAAGAATGTTTGTATCTCTGCCGTATCGTTGCATATCTGTGAGAGTGCTTTGTTGAAATCGGCCCGTAAAGGAATTATTGTGAAGGAAGGAGAGGAAGTATGGATAGACGGGAGAGATAAGGCCGTATTGGAATATGAATGCGGAATTATGGTTTTACAGGGAAAGGTATGCCCGGAAGCCACTGGAAATCATTTTCAAAATATAACTACATGGAAAGGATATGCTGCGTGAGCGGTATATCCTTTTTTAATGAAAAGAGCGATGAAGATTAATGAACTGAAAGAAAAAGTAATACGTGGGGAATCGGTTTCTTTTGAAGAAGCCGTCCTATTGAGTAATACGGAGGATAAGCCGTCTTTATATAAGGCTGCCGGTGAAATACGCGATCAGAAATGCGGTAAGCATTTCGATACCTGTTCCATTGTCAATGCCCGTTCCGGCCGCTGCTCTGAAAATTGCAAGTGGTGCTCTCAATCGGTATTGTTCAAAACGCATGTGGAAGAGTACGACCTGATTGATGAAAAGACTTGTTTGGAACTGGCTTTAAAGAATGCGGAATATGGGGTTGACAAATTTTCTTTTGTCACCAGCGGCAGGGCTTTGTCAGATCGTAATATTGATAAATTGTGCGAATATGCCTTGAAGATTCAGCGACATACCCCGATGCATCTCTGTGCTTCCATGGGATTGTTGAATAAGCAACAATTATTGCGTTTGAAAGAAGCGGGTATACACCGTTATCATTGTAATCTGGAGACTTCCCCGGACTATTTTTCCCGTTTGTGCACAACTCATACGACTGCCGACAAAATAGAAACGATAAAAGCTGCCCAGGAAGTTGGTATGGAAGTGTGTTCCGGGGGAATTATCGGTATGGGGGAAACCATGACGGAACGGATTCGTCTCGCTTTTACATTACGGGAACTCGGTATCAAATCGATTCCGGTGAATGTTTTGAACCCGATACCGGGTACGCCGTTGGAGAATGCAAAACCTTTGAAAGACGAAGAGGTTTTAACTACCGTAGCTCTTTTCCGTTTTATCAATCCCGACGCTTATCTGCGCTTCGCCGGAGGACGGCTGTTGATACAGCATATTGAGGAAGAGGCAATAAAGGCCGGAATTAATGCGGCTATTGTAGGGGATATGCTGACGACCTTGGGCTCCAAAGTGCTCGAAGATATGAATAAAATCAAAAACATGGGATTTCATCTGTAAAATAAAAGATCATGAACACATCGGAATTATTACAATACGACAGGGAGCATATCTGGCATCCTTACACTTCGACAATCGATCCGTTACCCGTATATCCGGTAAAAAGGGCTGAAGGAGTATACATTGAGCTGGAAGACGGGCGGAAATTAATCGATGGGATGTCCTCCTGGTGGTGTGAGGTACACGGCTATAATCACCCGGTTCTGAATGCCGCAATCGAAAAACAATTGAAAGAAATGTCGCATGTTATGTTCGGTGGATTTACTCACCGTCCGGCTGTAGAATTGGCAAAAAAGATATTGTCTGTCGCTCCCCGGGGAATGGATAAGATTTTTTTCTGCGATTCCGGCTCTGTAGCTGTTGAAGTGGCGATGAAAATGGCTCTGCAATATTGGTATGCCGCCGGAAAAGAGAAGAAGAAAAGTTTTCTTACGATTACCCGGGGGTATCACGGAGACACGTGGAATGCGATGTCCGTATGTGATCCGCTAACAGGTATGCACTCTATTTTTCAGGGATGTTTGCCTGTGCAACATTTTGTCGATCGACCGGCTTGCCGTTTCGGACAACCTTGCCGGGAAGAGGATATTTTACCGTTCCAAACATGTCTGGAAACACATGCTGCGGAGATTGCAGCAGTGATACTCGAACCGATTGTACAGGGCGCAGGAGGTATGTGGTTTTATTCGGCAGATTATTTGAAACAGGTACGGGAATTATGTGATCGCTATGGTGTGTTGCTGATATGTGATGAGATTGCGACGGGTTTCGGACGCACCGGAAAATTGTGGGCTGTGGAACATGCCGGTATTTCTCCGGACATCATGTGTATCGGTAAATCGATAACCGGCGGATATATGAGTTTTGCCGCTACCTTGGCTACCGATAAAGTGGCTACTTGTATTTGTACCGAAAATCCTTATGTTTTTATGCACGGTCCGACTTTTATGGGGAATCCGCTGGCATGTGCTGTTGCCGGAGCTTCTGTCGATCTGATCATGAGTTATGATTTGGAAAAAATGATCGGCGGAATCGAACGGCAATTGCAGGAAGAACTGGCACCCGCAGCAGCATTTCCGCAGGTGGCAGATGTACGGGTATTAGGTACGATCGGAGTGATTGAAACGAAAGAACCGGTAAATATGGCGGTGTTGCAGGCAAAATTTGTAGAAGAGGGAATATGGGTACGTCCGTTCGGTAAACTGGTATACATTATGCCTCCGTACATTATCCGGCCCCACGAATTAAGCCGGCTGACGCAAAGTTTACTGAAAATAGTCAAAGAGATGTAATGCATTTTCAAATTGCAATAGTATGAATACAGAACGTTATAGCAAAAAACTGGAAATTATCAAAGAATCCGGAAATTACCGGAAACTGCGTAACATACAACACAATGGTTTTTTGATTCACGAGGACGGACGGGAGATGCTGAATTTATCTTCAAACGATTATCTGGGTTTATCTTCTTATCCGAAATTGTTGGAGGAGTTTTATGAGCAGACAGATGTACGGGCTTTGCCGTATAGTGCCGTGTCTTCCCGTTTACTATCCGGAAATCATGAATATTATGAGATGCTGGAGAACGATTTATGCGATCTGTACGATAAGGAAGCGGCATTGGTATTTAGTTCCGGTTACCATGCCAATATCGGAATACTTCCGGCTTTGACTTCCAAAAGAGATTTGATCGTAGCCGATAAATTGGTACACGCCAGCGTTATCGACGGTTTGCGTTTGAGTGAATCTGAAATGCTTCGCTACCGGCATCTGGACATGGAGCATTTGAGAAAGCTGTTACAGCAAAACCGGGATAAGTACGAGAATATTTTTATTGTTACGGAGTCTGTCTTCAGTATGGACGGGGATGTGGCCGATTTACAGGAATTGTGCGAGATAAAGAAAGAATTCGATGCATTCCTGTATGTCGACGAAGCACATGCCGTCGGGGTTAGAGGCACGAACGGATTAGGATGTTGCGAAGAACAGGCCTGTATCGAGGATATCGATTTTATTGTCGGAACTTTTGGAAAAGCTTTTGCTTCGGTCGGTGCTTTTGTTGTATGTTCCCAATTGTTCAGGGAATACCTGATCAATACCCAACGGAGTCTTATTTTTACGACGGCTTTACCGCCGGTGAATGTGGCCTGGACCCGTTTTGTATTGAACCATATGCCTGATTTTTACGATCTTAGAATAAAACTGTCAACAACTGCGGATAAATTGAGGCAGGTATTGGCCGATAAAGGGTTCGAGACCAGGGGAGGCTCGCATATCGTCCCCTGGGTGTGCGGTTCCAATGAAAATAGTATCGAGATGGCCGATTTACTTCGGGACAACGGATTTTTTGCCCTTCCGGTAAGGTATCCGACTGTACCTAAAAATGAATCCCGTATTCGTTTTTCATTGAATGCAGCGATTCCCGATGAAGATTACGGTTGTCTGTTTGAATTTATAGATTGCCTGGAATAAGAGTGAATATTTTGTCGTAAGAACATGCGAATAGAGTGGGCTAAACAACATACAGGGGGGCGGGTAGTCGTTTTCTATAACGGTTGGGGGATGGATAACAAGGCCGTTTCCCAGCTTCGGACAGATTGTGATTTATTGATTTGTTCGGATTACAGATCGCTGGAACTACCGTTTTTACCGGATTTTTCAGATTATCGGGAAATATATTTGGTCGCCTGGTCGATGGGGGTATGGGCTGCAGCCAATACGGTCGGAAAATTGAATATTTCGCCCCGATGCAATATTGCAATAAACGGTACGGAATACCCCGTGGATGATAATCTGGGTATTCCGTGCCGGATCTATGCATTGACGGAAAGAGGCATGAATATACAGGGAAGGGATAAATTTTTTTGCCGTATGCTGGACGGAACAGAAGACGCGGAACGATTCGTTTCAAACCGGCCTTGCCGCGACTTGCCGGAACAGGTGGAAGAGCTCCGCCTGATACGTACACAAAGTGCCGTGTATAAAAATAACCTGAAATGGGATAAAATATTCGTTTCTGAAAAGGATGTGATTTTTCCGGTTATGCAACAGATGAACTGGGCAAGCGGAAAAGCTGAAATAAAGAAGTTGAGGGGAGGACACTACCCGTTCTATAATTTTCAAAGTTGGGAGGATATTATAAATTTTTGACATGATGATTGATAAAGCAACCATAAAACGTCGTTTTAAACGAAGCATAGATACCTACGACGAAAATGCTACGGTACAGAAAATGATTGTGAATCATTTGTTCAGTCTGCTTGATAAATATACCCAGCAACTACAAGCCGGCAACATTTTGGAAGTCGGTTGCGGAACCGGCTTACTGACCCGTAAACTACAGAACCGGTTTTCATATACTCATTTGGATGTAAATGACTTGGTTGATGATATGTGTAGTAAAACTGCAAGTGTATTACACCTGCCGGCTTCTGCCTGTTTAATCGGGGATATTGAAACGATCACACTCGAACGGATTTACGATCTGGTTGTTTCGGCTTCAACATTTCAATGGTTTAATGCGCCGGCAATGACGTTGAAAAAATTAGCCGGACAAATCCGGGAGGGAGGTTTTTTGATATTCAGCACTTTTGGAGACGAAAACCTCACTGAATTGCGTACATTAACAGGACAAGGATTAGTATACCATGCTTCCGATGAATGGGAAAAGTGGTTGTCTGCTGATTTCGAGTTATTGTATGCGGAGGAAAGGCAACACATCCTGTATTTTCAGGATCCGCTGGAAGTATTATTACATGTAAAGCGGACGGGAGCCAATGCAACAGCCACTCCTTATTCCTGGACAAAGAGTAAGATACAGCAATTTTGTAAGGCATACGATCGATTTGCAAATGAAAGACACACGTATCCGCTGACTTATCATCCGGTGTATTTCGTTTGCCGGAAAAAATAAGCGTACTTACAATTGTCCCAGATGATTAAATGTATTGGTTTTCATTAATTGTTCCAATTCCGCTATAATCATCGCTGTGGCTCCCCAGATAAAGTTTTTACCGATGGTATATCCCGGTGCTATGATTTCATGGTCGTGCCGGACAAAGGAATGAGTCGTTTTATTTTTGTCGTTGAATAAATCGGATAATTTTACCAGGAGTACACATTCCACTTCATCCCTGGATAAGGTAAAATCCGGTAATTTAAGGGTAGTGCCGACAATAGGCGTAATATTGAAATTACTCAACGGGATGTAAATATCGCTCAATACCCCGAGAATCGATACTTTTTCTTCGGGTACACCTATTTCTTCGTGGCATTCCCGCAGAGCAGTCTGTAAGGCGTTGGTATCTTCTTTTTCCATTTTGCCCCCGGGAAATGCAATTTGCCCGCCGTGGTATTTGCCACGGTTTACCCGCTTGATAAAAGGAATGGCCAGCTCGTTTTCATAAGGGACAATCAATATGAGTACAGCACTGTTAACCGGAGGTGTTGAATGAATACCTTCAATTCCTGCAATATATTTAGGGCGCGGAGCCATTTTACAATGGGCTTTTTCTCCCGGCAAAACATTGTATAAAGCCGTTCTGATTTTTCTGGAACTCATATTATCGGGAAATTAGGAGAAATCGGAGTATTACTCCGATTTCATTTGTTGTTATTTTTGAATAATCTGAGAATTTCTCCTATCCAAAGAACGAGAGAGCTTGCTCCGATTATAATTCCCCAGTCTTTTAAGGAAAGAGGAACCGTACGAAACACTTCTCCGCCGAATTGTACAATTAAAAATTGTCCTATAGGTATTATAAACATTACGATTAAAAAGCCCGTACAGTTTTTCAGGTTGGCAAAAGCCGAGCCGTGTGAAAGAAAGGCTTTGGCATTGAACATATTCCAGAACTGCAACATGACGAAGGTCGTAAAAAATAGGGACGACCCGACAAGAGCCTTGCCCTGTGCATCGACAAAGGTGTCGGCAAGATAGTACATCATTCCCAATAACAATATCGTAAAGCTGAAACCGATCCCCAGAATGTAGTTCCGCATTTTGGGACTGATGATAAAGTCCGAAGGTTTCCGCGGTTTTTCATCCATCACTTTCGGATTGGGAGGGAGCGAAGCCAATGCAGCGGCAGCAAAAGTATCGATAATCATGTTTACCCAAAGCATTTGCGTAACGGTCAAAGGTAATTCGTGACCGATCATGGAACCGATCAGTACAATCAATAAAGCCGATAAATTGATGGTTAACTGGAACAGTATAAAACGCTGGATGTTGTGATATAAGGAGCGTCCCCACATAACAGCCGTTGCGATGCTGTTGAACGAATCATCGAGTAAGGTAATATCGCTGGCTTCCTTGGCCACGGATGTACCGGTACCCATTGACAAACCGACGTCTGCGTGATTCAATGCCGGAGCATCGTTGGTACCGTCTCCTGTAACGGCAACCACAGCACCGGTTTGTTTGAGTAATTCTACCAGTCGCTGTTTGTCCGTCGGCCGGGCACGACACATGATTTTAAGTTTCAATACTCTCTGAACAGCCACTTCATCCGGTAGTTTTTCAAAGTCAATGCCCGTAATGATTTGTTCGTCTGTATCCGTTTCTTTCCAGATGCCGATTTGCCGGCCGATCTCCCGCGCTGTTGCCGGCGTATCACCGGTAACGATTTTTACACTGATCCCGGCATTCAGACATTTTTGTACGGCCTCCGGAACATCCGGACGCACCGGATCGGAAATCGCTGCAATACCTAAGAACGTCAGGTCTTTTGAAGCGATCGATTCGATTTCATCGTAATTTTCATCCTCCAATATTTTATATGCGAATCCCAGGGTACGCATCGCCTGGTTTTGATAATCCAGCAATTGTTTTTCAACGGTGGCCTGATAAGCCGTAATTTCAGCCAGGCCTTCAGCTGTCAATACCCGGTTGCATTTGCCGAGAACGATTTCCGGCGCTCCCTTCATGTACAGGATCGGTTTATCCTCCGGCGAAGAACGGACAATGGTGGCCATGTATTTACGTTCGGTGGAGAACGTAAGTTGTTCCAGTACTTTGGTATTTTCCCGGTAATCCATATAGTTGACTCCTTGTGAATGCAGCCAAAGGAGTAGGGCTGCTTCTGTCGGATTTCCCAGGGTTTTGATTTTTTCCGAATCGTTATACTCCAGGTAAGCCGTAGAGTTGACAGAAATACCTTCACGAATTAATGTGCTGGCTTCATCTTCACCGAGTTGCTGTCCGGATAAGGCATAAAAATTCGTTTGATACACCTGCATTTGATTTTGGGTAAGTGTACCGGTTTTATCGGTACAAATGACCGTTGTCGCTCCCATTGTCTCACAAGCGTGCATCTTTCGGACCAGATTGTTTGTTTTCAGCATTTTACGCATACTTAATGCAAGACTTAATGTAACGCTCATAGGCAGACCTTCGGGCACGGCAACAACGATAAGGGTGACAGCGATCATAAAATATTGCAGGATGCGTCCGGCTGTATCCAGTGTAAAGATATTATCCGCTGTAAATGCGCCTGTAAAGATATCTTTAGTAAGTAAACCGATAAATGTAGCACCTGCAACAATAAAGCCGACAATACTGATGAATTTGGCCAGCTTTTCCAATTGCTTGCTGAGCGGAGTTTTATCGTTGTTGATTTCTGTCGATTTTTCAGCTACTTTTCCGAATTCAGTCGCATCTCCGACTTTTTCAATCCGGTAGATACAGTGTCCGTTTACAATGGTGGTACCTCTTAAAATTTTGTTTGAAGGATAGGTCGCTTCTTTATCAAATTCAGCGGGATCGGTGGTTTTATCGATCACCGGCTCTCCGGTCAGAGTCGATTCGTTTACCTGTAAGGAGATAGCCTCCAGCAATTCACCGTCGGCCGGAATTTCTTCACCTGTTTCGAGGACAACAATATCGCCGACCACGATGTCCTTTTTAGCTACTTCGTGAATGTTGCCGTTGCGAAGCACCTTGATCAATATGTCGTCGTTGACCTGGTTCAGTAGTTCGAACTTTTTGTTGGCATCCATTTCAAACCAGAACCCGACTCCTGTAGCCAGAAAAATAGCCACAAAAATGCCGATAGTCTCCGCATATTCGCTGTGTATAATGGAAATTATCAAAGATAAAGTAGCAGCAACCAGCAATATCTGTATAATCGGGTCTTTGAATTTTTCCAGAAATAATTTCCAGAGGGGAGTCCGGGGCGGCGGTGTCAGTCTGTTTTCTCCGTATTTTTTCCGGCTTTCTTCAACTTCTATATTGTTTAAACCTGAATAATGTCTGGTTTCCATAGTCAATCGGTATGTTTTGTTCAAAATTAATGATTTTACCTGTGTTTAAATAAATATCGGGCATTTTTGATACGAACTTTTTCTGCTATCGTTTCAGTCAGGACATGTAGAAACAGAATTATCGTATCCTTGAAGTGTAAAATGCTATCCGGCGGTTCTTTGACGTAATATATGGTCAAATCCGGTAAACACATAAAACGGAAAGGGAGACCTGTTTGTTTTTACAGGGAGTTGTTAGCGACTTCGAAATATCCGAGCCAAAGGGGCAGCTTACCGAAGTATATAGTCTGGCTGAAAGCACCGGTATATTGGCTTTTCTGTTACGGGACGACGGTGCGTATATATAGTCGTCATCATCCTGCCAGTGGTATTCGGCAAAAATTTCCAGTTCTGCCTGTACGGTTGTAGAGATTATTGTCCGCTCCGTTTGTTCCGGCTGCCGGTGAGAAAAAAATGTCAATACCAATAGTGGTACGAAAATAAAATATAGAAAGTCGCGTTTATCCATACGGATACAAATATAAAAGAAAACAATAAATATTGATTTATTAATTGATTTCAAACATACAGGTTCAGAGTCCATATGGGTAATCAATTGGCAAATTTAATCCTTTTTTGGATAAACCATTATTCTGATGTAATAATTTAATATTATCTGATAGAAAGTTTAGACAAGAACATAACACAAGATATGCTTAATCACAATATAAATGCGATTAATAATTTGAATAAGAAATCAAAGTTAGAGCAATCACTGAAAGTAATAGCATTTGATAGAGTCCAGCATAAACGAACTCATTGAAGTAAATTTTGAATAAGATCCAAAACGATTTTTTTTATTCTTGCGGATAAAACCGGAATTCGGGATAATATTTTACAGGTATGGGAAATATTATTTTTTAAATTACTGATTTTCAAAGCTTATTTTTGTAAAATCGGGAAATACAAAATGAGACAAATGATATATTTTCATTTTATATTTAAAAAAATTATAATAATCGTCGATAGAGGCTCATACATCTATTCACTTCCAAGCTTAGAGCGTGATATTTTCACTATTTATTGATGGAAAAAAGAATTTGTTCGAGGGGATTTCTTTAATAAACAATATCTCGGTAAATAAAACAAGGCAATATCACAAATTTGATAAATAGTTTTATTGGAGATGGTTGTATTTGTAAATGTTTTCTTTCTGGTGTGTTTTACTGGGGCGATATATATTACAGCTGAGTCTAAAGGTTGCAAAAAGAGTTAATGGGTTCTGGCTCCTTATGCAGCTTGAAAATTAAAATTAGAACCTAATTTAAAACCACTTGTTATGAAAAAAAAAGTAATGCTACGTCTGAATTCGGACATCGTTGAAAAATTTAACCAAGATGAAATGGTTGTATTGTCAGGAGGTAATACAGGATGGCTTGAAGATATTCTGAAAGACCTGGATATTGAGGTTAATCCTAGTTGCACAATTAACAACAATAATGTAGCGGGGTGTGCATGTAAGTAAGTCTTAATTTTCTCACTCTATACTTTTGTCAAAAAGTATAGAGTGGTTTTTATCAATTCATTTCGGTTTACAGTCCAGGAATTATAGATTTTTTAGCAATGATGGAAAAATTAAGTTACTATAATCACTACGTACCTATTGATAAAGAAAAAGTGTTATTATACAATTCTTTCAGAGGTTCGTATTCTATTATTAGCAATAGAATTTACACTGAACTTGTTAAATCAAATAAAGATTTATCACAATTTGAAAAGATGTATAATAATTATTATACAAAACTTAAGAATATCGGCGCAATTGTAGATGAGGATGTGGATGAAATAAATATTATCAAATTAATTAGATTAAAACGAAGGTTTAGCCTTCATAGATATGATTTGACAATAAACACAACAATGAATTGTAATCTTAGATGCTGGTATTGTTATGAAAATCATGTTCAAGAATCAAAAATGACGATCCATACATCCGACTTGATTTTCGAACATGTAGTTCAGCATTATAATGCAACTGGTTATAAAGTTCTGAGTCTTAGTTTTTTTGGAGGAGAGCCTCTTCTCAATCCGAAGATTTGTACATCATTATTGTCTAGATGTAAACAGTTCTGTGATTTGAATAACATACAACTATTGGTTATTTTTACAACCAATGGTACACTTATAACTGAGAAGTTGTTAAATTTTCTCAATGATTATTCAGTACATTTTCAAATTACCTTTGATGGGAGCAGGTCGCGTCATGATAAAATACGGTTTTCAAAACAAAATCATAAAGGTTCTTATGATAAAATATTGTTAAATCTGCAAATGATTTCACAAACTTTACAGAACTACTCTCTCAGAGTGAGAATTAATATAGAAAATGATACGCTTGAGTCTCTTAAAGAGCTTTTAGACGATATTAATTTTATTGACAGGGCCAAAAGTTCAATAGGAATTCATAAAATATGGCAGGTTGATGATACAACGATTGATTATTCTAATCTTTATGATTTTATTGAAGAAGCAAATCAGCGAAAACATGTTGTAGATTATAATCCTTTGAAATCAGTAATGACTCATGTTTGTTATGCAGATAACTATAATCAAGCTGTCATTAACTACGATGGGAGTGTATTTAAATGCACTGCGAGAGATTTTACGGATGCAAATAAGGAAGGGAATTTATTGCCAAGTGGTACAATAAATTGGAATGTGGAAAAAGTATTGTATCGAATGAGTTCTAATATTCCTGTTATGTGCGAGAAATGTAAACTTCTTCCTGCGTGTCCTGGTATTTGTTCACAGAAGGTAATGGATGGAAATGAAATGCATTGTTCTATTAGTGAACTTGAAGATATTAATGATATTATTCTAATCAACTTCAATCAGTATTTACTGCAAGAGGAATTAAAACAAATTTAACTATGAAACTTATTTTTAGCCTAATTTTAATGATTACATCTATGACAACAGTAGTGAATGCTCAAACGCTTTGGGTAAATGGAGTTATTTTTTCAGAAAGTGGAGACAAATTGATAGGTGTCCCATATGCAACTGTATTATATTGCGATTATGATGATCACAATAAAATTGAGTATGTCGGTTTTACAGATCATACTGGATCCTATGATATTGGCAAAGATGTAGTATCAAAAAAATATTTTGTCAAGATTATAGCTCCGGGCTATCGAGAATTTAGTAAAACCTTTACTAAATTACCTAAAAGTCACTCAGGTAATCTTACTTTACACTTTAAATTAGAAAAGAATGAGGAGGTTCAGTTCAATGTCAAAAAATATGGTACTGATGCTCTTTCAGCTGAGGCAGGTACAATAGCTGAGGCTATTGCATCTATTCCGGATGTAGACTTGGACAAAGAAACATTTAACATTACAACTTCAGAAGGTGGAAGTATCAGAATATTTGTAAATGGGGTATCACTACCTGTAAAAAATTTACCTAAACTCGCAAAAATACCGGCAATAGCCATTGAAAATATTGATTTTATTTTGTTTGATAATAGTATTTCTCCTATTTTTTCCGGAGTGATCAATATAGAACTCAAAGATTCTCAAAAAGCATCTGGCATATTGTCTTTTGAACCATATGTTGCAAATCAATTTGATTAATTGTGCAAATTGGTCGGGTCGAGTTTAAATACTGTCTATTAAAATCTGTCCGTAAGATTTTAATGGACAGTTAGAACGACTCTATATTTTAAGAAATCTGAAATAGTTTAGAGTGAGTTAATATAAATTTTAGAACTTATTTTTTATCTTTCTTAACACAGGTTTTCAAAAATATGATTGAATATGTTTTTAAAAATTACTCAATTAAATATTTATTTCAGACAAATTTGTTTTAATTGTATGCAATCATGAATCTATATCGTACAATATTGATTTTTTTAATCTTATCTTTATTTTACCTAACTGCTTTTTCTCAGGTAAAATTTCGAGGAAAGGTGATATCTTCAGCTGGTAAAGTAACAGAACCGCTTGATTTTGCATCGGTTGTGTTAGTTGATATTGTGGATACGACTACGATTATAGCTTCTTCGATAACTGATACGAATGGAGATTTTGTGTTTTATAGTTTACAACCTAAAAAATACCGTATTGTCATATCGCGGATTGGATTTTGGAAACTAATTTCAGAAATAAAGGTTGTATACCCATCTGCAGGAAATGAGTTTGTTAAAAATTTTGTTTTAGAATTAAAATCAGAGCAGATGGAGGAAGTTACTGTTGTTGGAAAGCGTCCAACCCAACAATCAATTGATAAAACTGTTTATAATATCACGTCTTCACAACTTAAAAATAGTGTTAACAGTATGGATTTGCTTGCCGGGTTATCGAAACTAAGTTTGGATTATGCAAATCAAAAAATTACGACAGTTAATGGAGAAAAAGTCAAAGTATTGATAAACGGTGCAAATGCAACAGAACAAGAATTATATGCCATCAATGCACAAAATGTAAAATCAGTAGAATATTATGACTTTCCTCCTGCAAAATATGCAAACTACCCGGTCGTTGTTAACATTATTACAAAACATGCAAATGATGGATTGTATGGTGGAGTTAATCTGACGAGTGCTTTCACTACTGGTTTTATAAATGGGGGGATGTTTATTAATTATAATTGGAAAAATAAAAATCAATTGAAGTTCAATGCTTCTACATATTATCGGAATTATTCTCATATTGAAAGTTCAAACAATTATGAATATCAATTAAATGATAAATATCATTTTAGGAGAGAGTTTGAGAAAAGAAAATTTGGATATGATGACAATTACATTTCTATTATATATTCGCGCAATGTTGAAGATAAGTATCAGCTACAGATTAAATTTGAGCCCAATTTTCAACACTCGCATAGAGATGGTGCACTTCAGATAGATCAGTATATTGGCCAAAATGAATATGATCGAACTGGAGTTATATGGGACAGAACAAAGCAATTTACACCTTCACTTGATGTGTATTCTGTAATCAATTTATCTAAAGGTAAGGAACTAATGGTAAATTTAACAGGTACATATATTAACGCGGATAAACGGTACAGTCGGAGGGAATATAAAGCAAGTAATGAAGAGTTGGAATTATTGGATAATATGACTTCAAACAATGTCAAAAAGTCTTTAATGGGTCATATTGATTATACAATGCCTATCAATAAAATGATGCGTTTGAGTATAGGCAATAAATTTTCTGTAGGTAGACTTACATATAGTATAGATAATAGTTTTGGAAATGGTGATTTTTTCACAAACCAAAACTCAAATAATACATATGCCGAAATTCGTGGAAAGTGGATGAATTTTAGTTATCGTTTTAATATCGGCCTCGGATATTATGATAATAGCAGTGATGAAGCCCGGCAAAATGCATGGATGTTTGAGCCTCAAATGCTTATTGGATATAACATAACCCCCAATAATATAATTCGGTTTAGCTATAAGAATTCTACAACAATGCCAAGTCTTACTGAGTTAAGTAGTAATAAAATATATATATCAGAGGGAATTGTTAAAGAGGGAAATCCGTTTCTAAAGAATACAAATATGAATCGGATATTGCTGGTATACGATTATAACAATCCATGGCTTTCTATGAGAATCGGTGGTGTGATGCAGCACAAAAAAGATCCTACCAATTCTTTTTTTATTGAAGAAGACGGCCTTATTAGGCTGAAATATGAAAATGCAAACTATGCGTTGGACTACGGCGCATTGACATCGTTATATTTTGATCCTTTTAAAAATAAGATTTTTACAATAACGGTTGGTGGTACTTTTTCCAGAACTCGTATAAACAGTAATATTGTTGGCGAATATACGAAGAATCAATTTAGTCTTAATTATGAGGTCGCTTCAAAAATCAAAGAGTTTACATTTTCATATAGTGCCAATGTAAGAGATTGGCAACTCTCAGGGCCATATCTGAATCTTGGAGAAAAAAATTCAACCTTAATGGCTCGATACACTTACAAAAATTTCAGTGTTACAGCCGTTGTTCTTTGGTTTTTAGTAGATGCTGACTATAAAAGTCGGACATTGAACGAAAGTTTAGTAAAATACAACTTTGTAAATAATATTATAGACAATAAATCAATGTTTACGCTGGGAATAATATACAATTTCGGTGTAGGTAAAAAATATAATGAGAGCGAAAGGAGATTAAATAATAGGGATAGAGATGCCGGACTTTTTTAATTGCTTGTTCAGATAACAACATATCATTTCTTATTAATACTCTTTGTATATAGGTTTATAATTACCAACTAAATTTAGTCGTTTATTTGGCAATAACGTTTACATCGAATAACAATAAAAATATATGGATGAAGAAAAAATTTCCAATATTTAGACAGTTTGACAGTAGTGATTGTGGAGCAGCATGTGTGAAGATGATAACTGAATACTACGGAAAAATAGTTAGTTTTGAAATCATACAGAAAAAATGTGAAATAGGTAAGGAAGGTGTTACTTTCAAAGGAATCTGCAATGCTCTAGAAGATCTTGATTTTAAGGTTGTTGCTGGGAAAATTACATATGACGATTTATGCATTAAAGCAATCCTTCCTTGCATTCTTCATTGGCGACAAAATCATTTTGTTGTTTTGTATAAAATAACTCAGAAGAATAATAAGTACATATTTTATATTGCAGATCCTGGAAGAGGTCTTATAGAATATAATGAAGCTCAATTCTTAAATAATTGGTTAAGTACTCATTCTATGGGGTATGATAAAGGCTCTGGGATTTTGCTTGAACCTACAGTTAAGTTTACGCCTTCCGGTAAGTCTCCGAAAAAACAAAATATCTATGGTAAAAATCTTTCTTTTCTGGGGACATATCTATCCAAATATAAATCATATTTTCTTCAGTTAGGGATAGGGCTTATTGTTGGTAGCGGCATGTTGTTTCTATTACCATTTTTGACTCAAACACTTGTTGATACTGGTATTGGTCAAAATGATATTAACATTATTTGGTTAATAATGTTAGGACAGTTTATGTTAATATTAGGTAATGCTACAATTGATTTAATAAGAAGATGGATATTACTTCATATTAGCACTAGGATTAATATTTCGCTGATTTCAGATTTCTTTATCAAACTCATGCGTTTACCTATGTTTTTTTTTGATTCCAAACATTTAGGAGATATTTTGCAAAGAATTGAGGATCATAAAAGAGTTGAACGATTCATCACCGCACAAACTCTTAATTTACTGTTTGCTTTTGTTAGCTTTATCATATTTGGGCTGATTATATTGATATATAGTTATAAGATATTTATAATATTTATTGTTGGGAGTATATTGTATGCATTATGGATAAGTCGATTTTTAAAGAAAAGACGTATTTTAGATTACAAATTATTTGAACAATTATCAATTAATCAAAATAAAACATATCAGCTTATTTCTGGTATGCAAGATATTAAACTTCATAATTCAGAACAACGTAAACGCTGGGAATGGGAAGATACCCAATCAGATTTGTTCGATGTTAATATCGAGATTATGTCCCTTCAACAGGCACAGGAAATTGGAAGTACTTTTATCAATGAATTGAAAAATATGCTTGTAACTATTTTTGCCGCAACAAGTGTCATTCAGGGGGAGATAACTTTAGGAATGATGTTGTCATTGCAATATATTGTCGGGCAGCTCAATTCGCCTGTATCTGAATTAATGCAGTTTATATATAAGTGGCAGGATATAAGTATTAGCCTTGAGAGAATTAATGATATTCATTCCAATAGTGATGAAAATACATCTAAAAGATGTGTATGCTCTTTTCCTGAGTCTGGTAGAGATATTATTTTAGAGAATATGTACTTTAAATATCCAGGGATAAGGGATAAAATGGTATTGGATAATATTAGTTTGAAAATATCGGCAGGTAAAACAACTGCAATCGTTGGTGCAAGTGGAAGTGGAAAGACTACGCTGATAAAATTGTTGTTAGGCTATTACGAACCGACGAAAGGTAAAATACTAATTGGAGGTATTGATATAAATAACATAAATCTACGATGGTGGAGGGATCGGTGTGGAGTTGTAATGCAGAATGGCTACATTTTTTCAGACACGATTGCTGGAAATATTGCAGTTTCAGAAAATGCGCCTGATATAAAAAAATTATCGTATGCAGTGAAAATTGCTAATGTAGATGACTTTGTAAATAAACTACCGTTAAAATATAATACGATGGTAGGAGATGAAGGCCAGGGATTAAGTCAAGGACAGAAACAGAGGATTCTTATTGCAAGAGCTGTATATAAAGAGTCTGATTATTTATTTTTAGACGAAGCGACTAATTCCCTTGATGCTAATAATGAAAAAGATATTGTAACAAATCTTATTGAGTATAACAAAGGTAGAACTGTTATAGTTGTAGCCCATCGTCTAAGTACGGTAAAAAATGCAGATCAAATTATAGTTTTAGACAATGGACGTATCGTTGAGCGAGGAACTCATAATGATCTGATATCGCAAAAAGGGAATTATTATTATCTTGTTAAAAATCAACTTGAATTAGGGAATTGACGTCTATGGAAAATAATATTGAACTAAGAAGTGAGAAGGTTCGCATGCTATTGGGAAAAATTCCGTCAAGGTTTCTTAGATATGGATCAATGATTATTGCAATATCTTTTGTTGTTATGATTGTTATAGTTAATATAATTGAAATTCCTGTTTATGATAAATATCCATTAATAATAGACTTTATTCCAAAAGTAAAAAAATTTATAGCTCCCACGAATTCATATGTGACATTTAAAAAAGTATCGACTTGTACATTTGAAGGAGATACCATTTGTGCAATTGTATCTCAAACAAATTCAGATTCAGTGTATTTCGTAATTGCTCCATTTACAGGGTATATCGAACCGTATGTAAAGAATAATGGGAAAGTTGAGAAAAATAAACCATTTTTGGCAATATTTCCTATTAATCCAGAAAAACTTTTGTTTAAAACTAGAGTTCCAATAGCAAAAATTGTCGATTTTCAACAAAATATAGATGTAATCGTTGAACTATCTGACAAAAATAAAACCCAACTAAATGGGACTGTGGCTTATCAAGAACCACAAGGTTCGGATCTGTATCTATTTTTATATATAAATAACTATAACAAAATTAAAAGCTGGAATTCAAGTAACACACAAGGAAAAGTTTTGTTGCTTAGGTCCAAACAGTCACTTTTTAAAAGTATTATTTCAAAGTAAGTGTGACTATCTATCATTTAAAAAACGAGACTCATTTTTGAATCTCGTTTTATGTATTTAAAAATAGTCCTATAGAATCGTTTTTCTTTGATATTTTTGGAATTATCAGATTTTTGAATTTACGATTTGCAGGATTTCGGCTTCCAGTTGATTGGCTTTGGCGGCAATCGTTTCTCCTTCCTGAATGATTTTTTCGGCGAATGCCTTGTCTTCCAGACCGGCAGCATTGATTTTTACATTTAAGAAGGCTCCCATAACGCCGGCACGGGCTGCCAGTGCACCGACTCCCGCATCCGTTACGGAGTTCGGATTACCGATTTCAGCCATAGCTTTTGCCACCGACATGCATTCATAACACAGGTTCATGGTTTTAAACGGCACTTCTGTCGCATAACGGGTTGCCTCCTGTACGGCTTGCTGACGGGCAGCTTTTTCTTCGTCGGTCTTCTTGGGAAGACTGAAAGCATCCATGATTTTATTGAATGCATTGGTATCTTCATCGACTAATTTAATCAGTTCCGTTTGGTAAGATTTGCCTTTTTCGGCCCAGTTGCTGAATTCTTCCCAACGATCGTCCCAACCCCGTTTGTGAGAAGAGAGGTTAGCAACCATGGCTCCCAGAGCTGCTCCCAAAGCCCCCATGTAGGCGGAAATCGAACCACCTCCCGGAGCCGGGGATTCGGAAGCCGTTTCATCGGCAAAATCAGTCAGATTCATATCGATCAGTTTCTTTTTACCTTTTCCGGCTTCGTCTTCCAAAATATATTCAATGATTTTTTTATGCGGATCGAAGGGATAGAGTTCATCCAATCCCAGAGATTTTACGGCAATTTTTATCAGTTCTTTATCCGAAACTCCGGTAGAGCGTTGTTGTTTGCGTAAAAAATAACGGCCGGCATCCAGCATAGCCTGTAACGGAATAACGCCTACCAATTCCGAACCGGTCACTCTGATTCCCCGGTCAGCGGCTTTACGGCATACTTCATCAAAAGCTTCATGTACCGATGTTACCGAAATGTCTGTCAGATTCATAGAAATTTGTGCTATACCGTATTCTTCGATAAACCAGCCGATGGCTTTGACGGATTTTAAAGTACCCGGGATCATGACTTGTTTACCGTTTTCATCCAGCACTTTTTTACCGGTAACAGGATTACCTTCCCGTTTTACCCGGCCACGTTCGCGGACATCAAATGCAATGGCATTTGCCCGGCGGGTAGAAGTGGTATTTAAGTTTACGTTGTAAGCCACTAAAAAATTACGGGCACCTACGGCTGTAGCACCTGTTTTAGCCGTCCAGGCATTCAATTCCCGGGGGCCGAAATCCGGATGCCATTTTTCACTCGGTAAGCGTTCGCCCAAAGCTTCGTATTCGCCGGCACGACAGGTCGCTAAATTTTTCCTTTCAGGGGTATAGGCGGCCGATTCGTAACAGTATACCGGTATATTGAGTTCATCTCCGATACGTTTTGCTAATTTACGGGCATATTCCACCGTTTCTTCCATTGTAATATTGGAAACGGGTACCAGAGGACACACATCGGTAGCTCCGAATCGGGGATGCGCCCCTTTATGCTTTGTCATATCAATCAATTCCGCTGCTTTTTTTACAGCCCGGAAAGCTGCTTCACAGACCGGTTCCGGTTCTCCGACCATCGTAACGACTGTACGGTTTGTGGCTTTACCCGGATCAACATCGATAACACTGATTCCCTCTACGGTTTTCATGGCATCGGTGATTTGATTGATGATGTTCATGTCATTTCCTTCGCTGAAATTCGGAACACATTCGATTAGTTGCTTTTTCATATCAGTTTTATATTTTCAATTTTGATGTTTTAAAATTCTTCTCCTTTTAAGAATACGGTATCGATCAAATTGCTGGTGTATGCGTAAGGAAGATATTCGATACCGGGGATCGGCTTGGTGATGTAAAAATTGGCCTGTTTACCGACGGCAATACTCCCGGCTTCTTCCTCGACACCCATTGCGTAAGCGGAATTGATAGTCGTAGCATGGATGACTTCTTCGGGGAGCATCTTGTAATTGATACATCCCAAAGACATGATAAATTTCATGTTTCCGGAAGGAGAGGACCCTGGATTGTAATCGGAGGCCAAAGCAACCGGTAGTCCGGCCTCAATCATTTTCCGGACCGGCGAGTACGGCATATTCAGGAAAAAGGCTGCTCCCGGCAATACTGTCGGCATAGTTTCACTTTCCAACAGGCATTCGATTTCTTCGGGACCGATGTATTCCAGATGATCTACAGAAACGGCATTGTATTTTACTCCGACTTGTACCCCCCCCGAATAATCCAGTTCGTTGGCATGTATCTTCGCACGCATTCCGTATTTCATACCTGCATTTAACATACGGTCTGTATCTTCCACGGTAAAAAATCCCTTGTCACAGAATACGTCGATATAATCCGCCAATTCCTCTGCAGCGATAGCCGGAATCATCTCGTTGATAATTGTGTTTACGTATCCGGTTTGGTCATTGCGGTATTCAGCAGGCACGGCATGTGCACCCAAAAAAGTGGATTTGATCAGGAGCGGAGTTGCTTCTTTCAAACGCCGGATGACACGAAGCATTTTCAATTCACTTTCGGTTTCCAGACCGTATCCGCTTTTAATCTCTACAGCACCGGTTCCGAATGCAGCAATCTCTTCGATCCGGGCCAGGGCCGAATCGAATAATTCCTCTTCGGAAGCTTTACGCATCCGCTCGGCCGAATTCAGTATGCCACCGCCTCGCCTGGCTATTTCTTCATAAGATAATCCCCTGATTTTATCGATATACTCGATTTCCCGGCTGCCTGCATATACCAGATGGGTGTGCGAATCACAGAAGGATGGTAAAACCAATCGTCCCGTCGCATCGACTTCTTTTAAGAAATCAGTCCCTTTTTCAATGGCTTCTTTATTCAAAGTCTCCATTTTTCCGAAAGCAGCGATTTTCTGGTCTTCAACCAGCAAATATGCGTTTTCGATACATTCCAGGTGTGCCATATCCTTGCCGGCAACCCAAGTCCGGGGTTCTTTTTCTACCTGTACTAATTGTTTTATATTCGTAATCAGTGTTTTCATAAATTTTTCTATTTTTTTGCCTGAAGGCACTAAAGTAGAAAAAAAGTAGCACATTTAAAACGTTTGTGTAAACGCTTTTAAGTTTTATTCGTTTTTACCCGGCTACAGGGATTAACTGAATACCTGCAACCGATTTGCATCCAAACGTAAAAATATAAAAATCAGTATTGTAAATGCCCATAAAGAAGAACCTCCATAACTGAAGAAGGGCAAGGGAATCCCGATAACCGGAGCAATACCGATTGTCATACCGATGTTAACGGCCACATGAAAAAAGAGAATACACGCAACAGCATATCCGTAGACCCGGGAAAAATCGGAGCGTTGACGCTCGGCCAGGTTGATAATCCGTAATATAAAAGCCAGGAATAACAGTATAACAACGGTGCTTCCGATAAAGCCCCATTCTTCGCCGACGGTGCAGAAAATGAAATCGGTACTTTGTTCCGGCACGAAATTGTACTTTGTCTGGGTACCCTGCAGATAGCCTTTGCCGAAAAAGCCACCCGAACCGATGGCTATTTTGGATTGGTTTACATTGTAGCCGGCTCCGGTCAAATCCGTTTCAATACCGAGCAGATTGTTGATACGGTCCTTTTGGTGGGGTTGAAGCTTATCGAATGCATAGTCGACCATAATGGTGGCTCCGATACATAGCCAGGAAGCCAATACAATGAACAGTATGTGCTTCATTTTCCTTTTGTATATGAAATAGATAGCTACAATATTTGTCACCAGATAGGAGTAGAGCAGCAAACGTTCTTCCGAAAACGGCAGATCAAACAGCCAGCGGATAAACATCAAAAACAGGAAACACCCGGTCAGAAAGATAAATACCCGGTACAGTTCGCCCTTGTTTTGCCGGTAATAAAAGAATGCGATCATTGTGGAGGCTATGATGATGATCAATACCGTCAGGGGAGTATATAACAATGTAAAAATAAACAGAACTATGGTGATAAAGAACAGGAGCAGAATCGATCCGTGTAATCCTTCCCGGTACATGACTAATAAAAATGCACTGTATACCAAAGCCGAGCCCGTATCGTTCTGCAAAATAATCAATGCTGCCGGGATAAACAGAAGAAGTCCGATTTGCAGCAAACTACTGAATCGCATCATTTTAAAGCCATGCCGACTCATTACGTTCGCGACGGCCAATGCCGTGGCAAATTTTCCGAATTCGGCCGGTTGTATCCGTATATCGCCGATTTGAAACCAGGAACGGGCACCGTTAACTTCGTGTCCAAAGAGTAATACGGATACCAAAAGACCGATCATCAACCCGTACAATACAAAAGAAAAGGCTGTAAAAAACTTACTGTCTGTCAATAAAATAAAGAACCCCAATACAAATGAAGCACTGATCCAGATCAACTGTTTACCGTATTTCTGGGATATATCCAGTATGCTGCTGTGATTATCATCGTATACTGCGGCATAGATATTCAACCATCCCATAAAAACCAACACGACATATAAAAATATGGAGAGCCAGTCGATGTTTTTTATCAGTTCATTCTGTCTGTTCATACGGTATAAAAATTAGTCTTCCGCTTCTTCTCGTTTATCTGTTGTTTTTTTGACCGGGGTGTGGATCAGATCCGCTTCCAGCATTTTCTTTTCCAAAGCCATTTTCCGGGAAGAGATTTTTCCCGTCAAATATTTTTCAATCAGCAATCCTGCAATCGGAGCTCCGTATGTCGATCCCCATTCTCCGTTTTCTACATACACCAAAATGGCGATTTTAGGATTTACTTTCGGGGCAAAAGCGAAGAATGCCGAGTGATCCAGTCCGTGAGGATTCTGAATTGTTCCGGTTTTTCCGCATACGGTAACGGAATCACAAGCTGCAACACGGGCGGTTCCGCCTTTGACAGCCTCTTCCATGGCATCGGCAATGACATCGAAATATTCCTTTCTGATGTTTAAGTCGTGGCGCACGATTCTGGCCCGGTGTTCGGGGTCAGCCGGACGCACAATATGCGGGGTCAGATAAGATCCTCTGTTGGCAATACATGTAACGATATTCGCCATCTGAAGCGGAGTGATCAACAGTTCTCCCTGGCCGATGGAAAGGGACATGATGTAAGTGTAATACCAGTTGTGCGTGCGGAACACTTTGTCGTAATATGCCTGTGTCGGTATCGAACCGGAAGATTCGTTCATAAAATCCGGACAAATCCGTTGTCCCAATCCGAATTCCAGGACATAATCCCGCCATTTTCCATACGCTTCCCGTACATTCGCATATTTGTTATTCTCCAATATCCGGCGGAATACATTTACGAAATAAGGATTACATGAATTTTGAATTCCTCCTTTCAAATCCAGGGGAGAAGCATGTCCGTGACATTTCATAAACTGCCCGTTGAAAGAATTACCTCTGTGACATTCGTATTGGGTGGCCGGAGTGATTACACCTTCCTGCAATCCGATCAAGCCTTGAATCGTTTTGAAAATAGAACCCGGAGGATAGGTCGCCGTAACGGTACGGTCGAATAATGGCAGATTCGGGTCCTGTTGTAATTTCCGGTAGTTTTCACTTCGCTCCAGACCGACCAGAAATTGCGGGTCGTAACCGGGGCTGGATACTTTCAGTAAGATTTCTCCGGTTGAAGGTTCTATGGCAATGATCCCGCCTTTCTTATTTTGCATCAGCCGGTAAGCATATTCCTGTAAGTCGATATCCAGTGTCGTCGTCAGGTCGCCGCCGACAACTGCCGGAATATCGTATTCTCCGTTTTTGTAGGAACCTTTGATGCGGTTATAATTATCCACCAATAAGATTCGTTTTCCTTTGGTTCCCCGCAAAATCTTTTCGTAACTTTTCTCCAAGCCGTTTACTCCGATATAGTCGCCGGAAGTATAACTGCTGTCTTTTTCAATTTGGCTCTGACTGACTTCTCCGATATAGCCGAATACATCTGCAGAATGAGCTACGTTGTATTTGCGCAGGGTTCTGGTCTGGATAAAAAAACCGGGATATTTATACAGTTTTTCCTGAAGTTTGGCGTATTTGTTATCCGTGATCTGGGAAATTAAGATGGATGCTTTATAACGGGAATACCGTTTACATTTTTCCATGTTTTTTACCAAAACTTCTTTCGGTATTCCCAGTATGGAGATCAGTTCCAGCGTATCGAAATTTTTTACCTGACGGGGAATGACCATCAAGTCATAAGCAGCCTGATTGTATACCAATAATTTATGGTTCCGGTCATAAATCAATCCTCTGGCCGGATATTGGGTTTCCACCCGTTGTGAATTGTTGATGGCTGAAAGCTTATAGGATTCATCAATTACCTGTAATTTGAATAACTGAATAATATATATCCCGAATACGAAAACAATCAATCCGGAAATAACAGCCTTTCTATGTGAGAATTTGTTCATGGGTTCCCTGCGGAGTTATAATGTTTGAATAACCACCAATTCAAATCGTTCGTTACTCCTGTTTTTTCTTCAAAGCAATAAAATAATACAGCATGATAAAGAAACCGGATACAACAGTACTGCACACGATACGTAGCAAGGTGATGGAGAAATTAGCGAAACTGAAAGCTTCTGCCAGCATCAGTACTACGTTGAAAATAAATACGGACAATGTCGTATACCTGAAAAACCATCCGAATTTCCGTACCTTTTGTGCCCCCTGTATGTCGTCGATCTGATCCCGGTTTGAAGTCAATTGCAACAATTTAGGACGAAGATAGGCTATAAACGTCGTAGCTGCAGTATGAATTCCCATTGTATTATTAGCCAAATCTATGATAAAACCGAACAGAAAAGCCAGTAGCAATACTGACGTTTTCTTCATGGTATAGGGTAATATCAGAATGGCCAAAATATAAATGTTGATGTAGATATATGAATTCAACTGTATATTATCCAAAATAGCCAACTGAATAATAAACAGGCAAACCACATGAATAAGATATTTTGTACTGTTCATTAGATTACACTTTATCTTTCGTCATAACTGACTTTTTCCAGAGTTTCTTTTTCTTCTTTCTTCCGGTTATCGACGATATACACATCCGACAATTTACCGAAATCAGTTGCCAGTTGTACTTTTATAGTAAGAAAGTTGGCGGTTTCCCTATCAACCGTTTCTACAAATCCGATTAATTCCCCCTCGGGAAAAATAGAGGAGAAGCCTGAAGTTACAATTGTATCTCCCTGAGCAACATCAACATGAAAGGGGATATCGTTAAGATAGGAATACCGGTAATCGTTACCGTCCCATTGTAAGGAACCGTAATAACCGTTTTTCTTTATTTTAGCGGATATTTTCAGATTTGTATTGATCAGGGGAAGAACAACGGCATAGGTATTACTGATATTTTGGATAATGCCTACAACTCCGTCCCGGGAAGTTACTGCCATTTCCTTGCGTATACCGTTTACAATGCCTTTATCCAGAGTGATGTAATTTTTGGTTTTGTTAAAGTTGGCATTGACCGTCCTGGCGTTCATATACAGGTAATCTCCTTCGGATTTACTGGTGTCTATAGACACAAACGGGTGAGAGGATTTCAATTCTTCAATTGTATTCTTTAAACCGGTATTCTCTGCAACTAATTTTTCGTTTATCGCTTTCAGATTAAAATATTCCCCGATATCGGAGATATACGAAGAAATATGACAAAACAGGGAAGAGCTCTGTCTGAAAAAAATGGTTCTCTGATAGCGATTGTGTTGTACAATCATAGAGAAAGCCACAATTTCCAACAGTATAAAAAATATAGTAAAATGATACTTTAATATAAGTTTTATAATATTTTTCACGATTTCCTATTTGTCTTAAACGAAAATATCCGGCAGATGATTCCTGCGGATATTTTCATTCGGTATTTACAGATTCATGGATTGTTCTGCTGTTTTATCGGATCAGGAATGAGAACTTGTCTACATTTTTCAAGGCTATTCCTGTTCCTCTGGCCACAGCCCGAAGCGGGTCTTCTGCAATGTGGAAAGGTATATTAAGCTTGTCAGACAAGCGTTTGTCCAGTCCTCTCAACAAAGCACCGCCCCCGGCGAGGTAAATGCCTTTGTTCACAATGTCGGCATATAGCTCAGGAGGAGTCTGTTCCAGGGCCCCCAGAATGGCAATTTCAATTTTGGAGATGGATTTCTCCAGGCAATGAGCTATTTCCTGATAGGAAACGGGCACTTCTACCGGCAGTGACGTCATCTGGTTCGGGCCTTGTACGATAAAATCGGCAGGGGGCTCATCCAGTTCGGACAACGCCGAGCCTACATGAATTTTGATTTCTTCGGCGGTACGTTCTCCAATTTTAATATTGTGCTGATGACGCATATATTCCTGGATATCGTCCGTCAAATCGTCACCGGCAATACGGATGGATTTGTTGGTCACGATACCTCCCAGTGAAATGACTGCAATTTCAGTCGTACCACCGCCTATATCTACGATCATATTACCTTCCGGAGCCTCAACATCCAAACCGATACCCAAAGCCGCTGCCATCGGTTCATAAATCATATATACATCCCGGCCTCCTGCATGTTCGGAAGAGTCGCGTACGGCACGTACCTCCACTTCGGTACTTCCCGAAGGAATACAAATAACGATGCGCAAAGAAGGTGAGAAGAATTTGTTATTGATATTCGCCATCTTGATCATACCGCGGATCATTTGTTCCGCAGCGTTGAAGTCGGCGATAACTCCGTCCCTCAATGGGCGTATTGTTTTTATGTTATCATGGGTTTTTCCCTGCATTTGCCGGGCTTTTTCTCCGATAGCAATTACTTTTTCCGTGCGACGGTCGATGGCTACGATAGAAGGTTCGTTAACGACCATCTTGTCGTTATTTATTATAATGGTGTTGGCCGTACCCAGGTCGACCGCTATATCTTGTGATAAAAATGAAAATAATCCCATATTATTAATGTTTGAAATGTCTCATACCTGTAAATATCATTGCAATGCCGTATTTATCGGCAGCTTCTATCGATTCCTGATCCCGAACGGAACCTCCGGGCTGGATAATGGCTGTGATACCCGCTTTGTGTGCAGCTTCAACACAATCGGCAAAAGGGAAGAAGGCATCCGAAGCCATGGCGCTACCGGCAATGCGGTCACCTCCCTGGCGAATTGCATTTTCCAATGCCCAGATTCGGCTTACTTGTCCCGGTCCGACACCTGTCGTACATTTGTCTTTTGCAATTGCAATACCATTCGATTTAGTATGCTTTACAACTTTCCAGGCAAACAATAAATCTTCCATTTCCCGTTCGGTCGGTTGCCGTTTGCTTACCACTTTCAGACCGTCTTCCGGTAACAATAAAGTGTCCTGATCCTGAATCAGCAGGCCGCCTAATACGGTTTTTGCTTTGTGTGCTTTTTCGTCTTTCGTCAATATGTCTTCCAGTTGTAATAACCGGATATTCTTTTTCTTCGATAAAATTTCCAAAGCTTCCGGTGAATAAGAGGGAGCCACAATTACTTCCAGAAATGTCCGGGCCATCATTTCGGCTGTTTCCCGGTCTATTTCCCGGTTTGCAGCAACGATACCGCCATATATGGAAACCGGATCAGCCTCGTAAGCTTTCCGGTAGGCTTCGGCAATTGTAGCTGCACTTCCGACTCCGCAAGGATTGGCATGTTTGGCAGCAACGACAGTCGGCTCTTCAAATTCTTTCAGGGTTTCCAGTGCTCCGTCGGTATCACCGATGTTGTTATATGACAATTCTTTTCCGTGTAGCTGAACGGCTGCGGTCAGCGTACCGGCCGTACCCTGTATGGCGGTGTAGAATGTCGCTGCCTGATGCGGATTTTCCCCATACCGTAAATCCTGTTTCTTTTCATAGGTAAGGGTCAAGGTTTGCGGAGACTGTATATTTAATTTTTTAGAAAAATAATCGGCGATGAGTGCATCGTAGTGAGCCGTATGAATAAATACTTTTGCCGCCAACAGTTCTTTGGTAGCGGCAGAAGTATCGCCCGATTCCTGCAATTCGGAAATCACCCGGTCATAATCGGCCGGGTCGGTCAATACGGTGACAAATCTGTAATTCTTAGCAGCAGCCCGTATCATTGTCGGACCGCCGATATCGATGTTCTCGATAATTTCTTCGTGTGAGACTCCCGGTTTCAAAACCGTTTGCTTAAAAGGGTAAAGGTTACATACGACGATATCGATGGGTTCTATTCCTAAATCGTGCATCTGTTTGAGATGATGTTCATTATCTCTGATAGCCAGAATGCCACCTTCAACATTAGGATGTAAGGTCTTTACTCGACCGTCGAAACATTCGGGGAACTTTGTCAGTTCTGAAATATCCTGAACTTTAATGCCTTCTTCTTTCAGTTTTTTTGAGGTTCCTCCGGTAGAAATGATTTCCCAACCCATGGAATTCAGTGACTTGGCAAAATCAATAATTCCTGTTTTATCATAAACGCTTATTAATGCTCTTTTCATCCGGACGTTTATTATTTTTAGTGTGTAATTTTCTGTTTCGCCGCAAAGGTAAAAAAAAAGAATGTTTTTTCTTTAATAATTTCGCAGATAGTATAATATTTTTATTTACATTCCACTTCGCAGTATTTTAGTTTCTGACAATCAGTTTTTTACCTACTTTAGTAATGGAATAGGACTTTAAAGGGTATATCTTTTCGGTATTGGTGATAGCCTGACCGGAAAACAATTCAAATTCCGTACCGCAAACCGGACATACTGCCGTTGTTCCTTTTAAATCCTTGGCGGTAATAAAAGACTCTAAATCGCTGCAATTGGTGCAGGTTGCGTCATAGCAATGAAAATCTTCCAAATCAGATGTAAATACGATGATGCCGTGTCCTTTGTATCCGATAGCTGTCGGATTAGGCGTAGAGGTTGCAAAATAACGGGCTATGTTTTGCCAGGATAAAGGATCGTCACCTCCCGTACCGAAAGGAATTTCCGTGTAAATCTGGACGTAAGGAATGATATGATCGCCTCCCAGCTTATTACCGTATTTATCTCCGCAACTCATATTTATAGACAAAAAAATGGCAGAGAGTAAAAAAATAACTATTTTTGACTTCATAACAGGTAATTTTTCAAACATCTGCAAAGATAATAAAATGAGCGACAACGGTTCAAATTCAGATTGGATATATCTGCTTTTAACATTAATTGCAGGAATTGCGAGTCTTTTCAAGGCTCAGAAAACCAAAAAACGACAAGTCGGGGACACCCCGGATTCCTCGGAAACTCCGGACCCGTTCCTGGAAACGGAAGAAGAAGATGGCGAGTTGGTGCAGGCAACCGAATGGCCGGATTCCCGGATACAATCAAATTGCCTGACGGTAACCGACAAACAGGAGGAAAGCAATGGCCTGTTTAAAGAAGAGGTGTCTTTGGAAGAGGAAGAGACCGAAAGTTATGCTTTCGATCTTCGGCAAGCGATTATCAGCAATGAAATTCTCAATCGCAAATACGACTAAAAACTGATTCCGATACCTGTTGAAAAAGAGAACATATAGGGTTTAAAATCAATATCTTTGTTTTTGCTGATGGATTGTAAATAATACCGGAATCCCGGTTCTACCATAAATGTAATCCGGGGAAAAATCGGATATTCGACACCCAGCGCCCAATCCGTACTGATATTGAATGTCCGGATGTCTTCGGTCGTTCCTACATATTTCCGGTTATTCCCGTAATTCAGATAAGCTTTATTAGCTACGATAAAGCTTCCGCTGAATCCCCCCAATACACTTATTTTTAACTTGTTATTGTTCAATCGGTATTTTAAGGCCAATGGAATTTCAAGGGCTTCGAATACTTGTTCGATATTACCACCTCCGCTTGAAGAGAATGTAGTTGCGTAGTACACCGACGGTATTTTTTTAGTGGTTTTTATATTTCCCAAAAGTGAAGGAATGTTGCGCACCTGTCTCGGACCGGCGATGGCCGTCATGTTTAAATTATACACCGAAGTATTTTTCTCTCCTTCGGTTTTCTGACCTATTTTCGTATACATGATCCCCGTTTGGATACTAAGGCGTTTCCCTGTATTGACAGCTACTTTCAGTCCTCCGCTTAAATTGAACATACCCTGCATCTGGTTGCCGGAATATCGGTAGTTTCTGGCTGCTTTGTCGGGTGCTGTATAATTTCCGGAAGAATATCCGGGAGCAATGTATCCTCCCAATGATATACCCGGGGATTGTTTCATTTTTTCCGGTTTAGTTCCGGAGTCGGCTAGTAAAAGTTGTCTGTACAGTTTTTGCGTTTCGTAGGAATTTTTATTTACAAGTGGAATAAAATCCCTGCGAATGGCCGGTGTTTTTATTTCAGCTTCGGGGACCGGTGTTGAAAGTGTACGCTCTGCAAACAATTGTACGATTTCGAGCGGAGTCTCTGTTGTCTTTTCGGGAAGAAGTGTCTGCGGCAGATGTTCCGTCGGTAAAGGACGACGGGCAGACAGGCAGCTTACAAGCTCCCTGTTTTTATACTCCTTTTCTATGTAATCCTGCCCAAGTGCAGTAATTTCAGTATACGATACAACTTTTTCCAGCGGTTCTTTTTTTTGTATCAGCCAGGACAATCCCAGCAACAAGACAATCCCGGCAGCAGTACTATACCACCACACAACGGATTTTTTCTGTCTCCTTCTGGCATCCACTTCTTTCCGGATATTTTCCCACAAATAGGCAGGAGGTTCTACCGATTCTTCCCGGAATACCTTTCTCAATCTGTTGTCCATATTATTACTCATCGCTCTGCGTATTCTTTTATTCTTTTCTTTAAGATTTCTCTGGCTCTGGCTAAATTGGATTTTGAAGTTCCCTCTGAGATGCCGAGCATAGCTGCAATATCCTTGTGTTGTAATTCTTCTCCGACATACAGGCGAAAAACCAGTTTGTACCTTTCAGGCAACTCTTCTATAAAGCCAATCAATACGTTTTCGGGAATATAGGCCTCTTCGTCGTCGGTTTCCGTTTGTACGACATCGGGAATATCCTCTGTTAACTGAACGGACTGATTTTTCCGGTATTTTTCCAAAGCCGTATTGATAAAAATGCGCTTCATCCAGCCTTCAAAAGAGCCTTTTCCAGTATATTGTCCGATTGATTCGAATACCCGGATAAAGCCGTCCTGGAAATTATCTTCCGCTTCCGTCCGGCTTGGGGAGTAGCGGAGACATAGTGCAAACATGCGAGCAGAAAAAAGTTTGTAAAGCTGCTCCTCGGCTTTACGGTCTCTTTTCTTGCACTTTTCTACTATATCTTCCACTATACACATGACTCGTTGCTCAATAGATGCGCAGATTATAAAAAGGTTGCGTCATTCTTTGAGAATGACGCAATTTATTTTTAAATTTTTTGGGTTTTCATTTTCAGCCAATCTGCAATTTCCGGTTGAAGATGGGGCGACAACTTTTCATATACCGTATTGTGGTAAGCATTCAGCCATTTTTTTTCCTCCGCACTTAATAATTCAATTGACAATGCAGAAGTATCAAAATAACAAAGAGTTAATGTTTCAAACCCCAACCATTCCCCGAACTCATTCACGGCGATAGGATGGCATAAAATCATGTTTTCGTGGCGTATGCCATGTGAACCTTCCCGGTACATGCCCGGTTCGTCGGACGTAACCATTCCGGAAAGTATCGGCTGGTTACGCCAGGTTTGGCGGATGTCTTGAGGTCCTTCATGTACACAGAGGAAATGACCGATCCCGTGTCCCGTTCCATGTCCGTAATTTCTTAGATTATCCCATAAAGGCTGCCTGGCAACTATATCGATATTTGCGCCGGCTGTTCCTTTCGGGAATATACATCTTGCCAGGTTAATCATGCCTTTTAATACCAGTGTGTAATCCTCTTTTTCCAAATCAGTCAGTTCTCCCAAAGGAATCGTACGGGTGATATCCGTTGTCCCGTACCAATATTGGGCCCCCGAATCAACCAGATACAAGCCTTTGGCTTTCAGTACGGCATCCTGTCCGGGAACGGCAGAATAATGAGGTAAAGCCGCATTCATACCGTATGCGGAAATGGTATGAAAACTATCTGAAATATAATCGGGACATTCCTGACGGAATGCGGTCAGTTTTTCCGCCACCTCGGTTTCTGTCAATTCCTGTTTCTTTAAACTGTCTTCCAGCCAATAGAAAAAGCGGGTCATGGCGATACCGTCCTGTATGCAAGCTTTTCTGAATCCTTCTGATTCCGTCGTATTTTTTATTGATTTCCACAATACGACAGGCGATTTGCTTTCAATCAACCGGCAAACCGATTTGACTTTATTGTATACGGCATAATTCAATGTGTCCGTATCCAGACAAAAAACCGCATCCGTTTTTTTCAATTCGTCCAGAAATAAAAATAAATGATGATAATCCCGTATCTCGATTCCGTTTGCCGCCAATTCTTTGGATATTTCGGCCGAAACTTTCCGGTTTTTTACAAACAGCCAGGATTTTTCCCGCCCGACAACAGCATAACTGATCACCACCGGATTATACGAAACATCCCGGCCTCTTATATTATAGAGCCATGCAATTTCATCCAGGCAACTGAACAGGGCATAATCGGCTTGCTTTTCCTGTAAATATTCCCGGACAGAATTTATTTTTTCCCGGGCCGGCTTACCGGTAAATTCCGTTTTTAACAAAAACAAGGGAGCCTCCGGTAGCCCCGGGCGATCCAGCCAGATTTCCCCCAGCAGGTCTGTTTTATCAATCACCCGGATTTTTTTCGCCGTAAAATAAGATTCCAGGCTTTTTATATCATTTACGGGCATACAAAATCCATCGATACCGACACGGGCTTCCGCCGGCAGGACGGATGCCAGCCATTCCGGATAGTCAACGGCGTCGGGTACTCTGAGTTTGTGCATGTTTATACCGCTTCCGGCCAATTCTTTTTCTGCCTGAATAAAATAACGGGTGTCCGTCCATAACCCGGCTTCTTTTAAGGTGACTACAACGGTTCCATACGACCCCGTAAATCCGGATATCCATTTTCGTTGTTGCCATGCTTCCGGTAAATATTCACTATTGTGCGGATCCGTGCCGGATATAATATAGGCATCCAAAGATTCTCGCTCCATTATTTTTCTTAAAGCTGTGAGTTTTTCAGGTATAGTCATTTTTTATATGTTTTAATTTTTTCAAATGTAATAAGAATAAGCTCAATTTGCAAAAAAGAGGATTGTTTACAAATGTAATGTAGTATGCCGGTGTTTTTGGGCTCCATCTGAATGTTACATATGTAATGTTGTGTTCTCTGAAATATAAATTTTACAAAAGTAACGCCTTGTTGGGGACTAGATTTTTCCGACCTGAATATATTAGGTATAATATACTTTAAGCCAGTATTTTAAATATAAATATATCATGTATATATTTAATATTTTAAAGCCGAATAAGATATTTAAAGCCCATTTTGATTATAAATCGGTCTTATAAAATTAAAAAATTGTTTGATAATCAGTTGTTTAATGTGTTTATATATAGTTTTTATTTAATATATTTTCTTTTAAAACAGAAGATTGTTTGATTGTAACATACTATATATCAGCTATTCATACAATGCAATATCTGTAATCCAGTTTCAATATACTGAAAATGAAATAAATAGGGTAGAGATAGGAGGGTTAATACTAGTATAAATTACATATGTAAACTCTACTAATTACAAATGTAATTTGGTAGATTTGAGGTTAATTATTACATTTGTAAAAGAAAACGGATGATTTTGTTATAACGATAAAATGACTTGTGTCATGTAAATTTCGGGAAAATGAAAGACAGGTTGAATGAGATTATTGAAAAAAAAGGACTGACGGCAACGAAATTTGCCAATATGATAGATGTAAATCCTTCTGCCATCTCTCATTTACTGAAGGGACGCAATAAGCCCGGCTATGATGTGCTGGTAAATATAGCCAAGGCGTTTCCGGATATCAGTATGGATTGGCTGCTTACCGGGAAAGGCGGAATTTATAATCATCCGGCGACAGCCCCGTCTGTAGATATACAAGAAAAAACCGTTTTACAAACGCCTAAAGAACCGGAACACGCGTCCGCAGAAAAAGAAATAGCTGCAATCCCGGGTGAAATTGCAGCTACGATCCCTTTATTGACAAACAAGAAAGCATTAAAGCGAATTATCCTGTTTTTCAGCGACGGAAGTTTTGAAGATTACCAAAAGGACTGACTAAATCAATCCTATAATTTCCCGTACACTTTTAAAATGGTTTTGTTCCAGGTAATCGTTAATACCGTTAATGATTTTTACGGTGACAGCCGGATCAATAAAATTAGCCGTACCTATTTGAACGGCCGAGGCGCCGGCGAGCAAAAATTCGATAGCATCTTCAGCAGTCATGATGCCTCCCAGACCTACAACCGGAATTTTTACGGCCTTTGCCACCTGCCACACCATTCTCAAGGCTACCGGTTTAACACAAGGTCCGCTTAATCCTCCGGTAACAGTACTCAAAACCGGTCGTCTGTTACGAATATCTACGGCCATTCCCAGCAGTGTATTGATCAGGGAGACAGAATCAGCTCCTTCGGCTTCTGCCGTCAATGCGATTTCCTGAATATCGGTGACATTGGGAGATAATTTCACCATCAGATGTTTTCCGTATACTTTCCTGACGGCTTTTACGACTTCTGCCACAGAAGAGCAACGGGTACCGAAAGCCATTCCACCTTCCTTTACATTCGGGCAGGAGATATTCAGTTCGATCCCCGGAATATTATCCAGGTCGTTTATTTTCTCTGCGGTCGCGACATAATCGGATACAGTAGACCCTGAAACATTTACCAGTATATGTGTTTTTATATCTTTTATTCCGGGATAGATATGCTCTGCAAAATAATCTACGCCTTTGTTTTGCAGTCCGACTGCATTCAACATGCCCGAAGGCGTTTCCGCCATTCGGGGATAAGGATTACCTTCCCGGGGATGCAGGGTTGTACCTTTTACAATAAAGCCTCCGAGTGCCGATAAGTCTATAAAATCCTGAAATTCGGTACCGTATCCGAATGTACCGGAAGCTGTTAATACCGGGTTCTTTAACTCCAGTTCCTTCAAGGAAATATTTAAATCTGCCATTTCAAATCGTTTATATTAAATACAGGTCCTTCCGTACACACACATTTATGTCCTTCTGTCGTATCCGTAACACAACACAGGCACGCTCCGATACCGCAAGCCATCATATTTTCCAGTGATACTTCACAATCAATATTATTAGTATAAGCATAACGTGCAACAGCTTTCATCATCGGGTCCGGACCGCAACAAAAAATATGATCGAAATGTTCTTTCAATAAAGAATGCCCGGTCGGATAGCCTTTTTCTCCGTAAGTGCCGTCCTCTGTGGTATAATGCAGGTGGGAGAATTTTCCGAAAACGTCCTTCAATATAATATCCTTTTCCGACCGGACTCCGATAAGCAAATCCGGGACAATTCCCCGTTTATTCAATTCTTTTGATAAATACAGCAAAGGGGCGATACCGACACCGCCTCCGATGAGCAGGCAGCGTCCGGATTCAGGAAGAGTAAAGCTGTTTCCCAATGGTAGTATAATGTTCAACTTTTCATTTTTCTGTAATTCCGATAACCTGGCTGTTCCGTGTCCGGCAATTTTAATCAATAAATACAATAATCCTTTTTGAGGATCAGCGTCATAAATAGAAACCGGCCGGCGTAAAAAAGTAGAGGAGGAGCCTTCTACCTTTATATTTACAAATTGTCCCGGCTTGATTTCCGGTAATTCTTCGGAATATACAGTCAGCAAAAACATATCCCGATTTAATTTCCGGTTTTCTAAAACTTCAAAATCAATAATCTTTTTCATGTAAGCTTAAAAGTTGCACGGTTTATTTTCTTGTATCCATTTCTTATCAAAAGCGTTATAACTTTTCTTTCAAATATTTTCCGGTATAGGAATCGGGGCATTTTATCAGGTCCTCCGGTGTACCGGTAAACACAACCCGTCCGCCTTCATTACCGCCTTCCGGTCCTAAATCGATGATGTGATCTGCACATTTGATGACATCCATGTTGTGTTCGATGATCAATACGGTATGTCCCCGGACAATCAAAGCGTTCAGGGATTCCATCAATTTATGTATATCATGAAAATGCAAACCGGTTGTCGGTTCATCGAAGACAAAAAGAGTCGGCTCTGCATTTTCACGACTCAGGTGATAGGCTAATTTGACCCGTTGACTTTCTCCGCCGCTCAATGTACTGGAAGATTGGCCTAATTTTACATATCCCAGTCCGACATCGGCTAATTTCTGTAATTTATCGACGACATTACGCTCACTGTATCCGGCGTCTTCTGCAAAAAAATCAATGGCCTGGTTTACAGTCATCTCCAATATGTCGTAAATACTTTTCTCCCGGTACTTGACTTCCAGTACTTCACTTTTAAAGCGTTTGCCCTTGCAATGTTCACATTGCAGATAAACGTCGGCCATAAACTGCATTTCGACCTTGATAATTCCTTCTCCCTGACATTCTTCACAGCGGCCGCCCGGTACATTGAAAGAAAAGTGGGAGGGTTTGAATCCCTGTATCTTAGCCAGTTTTACTTCCGAGAATATCTTGCGGATATCGTCCCAGGCTTTGAGATAGGTGACCGGATTGGAGCGTGTGGATTTCCCGATCGGATTCTGATCGATAAATTCCACACCGTTTATGGCTTTTACATCTCCCAGCAACTTATCAAAACTTCCGGTACGGTCGGAATAATCTCCGTAATACTTTTTAAGTGCAGGGACGACTATCGTTTTAATTAAAGTACTTTTTCCGGAACCGCTCACACCGGTCACGGCTGTCATAATACCCAGCGGGATATCGACTGAAATGTTTTTCAGGTTGTTTTCCGTAGCTCCCGTTATCGTTATTTTTTTAGTAAAATTTCTCCGGTGCTCGGGTACACTGATATTTTTTTTCCCAAACATATATGCGGCTGTCAGCGTATCGGCTTTTTTCAGTTTTTCCATGTTTCCTTGAAAGACGACCTCTCCGCCCAATCTTCCGGCCAAAGGCCCGATATCGATTACTTCATCGGCCGCCCGGATAATGTCTTCGTCATGTTCGACGACGACAACCGTATTTCCCAGATCCCTCAATTTTTTCAAGACCTTTATCAACTGGTCGGTATCCCGTGAATGTAATCCGATACTGGGTTCGTCCAGGATATAGAGCGAACCGACCAATGAAGAGCCCAAAGACGTAGCTAAATTTATGCGTTGCGATTCACCTCCGGATAGAGAGGAGGAAAGGCGGTTGAGGGTCAGATATCCCAAGCCCACTTCCAATAGAAATTCCAGCCGGCTGCGTATGTCGGGCAGGATTCGTTCAGCCACTTTGTGCTGATAGGGATCCAATTCCAGCCGGTCGAAGAAATCTTTCAATTCGGCAATCGGCATCTCCACTAATTCTGCTATGGATTTACCTCCGATTTTGACGTAAGAAACTTCCGGCTTTAAGCGGGTTCCATGACAATCGGGGCAAATAGTTTTTCCGGTATACCTGGCAATCATTACCCGGTTTTGGATTTTATATTTTTTGGATTCCAGATGTTCGAAGAAATCATAGATACCTTTAAAATAACGGCATCCCTGCCACAGCAACCGTTTTTCTTCGGCAGTCAGTTCGTAATAGGGGGTATGCACCGGGAAATTCACGTGATGAGCTGCACTGATCACCTGCCGTTTCCATTCACTCATAACTTCTCCCCGCCAGCACATGACGGCGTCTTCGTACAGACTCAAAGACTTATTCGGGACGACCAGGTCTTCGTCAATACCCAATACCCGGCCGTATCCTTCACATTTCGGACATGCACCGATAGGAGAGTTGAAACTGAACATATTTACGGAAGGTACCTGAAAACTGATACCGTCTGCTTCAAAGCGATTTGAAAAAGGATGCCGGACACCGTCTATTTCAATAAAACATTCTCCATTTCCCTCATACAAAGCTGTTTCTATTGATTCGGATATACGGGAAACGGTATCTTTTTCCCGGTTGACGGAAATCCGGTCGACCACCAGAAAACAGTTTTCCTGATCCGGTAAGGGGTGGGCATCATGTATTACATCTTCGATTCGCAGAAACCCGTCGCCGTATTTCAATCTCACAAATCCCTGGCTTAACAGGAGAGATAGCCCTTCGGGTTCGTCGAGCTTATCGGGTTTTGCCAGGATAACGGCATTTTTCCCTTCATGTTCCAGTACATAGCGGCAGATACTGTCTACCGTATCACGTTTAACTTCATTGCCGGATACGGGAGAATAGGTACGTCCGGCACGGGCGTACAACAATTTTATATAATCGTATATTTCCGTAGAAGTTCCGACGGTAGAACGGGGATTAGAGGTATTGACCTTTTGCTCGATGGCTACGGCAGGCGGAATACCCTTTATATAGTCGCATTCCGGCTTATTCAATCTCCCCAGGAATTGACGGGCATATGCCGACAAACTCTCCACATATCTTCGCTGTCCTTCTGCATACAGGGTATCGAAGGCCAGAGATGATTTTCCGCTTCCTGACACTCCGGTAATCACGATGAATTTTCCCAGTTCTATTTTCAGGTCTATATTCTTCAGATTGTGTACCCGGATGCCTTTCAGTTCTATGTATTGCTTTCCCATTTTACGTCCTCTACCTTTCAACTTTTAATTTTTGGAATACTGCCTTTGTTGCAGTAAACGTACAAAGATAGTGAAAATAATAGCAAATAAAAAGCACCCCGCGTAAGGGTGCTTTTCGTGTTTGGATATGTTTGGAAATACGTTTAAGTCTTGTTAATGACTCATTTTAATTATTCGGAAACCACGTCGAATTCCACATTTACTTTCACATCTCTGTGAAGTTTTATCGTTGCAGAATAAGTTCCCACTTCTTTGATTTCTTTCAGCATGATTTTCTTACGATCGATATCATACCCTTGTGCCTGTAAAGCTTCAGAGATCATGATATTATTCACGGATCCGAAAATTTTGCCGGTACTGCTTGTTTTTGCACCGATCGTCAGTTTCAACGCTTCGAGTTTAGCAGCCAGTTCCTGAGCTTCCGCTCTTAATTTAGCTTCTTTGTGTGCTCTTTGCTTGGTATTTTCTGCTACAACTTTTTTAGCCGATTCGGTGGCAAGGATAGCATATCCCTGGGGGATAAGGTAGTTACGACCATAACCCGGTTTTACGTTGATTACGTCGTCCTTATGACCTAAGTTTGCTATATCTGTCAATAATATAATTTGCATTTTGTCCTCCTTCCTTAAATTATTTCATCAAATCGGTTACATAAGGCAATAAAGCAAGATGTCTGGCTCTTTTTACTGCTGTAGCCACTTTTCTCTGATATTTCAGAGAAGTTCCGGTAATTCTTCTCGGAAGGATTTTACCTTGTTCATTCAAGAATTTCTTTAAGAATTCAGGATCCTTGTAATCGATAAATTTAATTCTGCTCTTTAAAAAGCGGCAGTATTTTTTCTTTTTGACTTCTACTGAAGGCGGGGTCAAATATCTGATTTCACTTTCGTTCTGTGCCATGGCTTATTTCTCCTCTCTTTTTTCTTGGTTTTTACTTCTTCTCTTTAAAGCATACTCATATGCATACTTGTCTAATCTGAAGGTCAGGAAACGGATTACACGTTCGTCACGGCGATAAGCTGTTTCCAACTTGTCTACCAATGAGCCTTCTGCTTCAAATTGGAGTAAGTGATAAAATCCGGTCGTTTTTTTCTGGATCGGATAAGCCAGCTTGCGAAGGCCCCATGCCTCCTCATGTTCAATGGAACCGCCATTTTCCGTAATGGCATTCTTGAACTTTTCTACCGCTTCCTTTATCTGTATTTCAGATAAAACGGGAGTTGTAATGAAAACGGTCTCGTAATGATTCAACATAATTAATTGATTATTAGTATAAAAATAATTTGTCGGCGCAAAGATACTATTTTTATATGAAATGCAAAAACAAAGGGCTTTTAAATTAGATTATAAATGTTATCAGTATATCTTTCTCTGATTGAGAGCCCTGTGATATTGCTTCGCATATATATTATGCTGATGAAGGGTTTTCGAAAAATAATGTCCTCCGGAAAAATCACTTTTCGCACAAAAGTAGAGGTAATCGTGTTTCTTGTAATGCAGTACGGCATCGATAACATTGACCGATGCCATTCGGATCGGTCCCGGAGGTAACCCCTGGTTCTTATACGTATTGTAAGGAGATTCGATTTCCATATGCTTGTTCAGAATCCGTTTCAGGGTGAAATCTCCCAAAGCAAATTTAAGGGTAGGACAAGCAGACAGCGGAATATTTTTATTCAATCGGTTGATGTAAACCCCTGCGATGACGGGGTGTTCTTCCGGACGAACCGTCTCTTCTTCAATAATTGAAGCCAATGTTATAACTTCCATGGGGGACAGGCCTGCTTTTTTTGCTTCGGCCAATCGGGTATCGTTCCAGAATTTCCGGTATTCCTCCGCCATTTTGCGGATCAGTTTTTCGGGTTTTGTATTCCAGTACACCTGATACGTGTTGGGAATAAACATACCGATGAATGTTTCCGGAGTAAATCCTAATTCCCTTTGTAAATCGGGACGTCGGGCTGTTTCCAGAAATTCCAGGGAATCGATTTCCAATTGACGTGAAACGACTCCAGCCAGCTGTTCCAGGGTACGGAGGTTGTTAAATGTAAAATGAACTGCTTCCTGATTTCCGGAACGTAACAGATTAACCAGGGTATTATTGTTCATACCGTCTTTGAGCCGGTATCGCCCTGATTTTACCATTTCCGGGTATTTTTTCAGCCGGGAAACAAGGCGAAGCGTGTAACTGTTTTTTATATACCCGTTATTCTGCAAATTTTCCATTACATTTTCAAAAGAATCATCTTCCCGGATATAAAACACGCCTTCATCATCGACCTGTGTGTTGGGATAGCATACAAAATAGTATCCCAGGCCACCGGCAACGGCAGCAATCAACAATAAGGCGATCCCTGTTCTGGCAATGATTTTCATAATTGCTTACTCTTCGTCCCGGAAATAAAGCTTATAGTAGTTCATATCCCGGGCCGTATCGTATCCTTTTTCGATATATTTACGTTGTCCGTGTATATACACGTGGAAATTTTTATCCAATTTCAGTACATGTCTGAAATACTTTTTCTCGTCTTTAACGGCAAAATCCGAGACGGGGAAGGTGTTGCTTAACGGAAGTTCCTTTTCTTCTTCATATTGTTTTTTAAAATTCTCGAAAGCATTGATAACTTCTGGCTCCCGGACTACTTCCTCTTTAAAGCGGTCTTCAGAGAAAACTTCCGCTTCCTTGAAAAAATTCAGGGAACGGTTCAGCATGTCGATCTGATCGGCCCGGGGCACGTCGTTTTCTTTATTGTATATATCTTTGACAAAATCTTTGCACAGATTCAGATAGTTGGCTGTCTGAAAATAGCTGTCGTTTGTAGGTTGTAAACCCAGAAAATCTGTCGTCCAGTAAATCGCTTCCTTGGTATTTGTCTTATCCAGTATCGACACTTTATATCCGCTTTCGGCATGTGTATTGAAAATAATGCAAGCCTTGTCCAGCTTACGGATATTGATTCCGGATTCACTTTCCAACTGATATGTATTTTGATTCATGACAATCTTGAGAAAAGTGTCTTTCGTTTCCGATTTAAATATACCGATGGCATCACAAACGCCTTCTTCTATGTTACAATTCCGGAAGTGAACGACATACAATTCGCCCGCTTTGATATTGGGATTGTTTGATTGTTCGAACAGATGCTGGGCCATAAATACCGATTGCACATAAAAAGATGCTTCGTTATTGAATATGTCGGTAACTGCCCCGTAAACCGGATTATTCATCAATTCGTCCTCATAGGGAAGAAAATTGTAAAAAGCATCCTTTTTAAAGGGAGAGAGGAAATAATTTTTCAGTAATCCCACGACATCCGGATCATCCGGTAAAAAACATTTATCCGAAACCGTCAACTCGCCGCCATCGTACTTGTTCCCAATGTTGTGGATTACAATATTGGAGATTTCACAATTTTCAAAATTTATCATATCTCAGAATCTAAAATTAACGCCTAAGTTCAAATTCTCTTTAAATTGCAGTTTCTTCGAATAGTTTTCGTCGTATACGACATTTGTATATACCGAAGCCCGCATAAAATAGTTTATCTTAAAATCAAGCTGAACCTGCCAATTACCGGTGAAACTCTGTTGCGAATTATAGTAACTGCTGAACATAATCAGTTCGTTACGTACATCGATAAATTTGAATAATGAAAATTTATTCCGGAGCTCGACACGGGCACCGGCATCTCCCTTGGATTTTTTGCCGGCATCTACACCGTAACGTCCCGGGTCGATACCCACAGTGTCCCTTAAATAAGTCCATTTTCCGGCAATAGGGGACAGATACAGGGAAAAATTATCATTCGGCTTGTAGTCCATACCGACGGATAAAGTAAAATAACCCGGAGTCATGAAATTTCCGATTTTTTTCTTTTCGTTTTCACCCGAATATTCATAAGAATTGAAAACAGTAGTCAGGATATTCAACTGGGCCGTATAATACCAATGTTTAAAAGCTTTTTGACCGACTTTCGAATTCAATTCCAGTTTTTCTTCATTTTTCCTTATATTCTGATCTCCGCTTTTAAGGAATCCCAAACGGTAATGCAGAAAGTTTTCCCAACTGGTTTTATTCTTATTGTAGTTGATGAAATAACGCAGATTACTCAAAACAGAGAGGGAATTTTCACCGCCGCCGGACCAGTTTGCCACATAACCTTGTCCCATGGCCATTTCTACTTCCGAATAATAAGTCCAGTGACGTCGGTGGAGTTCGCCCGGAGTAAGAGCCTGAAGATGGTAATAAGAAGCCGCCAGGCGGTTTGAAATTTTTTTGGCACGGGCCTTTTTCAAATCCATTTTAGAGCGATATACATCGTCATCTACATAAAAACGGATTGTATTTCCCGGAGGAGCAACCTGTATCCACGTCCCGATTGAATCACCCAGTTTATTTACCGCCCAAAACCGATGGTATTCTTTACGGCCGTTGTTGATCCAGAATTTCAAAGTGCTGTCAGTCGTATTACTGATTTCAATCATAACGGAATCCCGGCTGATTTTTTTCAGCCATATATAATTTGAATCAAGCTGAATGTAAGAAGCCAGTGTTCTCAAATCCGAATCAAACGTATAGCGGACGGTGTCGGAAGCGTACCGGATACTGTCTATGACCAGGCGGGCATTGACCGTATTCAATGCTTCCTCATTTTTACAGGTCGTACTGACATAATCCCGGATGTAATTCACCATATTTTTCAAGGTATCGTTCTGGGCATAACGCATCAGGACATCCAGGGCATTATTCAGATCAGAGTCCCGGTGCTTTTCCTTTTTCAGATTTTGAATGGCATAACGGATTGCCGGATTCTCAATATGGTTGTTTTTCAAGTTTTTCTTTAAAAATGACAAATTTGCAGGGAAAGCCAATTGTCCGGATTCTAAAGGCTGTACATCCAGATTTCTGATTTCCATGATCTCCGGATATAAAAGCTGTCCGAAAGACGAATTAAAACTCATCAATAAAGCACACAAAATCAATACAATACGACACATACTTTCAACTAAAATGCAGGTATTTATTTAAAAGGGGAATCCGGTTCTTTAGCCATATGGGCATAGGTAAGCTTTTCTACGAATCGGGGCCACCATTTACTTAAAAAGACCGTCAGTTTTCCTTCGATAAAAGTCATTATAATTTCTCTTTTCCGTTTCCGGATACCTTTAATAATGATCGAGGCACACCGTTCTGCCGTCATCATATTACTTTCATTACGAGGACTTTCTCCTTGTTGGCGCCCTTCGCTGTTCAAAGCCGTTTTGCGAATATTCGAGGCCGTAAAGCCCGGAGCTGCCACCAGGACATGCAATCCCTTTTTCCGGTTTTCTACCCGTACTGTATTCAGGAAGCCCCGTACCGCAAATTTACTGGCAGCATAACCCGTTCTGCCGGGCAGACCGATATATCCGGCAATCGAAATAACCCCGACTAAACTGCCTTTCGTTTGCAAAAGGTAGGGAAGTGCGTATTTACTGCAATATACCGTTCCCCAGAAATTGACATCCATGACTTTGCGAAGCACGTTTGTATCCAGGTCTTCCAATAAAGCACGCATAGAGATACCGGCATTATTAATCAATATATCGATTCGCCCGAAATAGCGGAATGTCTGTTCCATCAATTCCTTACAGGCCAATTCCTTTGTGACATCCGTACGGATCGATAATACATCGGCACCTTGTGCTTTCAATTCTTTTTCAATAACCAATAAGTCTTCCAGACTTCTGGAAGCCAAAGCAATTTTTGCACCTTGACGCGCCAATTCATAAACCAAAGCTTTGCCGATGCCAGAAGAGGCTCCTGTGACAACTGCAACTTTATCTTTCAGGGAATTCCGCATATCTCAAATATTTAAGCCAATCTTTTAAACTCCACAAATATAATAATTTCTAAAGGCTGAAAGACTATTTTTTTATAAAGTTTTATGATATTTGTCCGGAAGGAAGAAGTTTTTATTTGTCCTATAATTTATATTATGTAAATTATGAATCCCGAAAAATAAAGGGGAGAAGTTCCCCTTTATCATTCCGTAACGAATTATTTTTCCAATTCAGCTTTCACTTCCTCGTATTTTTGCATATAACCCGGATCGTTATTTCTCAGTTTGAAATACAATTCTTTTAAGGTAGTCAGTGTATTTCTTTCCGTCGGATTCAGTTCCCGTGCTTTTTCGAAATACGGAATTACGGCTGTATAACCGGCATATACCTGTTCCATACCTTTGTTATATTCGTCAGCATCTACGATGTCGTTTACTTTTTTGTGCAGTTCGATGACTTCTGTCAATTTGAGGTTTCCCAGGTTGTATTGTGCAGCAAAATCTTTCGGATCTACAGAAAGGGCTTTTTCATACATAGCCATTGCTTTTTCCGGCTCTTTCATTTTCTCATACAACGTTCCTTTGGCTCTGTAGAAAGAAGCGTTATTCGGGTCTTGCTTGATGGCAGCATCCAGATATACTTCTGCTTTTTCCGGTTCACCGCCCAACAGGTAGTAATTGATCAATTCTACCAGCATATAAGCATCGTTCGGGAATAATTCATAGCCTTTGTGAAGGTATTCAACAGCTTCTTCTTCTTTCCCTTGTTCTTTCAATACGTTGGCCAGCATAGCGTAAGTACGGGCCGGTTCATAATTGTGTTTCAGGGATTCCTTATAAAATTTTTCAGCTTCGGCAAATTCTCCGGCTCTTTGAGCAGCCACACCGGCATTGAAGATAATAGCAGTATCTACAGCCGTAGAATTGACTATCGGAGATTTTTCGATTTCCAGTACTCTCTTGAATGCTCCCAAAGCACCTTTGAAGTTTTCTGAGTTATAATACTCGATAGCCTTGTTAGTATAATCCGCAATTAAATTTTCGTATTGGGTTTTCAGCTTTTTGTTAAATTTACCCTTTTCATCCAGTTGAATGGTTTTCTGAAAAGCTTCCCAGGCAACATCCAATGCATTCGGGTCCAGTTTACGATAATCATTTAGCGGACTCTCAAAAATCGCCTGATAAATCTGACCTTTTGTAAAATGAGATTTAGCGTCATTTACGCAGTTTTCGTGTGTAATGGCTTCATCAATCAGCTTTTTGGCTTCATCCAGCTTTCCGGACGTAAAATAACTTGTAGCCTGGGCTACTTTTCCTTTCTGTGCATAAGTAAAACCTGCACAGAAAAGTAAAATTACAATAAAAGTTAATTTTCTCATACGTAGGTGTTATTTAATTTATGTTTCAGTTTCACGTTTCAAACGCGCATTTTGTTTCATTATTCATTCGAAGTATCTGCTTCCGGTGCATTCTCTTCATTGTCCATATTCTCATCTTCTTTGGATGCCGACACTTTGGCCACGGCAGCAATGGCATCATCGCTCCGCAGGTTTATCAGTTTTACACCCTGTGTATTCCGTCCCATGACTCTCAGCGAAGCGACTTCCATACGAATCGTCAATCCGGATTTTGTGATAATCATCAGATTGTCTTCATCCGTAACGTCTAATAAAGCAATCAGATTTCCGGTCTTCTCCGTCAGATTTATCGTTTTGACTCCCTGGCCGCCCCGGTTTGTAATACGATAATCGCTGATAGCCGAGCGTTTACCGAAACCATTTTCAGAAACGACCAATATATCCGCTTTATCCGGTTCGACACATATCATTCCGATTACTTCATCCTCTTCGCTTTTCAGTTTGATTGCCTTTACGCCTGCTGCAATACGTCCCATCGGACGAACTTTAATTTCAGGGAAGCGGATTGCCTTACCGGATTTTACGGCCAACATAATATCGTTATCTCCATTGGTCAGTTTGGCCTCCAGTAATTGATCGCCTTCTTTGATCGTAATGGCATTCACCCCGTTTTGGCGCGGACGCGAATAGGCTTCCAGAGTTGTCTTTTTGATGATGCCTTTTTTGGAACATAAAACAATATAGTTGCTGTTTATATAATCGGCATCTTTTAAGTCAAGCAGATTGATATATGCCTTAACTTTATCATCCGGTTCTATATTCAGCAAATTCTGTATGGCGCGTCCTTTGGACTGTTTTGTACCCTCCGGAATTTCGTATACTTTCAACCAGAAACACCGGCCTTTTTCCGTAAAGAACAACATGGTATTGTGCATTGTCGCCATGATCAGGTGTTCCAGGAAGTCTTCATCCCGGGTAGCCGATCCTTTCGACCCTACCCCTCCTCTATTCTGTACTTTGTATTCACTCAGAGGAGTGCGTTTTATGTAACCCATATGTGAAATGGTAATAACGACTTCGTCATCGGCATAGAAATCTTCCGGATTGAATTCTTCCGAAGCGTATACGATATCGGTACGTCTTTCATCTCCGTATAGCTCTTTCATTTCCAGTAATTCGCTCTTGACAATACGCATACGTAATTCCAGACTGTCCAGAATTTCACGCAAATGTGCAATCAATTTCTCGATTTCCTCGTATTCGGCGCGTAATTTATCCTGTTCCAGACCGGTAAGCTGACGCAAGCGCATATCGACGATGGCAGCAGCCTGAACATCTGACAGACTGAAACGATCAATCAATGTATTACGTGCTTCTTCCGGCGTTTTAGAGCCCCGTATGATCCGGATAACTTCGTCGATATTGTCGCAGGCAATAATTAAACCTTCCAATATGTGGGCTCTCTTTTCAGCCTGTCTCAATTCGAATTCCGTACGACGGGTCACCACCTCATGACGATGTTCCACAAAATAGTGAATCAAATCTTTAATGTTGAGTAGTTTTGGGCGACCGTGCACCAGTACGACATTGTTAACCCCGAAAGACGTCTGTAAAGCGGTATGTTTTAGTAAGGTATTCAATACCACGTTGGAAATGGCATCTTTTTTTACATCGATCACGATCCGCATACCGTTCCGGTCGGACTCGTCGTTGACATTGGAAATTCCCTCGATTTTCTTTTCGTTGATCAATTCGGCGATGCGCATGATCAACTCCATTTTATTTACCTGATAAGGAATCTCATGTACAATGATTTTCTCTCTTCCGTTCGGAGTCACTTCTACGGAAGTTTTAGCCCGCACAATAATGCGTCCTCTCCCCGTCCGGTAAGATTCTTTGACACCGTTGTATCCGTATATCGTACCTCCCGTCGGAAAATCCGGAGCCTTGATGATTTTGATCAAATCTTCAATGTCGATATCCTCATTATCGATATAGGCACATATCGCATCTACAACGTCATTGAGGTTGTGAGGAGCCATATTCGTTGCCATACCGACAGCAATACCTGAAGCTCCGTTCACCAGTAAATTCGGAATTTTAGACGGAAGTACGGTCGGCTCCTTTAAAGATTCATCGAAGTTAGGAACCATATCCACCGTATCTTTATCCAAATCGGCCAGCATCTCTTCTGCAATTTTCTCCATACGGGCTTCCGTGTAACGCATGGCAGCAGGACTGTCTCCGTCAACGGAGCCGAAGTTACCCTGACCGTCGACCAAAGGATAACGCAAAGACCAGGGTTGTGCCATACGCACCATGGTCATATATACAGAACTGTCTCCGTGAGGATGGAACTTTCCCATTACCTCTCCGACGATTCTGGCTGATTTCTTATAAGGCTTATTAGAATTGACTCCCAGTTCATTCATACCGAATAACACCCTCCGATGTACCGGTTTCATTCCGTCCCTTACGTCCGGCAATGCTCGTGAAACAATGACCGACATTGAATAATCAATGTAGGACGATTTCATTTCCTCTTCAATGTTAATCTTAATGATTTTTTCTCCGCCGTTTTCCATCTACTAATTATATTGTTAACTTGTTTAAATCCAAATATTTACACAAACGCTGCACTCCCACCCGTGAAAACCTCACAAATGTAATAAATTCAACCGAATTTTAAGACATAAACGAATGAAAGTTTTAATATTCCTACTTGCTCCGGACGTATAAATCCTACGAGAAAGGGGAAGGATTATCAATCCTGATATCATTGATTATGTATGAGATTTAATTTACCTCTACCGCTAACGTATCGTATGCCAAATGTATATGGGCGGGTAATTCCGCAGACACTTCAGCGGTCAGGCCCATTTGATGCCCTATATGTGTCAGCCAGGCCTCTTTTACCTGTAATTTTTGTACAACTTCAACCGCTTGGGCCAAGGTGAAATGAGACAGATGGCTTTCTTTACGCAAAGCGTTTATGACCATGTATTCCGTTCCCTTCAACCGCTCCATCGAACTCTCGGGTATGTAATTGGCATCCGTAATATAGGCGAAATTACCGATCCGGAATCCCATCACCGGAAGCTTGTGATGCATCACCGGAATGGGAATGACCCGGATATCATCGATGTAAAAAGGATTCGGGTCAATGACATGCATGTTGATTTCCGGTACCCCGGGGTATTTAAATTCACTGAAAGCATACGAATAATCCTTAAAAACAGCTTCTTTCGTCCGGATATCCGTATATACATCGACAGCTCCGTGTTTCACCCAGTTGAAAGCCCTCACGTCATCCAGACCTCCGATATGATCTTTATGCTCGTGGGTCAACAGGATGGCCCGGATATCCTTTACTTCTGCCCGCAGCATCTGGTAACGAAAATCGGGTCCCGCATCGATGACAATGTTTTTTCCATCGATTTCCAACATGGCAGAACAACGTAACCTCTTATCTTTTTTATCTTCTGACCGACATACCTCACATTCACAAGCAATAACCGGTATGCCTTGTGATGTACCGCTCCCTAAAAAAGTCAATTTCATAGTTTTCTTAATTTTCATACAAAAATAATGAAAAACCGGTGCTGGCAATTATAATTTACCTGAAAAATACACCCCGGAGATATGGTAAACGGTAATTTTTCTGATTTTAATCATTCTGCCGGAGTCAGCCCCTGAATACTTTTTTATACAGTCTGTTACTGAAAAAGCTGTAATGCCCCCGTATCCGACCTGCCTTTTTGAAATTAAATTGAAACCTACGATCCGGAATCTACAACCAAATTTGTACTTTTGTACGCAAAAACAAGTATATGGGAAAACTTTATCTGCTACCGAACAGTTTGGGAGAATCGGCTTTGGAATGCGTACTGCCAAACGAAGTTATCAGCCTGATTCGTCAGTTACGGGTATTCGCCACCGAAAATCCTAAAAACACACGTCGTTTCCTTAAAAAAATAGACAAAACCATAGATATCGACAGTTTGATTTTTCTGGACCTGAATGAACATTCTACCCCGAAAGAAATCGAAGCTTGCTTGCCCTGGCTGGAGAAAGAAGATATGGGGATCATTTCGGAAGCCGGTTGTCCCGGAATCGCAGATCCGGGAGCCGAACTGGTCGCGTTGGCTCATCGTCGCGGTTACCGGGTATGTCCCCTTGTAGGTCCTTCTTCTATCCTATTGGCACTTATGGCTTCCGGTTGCAGCGGACAACATTTTTCTTTCAACGGCTATCTGCCTGTGAAAGATAACGAGCGCAGTAAAGCTTTAAAAAACTACGAAAAAGAGTCTGCCCTGGAAAACCGCTCCCAAATTTTTATCGAGACTCCCTATCGTAACCTGAAACTTTTTCAAGAAATGCTGCATGTGCTTTCTCTTCAAACAAAACTTACGGTAGCCTGTGATATCACTACTGATAACGAATATATTAAGACAAAAACAATACGGGAATGGAAGCAATTGCCTCCACCTGCTATAGACAAACGCCCGGCCATATTTATCCTATATGCCCGCTAAGCCGTCAGAATACGGTTTCATCGGCCAGCGAACTGAATTTCTTTCTCAGCCAGCGGGAAAACAGTACAATTGTATCAGCTCCGGAATACGGAATAAATTCATCATACATATCTGCCTGGTCAAAATTATCGATTCCCAGAGATAAGACTTCGATTCTTTTCTTTTTCCCTTCATGAACAACTTCCCGCACCTGCTCTTGGGGATCCTCTCCTTCAGAAGCAACTACAGAAGGCGTTCCGTCCGATATCATCAGAAACAATTTATGGGGACTGTCGGGCTGAAATTTTTCAAAGCAATATTGCATGGCATAACCGTCGGCATTGGCATACAAAGCCTTTTGTGAGAAAAGTTTAGCGAGTTGCAACCGCCGTCCGGGTTTATGAAAACAAGTTACTTCAATACCGTTGTCGTCGCAGCGGTGTCCATATACGGAATACGTTACCACATTCGCATATCTTTCAAAAGCCAATACCAGGGCGACAGCCAAGACCGTTTGCATGGCGATTTTATCTCCCGTAACCATAGAGCCGGACAAATCCAGTAAAATAACGACTTCCAACCGGGCCGAAGGAGCCGGGGTTTCTTCCCAGAAAATATTCCGGTTATAGCGGGATTGATATAATTCTTCTTCGTCCAGTTCTCCCGCATCCTGTTCATAAATCACCTTATTTTTATCTGTTTTTGCCGAAAACATCGACAACTGAAGTTGTATACCTGCGGCCAATTCTCTGGCTTTTTTCAGCAGTTCACCGGAAATCGTCCCGGTTTCGGCTTCCACTTCCCGGATTACATGTACAAATTCCCTGGCAGACGCCTGTGTCCGGCGGTTGCTCTCCGAAGAAGAGGTCTTCGCATAATAATGGAACTTTTCCGGATTGAATGTCCTTTGCATATCTGCAATAACAGACTCTGCCATCCGGATATCGCGGTCAGCCGTATAATCTTCAAATTGCCGGAGTGTATTCTTTACTTCCTGTAAACAGAAATTTTCGCTAACCGTCCCGTTTTCTCCGACAATTCCAGCCAATTCTTCTGCAACGCTCTCTATTTCCGTAAATGTCAACGCAGCATATCCTTTGATTTTATCCAATAATAAATCAATCTCTTTCACTTTCCGGGAATTACCCGGAAAACTGTTTACCTCCCGTATGTATACCGGATCTTCCAGGATGTTGGGATACAATATTTTACAACATATATAATCAGTTAACGCTTCATGTCCGTCGTTTCCGTTGATATCCCGGTTTTCCGGGTCCATCCCTCCGTAAAATCCGATGCGCTGTTCCATAGCCCACCATCCCATGGATAAGGCCAAACGCCTGGCCGTATACAGAAAAGAATGATAGCCGGGATACGCATTTACCAGTTTGGATTCCACCCGGCGGTCTTCCAGCATATGTAAAAAACCGGTTTGTACAGGGGTATACCTCCTGGCCTCTCTGGCCCCGATATCCTCGCGGGTATAGAGCAGATGTCCCAGTTCGTGAATAAAACTTCCGAACAGGGCATTTACTTTTATATCTTCCGGTATATCCAAACGCAAAAGCTTGATATTCAATGCAATTTTTGCAGGATTTACCGACAAATTGGGAGCTTTGTTCGATAGTACGATTCTGGGAATTTCGCCGGTGATATGCAAAGCCAGCTTAGCACAGGCTGCAACGATCCCGACGATATTTACCGTATGAAATGATTTATTGACCGGTGCCCCGGAAGTATTGAAATGTCCCCACCAGGCCCGGTCGATAAACTGATCTTCATATATTCGTTGCAGTCGTTCAAAATCCATACTTTATCCCGGTTAGTTCATATACCTTGCAACAAAGCTCTGGCAAGCACTTCCTCCCCCGACAGCATATAATTGGTAAGAATGATTTCTTCTACCACATCCTGTAGCGAATAACCCAACGGAAGATAAGCGGCAGCGTCCAGTACCTGCCGGGTAGACAAGGATACGGAAAGGGTTTCTTTGGCTTCCCCCAGCCTTAATATGCGGGCGATTTCCGCTAACCGGACAGCATCTTTACGGGCTACACCGTCAATCCGGCTGCATATCAGAGCCGATTCTTCCCGGGGAGACAAATAATCCAAACGTGTTTTGATAAAGCGGTCTTCAAAAGCCGTGTCCAGACGTTGAGCCGAAACATAAGCAAAACCGGTATTACCCGCTGCAATAAAAAGGACGTTCCTGCCTTTATTATACCTTTGTCCGGAATCTTCGTCGTACAAATACGACTGATGCCGATCCAGTACCGTCATTAGAAAATTAGCGGCTACAGCCGGAGTACGCGTCAATTCGTCCAAAAAAATCAACGTCGGCCGGTCTGAAACGAATGCCCGGAAAAACTCTGAACGTACCGCAAGAGTTTTACCGTCTTCTCCAATGATCAGACTGCCCACAAACATTTTTTTGGGCTTAAACGCCTGTCCCATATTAAAGGCATGGTATTCCATACCCATAGCATCCGCCAGCTCTTTGGCCACAGAAGATTTGCCGCAACCTTTCGGACCCAGTAAAAAAGGATATTTTTTCAAATACAGGGTATGGCATAAAAATTCCCACTTTTGTATCGGAATACATAGTTTATCCGAGTGTTTGGGAAGCGTGAAGATTGGATTTCTACAAGAAAACAGATCCGTCATTACTGATAATTTTATTCGCAAACATACACAAAAAAACCGGATTCAGAGTTTTTCCCTGAATCCGGTTTATAGTCCAGCGACGGAATTTATTTTTTGAAATAACGGTTGTACAGTCCTTCAAATCCTTTTCCGTGACGCGCTTCGTCTTTACACATTTCGTGTACGGTGTCATGGATAGCATCCAAATTCAGTTTTTTGGCCAATGTCGCAATTCTTTTCTTATCTTCACATGCGCCGGCTTCTGCTTCCATACGTTTTCTCAAATTTGTTTCGGTATCCCATACCATTTCACCTAGTAATTCACAGAATTTTGATGCGTGTTCGGCTTCTTCCCAAGCGTAACGTTTGAAAGCTTCGGCAACTTCCGGATAACCTTCGCGGTCGGCCTGACGACTCATGGCCAAATACATTCCGACTTCTGTACATTCCCCGTTAAAATGTGCTTTCAATCCTTCTAAAACTTCCGGATCTACACCTTGTGCCACACCGATGACGTGTTCGTCGACAAATGTCAGCTTACCTGACGTTGCTTCCATTTCTTTGAATTTACTTCTCGGAGCCTTACATTGAGGACAAAATTCCGGAGCTTCCTCTCCTTCATACACATAACCACATACTGTACAGATAAATTTTTTCATAATGATTTTGATTTTAAATTAACGATTAATGTTACTTAAGTCTCTTATTATCACACAATTTACAATATCCCTTATAGTATAAATGAGTTTCCGTTATTGTCAATTCCTCTCCCCCCCGGACAATCAGTTTATCCAGATAATCAACTGGTATATCATACACTTTCCCACATCCCAAACAGATAAAATGCGCATGATCCGAAACATCAATATCATAACGTATATTCCGATCGTCTATTCCCAAAGCCATCAATGCACCTTGCTCGGTGAACAGCTTCAATGTATTGTAGACAGTTGTTTTCGATAAAGTAGGCATCCATTTAATCAGCACAGAATGAATCTCGTCCGTACTGGGATGTGTCCGGTGTTCCATCAGATATTCCATAATGGCTATCCGTTGTACGGAAGGCTTTATCCCATATTTGGCCAAATAGTCCTGAGCCGTTACAATTGAATCCATTTTTTATTTGTAATGATTACAAATTTGATTTTAATACAAAATTATATTTTTTCTCATAAATCGCCAAAATGTAAGAAATTTTTTTGAATTCACGTTGTTTCAATACAGGGACAATGTATCTACAAATCATTAATTGGCAAATACTTAATATGAAATGAATTTTTTATCTTTTCTCTTTTAGCGGTCATAAAAAAGCTATATATTCCGTTCATTTTATAAGTTTACGAAAAGCAATTTCTACAATAAATAAAATAAACGATGTAAATAGTTGTAAAGTGTATAAAATATTTTTCTAACTTCGCCACATGTTTTTCTTAGGTATATCGGCAAACATATTGATTTATTTACTGGCTTCTGCCTTTTTGGGTGTACTTTTGTATACACATGAAAAGAGTGTGCCGGCAGAATATGTCAGTTCTGCTGTCGTCGTTGTCGAAACACGGCAGGAAGAGCCGGTTCATTACGAATGGTATGCTTATTGCGAACAAATCGTACCGAAAGCGGAGAAAGAACATACCATCGTATATGTAGAAATACAGACACCGCTTTATGTCCCACCTCACTATCAAAGTCTTTTCTTAACACGGAAGGCTTTGCGTGCTCCGCCTGTCCCTATGGCTTGATAATACCGGAAAGAATTTCAATCCGGTAATGTTGTCCGGATAAGTCATCCGATAAATTTTAGCATTCTATTATTTCATCATTAAAATGATGTGTATGCGTTATCTATTTTATATTTTATTTATTATTCCGGTATTTCCGGCGTTTTCTCAGAAATCGGCTATATTAACGACAGACGATTCTTTATATCACATCATACAACAGATGCAGGAGGTTGTTGTTACGGCTGAAAAGAGAGAGCTGAAACCGACAGATATTCCGGCTGCCTTGACGGTGGTTACGGAACGTACAATTCCGGGTGAGAATAATCCGGATTTGCGGAATATATCCGGTATCGTTCCGAATTTTTACATGCAGGAAGGCGGCTTAAAGCTTTCCACACCTTTGTATATCAGAGGTATAGGGACGGTTTCCGGAACCCCTCCGATAGGACTTTATGTTGACGGAGTGCCTGTATTCGATAAAAATGCATTTGTCTTCGATCTGTATGATATCCGGCAGATAGAAGTGTTGCGTGGACCCCAGACGACATTGTACGGACGGAACAGTATCAATGGCCTGATCAATATCAACACCCGTCCGGCAGATAACAAATTTGCCATACGGGCGAAGGCCGGTCTTGCCAGTTACTATTCTCAAAATTACAATCTGATTGTCAATCTGCCGGTTAAATTTATTTACAATAAATTATCTTTTTCCTACAATAAATCGAAAGGTTATTTCAAAAACCGGTATGACAATGACAGGCGTTCGAATCCGACAGAATCTTATAATGGCCGCTATCAGGGAAATATATATGCAGCAAGAGACTGGAAAATCGCTTTCGGTGTAAACTACAATCATTCTTTCGACGGCGGATATGCTTATCATGCAGTCGATTCGTTAAAAGCCGACCGGTATCTGGTAAATTACAATACCCCCTCTTCTTACAAAAGAGATATGATATCTTCTTATCTGAATCTGAAGAAAATGGGAAAACATACCGCTTTTAACTGGATCACATCTTATTCCTGGACAAAGGATAAACAGATTCTGGATGCGGATTTTACTTATCTGGACGTATTTGACAATATCAAAAAATCCAATCAGAATTTGGTTACCCAGGAAATCAACCTCCAATCGATTGCCGCAGCACACTGGGATTGGACCGTTGGTGCATTCGGCTTTTATAAAGACCTGACGAATAAATACCTGGCAACTTTCGGCAAAGACAAGGCTTACCTGTTGCCTTTACCTTTGGATCAGGCCAAATATTTTAATAATACCACAACGAAAGGCATTGCCGGTTACGGACAAATCACTCTGAAAGAGATGTGGCCCGGTATGGCAGTAACGGCCGGTATCCGCTATGACTATGAAAATGCAGCCCTCACCTACCGGGATAGTCTTCTTTTCACCGGAGATGCAGCTTTCGGTCCTTTTCATGCGTCGGATAAAAAAAGTGATTTTCACGCCTGGTTGCCCAAATTCTCTTTCATGCAGAAATGGAACGACCGTGTATCTCTTTATCTCAGTGTAGCGAAAGGCTATAAAGCCGGAGGATACAATATCATTGCCAACGAAATGAGCTCGTTGTTGACGGATCTCGGATATGACGAAGAAAAATTGTGGAACTATGAATTGGGTTTCAAATATTTCAGTCCCGCCGGGACATTCAACCTGAATGCCGCCGTTTTCTATATCGATTGGAAGGACCAGCAGATATTCGTTATGGGTATGATGGGTCCGAGTATAAAAAATGCCGGTGACGCAAGGAGTATCGGAGGTGAAATGGACTTAAACTGGGAATTATTCCCTAATTTGACTTATTTCTTATCTGCCGGATACAGCAATTCGAAATATTATCATCACCTGACCAAAGAATACGAAGGCAACCGTATCGTTATGGCTCCTGAATTTACGGGTAATACGGGAATCGCTTACCAAAAAGCGCTTCGCACAAGCTGGTGCCGGACCCTGGGAATATCGACAAATGTCACCGGTTTCGGTACCCAGTATTTTGACGAAGCCAACCGGTTAAAACAATCTCCTTACTTCCTGTGGAATATGGATATTACCCTATCCGGGAAATACGTGGATTTCCATATATGGGGCAAGAACATACTGGACAAAGCATTTTTTACTTATATGCTGAATAATCCGGTCGGACAGAAACTACCTCAATATTACGATATGGGACAGTCCGGAGCCCCTGCCCGTTTCGGAGCCTCTGTAACATTTAAAATTTAAGTCCGTTGACGTATTCAGTATTTTTGTAGACTATTTGTATACAAACACTTAAATTGTTAGGATGTATACTTGATTTTGAACAATTACTTAACTTATTAAATACATGATTATGAAAAAGCATATCATTTACATTATTATTGCACTGTTCTCAACCGTTTTTATTGCCTGTGACGATAAGAAGAACGACGATAGCCCTCTCACCGGTTCATGGACCTACGAGGAACCCCATTTTCAATTTGAATATGCCGAAGATTCGATTGTATTCCAAATTATGCAGGAGCCATATAAAAAGAAGGTTGAAGATTTAAAAACGGAGTTTCTGGCTATGGCAACAGAAAAAATGGGAGCTTACTTCAAAGGTGTGGATTTTAAAAACGACGGAACCCTCAAAATCAATATGAGTTTGCAAGGTGGAACGACGATGGCTATGGGTGGTACATATAAAACTGACGGTAAATATGTCCAGATCAATCTCGATACGGAGATATTACAGCAGATTATGGGTGGAAATATCCCTCAAATTCCGGCGATCAGCTTTACTTATACCCTACAGAACAATAAATTACTGCTTTATTTTGATAAAGTTTACGTTAATTCATTGGTTCGTACCATCATGGGAAATGAAGAATTGCGTTCAAAAATTCTTTCTTTAATACCGGGATTCGACCGGATTCCGGAACAGGCCTTACCCGCTGTCATTCAGAGTTTAAACGAGCAAATTACCGGTATACTGAACAAAACCGAAACCCTGGAATTGGGATTTATCTTGCAACGTCAATAAAATAATGAAGTATTCTTTTGCCGGAAACGGCAAAAGAATACTATAACTTTTTGATTTTCTTCCGGATAACCAGTACATGAAAACCGGAAACCAAAAGAAACAAGCCTATTCCGGTCATCCATAAAACAGCCACACCGCCCGGTGTAAATTCAGGCCAGATTGCCCGGAACCAGTCCATATAGAAATTGCGGACCAGCATGACAAGCAATAAAGCGGCCGCAATAACCGATCCGTTTAAAAATAACGTTAAATTCCGATAAGGACGCGCTATCTGTCCGACCGGATATCCGATCAATAATAAATTTTCCAGCTTATAGCTATTCTTCTGTAAAAGCAGATAAATACTCAACATTAAAATATAGAAAGCCAAGAGGCATATCAGCAATCCGACTACGGATACCGAAATTGTCAAAACGTTCAAGAACCAGGTCATCTTTCCGACATCCGCCTTACCTTCTTCGCTCTCATATCCTTTTTGCCGGAAAAAGCGGGTAATCCGTTCATCGGCAGGATTACCGGTTTCTACAATTAAACGGGAAACCGGGTTGGAATCGCCGGATGCAAAAGTACGATTGGCCCAGTCCATAAATTGTTGCGGCACCAGAATCGTATTCAACCGGTTCGAGAAACCGACAACTTTCCCCGTGTAGTCTGCCTGCTGTCCGTTTCCACGCAGTTCTACATCCATACGAAGCATTTCGATTACATTTTCCGAAAGTTTCGGTAAACTACGGGATTGAGCAAAACCGAAATTATACAAATTCAGATAATTGCGAGGTATAATAATAGGAATTACTCCCTCTTTTTCATCAAAATGCCACTCATCCGTATTCACGTCGATATAGTCATCCGGAACCGATTCGAAAAACATTTCCGTAGCAAATCCGCGCCCCTGTATTTCAACACCTGCCGTTACTCTGAATCTGGAAGCGGTAAAACCGGCTACTTTCCTGACAAAAGGCTGTCGCGCCAATTCCTCTGTTTCCTGCCTGCTGAAAGTATTGTCTTTACTGGATAATACCCCCCAGGTACTGACTTTCTTTGTGACCACCAGATAATCTTTTTTGAGAAAGCTGTCTCCTCCTTCGAATAAAGGCCGTAAATCCAAATAGATTTGCAGGGTCAGCAATACGATAACCATTCCGGCCAGATTGGCGAAAAAGAACCCGATTAATTGGGCAGGACTCAGATGCGCACGCAGTAATTTCCAGACCAGATTCATAAATGCAAAATTTTATCGTATTGAACATCCAGCTTTTTGCCGATAGAGGTCACAATGATCGCTGCATCCTGACGGGCGGCTTCTTCTGCCAGTAGAGCACCGACAGCCCGGTTATTCGCTTCGTCCAGGTGACTTACCGGCTCGTCGAGTAATACAAAACGGAAAGGTTGGCATAAAGCCCGGATACAGGCAACCCGCTGTTGCTGACCGAAAGATAGTTTTCCGGCCAACTGCTCTTTCTTATCGCCTATACCCAAGCGTTCCAGACTTTCCATGATCCATTCCGGCGTTTTAAAACCCGTAAGCCGGTTCTTTATCTGGATATTTTCCCAGACAGTCAGTTCTCCGAACAAACGTAATTCCTGAAAAAGAATACTAAGCGAATCCTTACGCAATAATCCCCACTGTTTCTTATCCAAGTGCCTGATATTTTGTCCGTCAAATGCAATTTCGCCCAGATAATCCCGGCGATAGCCGTAAATATAACTGCATAAAGACGATTTTCCGGCTCCGGATACAGCTTCTATCAAATACTTTTGTCCCGAGCGGAAAGTCACCTCTTTATGCCAGATTTCAGATGTCCGGCAATCTTGTCGGCTGAATATTTCAGGTACAATATTTCGCAATAAGATCTCTTCCATCTGTTTTCAATCAAAATTTCCGGAACGAGTATTTTACTGCTTAGCTATTTGGGTGCCTTCCTGTATCAGAACCTTCAGACTGTTTTGCTCCTTATCTTTCATATAGATATTCAGATAAGCCGTATTATTAACGCCTAAAGCTTCCACGTATGAGAACATAGAGAGAGCCTGCAGCATAAGGGCTCCTTGTTGCGGACCCTGCATCTGATAAATACTCATCTGAATAAACGGAGATGCCAGCATTTCCTCTACATTAAGCAATAAAGCTGATCCGGCATTTTTTAAACCGGCTGTCCAGGGTGTATCTCCTAGAGGTTTCTTTGCCTTTTTACCCAGGTTTTTGAAACTATCCGAATCATTTGTCAGGTAAAGAAGTCCGTCTTTTTCTCCGAAATATACCGTCATTCCCACCATATTTATTTTTGCCTCGTACGCATTTTTACCTTTATTTTTCACCTCAACCACTTGTCCCATTTGCGGTTGTTGTAATGTAAGTGCCAACAGTTGAACCGGATAAGCATTTTTAGCCTGGGCATAAGCTAAGACATTCGGAATGCCCATGGGATTAAAGGCCGATATTCCCCAGGAAAAATCCCCGTCGAAAGCTGATAAAACCTTTACTAATTCATCTTTATTCACTTGTTGCAGGGCCTGGTTCCAGGCTTCATTTTGCTCAAATTGCTGACAAATCTGTTCGCCGTTGATATGAGCCGCAGCATAACAAAGCGTCGTTGCCGGGAAATAATTCAACAGGCTGTTATTCAGATTTCCGGCCTGTGCTATCCATTGCTTCATGACCGGATCGTCCGACAATATCTTATATGTCAACCCTATTTTTCCATTTTCAAAATTCAAGGTTCCCAGTATACTGATTTGGGATATATCTACTCCGTTCAGCAATGGGTTGCTTTGGGCTAAGGACTCTTCCCCCCACTTTTTAAAAGAGAACCACCAGGCAATATCACTATCGACTGCAACCATATCTTTAAATCCTTGTGTCTCACTGATATTTGCAGTTGACTGAGCGGTAAGTAATTTTTCGGCTGTCGCAAATGTCTCCTCGGCAGTACTCTGTATATTAAGTCCCAACAACACATACTCATTAAAAAGACAGGCAAATTCCCCTCCGATTACCGTACGGGAATATCCGTTTTTTTTCGATAAGGCTTCACATTTGCCTTGCTGTTGCAGTATTTGAAAAGTCTCTTTCAGCTTGGACAGGTCTGCAACTTTGGCAACAGCGCCTTCGCAATCGGCTGTAAAAAGAAATACGTTCTCATTCAAATCCAAACCGGACTCATTCCCGTTCTTCAAAAATAAATCCAATTTACCGGCTATCTCAGGAGTTACATATTGTCCGGCATAAGCAGACAATTTTTCTCCGGCATCCGATTTTTCCAATAAGCGGTTTATCTTTATGCTACCGATTGCCGAGGCATTTTCAGGAATTGCATCATAGTAAGCTTTCTGCACCGTCTCCGTACAAGCGGCAAAAAAAATCCCCATAGCCATTAGTAATACCAATGAGGATAATAACTGTTTCTTTCTCATAATCGAAATTTTATTATTTTATACTGCAAAGCTATTAAAATATGCCTGATTGGAGCGACAATTTCGTAAAAACAGCTTCATTTTTTGTAACTTTAGCGATATGAAAACGTTAAAATAATACTAAGAATACTTAATTACCTAATCTATATCTTATTTATAAAACAAAAAACCATGAAAACACAAGATTTATCCAATCTGGTAAAACAGGCTGCCTGTCTGTTACTCATCTCCCATAAGGTGAATCAAAAAGACGAAAACAATAATTTCAAATTATTGCCGACCCTCTATCCGGAAGATGCATTGGAGCCTTACATCAGTAAAAAAACGGTAGAATTCCATTATGGAAAGCATTTGGCCGGCTATATACAGACTACGAATAATTTGAAAGCCGATACCGAATACAAAGATCTCAGCATTGAGGAGATCATGTTGCAGGCAGACGGTAAACTATTTAATAATGCCGCACAGGTATACAACCACTATTTCCAGTTCGAAGCTTTACATGCCCCTAAAAAAGACAATGCCCCCGAAGGAAAAATCAAAAAAAACATAGAAGGTACGTTCGGAAACCTGGATACTTTCAAACAAAAATTTGCAGAAGCTGCAACGACATTGTTCGGCTCAGGCTATGTATGGCTGCTTGCTTCCGCCGATGGCAAACTGGAACTTGTTCAGACCAAAAATGCAGAAAATCCGTTAACGGCAGGAAAAACTCCCGTGTTGAACCTGGATGTATGGGAACATGCTTACTATTTGGATGTACAGAATTTACGCGCCAAATACGTTGAAAACTTCTGGAACATTGTCGACTGGGAAAAGGTCAATAAACGTCTGGAATGTATTAAATGATAAAAAAGCTGAGTCGGGGACTCAGCTTTTTTTTAGTTTACAATTTCCATTTCATCCAGCAGGTAACGGGCATCTCCGATCTTATCGATAATGAAAAGGACATATCTTATATCTACGGCAATGTTCCGGCAAATTTCCGGGTCATATTGCATGTCGGACATGACACCGTCCCAGGCCCTGTCGAAATTCAATCCGATCAATTCGCCACGGGCATTTAAAACCGGACTGCCCGAATTTCCTCCCGTCGTATGATTATTGGCGATAAAGCAAACCGGTACTTCTCCGTTTTGTGTATAAGGACCGAAATCGCCGGAGGCATAAATATCCCTCAATTTCTGCGGAATATTATAATCGTAAATTGCCGGATTATCCTTTTCCATAATTCCGGATAAGGTAGTATAATAATTATATCTTACAGCATCTGACGGAGAATAACCTCCTATCGTGCCGTAGGCGATACGCAGGGTCGAATTGGCATCCGGATAGAACACCTTATCCGACTCCATCTCCATCAAACCGGCCAGCCAAAGACGGTTCAACTGCTGTATCTCCCGGTTTATCTGATTCAAAGGGGACAATACTTTTTCCCGACTGAAACCGACGATCGAATTGATCAGCAGATAGGCCGGGTCCCGGCTGACTTTACTCACCGATTTAGAATCCAGTTTATCAATAAAACTGAAAGTCCTGTCCGGATCGGTAAAGACCGATTTGCGGAACATTTCTTCTGCGAATAAGGTTATTCCCTTCCCTTCGGCAGCCTCTGCTACCCCTTCCGGCACCCATTCCGACGGTACATTTTCGTTGTACAACCGCAGCATTTCAATCAATATCGTTTTATCGACTTCCGCATCGTAATCCTTGAAAAAAGCCGTTGCATAATTTCTGAAATCTTCCTGAACACCCGCTTTGTCTGTTTGTGTCTTATAACGTTGGGCGTAAGTGTAAGCCGACAGAGCAAAATTCATCAGTTCGGCCCCTCTCCGGCCTGCTTCTCCCAGATAAATATCTGCCAGCATCAGTTCCTTCCGCTTATCGTACAATGCTTTGTAACGATCAATTAAACCGGCGTATTCCGGCTTGCCGGCTGCCCATACCTGAAACTTTTCTTCCAACATTCTTTTATTTTCAACCGTTTTAAAGCGTTTCAGACCTTTGCTTTCTCCCTGCCATTTTTTCCATGCATTAGCGACACCGGCTGCTTTCGAAGCATATTTGATCCGTAACAAATCCGAAGAATTCATAGCAGCCTTGATGATATTCAGTTTGGCTGTCCGTATGGCAATTTTATGAGGGTTCTCCAGCTCCACCAATTGATCGACAGCATAAGAAGGCAAATATTCGTTCGTTGTACCCGGATAACCGAATACCATCGTAAAATCACCTTCCGTCAATCCGCCGGCGTAAATTTTGGAAAAAGCTGCCGGACGATAAGGTTTATTCTTTTCGGAATAGGCTGCCGGCTCATTATTTTCTCCGGCATAGATACGCAACACCGAAAAATCTCCGGTATGCCTCGGCCAGGTCCAATTGTCCGTATCTCCTCCGAAATTACCGATTGCCGAAGGAGGTGCAGCTACCAGGCGGACATCCTTATAAATACGGAACACGGACATAAAAAATTGATTTCCGTTGAAATAAGGTTTTATATTGGCCGACAAATCGGTACCGGCAACCGCCGCCTGTTCCAATACGTTACAAACACTGTCTATCACGCCATTACGCCTTTTCTCCGGCATATTTTCCGACAATGCTGCCTGAATCTTCCCGGTGACGTCTTCCATACGTACCAATACAGAAGCCGTAATTCCCGGATTTGCCAATTCCTCATGACGCCCTTTTGCCCAAAAGCCATCCCTCAGGTAATTTTTCTCTAAAGAGGAATGTTTCTGTATCATATCGAAAGCACAGTGATGATTCGTCACGACAAGTCCTTCGGCACTGATCAATCCCCCTGTACAAAAATGCTGGAACGGACGTCCTTCCCGCCCTAAACCGACAACCGCATCTTTCAGAGATGCCCGGTTTATAGCATATATATCCTCAGCCGTCAGCTTAAAGCCTTTTTTCTGCATATCCTCGATATTGTATTTTTTCAATAACATCGGAATCCACATCCCCTCTTCGGCCCGGCAGCAAACAATACACCAAATGACACAAAAACACAGCAGTATACCTTTTTTCATAGTCTTGATTTTATAAAATAAATGATTATTGATTTATTCACACATATTCAATCCGAAAGCTTTCAATTCCCGGTATAACGTTTGCACAGGCAATCCCATGACATTGTAAAACGAACCGTCGATCCGTTCTATCCCTACATAGCCGATCCACTCCTGAATCCCATAAGCACCGGCTTTATCGAAAGGCTTGTATTTGTCTACATAGTAAATAATCTCCTCTTTATCCAGGTTTCTGAAATAAACATCCGTAAAAACCGGAATACTTTTTTGCTCACAAGCCGTCGTCAGGCAAAGGCCTGTAATTACAGTATGTTTATTACCAGACAGCCCGCTCAAAATACGAATGGCATCCGCCCGGTCATGCGGCTTTCCAATCATTTGACCGTGCAGACTCACAATCGTATCTGCCGTTATCAGTAAATCCGTGGCTTTTAGCTCCCCTTTGAAGGCCGCAGCCTTCAATTGAGCCAGATATACGGGAATATCTTCAACCTTCAATTCCGACGGATATACTTCATCCGTATTTTTCGTTCTGACTTCAAAGGCAATGCCGGCCTCTTTCATCAGTTGCTGCCGCCTGGGAGAAGAAGAAGCTAAAATAATGTGGGATATGTTACTCATAGATTTAAAAATTGAGAGATCGGTCAGTTGGCAAATATCAGGTCAAAAAAATGATGTAATAAAAAGCTGAAAGCTACACACAATACCATAATCAGGCGAATAATACCCAATTGCAGGCTACGTTTGACAGAAAACCACATACATACCAAATAGATACAATAAGGCAGACAAATACCCAAAGCAATATAAGTCAATACCAGAGAAGATTCAGAAAATACGGTAAAATACAACACAACAGCGCAGCATACAGCAATCGCCGTCCATACCGATATCACGATCCGGGTTGCACGAATACCCCATCTCACCGGTACTGACCGGATTCCTTTTTCGATATCTCCGGGTATCGTGTAAATGTCCTTATTCATCTCATAAATAACGGTATTCAGGAATATAAAAAGAGAAAAACCTAGAATCCAATTAAATAAATACATAAAGTTTGTATCTGTTTGTATCAATAAATCAGAGTATTCATCATTCAAAAGAGGGATCTCAAATAACAAAACACAAAGTGGAATCAATGCTGCAAGAATACCGACAATCAGATTTCCGATCAACAAATACCTTTTATACGCGGAAGAATAAAACCACAACAACCCGGATACCAGTAAAAATAAAATACCGATTTTCCAGATGCCGACATAGATGCTCAGGCCGAATGCTATAACAATGGCCAATACATTCAGGACAGAATGAAGTGTCATTGCCGTACGCCTGGTAATACACCGCCCGACAACCACATCTTTTACAGCCGATAGCCGGTCTGTCCTCGTATCGAAATAATCATTGATCACATTGGCTCCGGCAATCAGGGCACAAACCGAAAGTACCGATAAAGTAAAAGCCCAATCCGGTAGCTGCAACGTCAGTCCGTTGATATCTAAAATAGAACGGATGACAAAATAACGCATGCAATACATGGTGAAAGCAGCAAACAAAAGTGTCCGAATTCTGATCAGTTTTAATATCCCGAGCATATCACATTTATTTTATTGATTTTCAATATGTATAGCGAATATTACCGCATATTGTGCTTTAAGCTTCCGTTCTCACCTCTTTCCTTTGAATCTTTTCTGAACCGAATCCGGCTTACATGCTTTTCACATAGCATGTTGTATCCATCCAATCCCCCCTGGCTTTCAATACCTGGGAGATTACATCCCGGGCACATCCCATTCCTCCGGGCATATCCGAAATATAACGGGAAATCGATTTTATTTCCTCACAAGCATCGGCAGGACATACCGGAAGCCCTACCATCGTCATGACATTATAATCGGGAATATCATCCCCCATATACATGATCTCTTCCGGTTTCAGACTGTATTTCTCCATTAATTCATTCAGGGCTTCGACTTTATTTTCAATTTTCAGGTAAATATCCTGTATTCCCAGTTTACGGAATCTTTCTTCCAATCCGGGGGCTCCGCCTCCGGAAATAACCGCCCGGATATATCCTTTCTTACCACTGTACATAATGGCATATCCGTCCTTAGCACAAGAAGTCCGTATCAATTCCCCCTCCGGTGATAAACTTACCTCCTGCCGGGACAATACACCGTCGACATCAAAAACGAATGCCCGTATTTTTTTTAATTCATCTTTAAAAAAAGCCATATTCAAATAATTGATTTATTAACGATTCACCTGTTTCATTTCTACCATAACGATAACATTTGCGGTTTATCCCCGACCTCTTCTTTTTCTTCCTTTTTAGCATAAGTTTCCTGAATCGAATCGGACATAAGATTATAAAGTACAGCCAATTTCCGGTTTTTTTTCAATAAACTTTTATGCAACCCCAGTATATTTTCATCCCCGCGCCTGGCAGGTCCGGTTTGGGCCTCGTAAGGAGGCAATAACATTACTTTATGAGCCGTTTCAAAAATTAACGGCTTTAATAGATTAAAATCCAAACCTTCTTCTTCCAGTATTTTTCCGGCCATCATATACAAGTGGTTGGTAAAATTATTGGCAATCACACCGGCCAGATGCAGTTTTTTACGCTTTTCCGACGAAATCTCCTGAACGTTATTTGACAAACATCCGGCTAACTGCCGGACAGTATCCAATACCCGCGGTTCTGAAGCCTCGATACATAAAGGTACTTCTGCAAAATCCAGGGCTCTTTTTTTGGAAAATGTCTGCAAGGGATACATTACCCCGTAATAATCCGCCGAAGCCTTGAATATGTCCAGGGGTACACTTCCGGAAGTGTGTATAATAACAGCTTCTTTATTTATTCTGATACTCTTAAAAAGCGGAAGTAAAGCATCGTCACTTACACAAAAGATATAAATATCGCAATCGGGGTATATGGCAAACAAATCCGCCGTATAGGTAATACCGGTTTTCACGCCCAAAGCCCTGGCCGATTCGATGCTGCGGCTGTATATCTGGCACAAATTCAAACCGGCTTTCAGCAAAGCCGGAGCCAGATGATGTGCTACATTACCGGCGCCAATCATCACAATCCTCTTATTCATCATCTCCGAAAGCAATATTTTTAGGTTTTACCTTTCCTTCTTTTATCAAGTCTGCCAGTCGTTTACAAGCCCGGCAAATATCCCGGTAAAATACCCCTGAAATCATTACCAATTGTCCGTTTTTTCTTTCCAAATGACGAAATTCCCCGCTCTCTTCCTCCTGATTCAGCAGGAGTATATCCTGGGCCGGAATAAAAGCATGCACCATCTGATTACGCAGTTTGTGGTACAGAAAGTCGTTTTCATTCAATATCCGGTATTTTCCCCCGAACAAATACGTTATTCCTGCCGCAAAACGTTTGGCCGCCTGTCCTTTCGTCTTCATCGGTTTTCTGTCCAAAAAGCCTCCTAACACTTCTATCGCTTGCCCCATCAATACAAATTGCATATATGACAATCCCGCATTTTGAACCTTCCCCAACTCTCCGATAACCACTGTTTCCAAAAAGGCAACCGTATTCTCAATTGTTTTCTGATTTTCCATAGGTGAGTCAAAAATAGTTCAAATTATCGAAAAATGCAGCGGTAAAATTCGAAAATTATTCTTTTATCCGAAGAGGCTGTCCGGAGCAAATTCCTTTTTACGGCCGTAATTATTTTAATCATCTGATTTTCTGGCACTATTCCTGATATTTTCCGATTGCAGCCTGTTTTTATATAAACCTGATACGAATTCTATTTTACAGCAACACATTATCCGACAATTTTGTAATTTTGTAAAAAAATAAGGCCATGATTTTAAAGAACAATACAATCACTGATATCTCTGACTTTTCAGAAAAAATATTTGAAAACGGGCTGAGCATATACGAAGTGATTCGGGTGTATAACGGACACCCTATCTTCTTAAGCGACAACTTACAAAGATTGGATAATTCAATAAAAAAATCAAATATTGACATACATGTATGCAATCTTCATATTGAAAATAAGCTGAACGAGCTTATCCGTCTGGAACAGATGAAAGAAGGCAATATAAAATATGTACTCCATTTTACAACTGACAAAACCGACGAATACATTTACCAGATTCCCCATTGCTATCCGACTGAAAAAGATTACCGGGAAGGTGTGGCCACCATCAGTTGCCAGGCTATGCGCAATAATCCGGAAGTTAAATATATCAACAACGGTTTACGGGATATGACGAATCGGTTGCTTCGGGAACATGCCGTCTACGAAGTCCTGTTGATAGACAGAGACGGTTGGGTAACGGAAGGTTCCCGGTCCAATGTATTTTTCATAAAAGACGGTATTTTCTATACGGCTCCGACACGTTATGTATTACCGGGAACAGCTCGCAAAAGGGTACTTGACATTTGTAAAGAACAGACATTCCCGCTTCGGGAAGAACGGGTCGCTTATCAAAATCTGCCTTCGTTTGATGCGGCTTTCATTACCGGCACCTCTCCCTTGGTATTGCCCATAAAAACGATAGACCATTATCCGTTTTCCCCTGATAACCGGTATCTACGTAAACTGATGGAAATCTATTTTTCGTTGCTGAATAACGTTTTTTAGGATTTTTTTTGATCAAATTTTTTTAATTTAGCTAGCTTTTCTTTAATATTGCAAAGTATAATATATTGATATGCTACAGGTTGAATTAAATGACTTAAACCGAGGATAACCTGAAATTACTATTTTGCATAATGAAGTATTTTATCTTAATTGTTGTCATTATCACTATTTTTCTGGCTAAGCCTTGGGAAATCAATTTTGCAGGAGGAACACCCCTATCGAACGATTCGACTCTACTACTGGCTAAAGCCATGGCAACAAAAGCCCCGCTTCCTTTATTCCCCCTAAACAAAGTACTCTCCAATACAGATTCCGAACTTCCCATAGCCCAAAAGCTCGACCGCTCCATTGAAAAATTCATGAAAACATGGCAGATCCGCGGAGCTTCTTTTGCCTTAATGAAAGACGATAAACTGATATACAGCAAAGGTTACGGATATGCGGATGCAGAAACCGGTGAAGAAGTCGATGTCAGACATATTTTCCGCATTGCCTCGGTTTCCAAATTGATTACCGCCAGCGGAATCATGAAACTGGCGGAAGAAGGCAAACTCCGGTTAGAAGACCGGGTTTTCGGACCGGAAGGTATCTTGAACGACTCTATTTTTTCCAAAATAAAAGATCCCAGAACCAAGCGTATTACCGTAGAACATCTGCTCCGGCATCAGGGAGGCTACACAGCCGTATACGGAGATCCGATGTTTTGTCCGCTGGACATTGCCCGTAAAATGAAAGTAAAACCTCCCGTCGACCTGAATACGATCATTCGTTTCGTACTATCCCGCCGTCTTCACTACACGCCCGGCACTTCTACGGCTTATTCCAATGTCGGATACGGTATTTTAACCCGGGTGATCGAGAAAGTATCGGGAATGAACTACGAAGATTATATCAAACAAAATATCTTGCGTCCTGCCGGTTGTTTCGATATGCATCTGGGCAGGAATCTTTATGAAAACCGGCTTCCCAATGAAGTCCGGTATTATGACACGGCAGAAGAGCTGATACCCTCATGCGACGGAAGTAAGCAACTGGTACCTAAATATTACGGAGGAAACAATATCGAAGAATTATACGGAGCCGGCGGCTGGGTGGCTTCTGCTTCCGAATTGCTACGGTTTATGGCCGTAATCGACGGTAATCCGGTTATTCCCGATATCCTCAGTCCGGAAAGTATAGAGCAGATGACGACATTCAGTGCGGATGCCCTGCCTATCGGCTGGATGCATGTTACTCCGCAAGGAGAATGGTCGCGTACGGGCACCCTGTCGGGTAGCAGCGTACTTATGAAAAAGCAATCAGACGGATATGCCTGGGTATTTATATCCAATACCGGTTCATGGAAAGGCCCCCGTTTTCAATCCTATATCAACGGAATGATAACCAAGGCTTTGAAAAATGTTCCTTCATGGCCGGAAAAGGATCTTTTTGCTTTACAACAATTCGAGCCCCATCAGCATATTGTCTTTCAATAATGTCCGATTCTTTCAAACCGACGGTTCTGGTTGCTCCCAATGCTTTCAAAGACTCTTTGACAGCGCCGCAAATATGTGATTATTTTAATTCTCTGTTGTCCGGTCGGTACCGGGTAATTTCTTTGCCTGCCGGTGACGGAGGCGACGGTACGGCTGAAATCATCGCTTCTTACTTTCCTCTGCCCCGTCCGGTTTATTTTCCGGCAGTCGATGCTTTGGAACGGCCTGTCCGGGGAACTTATTACCGCAGCGGGAAAACCGCCATCATTGAACTGGCCGGTATATGTGGCCTGAAAACACTGAAAATTCAGGAATATGATGTATTAAATGCCAATACGACGGGGGTAGGCAAAGCCGTAAATCACGCCGTAACAAACGGAGCAAACGAAATACTCCTTTGTGTGGGCGGTAGTGCCAGCATAGACGGTGGATTGGGAGCCTTGACTGAAATGGGATTGAAAATAACGAAAAGCCATGATAAATACAGAAATCACATCATTGATTTAAAACAAATTGATCCGTCTGACTTAAAGATAAAATTCAAAGATGTAAAATTTACTATTCTCTGTGATGTAGAAAATCCATTGTACGGAAAAACAGGAGCGGCCTATGTATTTGCACCTCAAAAAGGAGCCTCGCCGCAGCAGGTTATACAACTGGATACATATCTGAAAAGGTATGCCTCCCTTTTAACCGGATATTCAAATGCGGATGTTGCCGGTCTGAAATACGGAGGAGCTGCCGGAGGAATAACAACAGCATTTGCAGTCTTTTTGGGAGCCCGGCTCATTTCCGGGTCCGAATACTATCTTCAGGTCTCCGGATTTGAAAAACACCTCCGGGAAAGCCATGTCGTCATTACCGGAGAAGGCCGTATCGACCGGCAATCTTTATACGGTAAAATGCCGGGCGTAATTGCGGATAAATGCCGGCAACGGCATATCCCCGTCATTGCCGTTGCCGGCATATCGGAACCCGGAGTTGAAATTTTCGACCGTATATTCCGGTTAATCGACTACGCCCCCTGCCTCCAGGCCTCGATACAACAAGCTCAGTGCTACTTTCCCGCCCTATGCCGGGACGTAAAAAAATACCTGGATACCTTATTTCGCTGATTTTTCGAAATCGTTTGCTATTTTTTTATACTTTTCCTTTGATTTCTGCTTACAATTTACAACTTTTGCACAAAATTTAATTTAATCCTTAAAATAAAACAGCACATATGGCTTACAGAATCCTTGCCATCAATCCAGGCTCGACTTCAACAAAGATTGCGATTTTCGAAGATGAAAATCAGATTTTCATCAAAACGATCCGGCATTCAGCCGAAGAGATCAGTAGTTATCCGAACATTGCTTCCCAGTTTGCATACCGGAAAGACCTTATTCTTTCCGAATTGAAAAATGCAGGGATCGATATTGCGACCATCGATGCAATCGTTGGCAGAGGCGGTGTTATCAAACCGATCGAATCCGGCATATACGAAGTAAATGCGGCTATGCTTCACGATCTGGAACATCCCGTTATGGGAGAACATGCATCCAATTTGGGAGGATTGATTTCACACAATATTGCTGCAGAGCTCGGTGACAAAGTAAAGGCTTACATTGCCGATCCTGTTGTCGTAGATGAAATGGACCCGATTGCCCGTATCAGCGGACACCCCGCCATTCAACGCCTGTCTATTTTTCACGCATTGAATCAGAAAGCGATTGCCCGTACCTATGCACAGGAAGCTGGCCGTAAATATGAAGACCTCAATTTGATTGTCGCTCACATGGGAGGCGGTATTTCCGTCAGTGCACATCAAAAAGGCCGTGTAATCGACACCAATAACGCTTTGGACGGAGAAGGTGCGTTTTCACCCGAACGTAGCGGCTCCCTTCCTACCGGTGCTTTGGTAAACCTCTGCTTCAGCGGACAATATACCAAAGAAGAAATCAAAAAAATGTTATGCGGCAAAGGCGGTGTTGTTGCTTATTTAGGCAGCAACGACATGCTGGAAGTCGAGCGTAAAGCAGAAACCGATCCGGAATGGGCAAAAATTCAGGATGCCATGAGTTATCAGGTATCCAAAGAAATCGGTGCAATGGCTACGGTTCTGAAAGGTCAGGTAGATGCCATCCTTTTGACGGGAGGCATTGCTTACGGAAAACCGGTAACCGATTACATCACCGCAAGAGTCGGCTTCATCGCTCCCGTAAAAGTATATCCGGGAGAAGACGAAATGCGTGCTTTGGCAATGAACGGGTTACGGATACTAAAAGGCGAAACCCAAGCCAAAAAATACGTATAATCCGAACATAAATAAGAGTGACCGAAAATTCAGTTTTCGGTCACTTTTTTTTACCCTATTCTTTTTATTACATAGTATCGAAGTTGATATATTTATTAATAAGCACCGTTACACTGAAAAAAGCAGATTTTTATTCGACGGGAACGACTTTATCCAGTACCACATACCAGATGTAGCCTTTAACAGAAGTATACCCCATTTTTTGCAATGTATGGCAGTAATAACGGACTTGCCGCTTGTATTTCTCTTCTTCCTTGTTCCCGAATTTATAATCGATTACCCAGGCCGTATTTCCTTTTAACAACACCCTGTCGGGGCGTACTTTGTCTCCCCCGCCAAACAGAATATCCCTTTCGTTGACAACCTGAAAATCGGATGAAAACCAGGCAGAAACTTCGGGACGACACAAATATTTTTCGATTTTTGCGCGGTAAACCGCTTTGTCTTCCAGGGAAATCAATCCGTTCAGACACATTTGCCGGAGAGCCTTTTCCACATCTTCTTCAGACTCGATCATCCGGAATATCTCGTGCAGCAATTTACCTTCATCGACCGCCGAACGGGTATCCTGATCCGGATCGGTGTAATCCTGATATTTGTACCTGATACTGATCCGTTCTTCGGAATCATATACGGCATAATGCTCCAATACCAGCGGCTTCTGTTCAGAAACAGTACTTTCTTTTTGGTATTTCGTACCGTATTGCAGATTCATTTCTCCGTCCGGGCAAAAATGAATTTGCTCCTTCCCTTTTAACCTTTCCAACACCTGATACATGAATGTACCGATATCTCCCACAGTCAGACTACCGTCTTTATTGATTTTAGGACGATACGGACGGACATATAGCTCTCTTTCCGCGCGGGTCAAAGCCACATACAACAAATTCAGATTATCGACATAAGCTTTCAGGTGCTCATCGAAGTAATCATCCTTAAATATCGTATCCGCCAATTTAGCCGAATAATTCAGGGGTGCATATTCCAGTTCATTGAATTTATCTTCCCGGGTCGTACACCAGATGCGCCGTAGCGGTTGTGTTGCATCCAGTTCCCAACTGCAAAAAGGCAATATGACGTGCTCAAACTCCAGTCCCTTGGCTTTATGAATGGTCAAAATACGTACGGCATCAATATCTTCCGAAGTCGAAAGCACTTTTTTCATCTGTTCTTTTTCCCACCATTCCAGAAACAGGATAATGCTATTCGAATTATTCGATTCGTATTCGAAAACGATATCCTGAAAGGCTATCAGATAAGGCACTTCCTCCTTTTTATCTTTCAAAGAAAACTTATCGATAATGGCTTCTACGGTTTCAAAAAGCGAATAAGACAATATCTTACCGGAATTGAAGGTAAAATCCGAATTCAGAAAACGGAATAATTCCTCTTCTTTTGCAGCTTTAAATATAGCATCCCATTTATCTGCATTACAACATTTTATCGACGAATAATAAAATAAAAGTATGGAAGCTTTGTTGACAATATCGTAGGGATCGGCCATATACCGCAATACTGCGACGATAAACCGGACATAGGCAGACGATCTGACGTACAAAGAATCATTGGATACAAAATTTATCTTTTGAGAGGCAGTCGTATTGTATTCCATAAAATAATTAGCCGCAAAAGCCCCCTCTTTCGCATTTCTGACCAATATTACGATGTCTTTTTGCTGTCCTCCCCGTCGGGTAATATCCGCTATGACCTCCGTTACGGAAGCCATAATTTGCGTATCCGCATCTTCTTCTTTTTTCGACGGTCCGAACAGAATATCGACATATCCTCCCAATTCTCTTTTCGGTACCTGTTCCAGATTATCATAAGCCTGCACGATGGCTTCCGACCAGGCATTATCCTCCCCGGCCGAATGGTCGTATAACGCCTTTAATTCCAGGGCTGCTTCCCGAAAAAAAACGTTGTTAAAATCGACAATCTCACGCGCACTTCGCCAGTTATTCTGCAAAATAATATCATTCGTACCTAAACGGGCAAATTCATTTTCCACCCGACTGGCCAGTAAACGCCAGTCTCCGTTTCTCCAGCGATAGATACTCTGCTTGACATCTCCCACGATCATCGCCTGATTGCCTTCCGCGAGCGTATTGACGACCAAAGGCCGGAAATTCCGCCACTGTAAGGAAGAGGTATCCTGAAATTCGTCTATCATCAGGTGCTTGTAGTAATTCCCTGTCTTCTCGAACAGAAACGACGTGTCGTTTCCTTCAATCAGTATATTCAAAATATGGGTCGTATCACTAAGCAGCATGATCCCTTTTTCGTCACAATATTCCCGGACTTTCTTATACAAATCGTTTAAAATCCCCAACTGGTATAAATTGGCTATCAATTGGCGGGCTGAAAGATAATAGCGGTATCGGGTGTCGTACGTTTCTATGGCAGATGCCAATATGCGATTCAATTCCGGGAAAACCGATTCAATTCTCATGCGGATTTCCGGAACACAACTTTTGGTAATCCAATAACCGGTATCTCCGACAGCCTGACGGGCCGTTGAAGTGACATCGTCCAGCTTCCCGGCTTTCAACTTATAAAAATGCCCGGCACATCCGTTTTTCCCTCCTTTGAAGTCCTGCAATTCCAAACCGTTGCTTTCAATTAAGGAAACCGCTTTTTCTCCCAAAAGAGAAAGGGTTTCCTCATATTCCCGGACGATATTCCTCAAAAACAACTGGTATTCTTTTAAGAAGTCTTTGTCGCTGAAACGGGTCAGGATTTTGTCGTCCAGGAGCATATAATTTTCCTTAAAAAGCTCTTCCCCTAACTCTACAATCCTGGCTTTGATCCTCCAGGATTTTCCTTCTTCCACGCCGGCAGTCATCAACTCTCCGATCCAGAACCTCAATTCAGGTTTGTCCTTTACTTCTTCCATGACTTTGTCTACGGCTTTTAAAAGCACAAAATCACTGTCGAGTTCGACATTATATCCCGGAAATATACCCAGTTCGTGAGTAAAAGATTTAATGATACGCTGAAAAAAACGGTCGATGGTCGTAACGGAAATGCGTCCGTAATCATGTAACAGCATGGTACGCAACTGAATGGCTCTATTTTTCAGTTGTTCGTCTGTAAGGCGGAATTCGTTCTGCAAAATCGGACCGTAGCTACTGCTTTGCCCTTCGGCAAGCCGGTTCAACTCTTTAATAATCCGGGATTTCATTTCCCCGGTTGCCTTATTGGTAAAGGTAACCGCCAGAATATTCTTATACTCGGCAGGAACCGAAAAAATGATCCGGAAGTATTCCAATGTCAAAGCAAAGGTTTTTCCGGAACCGGCAGAAGCCTTATAAATGTTTAGCCGGGACATAGAAATAGATTGATGGTAAATAAATTAAAAATATCCCGTCAATTCAATTGTTGCTCAATACGGTTGTATTCCTTTAAACGTTTTTCGAGCGTCTTTTGATAATCTGTCAAATACAGGATATCCGGGTGGGCCGGTTTGTTTTTATCTGCCAATTCACGGGCTTTTTTTAACAAAGCTATCGCTTGTTCGAAATCACCCTGATTTTCCGACAACCAGGCTAAATTCAGATAAGCCTGAACGGCTGTTTCAGGACGTTCTTTGGTCGCGGCTTCCCATAATTTCATCGCCTGCTCCACATCATTTTGCCGGTAGAAAATATCCCCCATCCTCAACACTTTTTGCCGGTTGTATACCCTTCGCTCCGTTACCTCCCAATGCGGAATCAGACGCTTGCAATAAAGGGCTCCTTTATCCCAGGCATTTGCCCGGATAAAATCTAAAAAATTGAATTCATCGGTCAGATAATCCGTTAAATCGTCACGATATACGACCAAATCCACCGGAGCCGGTTCATCTGCGGCATACAAACGTACACAATAATTACTTTTTATGCTTCCGCTGCGTTCGTTCACCGTATAATAATAAGTCTCCAATGATACCACATAATCCAAACAGAAAGTACGGCATATCTTCTGAATATCGGCAGCAGGATATGCCGGAGGGATACTGTCAGAGCGCATATAGGAAACCAGGTTCTCGGCAAAAGCAGGAATGGAATCACGTGTGCCGTCCTCCGTCCAGGCAGACGTCAGTCCCTGATAAAACAAACCCGACAGTTCGTCCGGAGTCATTCCTTCATACGCATACAAAATGAAAGAAGTGTCCTGCACCTTCCGTATATGCCTGTTCAGGTATCCCAATTTTTTACCTTGTCCCAACGTGACATCTGCCGGAGTCAGCACCTCCACTTCAAATGTCCTGTAACTACTACACGAACCGCAGAATAATATCAGTCCCAGTCCGGAAATCAGAGCGATCACCCTGCATAATACTTGAGGAAGAACCATTCGACACATAATAAAAATATTAAAATTAACCCCAACCACTGCAACTCTCCCAATTCTACATATCTCACTTCTTGCTTATATTCGGCCTTGAAGTTACGATTCTGATTGATATTTTGCAATAAATTATCAACTTCTTTCAAATCTACGGCTTGTCCGCCCGAATGCCGGGCTATTTCGGACAATAAAGCTTTATCGGCAACAACATCGTGGACTTCGCTATTCTGTGTCCGGATAAAAAATGTACCTTTCTTCTCAAAATGTCCGCCTTTCAAATCCGTAGCAAATACATAGTCATATTCTCCTGCCGGTAAATTACCTAAATTAATCCGGTATTTATCCCCGTGCCGGTTCATCAGATAATTGAAGTCTTTTCCGTCATGCCTCAAAACAAGCCGCACATCGGGAGTATTGACAAGTTCATAGCTTTCATTATACAATTCCGCATGTATGACAATATCTTCCGATTCATTATAGAGCGACTCTATATCACATAAAAAGCGGTCATTGCCCCGTCTGCCCGAAAGGTAATTCACGGTTTTATAAACCAATGTATTGAAAAGATCATGGTTTCCATTCTCTTTATATGAAAACAAACGCCATTTCCACAAGCCTTCTCCCCAAAAGAAAGCCAAACGATAATCGGGACGGTCATAAAAGCTCATCATTTCATTAGACAGCACCGTATTTTTTATTTTCTGGAAAAATAACGGCTTATTCCCACTTCCCTTAAGCTCCCCGAAAGGTGCGACAACCGGCGGGAATGCTGCGAACTGCCGGGCTTCTTCTTCCGTAAACTCAAAAAAAGGAAAATTCCGGTTAAGAGCCGGAGAAGCATATTCGTTTATTTCTGCCGTAAAATTCGCCGTATATGATTTGTCGTAACGGGCAAAAGCGGTAATCTCTTTCCTTCCGGTCAAAATATACCACAAGGCCGTTTTACGCTGCCCTGCCATCTCCAACACTTTCCGATACTCCGGATCATCGCTGCGGGGATTGTGAAAAATAAATAAAGAAGGCTTATTTTCCGCCGGCAAAGACTCCCCGAACCGCTTGACTGTACATTTGAATATGCCGGAAGTATTTAATGCCCCGGCAATAGCTGCAATATCCGGATGGGGAGCATCGTACCAGATGATTACTTCTCCCGAATTATCTATGATATTTACATAAGCCGTTGCCAAATTGTTTCTCAGGCTCCGTTCTTCAAAAGTAGTCTCCAGGCTCAGCGTATATTTCATCATCCCCTTACGGACAGCCTCGACCGGAAATATAATTTCCCGTAAATAATTGTCGTTGTCTATCGTCAGAACCTCTTCCCGGATGCTGTTCCCATTTTCCCGCAAAACACATTTTACGGTTCTCCCCTTCTGTTTCACAGCTACAATTTCGGCTTTCAATGGAAATACGGTCCGTATAAAATTGAATTTATTACAATCCAGACTTTTTACATACACATCCGGCATTTGTACCGTATCTCCCAGCCCAACGGTATATACCGGATAATCCCATGTTTTATAACGCGGATTGACACCTGTATTGTATATACCGTCACTCAATAAAATAACGGCTTCCGGCTTTCTGGCAATGTAATTATCTTTGATATAATCAAACGCTCCGGCTATATCCGTATAGTTTTCCGAAAAATCGATTACATCACTCTTCTTAACACTCTTCCCGAATGTCAACCATTCAACTCTAAATTTTTCCTCCAGTAAGCCTGTTTTTTCCCGTAAAGATGCTCCATATTCATTCAGATAATATAAAGAATCCTTATTGTTCAACAATGAAGCCGAATTATCCTGAACGATAATCAGCAAGGGTTTCACTTTGACCCGCCGGATCAAAGACAAGGCCGGTTGTAACAAAAGAAAAAGCAGTAAAAAAGCAGTCAGAAAACGAAGAAAAGCAATAAAACAAGCCAATTTCCGGCCGATATCCGGAAGCCGGAGCAATTTTCGGTATTTAAACCAAGCCATCACTACCGACAATAAAATAACCGGTAATATCCACCAAAAAGAAACACCAAATACCACCTTGATAGATTTATGATTTACGATTTATGATTTACGATTATAGGAGCTACCTAATCGTAAATCATAAATCAACAATCGTAAATATTACATGTTCATTCCCCCGCAAACATGTATAACCTGACCGGTAACATATCTTGAAAGATCTGAAGCCAGGAACAGACATACATCTGCGATATCCTCCGGGGTACCTCCTCTTCTCAACGGAATCTTGGCAGCCCATTCCTTACGTACATCCTCCGACAATTGAGCCGTCATATCCGTAATAATGAATCCGGGGGCAACAGCATTGGCCCGGATGTTGCGGGAACCCAGTTCTTTGGCAATACTCTTCGTGAAGCCGATAATACCGGCTTTGGAAGCGGAGTAATTAGCCTGTCCGGCATTTCCGCTGACACCGACTACAGAACTCATGCTGATAATAGACCCGCTCTTTTGTTTGAGCATGACAGCCGATACCGCTTTACTGAAATTGAACACAGATTTCAAATTCACATTGATGACAGCGTCCCATTGTTCTTCAGACATTCTCATCAATAAGGTATCTTTGGTGATACCGGCATTATTTACCAGAATATCGATGCGACCGAATTCTTTAGCTATTTCTTCGACTGTAGTTGCCGTCTGTGCGAAATCAGCAGCATTCGAAGCATACATTTTCGCTTTAACTCCGCAAGCTGCAATCTCTTTTTCCGTAGCCTGGGCAATTTCATCGTATCTTAAATCTGTAAATGCAATGTTAGCACCTTGTTTGGCAAATGCCAAAGCCACTGCTTTACCGATTCCACGAGATGCACCGGTAATGAGGGCCGTTTTTCCTTCTAATAACTTCATAATAACAGTTTTATTTGACTATGATTAGTTAGACTTCAACCGGATTATCCGGTTCTATTCTTAAATTTTGATGGTCAAAGATAATGAAAAAACCCTTTTCTTTGCACATTTTATTTTTTTCTCCTATAAACCAGCCCTCTCCTTTCAGCCCTAATTCTCTGATTCTTTACCGGAAAACACAGAATATCTCCGGTTGTCATTTACATACAAAAAACATTCATGTAAATTGTAAATTTTAAATTGCCCTGGAAACTGATTTTTTAATCTGAAACCGTAAATCTACAATTAAAACATCCGTTAAAAAAATAATCGTATCTTTGAAAAATTGTACAATCGGTTCGGATACAAATGTTATTGTACCGACTCAATAATTACAAACTCACTTATGTATATTATAGAATTTGACAAATCTTTAACGGAAGAATCGGTAGATTTATTTACAGACGTATTCTCAAAACCACCGTGGAATGATATTTTTGAATCCAAAGAGCCTGTCATACGTTTTTTTCGTGCATTCATTGATTTACCCAATTTTAAGGGATACCAATTGTGTGATGACAATCATAAAGTGATCGGCGTATCAATAGGTTTCATAAAACCCTGGTTAAAAAACGACGAATTAAGGTATGAGTATTTTCTCGATCAGTATTGTATAGATCACACGTTGCAAAGAAGAGGTTTGGGAGAATATTTTATGAAAGGAATAGAGAAAAGACTAAAACAAGAAAATATCAATGATATTATATTAAATACGGGACTATCTTCTCCGGCTTGTAAATTTTACATTAAAATGGGTTTTCAGGATATGAAAGAATATGGGTTCTTATCCAAAGAATTATAACAAAATATACGTATAAGCCGGGAAAATGAAAATAACTATTTTTCCGGAAAGATATAAACAATAAATATGACATGGAACAAGCAATTCAACTCAACGATCACAATAAGCAAGAATATCCGCCGATGCATACGGCTGAACATATCCTCAACCAGACCATGATCCGGCTGTTCGGATGCGGACGTTCCCGGAATGCGCACATCGAGAAGAAAAAATCCAAATGCGACTATATACTCCCTACAGAACCCACAAACGACCAAATAGCCGCCGTTGAAAATAAGGTCAATGAAATTATTGCGGCCCATCTGCCGGTAACCGTTGAATTCCTCCCCCGCAACCGGATTCCGGAAGGTATTGACTTAAGCAAATTGCCGGAAGAGGCCGGTGCTACCCTCCGCCTTGTAAAAATCGGGGATTACGATACCTGTGCCTGTATCGGACAGCATGTCGGCAATACCTCTGAAATCGGAAAATTTAAAATTATAAGTACAGATTATCAAAACACAACTTTACGGATAAGATTTAAACTCGAAAAATAAACATTTAACAACGAACGTTTTAATTGTAGATTTATGGTTTCAGATTAAAGAACCTGATAACGAATCAGTTTCCAGGGCAATCTAAAATTTACAATCTATATGAACTTTTGGTGTGGATTTTAAATTCAGAACCTTTATTTTCTTTTCGAAAATATCCGTTTGCAGACCTCTATAAAATAAGTTGTGTTTTTGTTTCACGATTTCTCTTTTTTTGAGGGGAAGATTGTGGGTATAATCTAAAATTATCAATCTAAAATCTACAATTAAAACGTCCCCTGATTTTAAATTAAAGGACTGATGTTCTATGAATTGATATAAAAAACAACTTTTTTTAAAATTTGAATGCAAAGACCATGTATTTACAATTTTTTTTATTTAAATTTGTTTCGTCACTAGTGGGCACTTTAAATTAAACATCGTTCTTTGAAATCTTTGATAATCGCATAGTTAAATATCTTTTTGGAGCGTGACGATTTGAATTGAAAAGTTGTTTTAGCTTTGTCCAAAAGCTAAAAACAATGAACCAAGGCAAATATATCTTCGCTCAACTTACAGATTTTCTTCCCCGTCGTGTCTTTGACCGTTTGGTAGAGAAGTATTCCGGGAATAAGAAAATCAGAACATTCACCTGTTGGAATCAGATGCTGTGCATGATTTTCGGACAACTGACCGCCCGAGATAGTATGCGTGAGCTTATGCTCAGCCTTGAGGCACACAAGAGCAAGTACTATCACTTGGGATTCGGTGCAACAGTTAGCCGTACCAATCTGGGGAAAGCAAACCGGAATAGAGATTATCGTATCTACGAAGAATTTGCTTATACCCTGATTGCGGAAGCCCGTAATAGCTACAACAAAAATGACTTCGAGGTGAAAGTTGACGGTAATGTTTATGCCTTTGATTCCTCCACCATAGACCTTTGTCTGAATGTTTTTTGGTGGGCGGAATTTAGGAAACACAAAGGAGGCATCAAACTTCATACCTTGTATGATGTAAAGACTTCCATACCGACAATCGTACTGGTAACCAATGCTAAAGTACATGACGTAAACATGCTGGATGAGTTGAGTTATGAAAAGGGAAGTTTCTATATCATGGATAAAGGATATGTTGACTTCACCCGTTTGCATAAGCTTCACACCTGTGGTGCTTACTTCGTTACACGTGCAAAGGATAATATGAGATTCCGTAGAATGTATTCCCGTGAAGTCGATAAAACAACCGGAATAAAATGTGACCAGATTGGAATACTTGAAACGTATAAATCGCTCAAAGCATATCCGGACAAACTTCGGCGGGTTAAATACTACGATGAAGAACTGGGCAGAGAATTTGTGTTCATCACCAACAACATGGAACTCTCAGCAGAGGAAGTAGCCTTGCTATACAAGAACCGTTGGCAGGTGGAACTATTTTTCAAATGGATAAAGCAACACCTGAAAGTAAAATCTTTTTGGGGAACCACGATGAATGCAGTCAAGACACAAGTCTACTGTGCCATCATAACATACTGTCTGGTTGCCATTGTCGCTTACAAATTGAAAGTTAACCGTCCAATCTACGAAATCCTACAAATTTTGAGTTTTTCTCTACTGGATAAAACGCCTGTAAGAGAGATACTTACCAATTGCGATTACAAAAATGTCAAAGAACTAAATTATAAACAATTGAAAATCAGCTGGGACTAAGTGCCCAGCAGTGTTGTTTCGTCTTTATGCAAAAATTAATACATAACAAATATTGATATGCTGAAATCTTACAATTTCCCTAGCGTATACGAAGCAACTAATCAGGAACTTAGTAATGTCGCTGAAAACATTCTGGATGGAATAAAAATTACGGTTGATGACAACGAGTATATTGTAGGTAACCTGGCTCTTGTGGAAGGTTATTCCCCTCATAAAAATATCAACCCGGCTCCTACCGAAGAAGAATACAAATTATTATGTAATGCGGCTTTGTTACTGACCCAGCCGAAAGGTGAGGAAGAGATTTACCTGACCACCGGTTTCCCGTTCTCAACCTATATGTTATACCGGGATAAGGCTGCTGAAATTCTACAGGGACGCCACATCATCAACTATGATGCTTCTACGTTCGGAGGTCCGGCAAATGCCAAAAGAGAAGTAAATGTCGGTAAAGTGGAAATTATTCCTGAAATCATGGGGTGTACCACTGCCATTCGGGAAGGTAAATTGCAGGAAAAGGAAAATTTCTTCATCGTCAGCCTCGGATACGGTACATGCGAAGCTGTTGTAAGCACCCGTGCCGGTTTAATCAACCGTTCAGCGATCAGTACCCACGGTTTACGCCATGCTGTGAATTTATTAGCGAATGAATTGGCAAAAAGTTTTTATTTAAATCTGAAAACCGAACACCAGATCGATGTTGCTTTCCAGAAAGGCAGTATTACGGTAAACCGTGTAAAACACAATATCCTGGATATTCGGGAAAAAGTATTGAAAATATACTATTCAGAAATCATTGCTCCTAATTTGAGAAAAGCATTCACGGACGATGATTTCAACAAATGCTCCAAAATGTATTTAGTCGGAGGAGGTGCTCTGTATCCCGAATTGATCGACTGCTTTAAAGAAGAATTCGGAGAATTCGTAAGCGTTGAAGTCTATCCGGAACCGGAAAAATGTGCTTCTCACGGATATTGCCTCCATTCAAAAATAAAATCCAATGTCGCTAAATCTGCTATCCCGAACAATGTGGATGCCGATGAAATAAAGATTTTCAGAAATCCTCAGTTAGCGGTCGGTATGGATATAGGAAACGCAAATACTTGCGTCACGATATACAAAGATGGCGAATGACCATAGACGCCTGTACCGGTAAAAGAGTTGTTCCGCAAATGGGACAACTCTTTCTTTTGACCAAATGCCTTAATCAATTATAACAAAATACACAATGGAACTTTTAGAACAAATAAAGGCAAACGCTAAAGAATGCCAGAAAAGAATCGTACTCCCCGAAGGAACAGAAGAACGTACCCTGAAAGCTGCAGAAGTTATTCTCAGCGAAGGTCTCGCACAACTCATTCTTTTAGGTAAACCGGCCGATATCAAAGCCAAAGCTGAAGCATTGAATTTGCACCACATCGACTCTGCAACGATTATCGATCCGGTAGCTCACGCTAAAAAAGACGCCTATATCGATTTGTTGGTCGAATTGCGCAAAAGCAAAGGCATGACAAAAGAGCAAGCGTTAAAGCTTGTTGAAGACCCCTTATACCTTGCCACCCTTATGATCAAAAACGGAGATGCAGACGGAGAAGTTGCCGGAGCTATCAATGCAACAGGCGACGTATTGCGTCCTGCTTTTCAGATTGTAAAAACCGAACCGGGTATTTCCGTTGTTTCCGGAGCATTTATGTTATTGACCAACAAACCGGAATTCGGTGAAAACGGACTGTTGGTGGTAGCCGACTGTGCCGTACATCCGAATCCTACGGCAGAAGAACTGGCACAGATTGCTGTCGTTACGGCCCGTACAGCCCGTAATATTGCCAAAATAGAACCCCGCGTTGCTATGTTGAGCTTCTCTACCAAAGGTTCCGCTAAAAATGAGCTTGTAGATAAAGTCGTTAAAGCAACCGAACTTGCCAAACAAATGGCTCCCGACGTTATGATCGACGGAGAACTGCAAGCCGATGCCGCTCTCGTTCCCTCTGTCGGACAATTGAAAGCACCGGGAAGCCCTGTAGCCGGAAAAGCCAATGTTTTGATATTCCCTACACTGGAAGTCGGCAATATCAGCTACAAGCTGGTACAACGTATTGCGGGCATAGAAGCAGTCGGTCCCGTATTGCAAGGTATGGCTGCTCCGATCAACGACCTTTCACGAGGCTGTTCCGTAAGCGACATCATCAATATGGTTGCCATTACAGCAAACCAGGCTGCCGGATTGATGAAATAAAAGACATATTCAAAATTACAAACGGCAATTTGAAGCAGGCAATTTTCTGTATCAGATTGCCAATTTTCAAATATCAAAAGTGCATCGGCACAAAACAAAAGGAAATGAATATATTAGTATTGAATTGCGGTAGTTCTTCTATCAAATACCAATTATTGGATATGAAGGCACAACCGGTCATTTTAGCGAAAGGTTTAGTTGAAAAAATCGGCCTTCCCATGGGCATTTTTACACATAAACCGGAAGGCAAAGAAAAACTCGTTATCGAACAGCCTATCCCCGATCATGTCGACGGTATGGATTTGATCCTAAAGGCTTTAATCGATAAAAAATACGGCGTTATCGATTCTCTGAATGAAATCAATGCTGTCGGTCACCGTATCGCCCACGGCGGAGAATACTTTTCTCACAGCGTACTTATAGATGAAGACGTAAAAGCTAAAATCAAAGCATGCAGTGAAATTGCACCTTTACACAACCCGGCACACCTCAAAGGCATTACGACAATGGAACGTCTGTTACCTTCCGTACCGCAGGCTGCTGTATTCGATACCTCATTTCATCAAACACTCCCTCCGAAGGCGTTCATATACGGTATCCCTTACGAATATTACGAGAAATACGGAGTACGGAAATACGGCTTCCACGGCACTTCTCATAAATTCGTAGCTGAAAAGGCCTGTCAGATTCTGGGCTGGAATATAGCAGAGAAAAAAATCATCACCTGCCATCTCGGAAACGGAGCCTCCATTACAGCCATAGACAAAGGCAAATCCGTAGACACCTCTATGGGTTTCACCCCTGTTGCCGGCGTGATTATGGGAACCCGTTGCGGGGATCTGGACATCGGAGCCTTACTTTACATTTGTGATAAAAAGCAATTTACCAGTCTGGAAGCCGTCCGCTTAACCAATAAAGAATCCGGGGTATACGGTATTTCAGGCGTTTCGTCCGATTTCAGGGAATTGGATGCTGCCGTTGCAGAAGGCAACCAAAGAGCTCAACTCGCTATTGAAGTATTCTGTTACGACGTTAAAAAATACATCGGCTCCTATGCCGCTGTTTTAAACGGCGTTGATTTGATTGTATTTACCGGAGGAATCGGTGAAAACAACAGTATCGTACGTGAAATGGTATGTAACGGTCTGGAATACCTCGGGGTTGATTTCGATTCAAACATCAATCAGCAGGCCAGAGGTGTAGACCGGACACTTTCCAAAGCAGATTCCAAAGTAAGAGTAATGACCATTACAACAGACGAAGAACTGGTTATTGCTACCGATACCATGGAACTGGTCAAATCCATAAAATAAATTAAGCCCGATTCATAAAAAAAATCGTACGGAAATCCGTACGATTTTTTATTTTAACACTCAATCGCAGTTTATTCAACAGGAGTCACAGGACCGTCCACCAGGAAATTTTCATCCGTTTTCAGTGTTACTTCTATCGGACTCTGAGGATATTCCATAATCAGAGAACCTCCGTTGGATTCGGTTCTGGCTGCTGCGAAAGCAATATATACGACATCGTTCTCCGTCAGATTGACAAATCCATTCGTTGCACGATATACAATATCTCTTAATTTAATACGTGCAGAAGTCGGTAATTTCTGGTTTGTATCCCATCCCCAATAAACGAAATTGGCATAGCAACGTTTAAATTCATACGGACTGCTCTCTGAACTTTTGGCTCCCAAAGCAAACATCAGATAATAAGCGGTGGCATTTTCTACGGTTCCGTCCACCTCCATCGAAATCTCTCCATTTTTCATTTCGAACTTTTTCAATTTCAGCGTACCCAACGGCTTGGTTTTATCAATATTCAACGTAAAACCGGCAACCGCACTTTCCTCTTTGGTATTCGTTACCGTAAATTTATAACCTCCGTTCGGCATTTCCCGTCTCCATTGCAAAGAAGTTTCAGGTATCTCCCATACATTTACATTAAACACTTGTCTCATAAAAAGAAAAGGATTATCTGCAGAAATAACCTCTGCACTTTTCATCGTCTCATTGGCCGTTACATTCAAATATACAGCGAAATCATTGTTTTTCTGCAATATGTATCCGCCCGGATAAGCGGTAAACTCCGGATCATTCGACTTCACACAGCCGCTCATCATTACCGGCAAAGCAGCAATGACCAATAAACTTTTTAAATTCTTTAATGTTTTCATACTTAATTGTTTTTGTCAATAAAAATTCCCGTATTTATTAATTGTCTGCGAATATCTGCATTTTTTTTCACAGCTACAAGAAAAAAAGGATTTTATGTAACTTTTTATCGTTTTCAGGGTACATATAAGTTGTAAATTTTAGATTGTAAATTTTAAATTATCTGACAAACAGATTCGTTGCCGGATTCATTTAATCTAAAATTACAATTAAATTATAACCACGCGATACGTTGTAATTATTCGAGAGATATGAAAAAAATAATTTTACTACTCTTATTGTTTGGAGGAAGCTCATTCCTGTTTGCTCAACACCTAAGCTTCCAATCTTCAAAAACCGATTCACTGGACGCTAAAACCCTATTCGAGCGCATTACCAGTCTGGAAAAGAAAACGGAAAAACTCAACATTTTTCTGAATACCCAGGGGAGTTTCAATGCTTATCCGAACGGTAACGACACCGAGCAGGCCACATTTAAAATGGACCAGCTCCGGATCGAAGTAAAAGGAAATATCAACAAATGGATATTCTACCGTTATCGTCAGCGTCTGAACCGCAGCAACAACCCCCAGGTTCTGGACAACCTGCCCACTTCCATCGACTATGCAGCCATCGGTTTTCAGATCACACCTAAATTTTCCTTTTTTGCCGGGAAGCAATCGACCGTATACGGCGGCATCGAGTTTGATTTAAACCCGATAGAGGTATACCAATATTGCGATATGCTGGAATACATGCAAAACTTCCTGACCGGAGTCGATTTTGCCTACTGGATCACCGATAATCACGAGCTCCAGTTTCAAATCGTAGATTCCAGGAACGGTTCTTTCGAAGAGATGTTCGGACAGGTGGACCCGGGTATAAAACCGGCAAAAACACCTTTAGGATACACATTAAACTGGAACGGCAGTTTTCTGGAGAATATGATCAACACCCGTTGGTCTGTCTCGGTATTCCACGATGCAACCAATAAAAACATGTACTATTATGCGCTGGGGAATCAGTTAAACCTGAAACGCTTTCACATGTATTTCGATTTCATGTATTCCCGGGAAGAACTGGACCGTAAAGGCATTATCTCGCGTATGGGATACAAGGCCGGATTTGACAACCGGGCACTGAATACCCGCTATATGTCGCTGGTTGCCCATTTCAACTATCGCATCCGTCCGAAAATCAATATTTTTCTCAAAGGGATGTATGAAACGGCTTCCGTTACCAAAAGCAATCAGGAATATGCCAAAGGGAAATACAGTACCTCCTGGGGCTACATCGGAGGTATAGAGTATTATCCGATGCGTGAAAATCTGCATTTTTTCCTGACCTATGTAGGCCGTTCGTTCGACTATACCCAATGTGCAAAGACGTTAGGCATGTCTGACAGTAACCCGCAACGCATATCGGCAGGTCTTATCTACCAGATTCCGATTTTCTAGTCTGTAATTTCAGATTCACGTCAATAAAAAATGCGTGAATCTGAAATTGTTATATCAATATCCGAGTATACCGGTTCGTTCAAACTCTTCCGGATTATCGACAAACTGACGGGCTGCCTCCCGGTCTGCATCCGTCAGGTAGTACATCATCTCGGAAAAAGTAAATTTCACCTCTTCCCGCTCCATATTCACCAAACGGGGACGAATTTTTCCATTCTCATCTTCTACATCCTGCAAATAAACCGGAATAACCTGCTGATTGATATCCACAGCCACCATACATCCCGAACAACCGGCTTCGTACAATTTCTTTACTCCGATTCCCAGAGTCGTACAATAACTCAAATCGTAAGCACAGGGATCCGTACAACGCAAGGAATATCCGACCTCTACGGGACGGCTGACGATATTCAGACCGATGGCTTGCAAACGCCGGCGCACAATCTTATTCAAAGCCTGGGCCTTGCCAACATCGCTCAGTTCCGGATGCCCGTGGGCATCGTAATCGAAAACAATACCGGAAGCAGCGATATCCTCGTCCTTCAAAAAGTGAAATATACCTTCACTCACAACCACCACGCCTGAATTAACACCGCATACCCGCCGTTTCAACATAGCCGATATGATCAGGCGTACAATTTTATCCATGGTAATCTCCGTATGGGCAAACATTTCCGGAATTATGATCGTGGCCGCCTGTATACTCTTACCGATCTCGTATGCCAAATGTCCGGCTTCACGCCCCATAGACATTAATATATACCAGTTTTGAGTAGTCGCAGCCTCGGCCTTTATTACTTTACCGATATTTACGCCCATTTCCCGGGCGGACATAAAACCGAAAGTAGGCACGCCTTCCGGTAAAGGCAAATCGTTATCGATGGTTTTAGGCACATGTATATTTTTCACCTCCAATTGACAGGCAGACAAATATTTTGTCAAACGGTTGGCAGTAGATGCCGTATCGTCCCCTCCGATCGTTACCAGCAATTCAATACCGTATTTTACAAACAAGCGCGATGAAAAATCTTCATCTTTCGGCTTGAAACGGCTCATCCGGATCATTGAACCGCCTCTCGTAAAAATACAATCTGCCTTCTCAAAAGTAAGTTCCTCTACATCCGGATTCTCCCCAAACAGTCCTTTATACCCTTCATGAATAGCCAATACCCGGTAACCGGCCTTCAGAAAAACTTTTGTGACAGTAGCCACTACTGTATTAATGCCCGGTGCCGGCCCCCCTCCACACAATATCGCAATAGTTTTCATTTTCAATACCTCATTTCAAATTATAAAAGCAAAAAGTTGCCTGAAAACTCATCTTCCCACTCCGGGATAATACCGTGCCACGACAGTTTTATCCTATTCGGAATAACAAAAGAAAAGTTTTCAGACAGCCTTCTTGTCTCAATACCAATATTTATTTCAACCGGGCTTTAATCTCTTTGGAAGCAGCCTCGTATCCGGGCTTATCCAACAAAGCGAACATATTGTTCTTATATGCTTCCACTCCAGGCTGGTCAAAAGGATTCACTCCGGACATGGAACCGGAAATACCACAAGCCAGTTCAAAGAAATAGAATAACTGACCGATATACTCAGCATTCAATGCCGGCATACTCACCAGCATATTGGGAACCCCTCCGTCGACATGTGCGATGCGGGTCCCCAGTTCTGCCATTTTATTTACGGCATCTACCCGCTTACCGGCCAGGAAATTCAATTTATCAAGGTTGGCTTCATCGGCCGGAATTTCCACTTTATATTGGGAATTCTCTACAGATATGACCGTTTCCATCATCATCCGGGGACCTTGCTGTATGTATTGTCCCATTGAGTGCAAATCTGTCGTAAAGTCAACACCGGCAGGAAATATACCTTTGTGCTCCTTCCCTTCGCTTTCTCCGTACAATTGTTTCCACCATTCTGTAATATAATGCAGTTTCGGATTGAAATTGGCCAACAATTCAACGGCATATCCTTTGCGATGCAAAGCCGTACGGGCTGCAGCATATTCCAAGGCAATACTGCCTTGCTTTTCCAGACACTCTTTCTGCATTTCCACTGCACCTTTTACCAGGGCCTTGATATCAAAACCGGCTATAGCGATAGGTAACAATCCGACAGGAGTCAACACCGAGAAACGGCCTCCTACATTATCCGGAATCACGAAGGACTTATAGCCTTCCTGATCCGCCAGCGTACGCAAAGCTCCCTTGCTGGCATCTGTAATGGCAACAATCCGTTTACCGGCTTCAGCCTTGCCTACCTTTGCTTCCAGCATTTCTTTCAGCAAGCGGAAAGCAATTGCAGGTTCGGTTGTCGTTCCCGACTTAGAAATCACACAAATACCGAATTCCTTATCAGACAAGTAATTCATCAATTCGTGATAATAGTCTTCTCCGATATTATGTCCGGCAAAAATAACCTTCATCCCGGCATCTCCGAAGTTATGAAAACTGTCAGCCAATGCCTCGATAACAGCACGGGCGCCCAGATAGGAACCTCCGATCCCGATCACAACGACCACATTGGTACGGGCCCGCAATTCCCGGGCTGTGTTCTCTATATCATTCAACTCTGCTATACCGATACGGGTAGGTAAATCCAACCACCCCAAAAAATCATTTCCTTTACAGCTACCGTTTTTCAAACTTTCTAAAGCATTTTTAGCTTCCGGAAACAACGCACTTATTTCCTCTTTTTTTACGAAATTACAGATATGGCTGTAATCAAATTTAATACTGTTCATAAGCTTTATTGTTATATGTACTCTATCATAATTAGCTGATATATTCAAATACCGCAATAATTTCTATTTAAGTAAATAGCATAAACACAACCTAAATTTCTATCAAGTAAGTCCATCGACTCACTACATCGAATTAAATATCTTTATTTTTTCTTTGTCTTCAATAAATCCCGGTATTTGGAGGCCGTCTCGTAGTCCTCGCGCTGAATGGCTTCTTCCATCAGTTTCGTCAACTCTTGTACCGTATAGTCTTTGTATTGATTTTCTTCGACATTGATCACACTGTTGTGAATCTCCCCCTGCTGTTGTTCACGTACTTCCTGGCTAACCAGAATACCGGCTTTTTCGATTATTTCCGGGGTCGTGTAAACCGGACATCCGAATCTCAATGCCAAAGCGATGGCATCCGATGTCCGGGAATCGATCTTTATCGTATTTGAAGGAGTCTCGAAATAGAGCTCCGAATAAAATATCCCGGCGTCCAACCGATATATAAAAACCTCTTTTAAAGTCACACTTAAACTATCTGTCAACGATTTGATCAGATCATGAGTCAACGGACGCTGTGGCTGTAATTTTTCCAGTTGAATAGCGATTGACTGGGCTTCGGGCATTCCGATAATGATAGGAATACGGTGAAGATCTGCTTCGTCGGTCAAGATCAATGCATACGCACCGGTTTGAGCCATACTATACGATAATCCTAAAATCTTCAGTTTAATCCTTTCCATAATCGATTCGTTTACGACATTTTGTCAAAGATGTATTCATCTGAATTAACGACTTCTACCCGTTTAAGTTTCAATATTCAATTACAATGTATCGTTTAAATCACATTTCAACCGTTTAATACATACGCTGGCCAAACCTCCCAGACTTGTCTCCCGGTATTTGGCCTGCATGTCTCTTCCGGTTTCCATCATCGTTTTGACTACCTCGTCGAAAGAAACCATATGACGCCCGTCAGAAAACAAGGCGTATAAAGCTGCTTCCCGAGCTTTTTGAGCTACAAAAGCATTCCGTTCTATACAGGGAATCTGTACATAGCCCAATACCGGATCACAGGTCAATCCTAAATTATGCTCAAAGCCCATTTCGGCAGCATACTCAATCTGCCGGGGAGTCCCTCCCCAAATTTGAGTAGCTGCGCCGGCAGCCATTGCGCAGGCCGTACCCAATTCACCCTGGCACCCCACTTCGGCGCCGGAAATAGAACCGTTACTCTTGACAATATTACCGATCAGAGCTGCTGTCGCCAATCCCCGGATAATACGGTAATCGGGCATTTTCTGATCGTGCTTCAAAAAATACATGACAGCCGGTACAACCCCCGAAGCCCCGCATGTCGGTGCCGTCACGACCCGTCCGCCTCCGGCATTTTCTTCCGATACGGCCAGGGCTGCGGCAAAAAGCATCCCCATCGGCCGGGATGAACCGGAGGACTGCATCGCCTTTATATTGTATGAACTGGCTTTACGGGCTAATTTCAAAGCTCCGGGCAACACCCCTTCAGCCTGTAATCCCTTTTCCAGCGTCTCCTGCATTTGCTTCCAAACCTCTTCCAGATAAATAAAAATCTCTTCCCCTTCATACTTCGTCACATAATCCACAAATGTACACCCTTCATCCAAACACCATCTGATCACTTCCGACATCGAGGTTGTCGGATAAACGTCTCCTCCGTCAAACGTACCTATTTCATCCCACAACGCTCCCCCGCCGATACTATATACCGTCCAACTGTCGATCACCTGCCCCTGAGATATGGCTTCAAACACCATACCGTTCGGATGTTTCGGCAAGGTGATATCCGGTTTCCAGATAATTTCCGTATCCTCCGGACGGGGTACAACCTTCATAATCGCCGTATCCGTACCATGCCCTTTTCCTGTTAATGCCAGGCTTCCGTACAAAGTAACCCTGATTTTCTCCACCTCCGGGTGTCTCCCGACAAAAAAACCGGCCGCACGGCTGGGTCCCATGGTATGACTGGAAGAAGGGCCATATCCGATATTGTAAATTTCACGTATTGATTTCATCGTTAATTCTGCTTCTTTCCTTAAAGATTCAATTATTGATTGTCGATAATTTAAACTAAAAATAGCAGGCCTGTAAGCCGGGTTCTGTACCTTACGGTTTCTATCATTTATCTACGTTGCAAATTGCTTTACAACTCCAGCAACCTACCCCCCGACTCAGCCGGGAAAGCTTAAAGCGTCGGTATACATGGTCTTGCAACCCGTCAGACGTACGGCTACTCCGGTCACCCGGAATACCGGTAGGCTCTTACCCCACCTTTTCACCCTTATTCCGAAACGTTAAACGCCCGGAACGGTTATTTTCTGTTACGTTACTATACCCTCACGGATATCTTCCCGTTAGGAAGCACGGTTCCCTGTGTTGCCCGGACTTTCCTCTCTCCCTTGCGGGACAGCGATAGAACGGCCTGCTATTATAATGAAAAATAATTCTCTAATTCTCAATTCCACTGAAAGGCGCTGACCTTTCAATTCATAACCGGATCTTCCGGGAAATTCGCCCATACCTTGTATCTTCCCCCCAATTCCGACATCGATTTTTCCCACAATCCATCCGGAGACCTGTGAAAAATCCCTTCACCGCTAATCTGTCCCACCATCCATGAATTTTCTTCCAGCTCGCTCTCTAACTGACCGGTATCCCAGCCGCTATATCCGGCAAAAAAACGAACTTCATCCTGTAAAATATCTCCGCTGTTCAACATACGCACCAAGTGAGTAAAATCACCTCCCCAAAACACACCGTCCCGGATCAATAAAGAATCAGGAAGTTCCGCATGCGTATGTATATAATAAAGTCGGTTTTGCTCTACCGGCCCTCCCAAATACACCGGAAAATCAATTTTTTTCAATTCACTGACCAGTTCAGAAGTCGTATAAGGCAAAACTTTATTCAACGTAAAACCAATTGTCCCATTTTTATCGTGCTCAACAATATATATGACCGCCCGGGAAAAATATTTTCCTTTCAAAAAAGGTTCGGCAATCAGAATATCACCGACACCGACATTTTTACGATTGTATTTTATTTTAAATAAATCCTGAAACTGTTCGTCCACAAATATTCGTATTTTTACCTGTCAAAAATAGCAAATTATTTTGGTATGGTAAGAATATTCTTCGTCATACTTTGGGTATTATTTTATGCAAACGCTTTAAAAGCACAACAAATTGTCGTGCCGGCAACAGTCGTACACGGCGACACGCTTCCCCATCTGAACCTGGAAGAAGTAAATGTATTTGGAAAAAAACTGAACAAACGCCAATACCGCCGCTATACCCAAAAACAGGAAAGACTGGAATACAATGTCCGCAAAGTATATCCCTACGCCCAAATTGCAGCCCGGAAAATCCGGGAAATAGATACCCGCATTTCAACCGTGTCCGACCGCAAAAAACGTAAACAGATCATCAAAGAAGAGTACGGAGAAATGATGAAAACATTCAAAAAGCCACTAATGAAACTTACTATCACACAAGGCCGTATTCTTATTCGTTTAATATACCGTGAAACCAATAACAGCGCTTTTGCTCACATCAAAGAATACAAAGGAAGCGTAAATGCCTATTTCTGGCAATCCCTCGCATTGCTATTCGGCAATAACCTCAAAGCAGATTACGAACCTTACGGTAAAGATGCAGATATTGAAGAGATTGTACTGGCCATCCGGCGCGGGGAATAAACTTGCAGATTTCTCCTGTGCCCTCAATTTTTTAATTTCAAAGCACAATCGGGACAAATCCCCTTCAACACATAATTGATACTATTAAGCGTAAAACCTTTGGGCAGCTCTACAACCGGAGTCGGTATACCTTCCAGACAAAACGTTTTATGACAATATTCACAGTTGAAATGAGTGTGTAAATCTTCGACGGCACATGCACAACTATCGCCACATACCGCATATTTCAGCGAACCAGTCCCATCGTCGATACTGTGTATCAAATGGTGGGACAGAAAAAGGGTGACGGTACGAAACAAAGTAGATTTATCAACAGTATCCAATAAATTTTCCAGGTCCAGTAAAGAAACTGCCCGCTCTGCCCGTAACATGGCCTGCAACACCAATATTCGTATAGCAGTCGGTTTGATTTCCCTTTTTGCCAGCATATCCAAACAAGTTTTCTCTTCCATAACCATTCTATTTAATCATTTTTTGTATCCGTACGGCATTCAGTATGGCAATCAGTGTAACCCCTACGTCCGCAAAAACGGCCTCCCATAAAGTAGCCATCCCACCGGCTCCCAGAATCAATACAAGCAATTTTACGCCAAAAGCCAAAGAGATATTTTGCCAAATGATCCGGCGTGCCTGTTTTCCGACTTTAATAGCAGTAGCAACCTTAGAAGGCTGATCCGTTTGTATTACGACGTCGGCCGTTTCTATGGCGGCATCGCTCCCCAATCCTCCCATTGCAATCCCCACATGACTCAAAGCCAGAACAGGAGCATCGTTTATACCATCCCCGACAAAAGCAATCCGGTTTTCCGGATTCCGGCGTAACTCCTCAATGTGCTTCACTTTTCCGTCAGGAAGCAGGTCTCCGTATGCCTGCGTTACGCCCAGCTTTTCTGCAAAGTTAGTAACAATACGTTGTTTATCACCCGATAATATCTGAATGTTACGGATATTTAACGCTCTCAGGTCCTCGACAGCAGTAAAAGCATCCTCTTTCAGCCTGTCCGACAACGACAAATAACCTGCATATTCATCTCCCAAAGCACAAACCACAATCGTATCCCTTACAGCAAGCAACTCTTCCGGGAAATCGATATCAAACCGGGACAACAAACGGGTATTTCCTGCCAAAACCCGGACTCCGTCTGCCTCTGCGACCAAACCGTGACCGGCGATCTCCGTTACACCGGCGACAGCAACCGGCTCTATCTTCTGATCCTTCGCATAACGTTCAATCGCTTTAGCAATCGGATGTGTACTATTCCGCTCTACAGAAGCCACCCAACGTATCAGTTCTTTCTCCGAAAACTTCGGTGCCGGCTTACACAACTGCACTTCAAATGTCCCGCGAGTCAATGTACCGGTTTTATCGAATACAACTGTATTAATTTGGGTAATAGCGTCCAGATAATTTCCCCCTTTAAACAGAACTCCCAACCGGGAAGCCGCTCCGATACCTCCGAAATAGCCCAAAGGAATACTGACAACCAAAGCACAGGGACATGAAATAACAAGAAAAACCAACGCCCTGTACAACCAATTGTCGAATGTAAATACGAACTGTGTATTGACCAGCGAATACAGAAAAGGCAACGACACGATCAACACGGCCAGACCGATGACAACCGGCGTATAGATACGGGCAAATTTACGAATAAATAATTCGGCCGGCGCCTTGCGTCCGGAAGCATTCTGAACCAACTCCAAAATACGGGCCAAGGCACTTTTATCGAAAGGTTTGGTTACTCTTATCCGGACCACCTTATCCGTAACAATCATTCCGGCAAGAACCTCTCCGCCCTCTCTGATATTCCGGGGCACACTTTCTCCCGTCAAGGCGGCTGTATTGAAAGCTGCAACGTCATTCAACATCACACCGTCCAACGGTACCCGCTCTCCGGGTTTTACCTCAATGACTTCATCGACCTGTACCCGTTGAGGTTCCTCTACAATAAGGACATCCCCCCTGACGACGACAGCCCTTTCCGGTCTGACATCCAATAAAGCTCTGATATTGCGCTTTGCCTTATCGACAGCCTTATCCTGAAAAAGTTCTCCCACAGCATAAAACAGCATTACTGCCACCCCTTCGGGATACTCGCCAATATAAAAAGCCCCCAGCGTAGCGACAGACATAAGCGTAAACTCACTGAAATAATCTTTGCGAAAGATACTTTCCCACGCTTCTTTTATAACAGGGAGTCCGACAGGGAAATAAGCCAAAAAATACCATGTCAATGCGACATAATTCTCCCGGAAAAAAGCCATATCCATTGCATTCAGCATTATTCCACCGAGTAACAGTAACAATGAAAGTAAAACTCTCCAATAATCACGGATAAAACCGGATTTTTTTAAAACACTGGTAGGCTGTGCTTTCTTATCTGCACAACATCCGCAACTGGCATACTGTTTCATATTCTTTTCTTTTTATTTTTTACAAAGATAACAGACAGCAAATGCAACAAAGTTGCAAAGTTTAATACCGATACATGTAAAAATAATAAGGTATTATTTCCTATCTTTGTCCCAAATACAGGAACAATGAGTTTTGAGGAAATTATAAAGGATATTAAAGCCAAAAAATACAAACCCATTTATTTTCTGAACGGAGAAGAAGCGTTTTTTATCGACCGTATCACCGATCTGATCGAGAAAACCGTACTTACCGAAGAAGAAAAAGCCTTTAACCAAACGGTTATGTACGGCAATGACGTCAATATGACGACCGTTACCGATACGGCCCGGCGCTTCCCTATGATGAGCGAGCGGCAAGTGGTTATTGTCCGGGAAGCGCAAAATATCAAAGATTTCGATAATCTCTTACCTTATATCGAACATTACCAAACCTCAACCATCCTGTTACTGGCCTACAAAAACAAAAAAGCCGACAAGAGAAAAAATGTATTTAAAAAACTAAATGCCTCTTCCAACTGTATCTGGTTCGATTCCAATAAATTATACGACAATAAAATCCCGGATTGGATTATAAACTACTGTAAATCGAGTTCATACAATATTACGCCCAAGGCTGCAGGTATTTTAGCCGAAAGCCTGGGAACTGATTTAAGCCGGGTAGCAAACGAGATCGACAAGCTGATATTACTGCTTCCGCCGGGAGGAACGATAAAAGAATCGTTGGTAGAGGAACACACCGGTATCAGTAAGGATTTCAATACCTTTGAACTACAAACGGCCATCATTCAAAAAGATTTCCTCAAAGCCAACCGCATCGTCAATTATTTCGAAGCCAACCCCAAAAACAGTCCGTTGGTACTGACGATTGCCACCTTGTTTAAATATTTTTTGAATCTGCTGACCTATCATTATCAGAAAAAATCGACCCCTAATGCACAGGAAATGGCAAGACTGCTGGGCATCAACAGCTTTTTTATGAAAGATTATACCGACGGGGCGCGTATGTACAATGCAGTCAAATGTGCCGGCATCATCTCATTATTGCGTGAATATGACATGAAATCCAAAGGCGTAGGCAATGTCAATAGTTCCGACGGAGAATTGCTGAAAGAACTGGTCTTTAAAATTATGCATTAACCGGCCAAAATTAAAATTTTTTATTATCCGGAATACGGCAGAATTTCTTTATATTTGCATATACCAATTTACGGTTGCATAAAAATGCAATGAATAAAAGTAATAAAAACAATGCGAAGAAGAAAAACATCTGTAAACGTAGTGAATCCGGATGAAAAGCCTTTGAATAAAGCAGTATTCTTTAACCGGGACGGGACGTTGAATTGTGACGAGGGTTTCGATTATATCTACCGGCAGGAAGATGTACATTTTAATCCGGGAGTAGTCGAAGGATTGAAAAAACTGCAGGATGCTGGTTATCTTCTCTTTATCGTTACAAATCAGGGAGGAATCGCCAAAGGCATTTATACCCATGAACAAGTTAAAGAAGTACACGATTATATGTGTGCCGAATTTGCTAAAAACGGGATCTGTATCACGAGGATATACTATTGTCCCCATCATGAAAGCGTAAAAACCTGTGTTTGCCGAAAACCTTCTCCTTATATGATCAATCTGGCTATCGAAGAATTCAATATCGACCGCAACCGTTCCTATATGATCGGAGATAGTCCCCGGGATACCAAAGCTGCAGAAGCTGCCGGTATAAAATCCATCAAAATTCACAAAAATCAGGACATTACTCCGGCCGTAAATAAGATCCTAGGAATAAGAGCCAAAACCATCAACATGAATCTGGACGAATCCGAGTTCTGATCCATTTCTTTTCCGGATAAAAAGTTCTGCCAGAAATTTTGTCGAATTATCCACTGGATTTAAATTAATATAACCTGCAATAATCTTATTTTCCTCGTATTTCAACGGGGATATATGCCGGTAACCGAGATTTTTTTGAAAAGCTTCTCCCTCTCCGGGATAAAAAGAAATTTTAAAAATTCCCTCTGAATTTTCAGCTACATAACGCTCACTGATAAACAAAGCCAATACCCCCATTGTATATCTGAGATTGATTTCAACACAAGGCTGTACAAGATATTCTCCCTGCTCATCTTTGTAAATCATCATATCTACCCCAAGAAAACCTTTATAACGGGACAAAACAGAAGGCAATATTTCCGACAATTCCTTTTTTATCGAACATAACTGCTCCCATCCGATATAAGCTGTCAACTTTGCTTCAATCCTACTTTGGGTGCCGATATAATTTCCCTGGTATTCCCCGCCATTCCCGGTATAAAAAAAAGACAGACCGGCATAATTTATGGTTCCTTCTCCGTCTGCATAAAATTCCATGGCAAAATCACATACCCGTTCCAATCGTTTTTCAACCATCACATAATTTTGCCGGTGTAATATACCTTTCAACCATTCTCCCGCCTTTACCGTTATTCCCTCTCTGCCGATTCCAAGCTGTCCCTTGCCGGACGATGACCACGGTGCCTTTACCACATATTCCCCTCCTTGCACACAAACGGCAATTTCATCCAGAGACCGGCATACTTCAGGTACTATATCTTTCCGGATAAAAGGCAAACGGTTACAAAGTTCCCGAAGGCATTGACAGGCTGTCAACCGGCTGTACAGTCCCTTGTATTCCTCCTTCCAATATCCGGCCTGTAAAAATTGATCCGTCCGGGGACTCCATCCCCACGGCTCGGCCGTTCTGTCTCCCAAGCCGGCATACATTTTCTGCTGCACCAGTTCCGGACTCAATCCGAAAATGGTTTCCCGCTCCCGTATAAATTCCTCGTCCGGTTTTTGCTGAACAAGCACAGCATCCCCCTTATCGGAGAAATAAGCCGGTAAATAGCCCAAATCTTTTGCCATCCGGATAATATTAGCAGGTGGTGTATAAAAACGCCCGCCATTGGCAATGGCCATTTCACTATCCGGATTGAAACAAAAAAGCCGTGCCATAATCAAGAAATAATCTTCATAAAACAAGCCTGACAATCAAAGTCCAGACGGAAACAATACTTTGCATTACAGATATATAACGGGAAATGCAGTTTTTTGTCCTTTCCCTGCTTCCGGCAGTAGCCCAATTCATATAAAATACAATAGCGGGTGCGCATTAATTCGCGGCCTTCCTGTTCATTTCCGGTCTCAAATCCCGGTTCTACATCCACGGCCCCGTGTTCCCGGTAAAAAAGCGCTGCCGCCTTATTATTCACATTTCCTTTCCAATCGACCTTCTCTCTCCAGTTCACTTCCGGCACAAGCTTTTTCATTCTTAAAACTTCCCGGTATTTTTCCCTTTCTACAGACAAATTCTCCAGCAATTGCCGCCGGTAATTATTGACCGCGGCTACGGGCAAAAATAGCGTTTCTCCTTCATATAGGACATCTTGGCAAAAAAAATCACTTTCCCCGCATTTCTTCAACTGCCGTATCAACCGTTCCCGTTGTCCTTCTCCCTTAGCCAACTCAAAACATTCTTGCGGCTCGAGAAAAACCTTTACACCGTCTTCATCCTCTGCATACAACTTCAGATGTCCCGCCGATGCAACAACCTTTATCCGAACACCGATTTTCCGGAAAGAATGATTTTTTTCCAATTGCACGGCAAACCGATGATCGTAATTGCGGTACAAACGGGTTCCCGGACGTACTGTCAATACTTCATTGCATTCAGCCACTTCTCCTTCTGCTTTATTCACCCGGATACCTTTCCATTCCCCGTTTTCCGGATAACACAATCCATCTCCGTTATGCATGTCTTCCCCACCGGCAATCCACAGGCGGTTTCCTTTTACTTGCCTTATCGTCCCAATATACTTACCGATCGACTTCGGGGTTTCCATATTCACCAATCCGGTTTGTCTTCCCACAGCAAAATAATCGCAATATCCCCGGTTAAAACTCCGTTCGGGATCTGCCGGAAAACCGGACTGAATTTCTCCGCTACCGACACGGTCCACTTCTCGATTCTCTGATTCTATAAGTGTCTTGATAAGCGAATGATAGTGGTTTGTAATATTACTCACATACTTCTCATCCTTCAGCCGCCCCTCTATTTTAAACGAATCTACACCGATATCAATTAAATCCTTTATATGGGCAGACATATTCAAGTCCTTCAGAGACAATACATATTTATCCTGAAGAATATACTTCCCGTCGCTGTCTTTCACGGACCATTTCATCCGGCAGGCCTGCATACATTCCCCCCGGTTGGCAGAACGCCCGGACATATAATGTGAAAGATAACATTGTCCGCTCAAACTGACACATAAGGCACCGTGAATGAACACTTCCAACTCGGCCTTCACCTGCTGCCGGATTTCCCGTATCTGTTCCAACGAAAGTTCCCGGGCCAACACGATACGTTCGAATCCCAACCGATCCAGAAAAATAATTTTCTCCGGATCGTAATTGTGCATTTGAGTACTGGCATGTAAGGCTATCGGTGGAATATCCAGTTTCAAAATACCCATATCCTGTATAATAAGGGCATCTACTCCGATGTCATACAACCGGCGAATCATCTGCTCCGCTTCCTTCAGCTCCGAATCATACAACACCGTATTGAGAGTCACAAATACCCTGCAATAAAACCGATGGGCATAATTTACCAACAGCGCGATATCTTCGATACTATTTGCCGCCGATTTACGGGCGCCGAAAGCCGGTGCACCGATATACACGGCATCGGCACCATTATTGATGGCCGCAATGCCGATCGTTAAATCCTTTGCCGGAGACAATAGTTCTACTTTTCTCATAAACTCAACCGATATAGAGTTCCGGCCATTTATTTCCTTCTATGACAGGTAATTCCAATAATTTACATTTGGGAAAATGGTCATCCAGATACTGACGGATGATCGTAATCGAATCGTTTTTTATGATTTCACTGTCATTGGGGAAATCGTTATATACGACATATTTCACATCAATTCCCCGCAGGCGGCATAACTCCAGACTCATTAAAGTATGATTGATACTGCCTAATTTGGAAGAAGCCACTAATATCAACGGATAACCGTTATCCTGTACATAATCGATTGTCAGGTAATGACGGTTGACCGGAACGAATAATCCCCCGGCTCCCTCCAATAATACCTTATCGTATAATGCAGTCAATTTTTCGGTTGACCGGTGAATGATTGCCGTATCGATAGTTATCTTATCAATTTCTGCCGCTAAATGTGGCGAAGCCGGATAGGTCATAACATAAGGACAGGTTGTTCCGTCCTTATCCACTTCCTGTGGCTCTATGCCCATAATCTCCCGGTGTTTCAATATATCCTCCGATATTCCCCGGCATCCCGTCTGGATAAACTTCTGTGTAATGACCTTTACTCCTTTTTTCAATAGTGTCCGGGCTATTACTCCCGTAACAATAGATTTTCCGGCATCCGTATCGATACCACTGATAAAATACACCGACATGCTTATATATTTTAAATGAGAAATCTTAAATAATAACGATCCGAGATTCTCCTGGTTTAATTTCTGTTTTTTGCATTACAGCAAATACAATCGCAAAAATATAAAAATCAGTCCATAAATATCTCAAGTTTGTGAGATTGCTCTAATTTATTTTAAGATAAAATCAATGATCACAAACTCCGGTTAATAAATCCAACATTTACTCTGATTTTCAACCTACAATTAAAATCTGTTTTTAAACTCGGCAGCCACATATTCCGTAAACAAGAAGGAAAATAAACGCCAAAAACATGAAAACAGGAAAACTTTTTACAGCACTCTTTTTAGGAAGCTGTATCGTATTCTCCGGATCGGTATTTCCGGGATGTGCAAGTATGAGTAATACCGGCAAAGGAGCGATGATCGGAGCCGGCGGTGGTGCAGCCCTGGGAGCTGGAATCGGAGCATTAGCCGGAAAAGGAAAAGGAGCATTGATCGGAGCCGCTGTAGGAGCTGCCGTCGGTTCGGGTACAGGGGCCTTAATCGGCCGGAGAATGGACAAACAGAAAAAAGAACTGGAGAAAATTCAGGAAGCCAAGGTAGAAAGTGTTACCGATGTCAATAATTTACAAGCCCTTAAAGTAACCTTCGATAACGGCATCCTGTTTGCGACTAATAAAAGCGAGTTGAGTCCCTCAGCACGTACAGCCCTGACAAAATTCGCAACATCCCTGAAAAATTCGCCGGATACGGACATTACGATCTACGGGCATACGGACAACACTGGTAGCCGGGCCGTCAACGAAAAACTATCGAAAGAAAGAGCCGACGCCGTAGCTAATTTTCTGGTCGGAAACGGAATCAACCGTTCCCGGATTACCACCGAAGGATTAGCTTACGACCAACCGGTTGCCGACAACAGTACAGCCGAAGGCCGTGCCCAAAACCGCCGCGTGGAAGTTTACATCACGGCAAATTCAGATATGATTAAAAAAGCAGAAAACGGGACTCTGGAATAAATGCAACTCCCGTACATAATAATTAATCAAAAAAGAGCTTCGGGATAAATGGTATACTTTAAATGAATTATAGCCATTTATTCCCGGAATGTTTCCGGTTATCTTTGAATAAAATTAATCAACGAAAACCGAATAGTATGAGAAAAAGCTTGTTTTTATTTGTAGAACTGCTGATTTCGGGAACGATATTAGCGCAAACGGGAAAAATGGATATGAAGAAATATGAAAATCAATTACCTCAACAAGGCAGAGGCAATGTACAGGTTGCTTACCAGGGAAAATCCATAGACCAAATGATTTATGAATTTATGGAAGAACAAGGTATTCCCGGAATGACTCTGGCTATTGTACAAGCCCCCTATATACCGCGTGTCGTCGGATACGGAATAACGGATATCGAAAAGGGAAATCTGGCCAGTCCGAAAACCATTTGGCCGATCGGTCCTATTTCACAAGGATTCACCGCTGTTGCAGTGATGCAATTGTATGAAAAAGGAAAATTAAATCCGGACGACAAAATCAGCAAATATCTGAAGGATATTTCTGAAAATTGGAAAGACATTACCGTCCTCCAATTAATGCAGCACAGTTCCGGGATTGCTGATTACAGAAAACAAAGCGGATTTACGGCCTCGAAAGCCTATACTCCTGCCGAACTGATTGCCATGGTCGAATCAGCACCTCTGGCCTTTACCCCTGGAACAGAAGTAAAGCAAAGTGCCACTAATTTTCTGTTATTGACTTCAATAATTGAAAAAGTAGCAAAAATGCCCTATCACGAATTCGTAAAAAAGAATCAAATCGATTATTTGGGAATGAAGGAAACCTATTTCGACGAAGATTTGTCCAAAGTAAAACAAGAAAATATAGGAGCAAGCCGTAATTTACACCAGGCTTTTAAACATGACAAAGACTACATCGACCCACTGGAAACATCGACAGGCTACCGGGACAAAGAAGGCAAATTGGAAAAGGTAGCCCCTTTAAACGGAGCAGCAATGAAAGGTTTTTCCGACTTATGGGCCTCCGCAGAAGACGTAAGCCACTGGGACATTGCACTGGCCGGCAGTATCCTGATCGCCAAACCTGAAAACCGGGCATTGATCTATGAACCGACCAAACTGACAAACGGTAAAACAGTACCTGCAATGGCCGGTTGGCAATTCTACCATCACAAAGGATTGATGGACATCAAAGGCAATGTTCCCGGACACTCGGCATTCCTAAGCCGGTTTACGGATCCCTCCGAACTGGTATGCGTCACTTTACTGGCCAATAAAGAAGGAGTAGATTTGACAAATCTGGCACGCCGTATCGCTGCGGCATTCGACAATGGGAAAATGGGTACGGGAGCAAATGACAACATACTCTATACCTATGAAAGCCAGTTCAGTGTACCCGAAACAATGGCAAAATTAAATCAAAACATCAAAGCAATGGGAATTCCCGTATTCGCCATATTCGATCACGGCAAAAATGCAGCAGAAGTCGGGCTGGAACTCCGGCCAAACCAGGTCATTGTTTTCGGTTCCCCCAAAGTAGGTACCAAACTGATGCAGGACAATCCGAGTATCTCCATTGAATTACCTCTGAAAATTTCAGTATGGGAAGATAAAAACGGCAGTGTATGGGTTACTTTCCCGCAAATGGAACAAATGGCTTTAAATTACAATATGGATAGCCCGATCATTGAAAAAATGCAGGATTTGCTGGAAAATCTGGTAGCACAATCAACTAATGTTTACTAAGGATATATACCCAAAACAAGAGGGAGCTTGATCGCTCCCTCTTCTATTTTTGTATTATTTTGAACGATTTTACGCCAACAAAGCCGCCAAAGCAATGGAATTTAATTTGGTTTCCACGCTATCTCCCCTGGAAGACAATACACTCGGTACTTTGGCTCCGACCAAAATAGCCCCCTGATTAGACTTACAGATTTTGGTATTGGTCTTATAAAATACATTTCCGGCTTCCAGATTCGGGAATACCAAACAATCCGCATCTCCGGCAACTAATGAATGTACTTTCTTGATCTGCGCTGCTTCCCGGTCAATGGCAACATCCAGAGCCATCGGACCGTCCACGATCACAGAAGAACAAATTTGTCCCCGCTCCGCCATTTTGGATAAGATTGCAGCATCCACCGTCGACTGCACCTTGGGCAATACCTGCTCTGTCGGAGTCACCAAAGCAACTTTCGGACACTCTATCCCCAACGCTTTAGCAGTCAGGGTCACATATTTGATCATCGCAATCTTTTGATTCAGATCAGGCGCCGGAATAACAGCGACATCACTTATCACCAATAATTTATGATACCCCGGACATTCCATCACCGTCACATGAGACAATATCGTATTCGGATCTACCAAACCTTTTTCCTTATTCAATATAGCACGCATATATTTGTCCGTACTGACCAAGCCTTTCATAATCACATCGGCTTGTCCCTCCCGAACCAATTCTACCGCTTTTTGAGCAGCTTTTATATCGTTGGGCTCATGTATCATTTTAAAGCACCCCGCATCATAACCCAATTCCGCACATACATTCCTGACTTCTTTCTCATCCCCGATCAATATCGCTTCTATCAATCCCATCTTTACAGCCTTATAAGCAGCCTCGATCGAATGACTGTCATTAGCATAAGACACCACCAGACGTTTTTTATTGGCATTCTGTTTTAGTGATTCATAAATATCACTGATTTTTTCGATTTTCATAGTTTTTAGCTGTATATTAGTTATAATGTGTAACAAAAATATATGAATTTATTTAAAACCAAAAGAATCTTGCACATTTTATTCTCTTTTGTGCATTTTTTCACAAAAGCCAAAACAACGATACCGGTCCCTCCCATTACCGGGTTTGTCTTATAAGCAGTATTCTTATTCTCAAAAGGATTTAATTGAGAATTTAAAATCTAAAATTTACAATTAAATTCTACCTTTGTCCGACAGAATCAAAAATACTGCTATCTGTGTCTCTCAAAAGAAATCTGATCGCCTTATATCTGATAAAGGTTTCCAAATGGTTTACCTTGGTCATGCCTGTCATCGTACTTTTCTACGAAGAAAACGGCCTGAATCTAAAAGATATATTTCTTTTGAAGAGCGTGTATTCCATTGCAGTCGTCGCTTTCGAAATTCCGGCCGGTTACCTGGCCGATGCCTGGGGACGCCGGAATACTTTGATTTTAGGTTGTACGTTAGCTTTCGGGGGCTTTCTTTGTTATTCTTTTTCCTACACCTTAGGAGCTTTCTTTTTAGCTGAAGTGCTGTTAGGAACGGGACAAAGCATGGTTTCAGGGGCTGATTCGGCCCTGCTGTACGACACCATGCTCGGCAATCGGCGGGAAGACGAATACCTCAAATACGAAGGAAAAGTTACTATGATCGGGAATTTTTCAGAAGCCGGTGCGGGTTTGGTCAGTGGCTTTCTGGCAGCTTATTCTCTCCGTCTCCCTTTCTATTGCCAGACACTTATTGCTTTTATCGGAATACCGGCAGCCCTGATGTTAAAAGATTATTCCACCCGGGTCAAAGTAACCAATCCGGTTGCCAATATTTTACACATTATCCGTTATTCCCTGATCACCAATAAAAACCTGTGTTACGATATCATGTTCTCCGGAATCATCGGTGCCGCAACCCTGACAATGGCCTGGTTCGTTCAACCGATACTGATGGCCATCGATACGCCGACCACACTATACGGTATTATATGGACCGTCTTAAACATGACAGTAGGAATAGCTGCTTTATATTCCGATAAATTAAACCGATTATTGGGAGAGAACCGGACCTATCTGTTGATTTTGATATTCATCTCCGGCGGTTACCTCCTGGTAGCTTATAATATCAGTTATTTCGGTCTGTTCCTGCTTTTTCTCTTCTACATCGTCAGAGGCTTTGCCACTCCCATCCTGAAAGGCTATATCAACAAGCAGACTTTCTCAGAAATGCGGGCGACGGTACTTTCCATTCGTAATTTCATCATTCGCTTATTGTTTGCTGCAATGGCCCCTTTTATCGGATGGCTCAGCGATGCCTATTCCCTCTCCGCGGCATTACAAGTGACAGCACTGATTATCTTTATTCCGGGACTGGTATTTTTACTTTTACAATGGAAAAAACATTAAAAGGATTAAACAAACAACCGTTACTCCAATTTGCGGCTAACTAGCACGACGAGGAGTATTTTCCACATACAGTCACTCCGGATTTCTTATTTACTTCTTGAATACAGCCATGTCCATTTATGCCAGATAGCTTCCAACGGCCCTTGTTTATGCCTGTTCAACCACCATTTGCAAAATTGTACCTGTAAAACAAACAAAATAAGACCGATAAATAAACTGAAAGTATATCCGCAATAAGGGGCAAGATAAAGTCCGAAAGGAAAATAAACAAAGGCTCCCAACAGGGATTGTGTAATGTAATTGGTAAGACTCATTTTACCATAAAAACACAAACCCGAAACGGTTTTACGAAATTTTTCATTCTGATAAAGCAATACAAAAGAGGCGATCAACACAAAGGTAAATGCCAACTTCTGCCACATATCGAATGCCGTTCCAACGGTTTGCTGTATCGATGTGTTATTTTCCATAACCACTTCTTTCAACTGGTATAACGGTGCGAAAAAAACGGCACCGATGATAAGCACTTTTATCCAAAAACGGATATTTTTTTCACCGTTTATAAAAAGTTGTTTCCTGCCGATGTAGAAACCCAGCAAAAACAGTCCGGCAGTCTGCAAAATACGCCCCGCTCCTACAGCCCATAACAAACTGGCTTTTTGCCCTAACGTAATATTACCCCAAATAAATTTACAAAAATTTCCGGATTTAGTATATTCTGCAACTTCTCCATACATCGCTCCTACGCCCAGATCAGGCATCTTATAATCCGGATTGATAAGGCCGGCTACATAATGATACCATTCAACAGGCTGTAACAAAAAAATTACCGCAGTAATCAATACAGCCTTATCACTCCAATTGCGAGTCAGAAACAATACGATTCCGACAACAGCAAACAGCAGCAATACGTCGCCTGCTGGAAAGAAAGCTGCATTCAATGTGGCGAATCCCACCAATAATACCAATCTCCATAAAAAACGATATCCGAAATCTTTCCCTCTTTTCCTTTGATTATCGCATTGGATATAAAATGTAAATCCGAATAATAATGCAAAAATAGCATAAGCCTTACCGGCAAATAAAGAAAATATGATATGAAAGACACCTTGATCCAAAACGCTCAACCAGGCGGGCGCAGCAGTCGGATAAACGGGAAAAATAAAATGTTCCAGGTTATGCACTAAAATAATAGCCATTACAGCAAATCCCCGCAAGGCGTCCACAACTTCAATACGGGCTGTTTTCTTTACAGATTGTTCCATCTCTATCCGAACAATATCCTCCTTTTGCAGTATTATCGGATCAGGATTACTTTTTTCCCATTTTTCCGATACGACATATTTTTGCTCCATAAGTATCTTTTCCTTGAAAACTATTTGACAATCGTTCTTAAAGCTCTTTTAATGATATATTGTGTTTCTTTTGTGTCACTTTCTTTCTCCCAATGTTTACAAAGTTCTCCGACAAATTCAGGTCGTGTCTTGCTTGCGTCATTCAACCAATTTCCGACACTATTCTGAACATATCTGGAGGTGTCGGATTTCAATGGTTCCAATATAGGCAATCCCAATTCCGGATTTTGTTTCAGGATTTCAATATGTTCGCACCACACCCCCCGCGGTCTGGTTACTTCGCTTGCAAACCGCCTTATATTTTCATCACCGTCTGTTGCTCATACCGATAATATTGCAATACTTTCGGGCAAATTTTGTACGATAGTTTTTCTCACATCAACCCAAGCATATTCCCTGACATTAAAATGTCTGTCGGCAGCAAATGGCCTTATTGCCTAAAGCATTTGCTGTACACTCAATTCTGTATTTTTTCCTATAATGTAAGTTGCCCAACATCTGACGATATCTGAGCGGTGTCTTGAAATAGTAAATAAAAGATCACTGTCATGATGAGCCCTTATCTGTTCATAAATCCCCATTGCAATTGTTTCATAAACCGTCTTGGGAGTTTGTTTTTCCAGCTTGTCCAGTCGTTTCAAAATCGGTTCCAGGTATTTTTTTCTACCGCATTGCATTAATAAGTTTTCAAGCAAAATTTTCCGATCAACACCCAAAAACTCCACCAGATTAGCAGATTCTATTTCACCACGGTTCAGTTGTTCCAAAATAGTTGCAGGTATCTCTTTGATTGATCTTGATCCTTTTCTTTTAATTTCAATCATTTATTAAATGTTTTATATCTATAATTCACTATTTTATAATTCCGTATAAACGATATTCCGCTCCTTTTCCTTATACAAATAAAGAATCATCCTGATAATTACAGATCATAACAAACCATTCTTAAATAAGTGACAAATAAAGCCAAAAGAAACATACCTATATTTTTAAAGAACATTCCCCAATAGCAATTATCCCAAAAATAATGTGCCAGCAAATAGCTGAAAGTACTTACGCCTAAAAAAATGAGCACAGCAAAAAGTATCCAATATTCAACACCGGCAGCTATCAGTCCAGCACACATTTTATTGACCGCCCACCACATCAGAACATGATACAAAGCAAAGTTCAACAGATAAAAAATAGCCTTCCCAAGTGTTTTCATCATTATAATTTTAACATATTTATGTGTATCTTTCCGAATCTCTTTCGTTCGTTATTCACATACATCATTTTTCACGTGGCTATAAATGTAGGAAATTAATCTGAATGCTGAAAAGACTTAATTTTGAATTATTGCAAGCCTGCCAAAAAAGAAAATTACCGATACAAGTTATAACCATTTATTTTATTATTCCAACGAATACAAATAACAAAATAGTAGCAGAACAAATGTATTTTTTAACTAAATAAAAAAATAGGAGAACTAACTGAAATCGAAGCAAATAAATACAAAACACTATATATCAAAATTTTATACTTATTGTTTTATCTCACTCTTTCTCTTTTTCCACAATTGCCAACTATTAATTATATTTTGCCACAACACATAGGCAGCAGGTCCGACGGCTGCTGTCGGACAAAGATAAATCTGTGACATCCAAATCGCCAGAATGGTATTTTTCTGTCCCAATCCCTGACCGCCTGCAATCGTATTACCGTACTTTTTACCCATCCGGCGTCCCAGCCAAAACTGGCAAATACAAACGCCCAATGCCAACAATGCCAGCAAAACTTCGTTGGCATAATGAGGATCGGGTTGCTCCAGCAAAAAGGTTACGGTACGGCCGGTTACAATCGTCAATGCCAACGACCACATATAAAAAGCCAATATCTGTACCGACAACAGCCACCTGTGAAAACGGGGTAACAAATATTGCACCAACCAGGCGCCGAACAACGGAAAAATCAATAAAGGAACAACCTGCCGTCCGATATATCCGAAAGACTCCCAGAAAGGCAACGTACTGTTCGTCCCCAAAAATGAAAAAATGACAGGAGCTGCCAAAGCTACCGCGACATTACTCAAAAAGACAAAACCGGCCAGAAAAGCAACACTTCCTCCCAACATACCGGTAATAACGGCAGCTGCGGTAGCTGTAGGAGCTAAAATACATATCAGTATGCCTTGCGCAATCTCCCGATTAAAAGGGGATATTGCTCCATATACCAGCAAACTTCCACATAGTTGTATCAGCAACAACCAGATGTGAAGGCGTGTGAATCTCATATGCTTCGGCGAAATCTTACAAAATGTCAGAAAAAGCATACAAAAAATCAAAGTCGGAGTCATAAATGACAAAAGCCCGATATAAGAATGAAATAATGCTCCCGTTAGCATAGCTATCGGAAGCATCCAGTTTTTTAATGTTTGTATCACACCGAATTATTCCATATATAATCTTACTTCTACCGGATATTCGCCCACCTTTACGTCCACAACACTGTCCTTGCCCATAGTCGTCGTATACTTAAAGGTATACGTTTTATTCTTTTCCAGTAAAAACTCCAATACATCATTCATATCCTGTTCCGGGCCGGAAGTCCGGCCTCCTCCTACCTGCTCCTTACCGCAAAATACATCGACATTGGCAGCCACCCTGTCATCCGAATTTTCCGTACACTGCGCTGTTTTGAACATCATCAACTTTAAAGGGATATGATTACCGTCCCCTTTTACAGAAGTCAGGTATTCCTTATACAGATTTACATAACGGTCTGTCACATTTTCCGCATTTACATAACGGATGCTCTCATCCCACACCAAAGGAAAATAAGTATCAGCAGGCTTATAAGAAGAAGCATATATGGCATGTTGCGGATCCGCTTTATCAGCCTTGCCGGCATCGGCGAAAAACCAGGCTTTATTCAAGGCATTCGGGTAATACTCTGTAAAATACCATTGTCCGTTTATCCACACCTCACACCAATTGTGATTGCCCCGGTTGTCATGCCAATTAGGTGTGCCGGCAACACGGGCCGGAATACCTACCGACCGGAAAGCATCGACCAGCAATATCGACAAACCACTGCAGGAAGCCATGCCCTGCCGCATCGATTCATAAGGACTTTGGTCCGGTTTTTCCCGTTTCGTATTATAATCCACTTTCAACTCATCCCGGATATTACGATTCACCGAATCGATGGCTTCCTCTATCGTTTCACAGGAAGCTACATATTGTAAAAAACGACCGTAAAAATCAGCCCGCCATTCATCCCGCGTTTCATTCAGACAGGCATACGGCAGAACTTCATTGAAAAAGATGCTGTCGGGTAAAGTCCTGGTCCAGGGAAACTGCTCTTTGACCATGTAGGCATAATCAACATTATTCAGCAAAAAACCAGCCTTCAACGTCTTTAAATCCTGCTCGGGCATATAAGCAATCAGAAATGCCATACCTTCTTTATAGCGGACATCGCAAGAGTCTATGGCTTTATTGAGTTCTATGACATTTTCCCCTGCCCGGGCAAATGCCTTATCCAACAATTTATGATACTCTTGAGGTATATCCGGATATCTGTTTCCGGAACATCCGAAAATGCACACTACCCATAATAACATCCAATACTTCATAATCTTCTAAAATTAGGCCAATTATTCCTTTTCCTACAAAACTATTCCCGGCTACTGAAATATTTCATAAACTGCGCCCTTTCGTAACGGGAAGCATTGTCTACTTCTGCATATGACAACTTCCGACGGAAATCTTCAATGGTTTGATAAGACTTATCGACCATCCAGGAAGATAAAAAACGATTCATCACAGCCAATGAAGAAATACCGCTCTCATACATTTCGGAACACACCTGTACCGTCGTCGCTCCGGCCAATAATAATTTAACAACCGCTTCTCCGCTGTGGACCCCCGTTGAAGCTGAAATCTGCAACAACGGATCTTTTCCTGCCAATATTCCCGTCCAGCGCAAAGTTGTACGCAAATCCGTCGGCATACTGAATACAGAAGCCGCCCCGACTGTCTCATTTTCTATATTAATGTCCGGTTCGTAAAAACGGTTGAAAAGAGTCACAGCATCAGCTCCGTATGCTTTTAATTTACTGATAAAAGCCGGCAGATTAGTGAAATAATGACTCAATTTCATAATCACCGGTATCTTTATCTGTGATTTGACATGCTTAACTATATTGAAATACATATTCTCAACATCTGTACTCTCAGCAAACTCATCCAAAGGTAAAATAAAAGCATTCAGTTCGATGGCATCTGCCCCGGCATTCTCAAGCTGACAGGCAAAATCCACCCATTCACCGTCCCTCACACAATTGATACTCGCAATAACCGGAATTTTCAATGTACTTTTGGCAGCTTTGATTAAACCGATATATTGATTCAGGGTATGTGCCCGCACATAGTTCCGGACATAATCTTCCTCTTCCGGATAACCGGCATCACTGATAGACTGGCTGGCTTCCTGCATAATCTGTTCTTCAAACACCGATTTCAATACCACCGCACCGACTCCGCACCGTTCCATTTCCTGTAACTTTACAATATCGGAAGTCAATCCGCAACTTCCTGCAATGATCGGACTCTTCAATTCCAATCCGACGAAATTCACTTTTAAATTTGCCATATTTCTATTTTTATATTATTCTGTATTTTATTTCACTTATAAATACGACTGCCGAATATCGAACTCCCGATTCTAACCATAGTAGCCCCTTCTTCAACAGCTATGTTATAATCTTCAGACATTCCCATCGATATTTCTTTAAAATACGATTTATCGGTAAAAAACAGTACTTCCAATTTTTCAAATATTTGTTTAAGATGGTGAAACTCTGCCCTTATTTGCTCCCGGTTGTCCGTATAAGTAGCAATCCCCATAACACCGACAATCCGGACATGATTCAATCCGGCATACTCTTCACTATCCAAAATGTGCCGGGCTTCCTCAAACGATAAACCGGACTTCGTCATTTCCTCTGCAATGTGAAATTCCAACAGACAATCGATTATCCTACCATTCTTTTCCGCTTCCCGGTCGATCTTCTGTAACAATTTCAAACTATCCACCGAATGAATCAACCGAACAAAAGGAGCAATATATTTTACATTCTTTTCCTGCAACTGCCCGATCATGTGCCATTCGATATCCTGAGGAAGTTCACGAGATTTAACGGCCATTTCCTGAGGCCGGTTTTCACCAAAGACCCGTTGGCCCACCTCATAAGCTTGACGAATATCCTCCACCGGCTTGGTTTTCGAAACCGCAACCAACTTTACACCGGCAGGTAACTCCGACAATATTTCTTTTATACTGTTTTGTATATCCATCATCCCAAACAATAAGTATCGTTTATTCCAAAAACATTTTCCGGCTCTAAAAAATAGCTTTTACAAAATTAGGAATCTTTTTAACAAGCCCCAATATTTGACCCGGGTTTTTCTGGCTCCGCCGGCAACAAGAACCCTCTATCTTATAATACAGATTAACGGACCCCTGCTCATGAGTTATCATACCTCTTCTTTATCTGAAATTAAAAATTTTAATTTTTAAATAACTTTGATCCCTAATCCGTCTTTAAAATCCAGAATATAAAACTCAAAATCAGAATAGCCTGCCGTCCTTTTTACTATTTAATAACAAAAGAATTTTAACTTTGCATCGTAAATCAAAACATTGTTTATGAATGCCCCGATTTCCTATCTGACTTCAAAACCTTACTATGAAATACTTGACGGATTACGGGGTGTAGCCGCATTATTGGTCGTATTGTTCCACTTTTTTGAAGCTCACGCCAGCAGACCAGCCGAACAACTTATCAATCACGGTTATCTGGCTGTCGATTCCTTTTTCGTTCTCTCCGGTTTTGTTATTGGCTATGCATATGACGATCGTTGGCATAAAATGACTTTAGGAAATTTTTTCAAACGTCGCCTCATCCGGTTACATCCGATGGTTATTATGGGAATGTTTATCGGAACCGTGTTCTATTTTTTCGGTAGCAAAGCAATTCTGGCCTATGCTTGTCTAAAACTATATGACAACCCCGTCCGGCAATGGCTGCAAAAACGTTTTTTGACCAAAACCGTAAAACAATAACCTTCCTAATTACCGATATACTATGCCCAGATACTTTATCGAACTCGCATACAACGGCAGCAATTACCACGGTTGGCAAATCCAACCGGGAACCCCGACTGTACAGGAAGAACTGAATCGGGCATTAAGTATACTGTTGCGGGAAGATATCAATGTCGTCGGTGCAGGCCGTACAGACACAGGCGTACATGCTTCATTCTATGTCGCCCACTTCGACACCGCGGATCCATTGACCGGCTTGGAGCAAATTGTTTATAAATTAAACCGGATCACGGGAAAAGCCATCGCGATCTATGATATATATATCGTAGAGTCCGGTATGCATGCCCGTTTTTCAGCTCTTTCCCGAACCTATAAATATTACATCGATAAACAAAAAGATCCGTTTACCTGCGATTTTGCCTGGAAAGTATACCCACTACCCGACATCGGTAAAATGAATGAAGCTTGCCGGATATTATTTGAATATACCGACTTTACCAGTTTCTCTAAACTGCACACCGACGTCAAAACCAACGACTGTATCCTATACGAAGCCTATTGGGAAGACACGGGAAAACAACTGGTTTTTACCATCAAAGCCAATCGCTTTTTACGCAATATGGTACGTGCTGTCGTCGGTACCCTGCTCGAAATAGGACAAGGAAAAATGAATACAACGGAACTAAGGCAAATCATCGAATCGAAAAACCGGTGTAATGCAGGAACTTCCGTACCGGGAAATGCCCTTTTCCTTTATAATATCGAATACCCGGAAAACATCCGAGACCTAAAAAACAAAAGCTGATGAAAACCATACGAAACCTTTTCCTCTTAATTCTGGTTGTTAGCGGAATAAAAGCCGAAGCACTCCATTTGTCTTCACAAACAAAGATCAGCATCCTGACCTGCTCGCCCGGCGCCGAATTATATTCCTTATTCGGACATACAGCCATACGGGTATGCGATCCGGCAAAAGACATGGATATCGTATTCAACTACGGCACCTTTGACTTTCAGACAGATAATTTTTACATAAAATACGCACAGGGCCTACTCCCGTATCAATTGGCGGTGACTTCGTATAAAAGTTTTATAAATTCGTATATTTCCGATAATCGGAGTGTATGGTCACAAACCCTGAATCTCGACTCTTTACAACGGCAACGGTTATTCGATCTGCTTGTAGAAAACCATCAACCGGTCAACCGGACCTACCTGTACAATTTTCTTTTCGATAATTGTTCCACCCGGGTAAGGGATATCGTTGCCAAAAGCATATTGCAACCCATCGAATGGCATCTGCCGGATATGCACAAAAGCTTTTGGAATCTGTTGGACGAATACCTCTATCGCATGCCCTGGGTAAAATGGGGTATTCACACCATATTGGCCCAATCCGGTTCCCGGGAAGCTACTCCTTACCAATATATGTTCCTGCCCGACTACCTGATGCAAGGCCTGGAAACTGCTACTTATGGAAATAAAATGCTGGCAGAAAAACAAATTATCTTATACCAGGCAACTGAATCAACCGTATACTCCCCTTGGTACACCACCCCGTTTTTTATCTTTACCCTGGGAACCGTTCTGTTAATTATCGGATTAATCCGCTTCCCTTCCGGAAAATTACTTCATACAACAGCTTTTTTGCTCTTTATCGCTTCCGGACTGATAGGCTGCTTATTGATATTTCTGGGCTATTTCACCGAACACCCCATTACAGCCCCCAACTTTAACCTAATTTGGGCCAATCCGTTAAATCTGCCAGCAGCCTTTTTCCTCTTCCGGAAAAAACGGTCTTATTTACTCCAACTCTATCTGACCATCTACGGTATCATCCTGCTTATCGGTATCCCGCTGTGGTTCTTTTTAACCCCTGCCGTCCCTATGGCATCCTTACCTCTGCTGCTGTTGCTTATCTATATCTGCACCCGTCTCAAACAAAGAAAACCTTAAAACCATTTGGCAGATTCAGCAGAAACCTCTATATTTGCAAACACAAAAAACAAAGGTGCCATAGCTCAGTCGGTAGAGCAAAGGACTGAAAATCCTTGTGTCCCTGGTTCGATTCCAGGTGGTACCACAGAAAAGAGAGTCACTTTCGTGATTCTCTTTTTTATTGACGATTGTAGATCAGAGATGAAAGTTTTTAAATTTACAATCTAACATGATAAAGATTACATTCAGTAAATGAGTGTTTTATGGTCACTTGATAGCACTTTACCCCCGTCCCCAAGTGCTATTCTTGGGGAATTATCTGTAATCAACATTCACAAAAATATGGTGCATTATTATGTTATTTTTATGAATTGACTGGGCTATTTTTATTTCAGAATTATTATATCCAAATTCACTTGTAACCTCTTTACATGATATGTATTTATAATTAACCGGATAATTTGACTCCGGTATAATTTCATTTAAATAAGTATTCCAATTATTATCACATTTTTCTTTATCTAAATTATAAATCAAGATTATAAAATTTTCCTTTTGATGATAATAATTGAAAATCTTTTGTACATGATCTTTTGCTGTAGCTTTATCCCTGTATATAAAAGCTTCACAGATGCTTATAGGAGTTTTATTTGCTGTCATTATTAGCAAATCACGTTCTCCGGGTTGTTTAGAAGTAGACCTGTTGCGGGGATTAGAAAAACCACCTCTTGATTGTGCATCAACAAACCATCCCCAGGTATTGATTCGGGAATCAACGGTTAATTCAATAATGTCATTGTATTTATCTTCATTCTTTATTTCCGAGATAGACATTATTTTATCCAACATCTTACTAGCTGCTAAGGCTATTTCATTTGTGAGAAATTCACTGACCATTAACCGACCATTAAGTTTTTCCGGCAATATTTTAATGAGAGATTCAGGGCTACAGTTTAATATTTTGTCATAATAAGACTTCAGCTCTTTAATTACCTTTTCATCCTCAATATTAAATTTACTTACAGTCTTCAGATCACTACTGAATGTGTATTTATGAAATTTTTCCGCTTCTTCTTGCAATCTAGATGCTTCGAAATAGTTACCCTGTACTTTGAGTGAATCAATATATATTTTGAGGATTTCCGGATTCATTTTAGATAATAAATCCAAATCGAGAAACATCTCACTAAGTAGTTCATATTGTTGAGTTTCATACAATATAAGCATTTTATTTGCAAGAAAGGCTGTACCAAGATTTTTTTCATCAATGTCTTTCCTTGTGTTTTTATATTCCTCCCATTCTTCAAGAGCTTCATAATAATAGTCAACATTCTTACTCTTTTCTGCCAAGCTGATTTTAGCTGCCATCCTGTTTAGGGCAATGTTTACATATTTAGGATATGCCCGGATAAGACGATCAAAGATGTTATATGAAATTTCCGGAGACTCTTTCATTTTAATTAAAGCCAAATAAAAGCTTTTTATCTCGCTATTGGAAATATCACCAACTATAATAACCCCATCGTAAGGAGGAATTGGGATAGCATTCAATTCTTTTTCATCGTTTTTGAAATAAGCAAGAATAAGTTGCGTTTGGAACAAAACATTTTTATATTCTTTATGTTTGGTCTTTCTGGCAATAACCTCTTTTTCCCAAAAATCAATAACAGTTTCAATTTGAGATATTAATTCCGGATATTGAACTATTTTTGTTAATGTCGTTTGAATTTCTGGAATCCAATCAGTATTCCGTAGAAATAAATCCACATCCGCCTCTTTAACCTTATTTATCAGGCTTTGTTTTATACTTTCAGATGATATATATTCTGTGAATGTCAGTATCTTAATAATATCATTTGACTTAATGATAATATCTATTAAGGATTCTTTATTGCCAAAATAATTAATCGCTCGTGCTACCTGAGGAAGTAAAACTTCATTTTGCGATGTATTAAACTTCCATTCCTGGTTAAAATCAAATATATCTATCTTCCCTTCTTCCGGTTTATTTTCCAAATTATCCTCAAGTATTTCAAGAATTCTCTCTTCTATACGTTTTTTAATGAGGCTAAGTGTTTCCTTTTTTAAACCGTAAGGTATTGTAGGCAAAATAAGTTTTTCATGTATTTGTAATAAAATAGCAATATGACTCCTTAGCTTTTCAGCAGTAAAACGATTCCGTTTATTATAAAAATTAGTATCACATTCAAAATCAAACCTTGGCTCTAAAAATTTATTTAATAACCGGTTCTTATAAATAAACCATATAGGAAAAAGCCAATCTACGATTTTTATTCTTTCTCTCTTTTCAGCCCATATAGGAATGGACTTTGCGCGTTTATGAGTGATAAAATCATATTTTTCAATTTCATTTATTTCAACGGTTTCAATATAGAGATTATAAAATCCATGTGTAATTGGCTGAATATTAAAATCGGATCCGGAAAGTTGCTTTTTATACCTCCAATAAGTAGAACATCTCATCAACCATGATAAACCATCTAATTTCATTAAAGGAAGTTGTACAACGCTATCATTATAGATATTTTCTTCGTCATAATCAATAAATAACTGCGATAATTCATTAATAATAGCAGGCAGCAAAAACTCTTCAATAGTTTTGGAATAACGATGTGTATTTTTCGGACTTTTTTCAATTAAACCCAACAACAGCATTTCCCGATCTTTAAGGGCTGTTTTCTGTACTATATTTTCCGAATTGGCATTTAGCTTATATTTGTTTTTATTGATTTGTCTGAATATTTGGAAAACAAACTTTGAGGCTATCTCTTTGTCATTTGGGGAAGAAATTGTTATTAATGCCAGTTGCAAACATTTTGTCCATAGCTTATTGGACAACAATTCTCTTTCTTCTTTTGGAAAATTGAACTGATCTATTATTTGAAAAGATAATGATACAAAATTCTGATTGGTCAATAAATAGGGAATAATTTCTCTTCTATGATACGTAATATTTCTTATTATCATGCCGAGAAGTGAAGGTTTCTCTCTTGAAGACAATAATAATTTTTCTATTCGTTTATAATTAAACACAGAGGATCGTTTGTCTTCTTCTGAGTCTTCATCTTCTTTACTCTCAACTTCAAAATCGTTCTTTATAATAATCCATAACAGATAAAATATCCATTTTCTCGACCTTTGATCATGCAGAAACGTTATATGGGCTTTATGTTCTAGTTTTGAGACATCATCATACAATTCAAATAAATCTGTATTATTCAAACTACATTCATTGATAAATCTCTCAGAAGTAATCTCGTATATGCCATAGAGGTGAGGTGAGTCGATACGAACTTTTCTTATTTCAACATCAACACCCTCTAAGTCTTTTTCCCCTTCAATAAGGGAAAAAGACTCATCTAAAAAAATTCTTTTTGCCTTTCCAGAACAATGAGATAAGGCATTAGGATAATCTTCGCAATAAAGAATCTTAGATAGATAAGACAAAATTCTTTCCTGATTTGAACTGAATGTAGAATCAGCTAATAATATCTCCCAATAAATTCCTGCAACCTTATCCCATAAATCTATATAGGCAATATTTGTATTATTAAAATCTATATAATAAACATCGTCGGATATTAATTCAATTATTTTTTGTGCAGTAAAAGACTCAATTGTGGGAATAGCAAATAATTGAGCAAAATTATCGTGTATCTGAATAAACTCACTTTTTAATATTTTAAGTCCTTTATTTCCTGCATTATATATTTTCTGTAAATCAAAAATAAACTGTAAATCATCCCAATGTGTTAAAAATGGAGAATAATAGTATTCGAAATTGTCTAGCTTAATAACATTATCTTTAATCTCAAATTCTTTAATCTCCCAAATGTTTTCAATAGTTATATTTGTATTGCTAATTTTGTTATAATTCTCTAATATTGGTATCATTTGATTTTTCTCTATACTCTTTACTTTTTCTGGTTGTGAGGAATATAGATAATCAAGAAATTGAAATTCATTCTTAAACTTTGAAATCTTTTCAAAAGTATAAATTAAACAACTTATCCCACCCGGTATTTCAACAAAACCTAAAACATTCCGTAACCAAAACCTGTCAAACAAACTATTACTGTTTATAGCAATATTATTCTGAGTTTCATAGTGTAATTTATAGTCCAAAAATTCAGAATAAGTCATTTTCTTTCTAATTGGTGAGGCTTTGTGAATTACTGTAGCCCAAAAGCGTGAAGCATCCCATAACAAATCTGCTTCTATAGCCTTTTGATCTTTTCGTATCATCCCCCCTTGCTCAATAGTGTAATTCTGAATAAAATGTTTTATCTCTTCTTTTAATTGATGTACTTCCATAGGATTTCAATAAGAATGTTCGGTGAACGATAACTTTTGTATTCGCTTCAATTCTGCTACCTCACTGGTTCTATTGTAAAACTTCATATTCTTTATTCTCGTCACGCTCGTAACAGTTACGACTGTTACAAAGATAAGTGAAAATTTGAGTATGCAGTTATCTTTCTCAATTTTAAGCACTTCTTACTGTTATCCCCCTATCAGAGAAAGTAAAAAAGTAATAACAATCCGATCGGTTAAAAACCCCTTTTTTAGGGTATTAACGACTACCAATATTTATTTATATTTGTAAAATATTGACCGATATGAATTATAGTTTCTTTTTTATTCCGACAATTTTGCTGTTTTCCTTAGCCGGATGTAAAACCGGTATAAATACAGAGAATCCCCGTTTATCTGCTTTAGAAAAGAAAATACAACACTACTATCAGGAAAAACACCGGGATTCGATGATTATGGTTGCAAATGAATTGCTTCCCTTATTGAAGGCCGACTCTTTTGCTGTTCGCCGGGGGCATGTGCTGGTACAAAAAGGTATAGCCTTCGATATTTTGGGACAATACGACTCTGCTTCTTATTGCCTGTATGAGGCTCTGCATCTCGGTGAAACCGAAAAAAATCCGGAATTACTTGCCAGGGCCTTAAACAATATCGGTATCCTGTATTTCAATCTCGGCAAGAGTAGCGAAGCCATTACAGCTTATGAACGCTGGCTGGGAATGACGAAGCAACAAAATGATTCCGTCGGTATAGCCCGCGCTTTAAACAATATCGGGAACGCCTATATGACAATTGACAAAAATACAAAGAAAGCAATCCCCTATTTTCAGGAATGCATAACAATCAGTAATGCCATAAATTTTAATCAGGCCTGGTTCACCGCATCGATTAACCTGGCACAATGTCTTATACTGAACGACAGGCTGGAAGAAGCTCAAGCGACAATCGATAAAGTGAACAAAACCGGAGGCAATGATTATTACGCGGATTATACGCAGGCATTGATTCACCGTAAAGCAAAAAAATACGACAAAGCGATTGCCATTATGGAAAAAATAATGGGACTTAAAGTAAATACCCGCGAACTTTATCTCGCATTAATGAACGAACTGGCACAGCTTTATGAAGAAAAAGGCGATTTGGACCGCGCATTGGATTACCGGAAGCAATACCAGACAAAACGGGACTCTCTACACACCCTCGAACGGGAAAATATCATCCAGGAATTAAAGATATCTTATGAAACAGAAAAAAAAGAGCTACATATCGTTACTTTAAATGAGGAACGTAAATTATATCTCATACTTACCGTTGTAGGCGGTATCGGTATTTTTCTTCTTTTTATCATTCTTATACTGATCAACAGGTATCAGAAATTAAAACGGATCCGGATAGAAGAACAGGTAAAAAAACTGGAACAGGAGAAACTGTTGGTAGCCGCTTCTTCTCTGCTCGACGGCGAAAATCACGAACGTGGACGCCTTTCACGCGAGTTACACGACGGCTTGGGGGGACTGCTTACAATGGTTCGCCTCGATCTGGCACAAATAAAAACAAACATGTCTCAGGAATCCCAAAAACTCGATAAGGCAATTCTCCTTATGGACAAATCAATTACGGAAATGCGACGTCTGGCTCATAACCTCATGCCCGAATCGTTGGCCCGGTTCGGACTAAAACCGGTTTTGGAAGAATATTGCAAAGGATCAGATATGGTAAATTTCCATTTTTATGGAGAAGAATTGAGATATAATGAAAAGACCGAAATTAATTTTTACCGGATTGCCGGAGAACTGATAAATAACGCCCTGAAACATGCCAATGCAACGGAAATCAATGTTCAGCTTATATTATCCGAAAGCAAATTATCACTCACCGTATCAGACAACGGTGTCGGCATCGCTTCCCCGAAAAGTAAAGAAGAACTTATGACTGTACGTTCGAGAGTCGAATTGCTGGGGGCAACGATAAACATCTACACCCTGCCGCAAAAAGGAACGGAAATAACGATAGAATTGTGTAAAGAATCAAAAAATTAAATAAACGTTTCCATAAATTACCAGACCCGATCGTAGTTAAATTCACACGTTTACAATCATTTATCCTGTAATCATCTTAATTCAACGCTATCATTGTTAAATTAAGGCCGGAATATATTCACCCAACCGATTCTTTAAATCAGAATGATTCGACATCCAGTCATTCCTGCGGATGAAGCAATGCCCCAGCGGGAGGCAATCGATTCTTCCCGGAACTAGCGGATATAAAATATTACACATCAAACATTAATTTCTCACATCATTTGTCATCTTTATTGTCAAATTCTGAAGGACAGGTTTTAGGATCTCAATATTACCGGGCGAACTCGTTCTTTTTCACAATCAAAATTATCAAAATCCTAGTATAATTGAGATGGGAGGAGTCGGGCTGTCTTCATTTGTTAATTCAAAGTTTACCGGGCTATTATTAGGATAAATTTATCCCAGAAAAAGCATTCAGGCCTTTTCTTTTAGATGTTAATTTTAATGTTTTATAATCATAAAACAATGACAAATAACCTCAGGTATTAATCGAAAGAACATAAACCACAAAAGATAAGACTTATGAAAAAATTCCGGACTCTTATCGCTGCCTTCTGTCTCACCCTTGCTTATGCACATACACAGAATACTTATCTTTGGCCGATTACCGGTGTACAACCCGGAACTCGCATTGTCGTATTGATAGATTCATTGCTTTATCTTATTTTCAATAAGATAAAGCCGACAACTATATCGTGAAAATTGTATTCAAAATTTAAAATCTGCCCAAAGGCAGTTGAATCCTATTTAAAGAATAAAGATTATTGTCCAAAATTGTAAATCTAAGACCATAATTTATAACACTCGTCGTTTTATATTTTTAACTTTGCAAAAGTCAAGAAACCCAATAAAATCACCATGAAAAAAAACATTGTTTTATTTTTTCTGATCGCCTGCTTTTTCAGTGTAAGCGGCCAGAAAGCCGGAGAATGGCTCGCTCTTACCCCAATTTCCTTAGAAGCCCCGGCTTTAAGTTCTGTAAAAAATGTCGATGGCAAAGTTTTTACTGACGACATGTTACTCGAATATTCCGGTTTGAATGTCGGACAAATGATTCCTGTCGCCGGCAAAAACGAAAACGTTTCCCGGGAATTAAAATGGGACAAAGCCCGGATGGAGCAAGATACGATAACGGTTCCTGTACAAAACCGGACGACCTTGTATTATTACGCCGTTTATCTTAGCAATGACCAATGGATAAAAGGAGAATTGAAATTCCACCTTTTCGGGAATGCGGAAATTTATATCGACGGACAAAAAAAACTGACCTACGGGGAAAATAAAGCGGCAGACAAATCGGTCAGTTGTGAATTGGTTCCAGGTAAGCATACCATTATCGTAAAAACAATCAGCCAGGGAGGAAAAGCCTTCTGTTGTAATTTCAAGCCCCTGACAAAAGGAACTGAAAATGCCGTCCGTTTCAGTATATCCCCGGAAAGAGGAAAAGATATATATGATATCCTCAACGGTAAAAAAATAGAATCGGCAAAACTCTCCCCTACGGGAAAATATGCTCTTATACGTATGCGCGAAACTGCCGGCGGCAAAAACTCATACACCACAACAATTTACCGGGTAGCGGACAAACAAGTGGTATATGCTGTCGGTAATAACATGATGTCTCCTCAATGGGTACCGGGACAAGACAGAATATCTTATCTTTTTAAAGAAGGAAACGGATACTCTTTTTACACTTACGACATTGAGAAACAACAACTGAATTGCCTGATCCGAGAAGACAGCAAGCTGGAAAACTATACCTGGTCGCCGGATTTATCCTATCTGATATACTATACATCGAAAAATTACGGAGAAAAAGACTGGGAACTACGCAAACTACAGGGCATCGAAGATCGTCAACCCTACTACCGTTACCGCTCCTACTTATGTAAGTACGATTTCTCTACCGGGCTGCATTCCCGACTGACCTGGGGAAACCTGAGTACTTCTCTGATGGATATCAGTCACGACGGTAAACAATTGATCTTTTCGACGTCAACTCCGGACTATAACGAATTCCCATACAGTAAACAATCGATTTACCTGTTGAATATGACAACCCAGAAGATTGATACACTCTGGAAAGACCGGCTTTTCAGTATTTTCTGCTCCTTCTCTCCCGACGACAAGCAATTGCTGATAAGCGGAGGACCGTCAGCTTTCGGAAAGTCGGGCGAAAACATCGGTAATAATCCCATCGTCAACCAATACGATACACAATTGTATATCTATACCCTCGCCGACGGTACGGTAATCCCCGTGACCCGTGACTTTAATCCTTCCGTAAGCCAATCCTATTGGCATACCGACGGTAATATTTACCTTACAGCCGTCGACGGAGATTACGTGCACCTATTCCGCTACAATGTGAAAAACAAGCACATCGCACAAATTGAATGTCCGGGAGACATTATCCTTTCAACCAGTGTTCCGGAAAAAGGCAACAGAATGATGTATATTGCCTCAAATGTTACCTATCCTCCCATCATCTATACCATGAATCTGAACGGATTGGAAACGGCACAATGGGCGAATCCGGCCAAACAACAATACGAATACATCGTATTCGGAGAAGTAAAAGATTGGGATTACAACTATAAAAAAGGTACGGTAATCGACGGACGCTACTATCTGCCTGCCGATTTCGACCCGAACAAAAAATACCCGCTAATTGTCTATTATTACGGGGGAACGACTCCGGTAGAACGCAGTTTCGGCGGACGCTATCCATTCAATTTATATGCGGCGAACGGGTATGTAGTGTACGTACTCCAGCCTTCCGGCACAATCGGTTACGGCCAGGAATTCTCGGCCCGTCACCAAAATAATTGGGGAAAAATTACCGGAGATGAAATTATCAATGCTACCAAAGCTTTTATCAAGGCACATTCATTTATCGATGCTACCAAAGTAGGATGCATGGGAGCTTCTTACGGCGGCTTTACGACTATGTATCTGACGACACATTCGGATATATTCACCTGTGCGATCTCTCATGCCGGCATCTCTTCCCTCGACGGTTATTGGGGTGACGGTTATTGGGGATACACTTACAGTACAAATGCAACGGCTCACGCTTTTCCCTGGAACCGCAAAGACATTTATGTCGACCAAAGTCCGTTATTCAGTGCCGACAAAGCCCACAATCCCATTCTGTTGATCCACGGTACCAAAGACGTTAATGTACCGACGGCTCAAAGTATGCAGTTTTATACGGCACTTAAACTTTTAGGTAAAGATGTTGAATTGGTATTCGTCAAAGATGCCGATCATCATGTTGTAGATTACAAACAACGTATCCTTTGGAACAATACGATTATGGCCTATTTTGCCAAATATCTGAAAGGGCAGCCTGCCTGGTGGGAAAACCTTTATCCGGAGAAAAATTTATAAATGGGTAAAAACCGGAGTTTACCCAAAAACATTACCTTTGTAAAAATTAAAAATAAAACCCTAGAATAATGAATAAAACGATAAACAGAGCAGCAGACAACATCCGTATTCTGGCAGCTTCAATGGTCGAAAAGGCCAAATCGGGACATCCCGGAGGTGCTATGGGCGGTGCCGATTTCATCAACGTATTGTATTCGGAATTTTTAAACTTCGATCCGGACGACATGACGTGGGCAAACAGGGACCGCTTCTTCCTGGATCCGGGACATATGTCTCCGATGTTATATTCCGTACTTTGTTTGACAGGTAATTACAGTCTGGAAGATTTGCAAAACTTCCGTCAATGGGGTAGTATCACCCCCGGTCATCCCGAAGTAGACAAGGCCCGGGGCGTGGAAAACACTTCCGGTCCGCTTGGTCAGGGACATGTAATGGCCATCGGTGCTGCTATTGCCGAACGCTTTCTGGTAGCTCGTTTCGGTGAATGGATGTCTCATAAAACTTATGCATTCATCTCCGACGGTGGTATTCAGGAAGAGATTTCACAGGGTGCCGGACGTATCGCCGGTACACTGGGATTAGCTAACCTGATCATGTTCTACGATGCCAACAACATCCAGTTATCAACCAAGGTAGAAGAAGTTACCGCCGAAAATACGGCTGAAAAATACGAAGCCTGGGGCTGGAATGTCATCACCATAAACGGTAATGATGCCGATCAGATCCGGGAAGCATTGACGGCTGCCGGTGCAGAAAAACAACGCCCTACCCTGATCATCGGCAAAACATTGATGGGCAAAGGTGCCGTCGGTGCTAACGGAGAGGACTTTTCCAATAAAGTATCCACTCACGGTCAGCCTTTGACCGGAGCCGGTGCTTCCATTGACAAAACAATTGAAAATCTCGGAGGTAACCCACAAAATCCATTTGCTATTTTCCCGGACGTACAGGAATTTTATGCCAAAGTACTGGAAGAAAAACGGACTTACGCCCGCAAGAAAAAAGCCGAACAGGCAGCTTGGGAAAAGGCAAATCCGGAACTGGCAATCCGATACCATAAATACATGTCGGGCGAGACTCCGGCCATCGATTACAAAGCCATTGCCCACAAAGCCAATATCGCAACCCGTGCAGCTTCTGCCGATGTATTGGTAGAATTGGCTAAACAAGTCGACAATATGATTGTCAGTTCTGCCGACCTTTCCAATTCGGACAAAACCGACGGATTCATCAAAGGAGGTGCCCGTAATCTTGTGAAAGGCGATTTCTCGGGTAAATTCCTGCAAGCCGGAGTATGCGAATTGACAATGGCCGCTCTTTGCAACGGGATAGCTTTACACGGTGGTATTCATGTAGCCTGCGGAACATTCTTCGTATTTTCCGATTATATGAAACCGGCTTTCCGCCTGTCGGCTTTGATGGAAGTTCCGGTAAAATACATCTGGAGCCATGACGCATTCCGCGTTGGTGAAGACGGCCCTACTCATCAGCCCATCGAACACGAAGCTCAATTGCGGCTAATGGAAAAACTACAGAATCATCACGGTAAAATGAGTATGCTGGCATTACGTCCGGCTGATGCCGCTGAAACTTCTGTAGCCTGGAAGATGGCTATGGAAAATACCCATACTCCGACAGCCCTCGTGCTATCACGTCAGAACATCAATGATCTTCCATCGGACAGAGATCGTTACGAAGAGGCTTTACAAGCAGAAAAAGGAGCATACATCGTCGTTAAAAACAGCGACGATCCGGATGTTATTCTGATCGCTTCCGGCTCGGAAGTAGCAACATTGGTCGAGGCCGCTCATTTACTACAGGAAAGAAAAGGTATCCGTTCACAAGTGGTATCGGCCATTTCCGAAGGTCTTTTCCGTACACAATCTGCCGCTTACCAGGAAAAAGTCATCCCGGCAGCCAAACCGAAATTCGGTCTGACGGCAGGCTTGTCCGTTACCCTCGAGGGCCTGGTAGGTTGTAACGGTAAAATCCACGGTGTAAATCATTTCGGATACTCCGCTCCTGCTAAGGTTCTGGATGAGAAATTCGGTTTCACCGGTGAATTCGTATACAACGAAATCTGCGAAATGCTCGGAAAATAAAAAGCCGGATGATCCGGTCTTACTTTACTCCTTCCGGAAATCAGTAATACACTGTCCGGAAGGAGTTTTTACATAAAAAAATCCCTCCGGTCATCATGGTCCGAAGGGATTCAGCTATATCAAAATACACTACTTTACTTTCTCGATCACACCGGTAAGAGCATTGAACACTTCATCTATCGTTCCATCCCCTTTTATGGCATGACGGATTTTTTCATAATGCCGGGCTACCGGAACCGTCTTTGCATGATACTCCTGAAACCGTTTATTAATAGCCTCTTCCGTATCGTCGGCACGTCCTTCAATTCTGGCTCTCTCCAACATCCGGCGCTTCAGCTCTTCTTCCGGAACTTCTATGCTCAAAAGACATTTCAAAGGTCCTCCTGCCTCCATCAGCATCTCGTCCAATTTTTGTGCCTGAGCAACTGTCCGGGGAAAACCGTCAAACAGGAACCCATCGACATTTTCACTCTTTGCGATGCTATCCTGAATCAACCGGATCACAAATTCATCGGACAACAACTCTCCGCTATTGATAATATCCGCAGCCATTTTACCCAGTTCCGTACCTTCGGCTATTTCTTTTCGGATCATATCTCCCGTAGAAAGATGAGCCAGATTATATTTTTCTACAATTCTTTTTGCCTGCGTACCCTTACCGGCACATGGCGGACCAAATAATGCAATATTCAACATTTCCGTATGATTTATTCTGTTTAATTAAATACTCCACTGGGTACATTTAAGCATTTTACGGCTACCCGGCAAAACGAAACCTAAAATCCCAACCGTCTAATCACTTAAATCCGGTCAAAAGTAATAAATAAAAGACAAAAAGAAGTACGATAATGCACAGAAAGAAATAATTTAATACTTACCGGCAGCCCCGGCCAAAACCTAAATCAAAAACCACAAATCGTAAATAACCCAAATCAAAGACTTTATCTTCGGTCGAAATTTTTCATTTTCCATTATTCTGATTTATCTTTGGGATATGAAAAAGAAAGCGACTGTACATCGAAAAAAAACACATAAAACATCAAAAAAACGGCGCCGGTTCAGAATCCTGAAATGGCTGATCATTTTACTTTTACTGGGAGCAGCTCTTATCGGCGCTTTTGTTTACTCCGTATATATCGGGCTATGGGGAAAACTTCCCGATTATACGGAACTACGAAATATCCGAAATGCAGAAGCATCGGAATTATACAGTGAAGACGGAGAATTACTGGGAAAATATTTTATCGAAAACCGTACAAATGTCAATTTCGGGCACATCTCCCCCAATGCCATAAATGCTTTAATCGCTACAGAAGATGTCCGTTTTTACGAGCATCACGGATTCGATAAAATCAGTATGCTACGGGTGATTTTTAAAACTTTACTGTTAGGCGACCGTTCTTCAGGGGGCGGCAGTACAATCAGCCAGCAACTGGCCAAAAATCTATATCCCCGGGAAGAACATCAGGTAACATTTATGCCTGTCATAAAGCTAAAGGAAATCCTCACCGCTCACCGTCTGGAACAACTCTATACAAAAGACGAAGTTCTGACCCTCTATCTGAATACAGTCTCTTTCGGAGAACGTACTTTCGGCATAGAAAGTGCTGCCCGGAAATATTTTTCGACTTCGGCTTCCGATCTGACAATTCCTCAGGCAGCTACTTTAATCGGGATGCTGAAAGGTCCTTCACGTTATAATCCGCGCCTGAATCCTGAAAGGGCATTACAGCGCCGCAATACGGTCATCAATCAGATGGTCAAATATGACATGCTGCAAGACTCTGCCGGAGAAAGACTAAAGCAAGAAGTATTAGGTTTAGATTACCGTCCTGAAAACCATTATTCCGGTCTTGCCCCCTATCTTAGGGAAAAAATACGTCAGGATGCCGGACGTATCCTGAATGAATACAATGCCAAACACGGAACCGGTTACAATTTGTACACGGACGGCCTTCGCCTGACAACAACCCTCGATGCAGATATGCAACGCTATGCGGAAACGGCAACCGCAGTATATATGAAAAAATTGCAAAACGATTTTTATACGCATTGGGGAAAAAAAGAACCCTGGCAAAATACACCCCGGGTGCTGGAACAGGCTATAAAAACCAGTCCTGTATACTTATCCCTCAAAAATCAAGGCTTGGGGGAAAAAGAAATTATGCAGGCTATGAACCAGAAGAAACCCATGGTCATATACAGTGCATACCAGGGAGAGACAAAAGTAGAAATGTCTTCTATCGATTCATTAAAACATTACCTGAAAATACTACATCCCGGACTCATCGCCGTAGAACCGCATACCGGAAAGGTAAAAGCCTGGGTCGGCGGATTGGATTACAAATATTTCCAATACGATCAAATTGAAGCTCCCCGGCAAGTCGGTTCGGTCTTTAAACCTGTCGTTTACAGCGCAGCCATACATTACGGAGCCCGTTTAGATGCCTATTACAAAAACGAACAAAAAACTTATAAAGAATACGATAACTGGACACCCCGGAATTCCGACAACGATTATACCGGATATTACACCTTAAAAGGCGCTCTTAGTAAATCAATCAACACCATTGCCGTTGAAGTGTTACTTCAAACAGGTATCGAGAATACACTCGTTCATGCTCACAATCTGGGTATTCATTCCGAATTACCCCAATATCCTTCTTTGGCCCTGGGAGTTGCCGACATCCCCTTATCCGAAATGATAAAACCTTATATGGCTTTTGCCAACAACGGCAAACTGACACAACCGTACTATCTGTCGGAAATCAAAGACAAAGACGGAAAAATATTATATCAGGCCCCCCAAGCTGAATTTCAGGAAGTACTACCGGCAGAAGAAGCACATATCATGAGCAATATTCTATCCGCCGTTATTGAAGAAGGTACCGGCCGCAGATTGAAAAGCAACTATGGTTTAATCAATGAATTAGCCGGTAAAACCGGTACGACTCAAAATCAGGCCGACGGTTGGTTTATCGGTTATAATCCCCGTATCGTCGTAGGTGTCCGGGTCGGAGCCAATAACATGAATATCCATTTCAATTCAACCTCCCTGGGACAAGGTGCTAATACAGCCCTACCTATTTTCGGGCTGTTTATGCAGGCATGTCTGAAGGATGCGGACTATGCTTATTGGGAACGCCTAACTTTTCCCTACGTTTCCATTCCACAGGAAAAAGATCTAGAAACTCCGGTTTTTAAAGAAAAGATGAACCTTTTCGACCGGATCGGAAACAAAAAAATGGAGAAACGTTCTCTGGCACATCCTCAGGACACCGTTACCAAAAAAGAGAAAAAAGGATTATTCCGGAAAATCGGAAACCTGTTCCGGAAAAAAGAAAAATAGAAAATTTCAATTTACGACTGAGAATTCGAAAACAGAAAAAGAATTGCCGGGATCGGTCTAAAATTTATAATAAACCGATCCCGGCAACTCTTATGTTTCATCATCCAACCTTTCCGGACAAGCTAAAACCGGAAGCCACGGAAATAAGAAACGCAAACCTCTATACCATCGTCAAAGCCTGACAAAAGCAAGCCCAAATCGTAAATCATAAATCATAAATCGTAAATCTAAAATAAATAACCCTTTCCTACTCCTTCACGCCGTATACGCGTTGTGCGATTTTTTTCACAGCCACGACAAAGAAACCAGTCAGTACCAAATTGAGTACCAAACTAAGGATAGAAACAATCACAGCAATTCCACCTAATTGGTATCCCAAGGCAATCACGATAATTCCGGCCCCAACTTCTCCCCGGGTAAACATACCGATAGAAAGTGCCAATCGTTCAAGAATATTACGATCTCTGTAAAAAAACAACGGGAACATCTTACCGATATTGGAAAGCAAGGTTACCGCACATACATGCAAAGCTATCGTCCCCCAATCGGGCAAATGAAAGCCGGCAGCTTCCGTATCGATCCCGACAAACAGAGGAGTACTCAACCCAACCAGGAACATAAACAGATAAGAAATAAAGCCGGCTGCATTTTCCTCCTCTTTTCCTGTCTTATGCACGGTTTTCATTACCATTCCCAAGACAAAAGCCGGTAAAAGCACTTCGAGATGAATGGCTCCCTCCTGCCCCATAAATACCTTGGATATCAAATAAATACTCTCACACGCCGCTACCAAACAAACAGAATATATTACAACGGCTTTCCAGGACTGAGGTAAATTCAAACTGTTCAATTTTTTCCAGCCGAATACCAGTAACAGACAAACGACCAATACAATGGCGAACAATTGCCATTTAAAACCGATCATCAGTATCTGTAAAGGAATCATCAAAAGGATAGTATCTAAATCGTCGAAAATCGCCAACACCTGTGTTTTTTGATAAATCCATTCCTTTTTCAAGCCCGCAGCCGCCAACATGGTAAAAAGTATTCCGGCAGAAGTAGGCGCAGCAAACCGGCTTACCAGCAAATTCTTATCCCAGGATAAATCATTGTAGGGCAAAATATAGATATAATAAAAAGCGACTAACAACCAAGGTACTGCTGCCGTAGCCATTGCAATAAAATAGTCTTCGGTATAAGACTTCCATTTAGCTTTATTCAGCTCAAATTCCCGACCGACATTAATCATGATAAAAGCCAGACAAATGAACATCAGGTTCTTGAATACAAATACAAACGTCTCATACGTATCGCTAAATAAAGAAGGAAGAACCTGTGAAAAAAATAAACCGATCAATAAGAACAAGGAGAATAATAAAACTTTTTTCATTTATTAGGAATTAATAGATCGTACCATAACCGGCCGATACTGTTATCAATTTCGTCCGGCAAAAATAAAATATTTGTGACAATACGACAAATCATTTCGATAAGTTCCGAAATTTATTCATAATTCAACACTTTAGGTTTACGAACCTGAAAATCGTAAAATCCATTCTGTAAATTTCCGGACATAGAAGCCTCAAATACCCGCATATCTTTCGGCGCTGAAGGATAGAAAGACAAACGCAAACTAATGTTTTTAAAGACAATATTATCGTTTCTGAGATTGATAGCAAATCCCATTCCCCAATAGGCTCTGCTCTTGAGTATAGATGTATTTTCAGGAGCAATGGCTCCGACATCCACAAAACCGGTCAAAGCAGCCCGGAATCCTTTTTTAATATAAGGCATGAAAAAAGTCGCCGACAAAGAAGTCGAAAGCTTCTGATTTCCGCACAATGTATCAGAATCGAATCCCAATATATCATAATCCTTCATATAAAGATGATCTGCCGGATAACGCCGTATTCCCAGTACGTAGTTTATATCATTATAAAAGCGGAAACGCCAGGAACCCAGTGCCTGCAAATTGCTGATATGATGCAATCCGACCTTCAACATCCCCCGCTCAAATCCCCCCTGATTTATATACGATCCAATCCCGGCATCGAAAGAATACAAACGCTCTGTGGGAAAATCAAAATGGGAATAGCGGACTTCGTAACTGACATAAGCAGAATTCTGAAAATCATTATTCTCATAACCAAATGTCAATGCCGAATAAAAACCGGAAGGAATATCTTCCGTACGTCCGAAATCATAAATCAGATTCGCTTTATAATACCTCAATTTCCGGAAAATAAGAGAACCGAAATAATTCCGGCGATTGTAATAAAACTGATTCGAATCAGAAGATACAACGGGACGGGCATTGAAAATCGTATTCAGAAAACGCCCGGTAATATAAAAATTCCGGTTGTAATTATGACGCGTATTCAGCAAAAACGATTTTCCCACCCATACGTCGAAAGCATGGTAATTAAAAGGAACATCCTGATGTATGATATTGACATCCGGTAAAACATCGGCACGATAAACCCGTCCCACAGTAAATCCGCCCGCCCATTTTATCCGGGATGTCAAAAACTGCCGATCCAGCGATCCCCAAATCTGTTTCGCCGAGTAATCATTCTGATAATAACCGAGAAAGTCAAAGTGGCTACCGAAAGCACTATTGACTTTATACCGTACCGTATTGCCCCACTTCTGATCTTTTGTTCCCCGGTAGCTGAAATCATATTCGACAATATGCCCCAAGCGCATAAAATTCTTATTGGCCACTTCAATCCGGGCATTATTCAGAAAATTGGAAGACACTTCCGCACCCCAGGAAAACTGATCTTTGCAAATAATCGTCAGAACCACCTCGTCCGGATTATCTTTATCTTCAGCCACCATAACCGTAGCATCGTCGATATTATCCAGACGACGAAGTAAAATCTCATTCTGTACAATTTCAAAAGGCACCAGACGCATTCCGGGTTTTAAAGTCAATTGTTTCCGGAGAATACGGTCGGCGGATTTCATGTGTATCTTATTCGCCGCATTTTTAAGCCACCCCAAATCCATTTCCAAATAAGTTGTGTCATATACACTTGTACCATAAGGGGGGAGCACTTCAATATGGATTTCTTTTATGATCTTTCCCGCATAGGCTTTAAACCGTTCCTCACTGTTCTGTGTACGCATAACATTGACCCGGTTACGCCGAGGCTCGACAAAAATCATTTTGTACAATTCTTTGGTAAAAGATGACTTGTAAGCCACATTTTTTATCCGGACATATTCATATTTCAATGTATCCCGGATCAGGCTATCCGGTAAAAAAACCCGGGGACGGGAAAGTATCTTCTCCCGGTTGGCGGTAATCGTGTCCTGTTCTGTTACAGATTGGGCTACAGAAACAGTATTTCCTGCAACCAACAGATTCAGCAATAGGCACAAACCGATCAACCGTTTTATCATTTCCCCCTCCTCTCTGTCCTTATTTCAATACCATTTTCTCAAAAGCCGGAGACATCCAGATTTCCGATTTACCATCCCGCTCATATACAAAGCATACCTCCAAACCGGGATGCTTAAGTACAATCTCTTTACTTTTCTCTAACCCCAGCACCATAAAGGCTGTAGCATAAGCGTCCGCCTCCATACAGGTTGGAGCATAAACACTCGAACTCAAAATATCCCGTTGTACCGGATATCCGGTCAGCGGGTTCAGGGTATGCGCATATTTCTTCCCTTCGTGAATATAATAATTGCGGTAGTTACCTGATGTTGCAATAGCACCTTTTGTCAACTCAACAACTAATTCCAGTTGCCGGTTTTGCACTTTCGGATCATCAATCGGTTTATCAATTCCGACCCGCCACGGACGGTTTTTGTCACTCACACCTTTCACCCGGATTTCTCCACCGATATCCACCATATAATCCTCTACCCCCTGTTTCTGCAAATAATCGGCAGCCAAATCCACCCCCAATCCTTTGGCAATGGAACTCGCATCCATTTCAATCCCCTCTTTTTCTTTCAACAAACGTCCTTCTTCCAAACGCAATCTTCCCATTCCCACATACTGCAATAAAGAATCTATTTTTGCCGGTACCGGAAAACTGTCCCGTTTATATCCAAATCCCCAGGCATTCGATAAAGGAGCTACCGTGATGTCAAAAGCCCCTTCCGTCTCCCGGTTTACCTGAACAGCCACCCTGAACATACAGGCAAACAAAGAATCTACCCGCTCTGTCTGGCCACGATTCAATCTGGAAATCACAGAACTATCGTTAAACATCGAAAGCGATGCATTCACACGTTCCAGCTGTCCGATTAATTCACGCCCTAAATCCCTGTCTGCCCGGTAAGTTATCCGATAATAAGTGCCGTAAATACCGCCTTCTGTGTACCGGTACGTTTTCGCCTGGCAGGCTCCCAGCAAGCAAAGCATTCCTACATACAACCAATATTTCATATTATTCTCATATTAATTCACCACTTTTGATCTCTGTTTCCAGACTAAAAATAATAACCCAGACTGAAATAAATCCCTAAGTTCTTATCCCAATTTGACATATCGAACAACAACTCGATAGGCCCTATTAAAGTATCGTAAGAATAAGATATACCCCCGCCCCAAATATCATCCCCACCCAATATATCAAAAAAATTCTTCTCCTGTTTGGCATAATTGGCTGTAGCCGTTACATAGTGTTTCGAACCGATCCGATACCGCAGTTTCATTCTCAGGGCCAACACCGTATTATCGAACGTTTCAAAATGATGGATACCTACAAACGGTAATTGTTGCGACATATACCGTCCAGCAACTTCGCCTCCCATATAATTCCGGTATGAAAAAGGGATGTCCCGGCCGATCAATATCCTTCCGTAAAAAGCAGGCAAAACAGTAAATCTCCGGCTCAATGACCAGGCTGTTTCGAAATTTCCGGCAAGGGCAGAAAAAGGAGCTCCACCGTCATAATGAATGCCGTTATCGGTATAAAGAGAATACTCTCCTAAAAAAGAAACGCCCCGGGTAGGATAATACTTCTTATCGAAGGTTTCATAACGGGCCAAAGCATGATATCCCAGAAAACCTTCCGGCTTCGCCTGGGTCGTCATTGAATGATCCGAATACAAAAAAGACTCATAATCGAAATATTCATAGCGAATCCCCAGCATAAATTTACAATTTAAAAGATTGATATCCGAAAAACTCAATTCCCCAACATGCTGGGAAAAAGTAATATTATCCAATTTATGGCCTTTACGGTAAAGATCGATATCGTTGTATTTATACATATACGATAATCCGGCTCTACGTAAAAAGTTTTCTCCGAATAAATACTCGGCTTTTACATACGGATTCATACTCAAACGTCCGGTTAACGACAATTGAAAACCACGTAAATTCTTGGGTGAAATCGTTGTATTCAACAATATGGCAGCCATTTCCTGCGAATCAAAACGAAAACCGAAATTAATTGAGCTCGTCGGCTTTTCTTTCAATGTCAGGGTCAGATCGTACACTTCTTTTCCATTTAACTGATAATTTACATAAGAAAAAGATCCCGTGCCGTAAAGTATAGCTATCGCCCGATGTAAATCACCAATCGAAATATCGGTATTTTCTGTCAGATGGACTTTCTTACGTATCCATTTTTCTTCTTTGGCAGGAACACCTTCGATCAATATTTGTCCGATCCTTAAAGAATCTGTTATAATGAACTTATTCTCGATTTTTTTCTCGGCCTTTTCCGTCTTGGCCAGTCCTAACTGTTCTTTTAACTTCATAAATTCATCCCAATGCGCCCAGGCTGCCTCTTCTCCCCGCCGAATCAAAGTATCTATAGCTTCCGGATCAAAACTGGCTGCTGAATAAGGTACAATATCCGGTTTAATATACAGGTCACACAACTTAATGTTATCCTCATATTTATTCATTCCCATAAACGAAGTCAACTGATCCAGAATATCTAAAACAGAATTCAATTGATCTCTCTTGCGAAGCTCGGAAGACACATCAACGCCGATAATAATATCAGCTCCCATTGCCAAACCGACATCCGTGGGGAAATTATTGGCTATACCCCCGTCCACCAACAACATGGAATCGAGCCGTACAGGAGCGAAAACCCCGGGAATAGCCATGCTGGAACGCATCGCCAAAGGCAGGTTGCCCTTATTCAAAACAACTTCCTTCCCATTAACAACATTGGCAGCCACACAGGAAAAAGGGATAGGTAATGTCAAAAAAGACAAGGAATCGTGATAACCGATCGTCAATTCCGAAAACAGATTGTAAATATTTTGTCCGCTGATAAACCCGGAAGGCACTTGTATACGCCTTCCTCCGATCATCGGAATGGATACCAGATATTTCTCATCCGTTTCTTTCTGAGAAAACGGAAGATTATACCGATACACCCGGTCGCTCAATAAAAAAGACCAATTCTGTTTTTTTACCAAACTGTCCAGCATCTCCGCATCATATCCGATGGAATAGAGTCCTCCGACAATGGATCCCATACTGGTTCCAGCAATATAGTCAACCGGTATACCTGCCCGTTCCAAAACCTTTAGTACACCGATATGAGCAACACCCTTTGCCCCCCCGCCACTTAATACCAAACCGACTTTTTTCCGTTCTGCCTGGAGAGAATATGTCAATGTCATAAAAATGACGAATAAAAATACGAACTTCTTCATCAGAATGATCTGTTTTATCAAATTAGAATAACAAATTTAGTTCTAATTTAAGAAATAACTTCCGGCAAGAATGTTAAAAAAGGTATCTGTCCGGCTCCAATTGTCCAATAGCCGAATATTTAATTATTTTTGCATAAAATAAGGGAAAAAGCAGGGTTTATACAAAACCGGATCCATCCGGTCTGTATTTGCATACACCCAAGAATCGTTCCTTAAAATAAACGACATAACATGGCAAAAATACTGATTATCGACGACGAACGGAGTATCCGGAACTCCATGAAAGATATCCTTACTTTTGAAAAACACGATGTCATTCTGGCGGAAAACGGCATGGAAGGGATTGTTGCCGTAAAGACAGAAAAACCGGAATTGGTATTCTGTGATATCAAAATGCCGAAAATGGAAGGAATCGAAGTACTCGAAAGAATCAAGGAATTTTCCCGGGATACTCCTGTCGTTATGATTTCCGGACACGGCACAATCGACACGGCTATCGAGGCTATAAAAAAGGGAGCTTATGATTTTATTGAAAAACCCCTCGATTTAAACCGGATTCTCATTACGATCAAAAATGCCACAGATAAGACATTATTAATACAGGAAGCCCAGACTTTAAAAACCAAGGTCAGCAAAAAATATGAAATGATCGGACATTCCGAGGCATTGGAAAAGATCAAACATATGATCGAAAAAGTTGCCCCGTCAGATGCCCGGGTATTGATTACCGGTCCGAACGGTTCAGGTAAAGAACTGGTTGCCCGTCAATTACATGAAAAAAGCAATCGCCGGGACAATGCATTTATTGAAGTCAATTGTGCTGCCATTCCTTCCGAACTTATCGAAAGTGAATTATTCGGACACGAAAAAGGCTCTTTCACTTCCGCCATCAAACAGAAAAAAGGAAAATTCGAACTGGCACACGGCGGTACGATCTTTCTCGATGAAATCGGCGATATGAGCCTGGATGCCCAAGCCAAAGTATTGCGTGCATTACAGGAAAACAAAATCAGCCGGATCGGCGGAGACGGTGATATTCCGGTAGATGTACGGGTCATTGCCGCCACCAATAAAAACCTGAAGGAAGAGATTTCCAAAGGTAATTTCCGGGAAGATTTATACCACCGTCTTAGCGTTATTATCATCGACGTTCCTGCTCTGAATGAACGTTCCGAAGACATAGAAGAACTGATTCAACATTTTATAGAAGAAATTTGTACCGAAATGCGCACTTCTCCGAAACAAATAGAACCGGCTGCCGTATCCATGCTGCAGGAGTGCGAATGGACTGGAAATATCCGGGAACTACGCAACGTCGTAGAACGTCTGATCATTTTATGTGGTCCGACCATTACTGCAGAAGACGTACAACTATACAAATAAAAAACAGATACAATAACGATGGATAAACTTCATATTCTGATCACCGGTCGTCGTAACAGCGGTAAAAGCTCACTCATCAATGCCTTAACGGGACAGAAAATAGCGATTGTTTCGGATATCCCCGGTACAACAACCGATCCGGTAAAGAAAAGTTTCGAAATACCCGGTTTTGCCTCCGTAATTTTTGTTGATACAGCCGGTATCGATGATGAAGGCGAACTCGGTAAACAACGGGTCAATAAGACCTTTGAGCAATTGCCCCGGGCAGATATCGCCATTCTGGTTATTACGGCAAACCGGTTTGAGAGAGAAGAAGAGCTACTGGCTGAACGTTTCAGTTCTCTTCGTTTGCCCTTTTTGATTTTGCACAACAAAGCGGATCTCTCTCCCCTCAATCCGGTCCTGCAAACCAGTCTTAAAAGCCAGTATAAAGTCCCGGTCATCGATTTCAGTGCCTATGATAACAAAACTGTCCCCGGTTTACTCGACGCTCTGCGCCGCATTGCAAAAATCTCCAATCCTTCACCTTTACTGGAAGGACTTGTAAATCCGCAGGACATCGTGATGCTCATCACCCCTATCGACTCCGAAGTTCCGGTAGGCCGCCTCATTTTACCTCAGGTACAGGCAATACGGGATATTCTCGATAAGCATTGTATCAGTGTCGTACTTCAACCGGAAGAAATCTCCCATTTTTTATCAACCACCGGTATTATACCGAAATTGGTTGTTACCGACAGTCAGGTATTTAAAAAAGTAGCGACACTTATTCCGGCCGACATACCGCTTACCAGCTTCAGTATTTTACTGGCCCGGCAAAAAGGATGTTTTCAAAAGTACCTGGAAGGCACTCAATACATCCGGCATCTGCAAGACAACGATACAATCCTGATGTTGGAATCCTGTTCTCATCACGTCAGTTGCGAAGATATCGGGAGAGTTAAACTACCGAATTTATTACGCCAATACAGCGGCAAGCAATTGAATTTTGAATTTATTTCCGGCTTAGACCCGATTACACATCCGTTAAATACCTATGCCCTCGTTATCCAATGCGGAGGCTGTATGGTCACACATACGCAATTGAAAAACCGCCTTCTCCCATTTATTGAAGCAGGCATACCGGTCAGCAACTACGGCATGGCCATCGCTTTTCTTTCCGGCATTTTCGACCGTACAATCGCTCCTTTAAAAAAATAGGAACAAATACCGGCTGACTTCGCTGATCTTACAAATAGCTTCCATGCCGGTATATTCCAAAATTGTAATCAAAAATAAAATCTGAAATCGAAGTCTGATTTTTCCAAAAACAATCTAAACAGTAAATTTAAAATCGATCCCTCTTGATTTTCATTTAATCAATGGTCTTAAATCCCTGTCCGATAATTTCTTTTGCTTCCATAATGGTCGTAAATGCTTTCGGGTCGATTTTAAAAATAGCCCGTTGCAAAGTAACGACCTCTCTCCGGTTTACCACCGTCATAATCATTTCCTTTTCAGTACGGTTAAACATACCGTTTACAGGAACGATGGAACCACCGCGATGTAATTCGGTAAGAATATAGTTACGGATTTCTTCTGTCTTTTCGGAAACAATAAAGAATGTTTTATCACTCGAATATCCCTGAATAACAATATCGATTACTTTTCCCATTAGGAAAATCGTCAACCAGGAATAAAACGGTACTTTCCAATCCTGAAATACGATTAAACCGCACAGTACAATAACAGAGTCTACTGTCATCTGTAACATACCGATCGGCTTACGGGTCAACTTATTTAAAATAGAAGACAATACATCCGTACCACCGCTGGAAGAACGTGTCTTTAAAATCAATCCGGCTCCGATACCGATAACTACCCCACCGAAAACACTGGCCAAAAGAACCTCGTCTTGCAACTGAAACGGATCGTAAGGATGCGGGTGCCCACATGCTTTCAGAAAAAGAGGCATACCGTCGGCGAACATGGCTACCAGTAAAAAGCAGATAAAAGTCTTCAAACCGAATTGTTTACCCAACACTTTTACCCCCCATAAACTCAAAGGTAAATTGAAACACAAAGCCGCCATACCGATCGGAAACCCTAGCTGATAATGCAATATCGTCGAAATACCATAAATACCCCCCGGTACGATTTTATACGGTGTCATAAAAAAAGTATACCCGATAGAGATGACAAAAGAACCTAATATGAGAGTAGCATAGGTCTGAAACCAACGGGCTGAAAAAATTTTATCCTTATAAAAGGAAATGTTCATAACATTCATGTTTACAGAAAGTTTTAATTCATACTTACCGGTAAATCAATCATCACCGGGACACCAGTTAAAATTCGCGCAAATATACTCCGGCCTTTTTCAAAAAAACATGACATTTGTCATGTTTTCACAAATATGACATAAACCTGGAAAATAGTAAATAATTTACTTTCACTATAAAGGTTTCCTGTCTGTCACAAATTAAATATTCTATGTAATCCATAATAGATCCGGATATTTTGACACCCTTTGCATAATGTAATATGTAAACAATAAACGGAGCAATGGACTTAATCTTTATAAAAAAACGAGAGAATCCATAAAAAATGCTTATTATTGCACTTCACACAAAACCCACTTCACCGCTTAAAGGCTTTTTGCCTTTAAAAAGATCAACAGAACGATTAAAAGTTCATTAAACAATAAGCTACATGAGTAAAACCAAAAATAAAATTATCAATGTCGCCAAAAATTTATTTAAAGAAATCAGCGTATATAAAGCTACAATGAGCGATATCGCCTCTGCTGCCAAAATGAGCAGGCGTACCCTCTATACCCATTTTAAAAGCAAGGACGAACTTTATAAATACGTCGTTGAAGACGAAGTGAACAGTATTAACGAAAAACTTCAAAAAGCTGCAGATTCGCCTCTTCCTCCCGACAGACGTCTAAAATTGTATATCTTGCAACATTTTGGGGTAATCGACAGTTTAGTACGAAGTAACCGTTATATCCGTTACGATTTCCTTTTCAATAATATCCGTGTGGAACATCTACGGCAAGATATAGATCGCAAAGAAATCAAATTGCTTACGGGAATTGTACGGGAAGGCAAAGAAAAAGGCATTTTCCGGGTAAGTGATCCCCGTATCTTCTCACAAAACTTATTGCTCATGTTTAAAAGCCTGGAGCAAGCTTTTATCCTGGCCAACCGGAAAGATAAAAATTCCCGTACCATATTGGAATATATCGATCTGATGTTCTATGGGATCATCAACCGGCAAAACAGTCCACGAAGTCAGTAACTACGTTTCTGTCAAGCGCGGCTTTGCCGCCGTTGAGAAAAGTAAAGCCATTATAAATCGACGATTCTAAAAGATACAGTATTCCCTGATAGTAGTATAGCCAACAGTATTTTAATACTACTTAGTTCTATTAAAAGTTTCGGACAATGGGTATGCAGCTCGACTTTCAACAAGTTTCAATACTACTTAGTTCTATTAAAAGCGGATAACCTGGCCTTGTTAGACGAGTTATTGTAGGTTTCAATACTACTTAGTTCTATTAAAAGTTCGCAATATATAAGGCTAAGGGATGCGGATATAAAGTTTCAATACTACTTAGTTCTATTAAAAGCAGAAGCAGACAAGGCATTTGCAAGTTTGGTATTTCTGTTTCAATACTACTTAGTTCTATTAAAAGCAGCCATTTCTTTCAAAGCTCCGCCGGCATCCGTAAGTTTCAATACTACTTAGTTCTATTAAAAGCAGATACCCGGAGAGGAGAGCGTATACGCAGCGGAGTTTCAATACTACTTAGTTCTATTAAAAGATTGGCACTTGAACTGAGAAATACCCTTTCAGCATTGTTTCAATACTACTTAGTTCTATTAAAAGTCCCATAATTATTTATCGTTTTTAGGGTTTTTACTTGTTTCAATACTACTTAGTTCTATTAAAAGACATACTTACCTCGAAGGATATACAAGATGTCTTTTGTTTCAATACTACTTAGTTCTATTAAAAGCTGATTTCGGTTCCTTTCGGGACCTCGTGGCTGCCGGTTTCAATACTACTTAGTTCTATTAAAAGTAAAGATGGATTATTGAAGCAGGCTGTTATTTCCCGGTTTCAATACTACTTAGTTCTATTAAAAGTTAACTCCGCAGATTTTATAAAGATAAAACAGGACTGTTTCAATACTACTTAGTTCTATTAAAAGGGCTTCTGCTTCTAAAGTAAGAACCGAGAATAAAAAGTTTCAATACTACTTAGTTCTATTAAAAGAAGTTTGACTGCTTATCAAAATAGGGCCTTTTATTTGTTTCAATACTACTTAGTTCTATTAAAAGTATCTTCTCTGACCAGATTTGCTATGCAAAAGAAAGGTTTCAATACTACTTAGTTCTATTAAAAGTTCGTAGGGCTAATGCCTTACAACGCTGGCTAGAAAGTTTCAATACTACTTAGTTCTATTAAAAGAAAGGCTCGTTTTGTTCCGTTTAAGGAGATAAAGGTGTTTCAATACTACTTAGTTCTATTAAAAGGATAAATAAATTTACGAAGTCTTTTAAGATATCGCGTTTCAATACTACTTAGTTCTATTAAAAGGAGAAAGACCCATAGAATTAAAGAGCTTACAAATAGTTTCAATACTACTTAGTTCTATTAAAAGTTATGTTTCGGCCTTGCCTTTCAGGGCTTACCAGCGTTTCAATACTACTTAGTTCTATTAAAAGAATCACGAGAAAATTCTATCTCATCGACCAAATTTGTTTCAATACTACTTAGTTCTATTAAAAGGCATTAAATATCATATCATACAAATTTGATAATCAACTATTTATCAATTATATTGCCATTGTTTTTTACGGTTGTTTGCAGTCGACCTGCAATTCTTAGATTTTTCCCGTCCTTCGACGACTATTTACAATCTATTCATTATCAATACGTCAAAGAACTTTTTATCTAAATCTTCAATAATCTGACCTAAAACAACCGATCTTTTCCCATAGGTCGACATTATATATGGGGATTGCATACATCTCTCCCCCTTATTTTTAGAAGTTTATATTCTTTCCTACCCGATTAATCATAAATCGGAAATCAAAGATCAATCTTCACTTTTCACAACATACAATTGTCCGGCCTGATAATCGACTACCTTTATCCGGCTTCCTTTTGTAATATAATCCCCCTCGGCAGATACGGCATCATAAATCTCTCCTTCTATTCTAATTTTACCTGCCGGACGAAGATCGGTTGTAGTAACACCTTCTTTATCCACTTCTTTTACAGCAGTCATATCCACCCCGACATACCCGTCCTCTGCCCGCTGTTCAGCATGCAAAGCAAGTGCCAACCGTCTGGAACCGAACAGCTTACCACTTAACCAAATACTTGAAATCAAAGCAAACAAAGAGCAGGTAATCACCAGAAACAGCGACCTGAGAATCATTCCGGCAAAATCTCCAAAAAACTCAAACGATATATCGTCGACCCCTGCCAATACCAATCCGGCAATAATACAGATAATCCCGCTGATTCCCGTTACCCCAAAACCGGGAATAACGAATATCTCCAAAAGCAATAACAGTCCGCCGATAACAAACAAAATAATATCCCCGTAATCGGCGATACCTTCCAGATACAAAGGAGCAAAATAGAGTATACAAGCCACTACGGAAGCCAATAGCGGAAATCCCACTCCCGGAGTCTGTAATTCAAAATAAATCCCTCCGATAATAAGCATAATCAAAAGTCCCTGTATTACCGGATTAATTAAAAAGCCGATAATCCGATCCAAACCGGTCGGAGTATAAGTAGTTATCGTATAATTTTCTACCCCTCCCTGTTTAAGCACTTCACTTACATTTTCAGCTATACCGTCACAAAAACCATATTGTATTGCCTCATGCGGTGTAAAGGTCACCACTTTCCCGCTATCGGTTATTCCCTGAATATGAATCGTCTGATCGACCATAGCCTCTGCTATATGGGGATCCCTTTTCCACCGGTAGCTGGTGTCCCTCCCTTCTATCAGGGTATCCTTACCATGGGCCTGGGCTGTTGCCCGTATCATTGAGCGCATATACGACTGGTATTTATCAGGCATGGCTTCACCGCTTTGATTAACTACAGTAGCCGCACCTATATTCGCTCCTTCTCTCATATAAATCCGGTCGCAGGCAATCGAAATCAAGGCTCCGGCAGAAGCAGCATTATTATCGATAAATACCCATACCGGTATCTTACTATTGAGTATCAGACTTCTCAAAGAATCAGCATACACTACCATTCCGCCATAGGTATTCATATCTATTAAGATGTAAGTTGCATTCTCTTCCTGAGCCTTCTCAAAAGATTTTTTGACCAAACGCCACACTTCAGGGCCGATCTCATCCTTTATATCCACTTTAAATACCAGGGTCCTTTCTCCTTCCGCCTGCACACCCAGCACCCATAAAAACATCGTTATGAATAAAACCAATCTTTTCATCACAATCATTAATTTAAAATTCAGGCGTTACATTAGATGTCACCCACTTTATTATTTTCCTAATTTAATAACACTGTATTTTTATTACAAATTATTTACGGAATATTTGAAATCAAATTTTCTGTATCGTTTCCTGCTTTTCCTCCGTCACCCGGTGAATCGCTACCGTTCCCGCTATAACCGATAAAATCGAAACAAAACTACAGGCAATGACACTAAGCCAGGGAATCATCAACGACAAAGCAAAAACACACCCGACACCAGTCACCATACCCGCATTCTTATTGACATACCGAATGCTCTCTTTTACATTAAAACGCTTTCTTTCTATAGCATAATCCACAAAAGAAAAACCGTAAAAATAAGCAGATACCAGAAACAAGGCTACCGGAGCCAATAAACCGAGCAGCGGTATAAAAGAACACAATAACAACAATATCGTTATCAACAACTGAAAAAACATATTCCGGATAACGATCAGAATCCCTCTGAAAATCTCCCAAAGCAACTGTTTTAAACTGAAAGGGTATTTCTTTCCGGATAAATGTGCTTCCGTCCGCTCCGACAGCCAGGAATAAACCGGTGACATGACAATTAATATGATGTATCCACCGAATGCCATAAATAAAAGGAAATAAGTAATCCGCAGCAATATCCGTATCAGAAAACCGGCTGTACTACTCAACCACTGCAACCAAGATATACCTTCCAACCAACCTGTAATCTTCATTTCAACCAGTCCGGAAAGGCTGTCTCCTGCCAAACCGACCAGCCATTGCCCGGTCAAAAAAAGAAGGACCAGCACAATCAATGGAAAAATCAAAAACCAATAAAATTTACGGCTGAAAAGTATCTCAATGGCTTGGCCATATACTCCTATTCCCATAAAAAATCCTTGAAAAATACCCATAACCTATTTTCTAAATGTCTAAAGACAAAGTTAAAACTTTTCTCTTTTAACACAATTTTCAATTTTCAATTTTCAATTTTCAATTTCTTAATCCTATTTTTTGTATTTTTGTAAGCCTTGAAAAAATAGATGCATTAAAAATACTAAATATAATCATTATGCAAGCATTAACCGCTATTTCTCCTATCGATGGCCGCTATCGTGATAAAGTTGAAAGTTTATCCGAATATTTTTCAGAAAGTGGACTGATCCGTTACCGGGTCATGGTGGAAGTTGAGTACTTTATTGCACTTTGCGAATTACCGCTTCCTCAATTGAAGCCCTTCGACCACTCTTTATTTTCCCAATTACGGGAAATTTATATGGATTTTACGATAGAAGATGCGCAAAAGATTAAAGACATTGAAAAAGTAACCAACCACGATGTTAAAGCCGTCGAATATTTCATCAAAGAAAAATTCGACGCTCTGAATCTGCATGCATACAAAGAATTTATCCATTTCGGCCTGACATCACAGGACATCAACAACACCGCTGTTCCCTGCTCTTTCCGGGATGCCGTACATAACGTCTATTATCCGGTCATCGACGAACTGATCGCCAAACTGGAAGAATTGGCTGAAGAATGGAAAGATGTTGCCATGTTGGCCAAAACTCACGGTCAACCGGCTTCCCCAACCCGTCTGGGGAAAGAATTGAAAGTATTCACCTACCGTTTGAGCCGTCAACTGGAGTTACTGAAAAAAGTTGCTATCTCCGGCAAATTCGGAGGAGCAACGGGAAATTTCAATGCCCATCATGTGGCTTATCCCGAATACAATTGGGCCGATTTCGGTAATAAATTCCTGACGGAAAAACTTAAAATCGAACGGGAAAGTTATACGACACAAATATCCAATTATGATAATTTTGCAGCTTTATTCGATAACCTGCGCAGGATTAATACCATCGTTATAGACCTGGACCGGGATTTCTGGACATACATTTCCATGACTTATTTCAAACAAAAGATCAAGGCGGGAGAAGTAGGTTCGTCGGCAATGCCTCATAAAGTCAACCCGATCGATTTTGAAAATTCAGAAGGTAACTTAGGTATAGCGAATGCCGTATTGGATCATTTGAGCAATAAATTACCGATCTCCCGTTTACAAAGAGATCTGACGGATTCTACCGTATTACGGAATATCGGTGTACCGTTAGCCCATACCCTTATCGCTTTCAAATCCACGTTAAAAGGATTAAATAAACTGATCATCAATAAAGAAGCGATTGAACGGGACCTGGAAAAAAATTGGGCTGTCGTGGCCGAAGCCATACAAACCGTTTTGCGCCGCGAAGGCTATCCGAATCCTTACGAAGCTTTAAAGGCACTGACACGTACCAACAATAAAATCACACAGGAATCCATCGCCGAATTCATCGACACACTTGAGATTTCCGCTGATTTGAAAAAAACATTAAAACAGATTACACCGTCTAATTATACGGGAATCTAATATTTATCACAGCTAAATATCAAACCGGCCAGAAGTCCTTCCTCCGGATTTCTGGCCTTGATTTTCATCATTGAAAGCACATTTATGAAAGATTTGATTTCTATTCTCAGGAGATTTATTCCTCCCTATAAGAGCCGGGTTGCCAAAAGTGTCCTTTTTAATTTTCTGCATGCTATTTTCGGGAGTTTATCCATTGCGATGCTAATCCCGATCCTTCGGATTATTTTTGACAACCAGCACGACGTAACCGAACTCGTTCCCTTCGCCCTGGATACGAAATCCATCGCCCAGATTTTCAACTATTACGTCACTGAAATCAAAAACAGCTTCGGACAAGCCAATACATTGGTCTTTGTCGGTATCTTAGCCATTATTTCCACCGCTTTCAAAACCGGCTTCGCTTATCTGGCTTCTTATGAATTGATTTATATCCGTAACGGTGTCGTCAGAGACATCCGCAGAAAAATATACCTGAAAATCTTATCCCTGCCACTTCCCTTTTTTTCAGAAGAACGCAAAGGAGACATTATTTCACGTATGACCGGTGACGTTCAGGAAGTAGAAGCATCTGTCATGAGTTCGTTGGATATGCTTTTCCAAAGTCCGATCCTGATTATCGTATACCTGACGACGATGCTGATTATGAGCTGGCAGTTAACCTTATTCGTATTTGTCCTACTCCCTCTGATGGGGTTACTGATCGGCAAGGTCGGCAAAAATTTGAAGCGGCGTTCCTGGGAAGGACAGACTAAAATGGGAGAGATACTGGCATTGATGGAAGAAACCTTATCCGGCTTGAGAATTATAAAAGCCTTCAATGCAGAAAAGAAAATGGACGGGAAATTTTCCGGCGAAAACGAAGCATACCGGCGTATCCAAAACCGGCTGATGCGCCGTCGCTCCCTCGCCCATCCGATGAGTGAATTTTTAGGTACGATCGTCATCGTCATCGTCTTATGGTTTGGAGGGAAACTGGTATTGAACCACCAAAGTAACCTTTCTGCCGAAGGTTTTATCGCCTATATCGCACTGTTCTATTCGATTATCAACCCGGCTAAGAATTTGACAAATGCCTATTACAGTGTCCAAAAAGGGCTGGCTGCCATGGATCGTATAGATGTTATTTTATCAGCAGAATCCACCATTCGGGAAGTCGAAAAACCGGTTCGTATCGATACTTTCCGGGAAGCCATCGAATACCGGAATGTCGGTTTCTCTTACAACGAAAGCAAGCAGGTATTGAAAGACATCAATTTAACCATTCCTAAAGGAAAAATGATCGCTTTGGTCGGACAATCCGGCTCCGGGAAAAGTACTTTCGTCGATCTGCTGCCACGCTTCTATGATGTCAGACAAGGAGAGATATGTGTAGACGGCACGGATATACGTAATTTCGCCCTGTATGATCTGCGGGAACTGATGGGCAATGTAAACCAGGACCCGATATTATTCAATGATACGATATACAACAATATAGCTTTCGGAGTTGAAAATACCACGCAGGAAGCTGTAGAAAACGCAGCAAAAATAGCCAACGCCCATGAATTCATACTGCAAACCGAACACGGTTACCAAACCGTCATCGGCGACCGGGGCAGTAAGCTCAGCGGCGGACAACGCCAGCGGCTCAGTATTGCACGGGCCGTATTGAAAAATCCTCCCATAATGATTCTGGACGAAGCTACTTCTGCCCTGGATACCGAATCAGAAAAACTAGTGCAGGAAGCTTTGGACAACCTGATGCGTAACAGAACCTCCATTGTTGTTGCCCACCGTCTTTCCACTATCCGGAATGCCGACATGATCTGCGTATTCCATGAAGGAAAGATTGTAGAGAAAGGCAACCACGAAGAACTGCTGAAACTAAACGGCATATATACCAAATTGTATTCTATGCAGAATTTTTAAATCTAAAAAGAAGAAACACCGTCGTTTGAAATTTTTCTGTAATTAATCATTGTCTAAATGCCGATGCCGTGAGTATGTCGGCCCGTGGCAGGCAGGCAGGTATAAATTCGGCTTTGTTTGCCCGTACCGGACAAATATCGATACCACCTCGCCGGGTATACAGGCAACAAACCGTCAGTATCTCCGGATTGAAAATATCGGTAAGTCGTTTAAAAGTCATCTCACAGATTTCTTCGTGAAAATGATTTTCATCCCGGAGAGAAACAATGTATTTTAATAGAGAAAGCTCGTCGGGTAAATGTGCTGCTTTAATCCGGATGTAAATACTTCCCCAATCGGGTTGATGGGTAATCTTGCAATTGCTTTTCAACAAATGGCTGCATACCAGCATTTCACCACCATATTTTGTCACATTCTCCAACAGATAGGCTGGATTTTCCTGATATGCCGAAAAAGAAGCAGCAGCAATCCGGGGAAGTGTTTCAAGCAAAGTATATTCTGGAAAATCAAAAGGCCGGGAATCCGGTAAAGTCTGAAAAAATGCCGTTTCTACAGAAGTATGAAGCAAAGCGCTCAAATCCCGGGCAACCGTAGCTTTAAATACAGCAATCCCTTCGGCCACAGAATCCCCCAAACAGATCATATTAAAAGAACCCAGGTAAAGCTTCAATGATTTACTTTCAACCAGAAATTCGCTGGTGGAAGCATAAACCAATTTCAAAATTCCGGCGACCGGCAATCCCTGTTTCGTAAGAAAACTGGCTTCGTAACAATGCCAGCTGTCATATCCACAAAATAAGCTGTCCGGCCGGTCAATACCGTATATTTCCCGGTTCAGTCTACGGGGAACAGCCACCAATATTTCCGGACAATAGGTTTCAGGATATGCTATTTCTTTACCTAAAAGTTTAGATTCTTCCTGCATGAATCTTTATATTCCAATTTTAAATCAAAAAAACTTCAATTCTTTATCTCATCCAAAATTCCGCTGGTTTATTTTAAAATCCGTTCATACGTCCCGTCTTTCAGGGCCTTATATCCTTCTTTTAAAACCTTATTATCTTCATTAAAGATTTGATACATCTCGTTCATATCCCAGGTATCCCGCGCAATCAAAGCCTTTATCGACAGTTTCATGGCAGGAATAACCGGCTCCAGTAATTTTTCATCTTTAGGAACGCCTGCTTTTTCTCCCATTTTTACAATCTGGTCGATCATTTCCGGAGTAACCTCAAACGACTTCTGAAATTTCTCGAAAGTCGGATATTTTTTCTTCAGGTTTTCCCGGTTTTTATCTACATAACCGACGACAAATTCACCTACTACATTCTTAGCATTCAGACGATTAAAATAAGAATAATTGATATTCGTATCGATCGGAACAAAAACATCAGGAATGATACCGCCTCCTCCGTAAACAATTCTCTTTTTCAGCTTGGTATAATATTTCAGGCTATCGTTAACCGTTATACTATCCGCACTCAACAATTCTCCGCTTTCATAGCGGTTATATAATTCCGCCCGGTAATCTTCTCCTTTGTATGGCTTTTGAATACAACGTCCGGAAGGGGTATAATAATGAGCTATTGTCAGACGTATCATCGAACCGTCTGTCAGGGGATATTGTCTTTGTACCAAGCCTTTCCCGAAAGAACGGCGTCCTACAATAAGGCCTCTGTCCCAATCCTGTACAGCTCCGGAAACAATTTCACTGGCAGAAGCCGAATTACCGTCTATCAACAACACAATTCTCCCGTCTTTCAGCAAGCCTTTGGAAGTCGAATATTCCTCCCGGCGGCCGGAAGAAAGTCCATCCGTATAAACAATCATTTTCTTATCTCCGAGCACATTATCACTGATGCCGATAGCTGCCCCCATATATCCTCCGACATTGGCCTGCAAATCCAGAATCAGGTCTTTCATTCCTTCTGCCTGCATCTTTTTCACAGCTTCCTCGAATTCATCAATCGTATTGGCTGCAAAACGGGAAATTTTAATATATCCCGTCGTTTTATCCAGCATATAAGCCGCATCAACACTATGAAGCGGTATCATTCCCCGGACAATACGGAAATCCATAGGTTCCGAGCCACGCACCACGCTTACCTGCACCACTGTTCCCTTCTCCCCCTTCAACCGCTTCCTTACCTGGGTATTGGTCAGTTTTACTCCGGCGATATTTTCCCCGTCCACAGACACGATTCTGTCCCCTGCCAGCAATCCTACCTTTTCGGAAGGACCGCCGGGCACAACCGAAACGACCATCAGGGTATCCTGATAAATCGTAAACTGTATTCCTATTCCGAAAAATCCGCCCTCCAGAGGTTCGTTCATTTCCTCAACCTCCTCTTTGGTAATATAAACGGAATGCGGGTCCAAATCCGACAAGACCTTAACAATTGCCTCTTCCGTCAATTTCGGCAAATTTACCGTATCGACATAAAAAGCATCGATTAAAGCCATCAAACGCTGGTATTTCAAACTCTGTTCCCTTGCCTGATTATTATTCCGTTGTGCAAAACCAGTCAGGCATATTCCCAAACATAAGATAATTCCGATAAACAGTCTTTTCATCATATCTAATCTATTTTATTTTTTCAATTTCTTTCATATTCAATCAATTCCAGGTCTTTGATCTCTCCAGCCCCTATTACAAAACGCACAGCCGTTCTCACTTTATGAAAACCGTAACGTCCGGCTGCCCCCGGATTGATATGCAAACATGCCAGTTTACGGTCATACATAACCTTGGCGATATGCGAATGCCCGCATACGAACAGTTTGGGGCGTTCCTGCAACAAACGGGATTTAATCCGCATATCATAATGTCCCGGATATCCTCCGATATGAGTCATCAGCACCTTTACACCTTCACAGGTAAAGACGTCGGTTTCCGGATATACTCTCCTCATCATTCCCCCGTCTATATTTCCATATACGGCTCTGACAATAAAATGCCGCTCCAATTCTTCCGCAACCTCCATAGTTCCGATATCTCCGCAATGCCAAACCTCATCACATCCTTCAAAGAATTCCAGCAACTTCGGATCTAACCACCCGTGCGTATCCGACAATAAACCGATTCTCATAGTTCAAAATTAATTGTTCCGGGGCTATGGTCAATGCCTTTCAGCAAATCCGTACAACAGACTGATCTCTTCAGCCCATAACGTTTCGTCCGGTGTTTCCAATACCAAAGGGATGTCATCGAAACGGGAATCCTGCATAATTCTGCGGAATACGTCCATTCCCAACTCTCCTTTCCCGATATTTTCATGCCGGTCGACATGTGATCCCAATTCTTTTTTGGAATCGTTCAAATGCATTCCTTTCAGATACTTAAAACCGACAACCTCATCAAAATGCTCAAAAGTTTCCGTAAAACCGGACTCCGACTTGATATCGTATCCCGCAGCAAAAGTATGGCAGGTATCGATACACACGCCCACCCGACTTTTATCTTCCACCTTATCGATAATATAAGCCAACTGCTCGAAAGTATAACCGAGATTAGAACCCTGACCGGCCGTATTCTCCAACACGGCACATACTCCCCGGGTTTGTGCTAAAGCCAGATTTACCGATTCGGCAATCAAAGAAAGGCAGGCTTCATCACTGATTTTCTTTAAACTGCTTCCCGGATGAAAATTCAACAAACTCAAGCCCAATTGCTCACAACGTTTCATCTCGTCCAGAAAAGCAGTCCGGGATTTCTCCAATCCTTCCCGATCCGGATTTCCCAGATTGATCAAATAGCTGTCGTGAGGCAAGATATGTCTGGCAGCATAGCCGTATTCGTCGCAACGTTGGCGAAAACGATCGATACTCTCTACCGTCAAAGGGGCAGCGACCCATTGCCTTTGATTTTTTGTAAACAAAGCAAAAGCTCCGGCCTTCAACGCCCGAGCCTCCTCCGGGGCATTCTCAACACCGCCGGTAATATGTACATGTGCTCCGATATATTTCATACTTTTTTCCCTGTTTTACGCAAATAAGGTATACAAAGGTATGTTTATTTTTGATTTATATACAACCCCGGCCAATTTCATCGTTCATAATTTTATCATAACATCTGAAAATAACGTTATTTTTTCCTTTACAATAACAGAATAAAGGACACATACAGAATTTACTGCAAAATACGGATCGATTTCCCCAAAATCCATTTTCCGGACTTGTGGATAACGAGAGATTTTACCTGTATCATAGTAAAATTTTATTATCTTTGTGCCCGTTTTAATGGTCAGGAATAGATTTAACCCATGGGATTTAAAGAAGAAATTGCACGCAGAAGGACATTCGGTATTATCAGTCACCCGGACGCAGGGAAAACCACGCTTACGGAAAAATTATTACTATTCGGAGGCGCTATTCACATTGCAGGTGCTGTAAAATCGAATAAGATAAAAAAGACGGCGACGTCCGACTTTATGGAAATCGAACGTCAAAGAGGTATCTCTGTGGCCACATCCGTGATGGGATTCGAATACAATGACGTAAAAATCAATATTCTGGATACCCCCGGTCACCAGGACTTCGCTGAAGATACGTTCCGTACCCTGACAGCGTGCGACAGTGTCATTATCGTCGTAGATGCCGCCAAAGGGGTTGAGTCCCAGACCCGCAAGCTTATGCAGGTGTGCCGGATGCGCAAAACCCCGGTAATCGTCTTTATCAACAAACTGGACCGGCCTGCCCATGATCCTTTTGACTTATTGGATGAAATCGAAAAAGAACTGCAGATAAAGGTAAATCCGCTTAGCTGGCCGATCGGCAGCGGAGATACGTTCAGAGGCGTATACAACATTTACCAGAAAAACCTGCTCTTATACAACCCTACAGTTCAAACTTTGCCTGAAGGAATTGAAATAAACGATTTGCATTCGGCAACATTGATCGAACATATCGGAGAACGGGAAGCTCACGCCTTGTGTGAAAATCTGGAATTGATTCAGGGCGTCTACCCTCAACTCGACCGTCAGGATTACCTGAATGCAGAAGTTGCCCCCGTATTCTTCGGTTCGGCACTGAATAATTTCGGCATCAGAGAACTATTGGACTGTTTCATCGAACTGGCTCCTTCCCCGCTTCCCCGGGAAACGGAAGAACGTACCGTACTGTCGGACGAAGAAAAATTCACTGGTTTCGTATTTAAGATACATGCCAATATGGATCCGAACCACCGCGACCGTATTGCATTCGTAAAGGTCTGTTCCGGAATTTTCAAGCGAAATACCAATTATTTGCATGTGAGAAACGGGAAAATGCTGAAATTTTCAACTCCGACAGCTTTTATGGCTTCCAAAAAATCGATTATCGACGAAGCTTATCCCGGAGATATTGTAGGTTTACACGATACAGGAACATTCAAGATCGGAGATTCTTTAACCGAAGGTGAAAAATTACATTTCAAAGGAATACCGAGCTTTTCTCCGGAATTATTCAAATACATAGAAAATGCCGATCCGATGAAATCCAAACAATTGGCTAAAGGTATCGATCAATTGATGGACGAAGGGGTTGCCCAGTTGTTTGTCAACCAATTCAACGGACGCAAAATCATCGGTACTGTCGGAGCATTGCAATTTGAAGTTATCGAATATCGTTTGCTGCACGAATACGGGGCATCCTGCCGCTGGGAAGGCATCAATCTGTACAAAGCATGCTGGATCGAAGCCTTGGATGAAAGTGAGTTAACCGACTTCAAAAAGCACAAAGCCCAATACATGGCTAAAGACAAACACGGCAGGGATGTATTTCTGGCCGATTCACAATATATGCTGCAAATGGCTCAGAACAATTATAAAAAACTGATATTCCATTTTACCTCTGAATTTTAAGAATAAGAATATATATAAAATCATGAAATATGCTGGAAACCGGAATCACATACAAACAATCGATAACTGTGCAACCCAAAGACACTGCCGCCGTATACGGATCAGGTAGTCTGGAAGTTTTCGCCACTCCGGCGATGGTTGCCCTTATGGAAAATACGGCGGTTCATTGCCTCAAAGGACATCTGGAAGAAGGCCAGGACACCGTCGGAATTGAAATAAATGTAAAACATATTAAAGCAACGCCCGTAGGAGACAAAGTAAATTGCAAAGCGAAAGTAACGGAAATCGAAGGACGCAGAATACGTTTTGAAATAGAGGCAGAGGACGAAAAAGGGCAAATCGGATATGCCATCCATGACCGTTTCATCATTGACCCGGTAAAATTCATGGCTAAACTTTAGTCTTACCCTTTATGAAAAAACAATCTGTTCTTCCGAATTGGTCGGATAAAACACTGCTGATTGCAGAAGACAATGAAACTAATTTCATCGTATTATCCGCTTTATTAAAAAATACGCAAATTACGATATATCGGGCTCACAATGGAGCGGAAGCAATTAAAACCATTGACAATCACCCGGATATAGATGTTATCTTAATGGATATCAGTATGCCGGATATGGATGGAATTGAAGCGACGCACCTGATAAAAGAAAAGTTTCCGGATAAAATAATCATCGCCCAGACAGCCCATAATCTCAATATAAAACGGGAGCAAATGGCAGACGAAGGATGCAACGATTATTTGTTAAAACCAATCAGATTAAAAGTTTTGATCGAAACATTAGATAAGTATCTTTCATAGCCATGGCCTTTAAACTGACTTCGGAATTTCGTCCCACCGGTGATCAACCGGAAGCGATCGAGCAACTGACAAAAGGTATCCTTCAGGGAACCGATGATCAGGTATTGCTGGGAGTAACGGGATCCGGAAAAACGTTTACCGTAGCCAATGTCATCAATGCCGTCAATCGGCCTACCCTGATTCTTAGTCACAATAAAACACTGGCCGCCCAGCTATACGGCGAATTCAAAGCTTTTTTCCCCGAAAATGCCGTAGAATATTTCGTTTCTTATTATGACTATTATCAACCGGAAGCATACCTTCCGACAACAGACACTTATATTGAAAAAGATTTAGCAATCAACGACGAAATCGACAAATTACGTTTACGTACAACGGCATCTTTATTATCCGGACGTAAAGACATCGTTGTCGTTTCTTCCGTATCCTGCCTTTACGGTATGGCTGATCCCCGGGCATTCGGTTCCAATGTCATCCACCTCAAAAAGGGAATGCGAATCAGCCGCAACCAACTCTTACGCCAACTGGTAGATGCTCTGTATGCCAATAATGAAGTAGAATTCAAAAGAGGCAGTTTCCGTGCCAAAGGAGAAATCGTAGATGTATTCCCTGCTATAGAAACGTACGAAGGTATAGCCTATCGCATTGAATTCTGGGACGACGAAATTGATTGTATCCATTCCTTCGAACCGTCAAGCGGACGGACAATCGATGCTTTTGAAGAATTGGATATCTATCCGGCTAATTTATTCGTCACCGATAAGGGAACGATCGCTCATGCCATTGTTGAAATCGAAAAAGACATGCATCTGCAGGTAGCTTACTTAAAAGAAATCGGAAAACACCTGGAAGCCAAACGCCTGGAGGAAAGAGTCAGATACGACCTGGAAATGATTAAGGAACTGGGATATTGTCCCGGTATCGAAAACTATTCCCGTTATTTCGACGGTCGTCAGGCAGGTGTACGCCCCTTCTGCCTTTTGGATTATTTTCCGGAAGATTTTCTGATGGTAATCGACGAATCGCATGTCACTGTTCCTCAGATACGAGCCATGTACGGAGGAGATCATGCCCGCAAACAAACCCTTATCGAATACGGTTTCCGTTTACCGGCAGCTTTTGACAACCGTCCCCTGACATTTTCGGAATTTGAAGCCAAAACCGGTCAAACAATCTATATCAGCGCCACCCCGGCAGATTACGAACTGGAAAAAAGTCAGGGAGTAATTGTCGAACAAATCATACGCCCGACCGGTATCCCCGATCCGGTAATTGAAATAGTCCCCACCCTCAACCAGATCGACCACCTCGTCAATGAAATTCAAAAACGTATCGATCTTCATGAAAGGACACTCGTTACCACCCTGACTAAAAAAATGGCGGAAGAACTCAGTAAATACCTGGACCGGATGGGCATAAAATGTCAATACATCCATTCGGATGTAGATACCTTAGAGAGAGTTAAAATTCTGGAAAATTTACGCAAGGGCATTATCGATGTCATTGTCGGGGTCAACCTGTTACGCGAAGGTTTGGACCTGCCGGAAGTCTCTTTAGTCGCTATCCTCGATGCCGATAAGGAAGGTTTCTTACGCTCTACCCGTTCTCTGGTACAAACTGCCGGACGGGCCGCCCGCAACGTAGAAGGCAAAGTCATTATGTATGCCGACACCATTACCCGGTCCATGCAGGAAACCATCGATGAAACGAATTACCGGCGGGAAAAACAACTGAAATACAACGAAGAGCATCATATTACCCCCCGCCAAATCAAGAAATCCACGGATTCCGTACTTACCCAGCAAACCACCCGCGCTTACGTAGAAGAAGAGCATATCAATACGGCCGCCGATCCCGTAACCGCCTATATGAGCAAAAACGAGCTGGAAAAAATGCATCAAAAAACCAAAGCTGCCATGCAAAAAGCAGCCAAAGAACTCGATTTTATGGAAGCTGCCCGTTTACGCGACGAAATGTTCCGGCTTGAAAAATTACTGGGAAATAAACGCCCTTAAACCCGAAAGCATAAAGTATCTGTAAGGGCGGAGAAAATGTACAACCCCCTGTCTTCCACATCCCCAATGAGAAGTTTTGTTATTCCGTCTCAATGATCCGGGAATTGATTTTAGAAATGGCCTGATCCAACTTTTCCTCCGGAAGAATAATATTCAAGTCCCCCCAGAAATTCTCATCATACATAAAACGGGTTTCCGAAAATACCTTATTGATGGGTAAAGTTTCCCTTCGCGCAAATCGCCTGACTTGTAATGTGTCAATATTACAAGTAGCCATCTCGAACCAGGTATGTACTGACGAAGCAAACAATTTTCCTCTTTTCTTTATCCGGAAATCAAGATCTCCCCGCACATGTCCGATATAATATTTCCCGCCCCAAGGTTTATAACTGACGGTATACACCACCTTTTTCGGGGTTATATCGATTCTTTTACTCTTTTTGACAATCAAGGTATTTGTCGCTTTTCGTATATAATCCGGATTTATTTCCATACGTACACGTAACAAAGCAGAATTCTCCGCATCTACATAAAGCTCTCCCTTGTATAAAGCCAAACGGACATCTTTGCGCTGTTCAAAAGCAATAACATGTACCAAATGCGAATCGACGACACTCATGTCTACCTTATAATAATTATAAAGATTCGATTCATTAAAAGTCAGAAAATCAGGAAGATTCTTTGTTAAATCCAACGTAAACGAAGCCTTGATGCCGGCTTTTATTTTCATGACAAGCGTATCTTTCCATCTCTCGTTATCGATACGCCGCATCTTCAACAACTTTACCCGATCATTCTCGAGCGAACAATAACCTGTTTTATAAACTTTAAAAACAGCTTCCGTCAAAGCAAGGAGTTCTTTTCCCTTCTCCACCCCCTCCCGGTAAAAAGTAGTTAAATTAACAGGAGTCTCTGCATAATTCTCTCCCCGCTTTTCCAACATTTCTTTCAAAATCTTAACGGGATTTACCAATCTGACAATTACTTCTTCCAGGGGAATGGGACGAACCTGTAACCGGATATCCGTAGTGTTGCCTGCCAATAATTCTGTAGCTATTTTTTGAGGTTCATACCCCAGATGAGAGATATAAAGAGAAGAATAAAGCAAAGAATCGGGCAGCTTAAGCAAAAAACTCCCGTTTTGATTTGCAACCACTCCTTTTCCCGTTCCGTCTATTCCAATCGAACTATAAGCCAAAGGCTCCCCCGTCTCCCGGTCCCGGACAGTTCCCCGGACCATCAAAAAAGAAGGCATCTGCTCAGAAACAGCGACACGAGTCGGTACGGCTTTTTCCTTATATAAAAGAATGTGCCGGCCGATTAATTTCATTTCCAACATATTATCTCCGGTAATTTGCAGGATCGCCTCCCGGAGCGGATAAACACCTTTGGAAACCGTTACCTTTTTCTCATTATCGATTAAATCGCTGTCGTATACAAACCAAAAGCCGGATTGTTCGGTAATTTGATTGAGCATTTCATAAACGGTACCCCGGGAAGATGAAAAACGTATTTCACGAGCAAACACGTCCGTCTGCTGAGCCTGCACGACTATGTTGCAGAACGGCAATACCAACCATATCCCGATTGAAATACATTTTACCATGCTCTCAGGGTTTGAAAATATAAATCGTATCTTGCTTTATCGTTTGCCGCAAATTCAAGGCAGCGCAAATCAGCTCAGCCATAACTTCCGAATCATTATCGGAAAAAGCAACGGTCATTTTTCTTTCGCCTATTTCCGGATCACGCAACACAATCGGTCGGTCACCGATACGATTGAGTATCGGCAACATAACAGACAGAAATTCATCCTTAAATCTCATTTTAGCGGTATACAAAGCGTACAAATCAACGCCGGAAGCCGTACCTTTCTGCCATTCCCCTGCCTGCAACCGGACCATCTCTCCCGCCTGAACGGCCATCCGGGCCTCATTCGCTTTGCAAACAACCTCTACAGTTCCTTCCTGAACATAGAGTTCGAAAGCTTCCCGGGACGGAAAAGAACGAACGTTAAAAACCGTTCCGGTAACTTCAATAACCACATTCGGTGTCTCTATAATAAAAGGACGTCGCGGATTGGAAACCACTTCGAATAAAGCATCACCGGTCATCGAAACTTCCCGTTTGTTCTTTTCGAAACTTCCGGGATAGGTGAGTGTTCCGCCGTCAGTGAGATAAACGGTTGATCCGTCGGCCAATGTTGAAACCAAAGTCATATTTTCTCCGGCATTTTCAGAGGTAAACGAAAGTTCGAACACTTCTTCAGAATCCCAGGAAAGAAAAATCGCTCCGCAGACAACTACGATTCCCCCAAAAAGAGCAGCAAACTGCATATATCTGCGCTTTCTCGTCAACCGGGGTTTCCGGATATTCATTAAACCATCATTTTGTAGCCGTACATGCAAAGCCTCCCAGGCCCGATCGACATCTACTATCTTATTTTTTTCTTTCATATCCTTCCAGCAATCTAAAACAATTATAAACACATTATAAAAACTCGGTAATTTCTGATAAAAACAATCAACAGGCCCTTTCTCCTATTCTTTTTCGTAAGATTTTTAACGCTTCACTTATCTCTGCTTCTACCGTCTTTACAGAAACCGACAATTCCCGGGCAATCTCCGCATATTTTTTCCCTTCAAAACGGTGCATCCGGAATATGCGCTGCCTGCGCTCCGGAAAGGTATCCAATATCCCTGCTACCCTTTCCTCCAGTTCCTGATACTCCAGTTTATCCAAAGGCGTGAGGTTATAATTTTCGCTCACCGTCTCCCGGGTTAATTTTTCCCTGTATTTATCCCGAACTTCCAAATGCTTCAGATATTGAAGTCCATTATTCCGGACAGCTCCGTAAAGATAAGACTTAAGGGAATGAATGCAGAGATGCTCCCGTTCCTTCCACAACATATAAAATAATTCCTGTACAATCTCCTCTGCGGCTTCAATATCCTTAGTAAAAGAAACTGCATAGCGGCACAGGGGTTCGTAATAGTACCGGAAAAGCTTTTCGAAAGCCCGGATATCACCTCCCCTGATTTTCCTTAAAGCCGATACATCATTTACAGTCATATACAACATACATAGTGATTCCTAAATATAATACATATTCGCATCACTCCCAATCAATTATACTGCTTTTTTAATTTCTTGACAGCGGACTCCAGGGATTCCGTGGGTTCGATAATATTGTAACCACCCCAAAAATCTTTGTCGAAAAAATCAGTCACCTTATCCGAAAGGACCTGCCCTCTTTTGAAAGATACCTTGTATGGTATAGCCGTGACATTCTGTTCCTGACTTTCAGTAACCACCATCTCACTCACAATGCTATAATGGGTTGAAAAAAGTTTACGTTTCCAATCACATTTGAACCTAAGCTCATTCCGAATGTAATTCAAATAACTTTTTCCTTCCCGTTGTTTATAAGTAACCAGAAACGATAAAGTAATCGGTTTAAAACGAAGACCCAACGGCTTCTTTTTCAATATTACTTTCGTCACTTCGGCTCTGTTTGTCATGTCCAAAGAGAATTCGGCCCGGGTAAAAGCCAGGTTTTCTTTGTCGATATAAAAAACACCGTAATACAAAGGATAAGGCAATTTAGCCAAAGGTGCAAAATAAATGACATACTGGGGACGGTCATCAATGATGGTCGGTTCTCCCATTTCATAGGTAAAAAGGGAAAGCGTATTTTTATCCAATAACAAATCTGGATTTTTCACGACATCCCCATAAACAGCAAGTGTCGGCCCTCCCATTAATTTGACAGCCAGAGTATCGTTTGCCTTCTGACTTAACAACTTACGTCCTTTATACACTTGTACGCGGTCATTGTATGTATTTTCAGTATAGGGAGTCTTAAAAGCGTGAATAACCGCTTCCGAGATATGGATATACCTCCGTTCTTTTTGAGTGGTTTCCCGATAGAAAGCGGTAAGCATGGTATTTTTACCGGCATAATTCATTCCGATCCGGTCCATAGCCGCTGCCACAATATTTTTTGCCTCCTGACTCCCCACGATCACTTCATTCAATAAAACCGAACACGGAATAAGCTTGAAAGTCACTAACTCATTTTTCCCCTCGAGAGCCCGACGGCAGTTCAGATAACCGATATGAGATATTTCAATAACATTTGCCGATAAAGATTTTTTAAGCTTCAGTACAAACTTTCCATCCTTATTTGTCACAGTCCCGATATTCGTTCCGGGAACAGAAATATTCACACATTCCAGTTTTTTCCCCGTCTTCTGATCTTTGACCACTCCGCTGACGGTATAAAAACCGACGCTGTCCTGGGCCAAAATTCCCGTTACGTAAAGCAACAACATCCCTGTGGCTACGCAACTCAACGTATATTTAAACCAAGTTTTCATAGTAAGATAATTTTAAAGGTAAATAATTCTTTTTGCGTTCCTATTCCTAAGATGGTTCAGCACCCAAAAACCCTAAAAAAATTATTCCATACAAGACACCTCTCAGAGCTTTGAAAAACATAAAATAGTGAAAATCAATGCAAACATTTTTCTTATTTTATTTTTCAATTCAACCGAATATAGTTTTTAAAAAGAATTGCATATTTTACATATATCACGTATCTTTCAAAATCTAAAACAAAACCATGTACAGATTATTATATACAATAAGTTTATTGCTGTGCCTTTCATGCACACAAACAACCGATATCCGATTGACAGAAGTCCGGGAGAAAATGGAAACAGCACCGGCCGAAGCCTTGGAATTACTGCAATCTATACCAGATCCGGCTGACCTCAACCGGAAAAACAAAGCTTTATTCAGCCTTCTCTATATTCAGGCCTTGGATAAAAACAATTTTCCGATCGAATCCGACTCTCTGATTCATATAGCCCTGAGTTATTATAAGTCCCGCGGGAAATCAAGGGAACTCGCCGAAACATACTTTTATCTCGGCTATTATTTTGTAGAAAATTCAATGACACAGGAAGCCATCCATACTTTTCTGCGAGCGGAAAAAATCGCCCTCGACCTGAAAGAATGGAATCTGTTAGGACTGATTTACGCACGTTTGAACAAGGAATACCAAAAACAACAGGACTGGGACAATGCATTAAAAATGAACAAATTATCTATCCACTATTTCGGGAAGTGCCAAAATATAAAAAACATGTATCTGGGATATTTAAACCTGGCACAAACATTTATATGTAATACCCAGCTTGATTCCTGTCAAAATTATTTGCAAAAAGCCCAGGAAGGTTTTTTAAAAATACAAGATACTTTAGATTATGTGCATTCGTTAATATTGGAAGGAGGTATTTATTTATCCCACAACAATCTGTCCAAGGCCAAAACATTACTTCTTAAAGCAAACGGTTTTTACAAAAACACGCCTAACCTCAAACAATCATTAATGCTTGCCCTAATCTACAGCTATGAAAATAAACTGGATTCGGCACGTTTGGCTCTTTCCCATTTATCAAACGAATACCCTACAACAGAACCCGGGTTTTACTTTACACTGGCCAATATCGAGCAACAGGACCATAAACCGGAAAAAGCCTTCGAAACCCTAAAAAAAGGTTATATATTACAAGATTCCCTGTACAAAAACAATATAGCCCATTCCGTATACCGTTATGCGCAACTGTACAATAAAAAAACGGCAGAAACCGAAAACCAGAAACTTGCGCTTCGCAATCACCTTTTATTGGGAGGTCTGCTATTTCTATTGATCTCTTCCCTGTTGCTTTATTTTATTTATAAAAACCGGTTGAACAAACGCAGCCGGGAAATGGCCGAATCGCAAATGCGCGTACTGGAAACAGAGAAACGCATAACGAAACTTCAGGAATTGCTTCACCACCTGAATCAAACACCTAAAAACGGATCGCAGAAACTATTCATTCAGCAAATACAAATGTTGAAAGAACTGGCCGCAGCAAATACCCGAAACATACATAATGAAAAGAAAAGAAATGCAGAAATCCAGACGATACGGGAAAAATATATGCTCGGAGAAGACTGGGAGGCAGTAAAAACCGGAATAAACGGCTTATATAACGGCCTGGCCGATTATTTCGAAGAACATTACAAAAAATACTTATCGGAAAGCGAAATAAAAATCTGCATCCTGACCTATTGTAATTTTTCGATTCAGGAAATTGCCACTTATTTGCGAATATCCGAAAAAACAGTATACAATTCCCGGTATAAAATTTGTAAAACACTGGTTCCGGAACGGACGAACTCATTGGAGCAAATTCTGAATAAAATTCAAAACGATTTTTTAAATTCCTGCGGATAAAACCGGACTTCGGGATGATATTTTTACAGATATGGGAAATGTTATTTTTCAAACGCCTGATTTTCAAACCTCCTTTTAACAAAATCGGGAAATACAAAACAAGACAAAGGATATATTTTCATTTTATATTTAAGTATTAAATAACTTTAAAATATGTACAAATGAAAAATTTATTTTTAACTCTTCTGATCAGCTCTTTGGTATTTTCTCCGTTTTTCTCTTCTGCAGAAATAAAAGGCAAAGACAAAATTCCGTTCGAAATACTTATAATTATTTCCATACCAGATTTACCTGTCCCAGTGTCAGTTATTTCCTACCCTGAAATAAAAGCGTCCTATTGTGAAGACATCGTCGACTTTTCGATCAATATGTCCGTAGGTCCAGTCGAAGTGTCGGTTATCAACCGGGCAGGTCTGACTGTTGCCAAATCCCTGTATTTTACCGCCGAAAACAACACTTACAGCATCGACGTAAGCGGATTAAATGAAGGTGAATACATCCTGAAATTTTATATGCCTGATTACCATAAACTATGTTATCAGGGCTCTTTTACAAAATAATTCCAATCGTACCCTAGAACAGAAGTCTTGTATAATAGAAGTATTATCCAAAACGAAATCATTTTAAAATAGAAAAGTTTCCAATTACGTGTAATTGAACTTTAATTTTACGGACCTGCCATCCGTATAAAACAAAAAACCTCCTTCCGGATAAGGATAAACACAGCTGTCAGGCTATATGTCTAACAAATCGAAAGAAGGCACGACAAAGATAGGTCTATTTGGCGAAACAACCAAGACGGTAATTCGTTTGCAGAATCCGGCCTGTATGATTCAACCGGAGCGGATGCCGAAAAGCTCAACGAGTAGGCGATCATTAAAACTTAATGTCATGTTGGAAGAATTAAACTATAAGGAAATGAACCAAATTACCGGTGGCGTATCTGTAGAGGAGTATTGTGCAACACTCACCAATATGATGGATGGTGAATATGCTAAAACAGAATGGACGGCTGAACAGTGGACCAATGCATGGAATGCATATAGCAAACACTGTAAATAAAAATCTATTCCAAACGTCATCCTCTGATTTATAGAGAGGATGACGTTTATCTATTTTAAACAAAACCGTTATGATATACCGGCTTTTACTTTTTTTCATACTAGGGAGTCCCTTACCGGAATTTTCAACCTTCACCGCACCCGACATAACGAATAATACGATTTTAGAGTGCAGTTATCAGTATATAGAAATACGGGATACCATTACCCGTCGTAGTGAAGAAGATTTGATGGTATTGAGAATAGGTAAAACATACAGTGTTTTTTACAGTCATTACAGATACTTCGCAGATTCGTTATTACAAACAAAAGAGGGGAAAAAAGTATGGGAAAACCTGATGGAGACAGCCATTACAAATGGTAATATCAGCAGCCGGCCGGGATCCAGAACGACAGACGATTACTTATTCAAGAACGATCCGGCCGGACAATTGACGACCCTGACGAGACTGCTCGTTACCGAAGTGAAATTTTCCGAACCTTATGAAAGCCAGAATTGGCAGCTTTACGATTCTAGCAAAATGATTCAGGGCTACACCTGTCATTGTGCCCGGACCTCATTCAGAGGCCGGCAGTACGAAGCCTGGTATACCCCGGAAATTCCGGTTCCGGAAGGACCGTGGAAATTTTGCGGATTACCGGGTCTGATCCTGGAAATATATGATACGACACACGATTATCAGTACACACTGGTCGGATTAAAAACAGAAAACATCGCCCCTTTGGAAGAACTCGATTTTATCCGGAACCGTCGTTCTGCAAAAACGACACGCCGGAAGTTCCTGCAGCGCAATGCTGAAATATATTTCAACTCGTCCTCCGATCAGGTAAATGCCATGGTAGGCATTGATCTGGGAACAAGTTCCAAACCCAAGCCCCGAAAAGCTTATGACTTTATCGAACGAGATTACAAATAGCTATCTATATACAACATAAAAAAATGATTTTTAAAACAGAAAGGTTTACAATTACGTGTAATTGAATTTTGGCTTTACGGACCTGCCATCCGTATAAACCCAAAAACCTCCTTCCGGATAAGGATAAACACAGCTGTCAGGCTATATGTCTAACAAATCGAAAGAAGGCACGACAAAGATAGGTCAATTTGACGAAACAGCCGAGACGGTAATTCGTCTGCAGAATCCGGCCTGTATGATTCAACCGGAGCAGATGCCGAAAAGCTCAACGAGTAGGCGATCATTAAAATTTAAAGTCATGTTGGAAGAATTAAACTATAAGGAAATGAACCAAATTACCGGTGGTCAAAATGTATCTGCAAAAGAATATTGTGCAACTCTTAGTATGCTGATTGAAAACAATTGGGGCAGATGGAGTGAAGATGAAAGGAAATCAGCCTCCGATGCCTATTCAAAGCATTGCTAAACAATTTTTAAAAGTTACCGGAGAGCTTTTACAGCTCTTCGGGCAACTTTTTTACCGATCCTAAATACGTATCTTCTTTATCCTATAAACGATGAAAACAATTTTTCTTTTTTTCGGAAGCCTCCTATTTTCGCTGTTTATCCGGGCACAGACAATAGATACCGCATATATGGAATGTTGGTATAAATTTTCTTATATCAATCTTCCTTTGGAAACGATGGGAGAAGACCTGATGGTATTACAAATCGGTAAAAACTGCTCAAAATTTTACAGTCAATATACCCAGGAGTGCGATTCTCTCAATGCCACCCCCGAAGGCCGGAAACTCTGGAGGCAACTTTTTTTGTCCGGAGCTACGACCAATAATTTCCCGTATGCCCGCACTCACAGTTACATACACAAAAATTATCCTCTCAACCGGATAACGGTCACTGATTTTAATAACCTGACACATTACAAATTCACCGAAGATTTCGAAAGACAAACGTGGCAAATTCAACCTGAAACACAGGAAATATTGGGATTTTCCTGCCAAAAAGCCGATTGTGAATTCCGAGGCAGAAAATACGAAGCCTGGTTCACACCGGAAATACCGGTAAGCGACGGTCCCTGGAAATTTACAGGACTTCCCGGACTTATCGTTGCTATTGCCGATACGGCAGGTCTATACCGTTTCGAACTGACAGGCATAAGCCGTTCTGACCGTCCGATCCGTTTCGGACGCTATTCCCGTCCCCGCTATGTCACAACCGACAGAAAAACGTTTCTCAATGCCTGTTGGAAATTCTTTTCAGACAGCAGCAGACAAACCAAAGCCGTCTCCGGTATAGATTTGCCATTCCCCGACTCAAAGCCCAAAAAACTGAAATACGATCAAATGGAAACCGATTACCCACATTAAAAGCGTTTTTCATGTATTCCGATAACGACTATATCCTCCTCCTGATAAGTAAATTCCTGAAAAGAGTAAATCGCCCTTTTAAAAAAAAGGAATTGACAGTAGCATTATTGTCACATCCCTTCTATCCTGCCATTTCCTCTATTTCGCAAACCCTTACTTATCTCGGTATAAACAATAAAGTTTACCGGGCAGATTATACCGGAGTATTAAAAGCAAACTCTCCGGCACTTGCACATTTAAAAGATAATCGTTTTATACTTTTACTAAAAGCCGATACATCTCAGACAACCTATTACGATGCCGTCACAAACAAATATATTACCGGTCCGGCAGAAGACTTTCGGAACCGTTGGAGCGGATACATCTTATACATCACCGAGCAAAGTCCAAAAACCGCGTATCCCTCCCGGTTCCGTTTTCATATTCCACACCTGTATCTATTCTGTTACCTGCTGATTGTGGGAAGCAGTATCATTTTATATGTTCTTTTTCCGGTAAACGGTATCTCTCTTCTATTACTGAAAATGTCCGGATTTATCGTATGCCTTGGATTTATCAGTCATTACCTGTCTCCCGGGTCTGCTACCACATATTCATTATGTAAAACATCTTCGGTTTTCGATTGTGACAGGGTTTTACAATCTCCGGCTTCCCGCCTTATGGGGAAAATTCCTCTTTCAGCTGTGGGCCTGGCTTACTTTTGTATGGGAATTCTTGCTCTCATCAACGGTTATCTGGCACATTGCGCAACAACAATTACAACATCGTTATATTATATTTCAGTCACAGGCCTGCCTTTTATCCTTTTCTCTTTTATCTATCAGGGAACAATTTTAAAAAAATGGTGTCCTTTATGTCTGGCGACCTGTAGTATCATACTGATTGAAAACATCCTCTTTTATTTCTATCCCATAAAAACGGTCTTTAGTAACAATCTGTTTTCTTCCGTTCTGATCTTGGCATTTTCCGGAATTACAGCCGCCGGGATAGCCACCCTCATCGAAATATACGCACAAGCAAAACAAAAGTCGAAACATGATAATATCGAATTCCTGAAATTGAAACGAAATCCGGCGATCGCCTATACTTCATTTCAGCAACAACCCTGTTTAAACACCCAAACCTTCTCCGATATGTTAATCGGTGAAAAAAATGCACCTCACACTCTCATTACAGTACTCAATCCATCGTGCAAACCCTGCCGGAAAGCAGCAAACGATATCATTCATCTGCTCGAAACATATCCCGGAAAAGTAAAATGGCTCATCCGTTTCGACGGTACGGATAAACCGGAAAACTCCCCGGTCAACAGCATTCAATTACATCTTTTGGAACTCTACCAAAAGATAAATGACAGTTCGAAATTCTTATCGGTTCTGAAAGCCTGGTTTACCCATCCCTTACCGGATTTCTTTACACGTCACTATCCGGTTCCTGAAATCAGTCCGGACACAATAACCCGTCTGAAAGCACATATTTACCGGAATCAAAAAGATAAAATCGAAAAAATACCCTATATTGCAATTGGAAAGCGTGTTCTGCCGGTAACATATACAATAAACGATTTAGCTTATTTCTTTCCGGAGGAAGAATTTTTAAAAAAGATAACTGACGAATAATATACAGCATATTACTATGAAAAGAATAGCCTATCTCATAGCTCTGAGTCTATTATCCGTACTATTCTATGGAAATCTGTCAGCTCAAAAAACGACACTTTCCGGTACGGTTATCGAAGGAGAAAAAAACGAACCTCTGGAAAACACAATGGTTACCGTTTTAAAAGGCTGTAAAAAACAGATCATAGCTTATGCTTTGACTGACAATCAGGGGAAATTCTCACTATCCGTCTTATTCCAGGATTCCCTGCATATTTCTTTTTCGGGATTAGGATATGAAACGCAAACCTTCCCGCTTTCTCCGGATAAACTCCGGTTTCAAATAAAAATGAACGTCAAACCGTATAATCTGCGGGAAGTATCCGTCAAAGCCACCCGTATCATCCAACGCGAAGATACCCTGACCTATATTGTATCGAATTTCTCCGAAGTTCAGGACCGGACTATCGGAGATGTATTAAAGAAAATGCCCGGTATAGAAGTATCTGAAAAAGGAGAAATCAGATACCAGGGACTGCCCATCAGTAAATTTTACATCGAAGGAATCGACCTGCTCGAAAACAAATACGGCATCGCAACCAACAACTTACCGCATAAGAATGTAAAAAGTGTGGAAGTACTGGAACACCATCAGCCTATCAAAGCCTTTAAAGGTCTCTCCTTCCCCGAAAACGCCGCTATCAATATCAAACTGAAAGACGAAGCGAAAGCCCAATGGATCGGTAATCTACAAGCCGGAGCGGGAGGAGATCCTTTTATCTGGGACGGACGGCTTTTCGCCATGCGTATCGTACCCAAATGGCAAAGCCTCAATACATACAAAACCAATAACTGCGGTACCAATATAAGCAATGAAATTCAAGAATTCGAGCTGGCAGACCTCCTGAATGCCAAAGAAAACCGGTATAAAACAAACGATTATATTCAAGTAAATCCGGAATCGGCACCGGATCTGGAAGAAAAACGTTACCTGTTCAATAAAAGTCACCTGTTTACGACAAGCAACGGCTGGAAGCTCAATGACAATTACCAATTGAATGCACAAGTAACTTACCTCTGGAACCGGCTCCGCTCGGACAATGCCAGCCGGACAACTTATTTCTTCGAAGATTCAACACGGATTGTAAATGAAAGCGAAGCAAGCCGCGACCTGAAAAACGAATTATCGGGACGCCTGACCCTCTTTGCCAACACCACCGGATATTACCTGAAAAACGAATTACAGACAAATCTCCGCTGGAATGATACGGATATAAACACCTTCGGAGATTTCGCAAACCGTCAGTCGGCTGAAACACCCCGTTATCAACTGACCAACAACCTGGAATTAATAAAACGCTTCGGACAACAGTCCGTCACATTTACTTCCTATAACAAATGGCTTTACGAGCCGCAACAACTGAAAGTTAACCGGGAAGCTCAACACGAGTACCAAAAAGCAGATAATTCCGTTTTATTTTCCAACACCGCTTTTGCCTACGTCTCTGCCTTCTCACGTTTCATTCTCACATTAAGGGGAGGCTTCAAATTCCTTTACAGAGATTTCAACAGCGATCTAAAAGGGATAAACCCGATTTCAACGCTCTTGAAAAACAACACGGTTTCTTCCTATCTCAACCCATATATCACTCCTTCCCTGGAATATAACAGTTCCAGTGCAAAAGTTACCCTGAACGTTCCCTTCCATTATTTCCGCTATCGGTTCCAGGATTGGGTATTTCACGATAAACGATATAAAAACCGCTTTATATCGGCTCCATCTATTAACATAAATTATTTTATTACCCCTTTGCTGACAATTAAAGCACAAGGAAGTATCGGAAACAAACCCTTAGACGAAAGTCTGTTTTTCCGGGGATACATCTTACAAAATTATCGCAATTTACAACAAGGACTGATCGATTTTACTACGAACAAAGTAAAATCAGTATCTGCCGGCATCGTATACCGCAATAGTCTGAAATCCTGCTTTTATAACTTCAATATGACCCGTATGTGGACTGAAAATGCCTATATCAACGGACGAAATTTCGAAGGAGATTACATCGTCAATACCCGGTTCGCACAAAAAAACGACCGTTTTATTTTTGAATAGTAATTGTAATTTTTCCATAATGTATTTTTCATTGTTGGCATCCAGTGAATTGGTTGCTTCGTCCAGGATCAGAAATTTGGCGTTTTTATAGGCCGCACGGGCAATTAGTAGCCGTTGTTTCTGTCCGGTACTCAGTCCGTGTCCGTCTGCTCCGATTTTGGTGTTGTAATTCAGGGGCATGGAGTCGATAAAATCTTCGATATGAGCGATTCTTGCCGCCTCGATAACGCGTGCCATATCCGGAGTAGTGTCGGATACGCCGATGTTATTGGCGATGGTGTCAGAAAAAATATAACCTTCCTGCATCACTACTCCGCATTGATTCCGCCAGCAGCTTTCACTGTAACAAGTCAGCGGTTTATTGCCTAAAAGAAGCTGTCCTTCTCCGGGGGTATAAAATCCCAGAATAAGTTTCAGCAGTGTCGTTTTACCGCTTCCGCTTGTACCGACAATGGCGGTTACTTTATCGGAAGGAATTTTCAGACTGATGTTGTCTAATACTTTATCAGAATGTGGCCCATCGTATTGGAAGGTGACGTTTTGAAATTCAATATCGGCATTTTCGGGAATTTCGTGTATTTTTTTTACCTCTTCGGGTTCTTCATCCGGACGTTCCTGTATTTCACTCAGACGTTCCATGCTGAGCTTGGCATCCTGACTGATCTGTACGAACTGTATAAACTGGGAAAGAGGAGCGTTTAGCTGACCGATGATATACTGAAGGGCTACCATCATACCCAGGGTCATGTTTCCTGTGATAACGGCTTTTGCAGCCAGAAAGGAAATAATTACATTTTTAGTTTGATCGATAAAAATTCCGCCTATTTCCTGACTTTGTCCGAGTGTCAGGTTTTTTATGCTGATTTTATATAATTTGGCCTGAATGCGTTCCCATTCCCAGCGTTTTTGCTTTTCGCAATTGTTCAGTTTTATATCCTGCATTCCGTTAATTAGCTGGACAATACTGTTTTGGTTGGCGGAGGCTTCCTGAAAACGCATGTAATCTAATTTTCGTCTTCTTTTCATGAATAACAGAATCCACCAGATATTGAGAATACTTCCGCATAGAAATATGCCCAGAATAACAGGGTCGTAACCGGCCATAATAATACCGTATACAATAAATGAGATAAGGGCCATCAGCATGCTCAGCAGTGTACCGGAAATAAATACCTGAATACGGTTATAGTCACCGATGCGTTGTATAATATCACCGACCATTTTGGAGTCGAAAAAAGCGATGGGCAGGCGCATCAGCTTACAGAGGAAATCAGAGATAAGAGATATGCCGATACGGGTTGTCATATGCAACATTAGCCAACTGCGAATCAGGTTGTTGGCCGTTTGCCCGACCACCAACATGACCTGGGCGATCAGGATAATGGCGATAAAATGAAGGTTTTCCAGCCCGATCCCCTTGTCTACCATCGCCTGGGTCAGGAATGGAAGAATCAGGCTGATAACACTGGCTGTAAGAACGGATAAGCCCAGTTGTATCAGGTATTTGTAATAGGGATGGAAATATTTGAACAGATAGGTGAATTTCAGGCGATTGTCTTCTTCTCCTTTTTCCTGGTAAAAGCGGGGAGTCGGTTCAAGAAGTAAAGCAATACCTTTGTCATCCCGGGGAATCTCGGTAATAAATTCTTTCAGTTTCTCCGGGATTGTTTTTATTTGCAGCCAGGCTTGTAAAAATTGTTTTTCTGAATATCGGAGCAGGCCTTCGCCCGGATCGGAAACATATATCCACCGGTGGCCTCTTTTTTTGCGGATCCGGTAAACAACGATAAAATGTTGTTGGTGCCAATGAATGATGCAAGGAAGTTTTACTTCGTTTTTTAACTGTTCCCAGGTAATTTTTACTCCGGTGGTCCTGAATCCGATCGATTCGGCTGCGTCGCTGATTCCCAATAAGGATACACCCTGACGAGAGATGTGACATTTTTCACGTAGCCCTTGCAGCGAATAGTTTTTGCCGTAATAAGCGGCAATGATTCGCAGACAGGTCGGACCGCAATCCATTTTGTCCAGTTGTTTAAAAAAAGGAAACTTCATCGTTCTTAAAAAGTAAGGGTTGCCTGTAGCATATAATTCCGGGGACGGATCATATATCGGTAGTCGTAATTGGTCAGTTGGTCGTATAATGTATAGGAATATACCTTTTTATCCAGAATATTGCTGATAATTCCGCCGATTTCAAAGGACGGGGAAATCCGGTATGTGAAACTGGCATCGGCCATGAATAATGTTTTGGATTGTTTGGCGTTCAGTTCGTTGTAGTAATGTTCCCCTTTCAGTTTTATATCCAGTTGCTGGGTTGGGACAAAAACGATTTCCAGGGATTGTGTAAACCGGTTGCTCGAAGAGGATGTTGTCGGAAGTTCCAGGATGTTACGTCCGAAGGTGCATTTGTATACGATGTTGCTCCAGGAAACCGGACGGAAATTGAATTGGGGGGAAATCGTAAACCAGTCGCTGGTGTAAGGCGTTTGAATGCCGTCTTGCATCATAGAGGTTCGGTTATTGATATACATCAGGTCGATGGCTATCATGCCGTGTAGTTTGTCAATCCCTTTACTGAAACGTCCCGTTAAAATCCAGCTTTTACGGTCATTATTGTCGCCCACCGGCTGAGTACGGTCAAAAAAGCAGATCACATCATCGTACTGGACAAAGGGCAAATCAAGGAAGAAGGTTCACATACCAGTCTGATTGCTGCCAAAGGGTATTACTACGAACTAGTCAAAAACCAGCTCGAACTCGGAAATTAAACCAGGCAACTTACAATCCGGTCTAAATTAAAATTTACAGGTATCGTCCACTTTTAGAAAGTACTGCTTTATGCCGAATAATGAAAATTTTTATAGCGAAGAAGCTCATGAAATCATGAATACGATCCCACCCCGTCTCATCCGTTGGGGCATCACCGTTATCTTTCTCATTTTTACGGGCATTATCATTGCTTCCAGCCTGATCGAATATCCCGAAACCATGAAAGGCCGGGTAAACCTTACCCTGACTTCAATACATGAAAACGATAGCTTACTTTTGTTAAACGGGAAAAAATTCAAAATTAAAGGCCGGATTTACTTACCCTCCAAAGGTTTTGGAAAAGTCGCCGTAAACCAAACCGTATATGTCAGTCTGGACTGCTTCCCCGCAATGGAATTCGGTAAACTAAAAGGAAAAATTACCCATATACATACCCATCTGCAAAACAACCAGTATCTGGCTGACATCGAATTTCCTTCCGGCCTGACAACCACAGGCAACAAATGTCTTCACCCCATTGAGGAAATGCAGGGAGAAGGTGAAATTATCATCCGAAATAAACGGTTAATCCACAACCTGACAGAACCGATACAGGCACTTTTTAAAAAATAAAACGGACACTGAAAAGTATGGTAAATCTTAAACCTATCCCCTCAAAGCCCTATGAACTTATCAGATAAAACAATGAAACCGATGCGAAAAAAATTGAAAAATAAACTAAAATTAAAATTTTAAAGCTATATTAGCAAATATAAAACGATATAAGAAATACACCCGAATCCCTATTCTGCATTTATTTTTCGGCCAATCTTATATCTGCTTTAGGTAGTATGTACTCTTAATCAGTATGACGATGAGAACCATTTGTCTATTTTTCGGAATTTTTTTATTTTCTCTTTGTGTCCGTGCACAGGTCATAGATACCGCTTACATGGAATGTTGGTATAAGTTTTCTTACATCAAGCTTAAATTGGAAACGATGGGAGAAGACCTCATGGTACTACAAATCGGAAAAAATTGTTCAAAATTCTACAGTCAATATACCCATGAAAACGACTCCCTCCTTGCTACCCCTGAAGGGATGAAAGTTTGGAGACAACTTTTCGAAGCCGGGTTTGCAACCGGAAATTTCCCACACTCCCGCACACTTAGTTACATTCATAAAAACTATCCGGAAAATCAAATTACGGTTGCCGACCAAAACAACCTTTCCCACTATAAGTTCACAGAAGATTTGGAAAAACAAAACTGGCAAATCCAACCTGAGACAAAAGAAATACTGGGATTTTCCTGTCAAAAAGCCGATTGTGAGTTCCGCGGAAGAAAATACGAAGCCTGGTTTACCCCTGAAATACCGATAGACAACGGCCCCTGGAAATTTGCAGGACTTCCCGGCCTGATCGTTGCCGTTGCCGATACGGCAGGATTATATCAGTTCGAACTGACAGGCATAAACCGTTCCGAGCGTCCGATTTATTTCGGATACTATTCACGTCCAAAATATGTCAAAACCGACCGGAAAACCTTTCTCAATGCTTGTTGGAAATATCATTCCGACAGCGATGGACAAACCAAAGCTGTCAGCAGCGTCGATTTTTCTTTTCTCGATTCAAAACCCGTAAAACTAAAATACGACCAGATGGAAACCGATTATCCGCATTAATGGGGTGACGCCGAGGGTTGACTTTTCTCTAAAATGCAGTAAAAACAAAAATCAGCCACTCTGTTAAGTGACTGATTCCGAGGAGCGATAAACGGGACTCGAACCCGCGACCTTCGGCTTGGGAAGCCAACGCTCTACCAACTGAGCTATTATCGCATTGTTTTTTAAAAAAGTAAAACCGAATTCAACATCCGGTTTCCAGAGCGAAAAACGGGACTCGAACCCGCGACCCCGACCTTGGCAAGGTCGTGCTCTACCAACTGAGCTATTTTCGCAATTCAAATGCATTTACTCCCGGAAAAGACACCCTGCCAAGGTCGGATTTATTATCCACTGGGGACAAGGTCGTGCTCTACCAACTGAGCTATTTTCGCATTATTTCAAATAACTGCTCTCTCGCGATTGCGGTGCAAATATAATACGTTTTTTCAGAAACTTCCAAATAATTTTCAAAAAAAAAATCGGCCGGTTCCGAAAAACCGACCGACCACTAAAATCAAACTACCTACTTAACCTCAATTGTTTTTTGCAATTTTTCTGTCTCCGCGTTCTTGGGCATTGTAATCTCAAGAATTCCGTCTTTGTAGGAAGCCTGTGCTTCAGCTACATTGTACTTCTCTTCCGGTAGTTCGATTGTTCTATGAAACGAATAAGAAGAAAATTCTTTCCGGAGATACTTTCCTTTTCCCTTCCCTTCTTCCTCCTCTTTTTCTTCTTTACTTTCCCCTGAAATACTTAAAAATCCATCTTTATATTCCAATTTGATATTTTCTTTTTTCATTCCGGGTACCCGTACATCCAGTGTCAGGGTCTTATCATCTTCCTTTACATTCAATGCAGGAACACCGTTTTTCTCACCGGGACTCATATAAGGCATCATTCCTGTATTAAAAAACTCATCCAGCAATGTGGAATAAAAAGGCCGCAATTCATTGTTTTTCTTTACTATGCTCATGACAATTTCATTTTATATTTATTCCAAAATTCTGAAGATTGTACGACAGGTTTAAAAAGACAGTTTCAGTACATCCATTAAATAAATGAAAATAGAAAATGAAAAACTGAAAATTAATATATTTTATTGTGATTTATCGCTTATTTCGTACCTTCGAAGCTGATAAAACGAAAAACCAAAAAACACATAAATATTCAGATCATGGCCATTATAAAAGAATTAAACGGACATACTCCGAAATTCGGCAAAAACTGTTTTCTGGCAGACAATGCCGCTATCATCGGAGACGTAGAGATGGGAGATGATTGCAGTATCTGGTTCGGTGCTGTATTACGAGGCGATGTACATTACATTAAAATCGGTAATAAGGTAAACATACAGGACAATGCAACCATACACGCTACCTATCAAAAATCCCCGACCAACATCGGCAACAATGTGTCTATCGCTCACAATGCAGTAATACATGGCTGCACGATTCATGACAACGTATTGATCGGTATGGGGGCCATCGTTTTGGATGATGCCGTTGTCGAAAGCAACTCCATCGTTGCTGCCGGCAGTGTCGTAACCAAAGGAACCGTCGTGGAATCCGGTTGGGTATATGCCGGTATCCCTGCCAAAAAAATAAAGCAAATGGGACCCGAATTGCTGAAAGGCGAAGTAGAAAGAATCGTCAATGCCTATTCCATGTATGCCGGCTGGTATAAATGACGGAAGACAGAAAACTGAGAAGACAAGGAAAAAATTTATTTTTGTATCATATTTCTGAAAACAGCCTGATGGCTTATATTTTCAGAATCCAACTATTGATTTATGAGTGTAATTATTTCACCCTCCCTTTTATCTGCAAACTTTCTGAATCTGGGAAAAGACATCGAAATGGTCAACGAAAGTTCGGCAGACTGGTTTCATATAGACGTTATGGATGGGGTATTCGTACCCAATATTTCCTACGGTATGTCGATTATTTCTCAAATCAAATCGATGGCCCGTAAACCTCTGGATGTTCACCTGATGATTGTGCAGCCGGAAAGATATATCGAACAATTCCATAAAGCAGGAGCCGATATTCTGACTGTACACTGGGAAGCAAGCACCCACCTTCACCGGACTCTGCAATGTATCAAATCATACGGTATGAAAGCCGGTGTTGCACTGAATCCGCATACACCCGTAAATGTTCTCGAAGATATCATCCAGGATATTGATATTGTACTCATCATGAGCGTAAATCCGGGATTCGGTGGTCAGTCTTTTATTGAAAATTCACTTCACAAAGTAAAAAAACTCAAACAACTGATCCGGGAAACAAGCGCAAAGACATGGATAGAAGTAGACGGAGGCGTTAATCTGAAAACAGGAAAAGAATTGACAGAAGCCGGTGCCGACGCATTGGTAGCAGGCAGTTTTGTCTTTGGTTCCGAAAATCCACCGGCAACCATCCAGGCCCTGAAACAACTATAATCAAACAAGCAGCTTATTTATATCATGTCTGAAACAATCATCAAAACTGATAAAGCCGTCATCCGGCAACAAAAAATAACGATATTAAAAGACGTCTCTTTGGAAATCAAGAGCGGCGAATTTATCTATATTATCGGTAAAGTAGGAAGTGGGAAGAGTTCTTTTCTCAAAACACTGTACGCAGAATTACCACTGGAATACGGAAATATTGAGGTAGCCGGATTCCAGTTGAAAAAGATAAAAAAATCGCAGATCCCTTTATTACGCAGAAAATGCGGCATCGTTTTCCAGGATTTCAGACTTCTTACTGACCGGAATGTACACGATAATCTTGCATTCGTACTGAAAGCAACGGGATGGAAAAATAGAAAAGCCATAGAAGAACGGATCGATACGGTCCTGGAGAAAGTAGAAATGCCGGATAAAAAATTCAAAATGCCTCACGAGCTATCGGGAGGAGAACAGCAACGTATCGTATTGGCCCGGGCATTACTCAATGCCCCTCCCCTTATTTTAGCCGACGAACCTACCGGGAATATCGATCCAGAAACTTCTTACCGATTAGCCGAATTATTGAAAGATCTTTGTGAAAACGGTAAAACCGTAATCATTGCCACACATCAATACGACCTGCTCCAAAAATATCCGGGACGGGTACTACGTTGTGAAAACGGAACTTTGATAGAAGACGAAAAGTTATCGGTACAACAGCACACACTGGCCCCCGCAGATATTGAAAGTATCGAAAACACACCGATAGAAGGTGATATTTTAACGGCTCCGGCTCCGGAAGAACCGTCAGCCGTTCTCCCGGAAGAAGAAGAAAAATTACCGGAACAGGAAGGACAAGATCCGGAACAGGAAAAGATACCGGAACAAGAGGCAGACATGCCGGAAGAAACAGCAATTGTTGCTGAAAATACCTTGACATCTGAAGAAATTTCCGAAATTCGGAAAGACAATATCCTTCCCGAAGATAATAGCCAGTCTTTACGGGAAAAAGATACCGCAGAAAAAACAGAAGAACAACATACTCCGGCAGATGACAGTACGGTTTCCCCAAAGGAAGAAAAGAAAGAGGAAAAAGATAAGACGTTATCTTCTCCCTTTGGCTTTGAACTAATCGATTGATAAATAAAAAGTCCGGAAGTTTTTCCGGACTTTTCTTATTTCACCAATTCCATTTTAATTCTATAATCGGATCCGTAATTTACAATATACAGTCCCCGGTTCTCCCAGCCGCACTCCGGACAGAGACGTCTGAAATTAAAAGCGGAAAAAAGTCCGGTTTTACCGGTATATCCGATAGCTTCCAACGTCCTCGTTCCATATTTCGCCACCAAAGGAATAAAATACAACCCCATATCGTACGCCTTAGCCGACAGGGTATGCGGTTCCGTATAAAAATAAGTCCGGTACTGATCTGCAAAATATTTGGCATTATCCGAATAATTATCGACATAACTGTATGTGAATAATTTCACATTCAGTTTATAATACATTTCATGGTCTACCGAAGTAAAATTCTGCCAATCCGGAAAACCGATAACCGTAATCCGGTATTGCTCCGCCAAGGCTGCAAGAGTCGGCAGTATTTTGCTTACATCAGCTTCTTTGGATGTAGGCAACACCACTATATTCTCCTGATCCGGATTCAACAGCAATTTCAAAGCCTCCAGATGCTCTTCTCCGAAATTCCATTTGTAGAAACCGATATCCGTCAACCGATTCAATTGCTCCGTAAACAAATTTTTCTCTGTTATATCCGTCAGCATCTGTTCTTCCGTTTCTCCCCCCTTCGACAAATTGATACATATAATATTAGCGGTTTCATGCCGGGCAGCAATCCAGGCTGCCATGTCTTCCGCCAAAGCCTGAAACGAAGGATTCACCTGTATAAAATTGGGATATTTCCCGAAATCTTCACTTCTTGAAGATAGCGGATAAACAATCGGAATCTGCCGGTTCATAAGGCTTTCCGTCAATACTTTAAACTCCGAACCATAGACCGGACCGATCACCAAATCCGGATTCAACTCATTTATTTCTGCTGCAATTCCATACATCCGTTCACTGCTTTTCTGGGTATCGAAAATGTGCAGGTCTATTTTATAGCCTTCGTTTTTCAAACTATCCAAAGCCAATAGCATTCCTTCATAGAAATAAAGGAATTGTTCGGATTTATGCAATATCTGTACAGGATGTTTCCGTAAAGTCAGGGTATCTACCAACACGGCCCCCAAATTTGACTCTATATTTTCCTGTACAAACAAGGGCAATAATAAAGCTACCTTTACATACTTATTATCCGGAATTGCCATATCATCCATAAACTCCGGCCGGCCGGCCAGTGTATCCCCTACCAGCGGGTAATAATTTTTCCGCACCTCTTCCGGTTCATGTCTCTTCTCTTCCAGCGGGATTGTCTGTTCCAGTCCGATCACCTTCTCTTCCGTTTCTTTTACCGGCATATCGACCGACGTACCGATCTGGGCGACATCAATTTCTTTTATCGGGAGTCTTACAATCGCCCCGATTGATAAAGGAGTATTCTCATATTGTTTATTTTCTTTCAATATCTGCCTTACCTTAATACCGAACTTTCTGGATATCGAATACAATGTCTCCCCTTTTTCAACTTTATGGTAATAATATTTACCGTCTTTTTCCACATAAGGCTCTACATAAGGTATTTTCAGCACTTCAAACATACTGATTGCATTGTCTTGCTTGCCATTCAGCTCCTTTACCGCATTGATATCCACACCGTACGCCTTACAGATGGAATAAAGCGTCTGTCCGTCTTCCACCACATGTAAGTAATAACTCTTACCTTTTATGACAACGATATCCGTCGATTTATGTACCTCGACATGCTGTGCCGAAAGCCGGCCGCAAGCCAGTAATACGAAAAGAACAATTACAAATTTCATCATAAACAAACCTCTTTGCGCCTGTATTTAAGAACACCGGAACGTCTTTCTTACCCCCGGAAGGGCAAAAATACGAAAAAGTAGTAGATAATTTAAAAATCTACGCTAATTTTGCATAGCCATCTTCACAATACAAAGATGGTAAAACAGAATCATAACGATAAAATGCGACCGGATTTATGTTATTTTCCAAATATCCTAAACTGACACTTCTTTTGCTGAATACATTAGCTGCCGTAATCATTACTGTAGTCATCGGATATTTTGTGTTGGGTGCACTCGATAAATACACAATGCACGGTCATTCAATATCCGTTCCGGCTTTTCAGGATTTGACCTGGGAAGAGGCTCAGCAATTGGCGAAAAAAAACAATCTGCGGGTCATCATTGTCGATTCGATATACGATGAAAAAGCCCTCCCCGGTACAATTCAGGAACAATATCCGATAAACGGAGCCAAAGTAAAGGCCAACCGGATGATCCAACTGACGGTATGTGCCCAGAATCCCGAGCAGGTCATATTTCCCCAACTGAACAACTCTTCTTATCGTCAGACCTTACAAACATTACAGGCAAAAGGATTTCAGATCGGAAATATAGAATATGCCCCTTCTGAATTTAAGAATCTGGTATTGCATCTGAAATACAAGGACAACGATATCGAAGCCGGCTCGCTGCTGCGCAAAGGTGTCAAAATAGATATCGTTCTCGGAAACGGAGGAAATGAGATCAATTATGTCGCCCTTCCGCAACTATGTGGTTTGAAAGTCAGAGATGCAATCCGGCTTTTACAGGAAAACTATCTGAACGTCGGACAAATCATTCCGGATAACAGTTTAAAAAATAATTCGGATATCAACTCGGCTGTCGTCTGCTTCCAACAACCGGCTTTCCAACCGAACACGAATGTGCCGGCGGGTAGCTATATCGACCTGGAAGTTTCTCAAAATAAAGCCCGGATTGCAGCATTGGACTCATTGATCGTAACAGAATAATTTTACCGGAAAACGAGATGGTGGAATATACAGAAGAAATCGAAGACTTTGAAGAAGAAATAACGGAAAGCGAGGAAGAAATTCAAGGCCGGGAGATGTTCGAACACCATCGTTTCGAAGCCGATAAAGGGCAAATGCCCTTGCGTGTCGATAAATTCTTACTGGTACGACTTCCCCATGCCTCCCGGACAAAAATTCAGGATGCGGCAGAGTCCGGATGTATTCGTGTCAACGATAAACCGGTAAAATCCAATTATAAAGTAAAACCGAATGATATCGTCTCTGTTGTACTTTCATACCCCAAAAGAGAGATTGAAATCACACCCGAAAATATCCCGTTGGACATCGTATATGAAGACGATTACTTACTCGTTGTAAACAAACCGGCAGGTATGGTTGTACATCCGGCTTTCGGTCATTTCAGCGGTACCTTAGTCAACGCTCTTCTCTGGCATCTCAAAGACAACCCACTGTTTACAGGTAACGATATCCGGCCGGGATTGGTCCACCGTATCGATAAAGATACCTCCGGTCTATTGGTAATTGCCAAAACAGAAGAAGCCAAAAGCCACCTGGCCCTGCAATTTTTCAACAAGACATCCGACCGGAAATATCTGGCTGTATGCTGGGGAAACCTGGAAAGTGAAACGGGCACCATTACCGGACATATCGGTCGTCATCCGGTAAACCGCAAAGTTATGTCCGTCTACCCGGACGGCAGCCACGGCAAACATGCCATCACCCATTATAAGGTCATCGAAAGACTGGGATATGTAAACCTGGTCGAATGTATATTGGAAACCGGCAGAACCCATCAGATCAGGGCACATTTCAAATACATCGGACACCCGCTTTTCAATGATGCGGAATACGGTGGAAATGCCATTCTCAAGGGTACGACATTCAGTAAATACAAACAATTCGTCAACAACTGCTTTGCTGTATGCCCTCGCCAGGCTTTACATGCGCAAACACTGGGATTTACACACCCGGCAACGGGAGAACGTCTTTCTTTCGAATCCCCGATCCCCCCAGATATGCTGCAGCTTATTGAAAAATGGCGGAATTATACCAGTGAAAGATAAAATATAATTGCAGATTGCAGATTTACGATTTTTAATTAATTCATCCTGAAAAGTTGATTTCATAACTCACTGCATAGCGTTAATCCGTGCATGAAACGACATCTTGATTTTAGATTAAATGCGTCTGACAATGAATCAGTTTGTCAAACATCAACATTTTCTTCAAAACACATAAACACATCCATCCTCCTCCCAATCGTAAATCTAAAATAAAAATAGTTTTTCATCAATTGGTCACTTTTACCTGACCGCTGATTAACATCAATGAAAGTTCGGAAACCTTTGCCTGATAGATAGCCGACAGTTTACGATCCACCGCATCGATATAGCTTCGTTGAAATTCCCGGAACTCGATACCGGACAAAGAGCCCAACTTATATTTTTCCAAAGCGGCGTCCAGATTCTCAAAAGCCACATCTGCACTTTCATTTTCAAAGCTGACAATCTGCAGATTATTTTCATAAGTATTATACAATTGGGCCAAATCGGCCAATGTCTGCAATTCCGTCTCTTTATAACTCCATTCCGCATTTTCGACTTCCAATTCCGCATTCTTGATTTTGCGGCGATTTTCCAGACGATCAAAAATATTCATCTTCAAATTAAAGCCCCAATAAAAACCGTTGGTCCGGTTCAAGGAAGTCGTCGCCGAAGGCGTTTTCGTCCGGCTGTAGTTATAACCGGAATTAAAATCGAGTGTCGGAAAAAGAGCCGAACGGGCCAGCTTTACATCCATAGCCGATATCTTCTGATCCTTACGGGCAATCTGAAGCAGTGTGTTCATAGCCAGTGTATTATTATACAATTCACCATATATCAACGGTTCCCGTAACATTATTGTATCATGTACATACATCGCCCGTTGTAAATCGGCATTCATAATCATATTCAGGGATATATAAGCACTCTTCAACAGTTCTTTTTGTTTCATATACTTCGAACTATCGGCATTCAGGTCTATTTTTGCCTGCTGTAACTCCAAACCGGACAACACCCCCAATACATACTTGTCCCTGGCTTCATTAAAACGTTCTGTTGACAATTCCAGAGAGTGCTTCGAAGCATCCAATTTGCTATGTTGTACAATGACATTGTAATATGCCTCACTCACATTCACCGTCAGATTTTCCAAAGCCATCTGTGTATTCAACTCTCCGATTGCCAACATCTCCTGATATTTGGCATAGGTCGTAAACATGGCCATACCATCAAACATACGCCAGTTTAAAGAAACACCGGCTGAAAGTACATCGCTCGTCGCTCCGTTCACTTTACGGTCTTCCCCGCTTACAGTCGTCTTTGTATCGTTAAGTCGCTGAGTCTGCTGTGCATCAATCCCGACCGAAGGCAGAAAAGGCGCGTAATTGGCATTATTATCTGCGATATACTCCTGATTACGTACAATCTTTATGGAATAGTTAGCCTCTAACGCCTGTTGTATGCATTGTTCCAGCGTAACACGGCTTTCCTGCGCAAAAAGAACCGTACCCATAAAAAACTGAAAACAAAAAAACGTACACAATACTCTAATCCTTTTTCCCTTTTTCATCATTTTTCCTTTTTATCTTTCAAAAGGTCTCTCTCAACACTATTCAATCCTGATCCAAACATTTCCCCTATAACACCTCATTTTATCGTAAACCTACGCTTCATTACTCTTTCCCTTCATCTACCACCTGCATTTTACCTGCTGACAAATAAGAATAAATAGCAGGAATTACAAACAGAGAAAGAAACGTAGCACATACCATTCCACCTACTACAGCTATACCCATTGCAACTCGGCTTTCAGCACCGGCACCGGTAGCAATTGCCATCGGCAATATTCCCAATACCGTAGACAAGCTGGTCATCAATATCGGCCGGAAACGGGCGACAGCCGCATTTTTCACAGCCTCCAGCATCGATTCTCCCATCGCTTTACGCTGATTGGCAAACTCGACAATCAAAATACCGTTCTTAGACACTAACCCGATCAGCATGATAATACCGATCTGACTGAATATATTCATCGTCTGCTCGAAGTACCAAAGGGACAGCATAGCTCCGATCAATGCCAACGGCACAGTCAGCATGATAATCAGCGGATCCCGGAAACTTTCGAACTGTGCTGCCAACACCAGGTAAATAAATACCAATGCCAAAATAAAAGCAAACATCAAACTGGAAGAACTTTCCACAAAATCCTTAGAACTTCCCGACAAAGTCGTTTTAAAGTTATCGTCCAATACTTCTTGGGCTATCCGGTCCATTTCCTCCAAACCCTGTGACAAGGTTTTTTTACGGGCAAGGCCGGCCGAAACAGTAGCTGCAACAAAACGGTCATAACGATATAACTGAGGAGGCATCGAACTTTCAGAGGTCGTCACTAAATTATCCAATGCAATCAAATCTCCCTTGTCATTTCTGACATATATCGTCTGTAAATCAGAAGGTTTGTTCCTATTCTCCCGGTCGATCTGACTCAATATCTGGTACTGCTTTCCATTCAATATAAAATAACCAACCCGTTGCTCACTCATCGTCAACTGTAATGTCTGAGCTATATTCTGCATAGAAACTCCCATCACGGCAGCCTTATCCCGGTCTATATTAATGGTTAATTCCGGTTTGGTAAATTTCAGGTTCAAATCTGCCACTGAAAATACGGGACTCTTGTTAACTTCTTCCATAAAACGAGGTAATACACGCTTCAAATCTTCCAGATTTTTGGCCTGTATAACATATTCTACCGGTAATCCTCCCCGGCGCCCTCCGAAAGTCTGCTGTTGCGATACCATCGTACGGGCTCCCGTAAACTGTCTTACCTTAACTCCCAGTTCGTCGGCAATTTCCTGTTGGGTTCTCTCCCGCTGTTCCGGTTTCACCAACCACAGATTCAAAGTCGAACGATTCGTATTGCCTCCGCCGATCATTTCGATGATCATATCCTGCTCCGGCACTTCCTGCTCCACATAAGAAGATAATTCGGTCGTATAACGGTTCATGTAATCGAATGTCGCTCCTTCCGGTGCCGTTGACATCACCCGAATATTGGAACGGTCTTCCAGAGGAGCCATTTCAGAAGGTGTCACCGTCCACAAAAAATAAATCACAACAGCTGTAACACTCAATATCACGGGAGCCAAGAAACGACGTCTCATAAAACTATCCAACCAACGCCGGTAATACTCCGTCAAGCCATTGAAAAAAGGTTCTGTTTTCCGGTAAAACCAATTATCGGTGACATTTCTGGTCAGCAATTTGGTCGAAATCATAGGCGTAAATGTCAAAGCGACAAAAGAAGATATAATCACCGCCCCGGTAATTACAATACTGAATTCCCGGAACAGCCTCCCCGTTGTTCCCTGCAAAAAAACGATAGGAAAAAATACAGCCACCAAAGCGACCGTCGTAGCGATTACAGCAAAAAATATTTCTTCCGATCCCTTAAACCCGGCTTCTCTCGGAGACATCCCCTGCTCGATCTTCGTATAAATATTTTCCATGACCACAATGGCATCGTCGACCACCAACCCGATGGCCAGCACCACCGCCAATAAAGTCAGGATATTAATGGTAAAACCAGCCAGATACATAATGAAAAATGCTCCCACCAGAGAAATAGGAATCGCCAATACCGGTATTAAAGTGGTACGCCAGTTTCGTAAAAACAAGAAAATAATCAATACCACCAATATAAAAGCCTCAACAATCGTACTCTTCACTTCATCAATCGAATTCCGGATAAAGACCGTATTATCGAAGGCAATCCCGGCTTCGACATCGGCAGGTAAATCCTTCTCCAAATCCTGCATCACATCGTAAGCACGGTCCACAATATCGATGTAATTTGCTCCCGGCTGAGGAATAATCACACAAGCAACCATAGGTATGCCGTTACGCTTCATAATGGAACGCACATCCTCGGCATCCACCTCTGCAACACCGATATCCCGGAAACGTACAACCTTACTATCCGTTTCCCGGATAACCAGATTGTTGAAATCTTCAATCGTCATCAAACGTCCGAGAGTACGAATGGTCAACTCCGTATTCTCACCTTCAATACGCCCCGAAGGTAATTCCACATTTTCACGACTCACAGCATCCCTGACATCCATCGGTGTTACTCCGTAAGCAGCCAACAGAGCCGGATTCATCCGCAAACGCACCGAATACCGTTTTTCTCCCCAGATAGAAACACTACTCACACCATTGATTGTCTGCAAACGTTCTTTGTAATACTGTTCGGCATACATACTCAAATCTATCAACGAACGCTGATCGCTTCGCAAAGACACCCCGAAAATCGGCTGGGCATCGGCATCGGCTTTTGTTACCGTCGGCGGATCCACATCTTTCGGTAAACGCCGCATAGCCCCGGATACCTTATCACGCACATCGTTCGCAGCCGTCTCCAGATCAACTTCCAATTGGAACTCCACTGTAATATAGCTTCGCCCGTCCCGGCTCGTACTCGTCAACGAACGAATACCCGGAATTCCATTTACAGCAGCCTCCAAAGGTTCCGTTATCTGAGTTTCGATAACATCGGCATTAGCCCCGGGAAAACTCGTCGATACAGAAATAATAGGCGGGTCCACACTCGGATAATCCCTCACCCCTAAAAACACCATCCCGACACATCCCACCAGCATCAGAATTATATTCATGACCGTGGCAAATACCGGTCGTTTTATACAGGTAGACGATAAACTCATTTTTTTCCAGTTACAAAATTACACCTCTTCTACTCGTTCTCAATTTCTATCTTTTCAGGCTCACAGACACATTCATACCTTCCCGCAACTGCATCAAACCACCTGTTAAGACTGTATCTCCGACTTGAATACCGGAAATCACTTCTACATTTTTCTCGTCACGGCTCTCTGTCTGCACAGGCACACTCGCGGCCTTCCCGTTTTTCACCACCCACATCCGTTTTCCTTCCATTTCCGGTACAACAGCTTCCGTCGGAATAGCGATATATTCATTTTCACCTCCCACCATCAGCGTACCTTTGGCAAACATTCCGGGCATCAATTCGTTTCTCCGGTTATCGTAACGGGCCCTTAATAAAATCATACGGGTCTTGATATCAATCAAAGGATCCACTGCATATACCTGTGCCGCATACAACCTGTCACTACCGGTTACCCGGAAATCGATTCTACGGCCGTTCAAATCCCGGGCCGCATATTTTTCGGAAATCGAAAATTCAAATTTCAGGACAGAATTGTCCACAATCGTGGCAATCTTAGAACTAGGCTGTACATAACTACCTTCACTGACATACCGGAATCCCATCACTCCGTCAAAAGGAGCCCGAATCTCCGTCCGGCTGATTTTTACTTTCAATAATTCGATATCTGCCTCCAGCACATTATAATCCGTCTGTAACTGATCGAAAGCCTCCCGGCTGATGGATTCCCGTTTCAATAAAATACGCTGACGCTCTAACTTCTCACTTAACAACTTACGCTGAAATTCTGCCCGGGACAACTGGGCCTGCAAATCGGCATCGTCTACCTTCAACAACAAATCCCCTTTCCGGACATAACTGCCTTCCTGAAAATAGATACGCCTTACCTTACCGACAATTTCTGCCACCAATTCTACCTCCTCATTCGCTAACATCGTACCCACAACCTGTATACCGTTGGAGGAATGCGAATTTTGGGCAACGACACCTTCCACTGTCAGTACTCCACTTCCTTTACGAGGCACAGCATCCGGTATTTCCGACTTTACCGAAAACCATCCCAGACGAGGAATAAAAATAATTCCCAACACCACCAATACAATAATAATGACTAATCCCCTTTTTATCCGTTTATTCATTTGATTTTCAATTTATTACAAATCGACATACAGAAACAAACCGGCCACAATGTGACCGATTTATTATTGGACAATGAAGATAACACAAAGTTTATCTGCATTTTGTTAATATTTTATTAAAAATCGTCTTTTTTTAACGTCAAAACCAATTTCGTCTTTTCAACCCCAGAAATGCAATTCCGGAAAACAAAACCGAAACACTGAAAATCAAAAGAAAACCATATGTTTTATCAGATAAGGAGTTGGGTACGTTCATGCCGTATAAACTGGCAATTAAAGTCGGTATCATCAGCAATAAAGAAATAGATGTCATGCGCTTCATAATCACATTCAAATTATTGGAAATAACCGAAGCATAAGCATCCATAGTTCCACTGAGAATATCACTGTATATACGCGCCGAATCCAAAGCCTGCCGGAGCTCGATCTCAACATCTTCCACCAGATCCTCATCGAAAAATTTCCGCTGAGAACGCAGATTCTTCAATTTAACCAACAAATTATCATTTCCCCGCATAGACGTTATGAAGAAAACCAGAGATTTTTCGATTTTCAATAAACGTTGTAATTCTTCATTTTCAATAGAGCGTTCCAGTTCTTTTTCCACCTGCCGGCTCTGGTTATTGATTTGCTTCAGGTACTTCAAATACCATACGGAAGAAGACAGAAAAAGCCTGAACAACAAGTCCCAGTTTCCGGTAAACGTCAACCGCTTCCGGTTTACATAGCGTATGAAATCCGGCAACATATCCGTATTAAAATGGCATACCGTCACAAAATAATGTTCTTTCATGATAAACCCTAAAGGCACCGTAACATACGGGATATCATTCCCTTTATGCCGGAACGGTATGCGCAGAATAATCAAAGTCCAGCCGTCTTCTTCCTCTATACGGGGACGCTCATCGGCATCTTCGATATCCGACAAAAAAGATTCGGGAACATTTAATTTTTCGATAAGATACTTGATATCTGCCGGAGTCGGCGCTTCAACATTTATCCAACAATCGGCCTGCCATGCTTCTTTTTCCTGAAAGCCCTGATCTGCCCAAAGGAATCTTCTCATAATAATACCCTCCATTCATTGTGAACAAAGGTCCTGAGAATAAACCTTTGCTCTGGTTAATACTGTTGATGATAATCGTCCATAGTTTTCATTATGAATTTTTCACCGCAAAGTTACTACAAAAAAGTGAAATGCGGAAAGATATAGTGATAGAATTGAGTTACAAGGGTTTTGGTTGAAGTGGCGATAATCCGTGAAGCCATTACAATCCCTGCCGAAGCCAAATCCTGACGCCGCTACGTTACTTGTTCGTAACCATGCCCGAAAATGCGACAAACGGGTACGAATAGCGAAACAAGGCTCTAAGGAATAGTGAGTTATCCATAACTCATGCGAAAAATCAGGTTACGGAAAAAGATTGCGCCGTTCCTCCCCGTTTTGCGTACCAACACCGGACTCTTCACCAACTAATTTTGAAACCCAAAAATTAAGGACAATGAAGAGTACATTTTCAGTAATCTACTACCTCAAGCGTCAGGTAGTGAAAAAGGACGGGACAGTTCCCGTCATGGGACGCATCACGGTGGACGGCAGCCAGACACAGTTCAGCTGCAAACTGACTGTCGATCCGAAACTGTGGGACACCAAAGGTGGACGTGTCACGGGCAGAAGCACGGCGGCACTCGAAACGAACCGTATGCTTGACAAGATGCGGGTACGCATCAACAGGCATTATCAGGAAATCATGGAGCGTGACAACTTCGTCACGGCGGAGAAGGTGAAGAACGCCTTTCTCGGACTGGAACACCGCTACCACACGCTGATGCAGGTGTTCCGCCAGCACAACGAGGACTACGAGAAGCAGGTGGAGGCAGGCATGAAAGCCAAAGGCACGCTGCTGAAGTACCGCACCGTTTACAAGCACATGCAAGAGTTCCTCGACATCCGCTACCATGTGAAGGACATCGCCCTAAAAGAGCTTACCCCGGCTTTCATCTCCGACTTCGAGATGTTCCTGCGCACGGACAAGCACTGCTGCACCAATACCGTGTGGCTGTACGTCTGCCCGTTACGGACGATGGTATTCATCGCCATCAACAACGAGTGGCTGACGCGCGACCCGTTCCGCGAGTATGAAATCAAGAAGGAGGAAACAACACGCAGTTTCCTGACCAAAGATGAGATCCGCCTGCTGATGGAGGGGAAACTGAAAAACGCCAAACAGGAATTGTACCGCGACCTCTACCTGTTCTGCGCCTTCACGGGGCTGTCGTTCGCGGATATGCGCAACCTTACGGAAGAGAATATCCGCACCTACTTCGACGAACACGAGTGGATAAACATCAACCGCCAGAAAACGGGCGTGGTGTCCAACATCCGCCTGCTCGACATCGCCAACCGCATAATCGGCAAATACCGGGGACTGTGCGGGGACGGCAGGATATTTCCCGTTCCGCATTATAACACGTGCCTTGCCGGTATCCGTGCCGTCGCCAAGCGTTGCGGCATCACCAAGCATATCACGTGGCATCAGAGCCGCCACACGGCAGCCACGACGATATTCCTCTCCAACGGTGTTCCCATCGAAACGGTCAGCTCCATGCTCGGACACAAGAGCATAAAGACGACGCAGATTTACGCAAAGATAACCAAAGAGAAGCTCAATCAGGACATGGAGAACCTTGCCGCAAGATTGAACGGCGTCGAGGAATTTGCAGGTTGCACCATCTAAAAAGAAAAGCCATGAAACGTGACACAATCATCATCGAGGACAAGGCAGTCAGCGTAACCGGTAACGACGTGTGGATGACCGCCACCGAAATAGCCGGATTGTTCCATACGACCGTCCCGGCAGTGAACGCCGCCATCAGAGCCGTCCGCAAGTCGGACGTGCTGAACGACTACGAGGTGTGCCGCTACATGCAGCTTGAAAACGGGCTGCACGCGGACGTGTACGCCCTTGAAATCATCATCCCGGTCGCTTTCAGGGTGAATACCTACAACACCCACCTGTTCCGCACATGGCTGGTGGGAAAGGCACTCTCACAAGAGAAACGGCAGACATACGTGATGTTCATACAGAACGGAAAAGCCGGGTATTGCTGATTGCACATACCCCATAAGACAAGTAAACGGGTAGCACCACAAAAGGTGTCACCCGTTTACTTTTTCATGAAACCGCCTCACTCCAGCGGCTTGCGGTAGTTCGCTTCCAGTACCCCGCGCAGCCCCGTTTCCGGGTAAAGCACCTTCCCTCCCAAAAGTATGAAGGGCAACACGCGGTTGTTGCGGTATTCCTGCAAGGTGCGCCGGCTCACACGGAGCAGTTCCGACACCTCGCCGTCCGTCAGGTAACGTTCCCCGTCCAGCGGAGGACGGTAGCTTTCCAGAAATGCGGACAGCCATTTCGAGCCTTTGCGCATATCCTGCACCACAGAGGCTATCGGCTCGTCTTCCATCGTAAAAACATCGTTGTTCTCGTTCATCATAACTTCGGATTCAGTGGGTGAATAAATCAAATCATCTGCCGTGCGGATAGAGCGTGCCGACAAGCGGTATCAGCCGCTTCACCTCCTCTGGCTTGTAATAGAACCTGCGGTTTATCTGCGAGTAGCCGATAAGCCGCCTGTCACGCAGCGTCTGCAACGTGCGCGGGCTTATTCTCAACTGCCCGCAGACCTCCTCGCCCGTGAGCCATCTTTCCATGCGCCCCGTGTCGCTTTTGCGCCTCAGGGCGGCGACCTTCTCCGAGAGTGCGCCGAATGCCGCCACCATCATCTCGAAAGTCTTTTTCTCGATAGATACTATTTCCATATTCATGTCATTTAGAGTTTGCCGCAAAGGTAACGAAACGGCATACAAGACGTATCGTTTTCCGCTGAAAGGCTGCCTGTTGCGCCGTTTGACCGGGTTACGGAGCCATCTTCCGCAAAAATCTTACGTGAGTCACGTAGTGAGTTGTTAAAGCCCCTTTTGTTTATTGCCGAATTTTGTCGCAGAAACAAAAAGAAAGGACTGAACATGAAAGTGATAACAATGGAAAGTTCCGCCTACAAGGAGATGATGGCGCAGATTGCGAACATCGCAGGGTACATCCGCGAGGCAAGGGACGAGAAGAAACGGAAGCGGGAAACCGAAGACAAGCTGCTTGACACGGCACAGGCGGCGAAGATGCTCAACGTGAGCAAGCGCACCATGCAGCGTATGCGCACCGACCACCGTATCGAGTATGTGGTGGTACGCGGAAGCTGCCGCTACCGCCTTTCCGAGATACTGCGGCTATTGGAGGACAACACAGTAAGGAACGAGGAAGGGACAATAGACACCCTGTTCCACAACCACACGCTGCGCACGGGCGGCAAACCAAAAGGAAGGAGGACATAGGTCATGGAACTGCTCACACGAAACAACTTCGAGGGCTGGATGCAGAAGCTGATGGAACGGCTCGACCGTCAGGACGAACTGCTGCTGGCGATGAAGGCTGAGGGGAAACAGCCCACTATCACGGAAAGCATCCGCCTTTTCGACAATCAGGATTTGTGCATGTTGCTCCAGATAAGCAAACGCACCCTCCAACGCTACCGCAGCGTAGGCGCATTGCCCTACAAGACGCTGGGCAAGAAGACCTATTACAGCGAGGAGGACGTGCTGACATTCCTTTCCAACCATATCAAGGACTTCAAAAAGGAAGATATAGCCTTCTACAAGGCTCGTATCCATAATTTCTTTCATAAATAACCCATTAAAACATTTTTCAGATGGCAAAGAAAAAAGACGAAAAGGACGTGCTGGTAGTCCGTGACGAGAAGACAGGCGAGATCAGCGTGGTAGCCGGGCTGAACGCGGACGGCACACCCAAGCGCACCCCCGCAAAAGCGGAGAACGCGCAGAGTTTCCTGCAATTCGACCGACATGGCGACGTGCTGGACAACTTCTTCAAGAACTTCTTCCGGCAGTGCAAGGAACCCAGCCGCTTCGGTTTCTACCGCATTGCGGCAGACCAAGCTGAAAATCTCTTAGAGGTGATGAAGCAACTGCTGAAAGACCCCGAAGCGAACAAGGAGCTGCTCGCCCCTCACAAGGTGGACACCTCCGACTATGAGAAGAAGGTGCAGGAAGAGATGGCAGCACAACAGACAGAGAAACAAGAACCTCAAAAACAGGAGAACATGGAACAACGGAAAGAACAGCAACAGGACAAATCCGAACAGATGCAGGGCAAACGTGGCTACCAGCCCATCGACGAGAGTAAAATCAACTGGCAGGAGCTGGAGGACAGATGGGGCGTAAAGCGGGACAACCTTGAAAAGTCCGGCGACCTTACGAAGATGCTCAACTATGGCAAGTCCGACTTGGTAAAGGTCAAACCGACCTTCGGCGGCGAATCATTCGAGCTGGACGCCCGCCTCTCCTTCAAGAAGGACGGTGAGGGAAACATCAGCCTCGTGCCGCACTTCATCCGCAAGGAGCAGAAGCTGGATGAGTACAAGGAACACAAATTCTCCGACAATGACCGGAAGAACCTCCGCGAAACGGGCAATCTCGGTAGGGTCGTGGACATTGTGGACAGGGAAACGGGCGAGATCATCCCCTCCTACATCAGCATCGACCGCAAGACGAATGAAATCACGGACATTCCGGCAAGCAGGGTGCGCATCCCGGAGCGCATCGGCAAGACGGAAATCACCACGCAGGAGCGGGACATGCTCCGCGCCGGACTGCCCGTACGCGACAAGCTCATCGAGCGCAACGACGGCAGAAAGTTCGTCACCACCCTGCAAGTGAACGTGGAGCAGCGCGGCGTGGAGTTCGTGCCGGGAACCGGCAAGTCGCCCCGTACCGCACAGACACAGGAAACCAAAGGCGACACATCGAAAAGTCAGGCGCAGGGCGGGGAAAATGCCGCACAGACCAAGAAGGAGCAACGCCGCAACACGTGGACGAACGAGGACGGCAGCATCCGCCCCATCAGCAAATGGAGCGGCGTGAGCTTCACCGACCAGCAGAAAGCCGACTATGTGGCGGGTAAAGCCGTGAAGCTGGAGAACGTGACCGACAAGCAGGGCTTCCATGCCACGATGTATATCAAGTTCAACCCGGAGAAGGGACGCCCGTACCGCTACGACACGAACCCTGACAATGCACAGCAGGTTGCTCCGTCCAACGAGAGCCGCACGCAGGTGGCGGTGAACAACGATGGCAAGACCAACGAGGCTACAAAGAATCTGAGAGAGCCGTTGCAGAAAGGTCAGACCAACCCGAAGGACGCCCGCCAGCAACAGCAGCAGGAGAAGCCGCAGAAGAAAACGGGCAAGGGCATGAAAATGTAATCCCGTGTCCGCCACTGAATCCAAAATAAAATCCAAAGTATCAACAAAAAAGAAGAAGACATGAAGACAATCATTGCAGAAAAGCCCTCCGTGGCACGTGAAATCGCCCGCATCGTGGGCGCGACAAAGAGAGAGGAAGGATATTTCGAGGGAGGCGGTTATGCCGTGACATGGGCATTCGGACACCTCGTTCAGCTTGCCATGCCCGACGGCTACGGCGTGCGCGGATTTGTCCGTGACAACCTCCCGATTATTCCCGACACATTCACGCTCGTCCCCCGTCAGGTCAGGACGGAGAAAGGTTACAAGCCCGACAGCGGCGTGGTGTCGCAGATAAAAGTCATCAAAAGACTGTTCGACACAAGCGAACATATCATCGTGGCGACCGATGCCGGACGCGAGGGAGAGCTTATCTTCCGCTACCTCTACCACTATACGGGTTGCACCACTCCTTTCGTGCGCCTGTGGATCAGCTCTCTCACCGACAAAGCTATCCGCGAGGGACTGCGGAAACTCGAAGACGGCAGCAAATACGACAACCTCTACCTCGCCGCCAAAGCGCGGAGCGAATCCGACTGGCTCGTGGGCATCAACGGCACACAGGCGTTATCCATCGCCGCCGGACACGGCACGTATTCCGTGGGGCGGGTGCAGACACCAACGTTGGCTATGGTATGTGAACGCTACTGGGAGAACCGCCGCTTTACGTCCGAAGCATTCTGGCAGCTCCATATCGCAACGGACGGTTGCGACGGCGAAGTCGTGAAATTCTCATCCTCCGAGAAATGGAAAGAGAAAGAACCGGCGATGGAACTATATAATAAGGTAAAGGCGGCAGGTTGCGCCACTGTCACGAAAGCCGAGCGCAAGGAGAAGACGGAGGAAACTCCCTTGCTCTACGACCTGACCACGCTCCAGAAAGAAGCCAACGCCAAGCACGGCTTCACGGCGGAACAGACGCTTGAAATCGCGCAGAAACTCTACGAAAAGAAGTTGATAACCTATCCGAGAACGGGAAGCCGCTACATCCCCGAAGACGTGTTTGCCGAAATTCCCAAACTGCTCGCTTTCATCGGCACACAGCCCGAATGGAAAGACAAGGTGCGGGCAAAAGCCGCCCCGACACGCCGCAGCGTGGACGACGGCAAGGTGACAGACCACCATGCCCTGCTCGTCACGGGTGAGAAACCGCTCTTCCTCTCCAAAGAGGACAATACCATCTATCAGATGATTGCCGGGCGCATGGTCGAGGCATTCTCTGAGAAATGCGTCAAGGATGTGACCACTGTCACGGCGGAATGTGCCGGAGTGGAGTTTACCGTAAAAGGCAGCGTCGTGAAGCAAACCGGATGGCGTGCCGTCTATGGCGAGGAAAAAGAGGAAATTACCATCCCCGGCTGGCAGGAAGGCGACACGCTGACACCGAAAGGCTCGTCCATTACCGAAGGAAAGACCAAACCCAAGCCGCTGCATACCGAAGCCACCCTGCTCTCGGCAATGGAAACGGCGGGCAAGGAAATTGAGGACGACGCACTGCGGCAGGCGATGAAGGACTGTGGCATCGGTACTCCCGCCACACGCGCCTCCATCATCGAAACGCTTTTCAAGCGCGGTTACATGGAACGCTGCAAGAAGTCGCTTGTTCCCACCGAAAAAGGACTTGCCCTCAATTCCGTCGTCAAGACGATGCGCATCGCCGATGTTGCCATGACGGGCGAATGGGAAAAGGAGCTGGCGCGTATCGAGCGCGGGGAACTGTCCGACGACACCTTCCGCAAGGAGATAGAGGCGTACACACGTGAGATAACCTCCGAACTGATCTCGTGCGACAAGCTCTTCGGCAGCCGTGACTCCGGCTGCGCGTGTCCCAAGTGTGGCACGGGCAGGATGCGGTTCTACGGCAAGGTGGTACGCTGCGACAACACGGAGTGCGGACTGCCCGTGTTCCGGCTGAAAGCGGGACGCACCCTGTCCGACGATGAAATCAAAGACCTGCTCACCGAAGGGCATACCAAGCTGCTCAAAGGGTTCAAGAGCAAACAGGGCAAGAGTTTCGATGCTGTTGTCGCCTTTGACGGGGAATATAACACGACTTTTGTGTTCCCGGAGGCTAAAAAGGACAAGAAATTTTCAGGACGGAAGAAATAGTATTAACTTTGCCACTTGTTCAGAGTAATGAATTGTTCTTCGATACCGGATTACACTCATACTTTGGATTTAGTGGTGGCACTCGGAGGGATACCGAGTGCCTTTTTCTTCCTTTTTCCAACCGATTATCCCGTTAATTATCAATCCGCTAAATCCAAAGTAATGAACAACAAGAAGAAAAACGAGGGTCAGACCGACTTTTCCTATTACGGTCTGTACCTGCTGGACTATCTCCGCACGAACAAGTTTGAACAGGCTGACGACACCGCTTTCATACGGGAACGGGCCGACCGTGCCGCCGAAACGTATGAGAGGGCACGGCTTGAAGGCTATCCCGCCGATGGTGCGCAGGAACTGGCGATGGACACGCTGCTGCGCGGGCTGCATTATTCCCGTTACGCCATCCTCCGCGAAGTCGTGGAAAACGAGTTTGCCGATGAAGTGCCGGAAGAGAAGCGTGAAGCCTTTGTCCTGAAACTGCTGCCGCTTGTCGGCAACGTGTTCTCCGTCTATGACCTCTCGGATGACAATTTCGCCCTGTCTTCCGATTACGACCTGCTCTACACGGAGCTGACGGGAGCAACCGTCCTTTACTTAGACGAATATGGCGTTTAACCGCAAACAGAAACTGCGGGACAACATCGAGGCGATACGGACGGCATTCATCCTTGACAGGGAAAATAGGACAGCGACAACCGAAGAGCGTGCCATACTTCAAAGGTACTGCGGTTTCGGCGGTCTGAAATGTATCCTCAACCCTGCAAAGGAACTGACGGATGCCGTCCGGTGGGCGAAATCCGACCTCGAACTGTTCGCCCCGACGGTGGAGCTGCACAGGCTTATCCGTGAGAACAGCAAGGACGAAACAGAGTACAAGCGGTTTGTGGATTCGCTGAAAGCGTCCGTGCTGACCGCTTTCTACACCCCCAAAGAGATAACCGACACCATCGCGGACGTGCTGGCAGATTACAGCGTCCGCCCCGCCCGTATGCTCGAACCGTCGGCAGGTGTCGGCGTGTTCGTGGATTCCATGCTGCGGCACAGCCCCAATGCGGATGTGATGGCTTTCGAGAAGGATCTGCTCACGGGTACAATCTTGAGGCATCTCTATCCCGACCAGAAAATGCGCACCTGCGGTTTTGAGAAAATCGAAAGACCGTTCAACAATTATTTCGACTTGGCGGTGTCCAACATTCCGTTCGGTGACATTGCCGTGTTCGACGCGGAGTTTCAGCGGAGCGACTCTTTCGGCAGACGCTCCGCCCAGAAAACCATCCACAACTATTTCTTTCTCAAAGGACTGGATGCCGTGCGTGACGGCGGTATCGTGGCGTTCATCACCTCGCAAGGGGTATTGAATAGCACCAAGACCTCCGTGCGTAACGAGCTGTTCAGTCAGGCCAATCTGGTATCCGCGATACGCCTGCCCAACAACCTGTTCACGGACAACGCGGGCACGGAGGTGGGCAGTGACCTGATTGTCCTGCAAAAGAACCTCAGCAAGAAGGAAATGTCGCAGGACGAGCGGCTGATGACCGTGATACAGACGGACACGAAAACCGCCCTGACCGACAACGCCTATTTCATCCACCACCCGGAACGCATCGTGCATACGATGGCGAAACTTGACACAGACCCCTACGGGAAGCCCGCTATGGTTTATCTGCACGAGGGCAAGGCAGCAGGCATCGCCGGGGATTTGCGCCGTATGCTCGACGAGGATTTCCATTACAGGCTTGCCATGCGCTTGTATTCGGGTTCAATCCGGCAGGCAGGAACGGAAGAAAAAGTTGCCGTTCAAAATAAAGTAGAGCGTCCTGCCATAAAATTGGAAACAGTATCCTCGGCGCAGACGGTGGAAACTCCGACAGAAAAGCCGCAACCCGCAGATGAAAAGCCGGAGATAGAACCGCGCCCGCAATATTCCGCAGGCGTGCAGCTCACCCTGCTTGACCTCTGGGGGATGACGGAAGAGGTCAGCCAACCGAAAACCTCCAAAAAGAAAAAGACGGTGAAAAAGGCAGTTACGGCAAAGTCCACTCCGCCCAAACCGAAAGTCACGGTTACACCGACAGCTCCAACTGCAAAACCCGCAATGGAGAATAAGGAGGTGAAAGCGGAGAACACCGCCAAGCCTGCCGACCCGGACGACATCTATGCCACACTGGACTGGGATACCAATCCTCCCATCAACGGTTTCTATGAAATGATGATGGGTTTGACGCCGGAGCGTAGGAAAGAACTTCGGGAACTGGCAAGGCAGCATAACGAGAAACAAGTGGCGGAAAAGACGGAAGTGAAAGCCGTGCCGGAAACTTCCCGTGAGCAGCCACGACAGGAGGAAACACAGCCGGAGGCAGTCGCCGCACCTGCCGTTACAGATACCCCATCGGAAGCGGTGGGGACTTTCCTTTTCCCCGACATCGAAGCGGAAAAGCCGAAGGAGGAAGTCGTGGACCTTTCTCCGCGTGCCTACCACCGCACGCCGGAGATGCACCTGCGCGAAGGGTCGCTGGTGGCTGACCGGGGGCGTCATAACATCGGCTACCTGAAAGACATCACGCCATACGGGGCGACATTCCAGCCGCTCGACCTGAAAGGATACCAGAAGGAAAAGGCGTTGTTGTATGTGTCGCTGCGTGACGCCTACGAGCGTCTGTACCGTTATGAATCGCTCCGGCGCGAGGCAAATGTTCCGTGGCGAGAGCATCTGAATACCTGTTACGATGAGTTTGTCATGCGCTACGGCAACCTCAACGCCAAGCAGAACGTGAAGTTAGTGATGATGGATGCGGGCGGGCGCGACATCCTTTCGCTGGAACGGATGGAAAACGGAAAGTTCGTCAAGGCGGACATCTTCGAGCATCCTGTTTCCTTCGCGGTGGAGAGCCATGCCAACGTAGGCTCTCCCGAAGAAGCCCTGTCTGCGTCGCTCAACAAATATGGTACGGTCAATCTCGACTATATGCGGGAGATAACCGACAGCACGGCGGAGGATTTGCTCACTGCCCTGCAAGGGCGCATCTACTACAATCCGCTCGTGACCGGTTACGAAATCAAAGACCGTTTCATCGCCGGAAATGTCATAGAGAAAGCGGAACGCATAGAGGCATGGATGGGTGACAATCCCGAAAATGAGCGTATGCCGGAGGTGAAGCAGGCGTTGGAGGCTCTGAAAGATGCCGAGCCGCAGCGCATCGCCTTCGAGGATCTGGACTTCAATTTCGGGGAACGCTGGATTCCGACGGGTGTCTATGCCGCCTACATGAGCCGGCTGTTCGACACGGAGGTGAAAATCGCCTATTCCGCAAGCATGGACGAGTTTTCGGTGGTGTGCGGCTACCGCACCATGAAAATCACGGACGAGTTTCTGGTGAAGGGGTATTACCGGAACTATGACGGTATGCACCTCCTAAAACACGCCCTGCACAACACCTGCCCTGACATGATGAAGTCCATCGGCAAGGACGAGCATGGCAACGACATCAAGATGCGCGACAGCGAGGGAATACAACTCGCCAACGCCAAGATTGACGAGATACGAAACGGCTTCTCCGAATGGCTCGAAGAGCAGTCGCCGCAGTTCAAGGAGCGGCTTGTGACGATGTATAACCGCAAGTTCAACTGTTTCGTGCGCCCGCGCTACGACGGCTCCCATCAGACCTTTCCCGACCTCAACCTGAAAGGGCTGGCAAGCCGGGGTATCAAGAGCGTCTATCCCTCACAGATGGATTGCGTCTGGATGTTGAAACAGAACGGCGGCGGAATTTGCGACCACGAGGTGGGAACCGGTAAGACGCTGATAATGTGCATCGCCGCGCATGAGATGAAGCGTCTGAATTTGGCACACAAGCCGATGATTATCGGGCTGAAAGCCAACGTTGCGGAGATTGCAGCCACCTATCAGGCGGCATATCCCAACGCACGTATTCTGTACGCTTCGGAGAAGGACTTTTCGACCGCCAACCGTGTGCGCTTCTTCAATAATATAAAGAACAACGACTACGATTGCGTCATCATGTCGCACGACCAGTTCGGCAAGATACCGCAGTCGCCGGAATTGCAGCAGCGCATCCTGCAAGCAGAGCTTGACACGGTGGAGGAAAACCTCGAAGTGCTACGGCAGCAGGGAAAGAACGTGTCGCGGGCGATGCTGAAAGGATTGGAGAAGCGCAAGCACAACCTTGAAGCGAAGCTGGAGAAGGTGGAACACGCCATAAAGTCACGCACGGACGACGTGGTGGATTTCAAGCAGATGGGCATCGACCACATCTTCATAGATGAGAGCCACCAGTTCAAGAATCTGACTTTCAACACGCGCCACGACCGTGTGGCGGGATTGGGAAACAGCGAGGGAAGCCAGAAGGCACTTAACATGCTCTTTGCCATACGCACCATACAGGAGCGCACAGGAAAAGACTTGGGTGCGACCTTCCTCTCCGGCACGACTATCAGCAACTCACTGACTGAATTGTACCTGCTGTTCAAGTACCTGCGCCCGAAGGAGCTGGAACGGCAGGACATAAGGTGTTTCGACGCTTGGGCGGCGATATTTGCCAAGAAGACGACGGATTTTGAATTTAACGTGACGAACAATGTGGTCCAGAAGGAGCGTTTCCGCTACTTCATCAAAGTGCCGGAGCTTGCCGCCTTCTATAATGAAATCACGGACTACCGCACGGCGGAGGATGTGGGCGTTGACCGTCCTGCCAAGAACGAGATACTGCACCATATACCGCCCACGCCGGAACAGGAGGACTTCATACAGAAACTGATGCAGTTCGCCAAGACGGGCGATGCCACCTTGTTGGGCAGGCTGCCGCTTTCGGAAACGGAAGAAAAGGCGAAGATGCTCATCGCCACGGACTATGCCCGGAAAATGGCACTCGACATGCGCATGATAGACCCGAATTACGAAGATCATCCCGACAACAAAGCGAGTCACTGTGCCAAGATGATCGCGGAGTATTATCAAAAATACGACGCCCAGAAAGGCACGCAGTTCGTTTTCTCTGATTTGGGGACATACCAGCCGGGCGACGGGTGGAACGTCTATTCGGAAATCAAGCGCAAACTGACGGAGGACTACGGTATACCGCCAAGCGAGGTGCGCTTCATTCAGGAGTGCAAGACCGACAAGGCGCGGAAGGCGGTGATAGACGCCATGAACGCCGGGACGGTGCGTGTGCTGTTCGGCTCTACCTCTATGCTCGGAACGGGTGTGAACGCCCAGAAACGGTGTGTGGCTATCCATCATCTCGATACGCCGTGGCGACCGTCCGACTTGCAACAGCGTGACGGACGCGGAGTTAGGGCAGGTAATGAGATTGCCAAACATTTCGCCGGGAACAACGTGGATGTAATCATCTACGCGGTGGAGAAGTCACTGGACAGCTACAAGTTCAACCTCCTGCACTGCAAGCAGACTTTCATAAGCCAGCTCAAAAGCGGTGCGATGGGTGCGCGTACCATCGACGAGGGGGCAATGGACGAAAAATCGGGCATGAATTTCTCGGAATACATGGCGTTGCTCTCCGGCAATACCGACCTGTTGGACAAGGCGAAACTGGAAAAGCGGATCGCATCGCTCGAAGGGGAACGCAAGTCGTTCAACAAGGGCAAGCGTGATTCGGAGTTCAAGCTGGAGTCAAAGACCGGCGAGTTGCGCAACAACACGGCTTTCATAGATGCCATGACGGAGGACTGGAACCGCTTCCTGTCGGTGGTGCAGACCGACAAGGAGGGCAACCGCCTTAATATAATAAAGGTGGACGGAGTGGATTCCGCCGATGAGAAGGTCATCGGAAAGCGTTTGCAGGAGATAGCCAAGAATGCCACGACCGGAGGGTTGTACACGCAGGTCGGTGAACTTTACGGTTTTCCGATAAAGGTGGTGAGCGAAAGGATACTCAAAGAGGGATTGGAGTTCACCGACAACCGCTTCGTGGTCGAGGGGAACTACAAGTACACCTACAACAACGGGCATCTGGCGATGGCTGACCCGTTGGCCGCCGCCCGCAACTTCCTCAACGCGATGGAGAGGATACCCTCCATCATCGACCAGTACAAGGCGAAGAACGAGGTGCTGGAGATGGAGATACCGCAGTTACAGGAGATAGCGGGTAAGGTGTGGAAGAAGGAGGACGAGCTGAAGCAGTTGAAGTCCGAACTTGCCGCCCTTGACCGAAAAATTCAGCTGGAGCTTGCGCCACCCACGCCCGAAGTCGCAGAAAAGGAGAATGAAGGGCAACAGCTCAAGCCGGAAGCGGAAGATGTGAGGAACAGGCAGGCGCAATATCCCGAAAATGCACCGCCGCAGATACGCAGTCCGGCGGATAGTATCGTTGCCAACCATGTCATAATCGGGCGTCCGGGACTGTATGCCAAGGAGGAAACCCGGTCCAAAGGATTGAAAATATAACCTAAGGAATTTTATCTGAAGTATTAATAAGGGCTATCCCAAAAGGTCTAAAAGTAAATTTTATCCTTTCTGCAAGTATCTATAGGATGGCAACTGCATTTTTTTCTTTTTGGGCAGCCCTTATTAAAATTTATTCTTATTTTAGGTTATATACATTCATGTCCATTTATGTAAAAAATTCCTGCTGACCTTGTTTATGTCTTGTCAGTCACCATTTGCAAAACCATATTTGACCCTCAAAGAGGCTGAATTTGATAAGTAACTTGCTACATACTCATAATAAGGAGCTAAATAGAACACGAATGGGAAATACACAAATGCTAAACTAAAGAAGATATTGGCCAAAATAAACGCTATACCGAGAGAGAAACTTGATTTTTCAACTTCCTAAAACGGTGTTGTTCAAACATTTCTACTTATTTGTACTTGCCAGTTGAACCTACGCTTCCCTAATAAAATGTCTATGGTAAAAAGTTAAAAAATCCTCCCACTTTTGTTAGATATATTTTTTTGTGTAATTTTGTAATCGTTATGCGGCAGTAATAATATACATATTAATACGAGTTAGTAATCCTGTAGTTCTCATATGCTACGAGGAGGTATTAAAAGGTGCGTTTCGACAATGCATCTACTGTAGTATATTATTGCTTAATCCAAATGAATATTATAAATTTAGGAATTCTTGCTCACATTGATGCAGGAAAAACTTCCGTAACCGAGAATCTGCTGTTTGCCAGTGGAGCAACGGAAAAGTGCGGCCGTGTGGATAATGGTGACACCATAACGGACTCTATGGATATAGAGAAACGTAGAGGAATTACTGTCCGGGCTTCTACGACATCTATTATCTGGAATGGAGTGAAATGCAATATCATTGACACTCCGGGACACATGGATTTTATTGCGGAAGTGGAGCGGACATTCAAAATGCTTGATGGAGCAGTCCTCATCTTATCCGCAAAGGAAGGCATACAAGCGCAGACAAAGTTGCTGTTCAGTACTTTACAAAAGCTGCAAATCCCGACAATTATATTTATCAATAAGATTGACCGTGCCGGTGTGAATTTGGAGCGTTTGTATATGGATATAAAAACAAATCTGTCGCAAGATGTCCTGTTTATGCAAACTGTTGTCGATGGATCGGTTTATCCGGTTTGCTCCCAAACATATATAAAGGAAGAATACAAAGAATTTGTATGCAACCATGACGACGATATATTAGAACGATATTTGGCGGATAGCGAAATTTCACCGGCTGATTATTGGAATACGATAATCGCTCTTGTGGCAAAAGCCAAAGTCTATCCGGTGCTACATGGATCAGCAATGTTCAATATCGGTATCAATGAGTTGTTGGACGCCATTTCTTCTTTTATACTTCCTCCGGCATCAGTCTCAAACAGACTTTCAGCTTATCTCTATAAGATAGAGCATGACCCCAAAGGGCATAAAAGAAGTTTTCTTAAAATAATTGACGGAAGTCTGAGACTTCGAGACGTTGTAAGAATCAACGATTCGGAAAAATTCATCAAGATTAAAAATCTAAAGACTATTTATCAGGGCAGAGAGATAAATGTTGATGAAGTGGGTGCCAATGATATCGCGATTGTAGAAGATATAGAAGATTTTCGAATCGGAGATTATTTAGGTGCTAAACCTTGTTTGATTCAAGGATTATCTCATCAGCATCCCGCTCTCAAATCCTCCGTCCGGCCAAATAAGCCCGAAGAGAGAAGCAAGGTGATATCCGCTCTGAATACATTGTGGATTGAAGACCCGTCTTTGTCCTTTTCCATAAACTCATATAGTGATGAATTGGAAATCTCGTTATATGGTTTGACCCAAAAGGAAATCATACAGACATTGCTGGAAGAACGATTTTCCGTAAAGGTCCATTTTGATGAGATCAAGACTATCTACAAAGAACGACCTATAAAAAAGGTCAATAAGATTATTCAGATCGAAGTACCACCCAACCCTTACTGGGCCACAATAGGGCTGACTCTTGAACCCTTACCGTTAGGGGCAGGGTTGCAAATCGAAAGTGACATCTCCTATGGTTATCTGAACCATTCTTTTCAAAATGCCGTTTTTGAAGGGATTCGTATGTCTTGCCAATCTGGTTTACATGGATGGGAAGTGACAGATCTGAAAGTAACTTTTACTCAAGCCGAGTATTATAGCCCGGTAAGTACACCTGCTGATTTCAGACAGCTGACCCCTTATGTCTTCAGGCTGGCTTTGCAACAGTCAGGTGTGGACATTCTCGAACCGATGCTCTGTTTTGAGTTGCAGATACCCCAAGTAGCGAGTTCCAAAGCTATTACAGATTTGCAAAAACTGATGTCTGAGATTGAAGACATCAGTTGTAATAATGAGTGGTGTCATATTAAAGGGAAAGTTCCATTAAATACAAGTAAAGACTATGCCTCAGAAGTAAGTTCGTACACTAAGGGCTTAGGCATTTTTATGGTTAAGCCATGTGGGTATCAAATAACAAAAGACGGTTATTCTGATAATATCCGCATGAACGAAAAAGATAAACTTTTATTCATGTTCCAAAAATCAATGTCATTAAAATAATGGAGCGGTCAGGAAATTTCTATAAGGCAATACGGTTGGGATATATACTTATCTCCATTCTTATCGGATGTATGGCATATAATAGCCTCTATGAATGGCAGGAGATAGAAGCATTAGAACTTGGCAATAAAAAAATAGACGAGCTCCGAAAAGAAATAAACAATATCAATATTCAAATGATAAAATTTTCTCTATTGGGTGAAACAATACTGGAATGGAACGATAAAGATATCGAGCATTACCATGCACGGCGTATGGCAATGGACAGTATGCTCTGCCGTTTCAAGGCCACCTATCCAGCAGAGCGCATCGATAGTGTGCGCAGTCTTTTAGAGGATAAGGAACGACAGATGTTCCAGATAGTCCGGTTAATGGATGAACAACAATCTATTAACAAGAAGATAGCCAATCAAATTCCGGTTATTGTACAGAAAAGTGTGCAGGAACAGTCCAAAAAGCCAAAACGAAAAGGTTTCTTAGGCATATTCGGCAAAAAAAAGGAAGTAACTCCAGCAGTATCAACCACTATCCTTCATTCGGTCAATAGAAACGTAATCAGCGAACAGAAAGTGCAGGATCGCCAATTGTCGGAACAAGCCGACAGCCTTGCAGCTCGTAATGCAGAACTTAACAGACAACTGCAAGAATTGATTTGCCAAATAGAAGAAAAGGTACAAACCGAACTGCAAAGCCGGGAAAACGAAATAGTTGCCATGCGTGAAAAGTCATTTATGCAAGTAGGCGGTTTAATGGGATTCGTTCTTCTATTGTTGTTAATTTCCTACATCATCATACATCGTGATGCAAAAAGCATTAAACAATACAAGCACAAGACAACTGATTTGATAAGGCAACTGGAACAATCCGTACAACGGAACGAGGCACTGATAACGTCAAGGAAGAAGGCGGTACATACTATCACCCATGAACTGCGCACACCGCTGACAGCAATAACAGGCTATGCCGGACTGATACGGAAAGAACAGTGTGAGGATAAGTCCGGGCAGTATATCCAAAACATACTGCAATCCTCCGACCGTATGCGGGATATGCTTAACACTTTGCTTGACTTCTTCCGCCTGGACAACGGCAAGGAACAGCCCCGTCTGTCACCCTGCCGGATTTCAGCAATCACGCACACACTTGAAACGGAGTTCATGCCTGTTGCCGTGAACAAAGGGCTGTCCTTGTCCGTGAAGACTGGACACGATGCCATTGTATTGACCGACAAAGAGCGAATAATACAAATCGGGAATAACCTGCTGTCAAACGCTGTCAAGTTCACAGAAGAAGGCGGTGTTTCTTTGATTACTGAATATGATAATGGAGTTCTGACACTGGTCGTTGAAGATACAGGTACAGGCATGACAGAAGAGGAACAGAAACAAGCGTTCGGTGCGTTTGAACGTCTATCAAATGCCGCCGCAAAGGAGGGTTTCGGGCTTGGGCTTGCCATAATGCGTAATATTGTGTCGATGCTTGGCGGAACAATCCGTTTAGACAGCAAGAAAGGGAAAGGCAGTCGTTTCACAGTTGAAATTTCTATGCAGGAAGCTGAAGAACAGCTTGGATATACAAGCAATACACCTGTTTATCATAACAATAAATTCCATGATGTTGTCGCCATTGACAATGATGAGGTATTACTTCTGATGCTGAAAGAGATGTATTCCCAAGAAGGAATACACTGCGACACTTGCACCGATGCTGCGGCACTGATGGAAATGATACGCCAGAAAGAATACAGCCTGTTGCTGACAGACTTGAATATGCCCGATATAAACGGTTTCGAATTGCTGGAACTGTTGCGTTCGTCCAACGTGGGCAATTCACCAACAATCCCGGTGGTTGTGGCAACCGCTTCGGGCAGTTGTAACAAAGGGGAACTATTGGCAAAAGGCTTTGCCGGATGCCTGTTCAAACCGTTCTCCATATCGGAACTGATGGAGGTTTCCGACAGGTGTGCCATAAAAGCGACACCGGACGGGAAACCGGACTTTTCCGCCTTATTGTCCTATGGCAATGAAGCCGTCATGCTGGAAAAGTTGATAACTGAAACAGAAAAGGAAATGCAGGCGGTACGGGATGCAGCAAAAGAAAAAGACCTGCAAAAGCTGGATTCCCTGATCCACCACCTGCGCAGTTCGTGGGAGGTGCTCCGTGCCGACCAACCGCTGAATGTACTTTACGGATTGCTTCGTGGCGATGCTCTCCCGGATGGTGAAGCGTTAAGCCATGCCGTGACTGCCGTGCTGGATAAGGGAGTGGAAATAATACGGTTGGCAGAAGAGGAAAGGAGAAAATACGAAGATGAATAAGACAAAAATAATTGTGGTGGAAGACAACATCGTGTATTGCGAATATGTCTGCAATATGCTGTCACGGGAGGGCTACCGCAATATGAAGGCTTACCACCTCTCAACCGCGAAGAAACATCTGCAACAGGCAACAGATAATGATATCGTGGTTGCCGACCTGCGTCTGCCTGACGGCAGTGGCATAGACCTTTTGTGCTGGATGCGAAAGGAGGGAAAGATGCAGCCCTTCATCATTATGACCGACTACGCCGAAGTTAATACCGCCGTGGAAAGCATGAAACTCGGCTCGATAGACTATATTCCCAAACAGCTTGTGGAGGATAAACTTGTCCCCCTGATCCGTTCCATACTGAAAGAACGTCAGGCAGGACAACGCCGTATGCCTATATTCGCCCGTGAAGGTTCCGCCTTTCAGAAAATCATGCACCGCATAAGGCTGGTAGCCGCCACCGATATGAGCGTGATGATATTTGGTGAGAACGGCACGGGCAAGGAGCATATTGCCCACCTGTTGCATGACAAGAGCAAACGTGCAGGCAAGCCATTTGTGGCGGTGGACTGCGGTTCACTCTCCAAAGAGCTTGCACCGTCGGCTTTCTTCGGACACGTCAAAGGTGCATTTACAGGTGCGGACAATGCCAAGAAAGGATATTTCCATGAGGCGGAAGGCGGCACGTTGTTTCTGGACGAGGTAGGAAACCTCGCGTTGGAAACCCAACAGATGTTGCTCCGTGCCATACAGGAGAGGCGGTATCGCCCGGTCGGAGACAAGGCAGACCGGAATTTCAATGTCCGCATCATCGCTGCTACCAATGAAGATTTGGAGGTATCGGTGAATGAAAAGCGTTTTCGGCAGGATCTTCTGTACCGCCTGCACGACTTCGGGATAACCGTTCCTCCGTTGCGTGACTGTCAAGAAGACATTATGCCGCTGGCAGAGTTCTTCCGTGATATGGCAAACAGAGAGCTGGAGTGTAGCGTGAGCGGGTTCAGTTCCGAAGCACGTAAAGCGTTGCTGACACACGCATGGCCGGGCAACGTGCGGGAACTTCGGCAGAAAGTTATGGGTGCTGTATTGCAGGCGCAGGAAGGTGTTGTCATGAAAGAGCATCTGGAACTTGCCGTGACGAAACCGACCTCTACTGTCAGCTTCGCCTTGCGCAATGACGCGGAGGATAAGGAGCGGATATTGCGTGCGTTGAAACAGGCAAACGGCAACCGGAGTGTCGCCGCAGAACTGCTCGGCATAGGCAGGACAACACTATACAGCAAACTTGAAGAGTATGGACTTAAATATAAATTCAAGCAATCATAGCCCGTAATTCACTGAATTTGGCTATCTTTGCATAACATTTGAGAAAAACGGCGATTGGCAGGAGCTTTTCGCCGCCAACATATAGGATAAGACCGCAAGGCGTTTCAAGCGAAAATCTGGTAAATTGGAACTACGGAGACGATTGCGTGATGCTTATGCTATGCTTACGCATAGCGTGCATTCACGTACTCTCCGTAAAGGCTTTACCAGAGCCATCGCTTGAAGGTAGTGTGAATTGCACGCTACTTTTTTACCCTTGCCTAACGAAAGGAAACGATTATGGGTAAAGTTCAGATTCTCGCCGTACTGACGATGGACGGATGTCTTTCTTCAGAGTTATATGATAAAGCACATCAGGATTTGTGCCTTGACCGTTGCGGTCTTGATGAAATCAGGAAGAAAGCCTTTTACCGTGTGACACCGGACTATTCCATTTCAATGCTGCACGAATGGAGAAAAGACTGCACAAACATCCGTTACCTCGCGGAAGCCACACCGGACACGGCAGACTATATAAACGGACTGCTGCGGATGCACGCTGTGGATGAAATCATACTATACACCGTTCCTTTCATATCCGGAAGCGGACGACATTTTTTTAAGTCGGCTCTGCCAGAGCAACACTGGACGCTTTCCTCTTTGAAAAGCTATCCCAACGGTGTATGTCGCATTATCTATATCCTTGATAAAAAAGCAAGATAGCCAAAATGTGCGGCAAGCATACATTTCTATTTTCAGGAATAGAATAAATGTTCCGATTACAAACAATTTAAGTCGGAGATAATTTGTCCTTGTGAAAAAATACTGAATTTTATACCTCTGAAATCCAGCACTTTGTAAAATTGAGTGTTGGATTTTTTATTTTCTGCCGCGTTTTTTGCCAATTATATTCATGTGCGCACGCAGAAAACAAAGTGTAATTTTCAAAATTGACAGAACCATGAATTATTTCTTGCTGGCGGAAACCGACTTTTTCCGCCTGATAAACGAAGCCGGCGACTGCAATATGGAAACGGCATACACGGCTTTCGCCACCCAAGTGATCGAACTGTGCAACGGCGGCATGGACATGAACCTTACCGTCATCGCGCTTGCCTACATCGAAATCGAGTTGCAGCACCATCCCGTACGTAATCTGTCAGAAGAAAAAAGAGAGATTGCCGCCTACGTCAGCAAGGCTCTGTCTTTCGTAAGAAAGATGCAGAAATTCCTTGCCACGCCCCAAGTGCCACCACTAATATCCGCCAACAACGCAACAGAAACCACCGCCAGCCTTCTTCAATGGACGGGCAATGCCATCGACCTCGTGGAACTTATCTACGGCATAGACGTGATGGGCTGCATCAACAACGGCAATATGCCGCTCAAACAGCTCGCCCCACTTCTCTATAAGATATTCGGGGTTGATTCTAAAGACTGCTACCGCTTCTACACTGATATCAAACGCCGGAAGAACGAAAGCCGCACCTATTTCATTGACAGGATGCAGGAAAAACTGAACGAGAGAATGTTGCGTGATGAGGAGTTGGAGCGGATGAGAAAATAAAAAAATATCCATTACATATGAGAAGACAGGAATACTCGTATCCTGTCTTTTTATTTTCATTTAATTATATATTAATTAGCACAATATATGTGAGTTTTTCATTCCTATAAGGACAAATTTCAGAAACGTATGTCTGGTAAATTATTGAGTCATCATAGTATGAACATATATCATTACTAAAAACAATGAAACAACTTCCATAAGATTGTGGTTGTAAAAATCGCCATTTAATAGCCCGTTTTTTTTGTAAAATTCGCCAATTAAAAAAATATGATTATCTTTGCATTATATTTTATAAGGTATGGAAACAGTAAATAGAATACTTCAAGAGAAGATTACAGCACGAATCGCGCCCAATAAAGCAGTACTGATTTTTGGTGCTCGCCGTGTTGGTAAAACGGTAATGATGCGTAAAATTGTGGACAACTATTCAGGTAGGACGATGATGCTCAACGGCGAAGACTACGACACATTAGCACTATTGGAGAATCGCTCAATAGCCAATTATCGGCATTTATTGGATGGTATTGATTTGCTGGCTATTGATGAGGCACAGAACATACCACAAATCGGTAGTATTCTGAAGTTGATAGTTGATGAAATACCGGGAATAAGTGTCTTGGCAAGTGGTTCTTCGTCATTCGATTTGCTGAATAAGACTGGTGAACCGTTGGTCGGCCGCAGTACGCAATTTCTCCTTACACCATTCTCGCAACGGGAAATCGCACAGACGGAAACGGCACTTGAAACCCGCCAGAACCTCGAAGCGCGCTTGATTTACGGTTCCTATCCCGAAGTAGTAATGATGGAGAACTATGAACGTAAAACAGACTACCTACGTGATATTGTCGGTGCATACCTGCTTAAAGATATCTTAGCAATTGACGGCTTAAAAAATTCGAGCAAGATGCGCGATCTACTGCGATTGATAGCTTTTCAGTTGGGCAGCGAAGTTTCTTACGAAGAGTTAGGTAAACAACTCGGCATGAGCAAGACGACCGTTGAAAAATACCTCGACCTATTGGAAAAGGTCTTCGTTATCTATCGTCTGGGGGCTTATTCGCGTAACCTACGCAAGGAGGTTACAAAAGCTGGCAAGTGGTACTTCTACGACAACGGCATTCGCAATGCCATTATCGGGGCTTTCTCACCGCTGGCCATTCGGCAGGATGTCGGTGCGCTGTGGGAGAACTACATCATCGGAGAGCGGCGCAAAGCGAACTTCAATGAGGGACTGCACAGGGAGTTCTATTTCTGGCGCACCTACGACAAACAGGAAATCGACCTGATTGAGGAGAGTGCCGACAGTCTTACCGCCTTGGAGTTCAAGTGGGGAAATAAAATGCCGGCCGCACCGAAAGCCTTCCAAGAAGCCTATCCCTATGCCGAGTTTCATGTGGTAAATCGGGAGAATTATTTGGAGTTCGTATAATCAATAAATTACGTATATGGAAACAAAACTACAATCCAAACAGCAATATCCGCGGTTTATCCAAAATAAACCGTGTGGTATTGACAAATTCGATGGAGGTTCGCAAGAAAGGTTGGCAAAAACTATTGCTCGCCATTTTTGTCAGAATGATTCATTGGATGAGGAATGTACTTTACCTCGAATTATCGGCATCGAAGGTATTTGGGGATCTGGAAAATCCAACGTGGTTAAAATGTTGGAACGTGAATTATCAGACGACTATTACTTTTTTGAGTATGACGCATGGGGACATCAAGAGGACTTGCAACGCCGCTCTATATTGGAATTGCTTACAAGCAAACTTATTGATGATGGTATCCTATCTGGAAATGCAACAATAAAAGTCAAAGGTGGAGGTACGAAAACCGTATCATGGTCTGAAAAGCTGAAATATTTATTAGCCCGTAAAACGGAGACCGTAACCGAAAAATATCCCCTTATCAGTAATGGTATGGTTGCGGCATTTTTGGTTGCAGTTTTAACTCCGATATTTACATTTATTGCGTATGCAGTAAAACCTACACCCACAACATGGTGGTTTTCTTTATTGTCTATTATCATAGCTGCACTGCCAGTTCTTATTGCATTGTGCGTTTGGAAATGGGCATATAGCAAAGATCATAAATATGGATGGAGTTATATGTTAGCTATTTATCAAGATAAAGTCGAAAAGGACGTTTGCTATGAGACTTTGAGCGAAGACGAACCAACGGTTTACGAGTTCAAAACATGGATGCAAGACATTTCTGATTTTATCAAGGAAAAAGGACAACGTAAATTAGTCCTTGTTTTTGACAACATGGATCGTCTCCCCGCTGAAAAAGTAAAAGAATTATGGTCTTCTATCCATACGTTCTTCGCCGATAGCGGTTTTGAAAATGTTTGGGCTGTTATTCCTTTCGATGAAACACATTTAGCTTGTGCATTCGGAGATGAGACCGACGAACAAACGAAACAACTGACCAAGTATTTTATCAATAAAACTTTCCCTATTGTTTATCGTGTTGCTCCTCCTGTTATTACCGACTATCGAAGTATATTCAACAAACTGTTTGTTGAAGCATTTGGAGAAACAGAAAATGAAGCGAAAGAAACTATAAATCGGATATTCAGATTGGTAAATCCTAATGCCAATGTTAGGGAAATTATATCATATATCAATGAGATGGTCGCTCTTAAACAAGAGTGGTGTAACGAAATTTTGATGATAAACATAGCATTGTTCTGTTTGAAGAAGACGGATATTCTGGCAAATCCAGTAGAACAAATATTGTCCGGCGACTATCTGAATGGCATTCAAACAATAATTAACAATGATCTGCAAACACAACGCGAAATTGCAGCTTTGGTATATGGTGTCGATGTTGAAGATGCTCGACAAATTCCATTGAAAAAATATATTGAAGGCTGCATCAACGGAGAAGAAGACCACGACATAAATCAATATGCAGAGACTAATAAACAATTTGACACTGTATTAGAAGAAGTTATACAATGTATGGACAATGCGCTTATCGATAAGATTATACATTGTTTGCATAAATTAACTCGAAAGAGCGATGTTATTCTGCGTGTATGGCAAAGAATAGCACAATTGAAATTAAAAGAATCCATAGAGAAGCAGGTGTTCCCTGTCGAATACCAAGAACTGCTGTTGCATTTAGACACGGAAAGCCAAAACCATGTGATTGCTCAATTATATAAGAAGATAGTTCGGTTCAATGACTTCAATGGCGGCGACTATTTCAAAACGTTAGATGCAATAGACAGGTTTATTGCGCAAAATAAGTTGGCGTGCGATTTTACGTCATTGATTGAAGCAAAAACAGTCAAGCCAAATACATTTATCGATTATATTCAAGCTGCAAATGCAACAGATGCTGCCTATCGGGATAACGCGACAACTAAAGCATATAAATATTATCAAGTAGCAACAAATTCGGAGGCGCTCGATAATTATTTGGCAAACTTACTACCCGATAATTTCGACCATGCAGATATTGTAAAAACGTTAAAAGATAATTCTACCTATACGTTTCCAACGCTTTTGCAAGCGATCACGAATTGCATTGATGAACAGAATGTAAATAAAGATAATATAGGGGCTATATTTACAACCTATCGTTTATTGGCATCTGACGAAGAAAGACCTTTACCTGTAACGTTAGATTCAACCTACATAAATCAGTTGCATTCTGAATTAGAAACTGATGGCCGAAACATTAAAGAGTCTGGATATTACGATTTAGTCGCCATGCAATTGGCACATGGTCATTCCGTTTCCTTAATAGAGGGTGGAGATATAAAATATGTTGCAGAACTCATGGACTATTATGTGGATCATGGAGACTTATTAGTAAATAGTGTGGGATGGAATATACCGCTATTAAATGAAACACTACAATACATGGTAAATCATAAACTTGGCTATAAATTATTGCTCTCAGACATATTGCCCCAATTTGAAGATATTAAGAACAGAATAGGTGTAACGGATGAGGTATTTATCGAGCATTTAGCAGAGTGGAATACCGATTTGGATAAGTATATCACTAAGAACAATATTAAAGATGTAATTCCTGACGCATCTTTTTACGATTTGACCACTAAAATAAGCAATGTCCTGACCGATCATATCAATAAAATAGCGTTCGAAGCGTTGTCTGAAATAAGTGTTGATACATTATACGCCCAAAGAACAGCACATACATCATATTATTGGTTTGTCGCAATAAAACATTTACTGGCTAAAATCAAATCCTTGCCAGATAACTTGACTGAATTTGGCAAAAAGATTCTGATGGATATTGCTTCTGGAACTCAAAGTTTGAATCCTTTCCCTAATTGTTTCAAGAATATAGTTGAAAGATTGGATAAACGAAAAATTAAATCGACAGTTACCGATATAAGAAATGATTTCTGCATCGGTAAAAAGACTATCAATGCAATAAAGTTTCAATTTTTCGAAACATGGCTTAGATCGCATGGTAATTTGAAAAGTCAAGCTGGAGACGTTATTGATAAAATAGTGAAACCTGTAATTTCCGATGGGGCATGCCGTTCATTGATTCTGCAAAACAAAGATTTTTATATGGATTTAATAAATACAGCAGGGGATGATGCTTATGAATTGAAAAAGAGTCTCCGAAACCTCATACAAAAAGATTCAGATCCGCAATTGGTTAAATTTGTCAATTCGATAGATTCAGTACCTGAGGTTGAAACCGCGTAAGTATTTGTCTAACAAGTCCGAATTTTACGATTTTACCCGTCAGAACTGAAGTGCCCCCCAAAAAAATTGTATCCAACTTTTGGGGGTCACTTCAAACTTCGATAGGGATAATTTTCAATTTTGGGGACTTGTTAGACAGTCTCATTATCTGGTAGCAGTTTACACAGCACCGGATCGTTTTTGATACGCTCCAGTTCCTCCTGCACAATCTGCTTCACCTCTTCCTTGATGCGCCGGTAGTTCGCCTGCACCGTTTCCTTCATGCGGTCGTTGCCGTCCTCGTCCGTGAAGTTTGTAATGACGGGAATTTTCTTGTAGGCACTTTCTTCCCGTTTCACCTTTTCGGCATCCACCACAATCTCGCAATGAAAAATCTTCTGCTCGATACGCTCGTTGAAGTTGTCGGATACAGAACCGACAAACATTCCCTGCGTAAGCCCGGAAATCTTACTCGGTGGAATGAGCGCGTCCATCTGCGTGTTGATGGAGGTGGAAACATCCTGCCGGTTGATGGAGATGGACTGCCGTTTCTGCAACACCTTACCGAACCGCTCGGAGAGCGTCTTGGCTGTTTCCCCCACCACCTGACCGGAGAAAATATTGCCGACAGTGTTCATCACCACTTTCGCCTCTTTGTCCCCGTAGTCACGCACTAACTGGCTGAAATCCTGAAAGCCCAGACACACGGCAACCTTGTTGCTTCGGGCGGTAGCTATAAGATTGTCCAACCCTTTGAAGTATATTGTGGGCAACTCGTCGATGATGACCGATGACTTCAGCATCCCCTTCTTGTTGATGAGCTTCACGATACGGGAATTATACAGACCGAGTGCCGCACCGTAGATATTCTGACGGTCGGGATTGTTACCCACGCAGAGGATTTTCGGCTCTTCGGGATTGTTGATGTCCAGCGTAAACTCGCTGTCTGACATCACCCAGTAGAGCTGCGGTGAAATCATCCTCGAAAGCGGGATTTTTGCCGACGCTATCTGACCCATGAGCTGCTCCGCAGCCCCTCCAAGCCACGCATCCATGAACGGCGAAAGGTAGTTCTCCAGCTCCGGATAAGAGGTCAGTATCGGAAATATATCCTCGTAACGGCGGTTCAGAAACTCGATAGCATGGGGAAACGTGCAAAACTTCCCGTTCTGATAGATTTTGAGATACCAGATAATACTGGCAAACAGAATGATAGGTGACTCCACGAAGAAGTCGCCCTGCTTTTGCACCCACGTTTTATTGAGGTTGAGCATTATTGTGTAGGCACTCTCATAGGCATCCGTAATATCTTCCATAAAATCCGGGTGAATGGGATTGCACCGATGAGAGCGTCGCGGGTCGTCGAAGTTGATCACATAGAACTTCGGCTTTACCTTGTAGCCGTCCGGGTGGTTCAGCAAATGGTTGTAGGCAATAGTAGATAGGTCGGGATACTTGAAATCGTAGATGTATTGACTAAAGCCCTTTTCAATCTGTTGCTTGATAAAATTGTTTACCACGGCATAGGACTTGCCGCTGCCCGGCGTACCCAACACGATGGACGCACGGAAGGGATTAACTACATTGATCCAACCGTTGTTCCAGCGTTTCCTGTAATAGAAACGTGTCGGCAGATTGACCGAATACTCGCTTTCGATAAGCCTCGTTTCCTGCATGAAACTCTCGTTCTCGTTGTTGAAAACATCCTCCATCAAATTGTGTTTCAACAGGCGGCTCATCCACAGACCACCCATCAACAGGCAGACATAGCCCGTTCCAATGGTAAGGACATACAGTCCCGTCACCGCTTCAAGCGGCAGCGGCAGGGGCAGCAACCACCAGTTCAGGAAAAACAGCACGAACCCGACGGCAAATGCTGTCCAGATTCTCCCCCAAGTGATTTTCTCACCCTTGACACCCTTCGTACCCAGACAGGACAAGGCAAGCAAAAGGACGGAAAACAGCTTCGTGTAGAGAATGGAATGGAACAGCCCCGCCGTGCGGTCGAAGTTCAGAAGGATTTTGTCCACCACGCCGATGTTCACGCCCCACAGCCGGATGGCTTCGTAGCAGAACCAGTACACGTTCATGACCACTAAAATGATACTCACGGCACGCAGAAAATCCATGATTTTCGCCAATGCCCTCAAATCGTCTTCTTGTTGTGACATACATTGATTTTTTAATTGTTGATACTCTGATTACATACCCAAGCCCTTGCGTTTTTTCTTCTTTTTGCGCTTCATCGCCCGGATGAAAGCCTCTTCCTCGGCATCTACCGCCGGACCTTCGGGAGTGAGCAAGCCCATACCGCCCGATATATCTTCACTGTCGTAGGCGGTCTGCCCGTGTGCCTTGTCCGCAGCATCCACAGGGATGGATAGCGGTATCGGCGGTTGTCCGGCGTATGGCAGGGTGAAGTGTTCCTGCAAGGCATTCGCCGAAAGCTCCTTACCCATGCGCGAACCGTTCAGCACGCATCCCGTGCGGTGGTCGATGAAGGTAGCCCCATAGATGCGCCCTTCCTCTGTGTAGCGCAGTACGGTGTCGATGCCCTTCTCTTTGAGTTGGGATACAAATTTGTCCTTGTCATAAGTGCCTTGCAGCACGGAAAGGACGGTGCGTTTCGTCATGTCTGCCAGTTTCCTATCCTTGATTTCCGATTTGGAACGGACAAACTTCTTCTGTACGGCTTCATAGCCTGCGGACTTCCCGAAAAGCGAGGATTTGAACGGGTTGCCCACCTTGTTACCCTTGTCGTCCGTGACGGAATAGACCAGCCCGTGATACTCCCGTCCGCGCACGTTGCCCCTCGCTTCCTCCACCGTCATATTATATAAGGAAAGGAGCGCACGGTATTCGCCCATCGTCTGGAAACGGTACTGCCCATTCAGAGCCTTCACGGTGTTGCCTACCTGCTTCTTCACATCACCTGCCGATGCGGCCACCTTGCGCAACGGATTATCCAATCTCTGATTTTTACGTTCTGCCGGATGCAATCCGTACTTCTGTTCCAGTTCCCTGCGGATACGGTCGCTGCGGCGGTAGAGAAAATCCCGGTTGAGCCTTTTCCCGTTCTCGTCCACGTTGACCGTCACGATGTGCAGGTGGTGGCGGTCGATGTCCTCGTGCTTGAATACAAGATAAGGCTGGTTTCCGAAACCGAGTTTTTCCAGATACTCGCGGGCGATATTCTGCAACTCAATATCGGTCAGCACATCCTCCGGGTGCGGGTTGAGAGAGATATGCACCACCGGCTTCTCGATCTTCATCTGCGGTGGCAGGAAGGTGAGAAAACCCTCCATCGCCTTGCCTATGTCCACCGTTCCCGAACCGTCATTGTAGATGCGGTTGGTGGTGAGAAGCCGCCCCTGCGCCTCGTTAATCTTCTCCCCGTTGTAGGCAATCGCGCCGTACAACGAACTTCCTACACTGATTTTTGCGACCATTTTGCCTCCATTTCCCTTGAAAGTTCCACAATCCGGCGGCTCAGTTTCACGAGTTCGACGGTGTGTTGCTCTAATTTGTAGAGCAACGCCATCGCCTTTTTCTCTGAAAAATGCAGCCTCAGTTCCTTCACGACTTGGTTGTAATTCGTACCCACGGCACGGAATTGTGCATGAAAATCCGACAGTTTGGTGTAATAGTCCACCAACGTCTTGTCCACCTTCAGCACCTTGAACGGTTGCCCGAAGAAGTGCGCTTTGAGGAAAACAGACCGTGCATAGACACCCGATTTTCCGAACATGGCGAGGAAACGGTTGTGTTCCTCCTCGTTGAAACGGACGGTGTACCGGTACACCGCCGGATCAAGTTTGGGATTTCTCCCTGATTTGCTTTTCCTTTTCTCTTTCATATTACTTTGGATTTAGCGGATTGACGGCATAAGCCGCCGCTTCGGATTACAGCACCGCAGTTCTGAAAGGCTTCCCGACTTCGGAGGGAAAGCCCGCCCCCTGCAAGGGCAAGTGCTTTTCGTGGCTGCTCAAAATATTTTGAGCGGCTGAAAAGACATCTTGCTATGTTCAGGTGAACATAAAAATCCGTCAGGGGACGGATTGGGAAAATACCTTTCAGGACTCCGGGCCGCGCGTCATCGGCGAACCCTGCTGTCCGGGTGCAAAGTTACGCCCTTAAAGCGGTATCGGACAGATGCTTGACCCGGTCAATGACTGCCAACCGGCGCAACGTGCCGCCACTTGCCGGAGAAGTGATACAGGTTCCAAAATATACTTGTTTATTTGCAGCATGATTCAAGAAACGAACGATTTGAAGATATGATAAACGGAACATTCAAATACCCGGAAATCCGCTTCTTCGGATACTTGCCGAAACGGATACCCGAACCGTCGGAAACCCGGTTCTCCGACAATTCGGTGACGTATGGATTCAATGACTTCATGACGCAATGTCGTCAATCACCATTTGTCCGACGCACCGCTTCACCACAGAACCGGATACGCGACGACCCGCCTGCGTGTGTAGTCACGGAAGCGGATGGTGCGACAGCCAAATCCGTATGGAAACAGAAAAACAAATCATCAACAATTAAAATAAATGGAACTATGAGTAAGGAAATCTTCGTTGCATTCGCAACACAGAAAGGTGGCATCGGCAAATCCACTGTCACGGCACTTGCCGCCAGCTACCTGCACAACGTGAAAGGCTACAATGTCGCCGTCGTGGACTGCGACGACCCGCAGCACAGCATCCACGGGCTGCGCGAACACGAAATGGGGCTTATCGACAGCAGCACCTACTTCAAGGCTCTCGCTTGCGACCATTTCCGCCGGATCAAAAAGAACGCCTACACCATCGTCAAAAGCAATGCGGTGAACGCCCTCGACGATGCCGAGAGGATGATTGCCACTGAGGACGTGAAACCCGACGTGGTGTTCTTCGACATGCCCGGCACACTCCGAAGCAACGGCGTGATAAAGACGCTCTCGCAGATGGACTACATTTTCACTCCGCTGAGTGCCGACCGCTTTGTCGTGGAGAGTACCCTGAAATTCGTCACGATGTTCCGCGACAGGCTGATGACTACCGGACAGGCGAAAACAAAGGGGCTGCATCTGTTCTGGACGATGGTGGACGGCAGGGAGAGGAACGACTTGTACGGCATCTACGAGGAAGTGATAGCCGAAATGGGCTTTCCGGTACTTTCCACCCGCTTGCCCGACAGCAAGAAGTTCCGCCGTGACCTTTCGGAAGAGCGCAAGAGCGTTTTCCGCTCCACCATCTTCCCGATGGACACGGCACTGCTGAAAGGGAGTGGCATCCGGGAGTTTTCCGAAGAGATAAGCGACATCATCAGACCGCAGTGAGCATGGGCAGCAGGAAAGTGAACACGGAAGGCATCGACGAGGAACTGCTGTTAGCCTCCATCGGGCGGCGCACACAGGACGGGACACTGCGCCCCGCACAGGAAGTACCCGCAGCTGCACCGACCGAAGAGGACACCGCCGCACCGGAACCATCTCCTGTGCAACCCGTAACACGGGAAAAAGCGCAGAGGGAAAGTGGACGCCGGAAAAGGCAGGACGAGGACTACAACGAGCTATTCCTGCGCCGCAACGAGATAAAGACCCGCCAATGTGTCTATATCAGCCGTGACGTCCACGGCAAGATCCTCAGAATCGTGAACGACATCGCCGGAGGGGAAATCTCAGTAGGCGGATATGTGGATACCGTGCTGCGCCAGCATCTGGAACAGCACAAGGAGAGAATCAACGAACTGTACAAGAAACAACGTGAAGATCTGATTTGAAAATGGAAAAAGAAATGACACCGAATGAAAAAAGACCACAGCAAGACTGCGGAGGTATGTTTACCCAAGTGCAGGCGAGTGTGGAAATACTGTCGCCTGTCCCGGTAAGCGGCAAATGCAGTGAGAAGGACTATGAACGCCTGTTCATCCGCGACCCGGAAGTAAAGGCACGTGAGGGGAAGATGGCGTATGTGCGCCCGGAGTACCACGAGCGTATCATGCGTATCACCCGTGTAATCGGGCATGACCGGCTTACGCTGTCCGCTTACATCGACCATGTGCTGACGCACCACTTCAACCAGTGCGAAGATGCGATAAAGAGCCTTTATGCCCGAAATTACAATTCAGTATTCTAACCAAAAACGGAAGGATATGAATTACACAATCAGCATGACAGACATTCTGCTGGCGGTATCGGTCGGCTGCAACCTCTGGTTCCTGTTCCTGCTCCTTTACGAGCGCATCATGGACACGCGGATTGTCCGCTTCTTCAAGGGCATTGTCGGATTATGGCGGTCACTGGACGGGAATGAGGCTAAACGCATAGCGGCACACGAGGAAGTCCCTGCGGAAAAGGCGGACATCATCGGCAAGAGCCGTTTCAGGATGGCATCCACCCGGACAACCGCTGCCATACCGACGCAAGAAGCCGCCACTATTGAAAAAGGCATTGAGCTGTCGGAGGAAGAGGCTACTTTTGACGACGGAAAAACGGGAAACGCATCCCGCCCGGCACAAGTCCCGGAGGAAAAACTCGATGAGACCTTCACGAGCATACCGCCGGAGGAACTGGGATACGGGGACGACGAACCGGAAGAGGACGCCTCGGACACGCCACGGGCTTCGGGCAGCAGCTTTGACGAGATTGACGACGCCTGCAAGACCGCCAAAAACCCGGACGCGACACAGGCGGAACGTGAAAAGGCGGCTAAGGTGTTCACCGACATGGAGGGCACGGAGTTGTACGAGAAAATGATGGAAGGCTCTTCGGAGATAGGCATCCGCATCAAGGGGCTTATCGAGATTCGGCTGAAGAAATCTGAAAAGGAGTTCGTCGTGCCGGACAACATCGAGGAGTTCGACATTCGCAACTATGTATGACAACAATAAAAGAAATGAACATGAAAGAATGACATCAACCCACGCGGCGAGGAAACGCAAGGCGCATCCCCATCCGCAACGGACACGCCCACGTCCGTGGAAACAAACGGGCATCCACTAAAACCAAAGTAAAGAAACAAAGTATCAACCGCCCGACAAAGGACCATCCACCCTTTTGACGGCAAAAAACAAGAACAGTTTATGAACAAGAACATCTTGAAAAACAGAAAAGCAATCCTCTCCGCGGCACTTGTCATCGCCGCAACCGCCTCCGCTTTCGCGCAGGGAAACGGCATCGCGGGCATCAACGAAGCCACCTCTATGGTGAGTTCTTATTTCGACCCCGGAACTAAACTGATATACGCCATCGGTGCAGTCGTCGGGCTTATCGGGGGCGTAAAAGTGTACGGCAAGTTTTCATCGGGCGACCCCGACACCAGCAAGACAGCCGCCTCGTGGTTCGGCGCGTGCATCTTCCTGATTGTTGCCGCCACCATCCTGCGCTCATTCTTCCTTTAATAAATAATGTATGGCTGAATACCCAATCAACAAGGGTATCGGCCGTCCGGTAGAGTTCAAGGGCTTGAAGGCACAGTACCTCTTCATCTTCTGCGGAGGTCTGCTGGCTCTCTTCGTCCTGTTCGTCATCCTCTACATGGTCGGTATCGACCAGTGGATATGTATCGGCTTCGGCGCGGCATCGTCCTCCCTCCTTGTATGGCAGACCTTCGCGCTGAACGCCCGGTACGGTGAACACGGGCTGATGAAATTAGGAGCGGCACGGAGCCATCCCCGATACCTTATCAACCGGCGGCGGATAACCCGTCTGTTCAAACGACAACGAAAGGAAGAAAGACAATGAGGAATACATCGAAAATGACAACACTGGAAAACAGGTTCCCACTTTTAGCGGTGGAGCATGGCTGCATCATCTCAAAGGACGCCGACATCACGGTGGCTTTCGAGGTGGAACTACCGGAACTTTACACCGTGACGGGTGCGGAGTACGAGGCGATACACAGTTGCTGGTGCAAGGCTATCAAGGTGCTGCCGGACTACTCCGTCGTCCACAAACAGGACTGGTTCATCAAGGAACGCTACAAACCGGAGCTTCAGAAGGACGACATGAGCTTTTTAAGCCGCTCTTTCGAGCGTCACTTCAACGAGCGTCCGTACCTGAAACACACCTGCTACCTCTACCTGACCAAGACAACAAAGGAGCGTAACCGGATGCAGAGCAATTTCAGCACGCTGTGCCGGGGACATATCATCCCGAAGGAGCTGGACAGGGAAACCACGACCAAGTTCTTGGAAGCCTGCGAACAGTTCGAGCGCATCATGAACGACAGCGGGCTTGTCAGGCTGCGCCGCCTCTCCACCGATGAGATTGTGGGTACTGAGGGAAAGACGGGACTTATTGAACGCTACTTCTCGCTCATGCCGGAAGGTGACACCACCTTGCAGGACATCGAGCTTTCGGCAAGGGAGATGCGCATCGGCGACAACCGCCTGTGTCTGCACACCCTCTCCGACGCGGAAGACCTGCCGGGCAAGGTGGCTACCGACACCCGTTACGAGAAGCTCTCCACCGACCGGAGTGACTGCCGACTGTCATTCGCCTCCCCGGTGGGGCTTCTGCTCTCCTGCAACCATATCTACAACCAGTATGTGCTGATAGACAACAGTGAGGAAACCTTGCAGAAGTTCGAGAAGTCCGCCCGTAACATGCAGTCGCTATCTCGCTATTCAAGGAGCAACAGCATCAACCGCGAGTGGATAGACCAATACCTGAACGAAGCCCATTCCTACGGACTGACCTCGGTACGGGCACACTTCAACGTCATGGCGTGGAGCGACGATGCGGAGGAACTGAAGCATATCAAGAACGACGTGGGCAGCCAGTTGGCAAGCATGGAATGCGTGCCGCGCCACAACACCATCGACTGCCCGACACTCTACTGGGCGGCGATACCCGGCAATGCGGCGGACTTCCCGGCGGAAGAGAGTTTCCACACCTTCATCGAACAGGCGGTGTGCCTGTTCACAGAGGAAACCAACTACCGCAGCTCGCTCTCGCCCTTCGGCATCAAGATGGTGGACAGGCTCACGGGAAAACCGCTGCACCTTGACATCTCCGACCTGCCCATGAAGCGAGGTATCACGACCAACCGCAACAAGTTCGTGCTGGGTCCTTCGGGCAGCGGCAAGTCTTTCTTCATGAACCACCTCGTGCGCCAATATTATGAGCAAGGCGCACATGTGGTATTGGTGGACACGGGAAACTCCTATCAGGGCTTGTGCGGCATGATCCGACGCAAGACAGGCGGAGCGGACGGTGTGTATTTCACCTACACGGAAGATAAGCCCATCAGCTTCAACCCGTTCTACACCGACGATTACATCTTCGACGTGGAGAAGAAGGACAGCATCAAGACCCTGTTGCTGACGCTCTGGAAGTCGGAGGACGACAAGGTGACAAAGACGGAGAGCGGCGAGCTGGGCAGTGCCGTGAGTGCCTATATTGAGCGCATCCAATCCGACCGTAGCATCGTGCCGTCGTTCAACACCTTCTACGAGTATATGCGTGACGACTACCGCAAGGAACTGGCACAGCGTGACATCAAGGTGGAGAAGTCCGACTTCAACATCGACAACATGCTCACCACCATGCGGCAGTATTACCGGGGCGGGCGTTACGATTTCCTGCTCAACTCCACGGAGAACATCGACCTGCTCGGCAAGCGGTTCATCGTCTTCGAGATAGATTCGATTAAAGAAAACCGCGAACTGTTCCCCGTCGTGACCATCATCATCATGGAAGCCTTCATCAACAAGATGCGGCGGCTGAAAGGCGTGCGGAAACAGCTTATCGTGGAAGAGGCTTGGAAGGCCCTCTCATCGGCGAACATGGCTGAATATCTGCGCTATATGTATAAGACGGTCAGAAAATATTACGGCGAGGCAATCGTGGTGACGCAGGAGGTGGACGACATTATCAGTTCTCCGGTGGTCAAAGAGAGCATTATCAACAACTCGGATTGTAAAATCCTGCTTGACCAAAGGAAATATATGAACAAGTTCGACCAGATACAGGCGTTGCTCGGACTGACGGAAAAGGAGAAGTCGCAGATACTCTCCATCAACATGGCGAACAACCCTTCACGGCTCTACAAGGAGGTGTGGATAGGCTTGGGCGGCACGCAGTCGGCGGTCTATGCCACGGAGGTCAGCGCGGAAGAGTATCTGGCGTACACCACCGAGGAAACGGAAAAAGTGGAGGTTTACCGTCTGGCGGAGAAGCTGGGCGACGACATCGAAGCCGCCATCCGGCAGCTTGCCGAAAGGCGGAGAAACAAGGAATAACTAAAAAACAGAATGTATCAACCAAAAAAGAAAAACGCGTATGAATTTACCAAAAGTGAAAATGCTGCAAGTCAGCAAGTGCCTTATCGGATTGGCGGTCATGATGCTGCAATCCTGCGACGTGGCCGACAACCGCCGCGACATGCTGTGCGGGAACTGGGAGAGCGTGGAGGGAAAACCTGACGTGCTTATCTACAAGGAGGGCGAAGCCTACAAAGTGACGGTGTTCCGTCGTAGCGGTCTGCGCCGCAAGCTCAAGCCGGAAACCTATCTCTTGCAGGAGGAGAACGGCAACCTGTTCATGAACACCGGCTTCCGCATCGACGTGTCCTACAACGAGGCCACGGATGTGCTGACTTTCTCGCCAAACGGGGACTATGTGCGGGTGAAGCCGCAGCCGGGACATCCGACCGAAGAATAACAACCACTAAAATCCAAAGTAACATGAGAACAAGAATAACAATGATTATCTGCCTGTGCCTGCTTTTCGCGGGCAGGGCAAGCGCACAGTGGGTCGTAAGCGATCCGGGCAATCTAGCGCAGGGCATCATCAATGCCTCCAAAAACATCATCCATACCTCCAAGACCGCCACGAACATGGTGAGCAACTTTCAGGAGACGGTGAAAATCTATCAGCAGGGCAAGAAGTATTACGATGCCCTCAAATCGGTGAACAATCTGGTCAAGGACGCCCGCAAGGTGCAGCAGACCATCCTGATGGTGGGCGACATCACAGACATCTATGTGAACAGTTTCCAACGGATGCTCCGTGACGGGAATTTCAGACCCGAAGAGCTTTCCGCAATCGCTTTCGGCTACACGAAACTGCTGGAGGAAAGCAACGAAGTGTTGACGGAACTCAGGAACGTGGTGAACATCACCACGCTCTCCATGACCGACAAGGAGCGCATGGACGTGGTGGAACGCTGCCACTCGAAGATGAAGCGTTACCGCAACCTCGTGAGCTACTACACGAACAAGAACATCTCCGTGAGTTACCTGCGTGCGAAAAAGAAGAACGACCTCGACCGCATCATGGGGCTGTACGGGAACATGAACGAAAGATACTGGTAGCCTATGAAGTTCGACAACCTTCATCAGATTTTACGTTCACTTTATGAGCAGATGATGCCGCTGTGTGGGGACATGGCTGGTGTGGCGAAAGGCATCGCCGGGCTGGGTGCGCTGTTCTACGTCGCCTACCGGGTATGGCAGTCGCTGGCGAGAGCTGAACCGATAGACGTATTCCCGATGCTCCGTCCTTTTGCCATCGGTCTGTGCATCATGTTCTTCCCGACTGTGGTGCTGGGCACGATAAACAGCATCCTCTCACCCGTCGTACAGGGCACGGCAAAGATGCTGGAGGCGGAAACGCTGGACATGAACCGATACCGGGAGCAGAAGGACAAACTGGAATACGAGGCGATGGTACGCAACCCCGAAACCGCCTACCTCGTGTCCAACGAGGAATTTGACAAGCAACTGGAGGAACTCGGCTGGTCGCCCTCCGACATGGTGACGATGGCGGGAATGTATATCGACCGGGGAATGTACAACATGAAGAAGAGCATCCGCGACTTCTTCCGCGAGATACTCGAACTGCTGTTCCAAGCCGCCGCCCTCGTGATAGACACCGTCCGCACCTTCTTTCTCGTGGTGCTGGCGATTCTCGGTCCGATAGCCTTCGCCCTGTCGGTATGGGACGGTTTCCAAAACACGCTCACGCAGTGGATATGCCGCTATATACAGGTCTATCTGTGGCTACCGGTATCGGACATGTTCAGCACCATACTGGCGAAGATACAGGTTCTGATGCTGCAAAACGACATCGAGCGGATGCAGGCAGACCCGAACTTCTCGCTGGATTCGAGCGACGGGGTGTATATCGTATTCCTCTGCATCGGCATCATCGGCTACTTTACCATTCCCACCGTTGCGGGCTGGATTATCCAAGCCGGAGGCATGGGCGGTTACGGTCGCAACGTGAACCAGATGGCGGGACGAGCCGGAAGCATGGCGGGCAGCGTGGCGGGTGCAGCCGCAGGAAACGCAGTCGGACGTGTCGGCAAATTGCTGAAATAATCAATGTGCAATCATAAATTGGAAAATATAAATGGAATTCAAATCACTTAGAAACATCGAATCGTCGTTCAGGCAGATACGCCTGTTCGGTATCGTCTTCCTCTCGCTGTGCGCCGTGGTGACGGTGTGGAGCGTGTGGAACTCCTACCGTTTCGCAGAGAAGCAACGGGAGAAAATCTATGTGCTGGACAACGGCAAGAGCCTGATGCTCGCCTTGTCTCAGGATTTGTCGCAGAACCGCCCGGCGGAGGCACGGGAACATGTGCGCCGTTTCCACGAGATGTTCTTCACGCTATCACCTGAAAAAAGCGCGATTGAACACAACGTGAAACGTGCCTTGCTGCTGGCGGACAAGAGCGTGTACCACTATTATTCGGACTTCGCGGAGAAGGGGTACTACAACCGCATCATCGCCGGGAACATCAACCAAGTGCTGAAGGTGGACAGCGTGGTGTGCGACTTCAACGCCTATCCCTACCGTGCCGTGACCTACGCCACACAGAAAATCATCCGGCAGAGCAACGTCACCGAGCGCAGCCTCGTGACCACCTGCCGCCTGCTGAACGCATCGCGGTCGGATGACAACCCGAACGGTTTTACCATCGAGGGTTTCACCATCATTGAGAACAAGGATTTACAGACTATCAAACGGTAACAGGACATGAAAAGTATCAGAAAATCAATGTGGGGCATGTATTGGAAACTCCACGACAAACGGAAACGCTTGGCGGCAAGTCTCAAAGGGTATCTGGACGGCTTGCCGCCGGAAACACGCCGCCGCATCGTGCTGGGGATGTTCGCCGCCTTCGCGGTGCTTGCCCTTTACACCTTCGGCAGAGCCGTCTATGACATCGGCAGGAACGACGGCTCACATATGGAAACGGGACACGCCGGACGGGTGGAACTGCCGACCCCGGCGGAAACAGGCAATCACTTAACACCTTATTTATATGGAACAGACAAAGAATGAACCGACGAAAGAGAACAAAGCTGCTCCCGAAACGGGGAAACCGAAAAAGGAGCGCGAACCGCTGACAGAGGCGCAACGGCTGAAACGGCAGAAGATGATCGTGCTGCCCGCTATGGTGTTGGTGTTCATCGGGGCGATGTGGCTGATATTCGCCCCGTCCTCCGGCAAGGAGCAACCGCCGGGAACGGACGGATACAACACCGAGATGCCCGACGCTGACAAGGCGAACCGGCAGATTATCGGCGACAAGCTGAAAGCCTACGAGCATGGGGAGATGGAAGAGCGTCAGGAGAGCCGCAACCGTGCCATCGGGCAGCTGGGCGACATGTTCGACCGCGAGATAGCGGGAACGGAGAACGGAGTGGACTTCGACCTCGCCAATCCGGGCGGCAAGGAAGAAAGGGCAAAGCCAGCCACGCCGCAGACCATCCAGTCCTCCGCAGCCGCCTACCGTGACCTGAACGCCACGCTCGGAAACTTCTACGACCAGCCGAAAAACGACAATGCGGAGATGGACGAATTGTTGGAGCGCATCGCATCGCTGGAGTCGGAACTGGAAAGCGAGAGGGGCAAGGCTTCCTCTATGGACGAGCAGGTGGCTCTTATGGAGAAGTCCTACGAGCTGGCGGCAAAGTACATGGGCGGTCAGAACGGAGGACAGCCATCGGCGGAACAGAGGGCAGAGCCAACTACCGTGCAGAAAGGGAAGAAGAACAAGGCAATGCCTATCAGACAGGTGGAGCATCAAGTAGTTTCTTCACTCTCACAGCCTATGAGTAACGCGGAGTTTGTCGCCGCCTTATCGCAGGAACGCAACCGGGGTTTCAACACGGCTGTCGGCACGGCGGAGGTATTGGACAGGAACACCATACCGGCGTGCGTGCATGGGGCGCAGAGCGTGACGGACGGGCAGACGGTAAGGCTGCGCCTGCTGGAGCCTATGGCGGTGGCAGGCAGGACAATACCCCGGGGTGCGGTGGTGGTCGGCACGGGCAAGATACAGGGTGAGCGGCTCGACATCGAGATTACCTCGCTGGAATACGACGGCACGATTATCCCCGTGGAGCTTGCGGTCTATGACACGGACGGACAGCCCGGCATCTTCATCCCGAACTCGATGGAGATGAACGCCGTCCGGGAGGTCGCCGCCAACATGGGCGGCTCGCTGGGAAGCAGCATCAACATCTCCACCAATGCCGGGGCGCAGCTCGCCTCCGACTTGGGCAAGGGGCTGATACAAGGCACGAGCCAGTACATCGCCAAAAAGATGCGAACCGTCAAGGTGCATCTGAAAGCCGGGTACAGGGTCATGCTTTACCAAGAAAAATATTGAAAACAATAAAAATTACCACTAAAATCCAAAAGTAATGAGAAAAGTAATCATCATGTTTGCCCTCGCTATGGGCATCATAACTGCCAACGCGCAGGAGAATGTAACCGTTGAAACGACCAACGGAAGTGAACAACCGACCTTGACGAAGGAGGTCTATCCGCAGAAGGAGGCGGACGGCGACCTATATCACGGGCTGTCACGCAAGCTGACCTTCGACCGCATGATACCGCCGCACGGTCTGGAAGTGACCTACGACAAGACCGTCCACGTCATTTTTCCGGCGGAGGTGCGCTATGTCGATTTAGGCTCGCCCGACCTGATTGCCGGGAAAGCCGACGGAGCGGAGAACATCATCCGTGTGAAGGCTACCGTAAGGAATTTTCCCAACGAAACGAATATGTCCGTCATCACGGAGGACGGCAGTTTCTACACCTTCAACGTGAAGTACGCCGCCGAACCGCTGTTGCTCAACGTGGAGATGTGCGACTTCATCCATGACGGCAGCACGGTGAACCGCCCGAACAACGCGCAGGAAATCTATCTGAAAGAGCTGGGCAGCGAAAGCCCGATGCTGGTGCGCCTTATCATGAAGTCCATCCACAAACAGAACAAGCGCGAGGTGAAGCATATCGGCTGCAAGCGTTTCGGCATCCAATACCTGTTGAAAGGCATCTACACGCACAACGGCTTGCTTTATTTCCACACGGAGATAAAGAACCAGAGCAACGTGCCTTTCGATGTGGACTACATCACTTGGAAAATCGTGGACAAGAAGGTTGCGAAGCGTACTGCCGTGCAGGAGCAGATTATTCTGCCGCTCCGCGCGCAGAACTACGCCACCCTCGTGCCGGGCAAAAAGAGCGAGCGCACGGTCTTCACGATGGCGAAGTTCACCATCCCCGATGACAAGTGCCTCGTGGTGGAATTGAACGAGAAGAACGGCGGCCGTCACCAGTCCTTCGTGATTGAGAACGAGGATTTGGTACGCGCGGGTACCATCAACGAACTTCAAGTACGCTGACCATGAGAAAGTACATCGCAATAATCATCGCGTCGCTTGCCCTTTTTACAGGGCAGGCGCACGCCCAGCGGTGTCTGCCGAAGATGCAGGGCATCGAGGTGAGGGCGGACATGGCGGACGGCTTCAATCTCGGCGGCAAGGACGGCGGGTACAGCTTCGGGGCGGCTCTCTCCACCTACACGAAGAAGGGGAACAAGTGGGTGTTCGGTGGCGAATACCTGTTGAAGAACAATCCCTACAAGGACACCAAGATACCCGTGGCGCAGTTCACGGCGGAGGGCGGCTATTACTTCAAGATACTGTCGGACGCCCGAAAGATTGTTTTCGTCTATGCCGGGGCTTCGGCTCTCGCCGGATATGAGGCGGTAAATTGGGGGAAGAAGGTGCTGCATGACGGCTCCACGCTGCACGACCGGGACGCCTTCATCTACGGCGGTGCGCTGACGCTCGATGTGGAGTGTTACGTGGCAGACCGTATCGCCCTGCTTGCCAACCTGCGGGAGCGTTGCCTTTGGGGTGGCGACACACGGAAGTTCCACACGCAGTTCGGGGTCGGTATCAAGTTCATCATCAACTGACACGGGCATGGAAAGGACGGAAATAGATGCTGTCAGAAGGATGCCGCTTGCGGATTTTCTCGCACGGCTGGGGCATGAGCCTGTCAGAAGGAGCGGTAACGAGCTGTGGTATCTTGCCCCGTACAGGGGCGAGCGCACATCCTCTTTCCGTGTGAACGTGGCGAAACAGCTCTGGTACGACTTCGATGCGCCCATATAGGCTACACAATAAATATCTCTTTGGCAAGAGATTAGGTTAGAGTTCAAATAGGCCTATCCTCAACGACTCAGCTGGAGGGGAAACCCAAAGGTGACAGAAGCATGTCAGTAAAGTCATTAGTCAGCCAATTACCAAGCTGCGACTGTATGGCAAGAGGAAAAGACAGACACAAGGATGAAGCCTAATTGGTTGAACGATAGTTCTGCGGCACCTGTACCAGCCCCGACGTAAGGTAATTGAAATGTCGGGCAGAAGCACCCTATGTAAACCGAAATTACAACAGGGCAAGAACTGGCTTCTGAGCAACCGCAATAAGCGGATACAGAACGTAAGTCGCATCCGACAGTCAGTCCGCCAAATAGTTATTGTGAAAGCAAATGGGGATTCCCTAAATCAGAATGCTGAAAAGCTATGAGCATAGGCTCTGAATATCTGACATGGGAACGGAGCTTCCGTAGTAGTCCGAGCAAGGGAAAGCCTTGTACATGGCGAAGGGAAGCAGTTAGATAACTTAATACAAACAACGGAAAATGTGTGAGACATTATGAGAAGTCCAGAGCAAGTATTAAAAGCTTTAAACAAGCATGGCAAAGTTTCGGATTACAAGTTCGAAAGATTGTATCGCATTTTGTACAACGTGGAAATGTTCTATATGGCTTACCAACGCATCTATGCAAAGCCGGGAAATATGACACCCGGCTCTGACGGTAAAACAATAGACCAAATGAGCACTCAAAGAATAAGCCGCATCATCGCATCCCTAAAGGATGAATCTTACAAGCCGAATCCGGCAAGGAGAAAGTATATACCCAAGAAAAACGGCAAGAAAAGACCGCTTGGCATACCCTCCTTTGAGGATAAGCTTGTGCAGGAGGTAGTACGGACAATTCTCGAAGCTATTTATGAAGAAGTGTTTGAAGATTCTTCACATGGATTCAGACCTAACAGAAGCTGCCATACCGCCTTAACCCGCATACAAAAAACATTCAAAAGTACAAAGTGGTTCATAGAGGGAGACATCAAAGGATTCTTCGACAACATCGACCACAATGTATTGATAGGAATTCTGAGGAAAAGAATCTCTGACGAAAGATTTCTCAGACTCATCCGTAAGTTCTTGAATGCTGGTTACATTGAAAATTGGGAATACCATAACACCTTTTCGGGAACACCGCAAGGAGGTATAATAAGTCCTATATTGGCAAATATCTATCTTGACTGTTTCGATAAGTACATGGAAGAATATACCCGTAATTTCAACAAGGGAAAAGAAAGACATCTAACAAAGGAGTATTCAAGACTCAGCGAACAGATATACAAACTGAAAGCTGAGATTGAAAGTGCGAAAGATGCCGAAAGTGCGAAACAACTTAAAGACAAATATGAGAAACTTAGACGTGAACGGCTAAAGGTTACATGTAGGGATTATATGGACGACACCTATAAAAGACTGAAATACACGAGATACGCCGATGATTTTTTAATCGGTGTTATTGGTAGCAAGGCGGACTGTATCAAAATCAAGTCTGACATAACTCAATATATGCAAGAATGTCTGCATTTGGAAATGTCGCAAGAAAAGACTTTGATAACAAACGCTCAAAAGCCTGCAAAATTTCTCGGATATGAAGTCTTAGTCCGTAAAACTGACGTAACCAAACGTAACAAGTTCAATGTACCAGTCCGAAGTTTCAATGGTACAGTTGTCCTCAAGGTAGCCACAGAAACTGTAAAAAACAGATTGGAACACTATGAAGCCATTAAATATAAGATGGAAAACGGGGTTCAAACGTGGTTTTCTAAATTGAGGGGCAAACTGATGAAAAAGAAAATAGAAGACATAGTAGCACGGTACAACTCTGAAATCAGAGGATTCTACAACTATTACAGTATAGCCAATAACGTCTCGTATGCAGCTTCTAAATTTGGCTACATTATGGAATACAGTATGTATCATACCATTGCAGCAAAAACAAACAGTTCAATCAGTAAGGTCATTGACAAATACAAAAAAGGAAATGACATCATTGTTCCGTATCACGATGCAAAAGGTAAACTACGTTACAGAGTATTCTACAATGAAGGTTTCAAACGCAAACTGCCATCGTCTTTCGCAGATGTGGACAATATCCCATATATAATCACAGTACCACAACCAACGCTGGTTGAAAGGTTAAAATCCGAGGTGTGTGAGTTGTGTGGGAAAGTCGGTCCTGTTGTAATGCATCATGCAAGAAATCTGAATCATCTGAAAGGAGATACGGAATGGGAAAAACTGATGCTCGCAAAACATCGAAAGACTTTGGTCGTATGCACAAGTTGTAATGCAAAAATACAGAGCCATGCAGGATAAAGTCATGTTATCAATGGAGAGCCGTATGCGTGGAGACATGCAAGTACGGTTTGGGGGCAGGTATGAGGAAACCTACTGCCGAAAGGCGGCAAGGCGTCTTGTACCGAGCCTACGTTTGGGCAAGGGCGGCGACATCTTCACGCTTGCCGGGGAGTTTCTGCAAAGCGATGACTTCATGAAGCAAGCGAAGTTCATAGCGGAAGCCGCCAATATGACGGTTGCCGGATGGGAAAAGCCCGTCTATCTCTCGAAGCCGACCGAATCCGTTTTTGAGGATGTGGAGGTCGCTCCGCTGCTCCGCTCACTGCTGACGGAGTATTTAGAGGAACGGGGCATCCCTTACGCCATCGCATCCCGTCACTGCTGCCGCTTGAACTACGGTGTGCGTGGGAAACGGTATTTTGCCGTTGGCTTTCCGAACATGGCAGGTGGCTATGAAGTCAGAAGCCGATATTTCAAGGGTTGCATACCTCCGAAGTCTGTATCACTGGTAAAGGCGAATGACATCCCGGCTGACGAGTGCCTCGTGTTCGAGGGCTTCATGGACTTTCTCTCTGCCGTGACGCTTGGTGTAACCGGTAACGCTGACTGTCTTGTGCTGAACTCAGTCGCCAACGTGGAGAAGGCGGCGGGATTGCTGGACGGATACGGGCGCATCGGCTGCTTCCTCGACCGTGACGAAGCCGGACGGCGGACGCTTGCCGCACTTACCATGCGATACGGGGAACGTGTCACCGACCGTTCCTCCCTCTATGACGGTTGCAAGGACTTGAACGAGTACCTGCAACTGACAACGAAAAAACAGAAAAACAACCATCTAAAAATCGAAGAACAATGAACATACTGAACAACAGAAACAAGAGAACATCAATATTCAAGGCAGTGGCGTTATGCCTGATAGCCGCCATGTCATTCACCCTCGTGTCATGTGACGATGACATGGACATCCAGCAGTCCTATCCCTTCACGGTGGAGGTCATGCCCGTGCCGAACAAGGTAGTAAAGGGGCAGACAGTGGAAATCCGCTGTGAACTGAAAAAGGAGGGCGACTTTTCGGGTACGCTCTATACCATCCGCTATTTCCAGTTCGAGGGGGAAGGCTCGCTCAAAATGGATAACGGCATCACCTTCCTGCCTAACGACCGCTACCTGCTGGAGAACGAAAAATTCCGCCTGTACTACACGGCGGCGGGTGATGAGGCGCATAATTTCATCGTGGTGGTGGAGGATAACTTTAGCAACTCCTACGAACTGGAATTTGACTTCAACAACAGGAATGTAAAGGACGACGATCTTACCATCGTTCCCATCGGCAACTTCAGCCCCTTGTTGAAATGATGCGTGTATTCATGACAATGCTCTGTTCACTTCTGACGGTCTGTTCTGTGTCCGCGCAGATCAGCCGCCAAGAGGGAACGGACGGGCAGGCGGCAATCTACCGACTGCCGCTTATGGAACGTGCTTTTTTATGCTGCCGCTACTTTGAAGGCTGGCACTCAGAAAAACACTACCCATACGTCGGTTGGGGTCACAAACTTTTGCCAAACGAGAAGTATTCGGCACGAACCATGACAAAACGGGATGCGGATGAACTTTTGCGGAAAGACCTGCGCAAATTTGTCGCCATGTTCCGTAAATTCGGGGTTGATTCGATTTTGCTTGGCACGTTAGCTTACAATGTGGGACCGGCGAAGCTGTTAGGCAGCAAAACAATCCCCAAAAGCACCTTAATCAAGAAGCTGGAAGCTGGTGACAGGAACATCTACCGTGAGTATATAGCCTTCTGCAACTACAAAGGAAAACGCCACGCCATGCTGCTCAAACGGAGAAAGGCGGAGTTTGCGCTGTTGTATATCCCATAAAAGGACTGACAAAACTGGCAAAAGACGTGCCATATTTAACTTGGCACGTCTTTTGCTCTATCACTTGATAGATTATCGTAGGATTTTCTCGTTAATTGACATCGTTGAGCCATTTTTGCCTATCGGTTTCCAAATAACACTTCAAGTTGTAAGTGTTGTGAGAGCAATACAAAACATAGTTATTAACCATAAAAAGTATAGCGAAATTATGAAGAAAGTATTTAGGAAAATTCAGAAAGGAACAACAAAAATGATTGAACGTATCAAATCGTTGGGGGAAATGGAGACGAAGCAGAAATGTGTAGTTCAACGGTTCGAGATTATCATTCCCCTCCACCAAAAAATAACGACCCAATATATAGCCTCCGCAAGTTTTACTTGCGGATTTTTTAGTTATCGCAGATTGGACAAAGGTTTCTTTGCTACTTTCTTTGTCCGCCATCATGCTCACTGAAAGAAAGTAGGGCGGCTCTCGCCGCCCCGCCACTCAAAAGCGTGTGTAAAGTCCCGTCACCATCGTGAACATTTCCTCCAGCATATCAAAATAGATACCCTCGTGTACGGCAATGTCCTTTGTCTTGCACTCAAAGGTCTTTTTGCTGAACGTCCTGCGGTAGAAGCGCATATTGTAGAGGTCTGCCCCTTCGTCATAGATGATGTCAAGGCGGTTGGCACTTGTTTTGTTCCTTGCAAGGCTCATCCGTAAGCCGTTGCCCATATCTATGAAATCACGGCTACCTGTCATGGCGGTGAAGCGTTTTCCGCCTATCTGCTGTAATATCGTCTTGGCTATCATATCTTTTGTTTTTAGGGTTTTAAGTATTGGCGGTGCGGACACCGCCATCCCGTTCAAAATTCTCGCATTTCGGAAATGGGGGTCTGCCGTTGTAGCCACTCTTTCACACATTCCATATTGTACTCGCTCGTGATGACTGCCGTATGGCTGTCGGTGGCGGTGAAACGTGTGCTTTCGTAATCATCTATCCACCCCTTGAGGGTGTCCGTTCCCCACGCTCCGGTATCGTCAAAGATACCGTCCAATGCCGTGATAGGTTCGCTGAACTTGACTATCAGCGTTTGATAGGTCGTGTTCATAGTCTGTCCTCCTTTCCCTTCTTTGCGTTCAGCCACTTGTCCCGTGCGGCTCGGCACTCGTCCAACGTGGGTTTGACACAAGAGAACAATTCTCTGTCTATGGGGTGGCGGTAGTCGTACTGCACAAGTGTCCGCCTGCGTCTTCCGATACCCGATTGGAAACGCTCGTATTTCTCCGTACCTGCTTCCGCGCAGGTGCTTACTCCGTTGATGGTCATTCGTGTTGTCATAATGTTGCTTTTTAGATGGTTAAAAATGTACTGACAGAACTCTGTTCTTCATCACCATTTCGGGGTTGCTTGTGTAGCGTTGGTGCAGGTAGAAATGGTGTGAGCCGAAGCCGTAAAGGAAAAACTTGTCAAGTTCGTGCTTCTCGGCAAACTCCTTTACGCTCTTTCTCAATTCCCCCTCACTCGTTGTGAGAGTGAGGAGGTTCACAAATTCAAGGAACATCGTGGGGATTGCATCATCCCACACACAAATCATACTTTCAATTCTTACTTCCATATCAATGTTGTTTTAGGGGTTATGCTATGCCGCTTTCATCCGCTCACGGATAAGGTTGGCGTTCTTGTTCACAAGGTCTATGATGCGCTCGTGATATTCGGTGTCCTGGTTGTGCTTGCCGTGGCACTGCACCACTTCGAGGGTTCGCAAGTCCACCTCTACGGTTTCAATAATCTCATCGCCAATCCTTGCCGATAGTATGAGGGTGTCGGCTTTCTTGTAGTATCCACTGCCAAACACGCAGATGCCCTGCGTCTTGCCCTCGTTGTAATACTCGTCTATGCTTTCAAGCACCTTGACGATTATTTCCTCGTCCGTGATTACCAAGCCGAAGAATTTGGATTTGTTGGCGATGAAATCCTCCGCATCTTTCTTTCGTTGGAGTTGTCGCTGTTGCTCACGCTCACGCCTTTCAATCTCCCAACGGCGTTGCTCTGCGGCTCTTTCCTTCTCGTGTATGGCTTCAATTTTTCGGGTTGCGTTGTCGTGTGCCGCCATGAAATCTTCGGGACAGATGTTCTTCGGGTTACGGAGGTCTTGACCGAGTTTTTTGAGCATACGCAGATAGTCGCACCACATTGAGAGGTTGTCTATCTGATACTTGTGACGCTTGGCAATCAGATATGATGCCCAACATTCATCGGCAGTACGGGTATTGAAAAGAAAGTGTTTCATGACCTCAATCTCACCGCCTTTCATAAGGGTTTCAATTCTTGGGTCTGAAAGCAAGGCTTTGAAAAGACGCACGGGGGAGATGCCGTGGAAATCGCCCTTGAAGCCGTTACGTCTGAGTTGGGGCAATATCCTCATCTTTGGATATGCACAGCTTCTTGCCACCACATCATCGTATAGGCTGTTGTGCGGTCTTACCTCCATATCGCTGCCTAATGCCCACACATCGCAATAGCAGAAAAGGAAGCCACGGAGCAACGCCATGTCCGTAACCTTGCCGTCGGGTGAAATCCAACGCTGCACGACCTCGTGGCAGTAGAAACGCATCGGTTCGCCTTTCCTGCTCTCGCATCTGACCTGCGCCACGCGGATTACCTGATACCCTTTGCAGGTGGTTATCACGCTGAAATTCTGCGTTTCCTTGTAGATGCGTCTGCGTGTGTCCTGCACTTTGAGTTCGGCATGGCATTTGGGGCAGGTGCAGCCTTCAAGGGTGTCGCATAGTCCGCTGTCGCTGTGCCACTCGTGACCGCAGTCGGAACAGGTGATGTTCCCTTTCTTGGTGCGGTAGCCGATATGCTCAACGCAGTGGCGGTATGCCCAATCTATTTGTGTCGCTGATATGGGGCGAAGGTTGGCGGAAAGTCTTGCCACCTCTTTCTGTATCTTGGTCTTCGGTTTCATAAGCCTAAATCAAATAATGAGGGTTGGGGTTGGTTTTCTTTTCTCGCTGACGGTCTGTGGCGGTTCTGCAACTTGCGGAGTTCCTCCTCTTGGTATTTGCGGACAGCGTTCTGACGTGCCTCCGCCTTTTCCTCTGCCGTGAGTTTCACAACGTGGTTCACAACCACTTGGCAGTCCATCGGTTTGCCCACCTCTATCTCGTTTTCCTCATAGTAGTGGATGGCTTGCCCGAATATCTCTCCGTCCGTGAAACCGTTGCAACCGCTTTTCTGCACATAGTTCAGAATGTGGGTCACGCACTCGTCCATGTTCTTGGCAGGGTTGCGGTACTTCTTTGCAAATAGCGCATCTTCCTCCGCACGCTGTTCCAAGTACATATATATCGTTCTCTTGAAATGGTCTGTTCCTTTCATATCGCTGTCATTTTTAGATTATCTGTTTCAGTATCTCTCTCCAATAGGTCGGCTCTACCTCGCTGAGAAGGAAGTCCATGAAATCCCTCCGTGCGTCCTTGTTCAGTTCGTGGTACAATCTTCGGAAAGTTTCAAAATTGCCGTTGATGTACGTTTCCACCATATACACGAAGATGTTGTCCACCTCGTAATATCTGCACTGCTGCGCTGCCGTCTTGCTGTTTCTTTTTGCCATGTCGGTAAGGGTTAAAGGGTGAATAACCAAAGGATGAAGCCAAAGAAGGCAATGGTGGAAAGGATAGCCACGATTACACCTATCGCCACTCGGAACACTCCGTTTACAATCTCTCTGATGATGCCCCAAAGGATGCCGAACACCCCGAAGGCGGTGCGCATCATCAAGCCGCATATCGCCAACCCGATGTGTTGCGCCATTTGTCTGAAATTTGCCGTTGCCGTCATATCTTCGCTGTTTTTGATTTTTTTGTTTTTAATGCGGATTCAAGAGCTGAGGGAGTTGAGTTTCAAACTATCTTATCTGCCTCTCGTTTATCCGACATTTTTTTTATGCGTCTTTCTGTCGCATCGGTCGTTTTCGTTTCGGGTGCTTGAAAAGGTAGGGATTAGGGAATGCAAGGTTTTTCGGTCAAAATACTACCCGCAGGGCTGGAGATTTTTACCGAAAACAGGAGGCTTGACCTTGCTTTCCCGTCCAATCCCGGAATTACCTTTGCGCCCAGAACGAAAATGACTGACTGATGCGGCTTACTGAAAGGCGCAAAATGGAGGTAAACGAAAACAGAGGCAGATTGTGTAGAAAAAAACTTCAGGGGAAAATCCGTAAAAAAAAGAATCACCAAAAGGAAAAAGACATCACCGGAAGCGTGAAAAGGGCAAACCACAACAAAGGAAGTATGATTGTTTCCGATCCGACGGAACTTGTTCAGCCGGGTGGCAACAATCATTCTTCCCGGTTTGTCCGGCTGTGTGTGGGCGCCTGTTTCATTCATGGGGCAGGCTGACACACTCTGCATTCACTTTCCGCTTCCGGCAAAAGAGACAGCGAAAAAAGAAAAATCATTTGAAAACCCGTAAAAGCACCTCTTGGCATAGGCGCAAAAGAAAGGGGCATTGCTTCATCTGTCTAAACATCGTTTAGGCGTGAGGCAATGCCCTTTTCTCCAGCTATGCGGTAGTCGGCACACGTTTGTTCCAAACTCGTTTTGGGCAATGGTGTGCCGACGGACAATACCGCTTTTACGGAAAATTCTTATGAATGAGGGGATAAAAAACGGGAGTTTATATCAAAATCTCGAATTAAATAGCTACTTTTGCATACGAAGAGTTCTTTGAAGGTTACGCAACGCGCAGAAGGATAATGCAGTAGATAACTAACTAAATCGTAACCTATTACTATCAAGAGCAATTAACCTACGCTCATTTCCAATAAATTACACTCTTTTCGTAACTTCACGCCGCAAAAATAGCTTTTAAAATCCAAAGGAAAGAGTATTCATGTCAAAAAATAGAACCGTTTTTCTCTTTCACTGAAAACAATGACTTGTTTAATCCCTCACCTGAAATATTAAACATCTGTAAAAACAAAATAAAAGGTAGAAAGCAAACTTTTAAAATATATAAAATTTGGCTGGACCGGACAACCATTAATCCTTCCAAATTGTGTAATTTTGTACGCAAAGATGTCATTCGAGGAGTATATAAACACCCCGGAAGGGAAAGAAAAAAATAACAAAAATTTATATACTGATAAAATATCCCCATTCCATTCATTTTCAAACGAAAACGAATATAACGGTTAAACGAATTATTGATTATTAAAGCAAAAACAAGTATGGAAACAAAGTATTGCCAAAGCTGCGGTATGCCCCTGCAAAAACAGGAAGAGCTGGGTAGCAACAGGGATGGAAGTAAAAACGAAGAATTTTGTTGCTATTGTTATAAAGACGGAGCCTTTACCCAGGATTGTACCCTGGAACAAATGATCGAACATTGCGCACAGTTTGTAGCTGAATTTAACAAAAATGCCGGTGTTTCCTATACCAAAGAAGAGGCCATTGCCAACATGAAAACCTATTTCCCGACCTTAAAGCGTTGGTCCGGACAATAGAATACGATGCAATACATTGAAGCAAAATCCATCCTGTCCAGGTTAAAAGGACCGGATACCTGGTTTGGCATCACCTATAACATGAATCTATATAGGGGATGCCAGCATGGGTGTATATATTGTGATACCCGGAGTGACTGTTACAAAATAGGAGACATATCACAAATATCCGTTAAGCAAAATGCACTGGAACTATTAAAAAAAGAGTTATATGCCAAACGGAAAAACAAAGCTACAATAGGCACCGGATCGATGAACGATCCCTACATGCCGGTTGAAAAAGAATTACAATTTGTACGCAAAGCACTTCAACTCATAGCAACCGAAAAATTTCCGGTCCATATCCTAACCAAAAGTAGTCTGGTAGAACGGGATTCGGATATATTGCAAGAGATCGCAAAAATATATGTTGCAGCAAGCTTTACAATTACCTCTGCAACCGACACCCTTTCCTCACAGATAGAACCGCTGGCACCGAAAACGTCAGAACGTTTTAAGGCGATGGAACTCTTAGCCCATAAAGGCATCTACACCGGTGTAACACTGATGCCGATACTCCCCTTTATCAACGATACAAAAGAAAATATCCAGACAATCATTCACCGGGCAAAAGATTCCGGAGCATCGTACATCCTGCCGATGTTCGGCGTAACTCTCCGAAAAGGTTCCCGGGAATATTTTTATTCGGCTCTGGACAAAAATTTTCCCGGAGTGAAAGCCGAATATCAAAAACATTTCGGTGATCAATATGCCTGTTACAGTTCCCATTACAGAGAACTATCCGATGTTTTTTTCGACTTCTGTGGAAAATTAGGGATAGCTACTCAAATGCAATTCTATCAACCTTTGGCAGACGGACAACTCTCCTTATTTTAAACCGATAAAATAAAAATCCGATCCAGTGAAAAAATGGTTATTTATTCCCGTTTCAAATCGAGATAAATCGGCAGATGATCGCTATATCCTCCGTGATAACGGGGCCCCAGATAAGTCCGGAAAGGCTTGAAACCATAATAGGTTTTATCTTCCTCCAACAAAAAACGGGGATTAAATACCTGCAATTTCGGGTCGGTTTGTAAAACATGATTTCCATTCAGCAACGCCCCGGAAACAATAATATGATCTATCGTTTGCCAGGTTCCCTTGTATTTATAACTGCCGTATCCCTGATTCAATAAATAATAACCGGTATTATACAAATGTCCGGATTGAATTTGCTCCGTCCCGGAATCCTTTGTATCCAATACAACCGTTTGAGCCGGCCGATCGGCTTTACCATTCAAATCTCCCATAATAACAATAGCAGCTTCCGGATTCTTCGACTGTAATTCACCGACTTTTTCCTTTACTACGGCTGCCGCCCGTTTCCTTTTCCATTCGCTCCCGGCTTCCCCTCCGGACATCGAAGGGAAATGACAAACCATAAAATGCAAGGTATCCTGCTCCAATATCCCGGAAACATACAAAATATCACGGGTAAATACTTCTTCCTCCGGCGAAAAAGGGATCGGCAAAAATTCCTCGTCTATCACCCGGAACAGTGCTTTCCGATATAGAAAAGCCACATCTATTCCCCTTGCATCGGGGGAATCCCGGTGTACAATTCCATATCCGCCTTCAGTCAGTCCGGTCTTTTGAGTCAGATCTTCCAACACACGCCGGTTCTCCACTTCACACAAACCGATAAAAACCGGAAACTCACCTTCTCCGACGGCCTTTACAACTTCAGCCAGCTTCAACAGTTTATCCGTATATTTTTCCTGGTTCCAATGCAACCTCCCGAAAGGAGTAAAATCTTCATCCCGTGTATCCGGATCATCCTGAATATCGAATAAATTTTCCACATTGTAAGAAACAATCCGATAATGTTGCTGTCCTTCGGCAAATCCGGATAGTCCCCACAGACAAATGAATGTCAATACAAACCGTAACAACATACTCTAATACCCTATAAATTAAACCGATAAATCCGATCCAAACAAAAAAACACCGATCGTAAAACAAGAGTCTGAATTGAAAACCGATTAAAAACCTTCTTTACTTTTCATCTTTACATAATCGGTCCATGTCATATTTTTATAAGTATCGCTCCCGATATAATCCAATATCATATCCCCCTTCCCCCTGTCCAGATAAAAATACAGACTTTCCATCAATTTTCCCTCCTCATCGAAAATATAGATACTCGGCACCCGCAATATTTTATCACTCAAAGCTATCGCTAACTGGTGCAAATTATTATTTTCCTTACCGGCATTGGCAAAACGATGAGTCATAAATGTCAGGGTATCCTGCGACAACACATCCAGATGCAAACAATAATAATATTTTTGAGCAATAGAGGAAAAAGTCGAATCGGGAAAAACCAGTTGCTCCATCATTTTCGAAGAATTACTCCAGGGAGCAGACAAATAAAGCAACACTTTCTTATTTTCTGCTTTCTGTTTATTCTCTAAATCCTGAAAGGAAGTCCAATAGGGTTCCGGCCGGTTCTCCTGCATCTCTTTTCCCGGTGTGAAAACCTGCTCGAAATCAACGATGAAATCATTGATATTCGTAGAAAAATAAGCATTCTCTGTAAAATAAATCAGGAAAGCCTCCATTTTGGCAACATCCAGGTACCCCGGTACAACAATATTGACATTTTCCTTATCATACAAAAAAACCGTCGTCGGATAAGACATCTTTCCTTTTAACATTTCGGCAGCCAAACTGCTGATGTAACGTTCACCGTTTTTCAAAGGCGGATATATTTTTCCCCGGAATTGCATCGTATCCGCCGATTCTGCATTTATTTTCACAGGATAAAAATACCGGTTGATAAACGAAACAATGGTCGGCTGGCCATAAGTCGTCTTGTCCATATGCTTACACCATCCGCACCAATCGGTATAAATATCGATAATCATCGGCCTGGGCTCTTTCGCATACTGCCTTTCAGCCTCTTCCAGCGTCAGCCATTTTATTTTTTCTTCCTGAGCAAAAACAGACGTTGCCAGCCAGCAAAATCCTATCAATACAAACAATCTCATGTCACATCAGTTTTCTTCCGTCTTATCTTCCGATAATGCTTCCCAATATTCCACAGCCCGACGGGTATGAGGAATAACAATAGTTCCTCCGACTAAATTAGCTACCGAGAATATCTCAAACAGCTCGGGGGTCGTCACCCCTAACTCAAAACATTTTTCCAAATGATATTTGATACAATCATCACAACGCAACACCATGGAGGTCGCCAGCCCCAGCATCTCCTTCACCTTCGCCGGCAAAGCTCCGTCCACATACGTATTCGTATCGATATTATAAATCCGTTTAATCACCTTATTATCGGCAGCCAGGATTTTTTCATTCATTTTCTCCCGGTATTCCCTGAATTCTTTTACTTTCTTATTCATTTTTATATAACCGTTATCCGAAAAACCTTACAAAATCGTTCACATTCGCCAAAATAAAAAGTCCGAGCAAAACAGCCATACCCGCAAGTTGAGCATACTCCATAAATTTTTCTCCCGGCTTACGCCTTGTGACCATCTCATATAACAAAAACAAAACATGACCTCCGTCCAGTGCCGGTATAGGCAACACATTTACAACAGCCAGCATAATGGAAATTAAGGCTGTCAATTCCCAAAATATCTGCCAATTCCACACCCCGGGAAATATACTACCGAGCATCATCATCCCACCGACCGATTTATAAGCTTCTACATGGGGCGAAAACAATAGCTTGAGTTGCTTCAGATAAGAACCCAGCGTCTCCGTTCCCCGGTCGATTCCGGCAGGTATAGCCTCTAAAAAAGAATACTCATGAACGGCCAGTTCCGGTACCTCCGTCGATCCGAAATAAATACCGAATTTTCCCTCGTATCCCAGATCGAAGGCAAAATTCAAGGTATCTTTCCCCCGTAAGACGGTTGTCTTTACCTTGCTATCGGAATGAGCCGCCAGATAGTTGGTGAATTCGTCATAAAACCGGAAACTCTGGTCGTTCACAGCCAATATCTTATCTCCTTTGCGTATCCCGGCGTCATAGGCCACGGAATAGTCTGCAAAATCACCCACATAAGTACTGTCCATCAATTTCCGGGGCTCCAAAAAACGGGTTTTATAATTTTGCGTAGACATAGCCAACAGCTGGGCTACAAAAGATTCAGGCACTTGCAGATCGATCAGTTCGCCATCCCGTTTTACCTGAACGGTTTTCGGCGTATTGAGCAACATATCCGGAACAATATCGGAAAAACGTTCCACTTTCTTTCCATCCATCGCAACCACAATATCTCCGTTACGCATCCCCATATCGTAAAAAACAGTATCACACACGACCCCGTATTTGACATTCTCCGCAGGCAGATACGTTTCTCCCCAGGTAAATAAAACCATACTATAAATCACAAATGCCAACACCACATTCACGATTACCCCTCCCAGCATAATCAGCAAACGCTGCCAGGCCGGTTTGGAACGGAATTCCCAGGGTTGAGCCGGTTTCTTCATCTGTTCCGTATCCATCGACTCATCGATCATACCCGCAATTTTGACATATCCCCCCAAGGGAAGCCACCCCATACCGTATTCCGTCCCCCCCTTCTTAAATTTAAACAAAGAAAACCAGGGGTTGAAAAACATATAAAACTTTTCGACCCGGGTCTTAAATAACTTTGCGAACATGAAATGTCCGAATTCGTGAAATAAAACCAAAATCGACAAGCTTAAAACAAACTGCAATATCTTTATAAATATATCCATAATATTCCCTCTTTCTGATTACTTTCCGTTAGTCCTCACCCACTCTTCGGCCACAATCCGGATTTCCCGGTCTGTAGCTACATAATCGTCCAATACAGGTTTTACCATATAATTTCCTCTCTCCATAACATATTCGATCAGATCCGACATGCCCGTAAAAGACAGATGCCCGTGTAAAAAAGCATTTACGGCAATTTCGTTGGCAGCATTCAATATACACGGCATATTTCCTCCCTTTTGCATCGCCCGGTAAGCCAAATCAAGATTACGGAACGTTTTTCGGTCGGGTTCTTCAAATGTCAACGAATGACATCGGGTAAAATCTACCCGGCCAAAATCCGAATGAATGCGATCGGGATAGGTTAATGCATACTGGATAGGTAAGCGCATATCCGGCACCCCGAGTTGAGCCTTTATACTACCGTCACCGAACTGTACCATCGAATGTACAATGGATTGCGGATGTACAACCACCTCTATCCGGTCCGGATCAACACCGAACAACCATTTGGCTTCAATCACCTCGAATCCCTTATTCATCATGGATGCGGAATCGATAGTAACCTTGGCTCCCATATTCCAATTCGGATGTTTTAAAGCATCTGCCGGAGTCACATCTTTCAAAGCCTCGTAAGACCATCCCCGGAACGGCCCCCCGGAAGCCGTCAAAATAATCTTTTCCAACGGATTATTACCTTCTCCGGCCAAGCATTGAAAAATTGCGGAATGTTCCGAATCCACCGGAATAATCGACGTCCTGTACTGCCGTATCAAATCATTTATCAATTCCCCGGCAACCACCAGAGTTTCCTTATTGGCCAAAGCGATAACCTTCCCGGCCTTAATCGCATTTACCGTCGGTAACAAGCCGCTATAACCGACCGTAGCCGTTACAACCATATCCACGGTTCCCGCAGCAACCACCTGGGCCAGTGCATCTTTACCGGCATAAACCTTGATATCTTCCTCCTTCAATGCCTCTTTCAGTTCCGAATACTTAGCCTCATTGGCGATAACCACCATATTCGGTTTGAATTTTAACGCCTGTTCGATCAATAAACCGACATTCTCATTGGCCGTCAATACTTCCGCACAGAATAATTCCGGATTCGCCCCGATGACCTGTAAAGTTTGAGTCCCTATAGATCCGGTAGACCCTAATATTGCTATTCTTTTCATATTCATCAATATCAAACGGAAACACCTATTTAAATTGGATAAAATTCTCCGGATTCAGAGGATTACCGGCACGCCACAACTCAAAATGCAAATGCGGACCGGTCGTCTCTTCCCCGGTATTTCCGACAATAGCGATAACTTCTCCCGCACGCACATAATCTCCCTGCTTTTTCAGTAAAGTCGAATTATGCTTGTACACCGATACCAGGTTATTGGAATGTTGTACCTGTATCACATTTCCCGTTTTTATCGTCCAATCCGTCAAAATAACAACTCCATCCGCAATCGTAGAAACTTTCGAATTTGCCTTTGCAACAATATCCGTTCCAAAATGCCTGCTTTTTTCATCAAAACCCCTGCTGACGATGCCTTCCACCGGCGGAAAAAAATGATAATATTCGTGATTGTCTGTCTTAGTCTTTCCTACTGTCAGATTAAACCGCTCCCGTTCCTCTATTTCTGTCCTGAAATTATGCTCTTCCTGACTGATATTGAACTGGATGGTATCGTAATTCATTTTCAACGTATCGTTTTTTGCTTCCGTATAAGCTATTTCTTCCCCTTTCAGCACCGATTGCAGGGACTTTAAAAACCGCTCCCGCTTTCCCAATTCCGTCTCCAGTGAATCAACCCGCAAAGCATTTTCCGTAATCATCCTACGCATATTCCCGCTCGGATATCCGGGAATAAATTCTTTCAAACCGGTAAAAGCAATCAGTAAGGTCGTTAAAGTAACCAACACGACGGCTAATACACTCAAAGCCATCAACACATGTAACTGAGACAAACGCATTCTGAAAACTTCTTCATAAGAAGTTTCGTTTTGGATAGAAAGCTTGTATTTGTATTTCAACCTATCCCACAATCTTACCTTTTCCTGAGCCATCCTAATTATTTTAGCCTTCAAAATTAGCACAACAAATTGAAAACCGGAAATAATTTTCCACAATCGTATTTACTATTTTCAATTTCAAACAAGAAATTCCTTTCTGCCGGTCATTTCACAATAAAACAATTTAAAATTTACATTTTAAAATCTAAAATCAGACCAGCTTCACAGCCCTGCGACTTTCTAAACGGAAATCAGAAACCCAAAACCCAAAATCAGACACAACACTGTATATTAATTATTTACCGGCGTATATATATTTGTAGGATATTGAAATACTTTCAGATTAAAATGAGGAATAACCGCCAATACATGGTCAAAAATATCCGATTGTACCTTTTCATACGCCACCCACTCCTGCTTAAGTGAAAAACAATAAATCTCAACCGGAATACCGGTAGCCGTAGGCTGTAATTGCCGCACCATATGCGTCATATCGTTATTGATATCCGGATTGGCCTCCAGCCATAGTTCCATATATTGTCTGAATATGCCCAGATTCGTCAGTTTACGTTCGTCGAGCACCGTCCCTTTATCCTTATTCACCTGCTGCAATGTTGCAAGCATCTTCTCGATATACTCTTTCAAATAATCGGAAGTACGAAAAGTGTCGACTTCCTCTTTAGACAAAAAATGTACCGTACTGATATCTATACTGATATAACGTTCAATACGGCGCCCGTTCGATTCCTGCATTCCTCGCCAATTGATAAAAGACTGGGAAACCAATTGATAAGTCGGAATAGTCGATATCGTCATATCCCAGTTCTGTACTTTTACGGTATACAGATTGATTTCGAGCACTTCCCCGTTGGCATTGTTACTGGGCATCACGATCCAGTCCCCGATCCGGACCATTTTATTCGCTAACAATTGTACGCCTGCAACAAACCCCAGGATCGAGTCTTTGAATATCAACATCAATACTGCCGCAAAAGCACCTAACCCGACTATCAAATGCTCGGGCGACTTATTGACCATAATACTGATAACCACCACAGCAACGACAGAATAAACAAAAATCTTCAATACCTGGATAAATACGGTAATCGGACGATTTTTAGCTATGGGATAACTCTCGTATATCTTATTGATCGTATTCAGCAAAGTATTAAAAATAAGCATGGCGGCCACCACCATCCAGATATCGATCAACCGCCGCAATACATAGGTATATTCCCAGGTAACATAGTTCAAAAGAACATAGGCGGCAATCGGAGGTACAAGATAGGCCAGCTTACTGAAAGAACGTTGTTCGTAGATGATATTCTCCCATTTATTTTTGGTCTTTCCTGCTATTTTCCAGATCAGCCAGGCCAGACATTTATTGATTAAAAAATAAATAAGAATAGCTCCTGCGACAATGATCACAATCCGGATAACCAAATCGAACGTATCGGTAACAGGATGAAGTTCATGTATCATAATTTCGGGGTTTAGAGTCAATTACTGACTCTATTTTACGCCCCTTCCGGCGTAAAGTTGCACCCCGATATTATTTCGATCAAATGAAAAGATTCACGTTAGACTCCTCCGCCCGTTCCAAATAGGTCGCCACACCGCCAATCCGTACACCTTCCAACAATTCCTCTGCTTTTATCCCCATCACATCCATCGACATCTGACAGGCAATAAATTCAATGCCATTCTTTTGAGCCTGCTGTATCAGACTTTCCAGAGAGTCTATATTTTTCCGCCCCATAATATTCCGCATCATCCGCGATCCCAATCCTCCCATATTCATTTTAGAAAGCTTCAACTTCCGGCTGCCCGACGGCAACATCATACCGAACATCTTTCCCAAACTATCTTTTTTCACCGGGACATCGGGTTTTCGTTTAATCACATTCAATCCCCAGAACGTAAAAAACATAGTCACTTTACGGCCGGTTGCAGCCGCACCGTTCGCAATGACAAAAGAGGCCAGCGCCTTGTCCAGGCTATCACTGAAAACGACAATCGTTTTACCGTCTCCGCCAGATGGAGAAATTACCGGAGACTCTCCCCCTTTCTTCTCCAGCAAAGCCGTTATCACACCTTTGTCCTGTCTCAGTTCCACCAAGCGGTTTCCTGTCATCCGGGCCCAGGATTGCACATCTTTGGCAAAACCGGCATCCGTAGCGGTAATTTCCAATTGCTCTCCGGCAACCAATTGCTCCATGCTGCTCTTCAACCTCATAACCGGCCCCGGACATTGTAATCCGCAGGCATCCAACACCATTTTTCGTTCACCTTTTACATTTTCAGGAGATAAACTGTCTTTTTCTTCCGCTCCCTGTTCCGAAATCACATTGTTCTGTATCGCCGTTACCGCTTCATAAGTCTTCAAGCCACCTGTCAGATTATATACCTCATATCCCCGCTGCTTCAAAATCCGGGAAGCAATATATCCCCGTAAACCGACGGCACAAAACACCACGACCGGTTTATCAGCCGGAACTCCACCCAACCGTTCCCTTAACTCAGGTAAAGGAATATTGACAGCCCCTTCAATTGTATTTAGGGCACACTCTTCTTCGGAACACACATTAATCAGGGTGATCCGGCTTTTATCCATAGTCTGCAACTCCTTCCAGCCTATACTCTTTACAATACCCGACAATAAATTATCGGCAACAAACCCGATCATATTTACCGGATCCTTCGCCGAAGAAAAAGGAGGCGCATAAGCATGCTCCAGTTCGGCCAGATCGTATATCGTCCCGCCGGAACGAAGCACGGCTGCCATCATTTCCAAACGCTTGTCTGCTCCTTCATAACCGACGACCTGAGCCCCCAGCAAACGGCCGTTTTCGGGAGAAAAATTAATTTTCAGAGTCATCGGAATGGCCCCGGGATAATATCCGGCATGTGAACCGGCATGTACGATGGCTTCCTGAAAAGGTATTTCGAACCGACTGAGTAATTTTGCCGACAAACCGGTAGTCCCGACCGTCAGATCAAACACTTTTGCAATGGCTGTACCGATAGAACCTGTATATTTCCGATGATTACCGCTTACGACATTATCGGCACAGATACGTCCCTGTTTATTGGCCGGTCCTGCCAGAAAAGACAATCCGGAACGCCCGCTTACCGGATTCCGGAATTCAACAGCATCCCCGACAGCATATATATCCGGATGGGAAGTCTGTAGATATTCGTTCACCTGTATACCTCCCAACTCTCCGATTTTCAATCCGGCCTCCTTTGCCAATCTCACATCCGGACGCACCCCGATAGAAAGGATAACCAAATCAGCCGTCAAACTCTTCCCGCTTTTCAGAACGACCTCCAACCCTTCCTTCTCCCGGCGAAAAGCCGCTACAGCCTCCTGTAAAAGCAAACCGACCCCTTTCACCTTAAAATGCTGGTGTACAACCGCCGCTACTTCGAAATCAACAGGGGTCATCACCTGGTCGGCCATTTCAACAACAGTCACCTGTATACCCCGCCGGTGTAGATTTTCTGCCATTTCCAAACCGATAAAACCAGCTCCGACAACCACAGCCCGACGAACATTCCGGCTATCCGCCCACGATTTTATCCGGTCCGTATCCGCAACATTTCTCAACGTAAAAATACCTTCTTCGCCGATACCTTCCAAAGGAGGTCTTACAGGCTCCGCTCCGGGAGACAATATCAGTTTATCGTATGATTCCTCATACGTTTTACCCGAATTCAAATCCGAAACCGTTACCCTTTTGGCTTCTGCATCAATCCGTTTCACTTCCGACTTGACTCTCACTTCCACCCGGAAACGGGCATAAAAACTTTCCGGAGTCTGTACGAACAAACGTTCCCGCTCTTCGATAACCCCTCCGATATAATAAGGCAAACCGCAATTCGCATAAGAAATATACTCTCCTTTTTCAAACAATACGATTTCCGCTGTTTCATCCAGCCGTCTCAAACGGGCTGCGGCAGAAGCTCCACCGGCAACTCCACCGACAATAACATATTTCATAAACTATACCTGTCAATTATTAATATACTTTTCAACAATACCCTGTAATTCATTCAGCCGGACCACCCCGCTCTGCCGCCATAACATCTGCCCCTTCCTGAACAACATCAATGTCGGCACCGACTGTATCTGATACGTATAAACACTTTGCCGGTTAGCCGGAACATCCACATCCAGCTTGACGATTTTCACTTTATCTCCCAACCGGGCCTTCAAATCTTCCAGAACCGGATGCATCATTTTACACGGTCCGCACCAGGTAGCATAATAATCCACCAATACCGGAACTTCACTGCTGATTAATTCTTCAAATTTTTCCATAACTATCGATTTTTAAATTAATATTCAAACATACATTTATATATAAAGACATTAAAATACGGTGCCTATTACACCGGTTATATTCTATTCAGCCTCACATTTCATCATACAACGCATGACATTCGTCACCCGGTCGTCGGCCAGACGATAGAAAGCATTTCTGCCCTCCCGCCGGATTTGCAGAATACCTTTTGCATACATATCCGTCAGATGATGAGAAATCAATGCCTGACTGCATCCGGTTTGCTCACAAATATCCGATACGCTCAACTCCTCATTTCTGGACAACAAACAGATAATCGCCAATCGGTTCGGATGAGCAACAGCCTTCAACCCATAAGCGATCCGCTCCAACTCTTCTTTTGTAAAACAACGTGTTCCCATTTCTTTATTTCATTTTCGACACAAATATATAAACATATATTTATATATACAAGCTTTTCACGATAAATAATAAATAAAATCACCAAATCTACTGCAACTTACTCAATACCTACTTCATTGGTATTTGGAAACAAAAATAAAAACGGCTGCTTCAGGCAACCGTTTTTTAATTTTCGATTAGATTGAAAATAGCCGGGAATATCAATGACATCCTCCGCAACCGCAACTATCTTCGTGAGAATCGCATCCCCCTTCGGATCCGCAACCACTACAGCCACTACAACCGTGTGATTTCAGGGCTTCAAGCTCTTCTTCGGTAGCCTCCCTCACAGCCAACACTTCTCCTCTGAAATAAAGATCTTTGCCTGCCAACTGATGATTGAAATCGATCCGTACGTCCTCTTCACCGATGGAAACAATTTGTCCTTGTAAACGACGACCGATACTATCCATCATCGGCAAAGTATTACCTACAACCATATCTTCCGGCTCAACATCCTTAAAAATATCCTTCGGCAAATCCACCACCATATCCTCATTTACATCACCATAAGCATTCTCTGCGGGGATCTTGAAATCAAACTTATCTCCTACCTTTTTATCCAGCAGATTCATTTCAAAATACTCCAGTGTCTGCCCTTGTCCACAGATAAATTCCAGGGGGTTCTGGGCATCTGCAGCCTCCAGAAGCTCTCCGTCCGGCTCTGTTCTCAGCTCGTAGCTTACCGATACTACCTTATTCTTTGTTATCATTCTTACTGTTTTAAATTAATTTACTGCAAAAGTACGATAAAATAATGGAATAACCCTTTTCCGAAAGCACTCTTTCAAAAAAAACACCTGAATTCGTCCGCAATTTATAAAAAAATGGTACTTTCGCACTAATTTACATATTTCAGAAAATGCGTCATTACGATTATATTATAGCAGGAAGCGGATTAGCGGGCTTATACACGGCTTATCTGGCTGCTGCTTATGGGAAAGTTGCCTTGATTACCAAATGCGGTATCACGGAGAGTAACTCCTATTTTGCCCAAGGCGGTATTGCAGCGGTTACAGACGAAGACGACGCCCCGGCTCTGCATTTCGAAGATACGATTATTGCCGGCCGAGGCTTGTGCGATCATCCCTCCGTCAATATTCTGGTCAATGAGGGACCGCAACGGATACAGGACCTGATCAATGCCGGTATGCATTTCGATATGGAAGACGGGAGTCTGGCTTTGGGTCTGGAAGGCGGGCATCATAAAAAACGGATCTTACATGCAGGCGGAGATGCAACCGGCAGAATGGTCACCAGCTTTATGATCGGAAAGGTCATCAACAATCCGAACATCGATATTTACGAAAATCATTCGGTAATCGGATTGTTAAAAGACGGTGAATCCTGCTACGGGGTACGTTCCTGGAACCTGACGACAGAAAAAGAAGAATTGTTTTTATCAAAACATACCTTCCTGACTTTAGGAGGTACTTCAGCCATCTATAAACGTACAACCAACCCCCATACCACTATCGGCGACGGCTTAGCCTTGGCCTACAATGCGGGATGTGAAATTGCCGACATGGAATTTATTCAATTCCATCCTTCGGCTATCTCTACCGATTCGGAAGAGGCATTTCTTGTCAGCGAGGCTGTACGAGGCGAAGGTGCCCACCTCATTAACCAACAGGGGGAACGTTTTATGCCGGCCATACACGAACTGGCAGAACTGGCCCCGCGGGACATCGTTGCCCAATCCATTTACCGGCAATTGCAAATACACAAACAGGACTTTGTCTGGTTATCACTCAAACACCTGGACCCGGAAATGGTAAAACGCCGTTTCCCTAACATCTACGAAAAGTGTAAAGAACTCGGGATCGATATGTGCGACCGTATACCGGTTGCTCCGGCTGCTCATTATACGGTCGGGGGCGTACGGACCGATATCAACGGACAAACGAATATTAAAAACCTGTTCGTATGCGGGGAACTGGCTTCCTCCGGCATCATGGGTGCCAATCGACTGGCCTCCAATTCTCTGATCGAATGCCTTGTTTTCGGAAAACGGGCTGTGGAAAAGGCCCGCCAGGATGTTGTGGCCTCGAAAGTACCCGATTTCAGGACCGTATATCACTGCAACGATAATTTAGCAGAAAATTACATCCGGCTGAAAAGAGAAATTGCCATTATTATGACCGAACATGCCGGTATCATCCGCAATGAAACCCTGCTTCGGGAAGGATTGGACAAACTGGAAAAATTGAAACGGGAAATTCCGGAAGAACAAAACGAATATTACACCCTGACCAGTCAGAATCTTATTACGGTTGCGGAGTTGATTATCCGTTCTGCTATCTATCGGAAAGAAAGCCGTGGCGGACATTACCGGGAGGATTTTCCGCAAAGCGACGATTCTTATATCTGCCACATTGTCCAGCAAACCGGTAAAGAGATACGTACTCTTCCCGTAGAAACCCATTGTAAAGCCTGAATTATAACCTTAGAAATAATTACAATTATGGAATATAATAAACTGATTGATCGTCTGATCGACCTGGCTATAGAAGAAGATATCGCCAGCGGAGACGTCACAACAGAAGCAATTATACCGGCCCATTCACGTGCCGTTGCTGAAATGAAAATGAAAGCCGACGGCGTTATTTCCGGTTTGGAAATCATTCGTCGTGTATACGAACGGTTTGAAAAGGATATCGTATGGCAACCTCTGGTAAAAGACGGAGACACAGTACGCAAAGGAGACATTATTCTACGTATCGAAGCCAGTTACCGCTGCCTGCTGCTCGGAGAACGCCTTTCGCTCAACATACTGCAACGCATGAGCGGTATTGCCACTGAAACAGCCAAATATGTAAAAGAACTGGCCGGAACACATACCCAATTGCTGGATACCCGCAAAACAGCCCCGGGACTACGGGTGCTCGACAAACTTGCTGTAAAGCAGGGAGGCGGTACGAACCACCGGATGGGATTATACGACATGTCGATGATCAAAGACAACCACATCAAAGTGGCCGGAGGTATCACCAATGCCGTCAACGCAGTAAGACCCAAACTGGCTCCGGGCATAAAAATCGAAGTCGAAACGACCAATCTGGATGAAGTACGTGAAGCACTGGCTGCTCATGCCGACATCATTATGCTCGACAATATGAGTACAGCCGATATGACGGAAGCCGTAAAAATCATTGCCGGAAAAGCCAAAACGGAAGCTTCCGGAAACATGAGTATCCCACGGCTGAAAGAAGTTGCAGCCACCGGTGTCGATTTTATCAGTGTCGGGGCCCTCACCCACTCTGTTACAGCACTGGATATCAGCATGAACATTAAAAACAATTAACACTTTTACCTTTCCCCTTTCTTTGCTATCTTTGGGGGTGAAAACGGAGGATTTATGACACACAATGAGATCATCGACAAGATCGGGCAATTGAAAAAAGAAAAGAATGCCGTTATCCTGGCACATTATTATACCCGTCCCGAAGTTCAGGACATTGCCGACTACCTGGGCGACTCCCTGGGATTATCACAGGAAGCCGGAAAAACATCGGCAGATATCATCGTCTTTTGCGGAGTACACTTCATGGCAGAAACAGCCTCGATCATCTCCCCCGGAAAGACGGTACTGATTCCGGCACAACATGCCGGCTGTTCACTGGCAGAAAGTCTGACGGGATATGAGCTGCGGGAATGGAAAAAAGCCAATCCGGACGGTATTGTCGTCAGCTATGTCAATACAACGGCTGAAGTAAAAGCCTGGACCGATATATGCTGTACCTCTGCCAATGCCTTAAAGGTAGTTGAAAGTCTGCCGCAGGACAAAAAGATTTTATTCGTACCGGATAAAAATCTCGGGGCCTGGATTCAGAAAAAGACAGGACGCCAAATGGAACTATGGAGCGGCGACTGTTGTGTACATGAAAAAATCACCACAGAAATGATACTGGCCAAAAGTCAGGAATATCCGGAAGCCGATATTCTGATTCATCCCGAATCCAATTGTTCACACGACGACCGTATCCTCAATCTTCCGCAAGCCTATATGTATTCTACGGCAGGAATGATCCGGCATGCAGCCGCTTCTCCGAAGAAACAATTTATCATTGCCACAGAAATAGAAACCATTCACAAATTACAGAAAGACAATCCGGACAAGGAATTTATTCCGATTCATCCGAAAACCATCTGTGGACAGATGAAAAAAGTAACTCTGGAAAATGTCCTGGAAGCGCTCGAAAAAGAACAATATGTGGTAAAAGTTCCGGAAGATATCCGCCAAAGGGCTTGGTTACCCATTGAAAGAATGTTGAAAATACATTGAATAAATACACGTAATAATAACACACGATAAACATTAAATCTGGAAGCAGCGACCGTCAACCGGGAACAAGCCGGCATAGCGGAAACAAAGCAACCATTAATCCACTGAAAAATGAAAATTTCTTTAAACTGGCTGAAAGAATACCTGAAAATCGACTTGGATGTTGAAGAAATCTGCCAAATACTGACAAGTATAGGACTGGAAGTAGCCGGATATGAACAAATAGAATCCATAAAAGGCGGACTGAAAGGTTTGGTTATCGGTGAAGTAAAAACCTGTGAAGCCCACCCCGACTCCGACCATTTGCATATTACAACCGTAGATTTAGGCGACGGTCGGCTGACTCCGATCGTATGCGGAGCTCCGAATGTTGCTGCCGGACAGAAAGTAGTCGTTGCAACAATCGGAACGGTACTGTATGATGGTGATAAAGAATTTGTCATCAAAAAATCCAAAATCAGGGGACAGGAATCCGAAGGCATGATCTGTGCCGAAGATGAAATCGGAATCGGCCATGATCATAAGGGCATCATCGTACTGCCTCAATCGGCCGAAACAGGTATGCCCGCTGCCGAATACTACGGTATAACCTCCGACTACGCCATCGAAATAGATATTACCCCGAACAGGGTCGACGGAGCTTCCCACCTGGGTGTTGCCCGTGACCTGGCAGCTTATCTGAAACAGAGCCGGGACATCGATTACAGCCTGCCTTCAGTGGAAGCTTTTGCTCCCGACAGCAACACTGCCGGTCTTACGATAGAAGTATTAAGGCCGGAAGCCTGTCCGAGATATGCCGGAGTATGTATAGAAGGTGTGGAGGTTAAAGAATCACCGGAATGGTTGCGCACCCGACTCAAAGCCATCGGCCTCAATCCGATCAACAACATCGTAGACATTACAAATTTTATCCTCTTCGAACTGGGCCAACCGCTCCACTCCTTCGATAAGGACAAGGTAAAAGGTAATAAGGTTGTTATACGCAGTTTCCCGACCGGCACTCCGTTTGTCACATTGGACGGCATAGAACGCAAACTGGATGAAAACGATCTGATGGTATGCAATGCCGAAGAACCGATGTGTATAGCAGGTGTATTCGGCGGACTTGAAAGCGGCATTACAGAACAGACAACCAACGTCTTTTTGGAAAGTGCCTGCTTCGATCCCGTTTTCGTCCGCAAAACCGCTCGCCGGCACGGAATCAACACCGATGCGTCTTTTCGCTTTGAAAGAGGTACCGACCCCAATCTGGTCATCTATGCACTGAAAAGGGCAGCTCTGCTGATCAAGGAATTGGCCGGAGGTAAAATTACTTCGGACATCATCGACATTTATCCCAATCCGGTACAGGATTTTGAAGTGGAAGTTAAATATGCCCACATCGACCGGTTAATCGGAAAACAAATCGGCAAAGAAAACATCAAAAAAATACTGAAATCCCTTGAAATAAAAATAGTACGGGAAGACGACGAAAAATTAATGCTGCTTATCCCTCCCTATCGGGTAGACGTACGCCGGGAAGCGGATGTCATTGAAGACATTCTTCGTATCTACGGTTTCAACAATATCGAAGTGCCGGCCAAAGTAAATTCGACCTTGAGCTATTCGGAAAAGCCGGATGATTATCGCCTTAAAAATGTAATCGGAGATCTACTGGCAGCAAACGGTTTTAATGAAATCATGAATAACTCGCTGACCAAGGCCGCCTATTTCGAAGGCTTAGAAACATATAAACCCGAAAATACGGTCATGTTATTCAACCCGCTCAGCTCCGATCTGAACGCTATGCGGCAAAGCCTGTTGTTCGGGGGCTTAGAAACCATCGCATATAACATCAACCGGAAAAGTCATAACTTGCGCTTATTCGAATTCGGAAAAGTGTATACCTTCCATAAAAAAGAAGGAGACAACCATTTAAAGCAATATCAGGAAGAAAACCGGCTCGCCTTGTTTATTTCCGGCCATAAGAATACCGCCTCCTGGAATAGCAGGGAGGTACCTTCGGACTTCTTTACCCTGAAAGCATACGGTGAAATGGTATTATCACGTTTGGGACTTCAATCCGATTATCTGACGACGGAAGAAAACAATCAGGATATTTTCCGGGAAGGTCTGGATTATTCACAAAACGGCAAACACTTATTGTCGATAGGAGTTGTCAGCTCCAAATTACTGAAAGCGTTCGATATCGGCCAGGACGTATATTATGCCGATTTCTCCTGGGAAAATATATTGAAAACATTGAAAAACCATACGATCACCTTCCGGCCGTTACCCAAATTCCCGGCTGTAAAACGTGACCTGGCATTGCTACTGGACAAAAAAATCTCATTCAAAGAAGTGAAAGAGATCGCTTTACGTACGGAAAAACATTTATTGAAAAATGTAAGCTTATTCGATGTCTATGAAGGTGAAAAACTGGGTGCAGACAAAAAATCCTATGCAGTCAGCTTTACCCTGCAGGATGATGAAAAAACACTCACAGACAAGCAGATCGATAAGATCATGAATAAACTGATCGGCACATATAAACATCTGCTTCAGGCAGAAATTCGCTAAAAAGAATAAGGACTGAAAAATCAGTCCTTATTTTTTATAAATAACTTATCCGATCTCACCTGACATTAATTCCACGGCTTTTACAGCAATATTGCATTTTTTTTTACATTTCCATTATTAATAACTATTTTTACAAATGTCCGGTGAAGTTGGGGTTAACATTGGATACCCGAATCCGTAAACAGTAAGCACATTACGTAAAGAAACCTCGAATAGACAAGCATTTATGGAGACAAACAACGAATATAACCGCAAAAAATACAAATTGGGATTAGCATTAAGCGGAGGTGGGGCCCGGGGATTTGCACATTTCGGGGTAATCAAAGCCATGCAGGAATACGGAATCCGTCCGGATATCATTTCCGGTACCAGTGCCGGTGCACTAGCCGGTGCCATGATTGCTGCAGGCAAAACCCCTGACGAATGCATCGAATTTTTTACTCATAAAAAAGTCTTGAATTTTGCCCGGTTTACCATGTCAAAAATAGGATTGATGTCCATGAACGGCATGGAAAACGGCTTACGTAAATTCTTAAAGGCAAAAACCTTCGAAGACTTGCAAACACCGTTAGTAGTTACAGCAACCGATATCAGTAATGCCAAATCCGTACACTTCAACAGCGGAGAATTGATTCCCCGCATCCTGGCCTCCTGCTCCGTTCCCATTGTTTTCATTCCGATAGAAATCGACGGAGTTATTTATGTTGACGGCGGTATATTTATGAACTTACCGGTCAGACCGATTCGGGACTTATGTGAAAAAGTAATTGCCGTTGAGATTAATTCAAACGAAAGCCGGCAAAAAGTAGGTAATATGATACACATGGCCGTCCGTTCTTTCCATTTAGGACTGGCAGCCAACACCCATATCGACAAAAAATTGGCAGATATTTTTATAGCCCCCGACGATATGATCAGATACAGCATGTTTGATTTGAGCCATATCCGGGAAATATACGAACAAGGCTATTCGACGGCCCGGGAAATTCTGAAAGACTTTCAGAAAGTCACGACCCCTGCGGTAGCTATTGCCAATTAATTCAAGCCCCTACAAAAGTCTCGAAAAACCAGGCAGCCGTTTCATTTACCCGCTTTACGACTTCGTCCAGCGGCAAATCCATCTGCCCGCCGGCAGCATTCAAATGTCCGCCTCCGTTAAAATGAGCCTTTGCCCATTCATTGACAGGAATAGCCCCTTTGGAACGGAAAGACAATTTCACCCTTTCTTTACGCTGGGTTATCTGTACCGAAACATATATATTCTCTACGGAAAGCGGAATATTCACCAAGCCTTCCAAATCACCGTCCTGGTAATTGTATGTATTCAATTCTTCCAGCGTAATCGGAATAAGTGCCACGGGATAATCCGGATGCACCGTCAATTTATTCAGCAAGGCATTCCCGATCAGACGCAAACGGGAAAGTTTGTTCATCTGATACAGATAATGATGCACTGATTCCTTATCCAATCCCCGCTCCAGTAAATCGGCAATCACCCGATACGTCTGCGGACGGGAAGAATTATGACTCAATCCTCCTGTATCCGTATTAATTCCCGTATACAACGCATTCGCAACATCCGTATCGATCACGTCCACACCCCATATTTCCGTAATTACTTTATAAAGCAATTCACAAGTTGAAGAAACCCGCACATCCGAAATAACATAGTCTACGGCTTCCGGACCCGGATGGTGATCGATAATCACTTTCTCCGCTTTGGCAGCCTTTACCAAACCCTCCAGGTCACCTTCCCGCTTTGTCGTATTATGATCGAGCATAAAAATCAAATCCGCATCCCCGATAAGCCGCGCACATTCCTCCGGCTTATTCTGGTAAGAAATCGCTCTCTTGATATTTTTCAACCAAACCAGATACTCCGGAAAATAATCACAGGTAAGAATATGACAGTCAAACCCGGCTTTCAGCAAGGCTTCTGAAAAAGCAGAACAAGCCCCGACAGCATCCCCGTCAGCTGAAATATGCGGAATAATCACCGTCTTCAACTCCTGTCCCTGTAAGCGCTCCCGCAATCTTCCTATCTCTATATCTATCGTTTCCATATTTCGGATACATTTATTTTGAATGTGCAAAGATACGATAAAGCCTCCTTTTACTATAAAATTTTACGGAATAAATTAAAACCAGCCGTCTGAAAAACAAACGGCTGGTTTCAAAAATCTATCTATCGTACATCAATTATTACTCCCACTCGATTGTGGCGGGCGGTTTCGAGCTGATATCGTAAACAACCCGGTTGATACCTCTGACATTATTGATAATCCGGTTAGATACCCGGGCCAGAAATTCATAAGGCAAATGACACCAATCGGCAGTCATCCCGTCCGTCGATTCCACCGCACGTAAAGCCACCACACTTTCATAGGTACGCTCATCCCCCATCACTCCCACACTCTGCACCGGCAGTAACATAACACCGGCCTGCCATACCTTGTCATATAAGCCTTCTTCCTGCAACATCGAAATAAAAACATGATCGGCTTCCTGCAACAAAGCCACCTTCTCCCTGGTAACCTCCCCTAAAATACGAATCGCCAAACCCGGTCCCGGGAACGGATGACGCTGCAAAAATTTATCCGCCAAACCCAGACTTCTCCCGACACGGCGCACCTCATCCTTGAATAACAAACGCAAAGGCTCAACCAATTGCAACTTCATATAATCAGGCAATCCGCCTACATTATGGTGTGACTTAATCGTTTGTGACGGTCCGTTCACCGACAAAGATTCAATGACATCCGGGTAAATCGTCCCCTGTCCCAACCATTTTGCATCTTTAATTTTAGAAGCCTCCTGATCGAACACATCTATAAACGTATTACCGATAATTTTCCGTTTCTTTTCCGGTTCGGCAACTCCGGCCAAACGGCCGAGAAATAAATCCGCGGATTCCGAGCCCACAACATTCAGCCCCAGTTCCTTATAATTTTCCAGTACATTCTTGTATTCATCTTTCCGCAGCAAACCGTTATCCACAAAAATACAAGTCAGGTTTTTACCGATAGCCCGGTGCAACAACATCGCCGCTACCGTAGAATCGACACCTCCCGACAATCCCAGAATGACACGGTCATTTCCCAATTTTTGCTTCAATTCGGCTACCGTAGTTTCTACAAACGAATCCGGTGTCCAATCCTGCGCACATCCGCATATATTCACCACAAAATTATACAGCAGGCATTTACCTTCCGTACTGTGATATACTTCCGGATGAAACTGTATGCCGTATGTCGTCTCTTGTCCTACTTTAAAAGCAGCATTCTTTACATCTGCCGTACTGGCTATCACCTTGCAATCCGCCGGTAATTTCTCAATCGTATCTCCATGTGACATCCACACCTGAGAATTCATGCTCATACCTTTAAAAAGCAGACTCTCCTGATCGATATAAGCTAAATTGGCACGGCCGTACTCCCGCTTATTCGATGCTTTCACCTCCCCTCCGAAATTGTGAGCCAGATACTGAGCCCCGAAACAAACCCCGAGCAAAGGTAACTTCCCCTTCATAGCCGATAAATCAGGTTTCGGCGCTTTCTCATCCCGCACCGAAAAAGGACTCCCCGAAAGGATGACTCCCTTTACCGAAGCATCCAGTGCCGGATGGTTGTTATAAGGATAAATTTCACAATATACATTCAGTTCACGAACCCTCCTCGCAATTAACTGCGTATACTGAGAGCCGAAATCCAATATCAGTATCTTTTCCTGCATAATAATCAGTTAAATTATTTCCGGCAAAGATAATAAAATTGGAATTACATGTTTTATATTCACTTTTAAACTTTCCTATATTCGATAAAAAGAAAGTAATATTACCATTTTAGTTTCAAATTGAAAGTGCTGCAACAAATCATATAACAATTTGAAAAATAACATTTTAAATCACAAAACGATTTTCATTTTCATGCAAAAACATTACTTTTGCATCCAAAGTAAAATCAACTGAAAGATTCTTAAACTAAAAATTCAGACATTGAGCATGCACAAAACACGCGATAGTTTCGGTTCCAAATTCGGGGCCATAGCTGCCTTAGCCGGTTCAGCAGTAGGGTTGGGAAATATCTGGAAATTTCCTTATGAAGCAGGAAATAACGGAGGCGGTGCCTTTCTGATCATTTACATCTTTTTTACATTGGCTATCGGACTGCCGATTATGCTCAGTGAATTTGCCCTCGGACGCCGGGGACAGCAAAATGCGTTCGGCACTTTCAAAACTTTGGCTCCGGGATCAAAATGGTATCTTTTCGGATTGCTTTCGATCATAGCCGCTGCTTTCATTCTTTCTTTTTACGGTACGGTTTCCGGCTGGACACTGGAATACGTCTGGCTGGCCATTTCGGGAGCCTTTCACCACCAAACGGCGGAAGGTATCCATGACACGTTCAATACGTTCATCAGTCACCCTTACAAAGCCGTTATCTGGCAAGTAAGTTTCATGGTGATTACCGGTGCGATCATTGTTGCCGGAGTCAAAAAAGGCATAGAACGGTATACCAAAATGATGATGCCCGTACTGTTCGTCATCGTCATATTATTAGGCATCCGGGCTTCCACATTACCGGGCGCCGGCGAAGGGCTCAAATTCCTTTTCTATCCGGATTTCAGTAAACTCACCGGACAATCGGTACTTTCTGCATTGGGACAGGCTTTCTTTTCCTTATCCCTCGGTATGGGAGTACTGCTGACGTATGCCTCATACATCCGGAAAACAGAAAATCTGGCACACATTTCATTACAGGTTATTACCACAGACACCTTAGTGGCAATTTTATCCGGAATAGCTATTCTGCCTGCGGTATTTTCATTCGGTATCGATCCACAGGCCGGACCCGGACTTGTATTCCTGACTCTTCCCCAAGTATTCCAAAGTATGCCGCTGGGTTATTTCTGGGCCATTCTGTTTTTTATACTGCTGACTTTCGCCGCTCTGACTTCGGCAATCTCTCTGATGGAAGTTGTCGTAGCCTATCTGGTTGAAGAGAAAAAAATGAGCCGTCTGAAAGCGACGATTACCACCACTTCAGGCATCGGGCTGCTCGGAATCTTTTGTACTCTTTCATTCGGACCGTTGCAAAACATCCGTTTTTTCGGACTATCGATCTTCGATACGTTCGATTTTGTCAGTTCCAATATATTACTGCCCCTGGGAGGTATATTGATCTGTATTTTTGCCGGCTGGCGACTGGATAAATCCATACTCTGCGACGAAATCAGTAACGAAGGCCGTCTTAAATTTAAATTTTTCAGACTATATGCTTTTATTCTGAAATACGTCGCTCCCATCTGTATCTTTGTAATACTTCTGAACTCAATGGGAATCCTGAAATAAACCGCCGGAAATTAAAAGACAATCTACATAAAAAACGTTTTAATGCAGATTTACGATTTTAGATTAAAAATCTGATAAAAAATCAGGTTGCCGGGCAATTCAAAATTTACAATCCATATGAACCATTTCAGATTGATCGGACCAATCTGAAATGATTCTTCTATTTCTCCCCAAGATATATCAAATTATAACCTGCAACCTTTAATTTCCCATCAATACCTCTTCACACTGAAACATAAAAAACCGAAATGACTGACAATGAACCGGATCAGCATCAGAAATTACACAAATGAGTCCGTCCCAGTGTGTAATTTGAAATCTGCAGGTTCCATCCAAAATCGTAAATCAAAAATCGTAAATCATAAATCGTAAATCGTAAATCAAAAATCGTAAATCAAAGACACTCCCCCAATTCTTCTTTCAAAAACTTTCCGGTTTCCGAAATCTTTACCCGGGCAACGTCTTCCGGGGTACCCGTAGCTATGATCTTTCCGCCGTCCTTACCACCTCCGGGGCCCATATCGATCAGGTAATCGGCCACTTTGATTACATCCAGATTATGCTCGATCACAATGACACTATTGCCTTTATTCACTAAACGCTGGATCACTTCCAACAGAATATTGATATCTTCGAAATGCAGTCCGGTAGTAGGTTCATCAAGGATATAGAGGGTTTTTCCGGTATCTTTTTTCGAAAGTTCCGTGGCAAGCTTGATCCGTTGTGACTCACCGCCGCTAAGCGTAGTACATTGCTGTCCCAATTTGATATATCCCAACCCGACCTCCTGCAACACCTTCAATTTCTGCTGTAGATAAGAGACATTTTCGAAAAACTCTACGGCCTGATTAATGGTCATATTCAACACATCTCCGATCGATTTCCCCTTATAACGTATCTCCAGCGTTTCTTTGTTGTATCGTTTACCGTCGCAGGATTCACAATGTACGTAGACATCCGGCAGGAAATTCATCTCGATCGTCTTTACACCGGCCCCCTTACATTCCTCACACCGGCCCCCGGCCATATTGAAAGAAAAACGTCCGGCAGCATATCCCCGTATCTGCGACTCCGGCAACTTCTCGAAAATCTTCCGTATATCCGCAAAGATTCCGGTATAGGTAGCCGGATTCGAACGGGGAGTACGTCCCAGCGGGCTCTGATCTACCACGACAACTTTATCGACGTGCTCTATACCTTCAATTGAACGGTAAGGCAAAGGAGTTTCTATCGCCCGGTAGAATTTCTCACTCAATATCGGACGTAAAGTTCCGTTAATCAATGAAGATTTACCGCTTCCGCTCACACCGGTAACACCTACCAGCATTCCGAGCGGAATCTCAACATCCACATTTTTCAGATTATTTCCGGTACATCCGGACAACTTTAAATATTTTCCGTTTCCTTTCCGTCTTTCTTCCGGAACCCGGATGGCTTTAACCCCATTCAGATATTGTGCCGTCAGGCTGTCACTCCTGCGAATATCGTCTATTGTTCCGACAGCCATCACTTCTCCGCCTTTCCGTCCTGCCTTCGGTCCCATATCCACAATATAATCCGCTTTTTCCATCATTTCCTTATCGTGCTCCACGACGATTACCGAGTTACCGGCATCTCTCAACTGCTGCAAAGAATGAATCAGCTTGCGGTTATCCTTCTGATGCAAACCGATACTGGGCTCGTCCAATATATACAACACATTCACCAATTGGGAACCGATCTGAGTTGCCAACCGGATACGCTGCGATTCACCACCGCTCAGCGTCATCGACTGACGGTCGAGGGAAAGGTATTCCAAACCAACGTCCAACAAAAACTTCAGACGGGTACGGATTTCTTTGAATATTTCTCCGGCAATCTGTTTCTGTTTTTCTCCAAGCTCCTGTTCCGTCCGGCACACCCACTCGTAAAGATCCGTCAGCTCCATTTGAGCCAACTCGGAAATATTTTTTCCCGCAATCCGGAAATGCAGCGATTCCCGGTTCAGCCGTTGTCCGTCGCAAACATCACATTTAACGACAGAAACAAACTGTTCCGCCCATTTATTGGCTTTCTTGGAGGTTGCATTCTCCTCCTGCATGGTAATGTATTTGATAATCCCTTCGAAAGTATAAAGAGAATTGGAAGACACCCCCAACTCTTTATTTTCCAGCCGGAGCTGCCCCGGATAACCGTAAAGTACGTCCGTTAAAGCCTCCTCCGGCAAATCCCGGATCGCCGTATGTAAAGTCGTACCGTGTTTTTTCAATACGGTATCAATCTGCCAGAAAAGTATACCGTTTTTATACTTTCCCAAAGGCAAAATTCCGCCGTCGTAAATCGAAAGCGAATCATCCGGCACGATTTTATTCATATCTACCGCCGTCACATACCCCAAGCCTTTACACTTCGGACAAGCCCCGTGAGGCGAATTAAAAGAAAATGAATGCGGAGCGGGTTCCTTATAAGAAATACCGGTATCGGGACACATCAGGTGACGACTGTAATATTTCAATTCGTTCCCGCCGTACTCCTGCACCATCATCACCCCGTCACCGTGCTTCATAGCGGTAGCAACCGATCCTTTCAGGCGTTTCTCGTCCACATCATCCACCACCAGCTTATCGACAACAATCTCGATATCATGTATCTTATAACGGTCTACTGCCATTCCCGGCACAATCTCCCGGATCTCACCGTCGATACGTGCCGACAGAAATCCTTTTTTCTGCAGACTTTCAAACAAATCCTTATAATGCCCTTTTCTTCCCTTTACCACCGGCGCTAATAACATTATTTTCTTACCGGCAAAATCCTTTTGAATCAGGTCGATGATTTGCTCATCCGTATATTTCACCATCCGTTTCCCCGTCACATACGAATAAGCTTCACCCGCCCGGGCAAAAAGCAAACGCAGGAAATCATACACCTCCGTCGTCGTCCCCACTGTCGAACGCGGATTTTTATTCGTCGTTTTTTGCTCGATCGAAATAACAGGACTCAAACCGGTAATCTTATCCACATCCGGACGTTCCATACCTCCCAAAAACTGACGGGCATATGCCGAAAAAGTTTCCATATAACGGCGTTGCCCTTCGGCATAAATCGTATCGAATGCCAACGAAGATTTTCCGCTTCCGCTCAAACCGGTAATCACCGTCAGACGATTCCGCGGAATCGTCAAATCCACGTTTTTCAGATTGTGTTCACGGGCACCGTATATCTTAATAACTTCATCCTCTTCCATAACCAAAAATCAATTAACCTGCAAATTTACAACAAATCGGAGAGATCAAAGACAATCATAGATTTTAAATTGTAATTTTTAGATTGAATTAACGATTGAAGCCCGGATATAAAAAATCTCCCGGTTTCCCGGGAGATGTATGAAAAAAATCATTGTGTTTCTAAAATAAAAGGGAGGCATCCCTAAGGTTCTTTAAAGTTTAAGCATATGGGGCTATGAAAAGATGTTGTATGTGTGTGCGTGCGTCTGTGTGTGTGGTGTGTGTATGTGCGTGGTGTAATTTGCCCCGTAGATTATACTTCAAACATTTAAAGAACTACTTTGAAAACCAGCTTGTTTATAAGCTATCCCCTCCCCCGTGGTGTGTGCTAAATAATTTAATCTAAATAACAGCTAAATAAAATCATAAATTTCAATCATCATTTACACCTGATTTAACGGGAAAACGAATAGGAGGGTTACAATATCCGATTATTTTTTTCAAAAATCTTTCATTTTTATTTTATACCACTGATAATCAATACAATAAAATTTCATTTTTTTATAAAAAAGACCACCATCACCCCAATTCAGGCCTGTCAATAAGGAAAAAACTGAAAAATTTCTGAGGTACAGCATTCAAAAAAGAAACACTTCTCAGCTAAATCTTAGAATCATCAGTCGAAAAATCCATTTATTCAAAATTTAAAATTCGATTTATTGATATTTTTGCTTACCGTCTAAACTTTAAAAAGTATTTTATTCATTTATATCGTAATAAATTATACCTTCCCCTCATCAATCCTATATTTACATTTAAATCATATAACAGCTATGAAAAATATTGTTTTTATCCTTTGCGGGATTTTATTTCTATCCTGCCGTTCTCAATCAAATACTGATATGCCGCCATTGATAACAGCCGACAGTCTGGCAACACACATTACTCAATTTTCAGGCAAAAAAGTAACGGTTGAGGGCAAAATCATCCACGTATGCCCTGTAGACGGTAAAAAAATGAAATTATCAGGCCGTAACCGCCAAATTGTCAAAATCATTTTATCCGATTCGTCGGCTCGTTTCGAGCATTCTCTGACAGGGAAAACATTACAAATTTCAGGTACCGTCAGTGAAACCCGGATTTCCCGTGCTTACATCGACTCTATCGAAGCCGCAGGTCTTCTGCTTTGTCACATAGATCATAACCCCTGCAACGATTCCGTATGGATCGCCAATATGCACAAGCAGGGAAAAGCGGAGCAAAACCTGCAACGGACTGTTACCAATCTACGACAGATCATGACAACCCAGGGCAGGGATTACGTTTCTGTGATTGTTCTTGTGGCTGACAAAATAAAAGAAATCAAGATAGAAAATGAAAAAATACAAACATCACAGCAGCGGAACAATTCCCCTTATTCCTTCTGCCAAGGCTGTCCCTTGTGCGGTCTTTGCCTCCGGAAAGGATAGCCATTAGCGATAAGCATAAAAAAAATCCCCTTCTCACGAAGGGGATTTTTATAAGATCAAAGAGAATTATTTTTTCAAATAAGCCTTTACCTCATCAGTGGTGACCATTTGTTCTCTGAACGTATAGGCACCTGTTTTCGGAGATTTCACCATTTTGATTACTTTAGCGTATCCCCGGCCGTCTCCGGTCTTCAATGTTGCAACAACCTTCTTTGCCATAGTTCAAATTATTTAATTTCTCTGTGTAAAGTTACTTTCTTCAATATCGGATTGTACTTTTTCAGTTCCAATCTCTCCGGAGTATTCTTTCTGTTCTTCGTGGTAATATACCGTGAAGTTCCCGGCATACCGGATTCTTTATGTTCTGTACACTCAAGAATCACCTGTACTCTATTTCCTTTAGCTTTCTTTGCCATCTTCAGTGATTTTAAACATTCTTAATTAATCCATCAGCCGCAGCTTGTTTCAAACAAGCACTGATACCTTTCTTATTGATCAAACGAAGACCAGCAGCAGATACGTTCAAACGAATCCATCTGTCTTCTTCCGGCCAATAAAAATTTCTCTTGAACAGGTTGATAGAAAATGTTCTCTTCACTCTTCTTTTTGAGTGAGATACATTATTACCACCCATTGCTTTCTTTCCGGTTATTTGACAAACTCTTGACATCTCTCAGTAATTTTTTTAAACGCTTTCCAAACAGGTTGCAAATTAAGTACTTTTTATTCACATAATCAAATATACCGAAAAAAAAATCACATTTTTTTATGACAACTCCCAAAATCATTAAACATCCTCCCTTTTCATACTTTACCCAGCACTACCTTAGCGGAACCGACAATGTGAATCATTAGCGGCAACAGCCCGCACAACATCTTTATCTTTCCTCTCCCGAATGTCATTCCATCTCACTTTTTATTTTATTTTTGCAACAGCAACAACACAGTTTAACACGACGGTCAAAGCTCATACAGAAAAAGTCTGCAAGCCTACAACTGTCTTAATCTTAATACTTATGAAAAAAATAACTTATCTGATCTGTTTTGCAGGTATTGTCATGCAGGCCTGTAACAGTGAGGTGAAACAAGACAACCCTTTTCTTAAAGATTTCGATACTCCTTTCGGAGTACCTCCTTTTCATTTGATTCAGAACAAACATTACTTACCGGCTTTTGACGAGGGAATGCGGCAACAAAATGCGGAGATCGAAGCGATACTCAATAATCCGGAAGTTCCGACCTTCGCAAACACAATAGAAGCATTGGAAAAATCAGGACAACTACTCAACAAAGTTTCCGGGGTTTTCATCAACCTGCAAGCTGCAAATACCAGCGACTCTTTGCAGATAGTAGCTGAAACGGTCACGCCCCTGCTTACATCTCACAAAGATGCGATCAATCTGAACGAAAAATTATTCGAACGGGTGAAAACCATATATAATAATAAAGAAAACGAAAATCTGACAACAGAACAAAAGCAGGTACTGGATAAATACTATCAGGGATTTATCCGGGGAGGAGCCAATCTATCACCGGAAGACAAAGAAAAATTCAAAAAAATAAATAATGAACTCTCGGTTCTGACCCTCAAATTCGGAAGCAATCTATTGAAGGAAACCAACAACTACCACTTACTGATCGAAAATGAAAAGGATCTGGCAGGACTTCCCGAAGGAGTAATTGCAGCCGCGGCCGAAACAGCTAAAGCCAACGGACAAGCGGGAAAATGGATGTTTACATTGCACAATCCAAGTATCATGCCTTTCCTGCAATATGCCGATAACCGGGATCTACGTGAACAAATCTACCGGGCCTATACACAAAGAGGCAATAACGACAACGAATACGATAACAAGGAAATCATATCCAAAATCGTTGCTTTGCGTTTACAGAAAGCCAACCTGTTAGGCTTTCCGGATTATGCCAGTTATGTTCTGGATGAAAATATGGCCAAAAATCCGGAAAATGTTTATAAACTATGCCACCAAATCTGGGAGGCAGCTCTGCCCGTCGCCCAAAAAGAAGCCGGAGAGTTACAAAAAATGATTACTCAAACAGGAGGAAATTTCAAACTGGCCCCTTGGGACTGGCGGTATTATGCAGAAAAAGTCAGACAAGCCCAATACGGATTGGATGAAAACGAGCTCCGGCAATATTTTCCTCTGGATAAAGTCAGAGAAGGCGCCTTCTATACTGCCAACAAATTATACGGAATTACTTTCGAGCAACGGAACGATTTACCCCTTCCCCATCCCGAAGCCCTGGCATTCGAAGTAAAGGATGCCGACGGCAGTCCTATCGGAATATATTATGTCGATTACTTCCCTCGTCCGGGTAAAAGTCAGGGAGCCTGGATGGAAGCCTTCCGGCCTCAATCCGGTTTACTCAATTCTACTCCGGTCATTACCAATGTGTGCAACTTTACCAAACCGACCGGAGAAACGCCGGCCCTGTTGACTTTTGACGAAGTACAGACCTTGTTTCATGAATTCGGACATGCTCTTCACGGGTTATTATCCCAATGCACTTACCCCAGTGTAGCAGGCACCAACGTATATCGTGATTTTGTCGAGCTCCCTTCTCAAATCATGGAAAACTGGGCGGCAGACCCGGAAGTATTAAAAGTGTATGCCCGCCATTATAAAACCGGAGCAAATATACCGCAGGCATTGATCGACAAATTGCAAAAAAGCAGTCATTTCAACCAGGGATTCGCTACAACGGAATTTATGGCGGCTGCCTTACTGGACATGGCTTACCATACCCGAAAAACAACCGATCCCATCGATGTGGAAAAATTTGAGAAAGAAACATTGGAAAAACTCGGACTCCTGCCTTCCATCACTGTGCGCTACCGGAGCACCTACTTCGCCCACATATTCGAAGGCACCGATTCCTATGCCTCCGGATATTATGCATACACCTGGGCGGAAGTATTGGATGCCGATGCTTTTGCAGCATTTAAAGAAACCGGAGATATTTTTAACCCGGAAAAAGCAAAGGCTTTCCGAGAATATATCCTTTCAAAAGGCAGCAGCGACGACGCGATGAAACTTTACCTCGCTTTCCGTGGCCAGGAACCGTCAATCGAACCGCTTCTGGAAAGAAGGTTCGGATCTTAATGCATGAATTGGGATTAGAGAGAATTTCTCTCTAATCCCTAATCATTTACGATGATATTCGTTACCCGGCTGACCGTCACCGGAATTCCTGCTTCATCCCGGATTTCAACCTGTACGATATGGGTACGTTTTCCTTTATGGATAAAAACGGCACGTCCGATGACATAGCCTCCCGTGGCCCGCTTTATATGATTTCCGTTAATCTCAATCCCATACACTTTAAATTGCTGTTCCGGAGAGACGGAAACCGAACTGAGCGCTCCGCTTACAGTTTCTGCCAAAGCCATATTGGCTCCGCCATGCATGGCACCGTCAGGACGGCATGTACGATGATCCAAAGGCATCTTTACTTCCAGCCAATCCTCTCCCGCCCCTATAAATTCCATTCCCAGCCACTCCACTAATGTACCCCTGCAAATCTCATTCAATTTTTCGATTACCTCTTCCATAATCCATCCTAATCTTTACTCTTTTGTATTGTATTCTCCCTTTCGTTTCGGATTCATCGGAAACCACCCTTTTTTTACCCGGTCACGTTGTTCGAAAATCTCCAGTATGGTCCAAAAAGAAGAGAATGCAAAAACACCGAGCAATGAAGACCAAAATATCTGTGAAACCCACAGGGCACCGCCGACACCGATAACACCCAATATCAAAAACACCCACCAGCAACGGGTTCCGAAATAATACTCACATTTAATAACAACCGGATGGAATAACCCGATAATTAAAAATGTACATATCCCTATCAATAAACCCGTTAAATTATAATTTTCTATAAATTCCATATCATTGTTATTTTTCAAAGTTTTGCTTTTCCCCCTTCATGCTGTCTTTCCAAACGTTTTATATTTTAAAATCCTAACCTCTCTACCCTAATTCTTTATGTACAAAGGTAATCTTTTTACAGTTTCTACGTCAAATAAAGCCGGTTAAAACCATCGCAATTCGGCAAAATATCCTTACTTTTGTATAGCATGTCATACAGTCTCCGGGGCACAAAATGTCGGGAAAACACTGAGATTTTATGGCTGCATGATTCAGTAACCTTATAAATAATAGACGATGATACAATTAAAAGCAGGTGACAAAGCTCCTTATTTTGAAGGAACAAATCAAGACGGGCAGCACATATCTTTAAATGATTACAAAGGCAAAAAACTGATTTTATATTTCTATCCGAAAGACAACACTTCCGGATGTACGGCAGAAGCTTGCAATTTAAATGATAATTACGCGGATTTGACAGCCAAAGGCTACGAAGTAGTCGGTGTCAGTCCCGACAGTATCGCTTCTCATTTGAAATTCATTGCCAAAAATAATCTGTCATTCAATCTAATCGCCGACACAGACAAAAAAATAGTGGAAGATTATGGCGTATGGGCGGAAAAATCGATGTACGGCAGAAAATATATGGGCGTACTCCGTACGACTTTCATTATCGATGCAAACGGCATTATTGAAAAAGTGATCACGAAAGTGGACACGAAAAACCATGCGGCACAAATTCTGGAATAATACATCCGCAATTTATCAGTAAACTTTAAAATCTACAAATTTTTCAAAATTAATATATGGCAGCTAAAGAAATCAACAAAGACAAATTAAAAGCACTTCAACTTACACTCGATAAAATTGAAAAAAACTTCGGTAAAGGAAGCATCATGAAATTGGGAGATAACGAAGTGGAAGACATCCCGGTCATACCTTCCGGTTCGATTGCCCTGGACAAAGCGCTGGGGGTCGGCGGTTACCCGAAAGGACGTGTAATTGAAATCTACGGTCCGGAATCTTCGGGTAAAACGACCATCGCTATTCACGCTATCGCCGAAGCCCAGAAACAAGGAGGTATTGCTGCAATCATCGACGCGGAACACGCCTTCGACCGTTCATATGCAGAAAAACTGGGCGTAGACACGGAAAACTTATTTATCTCACAACCGGATAACGGAGAACAGGCGTTGGAGATTGCAGACCAGTTAATTCGCTCCGCAGCTATCGACATCATTGTCATCGACTCGGTTGCCGCATTGACTCCAAAAGCAGAAATCGAAGGGGAAATGGGAGACAGTGTTATGGGCCTGCAAGCGCGTTTGATGTCACAGGCATTGCGTAAATTAACCGGAACAATCAGTAAAACCAATACTTGCTGTATTTTTATCAACCAATTGCGGGAAAAAATCGGCGTAATGTTCGGAAACCCGGAAACGACAACCGGAGGTAACGCTCTGAAATTCTATTCCTCCGTACGTCTGGACATCCGGAAAATCGGTCCGATTAAAGACGGCGAAGAAATCCTGGGTAACCATACCCGTGTTAAAGTGGTGAAAAACAAAGTAGCCCCTCCTTTCCGCAAAGCAGAATTCGACATCATGTACGGGGAAGGTATTTCGCTTTCCGGTGAGATCGTAGACCTCGGTGTAGAATATAATGTGATCAAGAAAAGCGGAAGCTGGTTCTCGTACGGAGACAGCAAACTGGGACAAGGCCGGGAAACCGTCAAACAACTGGTCATGGACAATCCGGAACTGGCAGAAGAATTGCGTGCTAAAATCGTGGCAGCCATGAACGGTACGGAGCAACATGAAAACAACGAAACCGAGTCTGCTGCAAAAGCCGAATAAAACTTACAGATATCAGATTGTAAATTGTCTGACAATCCGATTCTGTGTCAGATTCATTTCATCTGAAATCGTAAATCAAAAATATTCCTTATAGCTTCATGACTCTGTTATTTTTTAAATTTAAAATTTAAAATTCACATAAGTGTGCTATGCAAAAAATAATTTATCCTACTTTAATCTTATTATCCCTCATGGCTTGTGATAATAAAAACGAAACGCCAGCTTCCAAAAGCTACAAGACACCGGAAATCAAGCTTACGTCAGACGTCATGACTCCGGATGTACTCTGGTCTTTCGGTCGTGTCAGTACCCCGGCAATCTCTCCCGACGGAACAAAAGCCGTATACAGTATCACATACTTCAATAAGGAAGAAGACCGGTCCTATACCGATTTATACATTATGAATCTGTCCGACGGTAGTGCCGTTCAGATTACCGATACAGATTACAACGAATCCGATCCGACCTGGAGACCGGACGGTCAGAAAATCGCTTACCTGGCCAAAGGACAAGTTTGGGAAATCAATCCCGACGGAAGCGATAACCGGCAGATTACAGATATCAAAGGAGGTATCAACGGTTATCTGTACGCGCCGGATATGAGTAAAATCGCCTATTTCCGGGATGTCAAACTGGAGCCTGCGGTAGAAGATATATATCCGGACCTGCCGAAAGCCAAAGCCCGGATCATCAACGATCAGTTCTATCGTCATTGGAACGATTGGGTGGAAGGCTATTCCCATATCTTTATCGCAGATTACACACCGGCCCGAATCATCACCGACGGTAAAGACATTATGGAAGGTGAAAAATGGGAATCCCCGGTACGTCCCTGGGGAGGTGTCGAGCAACTGGCATGGACGAAAGACGGGAAAAAAATGATTTACACTTCCCGGAAAAAATACGGACTTGACTATGCTTTCTCTACCAATACCGATCTTTACGCATACAATACGGAAGACGGAACAACAACCAACCTGACGGAAGGTATGATGGGATACGATAAAAATCCGGTTATTTCTCCCGACGGCCGGCATATGGCCTGGGAAAGTATGGAGCGGGACGGTTACGAAGCCGACAAAATACGCCTCTTTGTCATGGACCTGACGACAGGAGAAAAGAAAGAATATACCAAAGACTTCGACCAAAATGCAGAGCATCTGGCCTGGGATAATGACAACAACACCATCTGGTTTATTTCCGATCACCACGCCACAGATGAAATCTACTCATTAAATACCACTACAGGAGAAATCAAAAAGCATACGGACGGCATCCACAATTATACCTCTGTTGCCCCGGTAGGCGGTAGTTTGATCACCACCCAGGTATCTATGAGCAAGCCGGCAGAAATTTACCGGACCGATCCGGCTACCGGTAAAGACGAAGAATTGTCTTTCATTAACAAATCCATACTTGATCAACTCGAAATGGGTAAAGTGGAAAAACGTTGGGTGAAAACAACCGACAACAAAGACATGCTGGTATGGATGATCTATCCTCCTCATTTCGATGCCAATAAGAAATATCCGGCAATCCTGTATTGTGAAGGAGGTCCGCAAAGCACAGTCAGCCAGTTCTGGAGTTATCGCTGGAATTTCCAGCAAATGGCAGCTAACGGTTACATCATTGTAGCTCCCAACCGCCGGGGGCTTCCCGGTTTCGGTCAGGAATGGCTGGAACAAATCAGTGGAGATTACTCCGGACAAAACATCCGGGATTACCTGTCGGCCATAGACGATGCCAAAAAAGAACCGTATATTGATGAAAACCGGTTGGGTTGTGTCGGGGCTTCTTACGGCGGATATTCCGTATATTATCTGGCCGGACATCACAATAAACGCTTTAAAGCCTTCATCGCACACTGCGGTATCTTCGATCTCGAAAGCCAATACTGTGAAACAGAAGAAATGTGGTTTGCCAATTGGGACATGGGCGGTGCCCCCTGGGACAAAAACAATAAAATCGCCCAACGTACTTATGCCAACTCTCCGCACAAATTTGTCGGCAACTGGGATACCCCTATACTTGTGATTCACGGACAAAAAGATTACCGCATCGATGTCTCACAGGGTATGTCGGCCTTCAATGCGGCCCGGATGCGTGGTATTCCGGCACAATTCCTATATTTCCCGGAAGAATGCCACTGGGTAACCGGCTGTCAGGACGGCATCCTTTGGCAACGGACATTCAAAGCCTGGCTCGATAAGTGGTTAAAAGAATAAAACTTTGATAACCGCACTTTCACATCGCAAAGGAGAGCGATAAAAAGTGCCCCCTGAAGTCAGCTATGTACTGCCCCCTGAAAGTCAGACACAAACTTTCAGGGGGCATTCATTTATTCCACTACATTATTTTTTATATCTTCGCAAGCAAACAAATCAATTATTAACATCAAATAACAAATATGAAAAAAATAACAATTATGGTGGCAGCAGCACTGGCCCTGGGAGGATGTAAACAAACTCCCCAACAACAAGCCGCTTCCCCTTATCAGCCATTGGCAGACCAATACGCAGAATTTACCCTGACGACAGACGTCAGCAAACTGTCGGAAAACGAGAAAAAAATGCTTCCGATTCTGATGAAAGCGGCAGATATCATGGAAAATATTTTCTGGCAGAATGCCTACGGCAACAAACAGGCACTAATGGATACGGTAACCGATCCTTATCTGAAAAAATACCTGGCAATCAATTACGGTCCGTGGGACCGGCTCAACGGTAATACCCCCTTTATAAAGGGTATCGGTGCAAAACCGCTGGGTGCCAACTTCTACCCTACGGACATGACAACCGAAGAATTCAATGCCCTGCAAGACCCACGTAAAACCGACTGGTATAGCATCCTCCGCCGGGACGAAAACGGTCAACTGAAAGTGCTTTCCTACCACGAAGCCTATCCGGAAGAAGTAAAACAAGCTTCAGAATTATTGAAGCAAGCAGCAGAACTGGCCGAAGATGCCGGACTGAAAAAATACCTCGGACTGCGCGCCGAAGCCTTGCTGACAGATGATTACCTGGCAAGCGATCTGGCTTGGATGGACATGCAGAACAACACGCTCGACATCGTCATCGGTCCGATAGAAACTTACGAAGACGCTCTCTACGGCTACAAAGCCTCACATTCCGGACAAATATTGGTAAAAGACAAAGAATGGAGCCGTAAATTATCACTCTACGCCCAATACCTGCCGAAATTACAGGCAAACTTACCGGTAGCGGAAGCCTATAAAACGGAAAAGGCAAACGCCAACCCGGACATGAATGCCTACGATGTCATTTATTATGCCGGAGACTGCAATGCCGGAAGCAAAAACATCGCTATCAACCTGCCCAACGACCCGCGGGTACACGCAGCCAAGGGAAGCCGCAAACTACAGTTAAAAAATGCTATGCAGGCAAAATTCGACAAGATTTTGGTTCCGATTGCCGGTTTGGTGATTACTCCGGAACAACAAAAACATGTCAAATTCGATGCATTTTTTGAAAATACCATGTTCCATGAGGTGGCCCATGGATTAGGAGTAAATTATACGATCGGCGACAAACAAGACGTACGATCAGCTCTGAAAAACAATTATACCTCCATCGAAGAAGGAAAGGCCGATATTTTAGGGTTATATTGTATTGGCAAACTGACCGAATGGGGCATTATTCAGGACAAAGACCTGATGGACAACTATGTCACCTTCGTTGCAGGCATATTCCGTTCCAGCCGCTTTGGAGCTGCCAGTGCCCACGGCAAAGCCAACATGATGCAATTCGCCCATTTCATGGAAAGCGGTGCCATCAGCCGGAATGAAGAAACCGGTTATTACACCGTAGATTTTGAAAAAATGAAACAAGATATTGCAACAATTGCCGGAGAATATATCACACTGGAAGGAGACGGAGCTTATGAAAAGGCCGGACAATTGATTGCAGAAAAAGGGATTGTCACACCGACCTTACAAAACGACCTCGATAAAATCGCAGGAGCAGGTATTCCGACCGATATCTTTTTCAAACAAGGTATAGATGTGCTCGGATTAAACAATTAAAACCATGGAGAGATTTACGATTTCTGATTTAAGTTCGGCTCTAGTCCTTTTCTTTAAATCAGAAATCGTAAACCCCGGTCAAAACTATTTCACCCTTGACAAAGCTTTTTTCACCGCCTTTTTAGCCAGCGGTTCCATCACATTATAGCCGGCAACATTCGGATGAACCCCATCTTCGGAATATTCTGCCTTCATTCCTTTCTGAGCATCAACGACAGACGTATAATAATCAAGATAAATTGCTCCGTGACGGACTGCATATTTTTTTATCCAGGCATTCAATTCGACAATCTTTTCAGCAGGTTCCAAACCGGGAGCCCACGGATAATCAGCAACGGGCAACACAGAACACAACACGACCTGTATTCCGTTCGCTTGTGCAATCTCGGTCATGGAAGCCAGATTATCCTCTATCATTTCCAACGTAGACGGACCGGTATTCCCGGCAATATCGTTCGTACCGGCCAAAATCACAACAACAGCAGGCTGCAGGGCTATCACATCCTGACGGAAGCGTACCAGCATCTGCGGTGTCGTCTGTCCGCTGATGCCCCGGTTGATGTATTTATTCCCGGAAAAAAACTCCGGACGATTCCGTATCCATCCTTCCGTGATGGAATTCCCCATAAACACCACACGTGATTCATTTCTGGACGGACGCCCCAATTGGAGATTCTCCTCCTTAAAACGGGACAGATTCGCCCAATCCGGACTGCTTTGCGCAACTAATCCTTGTCCGGCAAGCAGTCCGACAAATAAGAGTATACATTTCAACTTCATCCTATTCCTATTAAATTATGATACTTATTATTTTATAATGGCTGCAATTTTTCCAGCCATAACCGGATTCGCTGCAATAATCGAGATATGACGATCTTCCCGGAAAGAACGTACTACTCCTCCCGCTTCTTCGACAATTAAAGCACCGGCACATATATCCCACAAAGACAGATTCAACTCCCAATAACCATCCAGAAATCCGGCAGCCACACAACACAGATCATAAGCAGCCGACCCCATACGCCGCATACCCCTCAACCCCGGCAATATAGCCGCCAGATTCGCAATATTATTAGCCGGATTTGTCCCTTTATCATAGGGAAATCCGGTTCCCAAAACAGAAACATCCAATTCCGTTTTTTCAGACACATGAAGAGGTCGTCCGTTAAAAAACGCTCCCTTTCCTCTCACTGCCGTATATAACTCATTCAAATAAGGAGCATAAACAACTCCAACAACCGTTTTTCCTTTATACTGCAAACCAATCGACACCGTAAAAACCGGAAGTCCCTGGCTGTAGTTATTGGTACCGTCCAAAGGATCGACCACCCAACAAAACTCTCCCTTCCCTTCATGTACCCCGCTTTCTTCTCCCAAAACACTATGTTCCGGAAAACACAACGCTATTTGTTCCAGCAACCAGGTTTCACTTTCTTTATCCGCCCGGGTCACCACATCCGACACATTCGATTTGGTATGTATATCCAATTCATTTCCCCGGAAATACCTCAAATGAATTTTTCCCATTTCTTTCACCCAGCTTATAGCAGACTGTAAAAAAATCTCATTGTCGTAAATGTGTTCCATAATTCTTATATTCTAATTATTCTTTCCCGAGTACAGATTGCAGATTGCAGATTGCAGATTGTAAATTGTAAATTTTAGATTTTAGATTGACGATTCCAATTCAAATAAGATAGAATATCACCTATTCCAATCGTAAAACTGACATCCATTCCCTTACTCACTGACCTTGTATTTCAATCAAAAATCGTAAATCCACAATTCAAAGTACCTACTCTTGTGCTTTCAACTGGCGCAAGGCTTTGGTCAGTTGATCCGGACAGGAAGTCATCTTACTTCCGCAATGTATCCCTTCCAGACGTGCAATCACCTCATCCACCTTCATTCCCTTTATCAACAAAGAAATCCCTTGCAAATTACCGTTGCATCCCCCTTCAAAATATACATCCTCCACAATCCCGTCCTCCACAACAATATCGATAAACACCGAACAGACACCGTTTGTCGTATAATGTATTGTCTTCTTCATCGTTAATCCATCTTTAATTTGACATATAATTTTCCGTTATTCTTATTCATGATGATTTTTGATTTAAACTCCAGCTCCATCTAAAATCTTCCCCCTCTCAAAACACCATAATCGTAAATCGTAAATCAAAAATCAAAAATCGTAAATCAAAAATTACATCCCATTCCTTCCAACGGCATTTCCACCCACTTCCCGGCATGTAATTCCCCCACAGTACGGAACCCCATCTCCTGAAGAGCCTCAAGAGCCTCCATACGTCCGGCATTTACCAGTTCAGGACGATGGGCATCCGAATTAACGACAATGGGAATATTAAACTTCTTCAATATTTTCCAATTCTCAATCCGGGGAAAGAAACAACCTTTAGACAAGTAAGCCTTCGTATTTATCTCGACTCTTAATTCTTTTTCTGCTACCAAAGCAAAAAAATCTGTCAGCTTCTTTTTATACCACTCCCCTTGTGTCAAAAACGGGTCACATTGCTCAACATTATAGGAAATCTTATTTGCATGCCCTACAAAATCAAAACCTCCGTATTCCAGCATTCGCATCGAAGATTCGAAATAAATAGCCACCAACTGTTTTAAATCTCCACGGAAATCCTGTTCCAAAATCTGCTTGAAATTCTCTGCATTCGTATCGGTATCTATCATTTTCCCTTCCGGAGTATATACGATATGAACGGAACCGATCCGGTAATCCAGAGACAATTGTTGAAAATAATCGATAGCAGGATGTTGCTCTTCATTCAGATAATCGATTTCCATTGCCGCATAGAGTTCTATTTGTCCGCAAAACTTCTTTTTCAAACGTTCAATTTCGGCCAGATAATCCCCTACACGTTCCTGCTCCAATGCCCATTTGGCAGGGAAAGGAAGCGGTGCATGAGAAGAAACCCCATAACTCGTAAACCCCAGCCCCACCGCTGACTCAACAAATGCTTCCAAAGGAGCCTTACCGTCACAAAAAGAACAATGACTATGATAATTCGTAAGATTCGGCATCACTTTTTCTCCCACGCATTGACAATCTCCGCTACATACATTTTATGGTAATCCTTTGCCGGATACCATTGTTCCGCCAGACTTTTATCCAGAAAATGCTCCGGCCGAAGATCGTCGGTGTATAATTTCTTACATTCCAAAACACATTGGGCTTCTTTAAAAAAAATGTTCCCTTTTTCTGTCGCCATCGGTGTCAAACCGGTTTCCGCCACTTTATCCGTATCCCTTCCGGACTTTGTCCCGCACAATTGCAATGCAGACCTGTATGCCTCTGTAAAAAAAGACAAGGTAAACATCGGCTCTTGTTCAATAAACCCGAATGTATAACGTTGCGGACGAATAAATACAAATACCACCGGTTTATTCCATAAAAATCCGACTCCTCCCCAACTGGCCGTCATAGTATTAAAATGCTCCCTCTGACCTGCCGTTACCAACATCCAATCACTACCGATCAATTTGATAAAATTCTCGGTTATCGCTGCCGGTTTTATCTCTTCAAAATTCTCCATCTTACAAACATTTTACCCTTTTACATCTTTATTACATTCTGTCGGGCATTTCAATACCCAGCATCCCCATTGCATTTTTTATTGCTTCACTGCATTCTTTAGCCAATAGTAAACGGAAATTCCGGACAGCCTCATTTTCTTCCTTTAAAATCGAAAAATCATGGTAAAACTGATTGAACTCCTTAGACAATTCATACGAAAAATTGGCCAATAAAGCGGGACTATAGGTATCTCCGGCTTCTTTCACCACCGCCGGCAACTTGCTCACCAACTTTATCAAATCCTGTTCCTTATCGGAAATAGGAATATGGACATCCGCCGCGCCGACAGCATTACCGGCCTCTGCAGCCTTCCTCAATACCGACTGTATACGGGCATAGGTATATTGGATAAAAGGTCCGGTATTGCCATTGAAATCAATCGATTCTTTGGGGTTAAACATCATCGTCTTTTTCGGATCGACTTTCAGAATAAAATATTTCAATGCGCCCAAAGCTACTTTCCGGTATACATCCTCGGCCTCGGCCTCAGAATAACCTTCCAGCTTCCCTAACTCCTGCGAAGTTTCACGAGCCGTATTGATCATCTCCTGCATCAGATCGTCGGCATCCACCACCGTTCCTTCCCGGGATTTCATCTTTCCTTCCGGCAACTCAACCATTCCATAAGAAAGGTGCTTAATCTTACCGGCCCAGGGAAATCCCAATTTGCCGCAAATCAAAGAAAGCACCTGAAAATGATAATTCTGTTCATTCCCTACGACATAAACCATCTCGTCCATATCGTATTCGTTAAAACGTTCATAAGCCGTACCGATATCCTGTGTCATATACACTGAAGTTCCGTCGTCCCGCAACAACAATTTGTGATCGAGTCCGTCCCCCGTCAGATCGGCCCATATACTACCGCTGTCTTTTTGGTACAATACCCCGTCTGCCAAGCCTCTTAATACGATATCCCGTCCCTTTTTATAGGTTTGCGATTCAAAATATATTTTATCAAAACCGACTCCCATCAGTTTATACGTCTCGTCAAAACCTTTCAATACCCAATCGTTCATCTTCCGCCACAGGCTCACGGTAGCCTCATCACCGGCTTCCCACTTCCGCAACATCTCCTGCGCTTCAAGCAATATCGGAGCCTGTTTTTTCGCTTCTTCCTCATCCAATCCTTTCTCCTCCCTCAACTGCTTTATCTGAGCCTTATATTCCTTATCGAAACGTACATAATAATCTCCTACAAAATGGTCTCCCTTCATTCCGGCAGATTCCGGAGTGGCTCCCTCTGCAAATTTCTGCCAGGCAATCATGCTTTTACAGATATGAATTCCCCGGTCGTTTACCAGATTTACCATCCTCACCTCATGTCCGTTCGCTTTCTGTATTTCAGATACCGACCACCCCAGCAGATTATTCCGGATATGCCCCAAATGTAAAGGTTTATTGGTATTCGGAGAAGAATACTCGATCATATAACGACGTCCGCTGGCTTCTTTAGCGTATCCGTATTTCAACTCTGCCGCAACACTGTTCAACACGCCGATCCAGTATGCCGAAGAAATGACAATATTCAAAAATCCCTTGATAACATTGTAATCCCGTATCTCATCTATATTCCGTTTCAAATACTCACCCAACTCTTTACCCGTCTCTTCCGGAGATTTATGCGAATGGCGGGTAAAGGGAAATACGACCACCGTCAGGTCGCCTGCAAAATCCTTACGTGTCGCTTGTAATTGTACATCCTTCTCCGTCACCTCCGCTCCATAACACTGTTTCACTGCTTCAATCACCTTAGCCGTCAATAAACTCTCGATAGTCATATCCTATTCTATTTTAAATAATACAATAATTAACGATACATAAAAATATATCAACAACCTATTAATCAAAAGATTACAAAGCCAGATATCATTCCGACGGATCGCCGGAATCAATCCGCACACCCGCCTGTTTTATGAACCTACAAAAATACAATTAATAAAACAAAAAAGACAAAGAACTTCAAAAATAACACAGACCTTAATTGTAGATTTATGATTTTAAATTTTAGATCTACCCACAAACCTCCCCTGCAAAAAAGAGAAGAATCGGAAATCAAAACACACTATAAAAGTTTGAAAAGCTGTTTTTTCCTATTAATTTTGTACAAAATATTCGATATCAATAATAATTATAATCACGAACAATTATGGAAGAATTTTTAGGTAGTACCTCCACGGTTTCTTTGGATGTTCTTATTACCAAACTGGTCGATTTAAGTGTTTCCCTGGGCTCCAAGCTCATAACTGCCCTGATCGTTTTTCTGGTCGGTCGCTGGATCATCCGTAAGCTCAACAGGCTTCTGATAAAAATTATGGAAAAACGTCAGGTTGAAGCTTCCTTGTTCTCCTTCACCCGCAGCCTGGTTAAAATCACGTTAAACTTTATCCTTGTTATCATTCTCATCAGTGTACTGGGAATTGAAACCAGCTCCTTCATCGCCCTCTTTGCTTCTGCCGGCGTTGCCATCGGTATGGCTCTTAGCGGTACTTTACAGAATTTTGCCGGAGGAGTTATGATCTTACTTTTCAAACCGTTCAAAGTCGGAGATTTTATCGAAGCACAAGGACAAAGCGGATCGGTAAAAGAAATCCAGATTTTCAATACAATAATATCAACCCCAGACAATAAGATCATTATCATTCCCAACGGTGGTCTTTCAACCGGCATTACCAAAAACTACTCAAAAGAAGAAATGAGACGTGTCGACTGGGAATTCGGAATCGCTTACGGAGACAACTACGATACGGCCAAAAAAGTCATTGAAAAACTATTGGCATCTGACGAACGTATTCTCAAAGAACCCGCTTATTTTATTGCCCTAAATTCTCTTGGGGCAAGCTCGGTAAACCTTGTTGTCCGTGCCTGGGTAAAAGCAGGTGACTATTGGGACGTATACTTCGGCATGAATGAAAAAGTTTACAAAACCTTCGCCGAAGAAAATCTGAACATTCCGTTCCCGCAAATGGATGTACATATAAAAAACAACTGAATCACAGAAAACAAAATTGTAAACCGATAAAAGGATATTCCTACATTCCGCATCGTCTGACAAAGAATAATCCTTTACAAAACATTATTTTCTGAATATCCATCGATAAAATAGACATCGATGGATATTTTTTTATCAAAAAATACAGGAAAAATCTAAAGGATTGAAAATAAGGAGTTAATAAATGCGTTTACATCTTTTAGGTAATGACTTGGCAACGTGTAAAGTGCTCGGTGTGTCAGTGTTTTGCATTGTTTCAAATAACTCATATCAAAAATAATAAATACTTTCAAACAACACAACATATTTACAGATTGTTTGTAGTTTCATACCGTTTCCTATGTTATTCTTACTAGGCTTGCCTAGGCCCTCCCTGCACTTATTCCTGAACCTATCAGAATCACGAACCCTGTCACCAGCCGGAGTTTTCCCCGTTCTTCGGGGAGAGTTCTACTTTAGCTGTAAAGTGACGGCGGTAAAATGTCTTTTAAATTCAAGAGAGAGGTATCGCAACGACCTATCTAACCACATATAATTCAATGTTTCAAAACTCTCAAATTAAGCTATCACTAATTTGTAAGTTCTGATTACTGCGAAATTCAACCCATATCATTTGAACAAACATAATAAAATACTTTTATTTCAAACTCTATTTATTTTTTATCTTTTTAAAAGCGTCTATTAGAATAAACACAGCTAATCCAACATCCTTCAATATATCTATTGCATAAATGAAAACGGTAGATATTAAAGTATTAATAACTAAATTGAAATATTGAAATTCAATATTCCTTAAAACTTCGCTCTTTTTTAAAATTAAAAGAACTACACTAATTCCAATACAATATAATTGTTCTATCATTGCTCCTTTTAGTGCTTTATAAGTATTATTAAAGCTGTCAGGATGCTCTTTTGATAATTCTTCTAATTTAGATATGATAAAGGTATATGTTGCAATTGTAATTGCCATTAAAGAAAGTTGTATACCTATTATTTGTTCTGTCATAAAATTATCAATGAAGCTACTTTTTAAGCAAATTTCAAAGACATTAAATGCTAAAGCAAGTACAAGACAGACACAAATATTCTTTACAACATTCATTTTACATTATTTAAAATTTTATTCACGATTTCTGATATAACTTCAGGTTTATCTGTTGTAGCATCTAAATCAAATGATACACGTGTTTTCTTTATTGAATTTTTAGTCTGTATAATTTCTTTACGTCCTTTAGCTTTTACTTTAATATTTCCTCCTCCAGCAGCAGAATACTCAACCATTCCTGTTAAACCTTCATTATTTTGATTAATATTTTCAAGAACTCCATCTTTTGTACTTTCTAACTTTAACGTTGTCGTATGGCTATTAGTTTTTTCAATTAGAGTTTTTACTTCATCTTTTAAGCAATTTGAAATATTACTCATATTGGGTTTTATTATTTCAATCTCAATTCGAGTAATATTTCTTCCAACTCTTTTTATAATATTCCAAAATGTATCATTTTCATTTATAGGTGAAATATACATTTTTAGATTATATTTTTCAAGCATTGGATTCAAAGATAATGTTAATACGTCAACTACTTGTCCTGTATTGTCATAGGCATTAGGATTACGACTAATTGCTATTATCTGTCGTGTAGGTTCATTATCAAATAATATATTTACAAAAGGTTCTGATGAAATACTATGTTCCTCAAAATTTGAAACATATTTAGCTTCTTTTATATTAGCTAATTGAACCCAATATATATTATCTTGCGCCATATTAAATTTGAAAGGAAGTTTACCCTTTCTATTTTCAAAATGGACCTGCTTTAACATCTCTGCAAAGAAAATATTTTTTCTTGCTTTAATTTCCTCTATGCTATATGTCTTTTCAAAAAGACTTAATTCAATGTAATCCTTTGGGACTAATTGGTATCTATAAAAATCGAATGTTTTTTTATTCATAATCTTTGTATGTTTTTCGCCAACTAATTTATAAATAAATATTAATAATATGCATTTATATCAAAATAATTGATTTCTCGTTCGGAAATTAAAATTTAATTCCTTTCCCATTTTTATGTTCTCCAGCATGGCTTTGCCTCGGCTTAATTCCAACCATTTGCAAAAACTCCCTGCGCTTATTTCTGAACCAATCGGAATCACTCACCCCGTCAATCATCAACTGGAGTTTTCCCCGTTCTTCGGGATGGTGTTCTACTTTAGCCGTGGAGTGTTCAGCGTTAAAATGCCTTTTAAATTCAGGTGAGAAAAGAGAACCGGAAAAGATGACGGGCTTTCTGTGCGTTAATTCCTTTGCCAAAACCATAAAAGAGTGTTCCATAAAATGGGTACACGAAAAGATATATAAGTGAAAACTTTTTGTTTTAGCGTCTCTCGTTGAAAATCGCCAAAATTTTACACCGAGACAATAGATAAAATAGTTTCATGCTGTATGGGCGTGGACTATGGATTCTATTAGTAGGTGGTAGGCGTTTGGCGATGCCTCAACGATACGAAATAGTTGAAGTATTTCACGCTTTTTCGTGTTTATAGCCGTAATTACTTTTCATCCATATTTACTGTATCGTAAAATTATTTGCCCGTTCCGAACGGACAAAATCTGAGGAATGAATCAAAGTAAATAACTTATTTACTGACAAAACATGAGCCAAGAACAAAATAACGTATCCGTTGATGCCACTTTAAACAGTCAACAGGTTTTAGAACAATCTCTGCGCGATGAAAATTAGGAGTTAAAAGAGTATTATTTACGTCAGTTACGTCAAATGTGCCCGACAATGGATACTGACAAATCTGACAACGTACGGTTAGCAATCCTCAAACAACGGCCCGACTTGTCCAATCCGCTCTTTTTGAGGTAGAGCAAAACTTTGAATTTTTCTACTTTCATACGCTCATAATTTTAGTGGCAAATTTACCTGTTTTACAAGCGTTCGCTGGTATGCAAAATTATGACAATCAGTGTAATATATCGTTGTTTCATATTATCTGATCCGTTTTGAGTTACCTTGATTCCTTTCGGTAACTGTCCGTCTAACGGTTTGGTAACTGAACATCTTCAATAATCCCCACTTTCTTGCTTTTTACCCATGTGGAAGAATATGGAGAAACAACTAATTACCAACAAATTGTGTTATGCTTTCTTTTCGTTTCTGTTGCTCTCTTTACCTGTCTTTTTCCACATATAGCGTCATAGCTTCGCAACGAGTATTTGCCTTATACAAGATGCTTATATAGATACACTTAACCAAATGATGAGGCATACTAATATAAAAACAACACAAATTTACGCAGAGGTCACTAAAACGAAGATTAATGAGGATATGACAAATTTAGCAGAACGGATTGAGGGAAAATACCAACTGCCCAAATAAGTAGCCCAACCAATATCTTTTTTCCTTTCTTTCTCTGATAAACATCTCACATATGGAGAGAATGCATAAGGCAATGCTTTGGGGAAATTTACTCTTTTTGTGAAGCAAAAAGGAAGAAATTCTCCCAAACCCGTAGGCCTTGGCATTGGCGTTTCAGGCTCGGAATATACCTTTGTGTTCAGAGAAAGAAAAGAACTATACTACCATCTTCTTTTTGTTATTTGATTCGTGCATTTTTAGCTTCAAGATGTATATCTTTGCTTAGAAATTTAATAATTAGAATTAGTATGAAGGTATACATTGACTTAAATATATTTGACCGACTTGAAAAGTTGAATAGATTAGACCCAACAGAAAAATCTTCATATCAATATTTGTCTGATTTATTAACAAGTAAGCAGATTATTACAGCATATTCAAATGCACACTTAAATGATTTATTTCGTGGATTCCAAAAGAATCCTACTTATATTGATGGTCATTTGCTGAATATCCAGCACTTTACAAACAACCTTTGCATCTGCCAATATTGGGGTGAAAAAAATGCGACTTGGCATTATCGAAATATTTTTGATTTTTTTGAAGAGAAGAAAAAAGAGTGGGAGCATGAACCAATCTCTTATGAAACATTGTTTGAAGATTTTCCTTTAATGCAAGCGACTATGGAATTATATAAAAACGTCCCATTGCCTTCTGAGTTCAGAAAAGGATATGAAAATCCAATATTTGGAATAATGTTTCCTTTATCTAAATTACAACCCAATATGTATGCATTGCAAACTGATATTTTTAATTTTCAAACTCGCCTTAAATCAGACTATGGACTCTATAAATCTTTTAAAAGTCATCTCATAACAAGTTTAAATAAACTAAGAAATAATAAAGAACTTATTAAGTCTTTCAATTCAAATTTCAAGAGTTTACCTCAACATTTGGAATTAACAGATTTCTTCGATTTATATACCCCAAACAATAAATGTAGTGAAAATTTGATGTATCAAAAAGTTATTAAAATTTTTTTCAAATTTGATATTGCTGGATATAAAAGTGATGGACATTTTAATAATATGTTTGATGATGCATTGCATACTTTCTACGCAGCTCATTTTGATTTCTTCTTAACAAATGATGATAGGTGTAAGTATAAAGCGGAAAAAACATATAGTAAGTTGAGTATCAAAACAAAAGTATTAAAAATGGATGAAATACATTTTTTGGGACAGTAGTTGCAATTATTGTTGACAATAATTACAACTTACGACCTTTCTTATTTTTGAGTTTCTTAGCCTGTGATTCCTCTGCCAATGTTGCATCGTAATTATTGCCATCTCCCAATGAGAAGATAGATAATAAAGAATCTCTGTTTGTTTTATTTCCGTGATTAAAAGACTGTTCACTGTTTTGTTTGTTATCAAAATTGCAAGAAATATTATTTGCTCTTTCACTGGATTGGAATATTTCTTTTTTCTTTTCGCTAGTAAAATATTGTTTTGGCTCTTTCAACTCCTGCTCCTGTATTTTCAGTTTATTGTCAATGCTACCGTTTTTCATGGTATTAGCATACTCAAAGGATTCTGGGAATTGGCGGTTGTAATCGAATAGCTTATCAAATCCCTGTTCCGCTTGTCGGAACAAATCTACACGGTTAAAGCCACCTTTTATTGCTCCATTCTTAGTGTTTTTATGGTTGGTAAGCGGTGATAGTTTTTTCTTATTTGACTGGTCTTTTCGGCTTATAATCAAATGGCAGTGCATATTTAGTTCGTTATCGGAACGGTTGCGGTCAAAATGGATTTTACCATAAAACTTTATATCCGCTTCAGATAGCCCTTTGTTGAAGTTTTTGGCATATTCAGAAATAAACACTTCCCTGATATACGGCTTCTGCCTGTTCCTGTTCCGTGTTACCCATCGCTTGCAGTTCCTGTTCCGATGGGCTGACATGGATCACATAATACTTAGCATCCGTTTTCAGGAGTTGCCCGATATTACTATCTTTATCTTTTATAACCTTTGATTTATAGATGTTATCCTCCGTCAGATTGAAAAAACCGTCAATATAGATTCCTTTCTCCATCCGTTCTAAGTCTTCGTGTTCCATGTACGACGCTAATTGTCGGCTACTACCTGCATTGTTATATGTTCCGCCCGATGATGGGACAAAATCTATGTGCATGATTCTATATGTTTATCAGATTGACAATCTCCGCCTTTAGGTTCTCTTTCAGTTTACTATCCATTACTCCACAAGCGGATAACTCCGAATAGAGTTGTATCAGTTGAAACAACTTCTTATAATCCCGTTGGTGTATCTGATACAGTGCGTTAAGTTGCTTTCCCTGCTGGTTGATTACATCGGCATGTTTTCCGAACTGTTCACTTACCTTTTGCAGTACGGCTGTTTGTTTTCCTTGATTAGCTTCCAGCCATGTAAGAAGAAGTGTTTTCAATGATTTGCCGATAGTATCAAACCGAACTACAATAGAGTTGGCGGTTCGTATCATCGGGGTTAATTGCTCTTCCTCGTAGTGTCGGATGAAGCGGATAATATCGTCCTGCCGTTTGTTTATTTTCACCAGTTCCGATTTTACGGATTCGGGTGCTTCCGATGGGTTGATACACGCTTTATCAATATAGACAAATGCCAAACGGACTATTTCACCCTTTTTCAGTGAATAGCGTTTGCAGAGCTTATCTATCAACTTTCCTGTTTGTCGGTCTATCCCGATGGTGGTAAAGGGAGATATATTATTGGTCTTATCCATGATTATAACTTTTTTATAATGGAAATGAGATTTATTTAGTTGATAATAAGTAAAATACATTTTCGACTTATAATCACTCTTATAAACGGTTACGAATGTAACCCGCTAAAACCGAAGGCTTTGCCCCGCAGGGCAAGAGGGAGAACAGGACAAAGCCCAGTTCCCTCTTGCTTCATTTAGCGAAATGAGCCGAACCATAGGGCAAGGCGGTTTCTGCTAAATGGGGTGTGGTGGTACTTCATCAGGCGAGTAGATTACCCGTCCTGTTTTGCTTCGGTTTGCTTATCGAGTTCGTTTTCCTTTTTGAACCGTTCGTAGGTCTTGCTATCGGCATTTTCTTGAATAAATGCCCGGATGTCAGCAGCACAATAATAGGTCTTATGACTTATCGTAAAGTAAGGAAGTTTGCCACTTGCCCGATAGCGTTGCAGGGTTCGGAAAGATACTTTCAGCAGGAAAGCTAAATCCTGATTGTCGAGTATCTTATCGTTCTCGTCCAGTACATTGTCGATATTGATAAAAGATTTTAGGTCTTGCCCGATTTCGGAGAGCTTTTTCGACAATCGTTCCATCCACTTGTCGAAGTTTTCGTTGTCTATATACATTTTACTTCATTATTAAATTCAACATTAAGATTCCCAATCGATTGATGAAGCAAAGTTCGGCAAATGGTGAAAAATAAATTAGGGGAGTAGATCATCTATTCCCCTATAAATTATTAGTAAGTGACTGATTTACAAATAAACTCTATTTTTTTAATGTTTCGATAAAATATTCTATATTTATAGTTGAGTTATTTGAAGCAATAGAAAAACAAAGCAAACTAAAGCAGTTCGCTCATTTCTATATCGTTACCCATTGTTCTTTTTTCTCATAAATATCTATTAATCAATAGATAAAATGAAAAACTTCTACTGTAATACGGCACATAACTGATACATAACCGTTTTTCTTGGGGGCATTCCTTTTCAGGTAAAACAATACTTTAAACGTACTTCTCATAACTCAATTTTTAATGGATTGAAAATATAACTTATTGATTTATTTATAGTTATGCAAATATTAAAGTTCAGTACTTAAAAAACGGTTTATTTGTTTTTTCCTTTGTACGCTGCTAATTTTGTGAACAGATTTAGTTTTGAAAGTGCTAAACGATTTAAAATCAGTGTTATGCTTGAAAGAATTTCAGTCCCGTATTATCCTATATCCGGTAATGATTTGGTAATAAAACTCTGTCCTAACCTGTCTTTCCGCTGTCTTCCTTTATCTCACTCCGTTTTTCTAAAAGTGTCTGAACGTATTGATTTACAGTTATTTTACTCCAATTCTCTGTTTCCTGCTTTTTTGACGTATTTTTTTTGAAAAAAAAATCAAAAACTTGTCGACTTTTTCAAAAAATAAGGGTTTATAATATAGAAAAGTGGAAAACTATTTTTCTCATACTTTTAAACAAAATCCTTAGGCAGGATTGCTCTGAAGTGAATTAAATGCCGGATGTCATTTTCATTTTTCAAGCGAAACTGAAGAGCAACAAACCGATTGCAGCTATAGAGGGGATAGCTGCAATCATTTTTTATGCAACAGAGCCGGAAAAATACGCATTCAATCCTATTTTCCATCAAAAAAATCAAAAACTTGTCGTCTTTTCAAAAAATTAAGGGTTTATAATGTAAAACAATATAGTTTATGAATCCGATACATACATACCAACACATCGCTTTCCTGATTGCAAAAGAACGTTTAAACACACTGGAAGAGTCTGAAAGAAAAGAACTAAAACTATGGTTATCTGAAAATCCGGTCAACCGGAGTTTATACGAAAAACTGAAAAAACAAAATCCGGTTCCGGCTTTCCGGACATATCAGCAAATTCAAACGACACAAGGACTTCAAAAATACCGGAAACGCTATAGGTCACATTCCGTTCGTATGCCCGTCCGGTGGATTTCTGCTGCTGCTATCGGATTATTACTTATCGGCATTGGCATCCATCTGCTTGTACGAACTCACCCGGAACGTGTCCAGGTTGTCAATATACACCCCGGAACTTCCAAAGCGATATTGATCATGGCCGACGGTCAGGTCAAAGAATTGGAAGAGACCCAAAAAAACGAAACCATCGAATTGGCAGGAGTAACCCTCCGGAAATCCGGAAATGAAATCCGCTACACTCCGGTACCAAGCGATAGTCTGGCCGGATCCCGACTTTCCGGAGAGCACAACATACTGAAAACTCCAACAGGCGGAGAATACAAACTGATCCTGTCTGACGGAACCCGGGTATGGTTAAACTCTCAAACTGTTTTACGCTATCCGGTGAACTTTACAGGCAAAGAACGGCTTGTATATCTGGAAGGAGAAGCTTATTTCGATGTTGCACACAATGATAAATGTCCATTCATTGTCAATACACGGACAGAAGTCAATATACAGGTATTGGGAACAGCCTTTAATGTACGGGCCTATCCCGATGAAATCCAAATAGAAACCGTTCTCGAACAAGGCTCTGTAAAAATGTGGCAACACAGCAGCAATATCACATTAGTCCCCGGAACAAAAGGAGTGTTCAATAAAAACAATGGTGAATTCAGTACCGAGGAAGTAAACACCGAACTCTATACAGCTTGGTACAAAGGCCAGTATGTATTCGAAGAAGAAACAATCGAAAACATATTGACCAGACTATCCCGCTGGTACGACATACATGTATTCTTCGCCGACCAAAAGGCCAGAAACATGGTCTTCTCCGGAAGTATACGGAAATACGAAACCATACACCAATTCCTACAGGCCGTCGAAATGACCGGAGGTATACGGTTTCAGGTAAAGGGGAATACCATTATCGTAAGCAGTCAACCCATTTAATTATAACCTACTAAACACTAAAATCTATGAAAAAATCTATTTTTTTGATGGCAGCAGTCATCGGTGTATGCCTCTGTTTCAACGCCTGTTCAGACAAAGAAAACGGTCCGGACCCTTCCCGGTTCCAGTTTTTGGGACAAAATTACGACCTTACTTCCGGAGTTATCTGGAAAAGCAACCGGAATGTACTCATTTCTACTGTTCCCTACAGATACGAATACAATTACATTACTGAAGTAGACGAAGAAACCGGCCAGGGAGGGGAAGAAGCCACCAATACGGTCGAAGGCTTCAAAGCCGGAAGTGACATGACCGTAACGGGTAATTTTATGCTTTCGCTTTACGGAACGGGACTGACTTTCGACAATAATACGAAAACAGTTTCGGGACAAGGTGCCTGTATCAGTTTCCACTTAAGCACTTCCGACATCGATAAAATTGTGCCGGGGAAATATGTTTTCGGAAAAGCGAAGTCAGCCAATACCTTTATGGCCTGGAGCTGTATTTCGTACAAACCGGGAGCCGGCAACAATACTCTTTTGGAAATTACATCGGGTGAAGTGCTCATCGAACAGAATACCGATAGCTGGTACATTAAGTTCGACTGTACATTAGCTAACGGAAGTAAATTGACAGGCCAATACGAAAGTACACTGTACACCTCAAAGGCAGAGCAACCGGCTTATGCAACATACGAAGATGTAACCATTGCCGGTCTGCTGGATAGCGTAACAATGACATTAAGTCATGCACCCGAACTCGGCGGCATGATATTAGGGAATATAGAAATAGCAGATACTGAAAACGGGAAAGCATTTTATTCGACAACAACCAATGAGAGTTACATCGCAAATATCGCTGAGGAACTAAGAAATAAAATCGATATCGGCTTGATTTGGAATAAAAACGATGAATCCTTTGTTTTCGAATCTCCGATAAAAATGAGCAGTTACCTGTGGTACAACATTACACTTACTTATCCCTGTCACACAACTTATGCAAAAGCTCCTGCCACTTTTACGGATGAAGATTTTGCTAAACTCGAAGACACCGGATTTTCATATGAAAGTAAAGATGAAAAAGTCGTATTCGGAGGCACGGAGGCTACTTTTTCACCGGGATACGTATTTTTTGAAACCGGAAATGGCATACAGGGCGTGATCCGCATTAAACGTTTTACCCCGATGGATAAAATTTCAATGCCTTTCGAGGAAACAGGAGTTGTTTATATTACTACACCTGTAAATCCGACTTTAGTCATGGATATCAAATATCCGACAAATGCTGTAAATCCTCCGATTCGATAACCGAGAACCCTGAATTGTTGAGAGAATCCAGGATTCTCTCAACACAAATAACTTTTGAACATGAACACCACATTGTCAAGCTATATTTTCCGGAAAGCATTGTCTTCTGTTATTTTATGTCTGATCCTCCTTTCATTATCCGGAACTTGGGGCAAAGCTTCTGCACAATCGGACATCAGAATAAATCTTTCCCTGAAAAATACAGACCTCAAAACCATTCTGAAAGAAATCAAAGCCCAAACGCAATTTGACTTTCTCTACAATGCCGGGGAGATCAACGATAAAACCCGGATATCCTCTCTTCTTCTTCAGAATGCAGACATCGAGACTACGTTACAAACCTGTCTTAAACCGCTGGGTATAAACTACGTCATACAAGATAAAATCATTGTTCTTCAAAAACAGCCGGCACCCTCCGGCCAACAAGTCCGCACACTGCAAGGTATTGTTGTCGACAAATCACGCCTTCCCTTACCCGGTGTCACGGTCAAGTTAAAAGGGACGATACTGGGTACGTCTACCGACAGCGAAGGTATGTTTTTTTTGACGATCCCCGTCACAAAAGAAACTCCGGAGCTTCTCTTTTCCTTTGTCGGTATGCAAACGACAAGTTATAACGTCGTGGATGACAAAGAAATCCGCATCGTTATGCATGAAAGTTTAGAAGCCTTAGAAGAGGTTATCGTCACCGGTATGGAAGTCATCAAAAAAGAACGTATGACAGGAAGTGCTACCGTTGTTACCGCCAAAGATTTGCAAATGCAGGGAGTAACTTCTCTCGACCGGATATTTGAGGGAAGAATAGCAGGACTGAACAGTACGACCCTTTCCGGAGCGCCGGGGAGACGGGCCAAAATTACCATCCGGGGAGAAAACAACCTGAGCGGCAACACCGAACCCTTATGGGTCGTCGACGGCTTGCCTTTAATAAGCGGTGTCCCCAAAAATAATACCGGGAATTATGCCAACACCATTATGCAGGACGGCGTCGGCAACATCATGCCCGAAGATATCGAATCCATCAGTATCCTGAAAAACGCCTCTGCGGCAGCTATTTACGGCGCCCGTGCCGCCAACGGAGTGATCGTCATCACAACCAAAAAAGGATTCCGCTCGAAAACCCTTATCAATTACAGCGGAACTTACAACGTCAGTATTGCTCCACGCAACCGGCTGGATTTTATGAACAGCAGTGAAAAACTGTGGTACGAACAGTCTATCATCGACAATTTCGGTCTCGGCAGAGCCGATTTTGCCGGCAGAGGAGGATACCTCTTCAAAAGAAATGCCCAGGGATACCTCTCTTCGGCTGACTACAACAAGCAATTACAACAACTATCCAGCACGAACACAGACTGGTTCGACGTGCTGTTCCGCACGGCTCATTCGCAATCCCACAACATCAGTCTGCGGGGAGGCAGCGAAGAACTGACCTACTACACTTCTGTGAATTTTCAGCAACAAAACGGTATTCTGCGTTCCAATCAATATCAGAACGCCGGAGTATTGGTAAAACTCGAATACCGCCCGACGGAAAAACTGATCTTTGCTTTAAACCTATCGGCCAACACCCGGAAAAACGAAGATCATGCCTCTGCCGTCAACCCCTTTACCTATGCTGTATTTGCCAATCCTTACGAAAAACCTTATAACGAAGACGGCAGCTATGCCTCCGACCTGAGTTATCTGCCCAATAATTACACCACCGAAACAGCCTCCGGCTACCTGTACGACCGGTTCAATATACTCCGCGAACTGACAGAAACCCGGACAACCCAAACCGGACTGGATGCAGAATTTACCTTCAATGTGCGCTACGAAGTCATTCCGGGATTGAATCTCCAGTCTATTATTCGTAAAGGTATAAGTTATAACACTGAAATGAAAGCCGTCAATGCCGGAACCTATACCTCCTGGGCCAATGAAAAACTGGGCCGTGATATTTTCAAGGAAGGTCCTCTTCCCAATCAATACGACAACGGCGAATTGAGTGAGAATTCCGGACGAAATCACAACTGGTCGCTTCGCAATCAAATCGACTACTCTATAGCCCTCAAAGAAAACCACCTGTTCAGCATACTGCTGGCCAACGAAGTAATATCCAAAAAATTCAATAATTTCGGCTATACCTCCCCCATCTATTATGCGGATTATCGCATTACGGGATTACCTTCATTCGATTCCCGGATCGATTACGAAACCCTGCGAAACAGCCTGGGAAGCCTGTTCAATACTTCGGACGGACAGGACCGCAGCGTTTCCTTTCTGGGTACATTCCGTTACAGCTACAAAGACCGTTACGTAGCCAGTTTCAGCTGGCGGGCTGACGGAGCCGATATGATCGGTGACGCCCAGCGTTTTGCACCATTGTGGTCGGTCGGCATGCGCTACAACCTGCACAAAGAAAAATTCTTCCGCAATCGCATCGTCAACGAACTGGCTCTTCGGGCTTCATTCGGCTACACCGGAAATATCGACCGCTCTGCTTATCCCTTTTCAATGATGGGACTGGGAAGCAATCTGTATATGGGCGACCACTATGTCAAGACACTGACATTTCCCAATCCCGATATCCGGTGGGAAAAAAAGAAAGACCGGAATCTGGGCATTGACATTTCACTGTTCGACAACCGTATCAATTTCACTGCCGACTATTATTTCAACCGGACAACAGATGTACTTGAAGATCTGGAAGTACCGTCCTCCACCGGCCGGACAATCGTCAGAGCCAATGGTGGTATTGTCGAAAATACAGGGCTGGAAATGTACCTGAACGTCAGATGGATCAATACCAACGATTTCATTTTCAGTACTTCCGTAAATATAGCCCGCAATAAAAATGTAATCAAAAAATCCCGTTACAGCTATTCTTCCTACCAGGAAGTGATCAACGCGGAACGAGTAAGAGGCGGAGTACTGAATATCATCGGGAAAGAAACAGGCAGCATATTCGGCTGGCAGTTTGCCGGTGTCAATCCGGTGAGCGGAAATCCCCGCTACACCCTGACAAAAGCCGGAAAAACAAAATTCGGAGAAATGCTGGCCAACTGGAACAACTTATCGCCGGAAGAAAGAGAACGGTATCAGGTTATGATTACTTCCTTCGATGCCATCCCGGGGGTCGCCGATTTTTTCAGAGACCAATGGATACAACCGGGCTGCATGATGCCTTCCATGCAATACCTGGGACGTACCAATCCGAAATACGTCGGAGGATTCAGTACTTATTTCAAATACAAAGGTCTGGAATTTACCACCGACTGGACATTTAAAACCGGACACCTGATTCCCGATTTCAACGATTACCAAAATGCACCCAACCGGGGCAGCGACCTGCGGGCCTCCTCTACCAACCGAGAAAGACGTTATCTTTACTACTGGAAAGGAGAAGGTGATATCACTGATATACCCCGCTTTGTATCGCCGAATGCCGACTATTGGGCCAGTCTTGTCACTTCCGACAAGTATTCGAAAGGCGACTACCTGCGTATGACCAATCTTTCCATCAGCTACCGCTTTCGGCCCGAATCGCTGAAAGCACTGAAATTAAAAAACCTGTTGTTGGGATTCAATGCACGTAATTTATTGACTTTTACCCGCTACCGGGGGCTGGATGTCGGTTCTGAGGGAGCCTTCACCTATCCTGCCTCCAGGGAATTCAACCTTAAACTGACACTCGGATTTTAAAATACGAACGGAAATGAAAACACAAATGATAAACCGAAGCCATATTGTCATTGCCTGCCTGTGCGGCATATTGTTTATGAGCTCCTGCGAAAAGTTTCTGGAACTGCATCCCCGGGATAAAAAAGTAGTGAGTACAATTGAAGATTACCGGGCTATCCTGGCCAGTTACATGAGCCTGCTGAAAACGCCCAACCGGAACCAGGATGCGGTATTCGGCATCTATTTCAACTACCCTTATTTCGACATGGCCAAATACCTGGGGATCTATACGGGCGAAACGGTGTTAAACCGCAACTCCTTTTTTTACTATGATAAAAATACAGGTACTTATACCGCCGAAGGATTGCAATTACTCACCTGGATGAATACCGACCCCTATTGCTGGAACCGATACTACCGGTTTATCGGTTCGCTCAATCTGCTGATCTCCGGTGTCCGTACTGCTCAGGGAAATGACGAAGACTGGAGAAACCGCATATTGGGAGAAGGGCTCGTATGGCGGGCCTTTTCATTCTACAAGCTGCTGCAATATTATTCACCTTACAAAAACAACCAATACGGCATACCGGTTTATCTCGACCCGGCTAAAGATATCGGAAACGCTATGCCTCCCCGCAAAACCCAACAGGAAGTATTTGCCCAGATACTGAACGATTGCCGGGAAGCCCTGATTTTACTGGAAAAAACTCCGAGCTCCGACTGGAATTGTGCCTGGCGTGAAGATTTTATCAACGCCATGATGGCCAGTATCTACATGTGGAAAGCAATGTCCGGAGCAGCCGAGGACACCGATTGGAATAACGCTGAAAAATGTGCAGCAATAGCCATGAAAGGCCGCTCTTTGACTCAATCTTCAAACATACTGCGCCAAATGTTCGACTGCCGGGAAGTTACGACAGCCTCCGACATGATAAGCGATGAATTCTATTTCCGGATACTGGACGGTAACAACGGGCAAATTTTTAATTTTCCATACGCTTACTACCAAGCCGAATTAGTAGACGGAAACGCCAGTAACCAATATTACACCCTTTTCAAAGCCAACGATATCCGCAAAGACATCTATTTCACTGCAAACGGATTGCAAAGCGACAAATACAACCTGCTGGGTCTGGGAAACGGTATCATCACTTCGGCCAGAGGCGGAAGTCTGATGTTATTCCGCCTGGCTGAAATGTACCTGATCAAAGCTGAAGCTCTCCTACGTCAAGGCAAGACCGGAGAAGCCCGGAAAACATTGGAAGAATTCAAATCAGCCCGCTACGACGGCAACTTCGATCTGCCCGGCGATACGGACGGAATATTACAGGAGATACTGAACGAACGAAGCCGCGAATTCTATATGGAAAACGATTTTCGCTGGTTGGACATGAAGCGACTGGGAATCAGTATAAAACGAACCATCGGCCGGAATACCTATACGCTGGCTCCCGATGATTTCCGCTACTCCTTTCCGATTCCGGCCAAAGAGATCGAACTGAACAGAAATATCGTGCAAAACCCCGGATGGGAAAACGTCCAACTGGATTAAAACAGAAAGGTTAGTAAAGAACGAATGAAAGGTGGAATACACATCTTTTAAAATAATTTCAGATTCACGGCTTTAGATTTACAATTAATCCCAAAATCCAACAGGTATGCAACAAGGATACCATGATTCATAAATCAAAAATAACAATACGATGATAAAAAAAAGAGCACTGTATATGATTCTGCTCCTGGGACTGCAATCGATTTGGAGTTGCAGTCCGGAAGACATAACTTATTATAACAACGAAGAGGTTGATATAGCAACAATCGCCAGAGTTATCCTGGAACCCAATCAGCGTCGATTGATTGCCGACGGACATGCACAACTGGACCTGCGTCCGGTGATGTTTGACCAAAAAGGTATCCGGATTCCGGACACCCGGGTTAAAGAAGAATGGCTGGAATACACATCTGACGAAGATATATCTCTCTCCCGCCACTTCTCTACCACAGAAACGTCACTGATCGGCAAGACGGTCACGATACGGGTAAAAATCAAAGGAACCGATATTGAATCATCGCCGGATTCTTGCCGAATCATCGCCCCTTTGGAAGAGAAATATACTTCAGATATAATCATTCCGGTTATTTTCCACATCCTACAAACCAAGGAGGACATCGAATCCTACGGCGGTCCGTACAGTGATGAAAAAATAACCCTGCACCTCTCCAAGCTCAACAATTTATTTGCAGGTACGACTTCGGTAAATCCCGTTGGCGTGAATACCCACATCCGGTTTGAAATGGCCCGGTATACTCCGAAAGGCCAAAAAATGCTCACACCCGGCATCGAACGGTTGACCATTCAGGAATTGAACGCCGCCGATACCATCAACGGTTTTGCCGATTTTCTGACAGCCCGGCATCTGCTATGGCCCCCTGAACGTTATATGAACATCTGGCTGATTTCCGACCGCAAGAATAAAGTCAACGACTTTGCCAACACCATAAGTGCCGACTGTTATCCCCATTATGTATATCCGGGAACTCCGGCAGACAACCGTCCGGAAGGCATCGCCTGGCAGGAAATCTCCCCCGGAACGACCTTCGGTCCCAAAAATGCAGGCGTCATCTATAAATTGCAGGAACTGGATGTCGTCAGCAGAGAATTCAGCGATAAGAGTTACCTGGCCTCTGCAAACAACGAACTGGCCTATTATATAGGCTGTTATCTCGGTCTGTTCACAACCTGTACATTTTCAACAGGAACACCGGGAATAGATGTTGAGCTCAAACCGGACTATTGCGACGATACGATGAATTATTGGGGAACCGACTTTATGAACAGAACCTTCAACACAAGTTGGTATAAACAGGCCCAAGGCTGTTATTTCCGTTCCGAAAATATCATGGACGATCCTACCGGTTTGCATATTTCCGTATCCAAAAATCAATGCGAACGCATTCGCTGGGTACTGGAAAATTGTCCGGAACGGGCAGCCTGGAAAAATGACTTTGCCTTTACGGGAAAATAACGTAAAAAATATAATCCGAAGTTCCTGCGGGGACTCTGCAACATCGTTTTATATGAAAATAGTAAAAATTATTCTTTTGATATCTTTCATCTGGGGATACGGCCGCACCCCGGCCCAGAACACCGGATTTTATCAGGAAATTCCTTACGAAACAATAAGAAATAAAATTATCATACAGGCCGATGTAGAAGGAATAAAAGGGAAATACCTATTCGACACCGGTGCGCCCGTATGTATCACCCATTCGAGAATGAAAAAAGGACCGGAAAAAAAAGCAATCCGGCAAATGGTAAAAGATGCCCATAACAATGATGCAGAATACCGGCTGGTCATGCTGGATTCCATACAATTGGGAAATATCGGTTTCGGAAAAATACAGGCCCTGGTTTTTGACGAAGGTAACCCGTTGGAACATTTCGGTATCGACGGTATCGTCGGCAGTTCTCTCTTTCCCGATATCGTCATCCGGCTTGATCCCCGGCGGAAAATACTGGTATTGGCTTCAGATACCGGCAGCATGGAACTGAATCCGCAATATGCGATAGACATGGAAAAAGATCAGCAGAACATTCCGTATATCGTCATCGATTTTAAAAACGGATTGCAAGAAGAAGTAATGTTTGATACCGGTACGTCAGCATTTTATGAAATGAACGAACCCATTTATCATCAACTGGCCACAGCACAAGGCATTGTCACAAAAAGCAAAGGATTCGGTGCCTCGGCTATGGGTGTTAACGGAATGGAAAAAGCAGAAAACAAATACCGGGTGCAGATAGACAACCTGTATGTCGGCGCAGGAAAATTCAAAAATGTAGTCACAGAAACCGTAAATGCATCCAGTTCACGTATCGGTACCGGCCTGTTGAAATACGGCAGTGTTACCCTGGATTTTCCCGACAATAAATTCTATTTTACCCCTGACGTTACAACAACCGTAGACCTGAATCACAAAGACTGGAATGTAAATGTCATTGTTTCCGGCGACAGCCTTATAGCAGGATGTATATGGCAAAGCATGGAAGGCCGTTTACAAGCAGGAGAAAAAGTCGTGGCCATCAATGGAAAACGGTATGACAAAATAGATCCCGGCGAAGCTTTAACCTCCTTGGTCTGGATGGAAGGCGAAGAAGCCGAAATTACCGTAATAGATAAAGAAGGCCGGGAAAAAACGGTGACGATCCGGAAAGAATAGATTTTTACAACAAAAATATTTCTTATACCGATACTGCTGCTTTGCCTCCGAATCCGGCAAAAGCATTTATACATTCACATATATCATTCATTATTGCAAGTACTTAATAACAACCATACATTATGAAAAAAAAAGAATTACTATTTTTTCTGCTTCTGGGCTTTTCAAACATCGTTCTGGCCCAGGGAATTACTTTTGAACAGGGGAGTTTCGAAGAAGCTTTGACAAAAGCCGGAACTGAAAACAAATTACTGTTCGTGGATGTATACACCTCCTGGTGCGGTCCCTGTAAAAAAATGGCAAAGGAAGTTTTCACCCGGAATGAAGTGGGAGATTATTTTAACCGACATTTCATCAACTACAAACAAGACGGAGAAAAAGGGTGCGGCCCGGAATTGATGAAAAAATACAACATCAAAGCGGTTCCAACCTTTCTCTTTTTAGACCCGCAACAAAATCTGGTCTTGACAATAAAAGGATTCCATACGGCTAAAGATTTTCTGAAAGCAGCCTCCAATGTCAATTTCTTTCGCAAATACGGAGGAATGGCTCAAGTTGAAATCTATAAAAAAGGAAACGGTTCCGTCGATTTTTTTAAAGATTACTACGAAATAGCCCCGGAAGAAGAAAAACCCGAAATACTCAATCATTACCTGTCTGCTATGACGGACCAACAACTGATTGACCCGGAAAGCGGTTCGCTTATCGGAAAAATATCTTTATACAACCCCCAGTTATTCCAACGCATTGCCCAAAATATCGCACAACTTCCCCCCACAGCACCCCTGGAATATTTCCCTTACTATATCCAGCCTTTCGAAAACAAAATCGGTACATTTCTCGAAGAAAGCATCCAACAGGGAAAACAAGCAAAATTCCGGGAACTACTGAAAATAAAAAAAATCCTGAACCGGACAAAACCGGTAAAAAACGATATACAATATACACTGATGACAGCCTCTGACGACCTCTTGAATTTATGGTACGATGCCCATAATAAAGTAAATCCGGAAAAATTCAGGAAATCATTGGACCAATATATGTCAACGTTGATTCAGGCCAATCCGACGGACAGCCTACAGGCAAATTGTGAAAATATTGTATTCCGGATCCATCATCCCGATACGTCCTGGATGGGGCAACTGCTACAAAGCCAGATAAACTATCAAGACTTACTGATCTGGACATACCGGCCGATCTCAAATCTGATCGTTGAATGGACCGCTTATTACTGGCGGACATCCCCTTCTGAAAAAGAAGTCCACAAACGTTGTCTCTCCTGGTTAGAATATGCCTGTAAAGCCAATCCTTACAATCCGGAAACCGTCGTCAAAGCAGCACCGTTACTGGTACGCCTGAAAGAAAAAAAAGCAGCCGGCACCTATGTCAGAAAAGTGCTCGGTTCGCTGCAAGCCATCGGTTACGACAACGAAAAAGACTTACGTGAATTGCAGAGCATCCTGGATGATATTGAAAACGATAAATTATAAATAGTTCAGAAACAAAAAAAACGGACGAAAACGGCCCGCTATACCACCTTCATCGAATAGCTGAAGGTGGTTAACTTATTCCAAACGGAAGATAAGCCACAACAACAAGAGAGGATAATTTTGGAAAACGGTTTTCAAAATTTCAATAGCCCGGGATTTATACGTCTTTACAGAACTGACGGAAATATCCAATTGCCGGGCAATTTCAGTCATCGTTTTTCCCGCCAATATAAGCATCACTACCTGACGGCATTGGGGCGGCAGATTTTCAATAGCCTCATTCAACACACGGCTTACCTCTTCCTCCATCAAATGATCCCTGAATTCCGATTCTTCCGGCTTTTCCTGTTTCCCGATAATCTGTTTCCGGTTTTTGAGATTCCGGACGACATTGACTGTACGGTTACGCACCGAAGTATAAAACAATGCGTTTAATGCTGCCGGAGATTTGACCTCTTTCCGGATTTCCCAGATACGGTGTATCACTTCGATCACCACATCCTCAGCTTCCATTTGTTCCAAACCGTAACGCATGGAAAAAGACACCAACGTCTTATAATACTGGCGAAAAATCACCTCAAATGCTTTCTCACATCCGTCTGCAAATCCTTCAAAATCTTTCTCTTTAATTAACATTATCGTATTTATAACATAAAAGACAGACGACACTCCGACAACATTCAAACTTGCTGGACATTGTCCTAGGCTTGCACTATCTAAGACAAAGATAAAAATATCTTATTCAAATAAAAAACAAGCTGAAAATACCTATTTCCCTAAAAACAACTATTTATAACTTCTTTGACTTTATAATCGTTAAAACCATTGTAAACATATAAAATAAACACAATGGAAACAGTAAAAAATTACAAAGGTACCTACAAATACTGGTGGTTAATGCTTATCGTCGGTATTCTATCTATTTTATGCGGTATATGGGTTTTTAAAAACCCAGTAGAATCTTACTTCGCACTCGCCGTGTATTTCTGTATCATGTTTATCCTCTTCGGAATAGGCGAAATTGTCAACGCTTTCTCTAATCAGCATTACCGGAATTGGGGTTGGGGGCTGGCAATCGGTATTTTAGACCTGGTTATCGGTTTCCTGTTATTAGGGAACTTGGAATGGGCTATCGATATCCTGCCGTTTGCCGTAGGCTTTATACTCATGTTCCTGGGTATCGATTTTATCGGATGGTCCACTCAAATGCAAACCCTGCGGCTTCCCAACTGGGGCTGGGTACTGGCCGGAGGCATACTGACCCTGATATTCTCCTTCCTGATCATCTTCCATCCCTTATTCGGCGTATTCAATATCATCGTTTGGACGGGATTGGCTTTTATTTTCGGAGGAGTATCCGCTATTGTCTTTTCCATATCCCTTAAATAAATCATTAATCCTTAAACTTTTTTCCGGGGATTATAAAATATAAATCAATACACCCGCAGATTCCGCTTCCATATCAATCTCAATCGAAAACCGATTGGCCAGACCAGCGGAATCTGCGGGCTTATCATATCAAAATTACACACTGGGACGGACTCATTGTGTAATTTTCCTCCGTTTATTACAACAAATAATGTCCTAAAAAAGAAATAAACGCTCCTACCACAACAGCCATCAGCAACAACGGGAAAATACACCTCCGGTAGCTTTTACCGGCAGCAATGGCCAAAGGCAATACCAATACAAAAGTAACGAGCGGACCTTTCAACCACCAATTCACTCCGGTAATATGTATATGGTATACCGTATAGGGCATAAGAAAAAAGAAAACAAAAGCCCCCAGCAAAATATATTTATCCACTTTCCGCCGCAACAACGGAATAATACCGATAAATCCGGCTACCAGGCCGATCAGGATGATCAATAAATAAGCTTTCATTGGAATTATTCTTCTTTCAATTTATCCTCTTTCCAGGTAAACTCTGCCCGCATAGGTTCTGCTTTTACTTCCGATCCCCGCGGGAAAATACCGAATACTCCGGAACCGCTTCCGGTCATCGAAGCATAGACGGCCCCTTGTGCATACAGTTCGTTTTTGATCCGTTCGATTTCCGGATATTTTTTGAAAATCGTTTCTTCAAAATCATTTTTCACCCGCTCCTTCCAATTATCCAATGGTAAATTATTCAAATCGTGCAGATCGTACATCGCCTCACGCGGCGTAATCCCAGCGTAAGCCTCTTTCGTGGATACGGCACAGTCCGGTTTCACCACCATTACTTCATAGTCTTCCAAAACCAAATCTATATCTTCCAGTAATTCCCCCTTACCTCCTGCAAATGCCGGCCGATTCCGGATAAAAAAAGCACAATCGCTCCCCAAACGGGCGGCATAATTCAATAAATTCCGTTCCGGGATTTTCAATTCGAAATACTCATTTAAAGCATTCAGTGTAAAAGCTGCATCTGAAGAACCTCCTCCCAAGCCGGCCGCATAAGGAATCACTTTATGCAGGCTGATATTCACTCCCGGCAAATCAAAAGGTGCCGCCAAAAGTTTATATGCACGCACAACCAGATTTTTCTCCTCCTCACAGTCGATAGACAAACCCGTATTCTCAAATTCACATACTCCTTTGGCTCCTCCGGAACGGTTAATCTCAAGAATATCTCTCAATCCGGGCAACGGATATAACACCGTTTCCAGATTATGGAAACCATCTTCACGTTTACCGATCACAGACAAGCCGATATTAATTTTGGCATTTGGATATACAATCATATTTTCTCCGGCTATTTATTGCCGCCTCACGCATATTTTTCGCCTCCGGAGCAGATCGCTCCTTGAACCAATGACGAGAAAAGTGCTATTAAAAAGTTAGAAACTAAAATTATTTAAATACATTTGTCTTTTAAAAACGGAGACAAAAATATAAAAATTACTGATAATCCCCCGATGTATTCCAAATTAGTCATCAACAGGGAAAAACTTTCAAGGTCTCTTTTACGTTATATAATTGAATTATAATTTAATACCATGAAAAATACATTTCTTATTTTAACGTTCCTGACCGTTTGCTTTTTGGGTAATAAAGTTTCAGGACAAACCGTAACACCGCTTACGACTGCTGAATTCAAAGAAAAAATCTGGAATTTTGAAACGGACAAAGACTGGAAATACAAAGGAGACAAACCGGCCATTATCGATATGTACGCCACCTGGTGCGGACCTTGTAAACGTCTGGCTCCTATCCTGGAAGAAATACAAAAAGATTACGGACAGAAATTGCAGATTTACAAAGTTGATACGGATAAAGAAACCCAACTTTCCCGTTTATTCAATGTATCCAGTATTCCTTTGATGGTATTTATTCCTGTAAAAGGCAAACCGTTTCTGGTAAGCGGATTGCGTCCGAAAGAGCAACTGGTGCAGATTATAAAGGAAAATTTAATACCGGAAACAACCCCTAATACTCTCAAAAGTACATCGGGAACCTCAAAATAATCCGGATAAAATCTTCCGGTTTTGAATAAAATTTCAAATCGGATTTGCCCTTGACGATTTTAGATTATCTTTGTATATCTAAAATCGTCATTTTTATGCTGGAATCCTTACAACAAGCCGACCAACAACTGCTTCTTTTCCTGAATGGAATACACAGTCCCTTTTGGGACAGTTTTATGTGGATCTTTACGGCTAAAATGACGTGGATACCTATGTACGCGGCTATCCTGTATGTACTTTTAAAAAACTTCCGGCTATCGGTAAGCCTGATTACAGTCTTGGCCATTGCTTTGACAATCACTTATGCTGACCAAATTTGTGCCACAGTGATCCGTCCCTGTGTTGAACGCCTGCGTCCTTCGAATCCCCAGAATCCGATTTCCGAGTTGATACACCTCGTCAACGGCAAACGGGGCGGCCGCTACGGCTTTCCTTCCTGTCATGCTGCCAACTCATTTGCACTGGCATTTTTCGTTATGCTACTGTTCCGGGAAAGAATGCTGACCCTGGCTATTCTGTTATGGGCTGCCATAAACTCTTATTCCCGTATATACATCGGCGTACATTATCCCGGAGATCTCCTGGTCGGTGCTTTGGTAGGCCTCAGTGGGGCTCTCATCCTATACGGCTTATTCCGTTTCGCTTTAAACCGTCCGGCTTTCGCGGGACGACTAAGATACAGCGATACCGAAAAAGCCCGGATCAGACACCAGATACCTATGAAATATACCCGGCTCATTATCTACACGGAATTGCTTACCGTAGGTGCTATTCTGATTTATTCCTTGTATACGGTAATCAATTAAACCCGATCTTTTTGCGTTCGTTCGTCAGGTCAGCCAACCACTGCTCTGTAAACGCCCCGACATCCGCTTTCGTGACGGACAGGCTCTGTCCCTGCTGTGGCAAGGTTTTCCCTTTTTTCAACAGTCGCTGAATACAATTGCGGATAATAAACTCGGCAACAATCCGCATTATCCGGGCACTTGCATGCACCCTTTCATCGGTCGCCATCAAACGGGAAATAAAACCGGTCATATATTTACGGGCAGAAGCCGTCAATTCCATATGCTCGTCGGCCAGTTTCCGCTTCAATATCCGTAACAATTCGTCGGCAGTGTAATCTTCAAAAACCAATACATTAACCATATCCGAAGCCTTTTCCACTTCATCCCTGTATTTCATGATAGCAGGTTGCGGCCCGGCATACACAACCATGCAATTACCGGGCCGTTCTGCCAGTTGATTAGCTAAAATGGCCCGTACCCGTTCTTTAAAACCGCTGGCATCCGCCAATTTCCGGGAATCCTCATCAAAAAGCAATATTCCTCCCTGGGCTTTTACCAATGCATCTCCAACCAAACGCATAGCCTCCTCTTCCGTTTGGCCGATCAGTTTCTCCGCTTTGAAATCATACACAATGTCCTTTTCAATAATTCCCATCGCTTTATACAAACGGGCTATGATCCGGGCTATTGCTCTCTTTCCCATTCCCGAATTCCCGGTAAAACACCACTGCAGCGACATTCGGGTATTCAATTTGATCCCCTGCCCGCTATAATGCCGGGCCAAATCGACAAATTCCCGTATCTGTTTCTTAATCCCGGACTGCCCCACAATTTGCTGCAAATCATCCAGAGCTGCTTTTACTGCGACTTCATCGAACACGTCTTTCACGAATCCCGACGCATCCATCTGGCTGGCCGGAACATCCGCCGCCATCACCGTTGTCAGTTCCTTGCGGGTCAACTCCCGTTTATCCTTAAGCTGCATAATACGATCCGACATCTTCCGGATCGTGGCCTCTACCAATTTTTCCACCCATATCGCATTGCCGAAATTCCGGTCCCGGCGACCATACGTCTTATCGATCAACTCCTTAAACACAACGACAGCTTTCGGATGCAAAGTATATTTCTTTTCTTTCAATTTACGAACGACGATATCCAGCAATTCCTCCCGGCTATAATCACGAAAATCAAAGCGATAAGGAAAATAGTTCTTCAAAGCCGGATTCAACTGCATCATATTGTCCGCTTCTTCCGGAGTTGTTGCCAGAATGACAATCGTTCCCTCGTGTTCCTCCGGAGAAAGATAAGACAACAACAATTCAAAACAAGCCAATCCCGCCGGACTCTTCAACAATAACTGGGCTTCCCCGATATATAAAATACCCCCATTCGCAGCACCCCATAATGCCCCGACAACCTGATCCGGCGAAGTAGCAGCATCCGCCAAGGCTGCAGCACTCTGTACCAACACCGTAGGACGTGCCAACACCCCTGCTGCATAATAAATCTCCCCCATCATTTTAGCAACCGTCAATTTCCCCGTTCCCGCATTACCACTGAAAACCATATGTAAGGGAGGCAAGCTGTCATCAAATCCCTGCCTTTGTCTTTCCAACAGGAAATATATGTAATTCAAATGCTGAGCTATGTTCTGCTTCAATTGACGGGCTCCGACCAGGGAATCCAGCTTATCCAATGAATTTCCGGAAACAGTATCCGGGCCCGTGACAACATCCTCCCCGTTGATCAGCATCATCTCTTCCTTACTGAATCCGTGTCCTTTATCCTTCATCATACGCCCGGACATTCTTAATATCATCTCCTCGATCTTTTCATCGATAACAGTACCATAAGTTCCGCCGACCTCATTTCGTACGGTATTTCTCAACCATTTCAACACCTTATCTTCGGCAGCCGGCGTCAGACGGAATTGCCTATTCCCTAACTTTTTAGCAATAATCTCCAGCCATTCTTCCGAAGAATAACTTTCAAAATACAACTGACGGGTAAAACATTTCCGGAACTCCGGAAAAACCTGGGCCAAGCCGGAAATTTCCGATTCGTTATCCGCCAGAATAACCGACACCGGCGGATTCTCCTTCTGCAAAATTCCGATCAGAAATGCTATAACCAGATTCCCCCGGTCCTGTGGATTACCCGGATCGGATAAATCCCCGGCATTCTCAATCAGCAACACACCTCCCTTCGATTCCGCCAATGCTTTACGCAACAATTGCTCTTCTGCCGCATATCCTTCCTTCACCAATTTTTCCCGGTTGTAACAGACTACCTGCCCGTGCTCCAAAAAGCCATAAGATACAAAAAGTTCCCCGAGGATTTTAGCAACAGCGTGTATGCCTGTATCCGGATTTCCGGTAAACAACATATGCATAGCCGGAAGCACATCTTTAAATCCGTTTTCCCGTCTCATCTGAAAAAAATCGGCATACTCACAAATACGGGTTATTTCCTCCTTCACCTTCCGCAATCCGACAAGCTTATACAAGCGATCCAAAACCTCATCCCGGTTTTCCGGAACACGATCAACCGGAGTATCCCCACTTCCCCAAACAACATGCGATATCTCGGAAGCATAATCGTAAGGAATATCCTTTTGCCCGACACAAAAATGAAGAGCAATAACCAATTGTCCGAAAGCATATACCTCCAAACGGTATTCGCCTTCTTGCCAGAAATGTTCTGCGGATTCTCCCAAACCCGCATCAAAACATAAAAACCGACGTCCGGAATTATCGCTTATGTATTGTTTGTCTTTTAAAGTACGCCTGCTCTTCACCAAACCGGTCTTACCCGTCAACTGGACTGTAAATTCATATACCCACTCCTCCGGCAATATATTTTCGGCGATCAAATAAAAATGAATATCTTTCAGATGACTGATGTCCAAACATTTAAACGAATGTACCCTGGCTTTCGCTTCGGCTTCCGTTTCCTCGCAGTACTTATCGATCCCAACCTGCTGCAATCGAAAATAAGACGCATAATTTCCATCCTTTCCCATAACAAAAACAGGCTCCGACTGTATTGCCTGTTCCCCAATCTGAGCAACAATCCCGTATACACCTTCCCGAAACCCGTCCTTTCCAGCCTCCGAAGCCGCAAATACAAAAGCATTACAGAAATCACCGGCAACCGCAAGCGTTAGTACAGCATGCTGCCGGGCTACGCATACCGGTTTATCCCCTTCTATCCGAAACAAGGCTACCGATAATGTCACTTCCTGGTTGTCACGCTCTATCGCAACCACCTGACCTTCCACATCAACATACAGAGACGTCAGTTCTTGCTGTGCATACACCGTACGATAATCCTTCCTGCCCCATTCATCCGTATCGGCACTGCAACTAACTTCCACCGACTGCAAAACAACCGCACGTTCAACCGCTTTATCACGTTCCGGTTTTGTACTCAAATTTTTGGTATCCATAACATTCAATTTTATACCGGCAAACCCGCAAACCTATTTCCTGCCCACCCCGACACGCTCTGCAAACAACTTCCGGAAATAAACAATTCCCTCAACTGCCGTAAAACTACTTTTGCGAATTTAGCGATATTTTCGGCAAAAACAGGTAAAGCAAACGATTGTTTTTCCGGGATATTAAAAATTTCAAAATTTCATCCCAAAAAAGAAAATCAAAAGTTTTCATTTATATATTTGTGTGCATCGTGGTAAAGATGCAAGCGGTATTGAGAATACGTCTATCGTAAGCAGATAGAAAAATACAATATTAAAAATTATTCTTATGAAACAAACTTTAACCTTCACCCCTTCAACCATTGCATCTACGCAGAGCAAACTCGACATTGCCGCATTCGATACAAGCGTTGAAGCTTTCGAAAACAAGGAGTATCTGAAATCTTTTTACTCACTTTTAGAATATATCAATAAAGATTTTCGTACCCGATACGGAAATCCTGCAGGCACAGAATTCAATATTCCTCACGGTTCCATTATCGTCAATATAAAATTGGATAACGGGCAACTTGCCATCAGAGCTCCTTTTGTCTCCCTCCCGGAAAAAGGACGCATTCCCTTGTTGAGACAAGTTGCCGGATTGAATTTCAATGCTATGGACCTGGCACAGATCATCCTGAAAGACAACCAGCTTTATTTTGAATACAGTTGTCCCATCGATCTGATTGAACCTTACAAAATATATTATGTATTGGAAGAAATCTGCCGGACCGGCGATAAATACGACGACGAATTCGAAACCAAATTCGGTTCCCAACGCATCTATGAACCCAAAATAACTCCCTACGACGCTGAAACGGTCGAAAACATCTACCGTGTACTTCAGCAAAGCTGCCAGGAATGCCTGGATGCTGTAAAATACTTTGAAACAGCACGGAAATTCGGGTTTATCTGGAATGTCATCGATATCACTTTGATGAAATTCTTATATTTCGCCCATCCGCAGGGGCAATTGCTGAACGACCTGAATAAAGCCGTACGGGAAATGGACCGGGAAGACATTCCGCTGCCGGACATTGTCAACCAAGGGAAGCAGGTGATTGAACATCTGCAGGGCATGTCCAGGGAAGAACTCGCCAAAGACCTGTATTATGCGGAATCCTTTATTCCGGCCAAACGCCGCTCAAACCTGCAAAATATCCAGGAAAATTTCGAGGGGTGTTATAAAAAAGTATCTGCCTATATGGAATCCGGCGATTATATGACGGTGTGCATCATGATCACATACAAATTTTATGAAATGTATTACTACAACAACCTCCAGGATGATGTCAACGCCGTTGTCGTAAAAGCCATGACCAAAGCCTCTGCCCAACCGTGGGAAACTGCCGCTCCTATACTTTACGAAGCCATGGAAAACATCATGGAAGATGAACTGGACGACGACGACGAGGAATCGGCAGAAGGTGGATTCGATCTCAACCAGTATATGCAAAATGTACAGAACATCCAACAACAGGTGATGCAAAACATGCAGCAAATGATGCAAGGCAATAATATGCAGGATTATATGCAAAAAGTACAGGCTTTACAGCAGCAATTGATGAGCGGCAGCCTCAGTGCCGAAGAGTATACACAGAAAGTTCAGGAATTAGCAGCCGGTAATTTCGGAAACAATCAATAATATCCAAATACAAAGATCATGGAACAGAATTTATTTAAAGCAATATATAAAGTGAATCATGCCGATGGATCAGGCAGTTGTTTTTACCTGAAAGACCAAAATCTTTTTGTAACGAATTATCATGTCGTACAAGGCTTCCGGCAGGTTGCCCTCGAAGACAACGACAAAAACCGCTACCTGGCTAATGTCATATTGGTAAATCCGTCCGTCGATATTGCGCTCCTGACGGCCGAAGGTGATTTCTCGGCAATACCGGCAATACATTTAGCCCAACAGGACGTCTGTATCGGTCAAAAGATCAACGTGGCCGGATATCCTTTCGGAATGCCGTTTACCGTCACCGAAGGTACGGTATCTTCCCCAAAACAACTGATGGACCACAGCTACTATATACAGACGGATGCGGCCGTAAATCCGGGAAACAGCGGAGGTCCCATGTTAAACGAGCAAGGAGATATCATCGGTATCACCACCAGTAAATTCAAAGATGCCGACAATATGGGCTTCGGTATTCCGATTGCCGCTTTACGTACCTTACTCGAACAAACCGCAACTCTGGACAGAACCCAATTCAACGTACAATGTAATAGCTGCGACGAATTCATTTCTGACGAAGATGAATATTGTCCTTCCTGCGGTGAACAATTGCCTGAAAATATTTTTCAACAACGCGGATTAACGGAATTGGCCAGCTTTTGTGAGACTGCGATTCAGGCCATGGGTATCAATCCGGTTCTGGCCAGAGTAGGCTATGAAAGCTGGGTTTTCCATAAAGGCAGCTCAGAAATCCGGATGTTTGTCTACCAGCGTTCTTATTTATTCTGTACTTCACCGATCAATGTCTTACCGAAGAAAAACCTCGAACCGATATTGACTTACCTGATAAGTGCGGAAAATATAAAACCTTACCAACTGGGACTCGACGGTAACCAGATTTATCTCTCGTACCGGATTCATATCTCCGATCTCCAATCCACACATGCAGAAGAGATTCAGAAAAACATCACCAATATGGCATTCAAAGCAGATGAAATGGATAATTACCTTGCAGATACATTCGGGTGTGAATTTTCTGAATATGCCAAAAAGGATGCGATATAAGCCAATAAAAAATCACAGCGCATATAGGCTGTGATTTTTTTATTTCCTGGAAAAGAAAAAGCGAACCGGAAAACCGATTCGCTTTTTTAGTAGCGGGGGCCAGATTCGAACCGACGACCTTTGGGTTATGAGCCCAACGAGCTACCACTGCTCCACCCCGCAATATAATTCAAACACTTGTTCTGTTTGACGGGTGCAAATATAGAGTGTTTATTTCAGATATCAAAATTATTTCGATAAAAAATAGCGATATTTTTTTAATATTCGGATTATTGACTTTTTTAGCGTATTTTCGTAAAAAATAAACCGGCTAAAAAGAGATATATAAACAATAAACAACATAAAAATGGAATTGAGCAGAATCAGAACAGCGGATGATGAACGTATGAAGAAACTGGCAACCTTATATCAGGAAGCTTTTCCAAAATCCGAACGCAGGGAAATTGCCCAGTTAAACGAATTAATCGAACACAATTCTGAAATGTATTTCAATGCCATAGAAGAAGACGGCACATTAGCAGGCCTTTTCATATACTGGAAATTTGAAGACTTTTATTACCTGGAACATTTGGCCGTCTATGCAGAAATGAGAAACCGGAAAATCGGCCAGCAGGTATTGGATTTCGTTGCCCGGCACCTGCCCGGCGAACGCTTACTTGAAGTCGAACACGCCACCGACGAACTCACGACCCGGCGGGTCAATTACTACCGGCGCAACGGGTATGAAATTGTAGACCGGGAATACCTCCAACCCTCTTACGATACTCCGGAAGAAAGCTATCCCTTGTGGATCATGAGTAATACACCGGACACGGACAAAGAAAAACTGGCCCGTCAGATTCAAACGATAAAAGAAGAAGTATATTACAAACACTACCGTCAGATTGTAGATTGTAGATTGTAGATTGTAAATTGTAAATTTTAGATTGTAGATTGCCTGCAGACCGATTCGTTATCAGATTTTTTAATCTAAAATCGAAAATTAAGACCTGTTTTGCATTCAAAAATAAAATCCGGATTTTTCACCCGGATTTTATATTCTATTTTTTCTCCCCAAAAGCCAGGTCACCGGCATCGCCGATACCAGGATCGATATAAAATTTTTCAGTCAGCGCATCATCCAGCGCAGCCGTCCACAAAGTCACCGGTTCACCGGATAATTCCCGCTCCACATACTCTACTCCCTGCCGGCTGGATATCACAGCCGCAATATGAGTATGTTTCGGCAAACTTCCCTGTTTTAGCAATTCCCGATAGGCAATCACCAAAGAGGATCCCGTTGCCAACATCGGATCAACCAATAAGAGCTGTTTACCTGTCAAATCAGGCGTATATATGGAATCAAAACGTACTTCCAAACGTCCGTCCACCCGGCTATAAGCCCGACGGGCGGAAATAAAAGCATTTCCGGCGTCATCAAAATAATTCAAAAAACCTTGATGAAAAGGTAAACCGGCACGCAACACCGTCGCCACAACAACTTTTTCATCCGGCAATTCCACATACGCCGGATTTATGGGTGTCCGCACACAACAACTCGTATAAGAAAAAGTTTTACTGATCTCATAAGCCATAATCTCTCCCACCCGTTCCAGATTTCTTCTGAAACGCATCCGGTCTGTCTGTTTCTCACAATCCCGGATTTCCGCCAAAAATCGATTACATACTGAATTTTGTTGATTAATGATATGAACCATAATACCGATTACAATTGATTTCCTATAAAATTACATCCCTTCGGAGAATTCTTTGATCCTTTGTTCCTCCGTTTTTTTACAAATAAGAAATACACCTCCCTGCTCTGCAACAATATAACCTTCCAATCCCTGTACGACCATTTTCCGGTCAGCACCGATCCGGACAATACAATCATCACATTCCACCAATTTCACCTGTCCCCCGATTACAGCATTATTCTGTTCATCTTTCCGGGACAACTCATGCAAAGATCCCCAGGTCCCCAAATCGGACCAGCCAAAATCCGCCGGGAAAACATAAATATTCGGCGCATGCTCCATAATGGCATAATCGATGGATATCTTCTCACAACAGGGAAATTTATCATCTATTGCCCGTTGTTCTTCAGAAGTATAATAAACGGCCTCCATACTGTCAAACAACTCCGCCATTTTAGGCTGATATGTCCGGAAAGCCTTTTCTATCGTCCTTACACTCCATAAAAAAATACCCGAATTCCAGGTAAAATTCCGGGATTCCAGATAAGTTTTCGCGGTCTCCAAATCCGGTTTTTCCTTAAAACTCACCACCTTTTGTATCTCTCCGGCCTGTTCTGCCCCCACTTGTATATAACCGTATCCGGTTTCCGGCCGGGTAGGCCTCATTCCTAAAGTCAGTATATGATCTCCGGAAGCCGTAAAATCCAATCCGGCATGAATAACCCGGTCGAATTCAAAAACGTCGGTTACAACATGATCGGAAGCCGATATGACCAAATTAGCTTCGGGATATTTCTTCTTGATTTTCCAGGCAACATAAGCAACACACGGAGCTGTATTACGCATACAAGGCTCCAGTAATATATTCGAACGGGGAAGTTCCGGCAGTTGTTCTTCCACCAGGGATTTAAATTTCAAAGCAGTAACAACCCATATATTCTGCATCGGACATACATTCCGGAAACGATCGACGGTAGACTGCAACAAGGTTTTTCCCGTTCCCAGTATATCAATAAACTGTTTGGGCTTCTCAGGCGTACTCATCGGCCAGAAACGGCTGCCGATCCCCCCTGCCATTATTACGACATGATTATTATTCATCGAAATTCAACGTATTATTCAATTCAACGATTCTGCCTTAGGTAAGGAAAAAGAAAATTCCGAACCGATGTTTTCAGTAGAAACAAACCATAACCTTCCCCCGTTTTTCCGGACAAAATCCCGGCATAGCAACAACCCCAAACCGGATCCTTCCTCGCTGGCTGTCCCGTATGTTGTAAAATGACTTACATCGTGTAATAATTTCGCCTGATTCTCAGACTTTATTCCGACCCCATGGTCTTTGACCGATACCACAACTTCTCCCTCCTCCTCCCTCACGCTTACCTCTACGACCGTATCGTTATGACTGAATTTAATCGCATTGGAAAGCAAATTCCGGATAACACTTTTGATCATTTCGATATCTACCGTAACTTCAAATTTATCGGTAGTCTTCATTTCTACTTTTATATTCTTAATCGCAGCAACCGACGCAATGACGTCCATTACACCATGGGTTAATTCGGCTATATCCACAACCTGCGGTACAATCGTTATTTTCCCCAGTTGGCTCTTCGTCCACTTTAAAAGATTATCCAGTAAAGCGAAAACTTCTTCGGAAGTCTTATTGCTCATTTCAAGCATATCGAAAAGATCGGGGTCCATATCGTCCCTTGTAACGCTCATCATGATCGTATTCAGCAACATCTTCATAGAAGCCATCGGCGACCGTAAATCATGAGCAATAACTGAATAAAGCTTATCCCGGGCATCTATCGTCTTCTGCAATTCCTCTGTCTGCCGCAATATAATCCGTTTCGCTTCTACCAATGACAATTGATGACTGATTCGTACCAACAGCTCTTCCTTCCGGAACGGTTTGGATATAAAATCATTACCTCCCATCTGGAATCCTTTCACCACACTCTGCGCATCATCCAAAGCCGTAAGAAAAATAACCGGTATTTTACCCAGCTTCTCATCTTCACGCATACGCCGGGCAACTTCAAAACCGTCCATCTCCGGCATCATGACATCCAATAATATCAAATCAGGATTTTCCCGTACAGCCAAATCCAAAGCCTCTTTCCCACTGGTAGCCGATACGATATTATACTTTTCACGTCCCAGTAATGCTTTTAATAATAATACGTTAGGAGCAACGTCGTCGACAATCAAAATTTTATATTCTGAAGGATTGATTTTCATTTCCAATACCTAATTCTATTTCGCCCCTCAAAAATACAATTTATATTTATTTTTTATACATTCTTTAAGGATAAGATTGAATTTTAACACAATGACTTTTCCTGTTTTTTATCTAAAAATCAGATATAAACACTACAATATGAGATTATTTTACTATTTTTGTCCAATTATTTGCATGTATAAATTTATATTTGTAAAGTGTATGTATATATTATGATGGCAGGTATCTTACATGGCTTCATGATTAAACTTAAAAATCAGGTCATACAGGCACTTTAGTATAATAATACCGAAACAGCATGGACACAAAGCCCCGGATACTCATTGTCGATGATAAGCCCGAAATTGCCAAAGTCATTAAAATACAGATGTCAGCGGAGTATGATATCGTTTATTTCCCGAATCCGATAAAGGCATTGGTATGGATGCACGAAGGCCATATCCCCGATCTGATCATATCGGATGTTTATATGCCCGAGATGAACGGAAATCAATTCATACAACATCTGAAAAGCAGTTCCATGTTTTCGTCTATACCTATTATCGTTTTGTCCAGTATGGAAAATAGCGGAGACCGGATTAAATTGCTGGAAAACGGTGCCGAAGATTTTATTCTGAAACCTTTTAATCCCCAAGAATTAAAAATCAGAGTCCGGAATACACTAAGAAAACGATAAAATGAACAACATATATATCGGGAATAATCCGGAGTGGTTCGAACATTTCAATAGCATAACGGGACATCAACTGATCGCATTTCAGAACTCCCGGGAAGCAGCTGGCCCGATTGCAAACAGTTGTTCGACTCACGTCCACACTCCGTTGTTCGTTTTTTTAGAATCCCAAAATCCGGAAGCAGATAAGAAAGAATTGGAAATATGGAAAAAAAACCGAACGGATAACCTGTATCTGATTCTGGTAATTCAGGATATTTCTCCCAAACAAATTTACGAATACATACATTCAGGAGTCAATGAAATTGTCGATGCTACCATTTCCGAAGAATCCCTCAGACAGATCCTATCTGTCCTTCCCCGCTTGAAAAAACAGGAAGACCTGCAAACGACACCTCAAACATTCCACTTGCCTCTTTGGAAGCGGTTATTCGATATAATTGCTTCAGGTATTGCTTTATTGCTGCTATCCCCGGTGTTTTTATTTACAGCAATCGCCATTCGTTTGGAAAGCAAAGGTCCGGTTATTTATACGTCCCAAAGAGTCGGAAGCAATTACAAAATATTCGGTTTCCTCAAATTCAGGTCCATGTACACCGATGCAGACAAACGGCTGGAAGAATTTAAAAAACACAATCAATATCAAAGCCAGGAAGAAAACAAGGCTGTTTATTCCGCACCGGTATCGTATAAAACAGAAGCAACGATCCTGATCGGAGACGATTTTCACCTTACCGAAAAAGAATACCTGGAACGCCGTAAAAAATTAAAAGAAAATAATTTCATAAAAATAAAGGACGATCCCCGGATCACCCGTGTGGGGCATATCATACGCAAATACAGTATCGATGAACTTCCCCAACTCCTGAATATTCTGAAAGGGGATATGTCTGTCGTCGGCAACCGTCCCCTGCCCTTATATGAAGCGGAATTATTAACATCGGACGAATACATCGAACGGTTTATGGCCCCTTCCGGCTTAACCGGATTGTGGCAGGTAGAAAAAAGAGGAACGGACGGGATTCTATCGGCAGAAGAAAGAAAACAATTGGACATCCAATATGCACATAAATTTTCATTCTGGTTTGATATGAAAATTATCCTCCGGACTTTTACAGCTTTTATCCAAAAAGAAAATGTTTAGAACATTAACAATAACACCATGAATATCAAACACTTTATATTATCTTATCTGTTATTGGGAGTATGCTGTTACAGTTTCGCCCAAAAAAGCGATACGGATACGGCACGATATTCTCCGCACCTGCTTTCGACGGAAGAATTTCAGCATTTTCAACTTCCTCCTCTGGAAACCCTGTTTGAAAATGCCAAAAAAAATCCGCGGATAGCAGCCATCCAGGCCTCTATTGAGGCTGCAAAATACGATACCAAGCTAGCGAAAAGAGATTGGTGGAGTTTCTTCTCCCTCCGTGCAGGCTACAATTACGGTATACTCGGAACTTACATCGACCATGAAACCGAATACCTCCCCCTTACGACAACTTACTCCGGGAGCACCCAAAGCAGTTGGCAAATCGGAGCCAATATCAACGTTCCTCTGGATAATCTGATCAATCGCCGGCTAAAAGTCAAAAAACAACAACAACTTGTTGAATCCGCCGAATTCAACCAGGAAATCGCATTTAATGAAATAAAGGCGGAAATCATCGAATTATACGGAGATATCCAATATCAACTCAAAATGTTGAAACTGGCTATCGAATCCGTAATCATGTATGAAGCCGATTACAATGTCGTTAAAAGTGATTTTATCAATAACAAAATATCGACCAGCGGATTGACCGAATTGAAAAACTCTCAGAAAAAGGCCCAGGCAGAATACGAATTGATAGCAAGCCGTCTCAATATCTATCTTTTAAAGCTGGAAGTTCTTACTAACACCCCATTAATTCATAAATAAAATGATATATATCACGTATTTTATCAAATTCTTTTATCGTATCCGCTATTGGTTAATTATTTTTCCGGTATTTATTACCTTATTTGCCATCTGGTATACCCAGAAAATGCCCAAAAATTATACGGTAAACAGCTCGATATACACCGGTATTATCACCGGCGTCAACGTCATGTCGGAAACGGGAGCAACAACGACCAGCTATACCCAAGGCAGTATGATGGATAACCTGTTGAATCTGCTGACTGCCGACCAAACCCTGAAACAGGTATCTTTGCGCCTGTATGCCCGGTGTATGGTTTACGGTGATCCGGAAAAAGACAACATTTACATTAACGCAGACCATTACCGTCAACTCTATGAGCACGGCGAACCGATACACCACCTGATCGATAAGAGTTCTTCCAATGACTCCATCAATGAGCAAAGAACATACGAAAATCTGGTAGCATACGAAACCAACGATCCTTCCAATTATGTCTATGGCATATACCAATACCAATTACCCTATGTCAACCGGGAATCCTTGCAGAAAATCATTGCTTTCCGGATCAGCAACAGTGACGTACTCGAATTATCCTACACGACAGACGATCCGGGAATCACCTATCAGACATTGTGCATTTTAATCGACGAGTTTATTCACCAATACCAGGAATTACGTTTCGGAGCCACGAATTCCGTCATTGCATTTTTCGAAGCCGAACTCCAGCGCATCGGTAAAGAACTGAAGGCAGCAGAAGACGATTTGACTGTTTACCGTACCGACAACCGGGTTATTAATTATGATGAAGAAACCAAGCATGTCGCTGCATTAAACCGGGACTTTGAACTGCAATACTGGGAATCCAAAAATGCTTTCGAAGTGGCCGACAGTATCAGAAAAGACCTGGAAAAACGGATGGGTATATATTCCGATATTATCCGGAACAACAAAGATTATATTTATCACAACGAAAAAATCACCCGTTTGAGCGAGCAACTGGCTATGGCAACCTATTATCCGGAAGGAAAAATTACCGCCAGGGTAAAAGATTCCCTGGCCGGGGAATTAGCGGCCAGTCAGAAAGCCATAGAACAAACCATACGGGATTTTGAAGGCTTGAGATATACAAAAGAAGGCATTGCCAACGACGCTGTGGTAGAAGAATGGCTGAAACAGGAAATAGCTTATAAAAAAGGAGAAGCCGAACTGCATGTTTTGCAGGAACGGGCCAGACAAATGTCGGGCAAATATACGCACTTTGCCCCCATCGGCTCAGTACTCAACCGCAAAGAACGGGTTGTAAATATCTTTGAAAAGGAATATTTTTCAACGATGGACGCATTAAATTCCGCCCGTTTGAGACAAAAAAGCCTGCAAATGACATCGGCAACCCTCAAGGTCATGAATGATCCGTATTATCCGCTAACCTCATTGTCTAACCACCGGAAAAAGATTATTATAGGTGTATTTTTCGCCTCCCTGGTTTTCACCATATTCTTCTTCCTGCTGATAGAATTGATGGACCATACCTTACATCACAAATTCAAAGCCGAACTATTGACGGGCAAACAAGTGATAGGCGCCTTTTGCAGAACGCTGCGCATACAATCCAGACGATTCAACCAATTATACACAACTCTGTCTGCACAAACGTTATGCAATTATGCTACGACCTACTTCAAACCCGGTCAAAACAACATTATCAACCTGATCAGTAATGAACCGGGAGAAGGAAAAAGCTTCGTCAGTAACCAGATGGCAGAACAGTTTAAGGCCCAAGGTCTGGAAGTAAAACAGCTATCCTGGCATGACAACTTCCGAACGGATTCCGACTCTTTCACCCCAATACCCGGGACACAGGATCAGGATCCGAACGGCAAAGCCGATCTGAAAAATCAAGTCATCCTGGTGGAATATCCTTCTTTAAAAGAGGCAGCTTTAACAACTGATATTCTGCAAGGTGCAAGCGTGAATCTGGAAATCGTCGATTCCCGGCGAACCTGGAAAAATACAGACCAGCTAGTATTCAACCGAACAAAAGAAATGGCCGGTAAAACTCCATTATTCCTGGTTCTGAATTATACCAAACGGGATGCCGCAGAAGACCTGAACGGCCTGATGCCGCCTTATACATTTTTTAGAAAATTATTTTATCGGTTATCTCAATTGGGACTGACAGCCACCGACCGACACAAAAAATATGTATAATTTCCGTTATAAATACCCGATAGCCCTTGGACTATTTGCCGGTTTAGTCATTATATTCCAGCTTATTCTCCATCAGGGAACTGCCGTAGCATTGGCTTTTGCAGCTTTGCCGGCTATTTTATTGGGTATCGGCGGAATAATACACAAACAGTATACCTTTTACGCCTTTTTTATTCTCAATTATGTCATCATGGGAATAAACCGGTACATTCCCATAAAAAGCGGCATGATCATGACGGTTCTGGCTCTAGGTATAATCGTAATCTCAATGGTAAAAGAGATACAAACCCGCCAGAATTGGGAGCGCTCCAAAAACTTTCTGACATTCGCCTGGTGTATCTGGCTGGTGTATTGCATATTGGAGATATTCAACCCCAGTGCACTGGCAGCTCCCTGGAGTATTGCTATCGCCAATTACGCATTTTTTCCTTTATTCTGCGCTATTCTGGTACCGGTTTTCTTTACCCGTTACAAAAATTTCCAATGGCTGCTGATCATATGGGCCAGCCTGACCCTATTAGCGGCATTCAAAGGATATTGGCAACGCAACCAGGGATTCGATACAACAGAATTACGTTGGTTATTTGAAGAAGGAGGCGGAAGCACTCACCTCATCAACACCGGTATCCGCTTTTTTTCTTTTTTCAGTGATGCTGCCAGCTATGGGGCGAGCATGGGCTTATCCCTGATCGTTTTCGGCATTTCCGGATTTTACGCAAGAAAAAAATGGCTCAAAATACTCTTTTGGCTGGCTGCTTTAGGCGGAGGATACGGACTTGTTATTTCCGGCACCCGCAGTTCGCTGGCAATTCCGTTTGTAGGACTCGCCGTTTACCTAGTGCTGTGCCGGAATACAAAAGCCATTTTTACGACAGCCGTTCTGTTGATCGGCAGTTTTGTATTTCTGAATTACACGACAATCGGCAACAGCAATCGTCTGATCCGGCGTATGCGCTCGGCATTCGATCTAAACGACGCTTCTTTCCAGATCAGGCAAAACAACCAACAACAGGTTTATCACCTGATGAAAGACAAGCCTTTCGGAATAGGCCTGGGATTAGCGGGAGACAAAGCCGACCGTTTCAGACCGGTCAACCGGCACGATCCCCTCACCTATATGGCAACAGACTCCTGGTATGTCATGACACTTGTCGAAACAGGAATTGCAGGCCTTACGCTATACCTTCTTATTTTATTGGCCATATTATTCAAAGCGACTTATATCGCTTCTTTCCGGATACTCAACCGGGAACTGCAAGGACAATTATATGCCATCATTGCAGCGATCAGCGGAATTCTGGTCACTTGCTACGGAAACGAAGTATTGAATTATCCGAACGGTATTATCGTATATACACTAATGGCCATCTTGTATATTGCGCCATATTACGACAGAGAATTGAATCAGCATGAAGCAAACACCTGAAATATCGATTATTACAGTTAATTACAACGGCTTCAACGACACCTGTGACTTACTCGATTCCGTACAGGAACACCTGCATACCCGTACCTACGAAATCATTGTCGTAGACAACGGTTCCCGGAAAAATGAGGCAGCCATGCTCCGGCAGCGTTATCCGCATGCCATCGTTCTCCGGAGTGAACAAAATCTGGGTTTCGCCGGAGGCAACAACCTGGGGATAGCACAGGCTCAGGGAAAATATATTTTTTTGCTCAACAACGACACCTATATTAAAGACGATAGTCTGTCCGCTCTCTGTGATACACTCGAAAACAATCCCGATATAGGAGCCGTAAGTCCGAAAATACGCTTTGCATTTCCACCTTACGCCATCCAGTATGCCGGATTCACCCCAATGACCCGCTACACCTTGCGCAATCATGCCACCGGATATGACGAACCGGACAAAGGGCAGTACGATATTCCGGGTCCGACGGCCTTCCTGCACGGGGCAGCCCTCATGTTCAAAAAAGAAATTCTGGAAGAAATCGGCAACATGTCCGAAATATTTTTCCTCTATTACGAAGAAATGGACTGGTGTAGCCGGCTGACCCGGCAAGGATACCGGTTGTGGTATCAACCTGCCTGCACTGTCTACCACAAGGAAAGCCGGTCTACGGGAAACGACAGTCCGTTGAAAACCTATTATCTCAATCGCAACCGCCTACTGTATTCCTGGCGTAATTGTCCGGGAGCAGAAAAATGGATCGCTTTATTTTACCAATTGACGATAGCTATTCCTAAAAATATAGTGTTAAATTTGCTGAAAGGAAGAACACGACAGGCAAAAGCCATTTGTAAAGGATGCATGGACTTTTTTTCATTAAAAAACAAAAAGAAATAAGATGAACCTTTGGGAAATCATATACTTGATTGAATACATTTGCTGGATATTAGCCGCCGTAGCTGTCAGTTATCCGTTGATATTCACGCTGGCTTCATTACGCAAACGGGTATTCCATTATCCGGAAGCCCGGAAAAAACGTCGTTTTGCAATCATTTTCCCGGCTTACCGGGAAGACCGGATCATCGAATCCGTAATCAGCTCGTTTTTAAGGCAGGAATACCCCAAAGAATACTACGATGTAGTTGTCGTATCCGACCACATGCAGGACAATACAAACGAACGGTTGTCCCGTTTACCGATTATCCTTCTGAAAGCCAACTATGAAAAAAGCTCAAAAGCCAAAGCGCTCAACTTTGCCATAGATAACCTCGATCCCAACAAATACGATATCGTCGTCATCCTGGATGCAGATAACCTTGTCGAACCGGATTTCCTCAATGAGATCAATAAAACCTTTGAAGCCGGTATAAAAGCCGTACAAACACACCGTACCGCTAAAAACCGGAATACGGAAATTGCCGTTCTCGATGGAATCAGTGAAGAAGTGAATAACTCGATATTCCGTCGCGGACATGTCAATTTAGGCATTTCTTCTGCCCTTATCGGATCAGGTATGGCTTTCGATTACTCATGGTTTCGCAACAACGTTAAACACCTGCATACAGCCGGCGAAGACAAAGAACTGGAAGTACTATTGCTCAAACAACGCATTTTCATCGAATTCCTCGATTATGTATGGGTATACGACGAAAAAACGCAGGGAGAAAAAGGATTTTACAACCAACGGAGACGATGGCTGGCTACACAGATCGGACAATGGGGACGTGTATACAGGGACCTGCCCAAAGCCATCTTCTCCGGTAATCTCGATTACAGCGATAAACTGATCCAATGGATACTCCCTCCCCGCCTCATTCTTTTCGGCGGAATCATCGTCATGGGAGGACTCATGCAAATTTTAGACTGGCCGCTTGCTATAAAATGGTGGGGACTGTTTATCATTATGGGAATCACTCTTTGTCTGGCCATACCCGATAAAATGGTCGATGAGGATTTCAAAAAGTCAATCAACAAACTACCCAAACTATTTGTCATGATGGTACTCAATCATTTCCGCTTAAAAGGAGAAAATAAAAAATTTACGAGTACTGAAAAAGGGATTAACCCATAAATAGTAGTAAAACGCTACGCTGATGAAAATTGCGATTGAAGCCCAACGGATTTTTCGTCCCAACAAACACGGGATGGATTTTGTAGCACTCGAAGTCATTCGGGAACTGCAAAAACTGGATACAGAAAATGAATATTACATCCTGACGGCTCCCGGTGAAGACCATTGCCTGACACCGACATCCAACTTTCATATCGTTGAAATCAAATGTCCCTCTTACCCGCTTTGGGAACAGTTTGCTTTACCACGGGCCATCCGGCGTATCAAACCCGATCTGTTGCATTGTACCAGTAATACAGCCCCTGTTTTTTGTTCCGTACCCCTGGTATTGACCCTGCATGATATTATATTTCTGGAAAAAAAGGCCGGAAAAAACAGTTCGTTCTACCAAAATATGGGACGGTATTACCGTCGTTTGGTCGTACCCCGGATAATAAAACATTGCCGGAAGATCATTACCGTTTCAAACTTCGAATGCAACCGGATCCGGTCGTTCCTGAATTTAGAGGAAAACCGGATTACAGCCATCCACAACGGTTACAGTCAACGCTTTCAGCCACTGGAAATTTCCCGGACACAAATTCAAAAATACCTGCCGGACGAAGAATACCTTTTCTTTCTGGGAAATACCGATCCGAAAAAAAACACGCCGCGAACATTGAAAGCATACAGCCTTTATCTGAAAAAATCGGCAAAACGGCTGCCTTTGCTGATTGCTGATTTAAAAGAAGACACAATCGACCGTATACTGCACCAGGAGCAGATAGAAGAAATCAAACCCATGCTCCGCTACCCCGGCTATATCCCGCACACAGATCTACCGGCCATTTACAACAGAGCTTCGGTTTTTCTTTACACCTCTTTACGGGAAAGTTTCGGTATTCCTCTGCTCGAAGCAATGGCCTGCGGTACTCCGGTGATTACTTCAAACACATCTGCCATCCCGGAAATTGCCGGAAAAGATGCTCTTTTAATTAATCCGGAAAAGGCTGAGACCATAGCGAAAGTCCTCATTGAACTGGAACAGAATCCACTTCTCCGCCGGAAACAAATCGATTATGGCCTGGAGCGGGTAAAACATTTTTCCTGGCAACAAACGGCACACCAGCTACTGAATGTCTATCAAGACGTCATCCAAAAACATTAAAGTATGAATAATACGATATTTTTTATCTGCTCTGTAATCATCTTCCGGACTCCGACCGGACACAAATGGTCCAGCCGTCAATCATCGATTTTATCGGTTGTCCCCCCGGAATGCCCCGGAAAAATCAGCTCCGGACTCCGGGCATGCAGTGCCGATAAAATCGACACATCCGGAATGCAGGAAAAAGCCCCGTGTAAAGAAACAAATCGCTGAAACATTAAGATGCCGCAAAAAACAAGACCATGCTAGCCAAACTCAAAAAAAAACTCGGGCATAATCCCCGCCTAAAGCAACAGGTACTTCACCTGCTCGTACATCCGGTAAAAACGCGCCCCCGCCGCTGGTTACGCCTGTTACAACCGTTCTATCTGAAACGTTCGAAAGGAAGCATTATCTACGGTAATGTCCGTAAAGACCTCGTCCCGTTCAATGCCTTCCAACTCGGTGCTTATTCTGTTATCGAGAGTTTCTCGACAATAAACAATATGGTCGGTGCCGTAATCATCGGAAACCACAGCCGGATCGGCTTATCCAATACGATTATCGGACCTGTCACTATCGGGAACCAGGTAAATCTGGCTCAAAACATCGTTATCTCAGGTCTTAATCACAATTACCGGGACATCACACAACCGATCAGTAAACAAGGCGTTACGACGATCCCCGTCACCATAGAGGACGATGTATGGATCGGCGCTAATGCCGTTATCCTGGCCGGAATAACGATAGGCAAACACGCAGTCGTTGCTGCAGGTACAGTCGTTACGTGCAATGTCCCTCCTTATTCCGTTTGCGCCGGCAATCCGGGACGTATTGTCAGACAATACGATTTCGAACAAAAAACATGGATAAAACCTGTACGATAATTGTTTATACCCTGATCTATGAATATCCCGAAAATCAGTGTCGTCATCCCGGTATACAATACCGAAGCCTATGTCGGTGAAGCCATTGAAAGCGCCAGAGAACAAACCCTCCGGGACATCGAAATCATTGTCATCGACGACGGTTCTACCGACCGCAGTCCTTTCATCATCCGTGAACTGGCAAATACCGACCCCCGCATCCGGATCTATACCCAAACGAATCAAGGCGTATCGGCTGCCCGCAACAAAGGGCTTGAATATATCAAAGGTGAATTTATATACTTCCTGGACAGTGACGACCTGCTCGAAAAAAATGCCTTGGAACAGTGTTACCGGCAATGCATAGAGCAGAATCTCGATTTTGTATTTTTCGACGCACAAACAATCAACACAGGCAACTACCATGCCCAGAATTACATCCATAAAGCCGAACAGGGAGTCAAAAAAGGAATTGAATGGTTCGACCATCAATTAGATACACACACATTCCGGACACCGGTATGGCTTAACCTGATACGCACGGCCTTTCTCCGGCAATACCGATTGTCGTTCTACCCCGGAATCATCCACGAAGACGAACTGTTTTGCTTTCAACTATACCTCTACGCCGCCCGGGTCGGTTACATTCCGCAAATATTTTCCCGGCGCAGACTAAGAGAAGGATCGATCATGACCCGGAATTTCTCCAATGAAAATATAGCCGGATACCTGACCGTCATGAAAGAAATCAAACGGCTGCAACAAACACAACCCATACCCGTCCGGAAAATTATAGACAAATACTTCCGTACCACACTCAATGCTATTGTGTGGAGAGCCCACCTTTTACCGTCGGCTCAAAAACGGAAGCTTTTTATAACCTGTATCCGGGAAAAATATTTCCGTTACGTCCGTTTCCGGAATTTTTTGGTTATGTTTTTAAAAACCGGCTAATCCGAAAGCTGTCCGGACGAATAAACGGGTATATAATATTTTGCCACATAAGTGGCAAAATATTATAGCAACGGAATAATCGTCGTATAAATTCCGGCAATAATAGCCGAAGTAATGACCCCGGATATATTGGCGCCCAAAGCGTGTCCAAGTACAAAAGAATCAGGATTATCCTTACTTACCAGCTTTTGAGCCACCTTTGCCGTTGTCGGAACACAACTTACTGCGGCAATACCGATAACCGGATTGTAATTTCCTTTTTTCAGGAAATACATGATATACCCTCCGATAATTCCTCCTATTCCGGATAACAACAAGGCTACAACACTCAAAATCAATAGCTTCAAGATAACAGGACTCATCAGCAAATGAGCATCGCACAATACCCCCAACAACAATCCCAGCATAAACGTAGAGCCATACAATAACGGACCGCTCATAAATTCATACACATGCTTCATACTCTCTTTACATTCCCGGACTGCCACCCCTATAAACAATGACAAAAACAAAGGAGAAGCCACAGGGAACAAAAAGCACAATACAGCACATAAAATGACGGCAAAAGCCAACTTGACTTTGGGGGCATAGTTCTTAGGAACTTTCTTTTCTTCTATTTTTATGGCTCTGAAACGCTTGGGTACCAACAATTTCACCAGATAGGGGTATCCTCCGTAAGTCAACCCTAAATACAGATAAGCGACAACCGTTATCGGCACAAATAAATGCTTCGCCAATACCAAAGAAGTAAACAATACCATCGGACCATCTGCACCTCCGACCATTGCCACAGAAGCCCCTTCCTTCAATGTCAGTCCCATAGCCGAAGCAATAGGCAATGTGAGAAAAGTTCCCAATTCGGCACATAAAGCCAATAAAATACTGGCAAAGGGACGTTGGAGCAGATAACCGACATCCAGCAACGTACCGATCCCCATAAACACAAAACAGGCGATCAACCCGTTACTGAACGACAAGGTATAAATCGGCTGTAAAAAATCGATTTGCATAATATTCATCAACTCATCCGTATCGCTGGCCAAGGGATCCAGAAACAGATTTCCCAATCCGCCTTCCGGCATCATCAATGTACCGCAATTGATAGCAATCATACCCAATCCCATCGGAATCATAATCATGGGCTCGAGTACACCTTTCCAACCTAAATAAATCACTGCACAACCCAGAATAACCAAAGCAATACGTGTCACAGCCAGCAACCATCCGCCGGCGGCCATCGTACCGACTCCCTGGAACAAACTATAAAAATCAATATTTTCCATAGCAAAAGTAACCTGTAGGATTAAAGAAATCAGATAGCTATTTTCTTATGTAACCTGAAACCGTTCCATATTTCATTTGCCTTATGCCGCAACTTCCGATAGATATCCTCGTGCATCCTTTCTTTCCGTGCAGGCCCTTCCACCATTACCGCCGGCTCCTCCGTCCGGATATTTCTTACCTTCAGTATTTTCTTCCGGTAAAAATGATAATAATCCAAAAAATCAGCCCAATTAGCAATTGTTTTAATGATTGCTGCAACAAAAAAACCGATGAAAAAAGTCAATCCCATCATCCCCAATGTATACAATAATAAACTTGACATAGCCCAATAATTTTAAAAATAAATAATTCGTTCAAATTGATTTTATGCCGGGAAATACATTTCATCCGCTCAAGCTGTAAGCTCTCCGTCAGAAATGGATATCAGTTTCTTCCCGACAACTGAAAACACCCGACAGAAAACCGGAAATTTCCCCGGCTTACTGAAAGTTATAAACAGTGTAAAGTGAATTGCGGACATACCTATCCCCGGTATATATCCTTCGAAAATAAATACAGGCTAAATCAACAAACGCCGCAAGGTATATACAAAATACCGGTAGGACGTCCTCCCAAAACTAAAATGAAAATATTCTCCTTTGGAATTCTTTTCCACTAATGGAATATCTATTGCAGAAAGTACACGAATGGTAGATTGAAATCGCAATGTACGAAAAAAATTTCCTCCCCTCGAAGTAACGACAATAGTTGCCGGAATCTCTCCCAGATACAGATAAAATACGTCGAATTCCCTTCCGTCGGCACATGCAGTAACTGCATTTACCCCTGTTCCGGATTCCTGAACAGACACAAAATCCTCCAGTGAATTTATCTGATTTCCATACCCGGTTATTTCACACAAACCGAACAAGAAAAACAAACCGAACAATATGCCTGTCAAATACTTTTTCATTGCACCACAAAGGTAGAAATAATATCAATGCCATAGTCACAAATCGCACCCGAATATTGAAAATATTTTTATAAACACACCGTTATTATCAGTTGTTCTATTCGAATATCGCAATAATCTTTATTTGAGTAGATTAAAAAATCAAAATGCAAAATTTAAAGTCCATAAATTTCATCCAAACAAACCGGCATACAGTAGGATTTTTCAACTGAAAAACATATATTATAAAATATATATATTTTTATTATCTTTGTATAATAAGAAAATTGGATATGACAGCTTTCTTGCGTCTGTGTGCAATATTATTTCTATGTTTGTGTATTGTCGTTCCGGTAATTGGTAATACGAGATCCCATCATATACAGGACAGTCTGGCCCGATTGCTTTCCCATACCACCCGCCAAACCGAACGTTATACCCTATTGCGTCATTTGGCGGACAATTCCAACAAAAACGAACGCCTGAAATATTACCTTCAACTTTATTCGGAAGCCTGTAAAGTCAATGATGAAAAAGTACAAATAGAAGCTTTACTGGAACTAGGCAACAGAAATAAGCTCGATTCTATAAAATACTACATCTCCTTAGCAGAGAAACTCACACCGACAGCAGGCAGCAAAGGCCTGATCGTATTCCTGAAAGGACAATGGGAAAGCATATACAGCCGAAATGCCTCCGAAGAAGAGAAAGCCGAACATCTGAAGCAATTATTAAAAGAATACAAAGCGGATGCGAACAAAGAAATCGATATCTACGACCGGATTTTAAAATTACGTACATTGTGTATTTGTCTGGGGTATTCCATACAAAGCGACATTTACACTCAATACCTGGAAGAACAGCAAAAGCTGACGAGCCAGCTTCCTCCTGAAAACTACTATTTAAGAGCTTCGGTTCTTACCCAATTGAGTATTCTTTACACCTTCAGTGAAGAATATAAAAAAGCCATAGAAACGGATAAAAAATTACTGGAATACATACACGATCTCGAACGCTACTACCGCAAACAGGGCCGTATATACCGGAATTACTATACGTCCTATTACGCCATTTACCGTCGTATGCTCAACAACTACCCCGGTCTGTCTGCTGCAGAAGTCGATTCCTGCTATGCCCATTTACAACAGATGTGCTCCTTAAGCGAGGACGTCTACTGGCATTTTACCCGACTCGACCCCAAGCCTCATCTCTATTATCACATGGCCAAAAATCAATATGAGAAAGCTTCGGTATTTCTGGACAGCCTGTGGCAAAAGCCCCCTCTTCAACGTCAGGTTCCGAATCATATATTATTGCGTTATCAGATAGAGATTGCACAGGCTTTAGGAGAAAAAGACAAGGAATTAAAGGCCCTGAAAGAATATATCACCGTCCTGCATCAGCTCAATCAAACCCGGAATCTGGAAAAATACAAAGAACTTCAGATCCTCAATGATGTAGAAAGCTTAAACCAACGCAACAGAGAAACCGAACTCGAAGCAGAACATAATACCAAATCTCTTATGGGATATATTGTATCCCTGCTGACCGTATTATTGATTCTGATACTCATTTTCCACTTACACAGCCGGCGTCTTGTAAAACGTCTGAAACAGTCGGAACAAGCACTTAAAAAAGAAAAAATGACCTTGCTGGAAACCCAGGAAAAACTAGTACAGGCCCGTGACCAGGCAGAAGCTTCCGACCGGATAAAAACCGTCTTTATTCAGAATATGAGCCACGAAATACGCACCCCTCTCAATTCGATAGTCGGATTTTCACAACTGATAGCTTCCGAGGCTCAAAACATAAACAGTGAACTGAAAACTTATTCCAACCTGATTTTAAACAGCAGTGAGTTATTACTCAAACTAGTCAACGATTTACTGGAACTATCCGCCATGGAATCGGGTAAACTAAAAATCGTCAAATCTGCCTATAAAATAAATGAACTCTGTCAGACAGTTGTCGACAGTACAAAAGATAAGGTAAAACCCGGAGTTAAAATGACATTTACCGCAACCCGGGAAGATACTTATACCCTTGTAACGGATAGCATGCGTGTACAGCAAATCCTTCTGAATTTTCTGAACAATGCTGTCAAATATACCGAACAGGGAGAAATCAACCTGACATACACCATCAATGAACAGGAACAGCAGGTAATCTTTGCCATCAGTGATAGCGGACCGGGTATTCCTTCTGACAAAGCCGAACAAATATTCAATCGTTTCGAGAAACTGAATTCTTTTTCCCAAGGCAATGGTCTGGGCTTACACATTTGCCGCCTGATTGCGCAAGCACTTCAAGGAGAAGTCAAACTCGACACCACCTACACCCGGGGAGCCCGGTTCATTTTTATTCATCCCCTTCCCCGGTAATTTATCGGCAACATATTCGAGTCCCCCGGCATTCCCGATTTTTATCTATATTTGATTTATCAATTATGATATACGGTTTTTTCCAACTTAAACAGATACGAAACGAATACGTATCAAATCATAATCTAATGTAAAACCGATGAACGGACCGGGAAAAAAAATAGCAATTGTCACAGGAGCAAGCGGAGGCTTAGGCAAAGAATTCGTAAAACTGCTCCTCAGAGAAGAAAACATAGACGAAATATGGGCCATCGCCAAAAATGAAGAAAAACTGATCCGGCTACAGACGGATTGCGGGGAAAAAATAAAAATTTTCCCGACGGACCTGTCAAACATAAAAGCCATAGAAGACTTTTCTTTTTATTTAAAAGAACATGATCCGGATATTTTATTTCTGATCAACAATGCCGGTTTTGCAAAATTCTGCTCATACAACGATTTGAGCATTGAAGAATCTGTAAATATGATTGATTTGAACTGCAGTGCTGTCGTCGCTATGGGATTGGTGTGCATTCCCTACATAAAAGCAGGCGGTCATATCCTCAATATAGCTTCCGCAGCCGCTTTTCTGCCGCTTCCGTATCAAAATATATACAGTTCGACAAAAGCCTTTGTAAGAAATTATTCCCGGGCTTTGAATATAGAACTCAAAGAAAAAGCCATTACCGTCACCGCAGTCTGTCCCGGATGGATAAACACCCCCTTATTGGAAAAAGCACAAATCGGAGCCCCGAAAGCAACCCGGTACTTCGCCGGCATGGTAACAGCCGGCAAAGTCGCTCACAAAGCCCTGAAAGATGCTAAAAAACGAAAAGATATGTCGATCTACGGCTCTTTTACCAAACTCTTTCACATCGTTTCAAAACTATTGCCGCAAAGCCTGCTGATAAAAATATGGTTGCGTCAGCAAAAACTATAATCGCCGTATGGGGCTATTCTCCGGCTAATCGTTTAATTCTTTGACACTATTGTCTATTTTTTTGACAGCTGCATCCCATTATTTACACCTAAACTACAGACATTCAAGTTATTATTGTGTTGGCATATTTTTTGAAAACAAGAATAAATAAACTCAAAAAATACAACATAATGTGGTCACAGTTCAGAGAATGGATACGAAGTAAACGCAATAAGCCTTTTTCTTTTTTAGTCAATTGTATCGGTATGACATTGGCCTTCACTGCCATAATCATTTTATACACCTACGTACATGCAGAATTAAATCATGATGAAAATGTAAAAAACCGGGCAAATATTGTACGGGTAAAGACTGCCGATTGGGGGATCACTCCGGGGGCTTACGGAGGTTGGCTGGCGGGTAGCTTTCCGGAAATAAAAGAATACTGCCGGATGATGATGATGGGCATAGCCCTTTACATTCCACCTCAGCAAGGAGTGGAGGAACTTTACACGGAAGAACCGGTCGTATTGGGAGATAGCTGTTATCCCAGATTTTTTTCCTTACAGATTCTACAGGGAGAACCCAATGGGATTGCAACAACCGACCAGGTAATGGTAAGTGAAAAAATGGCCCGGAAATTATTCGGAGATGCAAATCCCATCGGTAAGCAACTGGTAATGGGAGGGCAATTTCATTGTACCGTTTCGGCCGTTTTCAAAGACATTGTAAATCCGGCTCTGAGAAAACCGGAAATATTGGTTAACCTGCACTATGTGGATAAGAACTGGCAGGAAGGATATAGCGATTCGTGGCGGTCTGCAAACTGGGAAACCTTCCTGGAATTACTCCCGGGAACAGACCGGGAGGCATTACTTGGGAAATTCCGGAAATTATATACCCGGAAAATGGAAAGTTTCGGATATGAACCGGAGAACATAAAAGAAAACCTCCCCTACCTGCAATTGCAGGATTATAAGGAACTTTACTTTACGCCTGCGGTCGATTTTTCCACTCACGGTAATCGCTCCAATATCAATATTTTAATTCTGATAGCCATATTGGTATTGATTGTAAGCATCATCAATTACGTAAACATGGCAACCGCCCGTTTGGCTGATAAAACAAGGGTGATCGGAGTAAAACGTACCCTGGGAGCCAACCGCGGTATGCTGATCGGATCGATCGTTATGGATTCCGTATTTACCTGCTTTTTAGCCATGTTCGGAGCCTGGATCGTAGCTCTGCTGGTATTCCCCTCCTTGTCGCAATGGCTGGGATACGGATTTAACTTAGAAATAGATATCTGGAACGGAATGATTCTATTGGCCGGTATTCCTTTGCTATGCGGAGTGTTGTCCGGATTGTATCCGGCTTTCTACCTGACGCGTATGAACCGTCTGGATTCTTTAAATTCACAACGAAATGAAAGTATTGCCTTACAACGGGTAAAAGGAAGTCTGATGATACTGCAATTTGCCGTCTCCATGGGATTGATTATTTCCACACTCCTGATTTTCAAACAGGTAAATTTCATGAAACAGCGGGATCCGGGATATAATCCGAAAAATGTAGTTATGGTAAACGGACATGGGGAATCGGTGTTGATGAAAAAATTTCCGGAATTCCGGGAACTTCTTTTACAAAATCCCGCCATCGTAAATGCGACGGCAGCAAAATCACGCATTTACGATATCAATGAACGGGGAAGCTATTTAAAAATTCCGGGACTGGATGAAAATATGGGGGGACATATCATTTGGGTCGATGAATATTTTATGGATGTCATGGAATTGCAACTGGTAGAAGGCGAAGCCTACCGTGAAGGAGGAAACAACAAAGGCCGTTTTCTGATGAATCAGCAAATGGCAAAAGAAATCGCGTCAAAATCACCTGATCACACTTATTTAACAGAACAGCAAACCGGTGTCGTGAAAGATTTCAATTTTAAATCGATGCATCAAAAAATCACACCTTTGTGTTTCGGCTACTTAAACGATTTTCAAGGCATGGCGGATGTATACATTCGGATTGTCCCGGAAAAGCGGCAGGAAGCATTGGCCTATATCGAGAAATGCTACAAAGAACTGTATCCCCAGACTTTCTATCAGTATAGTTTTATGGAAAACGACTACACGCAACTCTATGGAGATGAAGACCTGTTCGCACGCCGCCTGCTGATATTTACAGGATTGTCGATTGTGATCGCGTGCCTGGGATTACTGGCTTTCGTTGTCTTTTTTATCGAGCAAAAAACAAAGAGTATCGGAGTCAGAAAAGTAATGGGTGCAACAGAAATGCAAATGCTGGTCTTATTAAATAAGGATTTTATAAAACGTTTATTGATCGCCTTTATTTTGATATGCCCTATTGTCTATTATGTCATTCAAATCTGGCTGGATAATTTCGCATACAAAACAGAATTAAGCTGGTGGATATTTGCCCTGGCCTTTGTTATTATGGTTGTAATTGCTTTGCTATGCGTCAGTGCATTGACCTGGCGGGCGGCTACCGCCAATCCTGTAAATGCACTGAAAAGCGAATAACAGCACCTCCGAAACCGCTAAAACGTTCTATTTCTATACCAAAACACAGAGGGCATTTCCTCTGTGTTTTCCGGAACTCAATAAAGCCGCGAAGCACAAACCGAGGGAAGATTCAAATAATTTAAAATCCACACAGCACGTTCTTCCGGCGGCAAAAAGGGAACGGCAACAGTCCGATAGCCGTTCTCTTCATATACTTCCCGGATAGTACGACAAGTATCCCGGGCTTCCTGAAAACTTTGTTTCCTTTCCGAATCTTGGGTATAAATAGTCTCCCAGGGCGGAAATACAAAAACCACCGGATTATACCGATAATTCCGGACAGCAGATTCCAACTTTTTTCTGACCGGAATACGGGCAAAACGACAATATCCCAAGGTATCGGGTATACCCCGGTCAAAAAAACGAGGTATATTCAAAGACGCAAACTTCCCGAAATCAAGTACCGACTGCAACAACATCAGTTCTGCATAACGACATGTATCGCCCCAGGGGAGTGCATTTCCCTTTATGGAAACCTGTTCCTGGATAATCTTTCTTCCGACTTCCGGAACAACAGGATATCCCATAGAAAACAATAAATTCAACACTGTCGATTTCCCGCTCCCGGGTCCTCCCGTCAAAATATAAAAATTCAAATTTTCCATCGCTCTGTTTCAAATATTACCTCTGTACTTTCCATCCATCTTCACTTTTTTATGACATTCGGATGTACATCTGTCTCCACAAACCGCCGCCCCCACATAACAAATTTACAAATTAATAATAAAACGATTTATATCTTCTCCAGCCTTACAAAAACAAAATATATTTTTTACTCTCCCCCATCCGCTTTTTCAAAACTCTTTCTTCCGATACTGAAAACGAAAAATCAATAAGTATTATCCAGTACAAGGGAAAAGTTCCCTTGTACCATAGCCCGAGAAGTTAAAAAACGATGTATCAATTGGTGAATTATATCGTCAGAAGGTCTAGGAGCATGAGCATCAATAATTTTTCCATTTCTGTCCAGCAGCATAAAACGAGGTATTGCTGTAATATGATACTCTTCTTCAAGAATTCTTTGTGAAAGCTCCGTAGCCTGATATTGCTTCCAGCCGGGACGATCTTCCGGTGCTCTTGCCAGCCAGGCTTTTTCATTCTTATCGATTGAAAGACTGACAACCTCCAAATGAAGAGAATCCTTATATCTTTCCACCAGTTTTTCAAGAAAAGCCATTTCATAACAACAAGATCCACACCACGACGCCCATATATCCACATAAACGAGATCACCTTTCACATCGGCAAGATGTACACTGTTACCCTCTCTGTCAAACATTTCCAAATCAATCATTTCTTTTCCCGGAGCAAACCTTGTTAAAGCCCTTTTGACAGCCTCATATTCTTTCTCCACCTTACATAAAATATCACAATCATCACATAATTGAACAAAGAAGTCATACACCATTGTTAATTCATCCGAAGAAGTTTCATTACATAAAGCAGAAACCATGTATTGTTCAGACATATAATTCAAAACTTCCTGATTTGATACCCGTCTTTTCAATTCACACAAGCAATTGATGGCAGATCTTTCTATTTTCGCAGTCTGCATATCCCAGGCAATAACGAGACTAAGCAAATCACTCTTTGCATTCTCAATATTATTCAAATCCAGATTTCGGGCAAATTCCCAAAAAGCTTCCTCCTGAACATCGCTTTCCAACGAAATACATAATTTATAAGCCACTCTATAATAATACAAACAATAATCCCGCCGGGCCTTCAGTTCTTTCAAAACCATGGCTACGAATTTCCGGTCCTTCACCTTATCCAACAACTTCACGACTCCATCGTATCGATCATATATTTCCTTTGAATATTCCGAAAAAGTTTTCTGAGCAACCTGTTCCAATTCCATTTCAAGGAATTCTTCATTAATTTTACGTATAATCTCACTTTCTACAGTAACATTTCCAGTGATTACCGGAGTCAGGTCCGATTGCAGCGCATCATATGAAAGCCGTACACGAGCTCCTGCACGTAAATATAAAAAAACCGTGGTTGAAGTTTGCGGAATACACAACACATAAACACCGGGAATCTCCTTTTCAGAAAAATGACAAACAAATGAACCTTCTTTGTCCAACTGAATCGTATCCACTTTTCCGTCGTGTTCACCGTACAACAACAGTTGCCCATCCTCGAGATTTTTAATAACCCCGGAAACCTGCACATCTTTAAAACGATAGTCTATCCAGCCATAAATAACTGCTACTACGATACAAATGACCAAACAAACCAGCCAAAATATACTTAATTTAAATTTTTTCATCCTTCGTTTTATGATTAAAGTTTTTTTCAGAACCTAAAACCGGCAGTAAAGGAAAAAACGGAATTATTATTAAGATCGTCATTACTCAACGTTTTCAATATACCCCGGGCACCCAAAGCATACCGCACATCGAAAAGCAATCCGCAATCAAAAGCATAAGCCACACCTATCGGCATGGAACAATCGAAAGCATTTATTTTTTTCCGGACAGACACCGGATGTTTCATTGCTGTACTTTTCATTTTAGCTGAAAGTAAAAAAGAGGGTTGTAATCCGATTTTCAAAGCCAATCCCTTATAAATATGGAAATTAGCCATTACAGGAAAATCCAAATAATTCAGCCGAAAATACAAATCCGAAAACAATCGTCCACTTTGTTCGGAAGAAAAATCCATTTTGGCTCCTTTACATGAAAACAAAACATCACAAGACAAGGAAAAAGTACGTGTAAATCGATAATCGATAAAACCGCCTCCGACATATCCCCACTTCGGCGAAATTTCATCCTTATCGCTATCAAATATACTTGACTCCGTCAAAATATTGCTCCAATTCACACCACTTTTGATCCCCCAGGACAAACCGCAAAAGGATTCCTGTGAAAAAACCGATAAACTGATAAAGGTTATTCCGATAACCGATAATATTCGTTTCATTGAAACAAATTGTAAACATGTTTTTTTCATCTTTTTACATTTTAAGTTCTACATTTTTTATATTTGTCGCACCAAAACTACAGAGCAAAAATAAGAGAGGGATCATGCGCACAAGAGCTCATTTTGCACAAAAAAGGGCGCAAATCATACAAAAAGAGCCGATCAAAAAATACAAAAAGAGCATATATTGCAACACCTTTCTTTAAGATCTTGATTTATAATCGAAAAACTTTATTTACCATGTTAAAAAATATTCAGTTGATTTTAAGCCTGATGATCCTAAGCTTGTGTATTTTTGGAGGAATAACCCTTATAGCACACCCACAACACAGCAAAGCCAAATTTATTTTAGGACTAAGTATGTTATTTTGGGCACTACTTATCAGTATACGCCTCATAATCAATCCATTTCTAGATAACACAGCACTATTTCAACCGATCGTACTTATCACGGGAAGTTATGTCATGGCAACGACGACCTGTTATATCATCGAAATATTACGTCCGGGATATCTCACATTCAAGCGTTTTTGTTTTTTTATATCTCCGGCTATCGGCTTCACCCTTCTTTTCGGAAGCTATTACATTTTCAAACAGGAAGTGACAGTTTATCACGGCATGCAAGACCTTTTATCACTTTCCGATATCGATATTATCTTTCGCATTACACTACTCCTGTGCAACATGCTGTATATGATCATTCCGGCCTATCTGACTTTCCGCTACAATAACGAGTATACCCAACTTCTTAAAGAAAATGTATCCAATCCGGATGATTATGACCTTTATTGGCTGAAAAGAATAATGATTGTACTATCCGCATTATATATATTTTACTTTATACTATTAGTCACCCATAACACGATCTTATATGTAATCAACAAAGTATTCATTCTCATTCTCTGGTATTATTTTTTCTATAAAGCTCTGTTTCTAAAAGAAATCCCTTGGAAAATTTCATTTGCTGCCGGCTGGAAAACCCCTTCCGAAGAAAACATTCCGGAAAAAGACTGGATATATGACCAGGCAAAAACAAATTATTTACAAGCCATTAACCAATGGTTTCAAACAGAAAAACCTTATTTATACAGAGATTTACGTCTATCGGATCTACAACGAAAATTTCCAATCAGCAGAACTTACTTATCTCAATTATTTAACAAAGAACTCGGCGTGTCTTTTTCCGACTACGTAAACCAATTCCGAGTGCAAGAAAGTAAACACCTTCTCGAAACGGAACCGCAAACTGAAATTACAGACATTGCGGAACGCTCCGGTTTCAATTCCACCTGCACATTCCGCAGAGCTTTCATAAAATACATGAAAATATCTCCCTCCGAATATAAAAAGATACATCGCCTAAACACTTGATAACACACGGGAATAAAAACATTTAAATACATTAATATTATTGATGTTAAATTAAATATTATTCAATATAATTTGAATATTATAAAACATTATTTATATTTGCTACAAGCAAACAATGCAATTATGGATATAAAGAAAAAATTACCCTTACATTGTCCGGCCTGTGAAACACCTCTGAAAGTCGGGCGATTGTTTTGTACCCAATGCGGCACGGAAATTTGCGGAACCTTCGATCTTTCACCTTTGGCACAATTAAGTGAAAAGGAGCAGACTTTTGTAATCGACTTTGTCAAGGCGGGAGGAAGTCTCAAAGAAATGGCCAAAAAGATGAATTTAAGTTACCCGACCGTCCGTAATCTACTGGACGATCTTATTGAAAAACTACCTTAACTTACAAGCCATGGACACGCAAATTTCATTTTGGAAAAAAATACTGAATCCGTTTATACAAATAGCGGGTATACCGGCCCTGATTTACGGATTTGCAGGGGTATGCATTACAATAGTCCTATCGTGGATCACAGGATTACATTTTCAAGGATTGTTACACATGGGATGGGCTCCGAGTAATACATTTACAACATTTTTGGGCGAACATCTGATTATCTGGCTGATACCGGCACTCCTCTTCTACACCTCAGGTCTGCTTCTGTCGCGTTCCCGAATCCGCATCGTCGATGTCCTCGGTACCACGGCTTTCGCACAGCTGCCTTTAATCGCAACAGCGCTGCTATGCTTTTGTAAACCGCTACAGACATTAATCCATGCAACCCCTCAAGACATAACGATAGAATGGCTCAATAGCCCGGAAATCATGACAGGAGCATTTCTGGCCCTTATTTCGACTGTCTTTATCGTCTGGACACTGATATGGATGTTCAAGGCCCTGAAAGTAACCTGTAACCTGAAAGGTGCACGTCTGGGCATCGCTTACGCCGTTTCGATAATCGGCGGGGATATTCTGGCCGTATACCTGATCAGCTTTCTTTACAAAATAAACGTTTAAACCCATAACACTATGAAAAAGATTATTTTATATCTATTAGTAGGACCGTTATGCCTGCCACTATGTCTATTGGGCCTGATGTCGCAGTCGTCATACGGACAAGAGTCGGAAGTCGTCATGAAAACCGCAACAGGAGACCTGTACGGGACATTATCGGTACCTGAAAACACCTCAAACAGTCCGGTTGTATTGCTTATTGCCGGCTCAGGGCCGACCGACCGGGACGGCAACAACCCGATGATGAAAAACAATGCTTTGAAAATGCTGGCGGAGATGTTACGTACCAACGGCATCGCCTCATTACGTTTCGATAAAAGAGGAATTGCCAAAAGCAGCAATGCCGGATTGCAGGAAAAAAACCTGCGCTTTGAAGACTATGTGAACGACGTCAACGATTGGGTCAGTTACCTGAAAAAAGACAAGCGTTTCAACCAAGTCATCGTTGCCGGACACAGCGAAGGCTCTCAAATCGGTATTTTAGCGGCAGGCAGTAACCCGGAGATCGGCAAAGTTATTTCTCTGGCAGGCGCCGGAAGACCGGCTTCCCAGATTCTCCGCAAACAACTCGCCAAACAACCGCAACAGATTCTGGATATGTGCAATCCGATACTGGAGAAACTCGAAAAAGGAGATACAGTTGGTCATGTTTCTCCCCTGCTCTATACATTGTTCCGGCCGTCTGTCCAGCCCTATCTGATCTCCTGGTTTAAATACGATCCGGCGCAAGACATCAGGCAACTGCATATACCGGTACTACTCATATCAGGGACCAACGATCTGCAATGCCCTACGGAAGAAGTCGAATTACTGGCCAATGCTTATCCGAAAGCACAAAAATACATCATTCCCGGTATGACACATGTATTGAAAGACTGTGACTCTCAGGACCAGGTTTTTCAAATATCGGCAGTATACAACAATCCCGACGCCCCTCTCAATAAAAGTCTGGAAAAAATAATCGTCGATTTTATCAAAAGCAAATAAATATCATTTCACCAGAAAAAGGACAAAGTAAAATATTGTCCTTTTTCTCTATACCGCAAAATTATAATACATTTGTTACCATTCATACAAATGTCATCGTCATGGAAGAAAGGATTCAAAAGGCTGTCGGATTATTCAAGCAGGGCTTTAATTGCTCACAATCGGTATGTGCGGCATTTGCCGACCTCTACGGATATACACCCGAACAGGCCCTGAAAATGTCGGCTTCCTTCGGAGGAGGTATCGGCCGTATGCGCCAAACCTGCGGAGCTGCCTGCGGCATGTTCATTTTAGCCGGATTACAAACGGGTACGGCCGATCCGTCAGACCGGGAAGGTAAAGCGGCAAACTATCGTCTGGTACAGGAATTAGCTGAAGAATTCAAAAAAAGAAACGGAGCACTGAATTGCAGTGAACTACTCGGATTGAAAGAAATTGCACATACAGATCCCCTGCCGGAAGCACGGACTTCCCGGTATTACACCAAACGTCCTTGCATAAAATTGGTAGAGGAAGCTGCCCGTATCTGGGCCGAATATCTCGAAAAACAACAATAAAAAGAAAATTTCATCTGTTCCTGTCTTCCAGATAGAGACTGATCAAACGGGAAACGGCATATTTTTCAAAATCATCGGCGGATACCTGCAAACAATTTGTCAAACCGGCAGAAAGTACGTTTATCCGAATCTCATAAAAACGGGCATAAATAATGCGATGAGAAAGGACATGTTTATAAGGTCCCGCTCTGCGTACGACGTGTATTTCTCCGGCCCCTTCCCAAAGATGCCGGTATTCTTCTGTCCGGATCAATTCAGGCCACTCCATATCCTTCTCTGTCTCAATTAAAGGATATTCATACAGATTTTGCCATATATCTTTGGCACGTCGTTGCACCAACAGGACATTATCCCGGTAATGGATGTGAAAATAATTGAAATAACGGGGCTTTACAAGGGTTTTTCCGGCTTTTACGGGCAAATTTTCTACTTCCCCCCGAACAAAGGCCACACATTTTTCGCGCAAAGGGCAAAACAGGCAGGCCGGAGACTTGGGAACACACTGGATAGCACCGAAATCCATAATAGCCTGATTATAAACTCCCGGACAGGAAACCAATAACAACTCCTGCGCCAAAGCGGTAAAAAACTTCTTTCCCTCCGTACTATCTATCGGTATATCTATCCCGAATACCCGCGATAACACCCGGTAGACATTTCCGTCAACAACAGCATAAGGCTGATTCCAGGCAAAAGAACAGATAGCGGCAGCCGTATACCCGCCGATCCCTTTCAATGACAAAACGTCCTCATAACGGACAGGAAACAACCCGGAAAAACGTTGCATAATATCCCGGGCGGCAGCATGTAAATTACGGGCACGACTATAATACCCCAAACCCTGCCAATACTTCAGTACCTCGTCTTCCTTTGCCTCTGCCAGTGAACGGACATCCGGGAACCGGGCGGCAAAACGATTGAAATAATCCAAGCCCTGCACTACCCGGGTTTGCTGTAAAATAATTTCGGATATCCATATCAGATAAGGGTCATTCGTATCCCGCCACGGTAATTCCCTGCGGTTCTCCTCATACCACGCAACCAAAACCTTACCAAAACCCGATTTATTATCCACAACCAATATATTTTACAAAAACTACCCCAAAAACCGACCTTCGATTTCCCGGTACGGGAAACATCCCTGTCTGCCGACAGCACATTCTCCCGCCTGAAAATTACCCGATACGGACTTTTGGGGCAGCCTGATCCCGGTAGCCCGGTCAATAAGCTTTTGCTATCAGCACCCGACGATGCGAAGGTTTACCGGTTACCATACATTTTCCCTCTTCTTCCGGACTATCAAACGGGATACAACGAATCGTCGCTTTGGTATCCGTCTTGATCTTTTCTTCGGTTTCCGCCGTTCCATCCCAATGACACAGGAAGAAACCACCCTTCGTTTCGACCAGTTGCCTGAATTCGTCGTAAGAATCCACTTTTGTGATCATATTGTTTCTGAAACCGAGAGCCTTTTTATAAATATTTTCCTGAATGTCTTCAAGTAATTTCCCGATATATTCTACCACTCCGGCCATCGGTACCGTTTCTTTAGCAAGGGTATCGCGACGGGCCACCTCAACTGTATCGTTTGCCAGATCACGTTCTCCTATCGCCAAACGTACCGGTACTCCCTTGAGTTCGTAATCAGCAAATTTCCAGCCCGGTTTCTGGGTATCACGATCGTCGAATTTTACGGTAATTCCTTTTGCCTTCAATGCTTCTACGACACCGCTTACCTTATCACGAATCTGTTGAAGTCCTTCCGGATTTTTATATATCGGCACAATCACGACCTGCAAAGGAGCCAACTTCGGAGGCAATACCAATCCGTTGTCATCGGAATGTGCCATGATCAAAGCTCCCATCAGACGCGTTGAAACCCCCCAGGAAGTCGCCCATACATAATCCCGTTCACCTGCCTGATTGGTAAACATCACGTCGAAAGCTTTGGCAAAATTCTGTCCCAGGAAATGAGATGTACCTGCCTGCAATGCTTTACCGTCCTGCATTAAAGCTTCTATCGTGTATGTATCCAAAGCTCCGGCAAACCGCTCACTTTCACTCTTGGAACCCATAATTACAGGGACAGCCATCCATTTTTCTGCAAACTCGGCATATACGCGCACCATCTGGTTGGCCTCAGCTACCGCTTCATCCTTAGTGGCGTGAGCAGTATGTCCCTCCTGCCAAAGAAATTCAGCCGTACGCAGAAACATACGGGTACGCATTTCCCAACGCATAACATTCGCCCACTGATTACACAATATCGGAAGATCCCGGTAAGATTGTATCCAGTTTTTATATGTATTCCATATAATCGTCTCGGATGTGGGACGGATAATATACTCTTCTTCCAGTTTAGCCTCCGGATCGACGATAACTCCGTTGCCGTTGGGATCATTCTTCAAACGATAATGGGTCACAACAGCACATTCTTTCGCAAATCCTTCAACATGGTCAGCTTCTTTTGAAAAGAAAGATTTCGGTATCAATAAGGGAAAATAAGCATTTACGTGTCCGGTGTCCTTAAACATTTGATCCAATTGACGTTGCATCTTTTCCCAAATGGCATATCCGTACGGTTTGATCACCATACAACCTCTTACGGCTGCCGGTTCCGCCAATCCTGCCTTGGTTACCAACTCATTATACCATTGAGAATAATCTTCACTTCTTGATGTTAAAAACTTGGCCATCTTCTTATTTTTTGGTAAAACGTCGCAAATTTAAGCAAAAAACTAAGATATATAACCCGAAAAAGAGTATTTTTATTCCGTAAACAGATAAAGATACCACACAACGGAGGAATCATGTTAAATACAGTATATAACCCCGGAATTCCAAAATTTATGGTATACTTTTTGATAGTAATTTAATAAACAAGTAAATCATTATCTTATGAAATCGATAGTATATATTATAGCTTCAGTGTTTCTCCTTACCTCCTGCTATTCGAGCCGCAGCCTTAGCAGCAGTATGGAAGACGACATCTACTATGTACCTGGAGCAAAACCGCTTATCGTTAAGGAAGTAGAAACCGAAACGGGACAGCATATCGACATGACAAAATCAGCCGGTACGACATCTTACACTCAACCGGAATCAGATTGGACAGGCAGTACGGCATCCGTCATCAACCGCCGCAAAGGTACCGTAGAACAAGTCAATACGGCAGATCTGGCTTATCAGGCAGAATCACAATTGTCATCTGCGAATGATATCAACGAAACGATCTATGAAAATACCGGTTACTGGATCGGTGGCTTTAAAGGCAGTGAGTCGGATTTGCGTGAGGCAGCCCGGATTATAGCCCAATATCCCCAAGGATTCGGCTATATTGCCAACGGTACAGACATCGCTCTCAGTCTTTCCGTAAGTCCGGACTGGAATGTTTATACAGACAACAACCGTTACTGGTGGTTTCCGTCCTCTTCAAATATAGAACTTTATTCGACCTTCCTTTTCGGATCCTACCCCAAATACATCTGGACGATTGCCTGGAATCAACCGGGTTATGACAGTTTTGTTTTTGACAGACAATTCAACTGGAGTTTCAATCTGGGTTGGGGAAATCCGGGTTGGAGTTTCGGATTCGGTTGGAACAACGGATGGTACGATCCCTGGTACAGACCCTGGTATAACGGTTGGTACGGATGGGGCGGCTGGTACGATCCCTGGTATCCGGGTGGATATTATCCGCATTGGCATCACCACTATCCTTATCCGCCTATCTGGGGCGGCGGACATTACCCCCCCTCTCATAACAGACCCGCACCTGTACGACCGGATAACAACCTGCGTCCGGGAATCGGCACCCGTCCGGGCTATGCTACGCGACCGGGAAACAATACGCGACCGGGTTATGGCACCCGCCCCGGCACCAACGTAAGGCCGGGTACGACAACGCGACCGGGAGTAACGACAAGGCCGGGAACCACGACCCGTCCGGGTACGACAACGCGGCCAGGTACCAGCGTAAGACCGGGAACGACAACCCGACCGGGTACAACAACACGACCAGGAACAAGCACACGACCGGGAACCACAACGCGACCGGGAATGACCCGGCCGGGAACCAGCGTAAGACCCGGTACGACAACACGGCCAGCAACGACACGGCCGTCTACATCCGGTCAGTCAAACCGTTATACCCGTCCGGCAACACGATCGGGAAGCAATTCGTATAATTACAACAGAAACAATACGACACGGCCTTCGTACAACAACACAAGGTCGGGCGGAAGCAGTTATTCTCCGTCGCGTTCCACAGGTACAACACGGTCGTCCGGAACCACCCGCTCCGGTGGTAGCTCTACCCGAACAGGCGGAAGAAGATAAAATGCAAAAACTTCGTTTTATACTAAAAACTGAACCCAATGAAAAAATTATATATTCTTTCGGCACTGTTGACTATGGGAACCATAGCATCGGCCCAAAATTATGAAGAAATCCTGCGTTTCTCCAGATTTACAACCACAGGGACGGCCCGTTCGGCTGCCATGGGAGGTGCATTCGGAGCCTTGGGAGGCGACCTCTCGACTTTAAGTACCAATCCTGCCGGAATCGGTGTTTTCCGGAAATCGGAGGCAGCCTTTACCCCCTTACTGAATTTCAACGATATCAAATCGGGAAACCGTACAGCCAATAAGACTTCTTTCCAGATGGGAACGCTGGGGGCAGTTTTCTCTCTGTATACGCCCGACTTCAATTGGCGGGGTTTTAATTTCGGTATCAATTATACCAATTTGAGCAACTACAACCGCCAGATGGATATCGCCGTACTCAATTCCTCAACTTCCCAGCTCAATGCCTATGCTCTACAGGCGGACAATATCCAGCCGAAAGATCTGAATCCGTTTACACTGGGACAGGCGTATGAAACATTCCTGATCAATCCGAATGACCAATTGTACTATTCTCCGGCCGTCGGAGAAGGGGAATTAGTCAATCAATACAAATTGCTCAAAGAAGACGGATATCAGGGTGAGTATGCTTTTTCTTTCGGCACGAACTACAAGGACAAACTGTATTTGGGAATGACTATCGGCTTGCAAACGACCTATTTCAAAACCCGCAGCCAATACACTGAACTCGGTGAAGAAAATGCCCCGTCCGGCTTTGATTCATACGACTTCTTTGAAAATGTCCGGATCAACGGTGTAGGTACCAACCTGAAATTCGGAGCCATTTACCGTCCGATTCCGGAACTCCGTATCGGTGCCGCTATTCATACGCCCACGTGGTATAACATGAATTATCGCCGGGAAACATATATTGACGCTTACTACTGGACTCCCGAAGACCCGAATACCGGGCGGGAATCACAAATCAGCCAATCCCAGGGATACTACGACAAATACGATTTCGATATGAGAACTCCCTGGCGGGCCATCTTAAGTATTGCAACGGTATTGAACCAAAAAGCGATCATCAGCGCAGACTACGAATATGTGGATTACGGTTCGGCCAAATACACAGCAGGCCCCTACAGCCGTTTTTACGACGAAACCAACGCCGCAATCAAGAGTACCTATACGGCAGCTCATAATTTCCGGGTCGGAGCCGAATACCGTTTTAACAGCCAATTCAGCTTGCGGGCCGGCTATAATTATATGGGAAGTCCGTACAAACGCAAAGAATACAGTTTTGTAAATTCTATTCCGGGCGGTGATAAAATCCAAACGGTTTCAGGCGGTATCGGTCTGAATTTCGGTCAGTTCTATTGTGACGCCGCATACAGCTACCGGTTTGCAAAAGACGAAACCATCTTCTATTACACGGAAACCCAGATCGACAACCTCATTCATACGGTAATGGCAGAGCCCGTATCCAACAAATACCACGAACACCAGGCACGGATTACGGTGGGAGTAAGATTCTAAAATAATTTTTGATTTACGATTTTTGATTAAACACACCAAGTCAACAATTAAAGAGATTTCAAATTCCATACATAAATATGTAATTTTTCATCCAAGTGTGACAGAATCAAAAATCGTAAATCTAAAATCAAAAATAAATTAGCTGTTTAAAAGTCTGCGAATCTTTACGCTTTTTATAAAAGATATCCCTTTGAAAATATTACTTTTGTACCTTCAAAAGTAATATTTTTTTATGGGTAAAAAATTCTATATCGAAACCTACGGCTGCCAAATGAATGTCGCTGATAGTGAAGTTGTCGCAGCCATTTTAACAGCTAAAGGCTTTGAACACACCAAAGATAAAAACGAAGCGGATATCATTCTGGTAAATACCTGCTCTGTCCGCGAAAATGCAGAGCAACGGGTACGGGGACGCGTACAAGGGTTTTCTGAAATCCGCAAAAGAAATCCCCATCTACTCGTAGGAATTATGGGGTGTATGGCAGAACGTCTGGGAGAAAATCTATTCGAACAGGAAAAAAACGTCAATATCGTCGTCGGACCCGACGCTTACATGGACCTGCCTTTATTGATTGAAAAGGCCGCCAAAGGAGAAAAGGCTATCAACATCGAGCTTTCGGAAACCGAAACGTACAAAGACATTTGCCCTTCCCGTATCGACGAAACGACGATTTCAGGTTTTGTATCCATCATGCGCGGATGCAACAACTTCTGTACCTACTGCATCGTACCGTACACGCGGGGACGCGAGCGCAGCCGCAGTCCGCACAGTATCGTAGCGGAAGTGATCGACCTGCAGAGACGCGGATTCAAAGAAGTGACCCTATTGGGACAGAACGTCAACTCCTACCGTTACAAAGACGAAACCTCCGACATAAATTTTCCGGCATTACTGGAAACGGTAGCCCGTACCGTGCCTCAAATGCGGATCCGGTTTGCTACCTCCCACCCTAAAGATATGAGCGATGCCACACTGGAAACCATCGCCCGTTACCCGAATATATGCAAAGCCATCCACTTACCCGTACAATCGGGAAGTAATTCGGTACTCAAAGACATGAACCGGAAATACACCCGTGAATGGTATTTGGACCGGATTGCCGCCATCCGCCGTATCATCCCCGAATGCGGCATCTCGACAGACGTATTTGTCGGTTTCCATAACGAAAGTGAAGCAGATTTTCAGCAGACGCTGGAACTGATGCAACAAGTCGGATTCGATCTGGCTTATATGTTTAAATATTCCGAGCGTCCTGGCACAATGGCTTCCAAACGTTTACCTGATAATGTCGATGAAGAAACCAAAGGGAGACGCCTCCAGCAATTGATCGATCTGCAAACAGGCTGGTCTCTGGAAAGTAACCGCCGGGATATCGGAAAAACGTTCGAAGTACTGGTAGAAGGGATTTCGAAAAAAAGTCCGGACGAAATGTTCGGGCGCAGCAGTCAGAACAAAGTGATCGTATTCCCTTGCAAAACAGCCAAAGCCGGCGATCTTATCCAGGTAAAGGTGAAAGACTGTACTTCGGCGACTTTAATAGGAGAAGCCGTCGGTTGATTTTTGATTGAATGAATCTGTCAACAAATCAGTTTACCCAATAATTTAAAATTCATTACAATCGATGGAAAACAGAAAATTACAAAACGAAGAACTTCACCGGATCAGCACCGAAGAATTTAAGTCGGTAGAAAAACTGCCCATCGTTATCGTTCTGGACAATATCCGCAGTCTGAATAATGTCGGTTCCGTATTCCGGACGTCAGATGCGTTCCGGCTCTCTAAAATATACCTTTGCGGCATAACAGCCACCCCGCCCAACCGGGAAATCCATAAAACAGCTTTAGGAGCAGAAGAATCGGTGGCATGGGAATACAGTAAAGATACATTACCTGTCATCCATCGTTTAGAGGCCGACGGCTATAAAGTGTTCTCGGTAGAACAGGCCGAGAACAGCCTGTCACTGGAAAAGGTGACACTTCCCACCGATGGAAAATACGCACTGGTTTTCGGCAATGAAGTGAAAGGGGTACAACAGGAAGTCATCGATCATTCTGCCGGTTGCATCGAAATTCCCCAATTCGGGACAAAACATTCATTCAACATTTCCGTCAGTGTAGGCATCGTACTGTGGCAGGTCGTCCGTCCGTGGCTAAACCGTTTCTGATCTTCAAAACACGGATCAGAAACGGGCAAACTGATGTATACAGTTGAACAGTTTCACAGCTTCTACAGCTTCTTTTACATCATGTACCCGCAACAATTGAGCCCCTTTCATCAGTGACACCGTATTCAACACCGTCGTGCCGTTTAATGCCTCCGCCGGCGTAATGTCCAAAGTCTTCCAGATCATACCCTTTCTGGAAATTCCGGAAAGTACCGGATAACCCAATTCCTGAAAAGTATCCAATGCTTCCATCAATTGGAAATTATGTTCAGCCGTTTTTCCAAATCCGAACCCCGGATCCAGGATCAGGTTATCGAATCCCAACTCATTCAGACGGGTAATCCGTTCCTTAAAAAAGAGCTTTACCTCCTCCACGACATTTTCGTACACCGGATTCCGTTGCATTGTCCGGGGAATGCCCTGTATATGCATCAGAATATAAGGCACTTTCATCCGGGCTACCGTTTCAAACATCCGGCTGTCCATCGTTCCTCCGGAAATATCGTTGACAATGACCGGGCCCAGGCAAGTATTAATTTCTTCCGCTATTTTCGCCCGGTAAGTATCTATCGAAACAAGCATATTCGGATAATATTTCCGGATCAGCTCGACAGCCGGTTCCAGCCGGGCCATTTCCTCTTTCTCGTCAACCCCGGCAGCCCCCGGACGGGTAGAACAAGCTCCGACATCAATGATATCCGCTCCCTCCTCCACAATCTGCCGGATACGTTCAATGACCTTCGTTTCACTAAGATACTTACCCCCATCGTAAAAGGAATCGGGAGTCACATTCAAAATTCCCATCACCCGGGGACGGGATAAATCGAGCACTTGCCTTTCTATTACCGGAAACTTTATCATGATTGCTAAAAATTGAAAATTGAAAATTGAAATATTATCAATTCTATTTATTAATTTTACACCTCAAAATAACAACGAGTTTTTTACATTTCATAATGTAAACCGAAAATTATGGTGGATACTTCACAAGAATATGACAGCGTAATAAATATATGCCGTGATATTTTTACAAAAAAAATGCACGACTACGGCACAGCTTGGCGGATATTACGCACAACATCAATTACAGATCAGATATTTATCAAAGCCAACCGCATACGTTGCATAGAAGAAAAAGGCGTATGCAAAGTACATGAAGGTATTGTGCCGGAATTCATCGGCATCATCAATTATGCCATCATGGGACTTATCCAGTTGGAACTCGGCCCGGGAGAAGATACTCCTCCTGAAAAAATAACCGCACGATACGATGAATATTTTCAAAGCGCCAAACGTCTGATGTTAGACAAAAATCACGATTACGACGAAGCATGGCGAAGTATGCGTATCAGTTCCTATACCGATCTCATTCTGATGAAGATCAAACGGACCAAGCAAATCGAGGACAATCAAGGCGATACCCTGATATCGGAAGGTATAGATGCCAATTACTACGACATGGTCAATTATGCCGTCTTTGCCCTGATCCGCTTATGTGTCGAGAACAAACAATAAAAACAGAAACGATTTATATATTTTTATAAACTCCAAAGTACAATGAAATTTTTACTGAATATCTGCAGGATTCTTATCGGACTAGTGTTTATTTTCTCCGGCTTTGTAAAAGGGATAGATCCGTTGGGATCCGATTACAAATTCACCGACTACTTCAACGCTTTCGGAATGAGCTGGATGAATTTTTCCGCATTATTCTTTTCTTTCTTGCTTTCCATGGCAGAATTCATTATCGGTATTTGCTTATTTTTAAATATCAAAACAAAATTAGCCTCCTGGGGAGCCCTTCTTTTCATGGCAGTCTTCACTCCCCTGACGTTGATCCTCGCAATCAAAAATCCGGTGACAGACTGCGGCTGTTTCGGAGATGCCTTGGTCTTGACCAATTGGGAAACCTTTTTTAAAAATATCATCCTATTGGTTATGGTATTGCTGGTGTTTTTCAACCGCAATCGGTTCAAATCCATTTTCAACGTCCTGGAACAGAGTGTTATTCTGACGGGAAGTATTATATTTATGTTTTGCATAGAAATGTACAGCTATCGTCATCTGCCGATCCTGGACTTCCGCCCCTATGCCGTCGGAGCCAACATCACCGAAGGTATGACGATTCCGGAAGGAGCTCCTCACGACGAATACAGCACAACCTTAAAATACAAAAATAAAAATACAGGAGAGATTAAGGAATTTGATGAAAGCAACTTCCCCTGGCAAGACACATTGAATTGGGAATTTCACAGTTCCAGCCAAAAATTATTAAAGGAAGGCTATAAAGCCCCCATCCACGATTTTGTCATTGAACACCCCGAATACGGAGACATCACAGAAGAAGTGCTGAACGATGACGACTACACGTTCTTAGTCGTTTCTTACAAATTGAGCAAAGCCTCGGCAGAAGCACAGGATAAACTCAACAAGCTGGCAGCTTATGCCAGTGAGAACGGCTACCGCTTTTACGGCCTGACAGCTTCCAACGCCGACGAAATCACCGATTTTGTTCACAAATACAACGTCAACTACAGCTTCTGCGCTACAGATGAAATTCAATTAAAAACCGTGACCCGTTCCAATCCGGGCCTTGTATTATTGAAAAAAGGAACCATTATCGATAAATGGGGACACCGGGATATTCCGGATGCCGATGAACTGAAAGGAAAAGATCCTTTATCTTTCTGCCTGCTGGAACAACAATACATTACCGATCGGTATGTGATTTATTCCCTGGCTTTACTATACATGTTCCTGCTGGCCTTCTACATGATAAAAAAATACAAAAGACTGGCAAAATAAGTCTTAAAGCAGATTATACGAAAAAATCATTCTAAACTTAATAATAAATTATACTACCATGAGAAAAAAAATTGTTGCAGGTAACTGGAAAATGAATAAAACCCTTTCCGAAGGAATCGAACTGGCAAAAGAAGTAAATGCCAAAGTAAAATCACTGAACGCCTCCAATGTACAGGTAATCATCGGAACTCCGTTTATTCATCTGGCAGAAGTGAACAAAACTGTCGATCCGGCATTGGTTTCTGTCTCTGCACAAAATTGTGCCACGGAAGCATCCGGCGCATACACCGGTGAAGTATCGGCAGCCATGGTAGCCTCTACCGGGTGTAAATATGTTATTTTAGGACACTCGGAAAGAAGAAGCTATTACGGTGAAACAGATGCTATCCTGGTAAAAAAAGTAGCCCGCGCCCTGGAAAACAAACTGGAAGTTATTTTCTGTGTAGGAGAAGTCCTGGCTGAGCGGGAAGCCAACCAACATTTTGAAGTTGTTAAATCCCAGTTGGTAAACGGCTTATTCAACCTGACGGCTGAAGAATTCGGAAACATTGTCATCGCTTACGAACCGGTATGGGCTATCGGTACCGGCAAAACAGCCACTTCCGACCAGGCACAGGAAATGCACGCCTTTATCCGCAAAGTTATTGCCGATCAATACGGTAAAGCCATTGCTGACAATACCTCCATTCTTTACGGAGGAAGCTGCAACGCTAAAAATGCCGACGAACTATTCGCCAACCCGGATGTAGACGGCGGCTTAATCGGCGGCGCTTCCTTAAAAGCAGAAGATTTTTCCGCCATCATCTCCGCTCGTTCAAAACACTAAACTTCAAAACAAAATAAAGACTGGGAGTCTGCTTTAATCATAAAGAACTTCCAGTCTTTATTTTTACGATACCTTTCAAATTATTTTCTTATCTCGTTTCCTGATACTCTATCCATTCCCCATCCATATCCTTATATTTATTGTATAAATACGGGTCCCATTCAATCTTTGGAACAAAAGTACGAGTAGACACTGTTGTATCTATCTGTCCTTCAAAATTTGTCACCATAAAAAGAGTAAACTTTACAAAATGGTTTTTATCAAATCGATAAGTACCTTCCATTGTCTCTGTTTTCGGTATAAAAGCCGCTTTTAAAGGCCGTCCGTATTGCTGATACATATCATAAGTCGTATATATATGCGGATCAAAATGATCTTCATAAATAGCTATACTATCTGCACTATTTTCATATAATAAGTTCTTAAAATATCCCGTTAAAAAAGAACTACTTCCTCCTAAAACTCCGAAATCAGTATATACTACGGGTATCTGTGGTATTTTTCCTTTATAGTGTACCACTTCCATTTCCGTCCAATATTTCAATAAATGAGATTCCAAAGCTAGATTAAACAAAAGTTCATATTTATATCCTTTAATTCCTCTGAATTTGTATGAATATTGATGATATAAATTGTCATAAGAACTAGGTTGATGATCAGCTATCGGACTTAGATAAACAATCGGCTGGGCCGCAAGATTCCATGCACCTAATGCCCCTATACGGTCATGCGAAAAATCTGTACGAAGACTTAAAATTGGTGCCGGAGACACAAACGACAACGTACCTGTAGTTCTACTATTTCCCTGGGTATTGATTTGTATATCCATTCTATTCGTCACGGTTTTAGAAAACCTCCCTGTAAAAGCATTCAATATCTTATTTATTCCCCCCTTAACAAGGGACTTTACTGATCCAATTACCAAAGAAGAAATCCATCCTCTGGTTTGCAGAGAATTCTCTTTTATCTTTCCCTCATCAATCTCTTTTTTTAACCAATTAGCAGCATAATTCCCCGAAATATTAGCTATTTCCCCCGTAAATTTACTCAATGGGTTCCGGGATGAATAAGATAAAAGTGTTCCTGAAGACGCTTCTTCATATTGTCCAAATAAATCAAGCTCTCCTACATTCAATGTTTGTGCATTTATATCCATAACCTGAGTAGCATTCGGAGCATAAGTCAACAGTACCTGAAAACAATTCCATCCTTTACGTATTCCCTTGTCCGAATAAGTTGAAAACGTCGAAGTTTCAATCACATTACACTGTCCAAAAGATAGAGGGTGGCACAACTCATTTACACAATTCATCCATTGCTGAGGATATTGAAAAAGCAAAAACCAAATACAAGTATTATTACTAACATCATTTTCCTTATAGTAATATACTTTCAAAATACCTGTTCGCAAATTATGAAATATCATATAATTTCTGTCCGGACTTGCGCCTTCTGAGGGGACTAATGTGTGAAACACAAGCTGCCAGCCATCTTTTTTCCGAATATCTATAGCAATATCGTAAGGCACATTACTATCAGAAATACTATTCCATGGTAATTTTACAGAAGCTCCGGAACCTAAGGTAATAGCCGAACAATTTTCCCAATCAGATTCGAATACTGATTCACTTCTGGCTTTTAATTTCCAATTCCGATAAGCCAATGATAGAGGATAAACATTCCCTTTCATATATTCTGCATCTTCAAAATCATTCTCACTCTCTATACTTTCACTTATTCTTTCTTCCTGACAGGATGATAAACCAATATAAAAAACAAATAATAATAAAATGCGGAAATACTTCATGACTATTTTTAATTTATAAAAAACTGATTGTCTTCTTATTTTCCGGAATGTTCCCCGGGGATACCCGTGTATCCATAATATTTTTTTATATATTTCTCCGGAATATTTGTATATCCATACCCTTTTTGTTGCGGATAAGCCATCAAAACCAAACGACACATCGCTACCGAATCATTCAACACATAATCAGGGATAACACCCGATATTTTGTTATAACTAAGATTTAAATAGGGTTTAGAGGTATCCGTATAATATTCAAAAGGTACTTCCGTATAATTATTTTCACTCAGATTCATCTGTACCTTTATACCCGAAGGGACTTTCCCTCCGAAATTATTATTAATCAACTGACACACGCCAAAATATTCCGGTGAATAATTGGAAACTTCATCAGGAAGTATCAGATTAAGATTATCCGCAATCCGGAGTTCGTACAAATAAGGTAATCCAAATATTTCTTTAGGAATAACCCCCTCCATATCAGTAGAATAAATCTGTAATGATTCCAGTTTACTTAACTTCCCTATTTCAGCAGGAATCATGCCGTAAAATCCATGTCCACTCAGAGTTAATCGTCGCAATTCCGACAAATCACCAACCTTTGGCGATAGCATTCCATTCTGAGTTCCCCAGGGAATATCCAAATAAATCACACGCCACTCCATTTCAACCGAATCCAGATAGGCACCCACTCCACCCCAGGTATAAACATTCGTCAAATCCCAACGAACAAACCAATTTTTTCCATCACCTTGCTCATAGATATCAACCAGGGCCAGGCTATCCTTCACACTGAAATGAGGTTGTACTGGAGGCGGTTCAAATTTTTCTTTATCGTTATCACAAGCCTGAATAAACAAAGAAAAAAATAGGACAAAAATGCTATACCTTAAATATTTCATATATCAAAATCATAAACATATGTTTACAATAGTAAATAAAAAAGATATATTAACAAAATTTATTCCTATATTTTCTAATCAATCAAATTAATTTTCAATAGATTATTACTTTCTTATTCTTATTAATATCATTTTTCTGTTATTTTCATGCAGCAAATTCATATCTTATACGTCATATAGTCAGAAAGCAGTAAAATGAGCGATTACAACATCATACGACGACAATGCCAAAAAGGTGACAGACGGGCCCAACTCGAATTTTATATGCTATTTTATAAAAGCGTATACAATTGTTGCTTCCGTATACTGGGTAATCCCCAGGAATCGGAAGAGGTTATGCAGGAAACCTTTTTAAAGGTGCTCGACAAAATTGACGAGTACACGGGAGATGCCGATAGTATGAAACGTATCCTCAAACGTATTGCCATCAATCGGTCGATAGACATCTGTCGAAAACGCAAAATTCGTTTTATAGAATTAAACGAAGGAGTGGAATACACTGACGAACCGGAAGAAGAGGAACACATCGAAATGCAACTGGAAGCCATCCATAAAATGATGCAGCTTTTACCGCAAGGTTACCGGATGATCCTGAATCTGCATCTGATAGAAAACCTGGATTACGCAGACATTGCGGTACAACTCCAGATTTCACCTTCCACTGTCCGTTCACAATATATCCGGGCCAAGCAAAAATTAGTTCAACTTATAAAAGAACATTATCCCCATGAGCAATTCATTGGATGAACAAATCAGAAAACAGGCAGGAATGCTTGACAATGCACTTCCGCCTATGGGACACTTCGAACGTTTCGAACAGCGTCTCGAACGCCACGAAAAAAAGAAACACACACACTGGCGCAGATGGATAATAACGACAAGCGCCGCTGCAGCCATTGCACTTATCCTCATGTTCCAATATTCCCGTCCCCGGCAAGCGATGTCTTATCCGGAATCGATACAGGAAGTTACAGCCTATTACAACCGGCAATTGCAGGATGAAATCGGCAAAGTGAGAGAAGAAACCGATCATATCACGGACCTTCAGTCTCAACGGGAAGTGCGGGACAATATTGAGGACATGCAAATTAAATTCCAGAAATGGGGTGCATCTTTGCCCAGGATGTCTGAAGAAGATCATATTGCATTAATCGTACTCCGCTACAACGCAGAAATGGAATCCCTGCAACGCATACGCGCCATTTTAGAGGATATTCCAAATAATCAACAACATAAATTATAAAACTATGAAAAACACATTCTTATTATTCGTGCTCTGCCTGTTGTTCTCAGCAAGCCACGCTTCCGCCAACACTCATGAAATAAAACGAGTGATTACCAAACAATTCAATGTTTCTGCCGGTAGTGAACTGGACATAAATAACAAATACGGAAATATTGTCATCAACGCATGGAATAAAGAGGTCATCGATTTTTCCATCGAGATCATCGGTAAAGGAGACAAGGAGAAAATAGCCCAACAAATGGCTGACCGGGTATCTATCGATTTCAACCAGACCGGAAGAAGAGTTTCCGCTCAAACCAATTTCGAACAACAACGGAATTTCAATTGTAACAACTGTGGAACAACGGTAAATTATACGGTCAATGTACCTGCTTCCGTCTACCTGAACCTGATCAACAAATACGGAAACATCCGGCTGGATGAAACGACACAGACCTTCAAAGCTGATGTCAAATACGGTAATATTTACGCCAGCCGCCTATCGGGGAAAGACAACTCCATTATTCTCAAATACGGAAACCTGGAACTGGGTGAAACCGGGAAACTGACACTCGACATAAAATACGGCAATGTCCGGATAGACAAAATCGACGACTGGAATTTAAATTGTGCGTATTCTAATCTTTCGTCGACGGAAATCGGTACATTGAGAGCCGACTCCAAATACGACAACTACAAAATCGGGAATATCGGAACCCTTTTTATCAATACAGCCTATAGCAATATCACCATCAACCAATTATCCGACAGACTCGAAGCCCTCAGTTTGAGATACTGTAAAGTGAAAATAGACGGTTTATCCGAAAATTTCAAAGCCATAACGATTGATGCCACTTATACTCCGGTCCGGATCAACCTGACAAATAACATCATATTTAAAGCCGATCTATCCAGTCATTATGGAAATATCCGTACAAACGGCCTGAAATTCTCAGATGTAACCCTCGACGACAGCAGCGACCGTTATACGAAACAAATCAAAGGCATTGCTTCGTTCGGTAATACCGGAACTCCGACTGCCACGATAAAAATTGCAACAACCTATTCCGATATTGTACTCAGTAAATAACCACCGAAGACCGGTTAATGCTTTTAAAAAGGCATTAACCGGTTATTTCACGGCCATAGGCCAGCATTTGCTCCAAAAAATCTCCCGGATACCCGATCTTTACATCCGTCACCTTCCCTCCTTCTTCAACAAGCGTATACTCCGGATTAATAAAACCCGCATAAGGAGGAATATGTAATTTTTCATAACGGTCCAGCACTTCCCGATGCAGCTCCATATCGATTCTTACACCGTAATTTTCCACTAAATCCCTGGCCTTCGTATAATCGCCTTCCGATTTAATACGTTGCACTTCTGCCAGTAACCTTCCGAATAAAATACGTAAAGCTTCATAATCACGTATGACGAAATAAGTTTTATTCTCCTGCACAACCCGTTCAATGACATTTCTTTCCTTCCCTTGCTCATATACCCAGGCAGCTATCAATTGCCGGTTACGCATATGCGATTCTTCAAGGCTGTTTCCGGGTTTTATCCGGGTCAGTTGTGTCAACAGTCCATTACGGATATAACTGTTATACTCACAACGAGCTACTTCCGGAGAAGAAACAATTCCCAACTCAACCAGTTTGGGATCCATAATATAATACAAAGCGAATAAATCGGCTCTCGCTTCCTCCAAGGTAGAATAATAATTTTTCAAAGCATCCGTCGTTACGCCGGTCAACATCTTGCCGGAGCCATGTCCCAAACATTCATGCAAATCCGTATGGATATTACCGGCTTCATAACCGTATTTCTCTGCCAGCTTTTTCTCTTCCTCCGAAAATGCAAATTCATCCGTTACCCCACTCCCTATTGAAGCCCGGTGATAAGCATAAGTGATATTATCCAGCGTAACCGACTTACTTCCGTATGTCTCCCGTATCCATTCGGCATTCGGCAAATTAATACCGATAGGCGTTGCCGGATGACAGTCGCCTCCCAGCATGGCAACCTGCATCACCCGGGCCGTAATACCGGATATTTCAGTTTTTTTAAACCGGTCATCCGTAGGAGCGTGTTTTTCAAACCAAAGGGCATTTTCAGCCAATTTCCGGGTCCGGCTGCAAGCCTGCGCATCGACAATCTCTACCACAGACTCCCAACTGGCTTTATAAGCCAAAGGATCTCCGTATACCTCTATAAATCCGTTTATAAAATCAACATTTGCTTTTCCTTCTTTAACCCAAGCTATCGAATACTTATCGAAAACCTTTAGATCGCCGGTACGGTAAAACTCCAACAATAAGCCGATCACCTGCTTTTGTTCTTCATTGGCAGCATAAGGCAAAGCCTGCTCCAGATATCCCATAATCCGACGGATTTCCCTACCGTATTTTCCATCTGCTTTCCATACCTGCTCTTTTACTTCCCCCTCCACCTTAACTAAAGTAGAATTCAAAGGATGCCTTGTTTCCGGTTCTTTCCGGTTATTATAGAAATCCTCCACTTCCTGCTGGGTGACGTTTTCATAATAATTATTAGCTGAATTGACTATCAAATCCCGGCTACCGTCAGACGCTACCCGCTTTGCCATATATCCCGGATCGAACACAACGCTTCTCAGTTCCTCGAACACAGCTCCCTGTCCGGTCTGCTCCAGCAACAGGCGGAAATAGGATTCCGGAAATGCCGGAATAAATTTATCCATGGAATAATGATGATGAATACCGTTGGCAAAAAATACTTTCTTGGCATAAAGCAAAAATGCCTGAAATTCAGCAACCGAACGATCCCCCTCATACTTGCATATAATACGCTCCAATACTTTACGTATCCGAAGATTATATCTGTTGTTCTGATCCCATAGAATATCCCGCCCGGCCAAAGCCGCCCGGCTAAGATAATAGACAAACAACTTTTCCTGTAAAGGCAAGGTCTCAAATACATCCACCCGATAGCGGAGTATGCGGATATCATCAAACTCTTCTGCTATGTAATTATCGAAGTTCATTTCCGGTATTTTTTATTTTTACTTTATCGGTAAACCACCATTCTCCCTTTCTCAATTCGAGAGCATTCACCTCTCCGTCCGGACCGTAAAACATGAAATAATCCGCATACCGGGACTCTGCCGGAGACAAGTGATCGAAAATAATACGTTTTCCTTTGCGGTCGTGTTTCAACATCATATTTACTTCCTTTCCGTATTCGAAAACAAGGAAAGCGGTCCGGCGATTACCCTTCCGCAACAACCGACGGTTGAAATTTACCTTGCCGTTCGCTGCAAAATCCACCACCCACAATCCTTTACGGTTTGTTTTAGCCGTTTCACTCCATCCGAAAAGTATATAGCTATATTTTTTACCCGTTTTAAAGGCCAGCCAATCATAAAACAAATAATCCGGAATCTCCGTCTGTTCTCCGGGCAAATAACGCCACACCACATCTTTCCGGATACCTCCGAACTTAAAAACATGATAAAAAGCCGCCCCTTCCGTCAATTGTACCTGCCAGGAAAACATTTCAGCCCCGGTCAACGGACTTTTCTTATAATTCAGGTATTTAACCGGCCGGAGCAAATCATAATCCGCCGGTTTCAGTACTGTCAATAACCGTCCCAATTCATCTGCATAGCTGATTTTCAAGCTATCGGTCTCTGCCTTTACCAATTCGGTCATCAACGTATCGGCCCGGCGCTGAACGTTACTCTGTGCATATCCGGCATTCCCGTATACAACCAGCAATCCGGCAACCAATAATTTTCCAACACGACTAAACATATTGTTCTTCAACATCATCCCGGTACTAATTTACGACTTTCGATTTACAATGCGGTTTCAACATAAACGCTCGTTCCCCGATTCAATTTAAAATCTACAATCCGATTTCCTCTTTTTCCTCAAACCTCTCCAATATCTGCTTCGAAGATTTTATCGAATGCTTATACCATTGCAAAGCCACTCTCACCTGTTCGGCTTCATCCAGATGCCAGTTTATGGCGCTCGTTTTCAAACGCTGAACAACACTGTACATGATTAAAGCAGCACATACACTTACATTCAAACTCTCTGTAAAGCCATACATCGGGACTTTTACAAATTCATCGGCCTCATTTATTACGGTTTCCGACAAACCCGTCAATTCCGTTCCGAAGAAAAAAGCCATTTTCCCCTTCTGCAAATCCAGATCATCGATCAATACATCCTGGGTGTGGGGAGTTGTTGCAATAATCCGGTAACCGGCTTCACGGAGCTGCCGGATTGCTGCCGGTGTATTGTTTTGTTCCCCTCTATACCGATGAAGAGTCAGCCATTCACGGGCCCCTTGAGAAACCGTCGAACTGACATCATAACAATTCCGGTTCTCGATTATATGTATATGTTGAAGCCCCATACAATCGGCTGTCCGCATCACAGCGCTTTGATTATGGGACTGGTATAAATCTTCCAGCACAACTGTGACATAATCTGTCCTTTCCTGAAGCAAACGATCAAATAAATGGTTTCTTTCGTCCGTTACAAAATTTTTGAGGTACTCCAGTTGTTCTCTTTCGGTTCTCATGATCTCAAACTTACACTTCTTTCATTTCGCAAAAATATTTCCACAAAGGAGCGGCATGCATGGATTGCACAATCTCACCTTTTTGAAGCATTTCTTTTACTTCCTGAACATCCAGTAATTCGATCGCAATATCTTCTGTCATTTCCTGATGTGGCTCTGAAATCTTTTCAATATCCGTGGCCAGAAAACAATACGACAAATTGGTATGCGTTCCCGGATTAGCAGACATGGTCATAAAATGCGACCAATTTCCCCGGCCATAACCGGTTTCTTCCCAAAGCTCCCGTTTAGCCGCTTCCAGATAAGTCTCGTCAGAATCCTCTGCAACTCCTGCACACAACTCATACGAAACTTTTCCCAAAGCATGACGATACTGGCGCTCCATCAACATTTTACCCTCTTTGGTGACACCGATAACACAAATCCATGCCGGATATTCCAATACATAGTAGGAAGGAATAATGCTGCCATTGGGCAACTTAACCCGATCCTTACGAACAGTAAGCCAAGGTTCCCGAAAAAGATATTCGGAACCAAGTACATTCCAGGGTAATATTTCTTTCTTTTTCATCTTCTTTTCAATATAAAAAAAGGGGTGTTTTCGTTGACACCCCTTTTTTTATTGTTTAGTTGCAGGTATTAGCATTTTTCGGCCAATTCAGCACCAGCTTTAAACTTAACCACTTTCTTAGCAGGAATAGTGATTGCTTTACCAGTTTGTGGATTTCTACCACTTCTAGCGCTTCTTTCTGATACAGAGAATGATCCGAATCCGATCAAAGCTACTTTATCACCACTTTTCAGTGCATCACCAACTGTTTCTACGAAAGCTTCTAAAGCTTTTTTTGAATCTGCTTTTGTTAAACCTGCTTTTTCAGCAATAGCATCGATTAATTGTGCTTTATTCATACTATTAATTTTTAGGGTTAGAATTTTTATAACCTTTTTCTCTACAGACAAATGTATGTATTTTATTGAGGATGTCAAAGTTTTCAAAAAAAAAAACGACTTTTTTTTTACTTTTTACTAAAAATATGTCGTCAAAAGACTTTCGGCGCATTTCTCCCCGTCCATCGCAGCAGAAACAATGCCTCCGGCATAACCGGCCCCCTCTCCGCAAGGATACAAACCTTCAATTTCAACGTGCCTGAATGTCTCTTTTTCCCGGAGAATTTTTAAAGGAGCCGACGTCCGGGTTTCGACCCCCAGCAAAACAGCCTGATCCGTCACATATCCCTTCGCCTTCTGTCCGAAAAAAATAAGGCCGGTCCGCAGACGCTCCGTTAAAAGCGCAGGAAACCATTCATGCAACAACGAAGACGTCACACCCGGCTTATAAGATACCCGGGGAATCGTTTGGCTGTAATTACCCGACAGAAAATCCGTCAACAATTGGGCAGGAGCATACAGGTTACGCCCTCCCTGTTCCCAGGCCGTTTTTTCCAGTTGCTCCTGAAACTCCATTCCGGCAAAAAGTCCCCGGTACTGCATCTGTGCAAGCTCCGTCTCCCCTACTGAGGTAACAATTGCCGAGTTAGCCCAAGGCGTATTACGCCCTGAAGCCGACATACCGTTCACAACCTGTTGTCCGGGCCCCGTGGCTGCAGGCACCACCACCCCGCCCGGACACATACAGAAAGAATAAACGCCACGCCCCTGTATATTCGTTACAAAATTATATTCTGCAGCAGGCAACCACTTCCCCCTTCCGTCTTTCGTATGATATTGGATACAATCGATCAGGTTCTGCTGATGCTCCAGACGCAATCCGACGGCAAAATCCTTTGGTTCCATATACACCCGATGCCTGTGCAGTAAACGATAAACATCCCGGGCAGAATGTCCGGTTGCCAATACAACTCCCTTAGCATAAATTTCCTCTCCGCCGGCAACGACCCCCTCTATCCGCTTCTCCCGGATCATAAAATCGGTAACCCGGCTATTGAATCTGACCTCTCCGCCGAATCTTTCAATAGTCTTGCGAATATTGACAATGACAGCAGGTAATTTATCCGTACCGATATGAGGATGGGCATCTATCAGAATATTTTCGTCTGCACCGTGATATACCAAAATTTCCAAAGCTCTTCGCACATCTCCCCGTTTCTTAGAACGGGTATATAATTTTCCGTCAGAAAACGTACCGGCACCTCCCTCTCCGAATCCGAAATTAGAATCCGGATTGACCTCTCCCGTCTTATACAGATGCGCCAAATCTTTTTTCCTCCCGTCCACCGATTTTCCTCTCTCCAACACCAACGGCCGAATTCCCCCTTCGATAAGTCGCAATGCGGCAAACAGCCCGGCAGGTCCGGCACCGATAACCACGGCAACGGGAGCCTTTGAGACATCGCGGTAAGCCGGCCGAAAAACAGTCTCCCGTTCCTCGATCCAGTCAATGTGCACTCCGATCAACAGATTCATCATCACCTGCCGTTGACGGGCATCCACCGCCCGACGGATAATATCAATATGTTTGATCCGTTCTGTCCCTATTCCTAACCTGACAGCAACCTGACGGTCTATAGCCGTCGTATCCGCAAGTTCCTCCGGACGAATTCTGATCTCAATTTCTTTATACATATAATATACGGATAACTTATTCCGAAAGTCATTTTCTCCCTAAATCTTTCTACTCGAAATTAAAGCAAAGAGTAAACATACGGGCCTGTAGCTTTTTCAATGCAGCAGTATAGCCTTCGTATCCCGGATTTTTCGAATCGTATTCCCGGACCAATGTATTGGTTAATCCCAAAGAAAAACGTAATTCGACACCCAATTTAAAATAAGGTAAATAAAAATCGCATCCCAATCCGGCTTCCAGAAATACGTCTATAGGTTTGGTCCTGAAATATACGCCCTTATCCAGATCCAGCCGGTCATGTTTCTGAAAATCATATTTCAAACTGGTACCCGCAGTCAGATAAGGACGGAAATTATTCAATCTCACAGCCTTATATTTCAACATAAAAGGCAGTGTAATATATACCGACTCGTTGTAGGCAGCAACTTTACCATCTTTCTCTCCGTATTCATCCAGTTCTTCAGGCACATTCGTATAAATCATGCGGCGTGTTCCGAATTCCAAACCCGGTAAAAAGCGGAATCCCAGATCATCGGTAATCCGCAACTCGGAGATAATACCGACTAAAAAACCGACATCCATCTTCCCGGTTTCAGCACGATATGCATTGGCTCCGGACATAAATACCCGGTAATCCATATAGTTTACCCCCAGGGTAAAACCGAAGTGCAACCAGGTACGGTCACCGCGCTGATAATTCAGGATACTTGTATTCCGTAATATTTTCTGAGCATTGGCAGCAGATACCAACATCATTAAAAGCAATATAAATCCGAGTCGTTTTACCATTCTGTATATATTCCGGAACTAAAAGCACCTGATAACATCAGCGAAAATATACAATTTTAAGCGAATGACCATTTTTTCTCTTATAATTTTGAATTTTAACATCCCAAAATGACGTAAAACCTATAACTTCGTAACCGTATAACAGAAAAACACCCAAAATGAAAAAAATAGCACTAATTACAGGAGCGACCTCCGGTATCGGCAGGGCAACAGCTTTACGGGCAGCAGAAATCGGTTATGATCTCATCATTACCGGTCGTCGTCAGGAACTTTTAAACGAACTGGCCACCGAAATCCGCCGGCAAGGGCGGGAAGTTTTACCCTTGTGCTTCGACATCCGGAAGGCAGAAGAAGTAAAGAAAGCCGTTACAGACCTGGAAGAGAAATGGCAAAACATAGCCGTTCTGGTCAACAATGCAGGATTAGCCGTAGGTACCAGTCCTATACAGGAAGGTATCATCGATGACTGGGAAAGAATGATTGACACAAACGTAAAAGGACTTCTTTATATCACCCGGGAAATCGCACCTCTGATGATCCGGAACAATAACGGACACATCGTAAACATTGCCTCAATTGCCGGCAAGGAAGTGTATCCCGGAGGTAATGTATATTGTGCCACCAAACATGCCGTAGATGCTCTTTCCAAAGCCATGCGTACAGATATGCTCAAACACAATATTAAAGTGACGAATATAGCCCCGGGAATGGTTGAAACGGAATTTTCAATTGTCAGATACAAAGGAGACACGGAAGCAGCCAAGAACGTATATAAAGGCATGACACCGCTCACAAACGAAGATATTGCAGATACGATCATTTTCGCAATCACACGTCCTGCGCACGTTTGCCTCAATGATATCGTCATTATGCCGACAGCACAAGCAAATTCCCGTGACGTATGCCGGAAATAAATCCGATCGTTCTTTTGCTGTAAAACAGCAAAAGAACGATTATTCGAACTCCAGACCGAACATCCTTTTCATTTCGGCAACAACCGGATTTTCCTTTATAAAATATTCCAGTTTATCCTGAGAAGTAATCAGCCGGCGTTCTTCCTTACCTTTCGTATCGTCAAAAAAGCGTAATTCCAGCGACAAATGCCCGTTATTCAGATGTTTCATCAACGCATTCTGAATACTGCTTTTAATAGCCTCAACCTTCTCGTATTGCAACTTATTGTCGACTTCCAACACAACATCTTCTCCCTGTACCAAAGGTGTATGTGTTTTCAAAGCAATAGCTACTGTCGTTTCAAGTGCATGCGACCGGATATAAGCATCCAAAGCCGCAACGACCTTTTCACTGCCGAAAGCCTCCCGCGCTTCGACCTGCACGATCTGTTCCCCGACAGACTTCGGTTTCGAAACGTCATAGCTTTGGGCTGTCTCGGCGAAAGCTTTCTTTAATTTAAATGAAGCCGGGGGCTTTATCTTTTCTTCTTCCCGGCGAACTGAAGTTGTAACAGGAGGGATATTCGTAACGGGAACAGATGCGGCTGCAGCAGATTCCCCGAATTTACCGGTAAATCCATCAATTTTTAAAAGTACCCCTGATTCAGAGGCTTTCAGATTTTTTTTTTTAATTCATTGATCTGACACAAACGGATAAAAGCCACTTCTACGCAAAGCCGCTTTTCCATCCTCACCTTATATTGCATCTCACATTGCTCCACAACCTTCAGGGCCTCGTATAGGAAATCCACGTCACATTCGGCAGCCTGCCTGATATAGCGCTCACGGATACTTGCACTGACTTCCAACAATTGAACCGTAATCTGATCTTTAGCCACCAATACATCCCTGAAATGCTTACCCAGCCCACTCACCAGATGGCCGGCATCAAAACCTTTCTCCAGAATTTCATTAAAAAGCAACAGCGCTTCGGACACCTTCCCGGCATAAAACAAATCCGTCAACTTGAAATAATAATCGTAATCAAGAACGTTCAGGTTGGCAATAACCTTTTCATAAGTCAGCTCATTTCCACAAAAACTAACAACCTGATCGAAAATAGAAAGAGCATCCCGCATAGCTCCATCAGCCTTCTGAGCAATAATATCCAACGCCTCATCCTCTGCCTTTACTCCTTCTTTAGAAGCAATATATTTCAAATGCCCGACCGTATCTCCGACTTTCATCCGGTTAAAATCATAAATCTGACAACGAGACAAAATAGTCGGTAATATCTTATGTTTTTCCGTAGTTGCCAGAATGAAAATGGCATGGGCAGGCGGCTCCTCCAAAGTTTTCAAAAATGCATTGAATGCCGAAGTACTCAACATATGCACTTCATCGATAATATAAACACTGTATTTCCCGATCTGGGGTAAAATACGTACCTGCTCCACCAGTCCCCGGATATCGTCAACACTATTGTTGGAAGCCGCATCCAGTTCATGAATATTCAACGATCTCCCCGAATTGAAAGCTTTACACGACTCACATTCGTTACAAGGCTCCGCATTCGGCTGCAGATTCATGCAATTTATAGTTTTGGCAAAAATACGGGCACATGTCGTTTTCCCAACTCCCCGGGGACCGCAAAACAGATATGCCTGAGCCAATTGGTGGTTCATAATGGCATTCCGCAGCGTAGAGGTAATTGAAAGCTGACCAACCACCGTATCGAAACTGGCAGGCCGGTATTTTCTTGCTGAAACTATAAAATTATCCATAAATCACTACTGAAAGCAACAAAGATTCTGCCGTAAAGTTAATAAGCTTTGACAGGTTTAGCAAGCCTCTGGTGCTTTTTAAATATTAAAAATCAATGACGCTCTGACAATCAAAGTCTTCCGACTATTATATTTTTTCCACATCGCTTTTTGCGACCCACCCCTCATTTCCGTCCTCCAAACGGATATTTACCCAATCTCCCAGAGATTCAATCACTTTTACCTTCAAACCTTCATGAATGACAAATAAACTCGTTCCGCTTGCATCAGGAGCTCCCTTTACGGTCACACTCGGCGTTACTACGATAGCGTTATCCCGCTCCACAATCCGGTTATTTTGCTTCACACTGAAAACAATCGTCATTACCGTAAAAAATAACAGTACGAATCCCAACGTAAAACCGGTTTTTTTCATCCATACCGAAGAAGAATAGAAAAACAGGGCGACCATTCCCAAAAACAACACAAACAATACGACTGAAATATACGCCCATTGATCGGCAGAAAACCAGGAAATCAAACCCTTATACCACCTGATAAAAAAAATCTCCGGCAACACCTCAATCTTGTCTACCACTTGATTTTGAGCCATTTTCAGATTATATTGAGCATCCTTATTAGCCGGGTCTAATAACAAGGCCCGCTCATAATTCAATATGGCTTGCGTATTCTCGCCCAACTTATAATAACAATTGCCGAGATTATAATACAACGCAAAAGATTCCTGTCCGTCAGCCAATATCTTCTTGTAAGTATCGGCTGCCTCCAGGTATTTCCCGGCCTTATATTCGTCCTCTGCCTGCTGGTTCAGGCTCTCACCGGCAGCAAAGCTACATAACGATAACACAACGAACGATAACAACAATACTATTTTTCTCATGGTCTTTTATCTTAAGTCACCCGACTCATTTATCATTTTCGTAATTCCTATAAACATAAAGAACCATCTCCGGATCAGATCGTCAATTTTTATAACAGACCGATCTGATTTCATCCGTAAATTACTTTATGGCCTTATCCAATTTCGTAATAACCGTAATTCCATCCGTATACACTTTATCCATTTCCTGGTCGGGATTACCGGCAGGGGCATAACGGGCAAACTCACAGGTATCGAGAACACTTATAAACTCTTGTATCAGAACGTTATCGACAGATTTCCGTTGCAAAATCTCATTGATATTATCCCGGTTCAATTCGGCCTTATCGATATTCAGTTTATAGCTGACATATCCCCACATGGCTTTCAATACTTCGTCGTAAAATAACTCCGTATTATGAACTTTCATTGCCCGGTCTGCCGCTTTCATCCGTTTTTTAGCCATCTTGTTGGCTGCTTTATTCTTCACCCTCACCAAATCAGCATTGGCTTTAATTCTTCTCCGGTTAAGAATTGCTCCGATAACAAACAATACGAACGGTATGATAAGGGCCAACCAATAAGAAGTCGTCCCGAAAAAGCGACTGCCTACGGGATGTAATTTCAAATCTCCCGTACGAATATAGCGAATATCTTTACCAAGCTGACGGACATCCTCCTTCTTAAAGGATTGTACCGCACTGATACCGCTTTCCCGGCTGTTTTCATTTCCCTTCAACACGTGTATTTTATACTCATTCCCCAATATTGTCCGGTAACGATAGGTATTCGGATCAAAAAAAGAAAAACTGGGAGCAGGAATCGTATAATCACCGGCATAACGGGGTATCAGCAGATACTCAAAAGTAACGGTACCCGTCATTCCGTTTTCTCCGGTATTGATATCTTTGTTTACTTTCGGCTCATAACTTTCAAAATCAGGCGGGAAATTCATCTTCGGGGCTTCCAGCAACTTCAAATTTCCGGTTCCCTGAAATACGATCTTATAAGTAATCGCATCATTAGCCTTTAACGTATCCGTCGAAACGGAAGTACGCATGGAAATATTCCCGACAGTGCCACTGAAGCCGAGAGGCCGGTTTTCCACCGGCAATTCTTTTACATGTATCTTTACCGGCTTACTCAATCGCATAGCCCGTACATCCCGGTAATTTCCGAAAAAATCGTCAAAAAAACTGCGGGAATTCGCCAATTGTTGACGGACAATACATTCCAACTCAAAAGGCTCTATCGTCAATTCTCCCGTATGTTGCGGAAACAACAAAACCTTGCGGATGATCCCTACATTGTATATTTTTCCGTCATAATTCTCCCGCACCAACTCAATCTGTTGGGGTGTCGGTATTTCCTCCGCCAAAAAGCCATCAAAAGAAGGAAATTTACTGCGCCCGAAACGCACCAGATCCACCTTCGAATATACTTTTATCGTTGCCACCACACTCTCCCCGATATAGATATTCCGCCGACTGACATCCACCTTCACAAATAAGTTATCTTCATTAATTGCAGCCGTTGCATCAGGTTGTGCCGCCCGGTTTTTGTTCTGCTGCTCATTCTGGGCAGCCTTGTTCCCACTCCCTTTGATCACCTGAATAGACAATGTATTGGAACGGTATTGTTTGCCGTCTATGGTTATCGTTGCTCCAGGAATCTGATAAGTACCTTCTTTTGTCGCTTCTAAAACGTAAGTATAGGTATAAGCGACATTCTGCGTTACCTTTCCGTTTATACTTGTAAAGGAGGAAGAGGAACCCATACTCGGCCCCATCAACCGGTCAAACCCTTCCAATGCCGGCACCTGCAGACTTGTTCCTTTTCGGTTAACCGAATAGGATAACCGGAATTGTTCCCCGATTTCAACGACGGAAGGTGCTGAAGCTTCAAACTCAACCCCTTGCCCAAACACGTTCAAACAACTGAAAAACAATAATATAAACCCTAATACTTTCATTTGTATATTTTTTAAGCCTTTAGACTTATATTTTATCAGTCCGCAAAATTACCAATCTTTTTCGATTTTCATTTTTTTAGCCTTCTGTTGTTGTACTTTTTCTTTCTGCACCTTTTCCTGCACTTTCTTTTCATCATTCTGCAAGGCCTCTAACAACCGCTGCGCATCCTCCTTTGAAATCTTGTTCGGCTGCTGCTGTTGCTCCTTATTCCGGTCCTTGTTCTGATCTTTATTTTGGTCCTGCTGGTTTTTATTCTGATCCTGCTGGTCTTTGTCGTTCTTATCTTTGTTCTGATCCTGGTTTTGTTTATCCTGATCCTTCTGATCTTTATTCTGATCTTGTTGATCCTTGTTCTGATCCTGATTCTGGTCTTTATTTTGATCCTTCTGATCTTTGTTATCCTTATTCTGATCTTTATTTTGGTCCTGCTGGTTTTGTTGTTTCTTATGACGGGCAAACTCCAAATTGTATTTCGTTTCTTCAGAACCCGGACGATTTCTCAAGGATTCCTTATACGCCTCTATACTTTCGTCAGTCTTTTCCATCGACAGCAAAGTATTACCGATATTATGATATAATTCTCCGAGTTTTTCCGGATTTGTTTCCTGCTTTGCCAGATTAACAAACTGCTGCAAAGCCTCATCGTACTTTTTCTGTTTATAAAGGGCATCTCCCAGATTAAAAGCCGCTTCATACGATTCGGCCTCCTTATCCAATGCTTTTCGATACTCTACTTCCGCTTTTTCAAAATCCTGCTTATTATACAGTTCATTCCCTCCCCGTACAAATTTCCGCTCCTTTTGGGCTGTTGCTGTAAAAGCCATCGAGATCAGAAACAATATCAACGCTATTTTCATATCATTCTCTAAATTGTAGATTTAAAATCAAGATAAAAAACTTTGACCGTAAATCAAAAATCATACTAAAAACGAACTCATCATCCACCCGCAGGTCCAAACAAAATTTACTCTGTTTTCTCCTTGCCGGTTTTAAATATATTGATCTTCATAAAATGCCTGTTCTTCCGGCCCAGAATCATAAACTCAATAAACACGAAAAATAAGCCTGCCAAAAAGAAATATTGGTATTTTTCAGCATAGTCACTGTATACCCTTTCTTCCAATAAAGCCTTTTCCATTTGGTTCACTTCATCCAACAAAGTATTCAGACCGACTTCCGTATTGGTAGCCCGGACATATAACCCTTCGCCTGCCTTTGCTATTTCCCGCAAAGTCTGTTCGTCCAGCTTCGATATAATTACATTCCCCTTCCCGTCTTTCATAAATTGTCCCGGATTCCCTTTTTGAGGAATAGGGGCTCCTTGTTCCAACCCCATACCTATAGTATGTACATATATACCTTTTTCGTGGGCAGCACGGGCAGCAGCAACCGCATCATCCTGATGGTTTTCTCCATCCGTAATCACGATAATCGCTTTAGAAGCCTCCGTTTCCGGAGTAAACGATTTAGCCGCCAAATCGATCGCAGCTCCGATCGCAGTACCTTGTACAGGCACAATATCCGTATTGATCCCCGATAAAAACAACCGTGCAGAAGAATAATCGGTCGTTATCGGCAACTGCACATAAGCATCTCCTGCAAACACAATTAACCCGACTTTATCATTTGATAATTTTTCGATCATTCTGGAAATGGCCAATTTTGCTTTTTCCAAACGACTCGGCTTGATGTCCTGTGCCATCATCGAATTGGATACATCCAGCGCAATCATCAGCTCTATCCCTTTTTTCTGCACCTGCTGTAACTTCGAACCGAACTGCGGTCCGGCAGCTCCTGTAATGACAAACAACAAGGCCAATAAAATCATGACAAATTTCCAGGTCCCCCGTTTAAAAGAAAGCAAGGGCATCAACGGAGCAAGTAATTCCGGATTACCGAATTCGGCAATGGCTTTTTTCTTCCGGGTCAACATCACGACATAAAAGACAATCAACAACGGAATAATGATCAACAGATATAACAGTTCCGGATGTGCAAATCTAAACATGACAACTAATTTTAAATTTCAAATCTCAGATTTCAGATTTTGGATTCCCTCTTCTTCCATTTCACAATTTACCATCTAAAATCTACAATTTACAATCATTTATTATGGAATTTTCCGTAACAACGTGTATCTCAATAGTGCTTCACCTACCAATAATAATACCCCGATAAGACCGAACCAGAAATATTGTTCCTGTTTTTTACTGAAATGCTTTACTTCCATCTTACTTTTTTCCAATTGGTCGATTTCCTTGTATATCTGTTCCAGCTTACTATTATCAGTGGCCCGGAAATACTGTCCTCCGGTCACGGTAGCAATTTGCCTCAACACATCTTCATCAATTTCTACCCGCATATTCTGTAATTGTACCCCGAAAGGAGACGGAACCGGATAAGGAGCTTCACCATATGTACCGACACCGATGGTATATACCCGTATACCGTAAGTTTTCGCCAACTCAGCTGCCGTCACCGGAGCAATAGCCCCCCGGTTGTTCACCCCGTCGGTCAGCAATATGACAACCTTCGATTTTGCAGGACTGTCTTTCAGGCGGTTTACGGCATTTGCCAATCCCAACCCGAGGGCAGTACCATCCTCAATCATCCCGCTCTGCACTTCACGCAGCAAATTAACCAGCACCGCCTGATCCGTCGTCAAAGGACATTGGGTAAAACTCTCTCCCGCAAACACCACCAAACCGATCCGGTCCTGAGGACGTTCGAGGATAAATTTTGTAGCCACCTCCTTAGCCGCTTCCAAACGGTCCGGGCTAAAGTCTCTCGCCAACATACTGGTCGAAATATCAAGCCCCAATACAATATCGATTCCCTCACTCGTATAGGTCTGCCAGCTATTACTGGACTGCGGACGCGCCAAAGCGGTAACCAGAAAGACAATAGCCAGAACTTTCAGAGCAAAAAGCACGTGCCTTAACCATACCCGTCCGGCATGCCGTATTCCGCGGAAAGCCCGTAAGGATGAAAATTGCAAATCGGCATGCGATTTCTTCTCCTTAAAAACATACCATAAAATCATCGGCAACAACAGTACCAATAAAAGAAAGTATTTCGGGTTGGCAAATTCAAATCCAAACATATTCGATAATTTTAAATCCGATATTTATTCAGCATCGGCCAGTTTCTCGGTCTCCTCCTCTTCTGCCTTCATCATTTGAGCTTCCAGCTTCTGCTGTTCCTGTTTTATCTTCTGATTCGTATGATTCACAAATTCATAAGCGATATCCAGATTATGGGCATTTTCATTCGGTAAAGGTGTCGCTTTGGCAAATTTTACAAAATCTGCCGTCTGCAACAAACCGGTCAGCTTCTCCCGCTCCTGAGCCTCTACTTTATCGTTATTTTCCAACGCCCGGAGTATCTCGAAAGAAGTCTGTTCCATCGCCGCGATTCCGAGTTCCCCATCGATATACTGACGTACGGTATCCGTCAATTTCGTATAATATTCTTTCACCCGTCCGGATTGCCACAATTTCTCGTCTTTTAAACGATCCAACGATTGTATAGCTACAACATAAGGCGGGATGACGACTTCCTCCCGCTGGAACAATGGCTTATGCTTACGGTAGCGTATAACAAGCCATACGACGACCGCTATAACGACCAATCCCAGTAATGTCCATAACACATACGGCAATATTTCCATAAACGACCAGGGGGCATCGTAAGGAGAAACGATATCGTAATTTCCCTTGCTCTCTTCGACCTGATACGTATTTACAACAAATCCTAACGGATCCGTCCGCAAAATGTTATTGTAATTGTCATTCTCAACGGTAATCGGCATCTGGGGAATCATGTATACACCCGTATCGAAAACAGTAATGACATATCTTTCCTCATACAGCCATTTTCCATCCTTGCCTTTCAGAGAATCCCGGACAGGTCCGGATATAATCTCAATACCGGCGCTCACGGTATCTTTCAGCTGCGGAAACAAAATACGCAATGGAACATCGCTCTTCACCTTAAACGACAAATGCTGCTGATCACCGATCATCATATAGGTCGTATCCAGTTCTGCCCCGTATTCAATATTCTGAGCGCATACAACTCCGGCACTCACCGAAAGAAATAAACCTAGGAGTATTTGTTTTAAAAACCTCATCATACATTTACCTGTTATGATTTATCGTCTGCAATAGATTCATCCGGTAATAGGACAAAACCGCAAACTTAAAATCAACGTTTTTTATGCTCTCTTCTTAAACAAAGCGATCAGAGCCCTTACATAATCCTCATCCGAACGGATATTGGCAACATCAACACCGGCCCGCTTAAATGAATTTTTCAGTTTCTGCTCCTGTTCGAAAGCATATTTTTTATAATAATCCCTCAAGCGTTTATCCGACGTATCCACCCACATCCGTTCCCCGGTCTCCGCATCCGTCAGATACATCAGGCCTACCGGCGGCAATTCGTCTTCCCGTCTATCGTACACCCGTAAAGCGACAACATCATGCTTACGGTTCGCAATCGAAAGAGCATGTTCGAAATCATGCTCATCAATAAAATCAGAAAGTACAAAGCAGGTACAACGCTTTTTCAGAGAATTGGTCAGATACTCCAGCGCAGCAGCTATATTCGTCTGCTTATCCTCCGGATAAAAATCAATCAGCTCTCGGATAATGTGCAAAATATGAGTCCGCCCTTTTTTAGGAGGTATAAATTTCTCGATCCGGTCGGAAAAGAATATCACCCCAATCTTATCATTGTTTTGTATGGCAGAAAAAGCAATCACAGCAGCAATTTCCGTAATCTGATTTTTCTTCAGCCTGGAAACCGTGCCGAAATTGCGGGATCCGCTCACATCGATCATCAACATAACGGTCAATTCCCGTTCCTCCTCATATACTTTAACATAAGGATGATTATGGCGTGCCGTCACATTCCAATCGATATTCCGGATATCGTCACCGTATTGATACTCCCGTACTTCGCTGAAAGTCATACCCCGGCCCTTAAAAGCTGAATGGTATTCTCCCGCAAAGATATTACTGGACAAGCCCCGGGTTTTTATCTCGATTTTCCTTACCCGTTTTAATAATTCAGATGTTTCCATAAAGTACAAAAATAGTATAACCTGAAAACGCCTTCTCTGATCCCCGATTAAGGCACCTCAACGGCATTCAGCACTTCATTGACGATGTCTTCGCTGGTGATATTATTGGCCTCAGCCTCATATGTCAATCCGATACGGTGACGCAATACATCCGGACATACGGCCCTTACATCCTCCGGAATCACATATCCCCTTCGTTTGATAAAAGCAAAAGCCTTAGCTGCTTTGGCTAAACTGATACTGGCACGCGGAGAACCACCGTAAGAAATCATATTGGTAAATTTCTCCAAACCGTTCTCTCCCGGATAACGTGTTGCAAAAACAATATCGATAATATATTTCTCGATTTTTTCATCCATATATACCTCCTTCACCACTTCACGCGCCTTTATGATATCTGCCGGTTTCAAAATCGTTGAAGCTTTAGGGAAAGCTTTGTCCAGATTTTGCTGGACAATTAATTTTTCCTCTTCTTTTTTCGGATAATCAATAACCACTTTCAGCATAAAACGGTCGACCTGCGCTTCCGGCAACGGATAGGTACCCTCCTGTTCGATCGGATTCTGTGTCGCCATAACCAGGAAAGGTTCCTGCAAACGATAAGTCATATCTCCGATCGTCACCTGACGCTCCTGCATAGCTTCAAGCAATGCCGACTGCACTTTCGCCGGAGCCCGGTTAATTTCATCGGCTAAAATGAAATTTGCAAAAATAGGTCCGTGTTTCACCACAAACTCCTCTCTTTTCTGTGAATAAATCATTGTACCGACCACATCCGCAGGTAAAAGGTCAGGCGTAAACTGTATACGACTGAATTTTGCATCGATTGTTGTAGCCAACGTATTAATTGCCAATGTTTTTGCCAATCCGGGGACACCTTCCAGTAAAATGTGCCCGTCAGACAACAAGCCTATTAACAACCCCTCCACCAAATGCTTCTGTCCAACAATTACTTTGTTCATCTCCATGTTTATCATATCGACAAAAGCACTTTCCTGCTGAATGCGATCATTCAACGCTTTAATATCAACAGTATTCATCATAAAACATATTTATTATTGAGTTATTAATTCACTTTCACCCTCACATCATCCGGTTTTCACCGGCATTTTCCAATCCGTTATCAAAATTACTTATATTTGAGTCAAATGTTAAATCAGATCCAGTTAAAAAAAGTTAAGCCTACGTTTAGATTTTACAAAAAAAAAATCAGAAACAATCATGTTTCTGATTCCCCGGCAAATGTCTTATTCTTGATTTACTTTACCTTTCTTACGGAATACTTTCAAATACCCCAAAACAAATATGTAAATTGTGAATACAAAAATCAAACAACGTAAAAAAAGATTTGAAATTTCTAAACCTTCAGGCTGCATCAAATCCCGAATCAGAGCAGGTATCATAAACACCATGAGTCCGAATAAGACAAACAGCAAAATAATCGTAAAATAACGGGTTCTACGCTCCCGTCTCAATCGCTTCTCCCTGACCAAAGGCGGTTCATCCGAAGCCGCCATTTTAGGACGCTGGTTTTTATTGATCCGTGTATGTGCCGTTTTCTGTTTACGATTATTCCAACGCCGTTTCAAACGAACGCCCAACATAAACATAAACACGCAAAAAGCAATCAGTATATAAAAATCACGTCCCATATTCAATTTTTAGTCTGGTAAAAGTAATAAATTTATAACGTCAATACAACCTGTCCCTGCCAAGGAATCGCCCGGTAAAGTACTTTTGCATCTTTTTTGCGGATTCCGATCCGGATTGTAGGAATATATTCGGGCAAGGTAAAAACCGACAAAGCCGGTATTTCCGTTTTGGCACGCTCATACCGGTCTTTCAGGTCAAAAACAAAAGCGGCCCAATTATCCTTCCAGCCACCTTCCGTCTGATAAAAATAAAAACGGACCCGTTTATCGGTATTCAAAATGAAAAATACCGGTTCGACATGAGTCGTATCCGGCTGTATCATAGGGATAACATCACTGCTATCCTTGGGTGCCTGTACAATATTCAACGGCTCTTTGGCAATCGTCCCCTTAAAACCGGTAATTTGAAAAGGACCGGACAACAATTCATACAATACCTCCACATCGATTTTAGAGAAAAAAGAACTTTTACTTATTTCCTGAATAGAAATATCCCTTACACCGACCCCTTTCACCATCAACCGGAGCGTACTATCCGGTAAATTCAAAAATAAACCGATCGAGTCATCGGCTGCCATTTTCACCATTCCCCTCAACAATCCTTGCTTTTTCAATAATTCATTATACCCCGGAACCCGGTGCATTTCCGCTTTATTCTCCCGGTCAGCTGGTTCCATTTTTTCCCAATATGCCTTATTCAATCGTTCCGCCTGTCGGTTTACCGCCAACCGCATTGCCGAAACATAAACGACCACCAACAGGATAACCGGTATGGTAACGATCTTCAATATCTTTAAAAATTTACGATTCATAATCAGGTTCCGCTAAATCAATAAATATATACATAAGCACCTACAGGTAAAGTCTGATACACGACTTTCAGATCGGCATCCCCAAAGCGGACACAGCCGTGAGTTACAGGCATCCCCAGAAACCGCTGGTACAAAGTCCCGTGCAACAAATAGCCGTCTGCCATCCGCAAGGCATAATCTCCCAGTACCCCCCGTTCATACCGGGAGGGATCTCCCGCTTTCGGCACAGGCAGCCCTTCCTCGATAAAAGCCCAATCCGGCTTTGCCCATACCGGGTTTTCTGTTTTCGACAATACGGTCATCCGGCCTTTCGGCGTTTTGAATACCCAGGTCCGGTTTTCACTCACTAACTTCGTATAGCTTCCCGAAGAACAAAACCCTTCCCGTAAAAGCACTCCTTTGCGGTCATATAAATAAAACCGGTTACGTGTCGTATTAATTATAATATAAGGAGCGTGAGGCAAATAATGATCCAATTTCCGGTCAAGCAATGCCACATTATTCTTCAACTGTCTCATTTTTTTCTTCACACGACTCTTATTCAATAAAGCAGAATCAACAGTTACCGATTTCAACGAATCTCTTCCTGCCTCCTGAAAAGCAGGAGCAATATATAACGGTAGCAAAAGAATCAACAGAACCAGAACCGACATCCAGGAAAAACCTATAATCTTCAGTTTCACAGACATTCCTGAACGAACAGTGCCCTCTTCCTTTATCAATTCATTTTCAATCATAAACTATAATTTTTAAGAGCCTCATCCAAGGTTTTCGTACTTCCGACAATAACTACCGGAACTCCTTGCCGTACTTTTTCATACAATACATCCATATCTTTATCTTCCAAAGCAACACATCCTTCTGTCCAATAGGCATGCCGTCCCCCCTTCCCATGAATTTCGATCAGACCTCCGATACGGGCTTTCTGTGGTAAGACACCCTCTTCTTTCTTACGCCGGAATTCCAAACGATCCTGTGCATTCGGATAGTCCAGCAATAAAGCTTTATAATAATGAGTCATCCGGCCCTGCATTTTTCTCACAACCCGGTAATTCCCTTCCGGTGTCGCATAATCCCCCTCTTGCTGCTTATCTCCCAACCAATTCCTTCCGAATTCTGCTTTAAAAGAATATTTTTTTTCTCCTTTATAATACAAATGACAATAAGCGGGAAGTTTTTCTACCAGAATGACAAACGCCTTATTTTTCCGGGAATATTCAACAGCGTTTCCGGCCTCTTTACGCCAAACGGGTAACTTTTCAAAATAATTCACCAACTTCTTACGGGCAACGCAATAAGCACTTTGAATCAGATGCACAGCTTCTTCTCCCTTTTCCCTGCCTCCGGCATAATCTCCTTTTTCAAAAGCCATCTCAGCAGCATTCAGCAACATCTTCCCTCGGGCATGCTGCTTTCTGGTCTCCGTTTCCAAAGGCAGTACGGCAAACAAAGCTTCAAACTCCTTCATTTCGAAACGGAGCCCGTCGATCTTTTCCCGTAACACCGCTTTTAAGTTCTTCCGGCCTGCTTCCGCTTTCCGAATGGCAGCATTCGCCTTACTGCAAGCCCGGACAACCAAAGTATCGACCTCCTTATAACTTCGCAGTACCATCCATTTTTCATTCTCCCCCTTCCAGACCGTCATCGCCGATTCATATAATTTGCAAGCCTCCTCATATACCTGCGGACAATAAAAAGCAGCCTCCAATTCACGGGCTTTTGAAAGTAAGCCTCTCACCTCCTCCATTTCCTTCACCGGAGGCTTTTCTACCATACATACAGACACAAGAATACATCCTGCAACGAGCAGTACCATCACAATTCCCCACCTTTTTATAAAACGCTTGCTCTCCACGCCAGATTCATTTATTCACCTATCTTAAAATCCTGCCATACACCGGGTCTTCCAATAACAAGCATCCGGAAAGCCTTGCCTCGTCATTCCTTTTTCACTTAAAAGCGAATCGTATGACAATCTTTTATCCCTTTTTGTTTCCGAAACAAAATTTCGGAGAAGCCAGGAATGATTGTCACGGAATGATGGCCGGTAGACTTTCCGGATGTCTCTAAATGACCGGAATCTGATTATTTCCGATTTTTCTTGGCAATAGCTTCTGTCAATTCCGTATTAATGTCAGTCACTGACTTCTGAGCTGCATTCAATTTGTCAAGTGCTTCGGCATAATTCACATCACCGGCTAAAGCAGTTTCGATTTCAGAAACACTGGCTGTAACGACATTCAATTCATTCGTCATTTGCTCCAGAGCTGCTTTTCCTTCTTTTCCTTTCGGTGCTTTCTTCAACAAAGCCTTTGTTGTTTCCAGATCGTTCTTCACAGTAGCAATCATTGCTTCAGCTTCAGCCTTTACGGCTTCTCTCTTAGCAGGCACGGCCTGTGCAACACGTTCTGCCTGAGCAGTCAAAGTATCCAATTTAGCTTTGAGAGCATCAAAATCCTTAAGGAAATTTGAATTTTCAGCTTCAATTCCCTGAATTACAGAATTCAAAGAATCTTCCAAAGCCTTATACTCAGGAGCCATATAAACGTCAGCCTGAGCAGTTTTGGCTGCAACTACCGCTGCTTTAGCAGCATCAATGCTTTCCTGTGGCATTTTACCGCAACTTGATACAACAAATGCCGTCATTACGACAGCAACAGCCAGAAATAATCTGTTTTTCATTTTGTTTAAAAACTTTTAGTATGACTTTTTGTTTTCTCACTAGGGTACCCGAAACTAGTTCCGTTCACCCGAGAAAATCTGTGCGAAAATACACCTTTTTTCAATACATTTTTCTTTATTACTTAAAAAAATCACAAAATGCATAAAAAAAGTACACAAACGTTATAAATTTAATTTTCAAAAACTTACAAGCTCTGTCTCTCTTGTTTTTTCATACACCCCACCTAATCGAATAAAACATAACTAAAACATTGTCAAAACCGACAACATTCTATTTATACCCGACATAAAGACTGGCAACACCAAAAGTCAATCTCTTCTGAAAAGTTCTTTTAAAACCGCAAACAGACAATATCTGTAAAAAATCATTACCCTGCGGAAAACGGGATACCGACTCCGGCAAATAGACATAAGCCCCCTTATTACCGGATATCCAACCTCCGACTAGCGGCAAAATATGCCTAAAATAAAAACGGTACAACTGACGCATCGGAAAATACCGGGGCATGGAAAATTCCAGAATAACAACTTTTCCTTCCTGCTTCAACACCCGGTACATTTCTTTTAAACCGATTTCCAGATGTTCAAAATTACGTACCCCGAATGCCACCGTCACCGCATCAAAAGTCTCATCGGCAAACTCCATCCGCTCGCTATCCCCATATCGCAAATCGATTTTTGCAGCTAAACCGGCAGCCTCTACTTTCTTCCGACCGATTTCCAGCATTTTTTCCGAAATATCGATACCGATGATCCGGGAAACTCCGGCCTGCGAAGCTGCTATCGAAAAGTCTCCCGTACCACAAGCGACATCCAATAATTTACCTTTATCGTTTCCCTGTAAACACCGGATGGCTTTACGCCTCCACTTTTTATCGATATTCAAGGACAAAAAATGATTTAAACGATCATAACTCGGTGCTATATCGTTAAAAATCCCCTGCACAGCCTCTTTTTTCGCCATACTGTAAAAATCATTTTCATTTACCGGAAATCAGTCCTAACCTGAAATCCGGATCATTTACCTACCGCAAATTATTCCGGCAATTTTCCTTCTAAAGCGTTCTTGACAACTACAATGGCTTCTTCCAAACCTTCCTTAAATTTTTCAAAGTCTTCTTTATACAAAAAAAGCTTATGCTTGGAGAAACTTACATTTCCCAATTCATCATAACTCTTTTTGCTCTCTGTAATCGTCAAATAATAATCGTTATTACGGGTTGCTCTGACATCCATAAAGTAAGTCCTTTTCCCCGCTTTCACCACTTTTGAATACACTTCTTCCCGATCCCCGCCGGTTTCGGTAAAATCATCATTTCCGTATCTTTCCATAACACCAGAATTTAATTTATGTTCAAATGTAGAAAAAAGCTTATGAAACTGAATCTATTTTTAAGTTTTTTTTCAGAAAAAAGGTGTACCGGCTTCCGGATAAAACTTTAAATTTGTATAGATAGACACAAACATCAAACCATTATTTAAACATTACCATGCTGGTTAAACTATTCATTATCGTACTTATTTTAGTCGGTCTTTCGTTAGTCGCACTAAGTATCGGTATTCTTCTCAAACGGGGATTTCCTGAAACTCATATCGGCCGGAACCGGCGCATAAAAGAAAAAGGCATCCACTGTGCCAATACAACCGATGCCAACGAACGCCGGGACTATAAACCGATAGAAATTGAAGATGAAAAAGAAGAAAATAAAACCCGATTGTAAATCAAGCAGAACTCTGATTTTATTCCGGATAAACCCGGTTTTTATCCGTCATAACTTCCAACACCTCACTTACATAGCGGGCAGACTCATAACGGGCCATAGGCAGATCGTGCAACAAATAATTACCGCAATCCCGGGGAGCAGCACCCGGTACTTCTCCTTCAAAATCCCGGACAAACCGGAAAGTTTCCAACATCACGCCCTCAATATCCTGAGGTTGCAGGTCTCCCTTCATCAACAGGTAATTTCCGGTAGCACATCCCATCGGTCCCCAATAGACAACCTTGTCTCCCCATTCTTTATGATTACGTAAAAACGTAGCAGCCAAATGCTCAATCGTATGAAGAGCCCCTGCGCCAAGAGCAGGTTCACGATTCGGTTCTTTCATCCGGATGTCGAAAGTCGTAACCACCTCATCTCCGATATAATCCTTACGGGATACATATATGCCTCTCAATAAAGCTTCATGATTGATGCTAAAACTAGGTATCTTATTCATAATTATTTATATTAAAATTTTGCTCTCCACCTGCCATACTGTTTTTACTGACATTTCACAGGCAAAGATAATTTTTTATCTCAACTATATTTTCAATAGCAGTTGCCGGAACACCTGAAAAGACTCCCGGGGGGCCATCGTCCAGAAATTACGGTATTGCTCCTCATGCTCCTTTACCCCCGGAGTATCGCTGATTACCCGGAAACTCAAAAACGGCACATCATACATATAACACACCTGAGCAATAGAAGCCGACTCCATATCGACAGCCAGTCCCGCAGGAAATTTTACCTTAATCCCCTCCAACTCCTCCCGGTCGGTAATAAAACGATCTCCTGTACAAATCATCCCCCCGACCAGCCGGACATCCGTCTTAAGTTGCATAGCCAAACGGTATAAATGCGGATCGGCCAGATACCAAGACGGCATCCCCTGTATTTGTCCGTACTCATTCCCTTCCCCGCACCACACATCGTGATAAACGATTTTCTCTCCCACAACAATATCCATCACATGCAAACTACAGTCTATACCTCCGGCAACCCCGGTATTGATAATGCAATCCGGAGCAAATGTCCGAATCATTTCCAATGCCCCAACAGCAGCACATACTTTACCGATACCGCTTTTTGCCAAAACGATCGACTTATCGCCGATATGTCCTTCCAGAAAAACAATCCCGCTGAGAACCCGTTCTGTTTTAGCCTCCAACAGAGCACTGACCAGTTCAAACTCAGAACTCATTGCCACAATAACGCCTATTTTCATCTTTCCCTGATTACCTGTCAATAGATTACTTTAAAAGAAAGGATTATATCTTTTTTCCGCTCCGATAGTCGTCAATGGGCCATGCCCCGGAATAACCCTCACATCATCGTCCAATACAAACAATTTTGTCTGTATCGACTTCAGCAAAAGCTTCGAATCTCCTCCCGGCAAATCGGTTCTCCCGATACTTCCCGCAAACAAGGCATCTCCACTGATCAATAATTTATTGCTTTCGCTATAGAAACAAAGTCCCCCGGGAGAATGTCCGGGTACAGCTATCACCTTCAACTCCGAATTACCGAACTTGATCACATCCCCCTCTTTCAGATAAGTTCCGATAGCAGGAGGTTGTGTGATACCGGTAATCCCCAGCATACCAGCATAACTTATCGCACCCCGGTTCAGAAAATCATCCTCCTCACTGGCCTGCGGATCTATCCCATAAGCATCTTTAATGAAATTATTTCCGAGAATATGATCAATATGCAGATGAGTGTCCAATAAACCGACCAGCTTCAATCCCTTACCCCTTACAAAATTTCTGAACTCCTCACGCTCTTCGTCATCAAAACAACCACAATCAATCACAACCGCTTCTCCCGTTTCATCATACAATAAAATTGTATTCTCCTGAAAAGGATTGTTCACAAAAATCTTTACTTCCATACTCCCATTTAGATTAATTACAGGAACAAAAGTATAAAATTATCACGTGTTCCAAATCGAAAAGATAAACTTTAGACTTTAAATTAGGTTGTAAAATCAAAAAAATTACTGTGTCAAAGTATACCTTACACTCAATCCGAAATTGGTATTCGTTGTCGGGAAAGACAACGACACATAAGGTGTATTCACCACCCTGTCATAAAACAAACGCAAATTCAATCGGTTATTAAAAGTATAATCGGCAGAAACCTTAATACTCTTCACCTCTTGTCCGGCCGTCAGCTGGTCCACACTTTCCGATATACGACGGATAATCGTATTGTTACGACGGATCGAATAATCAAACTGAACGTTAATATCGTTATTCAATTGCCTGTTTTTAAAGAAAATAGGCAAATTACCGAAACGATACCCCACCCCGACAACCACCTCATTGCTGGAAGTTTCGGAAAGCTGGGCATTGACCAAACTCAAACTGACGTCCCTTCTGCGGTTGATATCGAAACGGGTCGTCAGGTTATTAACCCACACCATATCCATACTGATCAGGGGATTAAACTGCTCGTTAATCGATACCGTATTTACATCGAACAGAGCCATCCAGTTTCCCTGCACATCCATCGCATCTTCTGCATATTTCAGGTTAGAGGCAAACGATCCGATATTGTATTTACAAGTATAGGTATGATTCAGATTAAATGAACGGAACACCTTTTTCATAAAAGGAATATCCATCAGCCCGGTATAGGAAACCCGCCAGTTCGGGCGCATTGCCATAATCTTCGGGATCAGTCCGGAATAATCCCCTACTCCGTATGCCCGGTTAAAAGAGGTAATCAATACTTCCTGAGAAGTTGCTCCGTATCCGTTATAAAAACCGGTTTTCTTACCGTTGACTTCGATAGCTTCGTCTTCAAATGCTTTTCCATAACGCTTCATCGCCATTTCTTTCGATACTTTTTTCCGGTTCTCCAAAAACTCGTTATATACCTCGGCCGAAGCTGAAACGTCATTTCCGACCTTATAAAAAGCAGAATTCAACCCAACGACCGTCATACTGAAATTACCCGCTATCATTTTATTGACAGATGAAAACTTATCCCCGTCATAAATCAGATATTCACTCGTATTGCGGGAGCGCGTACGACTGGCCGTTAAATTAATCCTCAATTTTTTTATCGGTTCAAACAACGCACGTACATATATACTCTGAGAGAAATTCATCAGATAAGGCTCGTTCAGGGTCGTATCGGTAGTGATCCATCCTTTTTCCGCTGCCCGTATACCGAATTGTTCGCTCTGTCCTCCGAAAAGGAATTTAAATCCGGGAGCAGAAGTTCCGTTATATCTCTCCTGCCCCAGGAATCTGGCCTCCGGCAGAAATCCCGGCAAAGTAGTTCCCCGGTCTTCCGAATAAGCAATATTGACACTCTTAATACCGGTAATGAGTCCCACGAAAAATCGTCCCACAGCTCTCATCGGACTCTCAGTCTGACGGACAACTCCCGTTACATTTATCTTTGCCAGATTCATATTCTCCGCCGGCCGGATCCTTACCTTATTACGTCCCAGCGATTCATAACCGACTTTTACCGGGGTACCGTCGCTAGCCGTCATCTTCACCTTGATATCACCGGTCTTTAATTTATGCTTGATCACAAATGCACGTCCTTTTTTCAATTCGGAAGCTTCTGTATTGAAATTCACATTCTTACCTCTCTGTCTACGGGGAGCACGGCTCAGATTACGTATAAATTTAGACTTGTTATAAAGACTTGTCAATGAAAGATCCCCGCTCAACTGCAGCGAATTGGCATTCTGGATAACATTCCCGTGCCGCGTCGAATCATCTGTTATGGCTCCTGCCTGCCAATCATAACGGGTAGAATACATAGCCTGCATCGAAGTCCAGTCTAATCCCGGTAATTTATTAATAGGCACAGTATAACGTACACTAAAATCGTGGTTATAATTGACCGGACGTCCTCCGTCCAGAATATTATTCAAAACCGTATCCCTCCACTGCTTATAACGGTCGGGATCGCGCTGCTTATCGACAATTCCCTGCGGCTCATCAATACGCGCCTGTGTCGTAGCCCGGAAATCCACACTCAGATTACGGGTCAGATTAAACTTAAACGCATAATCCCGGGTCCACATAAAATCCTTATCTACCGTCGGCTCTATCAATAAATTAGGATTATCCAGATTCTTCAGTTTGATTTCCCGGTAATTGCGGGTAATATCCGAAGTAATAGACACCATCGAAGGCATATAATAAAAATTGAAATCTTTCAATAATTTCAAATAAGGCGAATTAAGCGACTTCGACTTCTTAAACGGTTCCACAATAGGAGGCATCCCATTGTATACATAACTGATTAATCCCCGGTAATTCTTTTCCAAATCCCGTTCTGTATTCACGTTATGTGCATTAGCCTTATTATAGGAAAACGTCAGATTCAGATTGGAAATATCGAAAAGCCGCGACTTTCCGTCTTTACTTTCAATTCCGACATTCGTAAAATTAAGGCTTTTCCGCATCATATAATCTTCCGCATTGCGTTTTATAGAATCGCGCACATGCTTACTCTCCGCATTATTCAAGGAGATATCCAAGGGAATATCCGTATCCAGCGGATCGTATTCCGGTAAAGTCGTCTGACGTGAATAAGCGTAGTACATCGGCAAACGAATCCGCCAACGCTCCGGAAAAAACTTACCGATCTCCACATTCGTCGAAAAATCGATAGACCTGTAATCTTCACGGCTGATTTCACTGGCATGTTGCTCAATACTTCCGAATCCCGGCGTAATACGGCTTCCCGCAAAAGTAACCGTTGCCACATCGGCTAATTTAGCTGTCATACGCACATTGGCAGCCCACCCCCCTTTGTTATCGAAATCCGACAAACGCAATTCATTCACCCAAACCTCAGCAGAACGGGCTCCTTTCGTTACATACGTACTTCGCGGATTACGGATTCCGATCATAATCGTCCTTATATCCGCCAGACTCGGTTTACCTTTGACCTTGACAATGTGTTTCAGCATTTCAGCTTCCACATCCGCTCCCAAATCAGCAACAGACATCTCATACACCTCAGTGAGGTCAACCTCCTTACCTGCGGCCCGGGCTGCTGCATTCCGCTTTTGCTTGATCGTCTGTAAAAAACGCAGCGGCAACTGAATTTTATTCTCCGCCGGCCATACCGCCAGCCTTCCCCGTTCGTCATCGGTATAGAACCCCGGAGGGGTAAGCTTTAACGGTATTTCATATTCATAATAATTATTGACATTATCTCCCCCCATGCGCAAAAACAAAGTCAATTCCTCATCATCCAAAGGATAACCTTGTATCGCTTCTGCGTGTACATCCATCAGCAACGTCTTATACCGCAACATATCATGACTTACATTCTTATAAACACCCCGGGCATCCCCCTCTTCCAGGTCCATGACTTTCAACAGCATAGCCTGCTCGTTCAATTCCCGTAATTGCGGGTTCGTCGCATCTACCACTCGTTGAATTCCCGGAGGCATCACATAATTAACCGGTGTTTTGCTGGCATTTTCTTCCAGATTCACGACCGATACATCAAAAATAGTCCGGTCAGACGTCACTAAATTATCATCGTCAATCTGAGATTCGTATTTACGCCAATTATCCCTTACCAAATCCAGACTGGCCAAACGCAAAACAACGCTATCCTGAAACCCTTTCAGAATCATACGCATAAACCGGATCGACTTGAAATCACTGATACTTCCGTACGAAGTCCGGTTAGAAGTATTGATCGGTATTTTAATCTGATACCAGTTTACTTTTCCCTGAGTCCCATTAGGCAAATCCACATCAGCCTCCGTAATACTTGTAATAAAATTCTCTCCGACCTTCATTCCCTGCGGGGTAAGTTTCAACTTATAACGGAAAAAAGCTTCGGTTTCATTCAACGTGTTATCGCCGTTAATATCCTCTACATCCGGCAGATTTGTTGCTGCCGTAGGATAGGATTCCGGCGACATATCTGCCGTAGGCGAGTTTCCCTCGGTATTGTTGTATCTTTTATAACGCTCCAGAATAGAAGTCTCACGGGCATCGAAATCCGATCCCCGGAAAAAATGATAATTATCCCCGGAAGGATCATCGTATGCCTGACGGTACATCTCCGAATTTTCCCCAAACTGCTGGCGAATTCGTTCTAAATAACCCGAAAAATAACTCCGCTCATCCTCATCGCTCAACCCGTCCAGGCCGACATCCTGAAAACGCCGTGCCTGTGTGTTGTTGTCAAAACCGTTGACAATGGATTGTACGGTAGGTACACGCCCCCATTTCGTCGAATCTACATTTATCACATTGGCACTCGTAGGCAAACCGTTCTCAAAAGACTTTCTCCCATCCCGCAAAATATCCTCCGATACATTCCCCAAATCGATATATACCTCTCCTCCTTTATGATCTGCATTATACACAAAAGGATCCATCAGCCACATCTCGATATACTGTACGTTCGCCGCTTCAAAATCATTGGTATATACAGCCCTCATCATTCCTCCCCAACGGGTTTCCGGGTCTTTCAATTTACCGTTCTTATCGGTTCCCCGTGAATAACGGGTCGGTTCCACTTCAAAATTGTACGGTCCTCTTTCCTCCGGATAATAGGCAACGGACAAAGCCGGAACAATATTCACATCCCCGACTGCAATGTCTTTATTCGGAAAAATCTCCGTCTGCCGGATCTCACGTACAAAATGGTTCGAACGTTGTTCTTTATCGGCCCGGATATGTCCCGGCGTAGCCGTCGACATCCGGTAAAATATCGGATCAACTACATACCAGGCCATTTTGGCCCGATTGAAACCGTATTCGATCTGATTGGAAAGCTGCCCTTCCGGAAACTCCTCGTCCTGGGGTACGGAAGACAATTTCCATTGTGTTACCGCCTTCATATCGATAGCAATCTTACTGCCTTCAAAATCGTCGATATAAGCATTTCCTCCCGCCCCTTTGTTCGTCCCCGGCTGGAATTTCGCAAACTCAGCATCTATACTCAAATGCGATTTGGCCTTCGTATTGATAAAAGGCAATTTATCGACCAACGTCGTCAAAAGTCCCGATTCCGTATTGTAAGAAGCATTTAATCCCCATATCGTATTCGAAATCGGCTCATCACCGATATTCACCTTATGAGTGAGCGGCTTTTCGCTCATATGCATAATAGTAGCCCCGATATTGAACTTATCGTTAAACTTATAATCCAGATGAGTACCGATCAGGGTCTTCGTCTGCATACCGAACATCGAGCGATTCTCACTTTTTACCGTGATCGGAGTACCGGCCTCCAGTAAAGACTGGTTGATAATCTTCACGGTTCCCATTGTATAATCGACAATATAATCGATATTTTCCAACAACTCGACACCTCCTGCTACAACCTTTACCGATCCCTGCGGTATATCCCCGCCGCCGAGTGAAATTTCAGAGGACGTCGAAGACTTATAACTCCCCTTTAAATAATATTTATTCTTTTCCGACTTTTTCTCGGCATCGCTCTGAGTCATCGTATACAACTCCTCAAAGACATATTGATTCGCAGCACTATTATTGTTGATCTTCTTCCGCAAATAGGAACCGAAAGGCTCTAATACCGGAAAAACAATCCGTCCTTTACTGGAATATACCGTCACTCCCTCTATATAGTCAAAACGTCCGTCAGGAATCGCATCCAATTGGGAATTCAACCGGTCCAGATTCAATACCGACAATAAAATTTTATTATTAATATCCCCGGCCGGTAAGTAATTCACTTTCGTTCCCGCCTTATCATTCTGATACAGAACATCCAGCACAAACTCATCGGCACTTAAATTATAGCTACCGATATTATAAACATTCTTCATCATCAAGTCCCAGGTCGGCATTGCCGGACTTTGAGTCGTACTGCGCAACATCTTGACGATAAGAGTGGAAGGAGCAGCAAGCGCATTCGAGGTCAGTTCACCGACCGTATATATTTGCCCCCTTACCGTATATTCGTAGGCAACAGCCAGCACCTCATCGGCATTCAGAGCCTGATTCAATGAAATATAACCCAGTTTGTCATTCAGTATGTATTCAGAAGCATCCAGCAAACGGGCATTTTCTACTTTTTCATAATCTTTTCCCGAAGCAAATCCCGGAGCCAATGGAGCCAATGTATTCGTAACCTGGTTAATATCCCGGATACCGGAATATTGTCCGTCCATTTTACTGTACAAATTATTCGTTTGATTATCCGGATAAATACTTCCCCCGGCTTGAAACAAAGGATTTGAAATATTCCGGGCACTCTCGGCCAAATCCACGAATGCAACAATATTCCGGGCCTGCTCAAACCGGGAACTTTTATTGGTAACCCATACCTCTACTTTAGTGATCGTAACCCCACTGTTGACGATCGGCAGTTTTGCCAGAGCCGCATCATAGGTATCCCGGAAATATTTCGACAAAAAGAAGTGCTTATTAGCCTCATAATTATGGGCAGACACCTCAAATTCCTGCTTCTGCGCCCCTTTATCCAAAGTGACCATATTCGATTCGCTCTTCTGTTGCGTGAATATAGAAGACATCGTCAATTTACCGAATTGCAAATCCGTACGGAATCCCCAGAGATTTTGGCCTCCCGTAATCAATGTCCCCGGTAAAGGCAAAGACACATTACCCGCTTCCACTTTTTTGACAATATCATCCTCCTTCCCTTCGTAATTCAACTTCAACATATTCTCATAATCGAAAGTCGCCTCCGTATTGTAACTCCAGTCCAGATTAATCAGGTCGCCGATATTACCGTTTATGTTAAACTGAATTTTCTCATCAAAATCCAAGGTCGTGGTCTTCCTCAAATCAATGGGTAAAGTCGGATTATCTACTTTGTTGATCTTCGCTCCCAAAGTCAGTTCTACCGATCCCTGTACATTAATTTTTACCTTATCTTTTCCAAAAATAGGGTTCAGAATTTTATCCAGGAATTGTAAATGAGATACCAGTTCTTTAAAATCATATTTATTGCCTTGTTGAATTTGCCGACGATTATACTCGTATAAAGAATTTTTTGTCTGCAAATTAACATATTCATCCAACGTCAAAGAATAAGGGCGCGAATATTCATACTTATCCCCGATCAACGTCATAACCACATAACGCTTGGTTGTAGGATCATAAACCACCGTATCCCTTACATTGGAAGGTTTTTTTAAAAACAAAGAAGAAGGAGGGACATTCCGGCGGATTTCATTATCCGCACTTTCCCGGATGGGAAACTGTAACGTATCGCGACCTGTTGCCGGATATTCCGGGTATGGCATCCCCTCTACCGGCAAAAACATCGTTTTCCCGGAAACAGCAAACAACATCCCGAACAGGACAAATAAGAACACCACCAAAAATCGCATACATCCCAAGATCATTGAACATTGGAAATAAAAAACCAACCCGGTTTCTCCATTCCAACCTTCCTTATTACACACCCTAAAGCCAGACTATAGCTGCTTTAAAGCCAACTTTATCAGCTCTTCAACCGTCCTATTGCCACCTCCTGCAACAATTTTATCCAACACTTTCGACGCCTGAGCCTTAACAAATCCTAACATAACTAAAGCCGCCAAAGCTTCCTCCTTCACCGCTCCCGATGCAAAAACAAAGCTTTCAGCAGCCCCGCTCGTACCTACTTTATCTTTCAACTCGATAATAACCCGTTGAGCTGTTTTCGTCCCGATTCCTTTCACTCTCCGAATCGCTTCATCATTCCCGGTCCGAATCGCCCCGACAATTTCATCCACCGTCATCGAACTCAACATCACATTTGCCGTATTCGCACCAATCCCGGATACGGATATCAGTTGCCGGAACAACACTCGTTCCTCCTTGCTGTAAAAACCATACAGCAAATGCGCATCTTCACGCACAATCAGATGCACGTACAAACACACCTCTTTTTCCGCAGAAATTTTAGAATATGTATTAACGGAGATATTCAGCCAATATCCGACTCCTCCACAATCAACAACGGCATATGTCGGGCCCGCCTCCACGAGTGCCCCTTTTATATATTCGTACATAATTATTTAAAGCCAATAATTTTTCGAACGTCCCGAATGGTTTTATCTGCACTGCAATGCGCCCTCTCTGCTCCTTCCGCTGCAACTCTGTCCATATAGGCCACATCCGAAGAAATCTCTAAAATCCGCTCCCGGATCGGTGTCGTGAACACAATAATATCTTCGGCCAATTGTTTCTTCAGATCACCGTAACGAATTTCACAAGCATTGTACTTATCGTTAAAGTAATCATATGTATCGGCAGAAGAAACGATCTTCAACATTTTAAACAAATTTTCTATCGCTTCGGGCTTTGCACTGTTCGGCACCGTCGGACCGCTATCCGTAACGGCCTTCATCACCTTTTTACGAATCACAGCCGGCTCGTCCAACAAATAAATAGCATTGCCTTCCGACTTCCCCATTTTTCCGGAACCGTCTAATCCGGGAACTTTAACAGCTTCACCACCGAAAGAATAAGACTGAGGCTCCTTAAAATAATCTACCTCATAAATCGTATTAAAACGACGGGCAAATTTCCTGGCCATCTCCATATTCTGTTCCTGATCCTTTCCTACCGGCACCTTGTCCGCATTGTGTATGAGAATATCTGCCGCCATCAGGGTCGGAT